>NZ_JADYVH010000050.1:0-444 GCF_020193615.1 Bradyrhizobium sp. IC4059
CACATACTGTGTGCATATCTGATCCAAAATTAAGTTTTGATGCAATGACGATCGTTGGAAATCTCAACCGAGACAACGCTCAAGCCCTTTCTAAATTTATGAGTGTAGAGCCCCAAATAAGACTTTGGGATATTCTTCAAACAAAGTTTAAAGCTAAAGCACTTCAAGAAAAAGTTTATATTGAATATGACAAAGTGAAAGCAGATAGTTGGGATAGACGTAATATGCGTATTGAATTTAATCCAAACAAACTTACACGAGATGAAATGATTTGGTTAAAACAAAATATAATAAGCTACATGGAAGATGACGGTTTTACAAGATTAGATTTAGCCTTTGATTTTGAAGATGATTTGAGTGACTACTATGCAATGTCTGATAAAGCAGTGAAGAAAACTATTTTTTATGGTCGTAATGGTAAGCCAGAAAAAAAATATTTTGGCG
>NZ_JADYVH010000051.1:0-421 GCF_020193615.1 Bradyrhizobium sp. IC4059
TTTGGATAGTGACGCGATTAATCCTATTGTACAAGTCGTATTGAAAGAGAATAAAGAAGTAGACCCAGATGTGAATGCAGAATGGTTTAAAAATGTGTTAGTTGCTTTACAAACAAAATATCACATTAAAAACTTTAATTTTGTCGGACATTCAATGGCAAATATGACTTTTGCGCAGTATATGGCGACGTATGGTAAAGATACCGCATTGCCACAGTTGCAACGTCAAGTGAATATCGCTGGGACGTTTAACGGCGTGCTGCATATGAATGAAGAAGTGAATGAAATCACGCTTGATGCGGAGGGCAAACCTAGTCGTATGAACCCACCTTATCAAGATTTACGTGTATTAAAAGATGTGTATAAAGGGAAGAATATTGATGTCCTCAACATTTACGGAGACTTAAAAGACGGTACGCAC
>NZ_JADYVH010000052.1:0-412 GCF_020193615.1 Bradyrhizobium sp. IC4059
ATGTACTAGTCGACTTACTCAATGAAGCTGAATCGCTATCTGATACTGATGTTGATTTTGATGCACTATCTGAATCACTTGTTGACGTGCTTGTCGATTTACTCAATGATGCGGACGTACTGTCTGATACTGACGTTGACGTCGATGCACTATCCGAATCACTTGTTGATGTGCTTGTCGATTTACTCAATGATGCGGAATCGCTATCTGACACTGACGTTGATGTTGACGCACTATCTGAATCGCTCGTTGACGTACTTGTCGACTTACTCAACGATGCGGAGTCGCTATCTGATACAGATGTTGATTTTGACGCACTATCTGAGTCGCTTGTTGACGTACTTGTTGACTTACTCAATGAAGCTGAATCGCTATCTGATACTGATGTTGATTTTGATGCACTATCTGAATC
>NZ_JADYVH010000053.1:0-411 GCF_020193615.1 Bradyrhizobium sp. IC4059
CATTAGCTTGTTTATCAGTGCTTTGATTTTGTACATTCTTCTGTTTTGTCTCTTGCTGATTGTTTTTAGTATCTTTATCGATTCCTTTATTTTCTGTTTGCTGTGACTCATTGGTTGTGTCTGCCACTTCTTTCTTATTATTCTCTAACGTTTTTTCTTGTTGTTTTGCCGTTTTTTCTGTCTTATCATTTTGTGTCGATGATTGTTCTTCTTTTTTTGAATCTTTATCCCCACAACCAGCTAATAAAAGTAAAAAAGCAAAGAGCGCAAAAGCTAATCTTTTCATATTCAACACCTCATTTAAGTACATTTTTTACTATCTACTTATAAATATATCAAATATTTTTCTATACACAATAGGTCCATAGACTTATAGAAAAATATATGTAGTAAATATACATATTTTATAGC
>NZ_JADYVH010000054.1:0-395 GCF_020193615.1 Bradyrhizobium sp. IC4059
CATGTGTCTGGGAATGCTACGCCATCACGCGCCTGAATCACCGGAGACATTTTCTCTAGGTTAATCTGGTGCATAATGCCGTTCCCCGCAGGGATCACGTCGACATTTTTAAATGCAGTTTTGGTCCACTCAATAAAGTGGAAACGATCTTCGTTACGGCGGTCTTCAACAGCACGGTTTTTTGCAAAAGCGTCTGGGTCAGCACCACCGTATTCCACTGCTAAAGAGTGGTCGACAATGAGCTGTGTCGGTACAGACTCACATACACCACATACAGACGCTTTGGGCGTAATTTCTGTGGGTGTAGGTGGTTTAGAAGCTGAAAACGTAATGTTGGGCCGTGCATCTTGGATGCGTCTGCCAGACATTATTGGTGTTGAGTTGGTTGGTCAGCG
>NZ_JADYVH010000055.1:0-388 GCF_020193615.1 Bradyrhizobium sp. IC4059
CTCCAGGTCGTGCCGTCGCCGAACACGATCTGCTCCAGCCCCGTCGCATTCCCGGCGTCCTCGCCCACCAGCTTGATCGAACCGCCACTGCTGAAGGTCAGTGTGATGTCGTTGCCATTACGGCTGATCAAAGTGGTCGCCGGCGTGAGGCCCGTTCCCAGCACCAGCTTGTCCACTGTGCTGTCATAGGAGCCTGCATCCGTGATCGTGTCGTTGCCATCGCCGGCGTTGTAGATGTAGGTGTCGGCGCTGCCGCCGCCGTCCAGGCTGTCGTTGCCCTGACCCCCGGTCAGCGTGTCGGTGCCGTTCAGGCCGGACAGAGTGTCCGCGCCACTCGTGCCGACAAGTAGGTCATTGTTCAAGTTGAACCCGGTGATTGTCGTCGCAC
>NZ_JADYVH010000056.1:0-387 GCF_020193615.1 Bradyrhizobium sp. IC4059
CAATAGACATTATCAAGTGAGGAACGCATCACTCCCTTGCTGGTAGAGGCGTGGATAAATTGGTTGTTGGTATCGTAAATACCTACATGCAAACCATTTTGTCCGGACCCCGTTTTGAAAAAGACCAGGTCACCTGGCAGCAACTCGTCTTTATCAATTTGCGTGCCAATAGAGGCTTGTTGTTTGGTTTCACGGGGCAGCTGCAAATCGAAACGATCGCGCATCGTCACAACCACAAATCCCGAACAGTCCACACCGCGCCGCGTCATGCCACCATAACGATACGGCGTGCCATGCCAGCTTTGTAGCTGGTCGTTCAAACCGGCAATAACGGTAATCGAATCAGAAAGTCTGGCATTTGGCGGCGGTGCTTTATGGTGGCTACAC
>NZ_JADYVH010000057.1:0-387 GCF_020193615.1 Bradyrhizobium sp. IC4059
GTTGCAGAGGGGGAAATCGGCGATGATATTGCCTTCGATGACCGCCTCCAGAACCGGCCACTGGAACCAGGAGGGATCGCGCAGATGGGCATGGGCGACGCGCCCGGCCGCATCAAGCCGCACGAAGGCGAAGACGTCGCCCCGGAACCCTTCCACCAGTGCCACGCCCTCGCGCGCCGCGCCGGACTGCGGCAGCGGCGAAGACAGGTCGCCCCCGTCGGGCATATTGCTGAGCATCTGCGTAATGAGCGAAAGGCTCTCTTCCGCCTCGCTGAAGCGGATGCGCACCCGCGCGTCCACAGCTCCCGCCTCCAGCACCGCCACGTCGAAGCGCAGCGCATCGTAAGGAGCGTAAGGTAGCGTCCGCCGGACATCGAAGCCCCGTCC
>NZ_JADYVH010000058.1:0-385 GCF_020193615.1 Bradyrhizobium sp. IC4059
ACTCAGCACATTCCCACTGCCCGAGCAAAATCAGCCCTCACGGGTGAGCACAAGGACACCATCGACTGGGGCCCCAACTGGGATGACGATCTTGGTGGCTCCATGGAAACCCTCGATCAGGACCCAGTCCTACACCAAATGAACCTCACGGTACGCAAGTCCATTGAGGATTCATTCATGTTCTATCTGCCGCGCATCTGCGAACACTGCCTCAACCCGACATGTGTTTCTGCCTGCCCATCTGGGGCGATCTACAAGCGTGCCGAGGATGGAATCGTCCTTGTCGACCAGGACCATTGTCGCGGCTGGCGCATGTGTGTGTCCGGCTGCCCGTATAAGAAGGTGTTCTTCAACCATCACAGCGGCAAAGCCGAGAAATGCACAC
>NZ_JADYVH010000059.1:0-381 GCF_020193615.1 Bradyrhizobium sp. IC4059
GTATAGTTGACCATCTTACAGCTTAATCCTGAGCGGCTGCCGATGGTCTGCGTCCGGCAGTCGGCGTTCCCTTCCCCGAGGGTCGGCACGCCATCGCTGTTGATAAACACCTCCGCCAGCGAGTGGGTATTAATCAACCGCAGGTTCGCGGCTTTGGTGTGGGTGACGTTGCGCACATACCAGTTGCCGGAGGCCTGATCCTTACAGCGCGCGCCGCTGCTGGCATCGTAGTTCACCGAGGTCTGACAGGCATTGATGGTCATCGTAAAGCTGCCGCCGACCGGCATCTGCTGCAGATATTGATAGAAGGCGTCCGACATCATGCCGTGCATCCACTTCGCGCCGCCGCTGGTCACCGTCGCGCCGTAAAACCCGCTGGCG
>NZ_JADYVH010000005.1:0-539399 GCF_020193615.1 Bradyrhizobium sp. IC4059
GGGTCTGGGCCTCGGCGGCAAACGGAACGGCCAACGCCGTCGCCGTCAACAGGGCGAGAAGTCGCCCGCGCGGCCGGACGGACGCGGCCAAGTAACGGAAATTCATTGCGGAAAACCCTTTCTGAACGGGAAGTGCCCGAACCGCTCCGAAGCGCCGAACCTGGCCGCCTTGGGCGCGGCTCTCTCCCCGTCAATTGAGGCGGATAAGTGACGGGCTCGACGCTCTTGCGCGATTGGGTGCCTTCTTAACGTGGCCGACGAAAAGATCAATGCCGACAAGCGTCTTTGGCCGGTCTGGCGCGAAAGCCCCATCAAATTCCCTGTGATAAGATTCGCCCGACGGTCCTCGAATCACCTTGTGCCGATGTTCATGTTCCAGCGCCTCTTCGAGGGCCCCGGTCTCCGCCCCTATACGCTTGCCCTTGCACTTGCCGGGATGCTGTCAGCGGGCACCGCCGCGGCCAAGGAGGCTCATGCGATCGCCATGCACGGCAAGCCGGCGATGCCCGCCGGCTTCAGCCACATGCCTTACGCCGACCCCGATGCCCCCAAGGGCGGGCGCCTGACCTGGGGCATTCTCGGCACCTTCGACAGCCTCAATCCCTTCATCGTGAGGGGATTGGCGGTGCAGCCGGTCCGCAACTACGTGGTCGAGAGCCTGCTGGCGCGCGGGCAGGACGAGCCGTTCACGCTCTACGGCCTGCTCGCCAGGACCGTCGAAACCAATGACGAGCGAAGCTTCGTCACCTTCCGTCTCGATCCCCGCGCCCGCTTCTCCGACGGCAAGCCGGTCACGGCCGAGGACGTGCTGTTCTCCTGGCAGCTGCTACGCGACCACGGCCGCCCCAATCACCGGCAGTACTACGGCAAGGTCGCCAAGGCCGAAGCGCTCGATCCCCTCACCGTCCGATTCGACCTGACAGGCGCCAACGACCGCGAGCTGCCGCTGATTCTCGGCCTGATGCCGATCCTGCCGAAGCACGCAATCGACGTCGCGACCTTCGAGGAGACGACGCTGACCGCGCCCATTGGCTCAGGCCCCTATCGCGTCACCGCGGTGAAGCCCGGCACCAGCGTGACGCTTGCGCGCAATCCCGATTATTGGGGCCGCGACCTCGCCATCAATCGCGGGCTCTACAATTTCGACGAGATCCGGCTCGACTATTTTCGCGAGGCCAACGGGCAGTTCGAGGCGTTCAAGCGCGGCCTCTACGATTTCCGCGTCGAGCACGAGCCGCTGCGCTGGCACGACGGCTATGACTTTCCGGCAGCCAAAAGCGGCGAGGTGATCCGCGACACCGTCAAGCCCGGCCTGCCGCAGCCGTCCGAATTCCTGGTGTTCAACACCCGCCGTCCTGTCTTCGCCGACATCCGTGTGCGGCAGGCCCTGACGCTGCTGCTCGATTTCGAGCTGGTGAACCGCAGTTATTTCTTCGGGCTCTATTCGCGCGTGGCCGGCTATTTCGCCGGCTCGGAACTGTCGGCCCATGGTAGGCCTGCGGATGCGCGCGAGCGCGAGCTGCTCAAACCGTTCGCCACACGGATGCCGCCCGACATCCTGGACGGCAGCTACCGCCTGCCGGTCACTGACGGATCAGGCCGCGACCGCACCACGCTGCGCGCCGCGCTGAAGCTGCTGTCGCAGGCCGGCTACGATCTCGACGGCACCGTGCTGCGCAATCGCGCGACCAAGAGCCCCTTCACCTTCGAGATCATGGTCACGACGCGCGACCAGGAGCGCATCGCGCTCGCCTTCCAGCGCGACCTCAGACGCGCCGGCATCGAGGCCAGCGTGCGCTCGGTCGATCCCGTGCAATTCGACCAGCGCCGGCTCGCCTACGAGTTCGACATGATCCAGAACCGCTGGGACCAGTCGCTGTCGCCCGGCAACGAGCAGTACTTCTATTGGGGCAGTGCGGCCGCGGACAATCCGGGCACCCGCAACTACATGGGAGCCAGGGATCCCGCCGTCGATGCTATGATCGCCGCCCTGCTCGAGGCCCGTGAACATACGGATTTCGTTGCGGCGGTGCGCGCGCTCGACCGCGCTCTGATCGCGGGCTTCTACACAATCCCGCTGTTTAACGTATCGGAGCAATGGATCGCGCGCTGGAATCGGATAGAACGGCCCAAGACCACCTCGCTCTCGGGCTATTTGCCGGAGACCTGGTGGTCGAAGGGGCAGCCGCAAGCTCATCAAGCGAAGTGACGCCGTGAACCAGCCAGCAATATCGCCGACGCTCGACACATTGTTTCAGCGCACGCTGATGCGGCAGCCGCACGCGACCGCCCTGCTCGATCCGCTCAACAAGGCACGCATCACCGGGCACCAGCCGCGGCGGATGAGCTATACCGAGGCCGATACCGCCATCGAGGCGCTGTCGGCGCATTTCGTCGAATCCGGCCTGCCCGCCAATTCCGTGATCGCGATCCAGTTGCCCAACACGGTCGAGTTCGTGCTGACCGTGCTCGCCGCCCATCGCGCCGGCCTCGTCGTCGCCGTGCTGCCGCTGCTCTGGCGCCATGCGGAACTGACCGCAGCGCTCAACCGCACCGCCGCGCGCGCCATCGTTACCATGAGCACGGTCGACGGCGTCAGCTATGCTGATCTCGCCATGCACGCCGCGGCCGAGGCGTTCTCGATCCGGCACGTCTACGGCTTCGGAAGCGACCTGCCCGAAGGCATGGCTTCGCTCGACGACGTCCTGGCACGCCCGCCCGGCACCACGCGCGCCGTGATCCAGGACGGCCGCAAGGCGGCCATGATCTCCTTCGACGTCACGGCGGAGGGCTTCCGTCCGGTGCCGCGGCCGCATTTCAGCCTGATCGCGGGCGGCCTTGCGATGTCGCTCGAAGCCGACATCAAGCAGGGCGCGACCGTGATGGCGGCGTTCACGCCGATGTCGTTCGCAGGGCTCGCCTCCTCGCTCGCGGTGTGGCTGCTCTCGGGCGGCACGATGGCGCTGCATCATCCGTTCGAGAACGATGTGCTGGAGCAGCAGATCAACGAGCACCAATGCGAGGTGCTGATCGCGCCGGCGCAGCTCGCGCTGCGGCTCGGCGATGCCGACCTCGCGGCGCGGATGCCGACTTTGCGCAACGTCATCGGCCTGTGGCGCGCGCCCGAGCAGGTCGCGGCGAGCGATGCCTGGATTGCACCGCATGCGCCGCTGACCGACGTCTACCTGTTCGGCGAGGCCGGATTGTTCGGCGCCCGCCGCGGCGAGGACGGCATGCCGGTGCCGGTGATGCCGGGGCCGCACGGCGCTCCGCGCGAGCAGTCCGGCTCCTCCATCGCCGGCGAGATCCTGCTGACGCCGAAGGGCACGCTTGGCCTGCGCGGCGCGATGGTGCCGATCGCGGCCTACGCCCCGCCGCAGCCGGTCGGCGAGACGCTGACGGCGCAGCCGCCGCGCGACTATGTCGACACCGGCTATGCCGCGCGGCTCGATCGCCCGAGCGGCGCGATCTGCATCACAGCGCCGCCCTCCGGCATCATGGCGGTCGGCGGCTATCGCTTCCTCTCAAACGACCTGCAGGAATGGGCGCGCCGGCTCGGCCAGGGCGCGCTGCTCACGGCGCTGCCCGACCGCCTCTCCGGCCACCGGCTCGCCGGGCGCGCCCAGGACAATGCCCGCGCCCGCGAGGCGCTCAGCGAGCTCGGGCTTAACCCCCTGATGGTCGAGGCTTTTCGCGACCGCTCCGGGCCTGTCTAGGCGCGGTTTCAGCGCCTGCGTTGACGCAGCATTAAGGCGGCCAAACTAGATTGCGGCGGCAAATTGTTGCGCGATCAGAGTTTTTACATGTCCCAGGCGGGCCCGATCCTGTTTGTGTCCGATGCCGAACGCCCCGCCTTCGTGGCGGCGCTGGACGAGGCCCGGCTCTTTCCCGTCGTCGACACCGACTGGACCAGCGCGCCGCGCGCGGTCGAAGAGGTGCAGCCGGCCGCGGTTCTCGCTGCGGTCCATGCCGGACACGAGCCGCATGTGACGCGGCTCGCAAAGACGATCACCGCTCAATCGCCTTACCTGCCCTTCGTGGCCCTGGATGCGGCGGGCACGCTGCCGCACAACGCCCTGCCCTTCTCCTCGCGCGGCGGCAATCCCGACCGGCTGATCGCGCGGCTCCGGGCGGCGCTGCGCGTGCGGACATTACACGCAACGGTTCTGCGCCGGCTGCCCGAAGTGAAAATCGCGCTGCCGCAGGGCGATCCCGCACGCGATGCCACCGTGCTCCTGATCGGCCGCGGCGCGGCTTACCCTGCGCTCTCCGTCGCGTTCGGCGAACGCGTCGGCGTGGTCGGTGCGCTCTCGATCGAGGCTGCCGCGAAACACCTCAACACCCGCGATCTCGACGGCGTCGTGCTCGCCGAAGGTTTTACCGCGCGCGTGACCGATGCGTTTCTGACCGTGCTCGCCGAGGACACCCGCTTCCGCAGCCTGCCCGTGGTCGTCACCGCCCACCAGCTCACCCAGAGCTACGACCTTCCCAATCTCGAGCTGATCACCGGCGAGCCGCCGAGGATCGCCGCCAACGCGCTGCCCTTGATCCGCCAGCACGCCATGGAAGCGCAGCTGAGCCGCACGCTGCGCTCGATCGATGCCGGCGGCTGGCTCGATCCGCGCAGCGGCCTGCTCACGGTGGAAGCCTTCGCCCGCGATTTCGCCAAGGCGGTCGAGCAGACGCTCGCCCGCGGCGGCGGCCTCTCGGTCGCCCGCTTCGCCTTCGATCCCAACAATCCCCGCGCCCAGCTCGACGCCGCCCGCATCCTCAGCCGCCTGATGCGGCAGATGGATTTTGGCGCCGCGCAGAAGGACGGCTCGGTCATCGTCGTGTTCGCCGAGACCGACTTCCGCACCGCGCATATGATCGCGCGCCGCCTGTCGGCGGTGATGCGGCACACCTCCAACGGCAAGCACGAGATGCGCAGCGATCCCGTGGTCAGCGTGGACTCGCTGTCGCCGTCGGATACGGCACGCTCGCTGCTGGCGCGCCTGTCGGCGGAGGCATCGAGGGCGGCGTCGTAGTTTTTCGCGAGCTGCAGCAACAACCACCGTCATTGCGAGCGCGCGAAGCAATCCAGAATCCCTCCGCGGAAAGACTCTGGATTGCTTCGTCGCAAGGGCTCCTCGCAATGACGCGGTGAGGCCGGTGCCTCTACGCCGCCTTCTTGCTCTCGGCGAGCTGCGCCAGCTGCCGCATGATCTCCGTCGTGCCCGCGAGCCGCTCCTCCGGCGTTTCCCAGTCCTGCAGGAACACAACCTTCATGTCGGGCCGCACCTTGGCGGCCTGGCCGTAGCTGCGGATGAAGCTCACGAGGCGCTCGGGATGGGCGAAGGAATTGTCGCGGAAGACGATGACGGCGCCCTTCGGGCCGGCGTCGATCTTCTCGACATTGGCCCGGCGGCAGAACGCCTTGATCGCGGCGACCTTGAACAGATAGCGCACCTCGTCCGGCAGCACGCCGAAGCGGTCGCGCATCTCGGCGCCGAAATTCTCGATCTCCTCCTCGGTGTCGAGATCGGCCAGGCGCCGGTACAGCGACAGCCGCACCGAGAGGTCGCTGACATAGTCCTCCGGAATCAGCACGGGCATGCCGATGGTGATCTGGGGCGACCAGCGATCGGCGGCGGGCTCGGAGACGCCGGCCTTGAGGTTGACGATCGCCTCCTCCAGCATCGACTGATAGAGCTCGAAGCCGACCTCCTTGATGTGGCCGGACTGCTCCTCGCCGAGCAAATTGCCGGCGCCGCGGATGTCGAGGTCGTGGGAGGCGAGCTGGAAGCCGGCGCCCAGCGTCTCCAGCGACTGCAGCACGGTGAGCCGGCGCTCGGCCTGCGCGGTGATCTTCTGCTGCGCCGGCAGCGTGAACAGCGCATAGGCCCGCAGCTTGGAGCGGCCGACGCGGCCGCGCAGCTGGTAGAGCTGGGCAAGGCCGAACATGTCGGCGCGATGCACGATCAAAGTGTTGGCGTTGGGGATGTCGAGGCCGGACTCGACTATGGTGGTCGACAACAGAACGTCGAACTTGCCGTCGTAGAACGCGGTCATGATGTCCTCGATCACGGCCGGCGGCATCTGGCCGTGCGCGACCGCGACCTTCATCTCGGGCACGTTCTTGTCGAGGAAGTCCTTGACCTCGGCGAGATCGTCGATACGCGGCACCACGTAGAACGCCTGGCCGCCGCGATAGCGCTCGCGCAGGAGCGCTTCGCGGATCATCAGGGGATCGTGCGGGGCGACGAAGGTTCGCACCGCGAGACGGTCGACCGGGGGCGATGCGATGATCGAGAGCTCGCGGACGCCGGTCAGTGCCAATTGGAGCGTGCGCGGGATCGGGGTCGCCGACAGCGTCAGCACGTGCACCTCGGCGCGCAGCGCCTTCAACCGCTCCTTGTGGCTGACGCCGAAATGCTGCTCCTCGTCGACGATGAGCAGGCCAAGGTCGCGGAATTTGATCGCCTTGCCGAGCAACGCGTGGGTGCCGACGACGATGTCGACCGAGCCGTCGGCGATACCCTTCTTGACCTCGTTGAGCTGCTTGGTCGGGATCAGGCGCGAGGCCTGCGCGACGTTGACCGGGAAGCCTTTGAAGCGCTCGCTGAAGGTCCGGTAGTGCTGACGCGCCAGCAGCGTGGTCGGCACCACGACCGCGACCTGCTTGCCGTCGAGCGCCACGGCGAAGGCGGCGCGCAGCGCCACCTCGGTCTTGCCGAAGCCGACGTCGCCGCAGATCAGGCGATCCATCGGGCGGCCCTTTTCGAGATCCTTCAGCGTGGACTCGATCGCGCCCAGCTGGTCCTCGGTCTCGTCATAGGGGAAGCGTGCGCAGAACTCGTCGTAGACGCCCTGCTGCACCGGCAGCTTCGGCGCTTCGTGCAGCATGCGTTCGGCCGCGATCTTGATCAGCTCGCCCGCGATTTCGCGGATGCGGTTCTTCAGTTTTGCTTTTCGGGTCTGCCAGCCCGAGCCACCGAGCCGATCGAGCTCGACCGTGGTTTGATCAGAGCCGTAACGCGATAAGAGCTCGATGTTCTCGACCGGCAGGAACAGCTTGGTCTCGGCGGCATAATGCAGCTCGAGGCAGTCATGCGGCGCGCCGGCGACGTCCAGCGTCTGCAGGCCGATGAACCGGCCGATGCCGTGATCGACGTGGACGACGATGTCGCCGGCGGTGAGGCTCGTCACCTCCGAGATGAAATTGTCGAGCTTGCGACTGGCCTTGCGCGGCCGCACTAGGCGGTCGCCGAGGATGTCCTGCTCGCTGATGACGGCGATCTCGTCGGTCTCGAAGCCGCTCTCGAGGCCGAGCACGGCGAGCATGGTCTCGTTGCGCGGCGTCGCCTGCACCGTCCGCCACGAATTGACGCTGGTGGTGTGGGCGAGCTTGTGGTCGCGCAGCATCGAGGTCATGCGGTCGCGCGAGCCCTCCGTCCACAGCGCGATCACGACCTTCTTGCGGCTAGCCTGCAGCGCCATGACGTGGCTGACCACGGACTCGAACACGTTGACATTGCTGTCGTTGCGCTCCGGCGCGAAGTCGCGGCCCTTGCGCGCACCCGCATCGACTATGCCAATGCCGTCGGTCGGCACCGAGAACGGCGTCAGCCGCGCCAGCGGGATCGCGCCGAGGCGCTTGCTCCATTCCTCCTCGGTCAGATACAGCCGGTCGGGCGGCAGCGGCTTGTAGATCGCGCCGCCGCCGGGATGCTCCATCGCCTCGCGCCGGGCCTCGTAATAGTCGAGGATCTGCTTGAAGCGCTCGCGCACGGCGTCCTCGGCCTGCGGCTCGATCGCGATTGCCGCGCCTTGCAGATAATCGAACAGCGTGTCCATCCGGTCCTGGAACAGCGGCAGCCAGTGCTCCATGCCGGGATGGCGGCGGCCTTCGCTGACCGCCTCGTACAGCGCATCGTCGCGCTCGGGCGCGCCGAACTCGGCGACATAGCCCATGCGGAAACGGCGGATGGTGTCGGTGACGAGCTGGAACTCGGAGACCGGCACGAGGTCGAGCGAGCGCATGTCGAGCAGCGTGCGCTGGGTCTCCGCGTCGAAGGAGCGGATCGATTCCAGGCTGTCCCCGAAGAAGTCGAACCGCACCGGCTGCTCGAGGCCGGCCGGAAACAGATCCAAAATGCCGCCGCGCACGGCATATTCGCCGGGCTCGCGCACGGTGGAGGAGCGGTTATAGCCGTTGTGCTCGAGCCAGGCGACGACGGTGTCCATCGGCACGACATTGCCCGGCGCGACCGACAGCGCCTGCGCCGCGACCAGCTCGCGCGCGGGCACGCGCTGCACCACCGCGTTCACCGTGGTCAGCACGATCAGCGGCTTGTCGCTGCCGGTGAGCGAGGCCAGCCGCGCCAGCGTGGTCAGGCGCTGGGCGAGAACGCCGCCATGCGGCGAGACGCGGTCATAGGGTTGGCAATCCCAGGCCGGGAAGGTCAGCACCGGCAGATCGGGCGCGAAGAACCTAAGTGCGCGTTCGAGCGACTGCATGCGCCCGCCGTCGCGGCAGACCACGGCGAGGCTGACCGCCGGCTTCTTCGGCCGCGCCGCGATGGCGCGCGCGAGATCGGAGACGACGAGGCCTTCGGCACCTTCCGCGACATTGGCGAGCGTCAGCGCGCGGCCGGGCGCGAGCAGCTCGGCCGGAGATTTCATTCCCTGCTTCATGCGTTGCCGTCCGCGATCGGAAACGCCTTGATGCGGGCAAACAGCGCGCCGGCGACGTCGGCCGGCAGCACCTTGTCGCCGGTGATGGCGGCATAGAGATCGGGATCGTTGACCTCGAGCAAGGTCTCGAGCTGGCTCAGCTCGTCGTCGGACAGATTGCCGATCTCGGCATCCGCGAAGCGGCCGAGGATCAGGTCCATCTCGCGCGTGCCGCGGTGCCAGCAGCGGAACAGAAGCCGCTTGCGGCGGTCATCCAGCCCGCTGCTCGATCGTGTCGTTCCCGTCATGTCTCAAATCCAGTCAAACGCAGAAAGCCCGGACGTGCCGGGCGGGGGTGATATAGCCACTCGGACCCCCGGTGTCAGCCCTTTGTTGCGGGAGGTCGTCCCTCCAATCCGTCATGGCCGGGCATAGCCGTCTGAAGGACGGCGTCGCTTCCGCTCGCCCATGTCCCGGCCATCCACGTCGCGCGGAAAAAAAGCCGTGGATGCCCGGCATAAAGCCGGGCATGACGGCGAGGAACGATCTTAGATTCCCCGAATGCGCCCCAGCCTGCTCAATCCGCTGTTTGCTCCCGTGACCAGCCTGCCCGGCGTCGGTCCGAAGCAGGACAAGCTGTTGCAGTACCTGCTCAGCCGCAGCGAGACGCCGCGGCTGGTCGATCTGCTCTTGCATCTGCCGAGCCAGGTGATCGACCGCCGGGCCCGGCCGAAGATCCGCGACGCGGCCGTTGGAACCATGGTGACGCTGGAGGTCACGGTCGATCGTCACCGCCCGCCGCCGCCGCGCAATTCGCGCGCGCCGTATCTGGTCTACGCCAGCGACGATACCGGCGACGTAGTGCTGACCTTCTTCCGCGCCAAGCTGGGCTTTGTCGAAAAGCTCTTGCCGGTCGGCGAGAAGCGCTTCGTCTCCGGCACGCTGCAAATGTACGACGGCATCCCGCAGATCGTGCATCCCGATCGCGTGCTCGACGAGGAGGCGATCTCCAAGCTGTCAGGGATCGACCCGGTCTATCCGCTGACGGAAGGGCTCGCGCTCGGATCGCTCCGCCGCGCGATCGCGCAGGCGCTGCAAAAGCTTCCCGCGCTGCCGGAATGGATCAGCCCGGAGGTGCTGCGCCGATGTGACTTCCCGCCGATCGCGGAGGCGCTCAATCGCGTGCACCAGCCGGTCGAGCTGACCGACATCTTGCCCGACCGGCCGTTCTGGTCGCGCCTCGCCTTCGACGAGCTCTTGGCCGGCCAGCTCGCGCTCGCCCTGATCCGCGCTCAGCTGCGCCGCCCCGCCGGCGTGCGCAATGCCGGCGACGGACATCTGCGCAACAAGATCATCGATGCCCTTCCTTACGCGCTCACACCGTCACAGCGCAACGCTGCGGCGGCGATTGCCGAAGACCTCAAGCAGCCGCTGCGCATGCTGCGCCTGCTGCAAGGTGACGTCGGCTCCGGCAAGACCGTGGTGGCGCTGCTCGCGGCCGCCGCGGTCGCCGAGGTCGGCAAGCAGGCCGCGCTGATGGCCCCGACCGAGATCCTGGCGCGCCAGCACATCAAGACCATCGCTCCGCTCGCCGAGCGCGCGGGATTGCGGGTCGCGATCCTCACCGGCCGCGAGAAGGGCAAGGAGCGGCGCGAGATCATCACTCAGCTCGCCGACGGCGAGATCGACCTGCTCGTCGGCACCCATGCGCTGATCCAGGACGATGTCGTGTTCAGGGATCTCGCGCTCGCCATCGTCGACGAGCAGCACCGTTTCGGCGTGCGCGAGCGCCTCGCGCTGACGTCCAAGGGCGAGGCTGTCGACGTGCTGGTGCTGAGCGCAACGCCGATCCCGCGCACGCTGGTGCTGACCTATTTCGGCGATATGGACATCTCCGAGCTGCGCGAAAAGCCGGCCGGCCGCCAGCCCATCGATACCCGCGCCGTCCCGATGAGCCGCATCGGCGAGGTCATGGAAGGCGTCGGCCGTGCGCTCGAAGCCGGCAAGCTGGTCTACTGGATCTGCCCGCTGGTCGAGGAGTCGGAGGCGGAGGGCACCGAGCATCTCACCAACGCCACCAAGCGTTTCGAGACCCTGCAAAAGCGCTTCGGCGATCGCGTCGGCCTCGTCCACGGCCAGATGAAGGGCACCGAGAAGGACCGCGTCATGGCCCAGTTCGCCGCGCACGACATCGGCCTGCTGGTCGCCACCACCGTGGTCGAGGTCGGCGTCGACGTTCCGGCCGCCACCATCATGGTGATCGAGAACGCCGAGCGTTTCGGTCTTGCCCAGCTCCACCAGCTCCGCGGCCGCATCGGGCGCGGCTCCGAAGCATCGACCTGCATCCTGCTCTATGGCGAGCCGCTCGGCGAGATGTCGAAGGCGCGGCTGAAAGTGATCCGCGAGACCACCGACGGCTTCCGCATCGCCGAGGAAGACCTGAAGCTGCGCGGCGAAGGCGACGTGCTGGGAGTGCGCCAGAGCGGCCTGCCCGGCTACCGCATCGCGCGCCCGGAGGTGCATGGCCAGTTGATCGCCCAGGCCAGAGACGAGGCGCTGCGGATCCTCAAGGAGGATCCGAAGCTGAAGGGCGAACGCGGCGAAGCGCTGCGGTGCCTGCTGTATCTCTATGAGCGCGACGAGGCGATTCCGCTGATCGGAGCGGGCTAACTTTGAGGCAGTGCCGCAAGATTCGTGACAGACGCAAAGGCACCGGAACCTCCACGTCATTGCGAGCGCAGCGAAGCAATCCAGAATCTTCCCGCGGAGGCAGCCTGGATTGCTTCGCTGCGCTCGCAATGACGTGTTGAGAGAGCGAGAATGCGCGCGATCAGGCCTTCTTCCGCGCGATGCTCGCCGCGAAGGTCTTCATCAATCCCGCATCCACAGCCTCCCCCTTCGCATCCTCCGCCAGATGCTCGAACCACCGCGCAAAGCCCTCGTAGATCTGGCTGGCCGGATGATCGGGCCCGAGGAATCCTGAAATCTCCCGCATCTCGGCGACCCAGCGATAGGCCTTCGGGATCATGTCGGGCAGCGCGACTTCGAGCCGCGCCAAGATGGCGGGCTGGCTCAGCGCGAGCTCGTCGCGCAGTGCATCGGCCGCGCCCGCCTTCGTGGCTGCGATCACCATCGCCGATCCGATGCCGGCGAGGCCCTTGACGATGCCGGCATAGGACATTTTCAACGCCGAGGCCGCGCCGACCGGGCCTTCGACGATCCGCACGTCGAGGCCGAGATCCCCAAGCACGGCAACGTCCTTGGCATGCTCGCCCGACATGTAGAAGGCCGGGCTCTTGCCACCTGGCTGCGGCGGAAAGCCGATGATGCCGGCATCGACGAACGGCGCCTGCGCCGACCCGATGATCTCCTCAATTCTTTGCACGGTATCGACATTGACGGCGTTGCAATCGACCACGACCGGCTTCTTCTCGCGCCTGACGATCAGCGCGGCCAGCCGTTCGGCCAGCGCGACGGCTTCGCCCGGCGGCACGATCGAGAGGATGATGTCGGCGTCCGCGATCGCATCGTCCTCGGCGCCGACCATTCCGGCGTCCGCGGCGCGTTTGCGCGTCGCCTCGCTCCGCCCCTTGAGCGACGTCAGCACGCGCGCACCGTTCTCGCTGAGGCGCCGGGCCACGGCGCTGCCCATGGCGCCGGGGGCGAGGATCGCAATGGTTTTGGACATCGTGCACTCCAGGTCGAATTCCGAGCGGCAGGTTCGGTCGACCTGAGACTAACAGAGGACGAATGCGCCCGCGTGAACGCGACCATCCCGCGGCGGAATGGCCCTACTCCGCCTTCGCAGGCTCGGGCCGGAGCGTGGAGGCATTGGCAATCCGCGCAGCATTCGCCATGCCCGCAAGCGCGGCCGCCTTCTTCGGATCGGGCGACGAGCCCGGCTGCACCACGCCGGCCGACATGATCAGCGTCGCGGCGTCCTCGGCGGTGAGATCGACCTCGATGATCTTGCTTTTGGGGACATAGAAGAAGAAGCCCGTGGTCGGGTTCGGCGAGCACGGCAGGAACACCGACACGTGCTCCTCCTGCCCCGGCAGGCTGCGCGAGATGTCCTCGTTCGGCGACTGCGAGATCAGCACGATCGACCACATGCCCGGCGAAGGAAACTCGACCAGGCCCACTTTCCGGAAGCTCGAGCCCTTGCCCGAGAACAGCGTCTCGAACACCTGCTTCAGGCCGCGATAGATCGCGCGCACCGCCGGGATCCGGCCGAGAAAGGTCTCGCCGACATCGACCAGCGTGCGGCCGATCAGATTGGCCGCGAGGAAGCCGACCAGCGTCAGCGTGAAGAATGCGACAATCAGTCCCCAGCCGGGAATGACGTAGGGAAGATAGGTTTCCGGCCGGTAGGCCAGCGGCACGAACGGCCGCACCACGCCGTCGACCCAGGTAACGAACCACCAGACCAGATAGAGGGTGATCGCGATCGGCCCCGTCACCACGAGGCCGGTCAGGAAATAATTGCGGAAACGGCCCATCAGGCCGGTATGCGGTTCCGGAACGGGATCAAGAGGCGCAGGCGCGTCGTCGCGGGGGGTCATTCGGGTTCCAGGTCGGTCGCTACCACAAGCTAGGGTCTTCTAGCAGGTTTTGGAAGAGAGCGGCCGATCGATATCCAGATTGCCTATTCCACGGTCACCGATTTTGCGAGGTTGCGCGGCTGGTCGACGTCGGTCCCCATCACGACGGCCGTGTGATAGGCGAGCAGCTGCACCGGGACAGCATAGACCATCGGCGTGAAGGCTGCTGCCATATCGGGCATGACGATGGTGACGAGGGACTCGACCGTCGCCTCCGCCGCGCCCTTGGCATCGGTCATCAGAATGATGTTGCCGCCGCGCGCGGCGACCTCCTGCATGTTGGAGACGGTCTTCTCGAACACGCGGTCGTGGGGTGCGATGACGACGACCGGCATGGTCTCGTCGATCAGCGCGATGGGGCCGTGCTTGAGCTCGCCGGCGGCATAGCCCTCGGCGTGGATGTAGGAGATCTCCTTCAGCTTGAGCGCGCCTTCGAGCGCCAGCGGGAAGCTGGTGCCGCGGCCGAGATAGAGCACGTCGCGCGACTTGGCGATCCGGTGCGCCAGCTTCTCGATCTGGAGCTCGCTCGTGAGCGCATCGGCCATCAGGCGCGGAACCTCGACGAGCCCGTGGACCAGCTTGGTCTCGTCCTCGTCCGACAATTCGCCGCGCGCCTTGCCGGCCGCGATCGCAAGGTTTGCCAGCACCATGAGCTGGCAGGTGAACGCCTTGGTCGAGGCGACGCCGATCTCGGGTCCCGCCAGCGTCTGCAGCACCGTCTCGCTCTCGCGCGCGATCGTCGAGGTCGGCACGTTGACGACCGCGATCGTGTGCACGCCCTCGGCCTTGGCATAGCGCAGCGCCGCCAGCGTGTCGGCGGTCTCGCCCGACTGCGAGATGAAGATGGCGAGGTCGCCCTTGCGCAAGGGGGCCTCGCGGTAGCGGAATTCGGAGGCGACGTCGACCTCGACCGGCAGGCGCGCAAAGCGCTCGAACCAGTATTTGGCGACGAACCCGGCATAGCTCGCTGTGCCGCAAGCGGTGATGTTGATGCGCTGGATGTTCTTGAAATCGAACGGCAGCTTGACCGGTAGCGCGACGCGCTCGGTCGCCATATCGACGTAGCGCGCCAGCGTGTGGCCGACCACCTCGGGCTGCTCATGGATCTCCTTGGCCATGAAGTGACGGTAATTGGCCTTGTCGACCAGCGAGGTCGAGGCGGCGTGCCTGATCTTGTCGCGCTGGACGGCATGGCCGTCCTTGTCGAAGATCGCGGCGCTCTTGCGGGTCAGCACCGCCCAGTCGCCGTCCTCGAGATAGCTGATCGTGTCGGTGAACGGGCCGAGCGCGATGGCGTCCGAGCCGAGATACATCTCGCCGTCGCCGTAGCCGATCGCCAGCGGCGGGCCGTTGCGGGCGCCGATCATGAGGTCGTTGTCGCCGGCGAAGATGAAGCCGAGCGCGAAGGCGCCGCGCAGGCGCGCCAGCGTCAGCTTCACCGCTTCCACGGGCTTATTGCCGCGCGTGAGCAAATCGTCGACGAGATGCAGCACGATCTCGGTGTCGGTCTCGGTGTGGAACACCGTGCCCTTCTTTTCGAGCTCCTCGCGCAGCTCGCGGAAATTCTCGATGATGCCGTTGTGGACCACGGCGACGCGCTCGGTCGCGTGCGGGTGGGCGTTGTTGACGGTCGGCTTGCCGTGGGTGGCCCAGCGCGTGTGACCGATGCCGGTGGTACCCTTGAGCGGCTCGGCCTCCAGCCGCTTCTCCAGATTCTTCAGCTTGCCCTCGGCGCGGCGGCGCTCCAGGTGCTTGCCTTCGAGCGTGGCCACGCCCGCGGAATCGTAGCCGCGATATTCGAGGCGTTTGAGCGAATCCACCAATTGCTCTGCAACCGGCTCGCGCCCGAGAATGCCGACAATCCCGCACATGCGGATCACTATCCCCCAAATCGTCGAAAAATCGCCTAAACGACGCGCTTGGTTTTTAGCGAAAATCGCAGGGAACCAGATACTCAATAATTATTGCTGATTGAGACAGCACGGGCCCGCGACCGCTGCGTCGTCTGCGTCGTCTGCGTCGAATTGGCCGGCTTAAACCGCGCACGTTAACCAATTGTCAATACATTTGGCCAACGATTCCGGTCAGGAGAACCAGGCCATGAAAGGCTCATCCGACCGCAAGGGTCTGTCGTCGATGAATCTGCGCGCCAGCGAGACCACGGGCACGCACCTTGCGCATTGGCCGCCGCCGCTGCGCGGCAAAGAGAACAAGCCCCTCTTCATCAAGCATCCCGAAGGCGAGCCGGTGAAGCGCGCCAAGCCGCGCGGCTGGCGCCTGACCCGCGCGATCTTCTCCGAATTCGCCGACGAAGAATAGCGCCGCTCACGTCTCCGGCTTCTTGCCGCCGGTCTTCATCTCGCGATAGCGCGCCGCGCCGCCTTCCCGGATGGTCTGCGGGCTCCGCTCCAGCGCCATCGCGTCGTCGGGGACGTCCTTCGTGATCACCGAGCCCGAGCCGATATAGGCACCATTGCCGATCGTTACCGGGGCGACCAGCGAGGAGTTGGTGCCGACGAAGGCGCCCTTTCCGATCACCGTCTTGTGCTTCTTGAAGCCATCGTAGTTGCAGGTGATGGTGCCGGCGCCGATGTTGGAATTGGCGCCGACGGTGGCATCGCCGATATAGGAGAGATGGTTGACCTTGACGCCGGCCTCAAGCGTCGCCGCCTTGGTCTCCACGAAATTGCCGATGCGCGCGCCGTCGCCGAGCGAGGTGCCGGGACGCAGCCGCGCATAGGGTCCGATCGAGACCTTCTTGCCGAGCGTAGTCTCGACGATATGCGAGAACGAGTGGATCACCGCGCCGTCCGCGATCGACACGCCGGGGCCGATCACCACGAACGGCTCGATCGTCACGTCCTTGCCGAACACGGTGTCAGTGGACAGATACACCGTCTCCGGCGCGACCAGCGTGACGCCGGCCTCCATCGCCGCCTTGCGCAAGCGCGCCTGCATTACGGCTTCGGCCTCGGCCAGCTGCGCCTTGGTGTTGATGCCGCGCACCTCGTCCTCGCTGGTTTCGATCACCACCGACTCCCATCCCTGCCTGCGGACGATTTCGACCGCATCCGTCAGATAATATTCGCCCTTGGAATTGGCATTGCCGATCTGCCCGAGAATGTCGAGCGCACGGCGGCCGTCGATCGCCATCACGCCGGCGTTGCACAGATCGATCTTGCGCTCGTCCGCGCTGGCATCGGCCTGCTCGCGGATCGCAACCAGGCGGTCGCCCTCGACGATGAAGCGGCCGTAGCCGGTCGGGTCGGCGGCGCGAAAGCCGAGCGCGGCAATGGCTGCGCCGCGGGCGAGCGGCGCGCGCAGCCGCGCAAAGGTCTCGGCCGAGATCAGCGGCGTGTCGCCGAACGCGATGAGGAGATCGTCGGCGCCGCTCGCGATCGCCTCGCGCGCCGCCAGTACCGCATGCGCGGTGCCGAGCCGCTCGGCCTGCACGAAGGTCAGCGCGTCGGGACGGATGCGCTTGGCTTCGTCGGCGACCGCCTGATGATCGGGACCGATCACGACCGCGAGCGAGGTGCCGGTTCCCTTGGGTGCGGCGGCGAGGACATGCGCGAGCAGACTCTGGTGCGCGACCGGATGCAGCACCTTCGGCAGGCTCGATCGCATGCGCGTACCTTCGCCGGCGGCGAGCACGATCGTGAGGCTGGAACGGGCGGTCATCGAAATCCTGACAGCTATGGCCGAATCAAATTGGCGCGGACGGGCGGCAACGCCCTCGGAAGCTATCGCCTTGCTACCCCCGCAAACGCCCGGAATTCAAGTGCGGCGCGCTTTTCCTGTTAATGTTCCCTGATTGATTCGGGGAAGCCGGACGGGGCTGGGCGCTTAACATTCATGGCAAAGGATTCCGACCCACTGGCGGACGCTTTCTCCACCAAGGAGACCGGCGGGCTGTTCTCCGGACTTTTGGCCGAGGAAAGCGCCTTCGACCGGCGCATGATGTGGCGGCTGGGCTCGTGGGGCGTGGCGGCCGTCGGCGCCGTCGTCATTGCCCTGATGGCCAACCAGGCCCAGCTCGGCTGGCGGCGCGACCAGGTTGCGTCCGCCGATCTCGTGCGCCAGGCCGACCGGCTGCAGCTGCTGACCAAGGAGAGCCAGAACGAAGCGCGCCGGCTCGCCGCCGCGATCGAGACGCTGAACAGCGACCGCGACCGGCTGTATTCGCGCGTCACCGTGCTGGAGCAAGGGCTCGATTCCGTCACCGGCGCCATAGCGAAGCAAGCGGCCGCGCCGCCGCCGGGCGCGAAGCCGCAGGACGCAGCACCCGCGGCTCCCAATGTCGCGCCGGTTGCTTCGACGCCGACGGCGACGAGCGAGAAGCCGCGCAGCGAAGCCGCCAAGGATGCTCAGAAGGATTCGCCAAAGGATGCTCAGAAGGAAACGTTGAAGGAGCCGCCGAGCCCGCCGCCGCAGACCGCGGCCGCCGCCTCGCTCGTGCAACAGAATCCGGCCATGACTTCGGCGCTGCCGACCATTCCGCTGGTGCCCGCCAAGTCGCTCATGGCGCCACCTGATCCGGCCGCATCGAAACTGATTCAACCTGAGACAGCCGAGCAGAAGGCCGAGCCGGCGCCCGCCGCAGCCGAAATCGTGGCGGCAGCAACCAAGCCGCCAGAGCCAGCCGAGAGCGAATCCCCTGCCATCGCCGTTCAGCAGACGCGCTTTGCGATCGATCTCGGCGGTGCCAACTCGATCGACGGCCTGCGCGCGCTCTGGCGCGGCGTGACCAAGTCCAACCCGGAGATCGCAGCGCTGCGGCCGATCATCATGATCAAGGAAGGCAACACCGGCCTCGGCATGCAGCTCCGCCTGGGCGCCGGCCCCCTGGTCAATGCCGCCGCCGCCGCAAAATTCTGCGCGGGTCTCGCCGAGAGCAATCGTCACTGCGAGACCACCGTGTTCGATGGCCAGCGCCTGTCGATGCGTGGCGGTCCGGACAAGGTACAAGACAAGACGCAAGAGAAGACTCAGGACAGAGTCCCGGACAAGGGTTCGGAGACGAGCCAGGACGCTGGCCCTGCAGCCGAAACGGCGCCTGTGTCGAGCGCGAAGCCTGAAAAGCCGCAACGCCGCCGCAGCTACTCCTCAAAACGCACCAAGCGCGACGAGCCCGCCCCCGCTCCCGCCGCGCAGCCGGCGCCAGCACCGGCGAAACCGGAGGCGGCAGCGTCGTCCGCGGGATCGACGCTGTCGTCGTTCTTCAGGCGACAATGACGCCTCGGTCCCGGCGCGCACGCAGCCAGCATGCGACCAACGGACGCTTGGACCTCGGCCGCGCTTGGCAGCAAGTTCGCAGGTCCATGTCCGACGTGCGCGAAGCGTCGCCCCTCCAGAAACGCGGGTCTTGATGAACGAACTGGATGATGTGCTGAGGCTACTCGTCGCGGCGGCTACGGGCCTCGTGATCGGCATCGACCGCGACATGAACGACAAGCCGGTGGGCATGCGCACCCTGGCGCTGGTGGCCTTGGGCTCTGCGCTGATCTCGATTTCCGTGATCGAGTTTCAGAATTTGCGCGACCACCCGGATGCAGTCTCGAGGGTGGTCCAAGGCATTGTTACCGGCGTGCTGAGCGGCGTCGGCTTCATCGGTGCGGGCGTCATCCTGCACGACGTCAAGGCCAAGACGGTTCATGGCCTCACTACCGCGGCGACTGTCTGGATCGCTGCCGGTCTTGGCATCGCCTGCGCGCTGGGCGCCTGGCTGCTGGTGGGCGCCGCCATCGCAGTCACGTTATTCGTGCTGTTCGCGCTCAGCTGGCTCGAACGTCGCCTGGGGTTGAAGTAAGTCTGGTAGTCGCACATGGCCGGTGAGCGGCTTCATGCCTCCGCCCAAGTACCAAATGATACGAACGAGACCAACCTGACACGGCACACTCCGTACCGGACTTGATTCGGAGCGGAGATGACGGACGCGAACTTTCTGCGGGAGCAACTCGCGTTGATCCGCGAACTGGCCGAGCGGGCCGATCCCCACATCAGGAAGCGACTGCTCGCCTTGGCTGAAAAATACGAGCGCCGGCTGGCGGAGCAGAGCCGGAACACGCAAGGTCGCAGCTGATCGTCCTTGATCGCCCTTGGCGCAGGCGATGACCTATTCCATGCGCGCCTTCTCCTTCAGATCGCGGATGCGCATCTCCGCCTCGTCCTTGGACTGGACGATGTCCGACCAATCCTCGACCCGCGCCTCCTTGCTCAGCCTCTTGAGCTCGCTCAGCTGCTCCTGCGTCGGCTTGTCCATGCCTCACTCCTAGGCGGTGTTGGCAACACAATGTTGAGAACCAGCGGGAGGCTCGCGTGTTCCTGGAGAGTGCCCGGGCGGATCAACAGAAACCTCGCCTGCCCTGTTGCCTGGCCGCGCCTTCCCGACCATATTGCGGCCATGACAAAGAAGCCCTTCCGCCTCACGCCCTACCAGGTGCAGTTCCTGCTCGTGGTCGGATTCGTCACCGTCGGCTGCGCGCTCTACGTGCGCTATCTCGCGATCGAGTTTTCGCAAGTAGCGCTCGCCTGCGACGCCGGGCTTCAGACCCTGGTCTGCAAGTCGCGCTCGGTCTCGACCGTGCTGTTCAAGAATTCGGTGTTCGGCATCGTGGCGCTGGTGGTTGCGACGCTGAACCTGATGCGGCCGTCGATCGTGCTGCTGACCGTCGGCCTCATCGCCGCCGGCCTCGGCATCGTGCTCTACAATGTCGTGCTGTCGGGCCTTGCGATCGGCCTGCTTATTCTTGGCTTTGCTCGGCCCGCGCCCGCCACAGCGTGAGCGCGAACAACAGATAGATCGCGCAGGTCCATAGCGACTGCCAATTGTCGCGACCTTCGTTGAACAGCACGTACACGGCGGACAGCGCCAGCACCCCCGCGAACACCGCTTCGGCGATCGGACGCTGGCCGATCTGCGGCCGGTTCAGCATCAGAAGCGCAAACGGCACCACAGCCATCGTCAGCGCGGCGTAAGGAAAATCCTTGTAGCGCGGATCGAACACGAAGCCGAGCGCGGTCGCGGAAGCGATCACCGCGGTCACCGCCAGCGTCAGGCCGAGCACCGCCGTGAGCTTCGACCATTTCCGGCCCTCGCGCGGGCCGAGCAGGTCGAGGAAGGTCGGCAGGCTGCGGCCGATCACCATCGCCTGCGCGCAGAAGATCGGCGACAGAATGCCGGCCAGCAGCAACGCGCCCCAGAGCAGCCAGCCGCCGATCCCGTAGCTCTCGTAGTACATCTTGTCGGCGCCGATCCCGAGCAGGATTCCGGCGGTCGTCGCCGAGATGCCGACGCCGAGCCAGGCCGGGAAACGCGGTGTCCACGGCCGGCGGCGCAGCGTGATCAGCGCGACAGCGAACACCAGCACGGAAAGCCCCATGCCGGCGCCCATGTACCATTTCCAGTACGGGAAATTGCTGATCGGCTGTCCTGGCGGATATTTCAGGCTCCTGCGCACCGAGTCGTAGAGGCCCCAATAGCCGCCGACGGTGCCTTCCAGCCTGCGCTTCCAGGGCTGGTCGTAGGACTCGATGAGATTGACGCGGAACTTCTGCGCCTTCGCAAGGCCGAGGATTTCCGAGACGACGCGCGCCTGATTGGTGCGCGAGGGCAGTGCGCCGTCGCGCATGCGGCCCGCGCTCGGCCAGCCGGTTTCGCCGATCAGGATCTCCTTGCCGGGAAACGCCACCGCCATGCGCTCGCGGATCTGTTCGACATGGGCGGCAGCGAACTTCGCCCTGATCGGAAAATCCTCCCAATAGGGCAGGATATGAATCGTGACGAAGTCGACGGCGTCATACACCTCGCGGTTCTTCAGCCAATATTCCCACACATCGGCATAGGTCACGGGCACGCCGACCTGGGTCTTCACCAGGCGGATGAGAGCGACGAGGTCCGCCGTCGTCATCTCACCGCGCAGCAGCACCTCGTTGCCGACGATGACGGAGGTGATGACGTCAGGGAATTGCTTGATGAGGCGAATGGCGAGCCCGGCCTGCTCGTAGTTCTTGGTGCGGTTGCTCGAGAGCCAGATGCCCTGCAGCACCTTCATCCCGCCGACCTTGGCGGCGATCGCCGGCACCTGGTCGAGCCCGTTCTCCAGCGAATAGGTGCGGACGCAGTCGGTGATCTCCTTGAGCTGGCGCAGGTCCTGTTCGATCTGGTCGGCATCGATATGGGTCCATGCGTCCAGCGGCGACTGCTCGCCGCGGAACGGCGCGTAGGAGACGCATTGAACCTTGTCGGCGGGATCGATCGGGGCGCGCGCGAGCGTGATCGGCGTGGCAAGCCACCACCACACGGCAGCGATCGCACCCAGTGAGACGAGCAGAAGCGCCAGTGGCGTACGAAGAGAAATCGGTTCCGTCCTCCGCGAAGGGCCGTCGATTACCTTCTCGCACGCCGTCTGCCAAGGGGGCACGTCCCGTGGATCCCTTGCGCCCCCAAGGAATTTACCTGCGCCGGTTCACCGGGATCTAGGATCGTGACTTTGCTGGACAAAATTCGAAATACAGGTCATGGACTCCGAAAGACTTTTCCGCCGCATTGGAGACCCATTTGGACGCCATCAGCTAGCGCGTCCGCGGGGCTCCTGACGCGGACGGCCAGCGGATACATTGGGGAATTCATGCGGCAACGGGTGTTCGAGTCACGAAATGCGGTCCTGCGGCAGTTCGCCGCCACCTTGGCCGTCTCCTGCCTGCTCGTTCTGACCGGTGCTGGCGGCGCTTCCGCCCAGAGCGGTCCGCCGGGCCCCGAACAGGGCAAGGCCGCCGCCCAGCCCGCCGACGCCGCCAAGGACGCCGCCCAGAATCAGCGCCGCACCGACGAGTTCGCAGAAGCCGCCCAGGTCATCAACGGCCCGGCCGGCAATCCCGAATGCGTCTGGCTCGGCCGGCGCGTGGTGCGGCTGATGTGGCGGGACGACCTCGATACCGCATTCCGTCATCTCGACCTCTACGACCGCTTCGGCTGTCCCGGCGGCCACATCCAGGCCGCGTTCCGCTGCCTGACCCGTTTCGGCGGCCAGATCGACCCCAAGGTGGCCGAAACTCTGGATAGCCGCGTGCACGCGTGCTGGATCAACCCGGCCGCCCAGCCGCAGCAGGCGGCGGCCGCGGCCGCTCAGCCGGCAGCGCCGGCCGCCAATGCGCAGCCGCAGCCGGCCGCGAGCCCCTCGCCTGCGGCAAGCCCGTCCCCGACGCCGGCGAAATAGCCCAAGCCAAAATCGCTCCGGTCGTTTCAGCTGCCGTTCAGGAACGACCGGCCATAGAGACGGTTGGCACTGCCGCGCGTCGTTCGAAAAGGCCATGCCCTCATAAGGACATGAGGCCATGACAGTTGTGAAACCGCGCGGCAGAGATATGCTCCCTTTGCCGCGGACTTGGTCGGATCTCGGGGTCGGATCCGCTTCCCTGCCACCTCAGCCCCTATTGGTTTAGCCGCGATGCGCGTTGTCGCCGCCGTTCTGTTGCTCGTGTCTGCGCTCCACGCAGGCAGTTGGGGAGTCCTGCGCGACAGGGAACCTGCGCCGGACTTCAAGGGCCTGGTGCCGAGCCTGTCCTATACGCCGTTCGAACCGGGCCATGTCGTCGACCTCAAGGTCGACCCCGACAAGATTCGCGCGGACTTGAAGAAGCTCTCGACCCTCACGCGAGCGATCCGGTCCTACACCGCGACGGAAGGCAGCGAGCTGGTGCCGCCGATCGCGGCCGAGTTCGGCCTCAAGGTCACGGTCGGCGCGTGGATCGACAAGGACGAGGATCGCAACGAGCGGGAGATCAAGGCCGCCATCGAGCTCGCCCGCAAGAACAGCAACGTGATCGGCATCGTGGTCGGCAACGAGGTGATCTACCGCGGCGAGATGAAGGTCGAGGACCTCATCAGCAAGATCAAGAAGGTCAAGAGCGCGGTCCGTGTTCCCGTGACGACGGGCGAGATCTGGAACATCTGGCGCGATTTTCCGGACCTCGCCTCCAGCGTCGACTTCATCGCCGCGCACGTGCTGCCCTATTGGGAAAACTTCCGTTCGGATCAGGCCGTCGACCAGGCCGTGGACCGCTACGACCTCCTGCGCAATCAGTTCCCGGGCAAGCGCATCGTGATCGCCGAGTTCGGCTGGCCGAGCGCAGGCTATAATTTGCGCAACGCAGATCCAGGTCCGTTCCAGCAGGCGCTGACCTTGCGCAACTTCGTCACCCGCGCCGAAGCGCTCGGCATGGACTACAACATCGTCGAAGCCCTCGATCGGCCCTGGAAATTCTTCGAAGGCGGCGTCGGTCCGTATTGGGGCGTCCTCAATGCCAGCGGCGAGCCGAAATTCGCCTGGACCGGCCCGGTCGAGAACCCCGACTATTGGAAGCTGATGGGTATCGCGCTGCTGGTCGGCGTGCTGCTGTCGTTACCGATCCTGCGGATCGAGAAGGCGACCGCGAGGCAAGCCTTCCTGCTGTCGGCGACCGCCAACGGCGTCGGCGCCTGGGCCGCGACCGTGTTCGCCTATTGGAACGGCCACTACTTCCTGTTCGGCTCCGCTTTCGCGCTGACGCTCGGCATGATCCTCCTTGTTCCGCTGGTCCTCATCGCGATGGCGCGCATCGACGAGATCGCCGCGGTTGCCTTCGGCCGGCCGCCGCAGCGCCTGATCGCCAAGAACAAGCCGGTCGAGAACGTGCCCGAGGATTACTGCCCCAAGGTCTCGATCCATATCCCCGCTTATTTCGAGCCCGTCGAGATGCTGAAGCAGACGCTGGATGCGCTGTCGCGGCTGAACTACCCGAACTACGAATGCGTGGTCATCATCAACAACACGCCGGATCCCGCCTTCTGGCAGCCGATCCAGGACCATTGCCGCGCGCTCGGTGAACGCTTCAAGTTCATCAACGCCGAGAAGGTGCAGGGCTTCAAAGCCGGCGCGCTGCGGATTGCGATGGACCGCACCGCGGCGGATGCCGAGATCATCGGCATCCTCGATGCCGACTATGTCGTCGAGCCCGATTGGCTGAAGGACCTCGTGCCTGCTTTTGCCGACCCGCGCGTCGGCCTCGTGCAGGCGCCGCAGGAGCACCGCGACGGCGATCTGTCGATCATGCACTACATCATGAACGGCGAATATGCCGGCTTCTTCGACATCGGCATGGTCCAGCGCAACGAGGCCAACGCCATCATCGTGCACGGCACGATGTGCCTGATCCGCCGCGCCGCGATGGACATGGCCGGCGGCTGGTCGAGCGACACGATCTGCGAGGACTCAGATCTCGGCCTTGCCATCCAAGAGCTCGGCTGGACCACCCACTACACCAACACCCGCTACGGCGCAGGCCTACTGCCGGACACCTATGAAGCCTTCAAGAAGCAGCGGCACCGCTGGGCCTATGGCGGCCTGCAGATCGTCAAGAAGCATTGGCGCCGCTTCCTGCCCGGCGCGAGCCGGCTGACGCCCGACCAGAAGCGCGAATATGGCCTCGGCTGGCTGAACTGGCTGGGCGCCGAAAGCCTCGGCGTGGTCGTGGCGCTGCTCAACCTCATCTGGGTGCCGATCGTCGCCTTCGCCGACATCGCCATTCCCGACAAGATCCTGACGCTGCCGATTATCGGCGCGTTCATCGTCTCGCTGGTGCACTTCCTGTCGATGTACCGCGCCCGCGTCGCCATCAAGCCCGGCCAGATGCTGGGCGCCATGATCGCGGCGATGAGCGTGCAATGGACGGTGTCGCGCGCGGTGGCGCAGGGCCTGATCACCGAGCACATCGCCTTCGCCCGCACCTCCAAAGGCGGCCTGTCCCGCATGTCGATCGAGTTCCAGGCGTTCTGGGAAGCCGTGATCGGCACCCTGCTCCTGGTCGGCGCCGGCGTGCTGATCGCCACCAACAGCTACAAGCAGATCACCGAGATCTACATCTTCGCCGGCGTTTTGGTGCTGCAGAGCCTGCCGTTCCTCGCCGCGGTCGCCATCGCCACCCTCGAGCTCAGCCGCATCAACTCGTTCCAGTTCTGGCGCGACAGCGCGATCCGCACCGCCGAGTTGATCGGCCTGCGCCCGGTCGCGCTGCCCCACCCGACCGGCACGCCGCAGCCGGTGCCGAGCGAGGTCCGGCGGGAGACGAACTGATCCTGCTCCACGCCGGTCTTCGGCCTCGTGCCTGGAATCACGCGGTCTCCGGCGTGGATGACCGGCCGCCAATCGAGGTGAGAATTTTGGCCTAAGCGACGGATAGCCCAGGCAAATGCCCGATCCTGCCGCGATCTTCGGCAACCACCCGCACTATTGACCTCCGCAGCCACTCCCCCTACACAGCGCGGGCCGAAGGCATGATCCGGAAACAGCCGGTTTTCCCCGCGACGCGATCTCTAGGCGAAGCGGCAAGACATGCCTCTCGAATGTCCGAACACGATGGCGATCTCTTCGAGCCATCAGCGGCCATGGGAGCGCGTAGCTCAGCCGGTAGAGCACGTGACTTTTAATCACGGGGTCCTGGGTTCGAGCCCCAGCGCGCTCACCAAGCTAATCAAGCACCTAGAGCCAAAATTCAGCCCTTCGAGTTGAGGGGATTTTTGGGGCCTGCACACAGTGTGCACACTCGCCGGGTGCAGCCATGACCGCCATCGATATTGTCGGCTGGGTTCTCTTGGCAGTGGTTATGGTGCTAACCCTAGGCTTTGCGAAGAAGCCGCCAACGTGAGCCGTGCCATTCACAGCGGGTTCATACGTGCTGAGGCACGCTGCGCCCCATGGAGATTCTCAGATGATCGTTTCCGTGCTCGCCGCAGCATTACTTATGGGCCCGCCCGTGCCGGGGCTGGTTCAGCCACCCATCCAGCAGGTGCAGTATGGTGTGCCAAGACACCCGCCTCCATGCGGCCACGGTTGGGACCTGAGCGCCCGAGACGGCATGTGTTATCCGAACGGAGCCCTCCCTCCTCAAGAACAAGCTGCGCGGCAGTACTATCATCGCGGCGGCGGAGGTTACGGTGGAGGCTACGGTAGACATCCCGTCCGATGCGGCCACGGCGCCGACGTCGATATTCGAGACGGTCGGTGCTACCCCAACGGCACGGTGCCGCCACAGTTTCAGCAGGGCCGGCAGGGATATTACGGTTATGGCGACTATTATCACCGCCCAAGGCGCCATTACTATTAAGCTATCAAAGGCCCGCCAGCGCGAACCGGCGGGCTCCTGTCACAAGCCTGTGGCATGTCCGTTGCACAGTCGAAGCCAACTGGGATTTCAGCGCTCAGTTTGAGAATGACACGCTGCCGGGACATGTATTTCGAGCCCGGCAGCGTTCGATTTCGAGACTCGTGAGACAACCGCTATGGCATGAGCAGAATCAAGCGCACGGGCACATTTCCGGAGCCTGCTGCTTCGCCTCCTCCGGATCATCGTCCTCAGCGTCGCTGTCGTCCTGCTCCATGTCGGTGAAATAGTCGCCTCGCATGCTCTTGGTTCATTGCCCGATCCAGGCTCCCGGCCCTGGGTTCGAGCCCAGCGCGCTCACCAATAAAATCAAGTAGCAAAAATCGAAATGCCGTCCGGCTCAGCAGGTGGGCAGGAACAAAGGTCACCCGTTCCAGCTTGAGTCTCGCTGGCTCGTCGGCCGAGTTGGCGGAGGCGGCGCCGACCAGCCGGCACTATGTTTTCTGCGCATGGGTCCTCATGTCGTGGACGAAGAGCGCGACTGGAGGGAGACTTGCGGGTTCTTGTAGCCGAAGACGAAGACCTGATCCGGGACGTGGTGGTCGACATCCTGGAGACTCACGGGCACGAGGTGATGGAAGCTGATAGCGGCGAGCGCGCGCTCGAGCTCTGTGCCGAAGCCACACCCGATCTCTTGTTCACCGACATCAGGTTGGCAGGCTCCCTGACGGGCTGGGATGTCGCCATCCAGTGCAGGCAATCCAATCCGCGCATGCCTGTGATCTACGCCACCGGCTACACGCACGCCGCTCCGCGTCCGGTGTCCGGCAGCATCATGCTCCAGAAGCCGTTCGGGCTTGAACGCCTCTTGGAAGCGATGCAGTCGCTCGCGGGCGATTAGCTGCAGCCAGCCGCGGTCAATGCTCCGCAGACTGACAATTGTCAGTCGTTCGACTCCACACAGGAACGAAGGGCCTTCCGCACGCTTTGGCAGGAATGCCAAATGTCTCGCCCGGGATGGTCAGGCCGCTGCGGCTCGCTCTGCTGTATGGGCACCTGATCGCGCGGGGCACGCGGCTGTATCATCCGGGCGGCTCGCAGCCGGTGTGCAGCCTGTCATTTGCCAAGCAAATGGTCGAGGCGGGTTTGCTCTGCGCAAATGGCGAGAGCTTCGAGCTGACGCAGGAAGGCCGGAGCTTCGCCGGTTGATGCGCACATCATTGGCTTCCCCACGAACTCAACAACCGCTGGCGCGTGACCACGGTCGTGAAGTCAAGCGAGGCGTTCCAAGCAGCCCGCCCGCCGGATCTGACAATCTACGGTGACAGTGCACTCAGCTGTGAACGAAAACTCGGCCAATTGCCACTTTTTCCCGAAACGATTCACATATGCGAATGAAGCTACAAAGAAGAATGCCGCTTCCTGAGAGGTGCTGGGCAAATCGGGAGCATGCTTCATTGACTGACGAGGTTCCGTCGCAAAGCCGATTTTTCATTCGCATGGGAGGCAAGGGTTGGATGGTCTACGATCGAGAACGCAGGGGCCCAGCACTGATCGGGACCGATATGGCGGCCAATCTGACCAAGGAGCGAGCTGAACAATTGCTACTTCTGCTGATGCCCTCACGCGCGGAGAGGTCGCGTGCGGCGAACGATGGTGGTCCGCCAGCGTGAACCGGTAGGCCCCAATGGTGCGGCCTCCTTTCTCGGGCGCCGCATTCGAACGTGTTCACCGGCCGCCGTTCGCGTTGCCGTCGGGGCTGGTTCTGGCCTAGACCTCGAAATTTTGATGCTGGACGGTATCTTTTGAGACACCCAGCTCGAATGTTTGAGCAGACGATATCACCCGGCGTGCCACGCTGAGTGGTGCGTCGGGCGGCCTCGGTGTGTCCGCAGCCAGCCCCGGGACGCCCGGGGCCGTTCCTTTGGATTCACGTTTGTTGATGCAGGAACGTCCCTCCAGGACGAACATGTCGTTACCGGGGCTGGCAAGTTTCATCTCGGATCTATCGTAACCCGGTAGGGCCGCTGTTCCAGAGCGGCGGCCCTTGTTCTGAAGCGTGAACCGGGGGCCGCGCCTAGCGCCTCTTTGGCCGATCGGTTTCTGCTGATCGCGATTTAGGGTTGCCACCCTTGCGAATTGTCGGGGGCGGCTTGCCCGCGTGACTATGCCTCTCTTGCATTTGCTCGGCTGCGACTACGCGCGAGCGCAGATCTTCCAATGCGGAAAGCCCAGAAGCAAGCTCATCGAAACGCTGCTTCAGAACAGCGGTGTGATCGAAAGTGCCCATGTACCCCCTCCGTCAACGAGCCGACCGAAAAGTGGGAAAATCATGCAATCGAGGAATGCAGAGGCATGGAGTCAGTTCCTTTGAAGAGTGCTGCGCCGTTGTCGCAGTTCGTGCGATGCGACTCGGCTCCTCCATCCGCGAACGCTCAGAGGCAGGCGTAACGGCCACGATCGCAAATCGCGCCTAGCGCCAATGACGGCCCCGACCGTGGGGGGCTTTTGGGGTGTGAGGCCGGGGCCGCTGGAGGTGCTTGGACCTTTGGGGAAGGCCAAAGCCACCGAAGACTAGGAAAAATCGGCAATCGCTTCTGCTCGCTTTCGCACATTGCTTGTACGTTTTGTTTGCGCAGAACGAAGCCAATTGCCAATGAAGGACTATCTGGCGCAGATCGAGAAACTTGGCAAAGATGCGGCCGAACGCGCCCTGATCCGCGACTTGGCTACCGATCCGGCCAAGCGCGAAGTGTTCGACAGGCTCGCAAGCCACCTCACGGTCCTTGCTGACCAAGTGGAAATGGCGATGGTTGAGCGGAAGGCCGGGACCGACCCGTCACGGCCTTAGAAGCACGCCGCGGATCCGGTGCCCGATCCGCGCAGACATGGCCCAGTGATTTTGTGGCTCCAGGCTTCGAAGCCGCAGTGGTGGTCGACATGCTGAGCGGAGCTGCGGAGATGCTGATGCACCGCCAATCCAGATCAGCATGGGAACGTTTCGATCGGCACTGAGTCCTACAGGCGCAATCCATCCCGTTTCCTCGTGGATCGAACGATGGAAAAAGCACTCGCCTATGCCATCTCGGCGGCCCTTGTGGGCTTCGGTCTTTTGATCTTTTTCGCCGGTCTGTCTTCCAGCTCGCCCGCCTTATGGACGATCGTCGCGCTGGTCCCGATCACGATCGGGATCGTGAGCGCCTTTGGTCCTGTGTGACTTGATGTGGAAACCAGGGCTTTAGGTCAGCCCGTCTGTATTTTTCGAATCGGCAGCCCGTGTTCGCTCTCTCGGAGCTTCCAACCGCTGGTGACCCGCGTGAGCCATTTCGTCTCGATGCTTCTGCTTGCGACGGCCCTGGTCCTGACGTTGTGCTTCGGAGTGGCGGCCTGGCGCCTCTCGGCAGACAAAGAGGCCGACATCACCGCCACGATTTCCCATCAGGAATACGGTTGGAGGCCAAGGCCCAGCAACTGAAACTTTGACAAACCCGCTGACATCGCGCCGGAAACGTGTAGGATTCCCCAAAACAGGAGGAACGGCATGTTTGAAATCAACGGTTTCGACACGGCGGGCGTCGTCAATCTCAAGCGGTCCTCACTCGCCGCGGCCCTCAAAAAGGCCAGGGAGCTGGTCGAGGACGGATGCTGGGACGTTCGGGTCGTTGATCCCACAGGCCGGGTCTATACCTCGTTCGAGGAGGAAGCGGCCTAGCCAGAACGCGTCCTCAGCTCTCCGGCGCAGCCGGCGCGGTCAGCGGAGCCCCTCCGATCGACACCGGCCCTAGAGGCCCCAGGGGCTTGGGCTCACGCACCAGCCGCTTGCGCATCGCGGCGGATAGTCCGTAGCGCGCATTCGCTCTGCGAACGGACGATGTCACGTCCGACATCATCACATTCTGCAGCGAGTCGACCTTGGCGATCAGCGTGGACAGCTGCGAGGAGATCTTCTTCACGTCGACCCGCTCGTCCGTGATGCTCTGCCGCAGCGACAGCAGCAAGAGTGAATCCTGCTGCAGCAAGGCTGCATTCTGCTGCAGCGTCTGGTTGTTCTCATGCAGCGAAGCGGTGTGCTGCTGCTGGGCCGACTGGATCTCCTTCAGGGCGGTGACGACCGGATCCGGTTTCGGTGCCGGTGCCTCCTGCCGCGGCAGCAGTTCGGCGAGGCTGGCAACATTCAATGACGGCATGCCGGAGGGCGACGTATAGATGGCCGCCGCGCCGTTGATGGCGAGGGCACACACCGCCAGCGGCAGGATCGTCTTGCGGCGGGGCGTGATTGGCGGCGTTTCAGCTTCCGGGCCTGCGGGTTCCTGCGCGCCTGCAGCGTCTGCAAGGGCGACGGCGTCGAGCTCTTCGGCGAAGCTTGGCGTTTCGAAGGACGTGGTCATTTGCACTGACCCCCATGGAGCGAGCAACAGGAAGCCGCCCCCTGGAACGCCCTCGCGACGATCCGCTTACGCAGCACCCATACACAACTGCCTAAAATTGTCGGCTTTCTGGATTAATTCCGCGTTAGCGGCGCGGCCGGCGGACGGGCCGGCGCCCCCGGCCGATTACGGATCCGGCGCAAGCTCCTCGCCGCGCATCCGGCAACAGCCATGCCAGCAACGGATTTTCCGAAGTTGGCATAATGCCACTGTTTTGCCCGACAAATCAACGGCCAAGTGACGGCGCCTCCGGCACGGACTCGGCACGATAGGCCTGATCCGGGTCGTGGACCACGCTTGCTTGGGCCACCTCGGCCGCGATGGACGCGCCGAATGCAGAACGCCTTATCGCACAAGCACATAGCTACTGTGCATGGGGTTGTTTTCGCACTTTCCGATTTACCCCTCGTCCAGCAGCTCGAACAGCTCGTGCGTCCGCTCAAACCGCGAGCGCCACATGTGCTTTGGTAGAGCGCGATGCACCGAGTCGACCTGTTCCCCCGTCGCTCACAGATTACAAACCTGGTCCTATCGGGCTCGTAACGCGTTTGGGCGACACAGTCGTTCGTCGCTCGACCCGGGCCTTGGCATCCAGCACCTTGTCTCCAGCTCGTGCGGCTCGCGGCCGACTGATCTGGTCCGAAAGGCTCGAGCCTCTCCCTGACAGACTATTTGAACCAACACTGGCGTTTCCTTGAGCCTGTGTTGCCGGTCGGAATCTGCTTTGGGAGAACGCCGAACCAGCGGCCTTTTGATCTTCATTGCTCGTGCCGCTGCCAATTGCGCCGATCGGCAGGCCATTTTGAGCGCGACCAGCCCCGGCATTTCTCGCGGCCTGAGCTGCCGCCCGCGACCTCGCAGGCGTGGCGGGCTGGACGTTCGAATTGGTCGCTTCGCTGTTGGTGCCCAGATCTCCGCCGGGCGCGATGTCCTTCGTCCCCATCCCTGGGGGTGCTGAGGGACCTGCATTGCCCGCACTCGTCCCCATTCCAGAAGGCGCCGAGCCGCCAGCGCTACCCTGCCCCGTTCCCATGCCCGCTCCGGCGGAGCCGGCATTTGCGCCGCCCGCTTGCACCAGGGCCAACAGACATGAGCCTGCGACAATCGTGGCAATCACTGGACGAATGGCATGTGACATCGGACGATCTCCTTCGCCACGCCCAAATTAACTATAATGGTGGAGCAGGGTTTCCGCTACGAATTCGCAGTTGCGAGCGCTGACGAACGCGCAAGCCCCTACCCCTCGTCCAGCAGCTCGAACAGCTCCTCCACCCGCTCGAACGGCGCATCGCGCATCTGGCTGTGATAGACGACGCGGTCGCCGTCGCGTTGCAGTGACTTGCCTCGCGACTTGCGCAGGCGTCCGGGCAGGAACGTCGCGGCCGCAGCTTCAGGCCCGACGTCGAGGCGGATGATGCCGCGTCGCTTGCATTCGATCCTGAGCTTGGCCGCGGCGAAGAAGTCGCGCGCGAGCTTTGGCAAGGGTCCGAAGCGGCGGGAGGTTTCCTCCTCGAGGTCGTCGAGATCGTCCTCGTCGTTGCATCGTGCGGCGCGGGCATAGAGCTCGAGCCGCACCGGCTCGGACTGCACATAACTCTCGGGCAGCATGTCCCCGACCGGCAGGTTGAGGTCGGGCACCCACAGCTGCTCGTCGCTCTTCTCCGAGGCCATTTTCAGCAGGTGGCTGTAGAGCACCGGCCCGAACACCTGGACGTGGCCGGATTGCTGCTCCGAGAACAAATCGCCCGCGCCTCGCAGATCCAGGTCGCGCTCGCTGATGGCAAAGCCCGCGCCCGGCCGGCTGAACTCCTCGAGCACGGCGAGGCGCTTCTCGGATTGTCCGGACTCCGTCTCGGTCAAGAGATGCGCGAAGGCGCGGATGCCGCCGCGGCCGACGCGTCCGCGCAGCTGGTGCAGCTGGGCGAGGCCGAACTTTTCCGGCCAGCACACCACGATGGTGTTGGCGCGTGGAATGTCGAGGCCGCTCTCGACGATGTTGGTCGCGAGCAGGACGTCGGCATGGCCTTCGACGAAGCTCATCATGCGGTCGTCGATCTCGTCGGCCGCCAACCTGCCGTGCAGGCAGACGATGCGCAGGTCCGGCGCCACGGCCCGCACCCGCGCCAGCATGGGATCGAGATCCTGGATGCGCGGGCAGATCAGGAAGCTTTGGCCGTGGCGGCGCTGCTCGCGCAGCAGCGCCGAGGCGATCGCCGCATCCGACAGCGGCGCGATCCGGGTCGCGACCGGAAGCCGGTGCACCGGGGGCGAGGCGATCACGCTGAGATCACGGAAGCCGGCAAGGCCGGCGGCCAGCGTACGCGGGATCGGCGTCGCGCTCATCATCAGCACATGGACGTTCTTGGCGAGCCCTGCGAGCTTTGCCTTTTCCGCCGCGCCAAAATGCTGCTCCTCGTCGACGATGACGAGGCCGAGATCGTCGAACCTGACGTCCTTGCCGGTGAGCGCCTGCGTGCCGATCACGACCTTGATCCGGCCGCTGCGCAGGCCCTCCTTGGTCTCCCGCAGCGCCGCGCCCGAAGTGGCGCGCGAGAGGTTGCCGACCTCGATGCCGAACGGGGCAAATCGCTTCTGGAACGTCGCGACGTGCTGGCGGGCCAGCACCGTCGTCGGCACCGCGACCGCCACCTGCTTGCCTGACAGCACCACCGCGGCTGCGGCGCGCAGCGCGACCTCGGTCTTGCCGAAGCCGACATCGCCGCAGATCACCCGATCCATCGGATGGCCGGATGCGAGATCATCCAGCACGTCCCGGATCGCCTGGGCCTGGTCGATCGTCGTGAAGTAAGGAAAACGCGCGACGAACTTCTCGTAGGCCGATCCCGGCGGCACCAGCTTTTCGCCGCGCCGCCGCCGGCGCTGGCTGATGTGCTTGGCGAGCGCCTTGCCGGCGATCTGGATCTCGCGCTCGGCCTCGCTGCGGCGCGCCCACCACGTGCTGCCGTCCGCCTTATCGAGCGAAAGCCTGCCGAGCTCGGCGGCGTAAGGCCACATCAAGGCGAGATCGGGCGGCGGCACCAGCACCGCATTGTCGCCGGCGAACTTCAGGCGGATCATCTCGCGCATCGCGCCCCCGCCGGTGTTGACGGTCTGCAGGCCGTCGAGCACGGCAAGGCCGCGCTGGAGATGAACGACCACCGTGCCCTGCTCCGGCGCATCGGCATGGTCGAAGGCCGCGCTCCAGGCGCGCGCCATCGGCTGCGGATGATGCGCGCGGCTGCCGAGCACGTCGGACGCCGTCACCACGGCCAGAGGCTTCTTCGCCGGCACGACGAAACCGGCATCGAGATCGGCGAGCAGCGCTGCCTCGCCGCCCCGCCCGCGCGCGGCCTCCTCCCAGTCTTCGCAGCGCTCCGCCTTGACGCCGCTCATCCGCTCCATCACGCGCAGATCGTCCTCGTGCGCGGCAACGAGGATCAGCCGCGACCCGGCCCGGCGCGTCTCCTCGACGAAGCCACGCAACGCCTTCCGGGAGGATGTCAGCTTCGAAAATTCCGGGATGGCCTGGAACGGTGCCGTCCGCGGCAGCACCTTGATGCCCTTGGAGAGCCGCTTCCAATCGCTGCGCCCGAGATATTCGCGCTCCCGCTCGCTGCGGGGCGCGGCCTCCTCGATCGTATCGAGCCATCCGTCGGCATGCGACGGCACGCCGGCATCGGCGATCCATCTGGCGCCCGCGCAATAATCGAACAGGCTGGCGCGCTTGCCGCCTTTGCCGGCAAGGCCGAGCCGCTCCGACATGGGATCGACGAGCAGCTCCCTGGTCTCGAAGATGATCCTATGCTCATGCGGGTCGAAGGCCACGATCCGTTTGATCGTGTGCTGCGAATGCTCGATCCGGAACGGCCCCAGCGCGCCCGCCGGGAATATCTCGAAGGTCTGGCCGTGGAACAGCGCCCCGCCCGGATAATCCGGCTCATCGTCAAGATCGTAACCGAGGGATTGCAGGCGGGACTCCAGCTCCTGCTCGGAGAACGGGCCGCCCACCTTCAAGCTCAGGCTCAGGCGCGACAGGCTGGCCGGCGGCGGCATCCGCTCCATCACCGCTTCGGCCGTCGATACCAGAAACACCGGCTTCTTGGACTTCGCAAGGCGCCTCAGCACGGAGGCTCTGCGCCCCGCGAGCTCGTGCGAGGGCTCCAGTTGATCGAACGGCAAGGTATTCAAGCGCGGAAACACCAGCACCTCGCAGGCGGGGTCGAGCGCGTGAATGACGCTGCCGAGCCGCTCCGCCCTGTTCTCGCTCTCGGCGAGAAACACGATGCCGCTGCGTCCGGACTGCTTCCATTGTCCAAGCAGATGAAGGGCCATCATGCCGAGAGGCGACGAAGACGAGATCGTGGCGCGCTGCGATCCTTTGCTCTTCTTCGGCGGCTTCTTGGCCACCCTTGCCTTCGTGGAAAGCCTCACTTGGACCCGTTTCTGCTCTTGAACCGCCGCAAACTGAATGCGAGCCGCCTTGCCCCTCGAATCGGCAGCTCGGCGCCATGCATATGGGATTTGCCCTGCGAACGCACCCCTCCTCGATAACGTTCGAGGCGGCGGCGCGATCCTTTCGATCTGCTCTTGGCTGTGAGAATGGAGGCACGAAAAAGCCCCAGCGCTTGGAGCCACGCTGGGGCGTTTCGTTCGAAATGAATCGGTTAAGCAATGACGTCTTCATAGCAGCGGTTTCGCCGCGCGCTTGTGAACTGGTTCACACGTCTTGTTGGCTCGGCGATATCTGGCGGCATCGGGCCAGGCCGGCATTCAAGCTTTCTTCAGACATTTCGGATCAGCTGACGATCCATTTCAAAGTGATTGTCATCCGCGCATGAGTTCGGTCCAGGTTCAGTGCACGCGGTGCAAGAACGTGTTTCGCGATCGCGCCGGCCGGTTGCAGGACGGCTATTCCAGGCAATGTCCGAGCTGCGAAGTCGTGCTGTTCTTCGCCGAGGACTCGCAGCATCCTTTCATCAAGCGGGCGATGCGCAGTGCGCGCCAGGTCCGCAAGGAGATGCGGGAGCTCCAGGCCGCGAAGCTCGCCGCACCCGAGCCGGAGGTGGCGCAATCGAGGAGGTTTGCTGGCAGGACGCGATCGGCGGCGCGGGAGGACTAGCGGCTCAGCTTCGCCGCCGCTTGCGCGGAAACAGGCGGTCGCGGATGTAGCGCGAGGTCGCCGTCAGGCGGATGCCGCGGGGCTTGTGCCAGGCGGCGCGGTCGATCTCCTTCTTGTCGCCGATCGCCAGCCTGCCCTTGGCGGACTTGGCGATGAAGATCGCGTCGCTCATCTTGCGGCCGGAGCGCTTGTTCCTCGCCTTCACTTCCTTCCAGAGGCTGATCCTGCCGAGCTTCAGCTTGGGCAATTCCTCCTTGATCTCCCGCCGCAGGCAGTCCTTCTCCGACTCGCGCGCACGCTTGCGGCCGCCCGGAAACATCCACAGGCCGTCCGACCGGCGTCTGACCAACAATACCTTGCCGCGCCTGGCGGCAACCAGCTTGGAAGACTTTGCCATTGCTGCCGTTGTCGAAAACAGAATCGACCCAATGGTAACTTGTCTAGTCAAACAGACAAGTTAGCGACGCGCCTTGATCACAAGCCACGAGCTAACCGGCATGGGCGGCTGACACCGCGCTGGCGGGCGCGAGATCACCCCTTCCCCGTCTCCGCCCGGTCCTCGGTCCTGATCCAGGCCATCATCATTTCCCAGGCCACCGACAGGATGATCGGTCCGATGAACAGTCCGACGATGCCGTGGGCCAGCGTACCGCCGATCACGCCGACGAAGATCACGATGGTCGGGGTGGTCAGGCCACGGCCCATGACCAGCGGCTTCAGCATGGTGTCGATGAAGCCGACCAGGACGAAGAACACGGTGAGCAGCAGCGCGGTGGTGACGTCCTTAGCGGTCCAGATCCAGATGATCACTGGCAGCAGCACCAGGAAAGCACCGATCTGCACGATCGAGAGCAGCAGCACGATGAAGGCAAGAAGGCCCGCGCTCGGCACCGAGGCGAGCTTGAAGCCGATTCCGGCGAGCAGCGCCTGGACGATCGCCACGCCAATGACGCCCTGCGCCACGGCGCGGATGGTCGCACCGGCGAGCGAGAGGAAATGCTCGCTTTGCTCCGGCACGATGCGAAACAGGAAGTTGCGGCCGGCCGCGACCAGGCGCGGCCCATGCGGAAACAGGAAGCCGGCCACGAACACGGAGACGAGAAACTGGAGCGTGCCAAGGCCGGCGTCGCCCGCGAGCGAGAGCAGCGGGCCGGCCAGCGGCTGAAGATACGGCGCCACCTCGCGCACCGCCGTCCGAACGTTGTTGTAGGCCTGATCCCAGAGCTCGTAGAGCCAGGGGCCGACCAGCGGCCAGGACTTAAGCTGCTCCGGAGCCGATTGGAGCACGAGGTCGCCGGTGCCGAGCTGGTGCGCCAGCTCACGCACGCCGTCCACCGCGCTGATGCCGAGCCAGGTCGCCGGGCCGATGACGATACCCAGCGTGATCAGGGTCAGGATTATTGCTGCGGTTTTGGGTCGGCCGCCCAGGATCTTGGCGACCCAGCTGAATGCCGGATAGAACGCGACCGCCAGCACGCCGCTCCAGGCCAGGATTGGCACGAATGGGCGGATGATCAGGAAGGTCCAGATGATCAGCAGGGCGAGCAGGCCGAGGCGGATCACGAGCTGGATGACGTCCTCGCCCGTCAGCAACTGACGGAGGCTTTTCACGGGCACAGCTTTCCTTGCGGCATGAACGCAACTTCCGCGCTTGCGGGCTCAGCCGTTATTGCCAGCAACGTATCTGGCGTCAAGACGACCGGCTGCCGGATACCACATCGCCCGCCCCCAACCCGGCTTGGCTAACGCGGGTTAACCGGATTTCCCCGCGCCGGTTTACGCCCCTGCAAATGCTGGTGACTACCTTTCTTCGTAGTCACCGAAACGCATTCTGGGTCATGGCCAACAGCATCTGGACGATCGAAGAATTCACCTGCACCGGTTGCGGCATGAACTACACCGCGACCAGAGAGGAGCACAGCGAGGCTCACAGCGGCAACTTCAAATGCGGCATCTGCAGCGGCATCGTGCATGCCTGGTCCGGCAAGCACCACTTCTTCGGCTGGCAGGCCGTGAAGACGAGGCCACCGGTGTTCGGGCGGCGCTGGGCCGGCGTCGAATGGTAAGCCGCCTGCGGTGACGCCGGATCCGCCGAATTGCGCCGGCGCCGTTTGCACTCCGTTCACCGATCGCGGCTAGATCAGGACGGATCCTCCGCTTCGAACGCCATGGCCGACCTCAACGCCGTCCTGACCAGGCTCAACGACCGTCTGCTTCGCCTCGAGGGCGAGCTGTTCGTGCTGCGCTCGCTGGCGCGCGCGACATTGACCGCGGGCGACGACCATGCCGCGCGCATGCGCAAGCTGGTCGAGGCCGCAAAAGTCGCGCTCGACGACGAGGCCAAGCGCTCTCTCGACAAGCCGACCCGAAAATATGTCGATGCCGCAACCGCACTGGTGGAGGAGCTGCTGGTCGAACCCACCCCGGCGCGGCCGCTGTTCACGGTGATCGACGGCGGCCGGCGCGACTGAGCGCCCGCCTCAGCACGGCGATGACTACCGCCCATACATGCCCGGCGCACGTGCCCCGTGCGGGTAGCACTGTCCCTGCGAGTAATTGTAATCATAGCCGTCCGGACAGAGCCCGCCGCGTCGTGCGTAATATTGAGGGCGGCCGTAAGCGCCGGGCGCGTGCGCACGATTCGGGTAGCACTCGCCTGTCGAGTAATTATAGTCGTAACCGTGCGGGCACAGGCCACCACGGCGCCCATACCCCGAGCCGTGGCCCCCGGTGTAGACACCCGGCGCGTGACGGTCGTTGGGATAGCAGCGGCCGTTCGAGTGGTTGTAATCGTAGCCGTGTGGACATTGCCCGCCCGGACCGCCCCTGAACTGAACCTGCTCCACCATGGGCGCTGTCGGCGCCGCAGGCACGGTTGCAAACGCAAGCAGGCCGGCCAGCGCAAGTTCGATCATGACGATTCCTTCAAAACACGGGGACAAGCCTATCAGGATTCGCGTCCCACGAAACGACATGGCAATTGACGCATGGCTGGCCTGAACCCCGCATGAACCGGGCTCGGACTGCGACAATGCGTCAACGCCAGGCATCGCGCACGATGCCGACGTCTAGATCGTGGACTTATCCGACTTGAGCCGGCTGAGCCCCGCCTCGATGATCGCGATCTCCTCGTCGATCTGACCGATCGGCAGGCTGAAATCATAGCCGGACCGGCTCTTCAGATCGACCGCGAGCCGCTGCCTGTGCATCATCAGCTCGTCCAGTCCACGGCGGTTCTTCAGACGCACATAGGCGTCGACGATCTGCTCGATCGCGTTCGGCATGAGATCTGTCCCGGCGAAAAGGCCCGGCGGCGCGCCCACGCCGGCGGACGATTTCGGTGTCGCGGTACGCAATACAAATCCGCGACGGATTCGTCGATACGCCAAGCTGGTTGAGATCGTGTTACCGTTCGATGATTTCGTCAGTCGTGGGCATGAAAGGCCGCCGGCGGCCAAAAGCCGGGGTCGAAAACGGATGCGGGTTTGAAATGTCACCAGCCCCGGTTGGCGCACCCTTATCAGCCAATCCGAGGCATCTCTGTTAAGAACGAAACACAGGAACCCGCTACAGGCTCTCGTCGACGACGCAGGGCCCCAGGCAACGGTAGGCGTCCGAGATCGGCGCCACCTGATGGCGCAACGCCGGTCGGGACCGCCGGGAAGGCCCGCCAGCTTGGGCCGAAGTGGCCGCCAGCAGTGTCGCGACAGCGAAAAACCCGACGCTGCGCATTGCCTTCGCTCCCAAGCCGATGTCATGCCCGCTTGGAAGGCGCCGGACGGCTCGACGGCGCAATCCCGGCGCTCGCGCAAGCGGCACCCGGCGCATTGTTGATAACCCGCGCAAACGCTGCGCGGGTGGTGACAGGGCATGCGGACGTGTTATCGGGGGATGACGCAGTTGCGAGACGGATCGGACACCCATGCGAATTACCCTCGTCGGCTCCCGCCATTTTGGCGTGACCACCCTGAACATGCTCCGGGAGCACAGCGTCTCGGTCGTCCGGGTCGTGGTGGCGGACGCCGACGACCGCCTCGCCGCGGCGGCCAAGGCGGCGGGCATCGAGGTGCAGGTGCAAGCCAATCCCAAGCTGGTGGTGGCCTCCGAGATCGCCCCGGACACCGATCTGATCATCACCGCGCACAGCCATGCCAGGATCGGCAAGGATGCGCTCGCCGCCGCCAGGCTCGGCGGGATCGGCTATCATCCCTCGCTGCTGCCGCGCCACCGCGGCAAGGCCGCGGTGGAATGGACCATCAAGGAAGGCGACCCCATCGCTGGCGGCACGATCTACCATCTGGCCGACCGCATGGATGCCGGCGCGATCGCCGCCCAGGACTGGTGCTTCGTCAAGAAGGGCGAGACCGCACGAGAGCTTTGGGAGCGCGCGCTGGCGCCGCTCGGGCTCAAGCTGCTGGCCGACGTGATCGATTACGCCAAGGTCCACAAGGCGCTACCCGCCAAAGTCCAGGACGAGCAGTTCGCTACCTCCGCGCCGAGCCTCTCCTGAGCCAAGACCCTCTGAGCCAGCCCTCTGAGCCGAAGTCTCCTGGAGCAAGCTCTTTCCGAGTCGTCCTGACGTTTACCCTTAACGTGCGGCGCCCTTGATTCTGCTTCGGAAATTGGAGCCAAAAGCGCAAATAAACCATTGTTCCCAAAGGAACAATTTTCGCTTTGGCATCGCAACAAATTTCCGTCACATTTCGTCCGAATAAGCGTCAACAACTCAGACACATTCAAGGACGAATTCATGCGTTTTGGTCGCATTGCGGTGTTCTGTGCCGCCCCAGTTCTCGCTGGCTCCCTCGCCGCCCCAGCCTTCGCCCAGAATCCCTATGACGGCAATTGGCAAGTCACCATCGTGACCAAGAGCGGTTCGTGCGAGCCGACCGCAAGCTCGATGCTGACGGTTGCCGGCGGCAAGATCACCGCGCCCGGCGCTAACGTTTCCGGCACCATCGGCAGCGGGGGACTTGTGAAAGTTTCGATCAATGGTGCATATGCCAACGGTCAACTCAGCGGCAACGCCGGATCGGGGAAGTGGAATGGAGCATCTGCAGGCATACCGTGCAGCGGGCGGTGGGAAGCATCGCGCCAATAAACTAATTGAGGCTCGCGCCCGGAACCGGCGGCTGCTGATCGCGGCCGCCGTTTTGTTTGGGGCTGGGATCGCCGCGACCGAAAGCAGTGCCCAGTCCGGCCCGTTCGCCCCGCTGGCGGGCAGCTGGAGCGGTAGTGGCACGGTCACGCTGGATGACGGCTCGACCGAGCGGATCCGCTGCCGGGCCAAATACGCTCCGATCGGACCGACCATGGAGATGTCGCTGACCTGCGCCAGCGATGCCTACAAATTCAACCTCGGCGCCAACGTGAAGGCCGAAGGCGGCGCCATTGCAGGCAGTTGGTCCGAGACCAGCCGCAACATCTCCGGTTCGCTACAGGGCCGCGGCAGCGGCGGAAGCTACGAGCTGGTGGCCTCCACCGCGGGCTTCAACGCCAACATCTCTCTCAAGACGTCCGGCAACAAGCAGAACGTCACGATGCGCGCGGACAGTCAGTTCCGCGGCGCGCACATCTCGATGTCGAAATAAGACGCTAGCTCACGCGACAATCGATCCGGCGCCCGCGCCGGATCGATTTTTTTATGGGCCGGGCACGAACGCCGTGACCTCGATCTCGACCTTGGCACGCTCGTCCACGAGGCCTCCGATATAGAGCAGCGTCGAGGGCGGAAAATTGCGGCCGAGCGTTTCCTTCCAGGCCGCGCCAATGCCGGCACCTGCCGCTTCGTACTCGGCGCGGCTGGTCAGGTACCAGGTCAGGCGGACGATGTGCTCGGGGCCGGCACCGGCCTCGCCCAGCAGCTTGACGATCCGCTTCAGCGCCGTCGCGACCTGGGCTGCCATGTCGGGATCGTAACTGCCGGCCTCGTCGCCCCCGGTTTGGCCGGCGAGTACCACCCATCGGCCCGGCCCCTCGGTCGCGACGCCGTGGGAAAAGCCGCGCGGTTTTTTCCACTCGGCCGGCTGCAAGATGCGCATGGGCAATGTCTCCCGATCTTTGTCGTTGTTCGCTGATGCCTTAGCATGCCGCCCAGCATCGCTGCATCCGCAGATTTGGCCGTTGCAAACGGCGGCAATGTCGCCGATACCGGCCGCCCCTCCTCTGTCCATCCCTTTCCGTATCCGCCGCAGATGAGCACCACACCGCCGAAAATGATGGCTGCACTGTGGATGGCCGGCTGGCTGTCGCTGATGCTGATCATGGCAGTGGCCGGGCGCGAGACCACGCGCGAGCTGAATGTTTTTCAGATCATGGAAATGAGGTCGCTGGCCGGCTTCGTCTTGCTCTCACCGATCATCTACCGCGCCGGCGGCTGGAAGGTGCTCAAGACATCGCGGTTGCCGCAGCATGTCGGCCGCAATTTGGTGCACTATGTTGCCCAACTCGGCTGGTTCTTCGCACTGACACTGATCCCGATCGGCCAGGTGGTCGCAATCGAGTTCACCATGCCGATCTGGACGGCCGTCCTCGCGGCGAGCTTCCTGTCCGAGCGGATGACGCCATGGAAGATCGCCGCCATCGTGCTCGGCCTCGTCGGCGTTATCGTCATTGTCCGCCCCTCGACCGGGGAGATCAATCCGGGGCAGCTCATCGCGCTTGGCGCCGCCATGGGATTTGGCGTCGCGATGGCGCTGGTCAAATCGCTGACCCGCACCGAGAGTGCGCTCTCGATCCTGTTCTGGATGCTGGTGGTGCAGTCGGTTGCGGGCTTCATTCCGACGCTGTTGGTCTGGACGTGGCCGTCGCTCTATGTCTGGGGCTGGGTCGGCGTGATCGCCGTCTGCGGCACGTTCTCACATTATTGCCTGGCCAGTGCGATGCGCTACGCTGACGCGACGGTCGTGGTTCCGATGGACTTCCTGCGGGTTCCACTGACTGCAACTGCCGGTTGGCTGTTGTATTCCGAGCGGCTCGACGCCTGGACCGTGCTCGGCGCCGCGCTGATCCTGTTCGGCAATTTACTCAATTTGAAGCCCGCTTCGTCGGTTCCCGCCCGGGCCAGGTGAACCTCGCGCCGTCTCGCGCGACAAAACCAAGTGGCCGTGTGATTTGGATCACGTTGGAGCGACACTCCATCGTGCACATTCGGCCACACAGCAGCGGGTTGAACGCAACGGACTGCCGTTTTGGTGGCGCGAAGTCGGGCACTTCGTGTAGGTTCGTGGCCGATTTGTTGCTGCCTGCAATTCGATTCTGGGGATTTCAGAATGCGCTATCTCACCCTCCTCGCTTCGCTGATGTGCATGGCGCTGTCGATCAGTGCCGCCAAGGCTGACCGCCGCGTCGCCTTCGTCGTCGGCAACGGCTCCTACAAGAACGTCGCGCAATTGCCGAACCCGCCGATCGACGCCAAGGCGATGGCGGCCACGCTGCGCAATGTCGGCTTCGAGGTGATCGAAGGCTCCAATCTCAGCCGCGACCAGATGACCGAGAAGCTGCTTGATTTCGGCCGCAAGGCGCAAGGCTCCGATATCGCGCTGTTCTATTATGCCGGCCACGGCATCGCCGTCAGCGGCACCAATTACCTGCTGCCCGTCGATGCCGACATCAAGTCGGAGATGGACGTCAAGCTGGGCGCCGCCATCAACATCGACCTGACGCTCGAGCAGACCATGGGCGATGCCAAGGTCAAGCTCGTCTTCCTCGACGCCTGCCGGGACAATCCGTTCGCCGCGAAGATCAAGTCGAATTCGGCGACCCGCAGCGTCAACGTCCAGAGCGGCCTCGCCGAGATGAAGTCCGGCGAAGGCACGCTGATCGCGTTCGCCACCGGCCCGGGCCAGACCGCACTCGACGGCCAGGAAGGCAACAACAGCCCGTTCACGCGGGCGTTGATTGACAACATCACCAAGCCCGGCGTCGAGATCCAGCAGGCCATGACGTCGGTGCGCGCTCAGGTCAATGAAGAGACCCGCAAGGGCCAGCTGCCCTGGGGCCACACCAACCTGACCGGCTCCGTCTATCTCAATCAGGCGCCGACCACCCAGGTCGCCGCTGCGGCCCCGACCGCGACCGGCATTGTGCCGGCGGCGACCGGAAGCTCGGACGGTGTCGAGCTCGAATACTGGCGCTCCGTTAAGGAGTCCAACAAGGCCGAGGAGCTCAATGCCTACCTCACCGCTTACCCGAACGGCCAGTTCAAGGCGCTGGCGCTGGCGCGGCTAGCGGCGATCAAGAGCGGCCCCTCGACCGCGACCCGCACGCTCAATGCCGGCGTCGATCCCGCCACCTTCACGGATGAGGCTACCCAAGTGACCGAGGACCAAATCGGTCTCGACAAGAACAAGCGTCGCGACGTGCAGCGTCGACTCACGGCGCTCGGCTTCGACACCAACCAGACCGGCGTCTTCAACGACGAAACGCGGTCCGTGCTCAAGCGCTGGCAGACTGCGCGCGGCTATCCCTCGTCGGGTTATCTCAACAAGAACCAGCACAAGGCCCTGCTCTCGGAAATCGTGGCTGCCCCGGCAACGGCGAGCGACGGCAGCCAGAAGCCGGCTCGGCGCGCCGCCACCGCCCCGGCTCAGAGCAGCGCGCCGGCACCGGCTCCCCAGCCACGCAGCAATCCCGGCGATGCTGCCGGTGCGGCCTTCGTCGGTGGCGTCGTCGGCGGCATGATGGGCGGCATGTTCCGCCGCTGAGAGCGAGACGGATCCCAGACGACAGAAGCCCGGCTCGCGCCGGGCTTTTTCGTTTGTGATCCTCATGGTGAGGAGGCGCGAAGCGCCGTCTCGAACCATGAAGGCGCGCCTCGACCAGCGGGGCCTTCATCCTTCGAGACGCTTGCTTCGCAAGCTCCTCAGGATGAGGAGATACAGCCCATCCGCGAAGTCTACTTCCCCGCCACCTTGCGCAGCGCCTCGTTGATGCGATCCTGCCAGCCGGGACCGCCCTCCTGGAAGAACTCCAGCACGTCCTGGTCGATGCGCAGCGTGACCTGCTCCTTGATGCCGGGCACGGCGTTTTGCTTGGGCGGCGCCGTGGCGACCTTGGCCGTCACCTTCTTGAACGCCGCCTCGGCCTCGGTCCTGGCATCGCCCAGCGTGCGCGGCCGTCTCGGTTGATCCACCATGTCCTAGATTCCCTCAAACAGAGCCGTCGAAAGATACCGCTCGGAGAAGGACGGCACGATCGCCAGGATGGTCTTTCCGGAAGCTTCCGGCCGCTTGCCGATCTCGAGTGCGGCGGCGATCGCGGCGCCCGAGGAGATGCCGCCCGGAATGCCCTCATGCCGCGCCAGCGCGCGCGAGGTCTCGATCGCGGTGGTCGAGTTGATCTTCACGATCTCATCGATCACGGAGCGGTCGAGGATGTCAGGGACGAAGCCGGCACCAATGCCTTGGATCTTGTGCGGAGTATGCTGTCCCCCCGAGAGCACCGGGCTCTCCTCCGGCTCGACCGCGACCACACGCAAGCCCGGCTTGCGCGGCTTGAGTACCTGGCCGACGCCGGTGATCGTGCCGCCGGTGCCGACGCCGGCCACGAAGAAGTCGATGCTGCCGCCGGTGTCGTTCCAGATCTCCTCCGCGGTGGTGCGGCGGTGCACCTCCGGATTGGCGAGGTTCTTGAACTGCTGCGGCATCACTGAATTCGGCGTCGTCTTCAAGAGCTCCTCGGCGGCCGCGATGGCGCCCTTCATGCCCTGCGCCGCCGGCGTCAGCACCAGCTCCGCGCCGAGAAAGGCCAGCATCTTGCGTCGCTCGATCGACATCGATTCCGGCATCACTAGCTTGAGCCGGTAGCCGCGGGAGGCCGCGACGAAGGCGAGCGCAATGCCGGTATTGCCGGAGGTCGGCTCGATCAGCACGGTGTCCGGCTTGACGATGCCCGCCTTCTCCATCGCGATGATCATGGCCGCGCCGATGCGGTCCTTCACGCTCGCGGCAGGATTGAAATATTCAAGTTTTGCCAAAATGGTCGCGTTCACGTCGTGCATGCCGGGCAGCCGGCGCAAGCGCACGATGGGCGTGTTGCCGAAGGCATCGACGATCGAGTCATAGATCCGGCCACGGCCGGGCTGGTGCGCTGCACCCGTGTTGGACGATACGTCCATGATGAACTCCCTGTGGCGACGATCTGCACGTCTGTCGCAGCCCTGCGCAGTTACGGACAGCTTGCGGCGACACGCAAGCGGCAATGCAGCACATGTTAAATACGCTGCATCGCAAAATCGCGTGAGCTTTAATTAGCAGAAAACCAACGCATTTATGTTGCGACCTCGTCAACTGATTCTGCTTATGTTAGACTTAGGTCTCAAAGCAGGGAGGTCACCACGATGTCAGCGGTTGCTGAAGTGATGTCGACCGTAGCGCTAAGGCGTGATCCGCGTTGCAGCGAGTTGCCGACCTGTCCCGTCTGCGCCGACTCCATGGTCGCCGCTGAAGCATCTGCCTACGTCTCGGACCACATCATCAGCTACCTCTGGACTTGCGACAATTGCGGCTACGGCTTCGTGACCAAGCATGCCGTGAAGCGGCGGCTCGTGTGCAACTGAGTTTGGACTGTTGAGCTAGCGCGGGGCGATATCGCCCCTCGCCCAGTCCGCGCGCGTACGCTGATAGAACTCCTCGAAATTTCCTTGCGCGATCGCGTCCCTGATGCCCTGCATCAGGGACTGGTAGTACGCGACATTGATCTCGGACAGCAGCATCGCGCCCAGCGTCTCGCCGGCCTTGACGAGATGATGCAGATAGGCGCGCGCGCAGTTCCGCGTCGACGGCCATGAGCTCTCTTCATCGAGCGGGCGTGGATCGTCGGCATGGCGCGCGTTGCGCAAATTGACCTGGCCGTAGCGCGTGAAGGCGACGCCGTGCCGGCCGTTGCGGGTCGGCATCACGCAGTCGAACATGTCGATGCCGCGCTTCACCGCCTCGAGGATGTCGTCGGGCGTGCCGACGCCCATCAGATAGCGTGGCCGCTGCTTCGGCAGCAGCGGCGCGGTCTCGTCGATCATCGCCAGCATGACCGCCTGCGGTTCGCCGACGGCGAGCCCGCCGATCGCATAGCCATGGAAGCCGATCCCGACCAGGCCTTGCGCGCTCGCATGGCGCAGCTCGGGCACGTCGCCGCCCTGCACGATGCCGAACAGCATGTAGCCATCCGGGGCGCTCGCGAAGGCGCGCTTGCTTCTCTCCGCCCAGCGCAGCGACAATTGCATCGCGCGCTCGATGTCGGCGCGCTCGGCAGGCAACCGTACGCATTCATCCATCTGCATGGCGATGTCGGAGCCGAGCAAACGCTGCACCTCGATCGACCGCTCCGGCGACAGCTCGACCTTGGCGCCGTCGATGTGCGAGCGGAACGTGACGGCGTGCTCGCTGACCTTGCGCAAATCCGCCAGCGACATCACCTGGAAGCCGCCGGAATCGGTCAACATCGGTCCGTTCCAGCCTGTGAACGTCTGCAGGCCGCCGAGCGCCGCGATCCGCTCGGCGCTTGGACGCAGCATCAGATGGTAGGTGTTGCCGAGCACGATGTCGGCGCCGGCATCGCGCACCTCGCGCCAGTGCATGCCCTTCATGGCACCGGCGGTGCCGACCGGCATGAAGGCCGGGGTCCGCACCACGCCATGCGGGGTGGTCAGGCGCCCGGTGCGCGCCGCCCCGTCGGTGGCGAGCAACTCAAAGTGATTGGGAAGGTCATTGTCGGGATTCATGGCGGTGCTTATTGCGTGTCGGAGCAGGCTGATCAACCCGCCGACCGCGCTCGGGCCGGTTTGTGCATCAGACTGGGACACCGACCCACACAAGGATAGTGTGCCCGCGCCCTTGTCAAACGAAACGATACAGTGTAGTTTTGTGCGCGGGGCTGGACGAGATGCCGCGGCGAACTTGCCGGCGGCGGTAGATGCGTGATCGCCAGCCACCGACAATGCCGTACCCTCCGTGTTCGACCGACGCATCCGTCTCCTCGCGTGACCGGATCAGGCAGACTGGCGTCGGCCTGATCGGATCGGTGGTCCTGATCTGCAGCCTGGCGCTCGGCGCCTGCACCGCCCTGCCCCGCACGCCCTACACGGCCGCTGAAGCCAGCGCCTCGCGCGTGCTGGATATCGACGGCCTCCGGCGTTACGCCGACGAGCCGGTCACCAAATTCAGCTTCGATAAAGACAACAGCACTGCGACGAGAACCTATCTGGCGCTGTCCGGCGGCGGCGCTGACGGCGCCTATGGCGTCGGCGTGCTCAACGGCTGGACCGCGGCCCGAACCCGCCCCACCTTCTCGGTCGTCTCGGGCGTCAGCACCGGCGGCCTGATCGCGCCGTTCGCGTTTCTCGGACCGCAATATGACGACACGCTGAAGGAGGTCTACACCAGCGGCATCGCGGAGAGCCTCCTTAACGATCCCAGCATCATGCGCGTGCTGTTCGGATCCGGCCTGTTTGGCAACACCAGGCTGCGCGAGCTCGTCGCACGCTATGTCGGGCCCGAGATCATGGCACAGGTCGCGCGCGAGCACGCCAAGGGCCGCAGGCTGCTCGTGGTGACGACCGACCTCGACACGCAGCGCACCGCGATCTGGGACATGGGCAAGATTGCCGCGGTCGGAACGCCCGAGGCGCTCAAGCTGTTTCGCGACGTGATGGCGGCCTCCGCCAGCATTCCCCTGGTGTTTCCGCCCATCATGATCGATGCCGAAGGCGGGGGCCGCAAGTTTCAGGAGATGCATGTCGATGGCGGCGTGACCGCGCCGGTGCTGACCTTGCCCGAAGCTCTGCTGTTCCAGAGTGGCCGTCTGCCCGGCAATGCGAAGGTGGACATCTACATCCTCGTCAACAAGAAGATCGAACGCAACTTCGAGCTCGTCTCCAACGGCACCATCGACGTCGCCTCGCGCAGCCTGTCGGCGATCACCCAATCGCAGACGCGCTCGATCATCTTCTCGACCTACGATTTCGCCAAGCGCAACCGGCTGGGCTTCCATCTCTCCTACATCGCGCGCGACTATCCTGCGCCGCCGTCGGAAGGGTTCGACACAACCTATATGCGGGCGCTCTACCAGTACGGATACGAGAAGGCTGCATCCGGCCAGGCCTGGACCTCGACGCTGCCGTGATCCCTCGTGACGGAACGAGGCAATACCGAAACCGTTGACGATATGGCCAATTCGGCCAGATTCGCGATGACGCCTCCGCTCCTGCGCGATATAGAGCGAATGACCGATATCACGACCGCGCAGGAATCATTGGGCATGGGATTGACTGCGACCAGGACAAGACCGGCAGCGCCACGGCGCGAGGTGCCGAAATCGCGTGGTGGCCGGCCGACGAAGACCGCTGCGATCGAGCGCGATCTGCGGCTGATCGAGGTCGCCACCCGCCTGTTCCTTGATCGCGGCTTTGATGCGACCTCGCTCGATGCGGTCGCGGAAGCTGCGCGGGTCAGCAAGCCCACCGTCTATTCCCGCTATGGCGACAAGCGCGGCCTGTTCGCGGCCGTGCTGAGGCGCGAGATCGAGCGCTGGCTTGCGCCGCTGTCGGCGGCGGCGGAGACGCAGCTCTCCAGCGCCTCGAACATCCCGGTCGAGCAGCGGCTGGTCGAGATCGGACGCGAGATGCTGACCTTCACCTGCGGCCCGGATGCCGTCGCCTTCAGCCGCATGATGACGGCGCAGGCCATCAACTTCCCCGACGTCGCCAAGCTCGGCAAGGAGGAAGGCTGGCTCAAGGCCGTCGCCACCACGGCGCGCTTCTTCGACCATCTGGTGGCGCAAGGCGCGCTCGATGTCGATGACACCACCATCGCAGCCGAGGTGTTCCTCGACGTCGTCGTCGGTCACACCCACCGCATGGCGACGTTCGGAACGGCGCTGGAGCTAAAGGCTGCCGAGAAGCGCATGCGCGCGGCGATCAAGCTGTTCCTGGCCGGCGCGCTGGGACCTGCCGACCGCGTTCAGGACACCTCGAAACTCGCGCCACGGCGACGCTCCTCCCGCTGACAATTCCGTGAGCTTGCGTGCTTTCCCCAGGGGGCGACGGTGCGGCGTCATTGACCGAAATAAAACGATACGGTATGGTTTAGTTATAAGGCGATGCGGACCGCTTTTTTCACCAGCCCCAAAGGAGGCCCGTATCACCCAGATCGCCGCGGCGGGTACAGCCTGCCGCGGCGCTCCGCGGCCGGCCGATGCCCAAGGCCGGCCGCGAATTCTTTACGATCATCCGGCACACTCGCTGGCCGAGGGTTTCGAGCATGACGACTGCCAAACGATGGACCTCGCACCTGCTTGCGATCGCATTGCCCGCGCTGCTCATCGCTGCGCCGGCACATGCTGTCGTGACCGCGAGCACGCCGACCGCGCTTCACAGCGACACAGATGGTGATGCCGAAGCGGACCGCCAGGCAGTCAGCCGCGAAATAGAGCGATTCCGCAGCTCCTCGATCACGATCAGCCAGGCCATGGCGATTGCCGAAGCCCGCCATGCCGGCGCCACCACCGCCGATGTGAGCTTCGATGGCGGCTCGGGCGTGCCGGTCTACCGGGTGAAGACACTGCACAACGACCGGATCTGGCGCCACACCATCAATGCTGCGACCGGCGAACTGGTCGGCGGGGAAGCGGCCCTACCCCTCACCGAGCTCGACCGCGAGGACCGCAGCAACCTCGCAGCGCTGGGTGCGATCAGGCACCGCCTCTCCGATGCCGTACGCGTCGCCGAGCGCGCCGCCGCAGGCAAGGCCATCAGCGGCGGGCTGGTCCGCGAGCGCGGCCGGCTGAACTTCTCGATCGTCGTCGTCAGCGGCGACGACCTCAAGGAGGTCACCCTGGAGCCGCCTGGCGCCAAGGGGAAATAGCGGGTGCCAAAAGCGGCAGGCTGCCCCCGGCATCGGCCGGGCCGAAAAGCCATTGACGGCCGCAAGACTCTCCCGCATAAGTCGCCGCCATGTTCACGACCACCAAACGCACGACCAAAACCACCACGGCCGAAGGGGCCCGGGGAGGCGTGCGCGCGTAGGTCGTCGACTTAAACGCATCAGCTCTACGGCAAGCCCCGCCCTCGATGGTCCGGGGCTTTTTTGTTGTCTAAATTCTCAATGCAACGGAGGACAAAGTGAGTAACGATCCCGTCGTCGCGATTGTCGGCGTCACCGGTGCGGTGGGCGCCGAATTCATCGCCACCATGGACAAGCGCGGCTTTCGCGTCGGCAAGCTCAAGGCACTGGCGAGCGCCCGCTCGGCCGGCAAGACGGTGTCGTTCCGCGGGCAGAGCGTGGCCATCGAGGAGTTGACCGAGCGCTCCTTCGACGGCGTCGACATCGCGCTGTTCTCCGCCGGCGGCAGCATCTCCAGGAAGTTCGCCCCCATCGCGGTGAAGGCCGGTGCCGTCGTGGTCGACAACTCCTCGGCCTTCCGCATGGACCCGAACGTGCCGCTGGTGATCCCCGAGATCAACGCGAGCCGCATCCGCGACCACAAGGGCATCATCGCCAACCCGAACTGCGCCGCGATCACCGCACTGGTGCCGCTGTGGCCGATCCACCAGCAGAACCGCATCAAGCGCGTGATCATCTCGACCTATCAGGCGGCCAGCGGCGCCGGCGCCGCCGCGATGGAGGAGCTCGTCGAATCCACCCGCGCCAACCTCAACGGGCAGGTCTATACGCCGAAGGTGATGCCGCACCCCTACGCCTTCAACCTGTTCAACCACAACACCGCCATCGACCCCGAGACCGGCTACAACGACGAAGAGACCAAGGTCATCAAGGAGACCCGCAAGATCTTCGAGGACGACAGCATCGCCGTCGGCGTCACCTGCGTGCGCGTGCCGGTGCTGCGCGCCCATTGCGAAGCCATCACCTTCGAATGCGAGAAGCCGATCAGCGAGGACCAGGTCCATGCCGTCATGGCGCGGGCGCCCGGCGTCAAGGTGGTCGACGACCGCGCCAAGAACTACTTCCCGATGCCGATCGACGCCTCGGGCCAGGACGACGTCCTGGTCGGTCGCATCCGCAAGGATCTCAGCGATCCCACCGGCCATTCGATCTCGATGTTCGTGGCAGCCGACCAGCTGCTCAAGGGCGCGGCGCTGAACGCCGTGCAGATCGCCGAGCTGTTGCCGCAGAAGGTGATGGCGTAACGGGAGGTGCATAGGGTGGGTTAGCCTAGCGGATGCGCGAAGCGCGGCCGCTGGGCGTAACCCACCTCTTTCATATCCGCGGAAACAGAAGCGGTGGATTACGCCTGACGGCTAATCCACCCTACGGGACCGCTCGAAACAGCAAACACGCATCGCCATACGAATAGAAGCGATAGCCCTGCGTGATCGCGTGCGCATAGGCCTGCTTCATCGTCGCGAGCCCCGAGAAGGCCGACACCAGCATGAACAGCGTGGACTTCGGGAGGTGGAAATTCGTCATCAGAATATCGATCGCGCGGAAGCGATAGCCGGGCGTGATGAAGATCGACGTCTCGGCGGCGAATGGCTGGATCGTGCCGTCCTCGCGCGCGGCGCTTTCGAGCAGCCGCAATGACGTTGTGCCGACGGCAACGATACGGCCGCCGGTCTTCCGCGCGGCGTTGAGCCGCTCCGCCGTTGCGGCCGAGATCGTGCCCCACTCGGCGTGCATCTTGTGGGCTTCGGTGTCGTCGACCTTCACCGGCAGGAACGTCCCTGCCCCGACATGCAGCGTCACGCGGTTGAGGCCGACGCCGCGGTCGCGCAGCGCCTGCTCCAGCGCGGGCGTGAAATGCAGCCCCGCGGTCGGCGCTGCAACTGCGCCTTCATTCGCCGCGAACATGGTCTGGTAATCAGCGAGGTCCTGATCGTCTGGCGTGCGCTTGGAGGCGATGTAGGGCGGCAGCGGCGGGCTGCCGAGATCGGCGATGGCCTGGTCCAGCGCCGGGCCATGGAACGAGAACGACAGCGTCACCTCGCCCTCGGTGCCCTTGGCCTCGACCTCGGCGTCGAGATGGCCGAGCAGGCAGACCTTGCCGTCGTTGCCGAAGCGGATGCGGTCGCCGGGGGCGAGCTTCTTGGCCGGCTTCACCAGCGCCTGCCAGCGCGAGCCGTCGAGGCGCTTGATCAGCGTCGCCTCGATCTTCGGCTCGGTCTCGCGGCCAATGCGGCGACCCTTCAATTGCGCCGCAATCACCTTGGTGTCGTTGACGACGAGCTGGTCGCCCGGCCTCAGCCATTGCGGCAGGTCGGAAATGATCTGATCGCGCAGCGCGCCATTCTCGACGACCAGCATCCTCGCGGAATCGCGCGGGCTCGCCGGGCGCAGCGCGATGCGCTCGGGCGGCAGATCGAAATCGAAGAGATCGGTGCGCATGAGCAGGCTTGGCGCGACACAGCCAGACCCTCATGGTGAGGAGGCGCTTAGCGCCGTCTCGAACCATGAAGGCCGGGTTGCAGCAGTGGGGCCTTCATCCTTCGAGACGCGCGTTCCGCGCTCCTCAGGATGAGGATCGAGTGACTATTCCTTGTCTGCGGCCATCCGCGCCTTGACGATCTTGTCGGGGTTCTGCACCGGCTCGCCGCGCTTGATCTTGTCGACGTTCTCCATGCCGTCGGTGACCTTGCCCCACACCGTGTACTGGTTGTCGAGGAAGCGGGCGTCGTCGAAGCAGATGAAGAACTGGCTGTCGCCGGAATCGGGATTGGCGGCGCGGGCCATCGAGGCGGTGCCGCGCACATGCGGCTCCTTGTTGAACTCGGCCTTCAGCTTCTTGCCGGAGCCGCCGGTGCCGGTGCCGTGCGGGCAGCCGGTCTGCGCCATGAAGCCCTCGATCACGCGGTGAAACACGATGCCGTCGTAGAAGCCCTCACGGACCAGCTCCTTGATACGCGCGACATGGCCGGGCGCGAGGTCGGGGCGCATCTCGATGGTGACGGGGCCCTGCGTGGTCTCGAGGATCAGGGTGTTTTCGGTGACGCTCATGCTCGTCTCTCTTGCGTTGGGGGTGAAGTCTTGTCGGGTGACGTCTTGCGGCTGCGGAACTGGATCGCGAATGGACGTCCCGCGGCGGCGCCGGCCATTGCATCGGTAAATGGCACCGGCGTGCAGCGTTGCAACGCCTCCATCACCGCGATCCGGTATTGCAGCCGGTCGTTGTCAGAGGCCTCCGCGGATTCATAGGTAATCCTCGGATGGCCCAGAATGTTTCCGGCCCGGTTAAAGCTCACCAGGACGGTGATGTCGAGTGGGCGGGCCCTCGCCGGCGACGGCGGTCTCCAGCAGGTGCGCAGGTGCCGGAAGATGTCCTGGATCGTGTCGACCTGGGCGGCCTCCACGGCCGCACGGGAGGTGGCGAGCAACAGCACCGCGGCAACCAGCAGGAGCCTGCCACCGCGGCGCGCCATGGCCGCGCCTATTTGATGTCTGAGGCGACCTGCACCTTCACCATCTTGTCGGGATCGGTGACGGAGCCGCCGGGCGAGCCGGGGGGCGCCTTCTTCAGCTTGTCGACGACGTCCATGCCCTGCACCACCTCGCCGATCACGGTGTACTGGCCGTCGAGGCTGCCGCCGTCGGCGAACATGATGAAGAACTGCGAGTTGGCGCTGTCGACGCTGTCGCCGCGCCGGGCCATGCCGACGATGCCGCGGGCAAAATGCACCTTGGAGAATTCCTGCTTCAGGTTCGGGTATTTCGAGCCGCCGGTGCCGTTGCCGTTCTGGCCGTCGCCGGTCTGCGCCATGAAGCCGTCCATGACGCGGTGGAACGGCACGTTGTTGTAGAAGCCTTCGCGCGCCAGCTGCTTGATGCGTTCGGCATGCTGGGGCGCGATGTCGGTCCTGAGCTTGATGACGATGCGGCCCTTGGTGCTGTCGATGACGATGGCGTTGGCCTTGTCGAGATTTGCTGGCAATTGCTGCGCCACCGCCGGCGCCGCGAACAGAAGCGCGGCAAGAACTGCGAGAATTCGGATCATGACAACTCCGGATCAGAGAGAAGAGGAAGCGCGCCGTTTTCAGGCGAATTTGGCCTTGAGCTGTGCCGCGACCTGCGGCGGGACGAAGGCCGAGACGTCCCCGCCCATGCCGGCGATCTGGCGCACCAAAGTGGCGGTGATCGGGCGGACCATGGGAGAGGCCGGCAGGAAGACCGTATGCACCTCCGGCGCCATGGCCTCGTTCATGCCGGCGAGCTGCATCTCGTAATCGAGGTCGGTGCCGTCGCGCAGGCCCCGGATCATGATGGTCGCGCCGTGCTTGCGCGCCGCGGTCACCGACAGATCGTCGAACGTCGTCGCCTCCAGCACGCAGCCGGCCTGCGCCGCGATCGGACCGCAGACGTCCTCGAGCATCTTGAGGCGCTCCTCGGTCGAGAACAGCGGCTTCTTGCCGGGATGCACCCCGATCGCGACCACGAGCCTGTCGCACAAGGAAACGCTGTGCCGGACCACGTCCAGATGGCCGTTGGTGATGGGGTCGAAGGAACCTGGGTAGAAGGCGATGCGCGGCATGGCCCCGTCCTACCGCGCCCCGCCCGGGCCGGCAAGCCGGGCAGGTTCCTAGCCCGTTTCCGGTCCAGCCCCTCCGAAAATGTCCCGTTGGGCGTCAGCGGCAGCCGGTTTGTTTCGTCTCGGGGCGGCCACGAAACAAAACGGAGCGCGAACGAAACCATTTCCCACATCGGCGAAGACGTCCGGAAACTGGCCATGGTTACTAATCCGGCCAACGAATGACGGGCCGCGTACTGGGCGTAGGCGGCCGCATCACAGGGGACTGTCATGATCAAGACCATTTCAGCGATCGCTCTGTCTGCGTGTGTTGCCGCGGCCCTCACCCTCCTGCCCGGCTTTGCTCCGAAGGTCGAAGCCAGCGTGCCGCAGCCGCTGGCCAAGAGCGACCGGCTCGACATCCGCAGCATCGGCCGTGACTGCTCGCAGCAGGCCTGGCCGAACTTCGAAGCGTCCTGCCTGCGTAGCGCCGGCACCAAGGCCAACGTCCGCGAGGCCCGCCTCGTGACCGCCAACCGCACGCCGTAATCGGATCTGTCAGGTTCGCGTCGGGCGGGTCCCTCAAGACCCCAGGAACATTTGTGACGTCTCGTCGCAGACTACGCGACGCTCGCGCCCGTCGGAATGGCCCGACGGGCGCGATCTCGTTCAGGGGGCACTATCGGCTGCGAGGAACGGCGGGTGGATGAGTCCCGATTCGCCAGCCTCTATTCCCCGTTCGCTCCATTCCCGTTCTCGGCCTCTTCCGTGATGTGCTCGACTGACACCACGTGCTCGTCCTCGGCGGTGTCGAACACGATCACGCCTTGCGTCGAGCGGCCGGCGATGCGGATGCCTTCGACCGGGCAGCGGATCAGCTGGCCCTTGTCGGTGACCAGCATGATTTGATCCGCCTCCTCCACGGGGAACGAGGCGACGAGATTGCCGTTGCGGTGGTTGACGCTCATGGCGACGATGCCTTTGCCGCCGCGGCCGGTGGTGCGGTACTCGTAGGACGAGGTCCGCTTGCCGTAGCCGTTGACGGAGACGGTCAGCACGACTTGCTCCTGCGCCGACATCTCGACATAGCGCTCCTGCGGGAGCTGGAAGCTGCCCGAGGTCTCCTCGGCCTCGGCATCGGCCGGCGCCTCGTCTGCGGCGGCTTCGCCCGCGACCGCGCGGCGCATCTTCAAATAGGCCGAGCGCTCGTCCGAGGTGGTGTCGACGTGGCGCAGGATCGCCAGCGAAATCACCTTGTCGCCTTCGCCGAGCGCAATGCCGCGCACGCCCATCGAGGTGCGCCCGGTGAATACGCGCACATCGGTGACCGGGAAGCGGATGCACTGGCCGCCCGCAGCGGTCAGCAGCACGTCGTCGCGCTCGGTGCAGATCTGCACGTCGACGATCGCCTCGTTGTCGTCGAGCTTCATGGCGATGATGCCGGAGCGGCGGACGTCGACGAAGTCGGACAGCTTGTTGCGCCGGACGTTGCCGCCCGTGGTCGCGAACATCACGTCGAGCTGGCCCCAGGTCGATTCATCCTCCGGCAGCGGCATGATGGTGGTGATGCGCTCGCCCTGCTCCAGCGGCAGGATGTTGATCATGGCCTTGCCGCGCGCGTTCGGCGCGGCCATCGGCAGCCGCCAGACCTTTTCCTTGTAGACCTGGCCGCGCGAGGAGAAGAACAGCACCGGAGTATGGGTCGAGGCGACGAAGAGCCGGCTGACGAAGTCCTCGTCGCGGGTCTGCATGCCGGAGCGGCCCTTGCCGCCGCGGCGCTGCGCCCGATAGGCCGATAGCGGAACGCGCTTGACGTAGCCCGCATGCGAGACGGTGACGACCATGTCTTCGCGCTGGATCAGGTCCTCGTCCTCGACCTCGCCCTCCTGCTCCATGATCACGGTGCGGCGCGGCGTTGCGAACTCGGCCTTCACCTCGGCAAGCTCGGTCTTGATGATGTCCAGGATGCGCGCGCGTGAGCGCAGGATCGCGAGATAGTCGCCGATCTCCCCGGCGAGCTTCGACAGCTCGCCGCCAATCTCGTCGCGGCCGAGCGCGGTGAGACGTGCGAGACGCAATTCGAGGATCGCCCTCGCCTGCTCCAGCGACAGGCGGATCGTGCCGTCCTCGTTGATCCGGTGACGCGGGTCATCGATCAGCGTGATGATGTCCTCGACGTCGCGCGCGGGCCAATCGCGCGTCATCAGGGTGTCACGGGCCGCCGCCGGTGTCGGCGAGGTGCGGATCACCTTGATGATCTCGTCGATGTTGGCGACCGCGATGGCGAGGCCGACCTGCTCATGGGCGCGCTCACGCGCCTTGCGCAGCTTGTACTTGGTGCGCCGGGTAACGACCTGCTCGCGGAAGCCGACGAAGATCGTCAACATATCCTTCAAATTCATCGTCTGCGGACGCCCGGAATCGAGCGCAACCGCGTTGACGCCGAAGCTCGTCTGCAGCGGGGTGAACTTGTAGAGCTGGTTCAGTACCACGTCGGGCACGGCGTCGCGCTTGAGCTCGACGACGACGCGATAGCCCTCGCGGTCGGACTCGTCGCGCAGGTCGGAGATGCCCTCGATCTTCTTTTCCTTGTAGAGCTCGGCGATGCGCTCGACCATCGTCGCCTTGTTCACCTGATACGGAATCTCGGTGATGACGATCGCCTCTCGATCCTTGCGAATGGTCTCGAACGTGACCTTGCCGCGCATCACGATGGAGCCGCGGCCGAGATGGTAGGCGCTGCGGATGCCCTGGCGTCCAAGGATGATACCGCCAGTCGGGAAATCCGGGCCGGGAATGATGTTGATGAGCTCGTCGATGGTCAGCGAGGGATTGTCGATCAGCGCAATACAGGCGTCGATCACCTCGCCGAGATTGTGCGGCGGGATGTTGGTCGCCATGCCGACGGCAATGCCGCCCGCGCCGTTGACCAGCAGGTTCGGGAACCGCGCCGGCAGGACCACCGGCTCCTTCTCGGAACCGTCGTAATTGTCCTGGAAGTCGACGGTGTCGCTGTCGATGTCCTCAAGCAGCTTCAGCGCGATCTTGGTCAGGCGGGACTCGGTGTAGCGCATGGCCGCCGCCGGGTCGCCGTCGACCGAGCCGAAATTGCCCTGCCCGTCCACCAGCAACTCGCGCATCGAGAAGTCCTGCGCCATGCGCACCAGCGCGTCGTAGATCGCCTGGTCGCCATGAGGGTGGTATTTACCCATGACGTCACCGACGATACCGGCGGACTTCTTGTGCTTCTTGTCGGGCGTGAAGCCCTGCTCGTTCATCGAGAACAGGATGCGCCGATGCACCGGCTTCAGGCCGTCGCGCGCATCGGGCAGCGCGCGCGACACGATCACGCTCATGGCGTAATCGAGGTAGGACTTCTTCATCTCGTCGAGGATGGAGACGGGGCGAATGTCCGAGGGTTGCGCCGGCTGGTCGCCGGGCTTGTTATCGTCGTCAGCCAAGGGGAAATCCGGTGAGGTTTTATCTGGGAATCATATAGCGCATCACACCCCTGATAACCACCCTTGCCGAGCTCTGGGGAAGCGCTTTTTCCGACTGTTTTTCCAGAGACTTACGCCCTTCGCGCCACGGCCGCGGACGAGGCCGGAACGGACTGGGCGGAACCGGCTCTCACGCCCCGAAAGTCACCCGGTGCATGATGCGCCCAGGCACCAGCGTGAACAGTCCCGCCACCACCAGGGCGCCGAAAAAGATGAAGATCATCATCCGCCGGTGGTCGGCGACGCGATGGGTGCGCGCACGCCATACCGCCAGCGGCAGCACCGCCAGGGTGAAGATCGACAAGAAATGGATCGGGCTGAACGGCCCGACCAGACGGATCTCGTGGATCCAGAACGACGAGGCGGCCACGAACACCATCAGGACCACCCAGATCCAGCCGATAGTCCGGTGCGGCAGCGTGCCCTTGGGGGCGGAGAACTGGAAGAGGCCAAGCACAAGGGCGGCCATTGCGGCAAAGGCATGCAGCGGGACCACCGGCGCGGCCTCAAGCAGCGGCGCAAGGCTCATGCAGGGCTTCCTCGTGTCCGGCGGAGACTGATGTGAGTATGATTAACATGAAAGTTAATATCATTCACATCACATCTCGCCGAAGACTTGAGGCGCACATAAGCTTAGGCCGGAAAAGCCGTCGACCAAAGAACTGTATTTATGTAGCAGGAACTCTCGGAAGCCCGCCCGAAAAGCACTGACCAATCATCCCGCCGATACCTGACCGATCGTCTCCGAGAGCGGCAAAGTGACCAACGTCCTTTTCGTCTGCAGCGCCAATCGCCTCCGCAGCCCTACCGCCGAGCAGGTGTTTTCGACCTGGCCCGGGATCGATACCGACTCGGCCGGCATTTCGAACGGCGCGGACGTCTTGCTGTCCGCCGAGCAGATTGAATGGGCCGACGTCATCTTCGTCATGGAAAAGACCCACCGGACCAAGCTGAACCGGAAATTCCGCTCCAGCTTGTACAACAAACGGGTCATCTGTCTCGACATTCCGGACGACTATGAATTCATGGATCCTGTCCTGGTGCGGATCCTTGAAAACCGAGTTGGCCGTTATCTGCGCCGAGACTAGCCGCCTCTTCCGAAGTCCTAGAACGGGATATCGTCGTCCATGTCGCTGTTGCGGCCGCCGCCGGCGGCAACGGGACGGCGCGGCGCGCTGCTGACGGGTCCGGAGGAGCCGAAGTCGCCGCCCGGCTCGTCGCCGAAGCTGCCACCTCCGCCGCCGCCACCGCGGCCGTCCAGCATCGTCAGCGTTGAGTTGAAGCCCTGCAGCACGACCTCGGTCGAGTATTTCTCGACGCCGCTCTGGTCGGTGTACTTGCGGGTCTGGAGCGCGCCTTCGATGTAAACCTTTGCGCCCTTCTTCAGATACTGTTCGACGATCTTGCAAAGCGGCTCAGAGAAGATCACGACGCGATGCCACTCGGTCTTCTCCTTGCGCTCGCCGGTGTTCTTGTCGCGCCAGGTCTCCGAGGTCGCGATGCTCAAATTCGCGATCGGCCGCCCGTCCTGGGTGCGGCGGATTTCGGGATCCTTGCCGAGATTTCCAACCAGAATGACCTTGTTGACGCTTCCCGCCATCGCCGCTCTCCACTCCGAATGCCACTGAATTTCAAAAGGGCGAATCCGCTGCCCGCGTTCCTCTGCGCCCCCTAGGGCGACCCTATACGCTTGCGGACACCGATCAGCCTGCCACCCCCAAGGTTATCCCCACATATAGCATCGCGCGCACGTTTGTTCCAGATTTGTTCTTCATCATGGGCGGGCAGACATTTTCCCGCGTGCCGCGAAAAACGTCAGCCCCGAATGGAACCTTTTCGAGTTCCCTTGAATAGGAAAAAACTCTTAACATTCATCAAGATGGAACCTGTCAATAGTCTGGCGAGTGTGGCTTTCCGGAGACGGACTCTGCCCTTTCCTTAGGCTACCTTTGCCTTGGAATTGATTCATATGGGTGTCGCGTCTGATCAGCCGCTTCAGGGACTTTCATGAAGCGGACGAAACTTGGGGAGACTGCAATGAATAAGATTCTTTTCGGCGTAATCAGTGCAATGGCATTGGGGCTGTCGGCTCCGGCAAGCGCGGCGGATATGGCTGCGCGTCCCTACACCAAGGCTCCGGCCCCGGCGGTCGCCGCGGTTTACGACTGGAGCGGCTTCTACATCGGCGTCAACGGCGGCGGCGGCACGAGCCGCAAGTGCTGGGACTTCGTGACCCCGGTCACGGGCGTTCTGGTGGCTGAAGGCTGTCACGATGCGACCGGCGGCACGGTCGGTGGTCAGATCGGCTACCGCTGGCAGTCGGCCAATTGGGTGTTCGGCCTCGAGGGCCAGGGCAACTGGGCTGACTTCTCGGGGGACAACGTCAGCCTCCTCTTCCCTGGAAGCGCTTTGGTCACCGGTGATCGTAACCGCTCTCACATCGATGCTTTTGGCCTGATCACGGGCCAGGTCGGTTATGCCTGGAACAACGTGCTGCTCTATGTGAAGGGCGGCGCCGCCGTAGTCGGGGACAAGTACGACGTCTATGCCGCTCCTGGCACGCCTGGCGCCGGCACGCTGCTGGCGTCGGCTCGCGAGACCCGCTGGGGCGGCACCGTTGGCGCCGGCCTGGAATTCGGATTTGCTCCGAACTGGACGCTCGGCGTCGAGTACAACCACATCTTCCTCGGCGACCGTACGATCGCCTTCACGACGCCTGCGGGCGTTGCCTTCGGGAGCGATCGCATCAGTCAGGACGTCGACATGGGTCTAGTCCGCTTGAACTATCGCTTCGGCGGCCCGCTGGTCGCGAGGTACTGATATCCCACCTATCGTGAGCGAAACGAAGGGCCGGCCCCAGCGCCGGCCCTTCTTTTTTTCGGCACATGCCTGGACGTAAATAAGTCAGCAACCATCACCTTTTGGACTGTTGTGGCTTTTCGGAGACACAACTTGCGGCTTTGATGGTGTAAAGACGGCGTCAGTTGGGCCGTTTGAGTCCGCTGCCCTTCCGCCACGGAAGGCAACAACAGAAACTGGGACTGGGATTAAGTTGAAAATGAAGAAGGTTTTGTTGGCTTCGGCCTGTGTATTCGCCCTTGCGGCCCCCGCTTCGGCTGCTGATCTGGCAGCCCGCCCCTACACCAAGGCGCCTGCGCCTGTTGCCTCGGTCTACAACTGGACCGGCTTTTACCTGGGTATCGTCGGTGGCGGCGCCTGGGAAAACAGCTCCGATGATCCGCGCATGCAGGGCGGTTTCGTCGGCGGCACCGTTGGCTACAACTGGCAGACCTCCAACGTCGTGTTCGGCATCGAAGCTGATGGCGCGTGGGCTGACGTAAACGCCTCGGCGACCGGTCTTGTTGATTTTGGTGGCGCCCTCGTTCCCACGACGGTCAGTTCGCGTATCGACGCGCTCGGCACCGTGCGTGGTCGCATCGGCTGGCTCGCTTCCCCGAGCGTCCTGCTGTACGCCACGGGTGGTTACGCCTGGATCAACAACAAGATCAGCGTCAGCGCGCCCCCTGTTCTGAGCCTCTCGGAGAGCCAGTTCCATTCGGGCTGGACGGTCGGCGCGGGCGTCGAGGCGATGTTTGCTCCGAACTGGTCGGTCAAGGGCGAGTACCTCTATCGCAGCCTGGGCGGCGAGACCTACTTCTCGGGCGTCTTCCCGGTCAACACCGGCACTCTCGACCTCCACACCGTGCAGGTCGGCGTGAACTACCACTTCGGCGGCCCGGTCGTCGCCAAGTACTGAGCTTCGTCTCTGACGCATCATCGTCACGAAAGGCCGGCCTCGCGCCGGCCTTTTTGTTTGTTGCGGCCGCCCGTTCGCTCGCGTTTTCGAAGGGGTGTGGCCGCTGGGTGACACAACCTTTGGCTTCAATGGTGTAAAAGCAATGACGTTGCTTGAGTCATAAGGTCCGCTGCTCTTCCGCTCTCCGGAAGACCGGAATGAGAAATGGAAGTGGGGAATGGATATGAAGAAGCTTTTGCTGGCTTCGGCCAGCTTGTTCGCACTCAGCGCGTTGGCACCGGCCTCGGCGGCCGATTTGGCAGCCCGCCCCTACACCAAGGCTCCGGTGGCACCGATCGCGGTGTACAACTGGAGCGGTTTCTACCTCGGCGCCAACGCCGGCGGTGGCTGGAGCCGCAACTGTTGGGATCTCACCAGTGTCGGCCCCTTCGTGGTCGCTCCGGCGGTGGCCGAAGGTTGTCACAATGCGACCGGCGCACTCGTCGGCGGCCAGATCGGTTATCGCTGGCAGTCCGCCAACTGGGTGTTCGGTCTCGAAGCCCAGGGCGACTGGGCTGACCTGAAGGGTTCGAACATCAGCTCGCCTGCCGCGCTCGCGCCGCTGGTGAACGAGACCAGGATCGACGCCATCGGCCTCTTCACTGGCCAGGTCGGTTATGCCTGGAACAACGTGCTTTGGTACGTGAAGGGCGGCGCTGCCGTCACTCACAACAAGTACACTGGCAGTTTTGGCGGCGTTACGCTCGACACCGCGAACGAAACGCGCTGGGGCGGTACCGTCGGCACCGGCATAGAATTCGGCTTCGCCCCGAACTGGTCGGTCGCTGTCGAATACAACCACCTGTTCATGGGCAGGCACAACGAGACCTTCACCTTCCTCGGCGTGACCACTCGCACCGACAGCATCAAGCAGGACGTGGACATGGCTACCGTTCGACTCAACTACACCTTCGGTGGCCCGGTGGTCGCGAAGTACTGAACTTCCCTGCCGAGGTCACATCGTCACGAAAGGCCGGCCTCGCGCCGGCCTTTTTGTTTTGGCTGGGTGCTCCGCGAGCGGTTCCGCGCGTTCCTGCTGCCAGATCCCGCCAGCACGCCAACAATCCGTTGACGATTCGCAAGTCCCACTGGAAATCCGCCGCCGTTCTTCCTACGTTCGCTGCCATACCCATCGGCGCCGATCCCGGTTCCGGGCGCAGCGCGCCTTTTTTGTTGGCGCGATCGCGCACCTTTGGGCTTCCTTGAGGGCAACTCGGATGGATGAAGTGATCAAGGCGAAGCGCCAACAACAGAACGCGGGCTCCAGCCTGCGCGCAATTACGATCCGCGGCGCGCGCGAGCACAACCTCAAGAATATCGACGTCGAGATTCCCCGCGACAAGCTGGTGGTGTTCACCGGGCTATCCGGCTCCGGCAAATCCTCGCTCGCCTTCGACACCATCTATGCCGAGGGCCAGCGCCGCTACGTCGAATCGCTGTCGGCCTATGCCCGCCAGTTCCTGGAGATGATGCAGAAGCCCGACGTCGACCAGATCGACGGCCTGTCGCCGGCGATCTCGATCGAGCAGAAGACGACGTCGAAGAACCCGCGCTCGACCGTCGGCACCGTCACCGAGATCTACGACTACATGCGCCTGCTCTGGGCCCGCGTCGGCGTGCCCTATTCGCCGGCCACGGGCCTGCCGATCGAGAGCCAGACCGTCTCGCAGATGGTCGACCGCGTGCTGGCGCTGCCCGAGGGTACCCGCCTCTATCTGCTCGCCCCCGTCGTGCGCGGCCGCAAGGGCGAGTACAGGAAGGAGCTCGCCGAATGGCTCAAGAAGGGCTTTCAGCGCGTCAAGATCGACGGCACCTTCCATGAGCTGGCGGAAGCCCCTAGCCTCGACAAGAAATTCCCGCACGACATCGACGTGGTAGTCGATCGCATCGTGGTGCGTGCCGATATCGGCCAGCGCCTCGCCGAGAGCTTTGAGACCGCGCTGAAGCTCGCCGAAGGCCTTGCCGTCGTCGAGTTCGCCGATGCGCCCGCGGCGGCTGCGCCTGCGGAGGAAAAGAAGAAGACCGCGAAAATCCACGACAAGAGCGGGCCCGAGCGCATCCTGTTCTCGGAAAAGTTCGCCTGCCCGGTCTCCGGCTTCACCATCCCCGAGATCGAGCCGCGCCTGTTCTCCTTCAACAATCCCTACGGCGCCTGCCCCGCCTGCGGCGGCCTCGGCGTCGAGCAGCATGTCGACGAAGACCTCGTCATCCCCGAGAAGGATCTGACGCTGCGCAAGGGCGCGATCGCGCCCTGGGCCAAGTCGTCGTCGCCCTATTACGTGCAGACGCTGACCGCGCTCGGCAAGCATTACAAGTTCACGCTCGACACCAAGTGGAAGGATCTGCCGAAGAAGACGCAAAACGCGATTCTCTACGGCTCGGGCGAGGACGAGATCAAGTTCTCCTACGAGGACGGGGTGCGCTCCTACGACACCAAGAAGCCGTTCGAAGGCGTCATCACCAACATCAACCGCCGCTACCGCGAGACCGAGAGCGAGTGGGCCCGCGAGGAGCTGGCGAAATATTTCCACGACGTCCCCTGCGAGGGCTGCAAGGGCTTTCGGCTCAAGCCCGAGGCGCTCTGCGTCAAGGTCGGCGGCAAGCATATCGGCGAAATCTCGGAGCTGTCCGTGAAGGGCGCCGGCGCATGGTTCGAGACCGTGCCGGAGGCGCTGAACGCGCAGCAGAACGAGATCGCGGGCCGCATCCTGAAGGAGATCCGCGAGCGCCTCACCTTCCTGCTCGACGTCGGCCTCAATTATCTGACGCTGTCCCGCTCCTCCGGCACGCTGTCCGGCGGCGAGAGCCAGCGCATCCGCCTCGCCTCGCAGATCGGCTCGGGGCTCACAGGCGTGCTCTACGTGCTGGACGAGCCTTCGATCGGCCTGCACCAGCGCGACAACGCCCGCCTGCTCGATACGCTGAAGCGGCTGCGCGACCTCGGCAACACCGTGGTCGTGGTCGAGCATGATGAGGACGCCATCCGCCTTGCGGACTATGTGCTCGACATCGGCCCCGGCGCCGGCATGCATGGCGGCAACATCGTCGCCGAAGGCACGCCCGCCGAGATCATGCGCAACCCGAAATCGCTGACCGGCAAGTACCTCACCGGCGAGCTCGAGGTCGAGGTGCCGGAGCGGCGTCCGCCGAACCATCGCCGCACCATCAAAGTGGTGAACGCGCGCGGCAATAACCTCAAGAACGTCACGGCGGAAATTCCGCTCGGCCTGTTCACCTGCGTGACCGGCGTCTCTGGCGGCGGCAAGTCGACGCTGCTGATCGATACGCTCTACCGCGCCATCGCCCGCAAGCTGAACAACGCCAGCGAGGGCGCCGCCCCGCACGACCGCATCGAGGGCCTCGAGCACATCGACAAGATCATCGACATCGACCAGTCGCCGATCGGCCGCACGCCGCGCTCGAATCCGGCGACCTATACCGGCGCGTTCACGCCGATCCGCGAATGGTTCGCCGGCCTGCCGGAAGCGAAAGCACGTGGCTACGAGCCCGGCCGCTTCTCCTTCAACGTCAAGGGCGGCCGCTGCGAGGCCTGCCAGGGCGACGGCGTCATCAAGATCGAGATGCACTTCCTGCCCGACGTCTACGTCACCTGCGACGTCTGCAAGGGCAAGCGCTATAACCGCGAGACGCTGGAGGTGCTGTTCAAGGGCAAGAGCATCGCCGACGTGCTCGACATGACCGTCGAGGAAGCCGCCGAGTTCTTCAAGGCGGTGCCGCGCGTGCGCGAGACGTTCCAGACATTGCACCGCGTCGGCCTCGACTACATCCATGTCGGCCAGCAGGCCACGACGCTCTCGGGCGGCGAAGCCCAGCGCGTCAAGCTGGCAAAGGAATTGTCAAAACGCGCCACCGGCCGCACGCTCTACATCCTGGACGAGCCGACCACCGGCCTGCACTTCCACGACGTCAAGAAGCTGCTGGAGGTGCTGCACGAGCTGGTCGCGCAAGGCAACACGGTGGTCGTCATCGAGCACAATCTCGAAGTCATCAAGACCGCCGACTGGGTTATCGACTTGGGGCCCGAAGGCGGCGACGGCGGCGGCGAGATCGTCGCCTGGGGCCCCCCGGAAGACATTGCGAAAGCGCCGCGGAGCTATACGGGGAAATTCCTGGCCCCGGTGCTGGAGAAGGCGCGGAAGCCGAAGCGGAGGCGTGCGGCGAGCGAGGCGGCGGAGTAGATTGCGCTGCATCGAAGCCACAGGGCTGTAGGGCGGATTAGCGGAGCGTAATCAGCCACTATTCGATCGGGAAAGAACCGACATGTCCGCTGGACTCGTACAAACCTACCGCGCCTTCGCCCACAACAACGCTTGGGCGAACCATCGCCTGCTCGCCGCCTGCGCTGCGCTATCCCAGTCTGAATTCGAAGCCCCCCGCACCGGCTTCTTTCCAAGCCTGCAGCGTACGCTGAACCACATCTACATCATCGACTTCTTCTACATCGATGCGCTTGAAGGGGGCTGGCTCGGACCGGCAGCCTGGAAGAACGAGGTGCCGTACCCCTCGTTAGCCGAGCTCAAAGCTGCCCAGGCCGCAATGGACAACCGCCTGATTGCGATCTGCGATGCGCTGACAACTGAACGGCTCGACGCCTTCGTCCGGATCAACCGCGATACGAGCGTTCAAACCGAGCGCTGCGACCGGCTGCTCATGCATCTCTTCCAGCATCAAATTCATCATCGCGGACAGGCGCATGCCATGCTGTGCGAAACGGATGTCGCGCCCCCGCAGCTCGACGAGTTCTTCGCGGAAGGCGAAGCGCCGCTGCGAGCCGCCGAATTCGCCGAACTCGGCTGGACCGAGGAGACCGTTTGGAAATCCAGGACGTAAGCTACGCCAGGAACTCCGGCGGCACATGGTCGGTCAGCCACACACCGTTCTCTGCGCGAAAAAACTTGAATCCCTTGGCATGCATGCTGCCGGCATCGACCTTGAAGATGTGCGGCTTGCCGTGGCGCTGACCGACACGCTGCGCAGTTGCCTCGTCGGAGGACAGATGCACCTGCTGGCGCGCCTGCGGCTTCAGGCCCTCGGACAGGATCGCCTCGACAAACCGTGTCGCCGTGCCATGATACAGGATCGACGGCGGCTCCTGCGGCGCCAAGGCAAGTTCAACCGAGACGGAATGTCCTTGCGCGGCGCGAATGCGATCAGTTCCAGGGGATAGCGAGAAACGCTTCTTGTCGCTCTCTGCGACGACGCGCAGCAGATCGTCGCGGCCAAACTTGTGCCGGCGGCATTTGCCTTGGCGATCAGGTCGTCGATGCTGGCCCACCCGTGCGAATCCAGCACCAACCCGATCGTTTCCGGCTGGTGGCGCAGGACCAGGCTCAGAAATTTGCTGAGCTGGGTGTCATTGATCGGCATGGTTACCCTTCCAGTCCCGCATCACTACACTCAAGTGGTTGGCAAGGCCAGATGATCGATCTGGAGGGAGCAATGAGCCAGTCGAACCTATACGCTATTTCGGAACGCGATCCTCGCCGAGCAACAGGTGACTTGCGTCTACGAGGGTCGCCGTCGCGAGCTCTGTCCGAATATCATCGGCGCCGACAAGTCCGGTGACGAAGCCGTGCTGGCCTGGCAGTTTGCAGGCGAAAGCAGCAGGCCGCTGCCGCAATGGCGCTGCCTGAAGCTGGCCAATGTCAGTGGGGCCCGGGCGCGGGATGGCCGCCGGCATGAAGGCGGCTCGCATAGGAGCACCCAGACCTGCGTGGCGAAGATCGAGCTCGACATCAATGTCGATGTTCGTAAGTTGCGGTGAGGGAGCTACAGGGGTCGAGATCGGAATCGAACCTCGTCGATCACGACGTAACGGCCGATCGCAGGGTTGATTTCGATCCGCTCGTGTCGCATGGCTGTCCTCGAACTCCACGAATATTAGCAGGCGACCTCACGCTTGTCAGCGAGCTCAAAATCCGGCCTCATGCCCTATTCCCTCGCCATATTCGATCTCGACGGTACCCTCGCCGACAGCTTCCCGTGGTTCCTGCGCACTATCAACGACGTCGCGGACCGCTTCGGCTTTCGCCGCGTAAAGGACGAGGATGTCGAGGAGCTGCGCCACGCCTCGTCGCGCGAGATCCTCGCCAAGCTCGAAGTGCCCATGTGGAAGCTGCCGGCGATCGCGCGGCATGCGCGGCGTCTGAAGGCGGAGGCGGCTTCCGAGATTTCGCTGTTCGCAGACGTCGAGACGATGCTGCGAACGCTGGCCGAGAACGGCGTGCAGCTGGCGCTGGTGACGTCCGACAGCGAGGCCAATGCGCGCGAGAAGCTCGGGGACGCCGCAGCGCTGTTCTCGCATTTCGACTGCGCAGCGTCGCTGTTCGGCAAGGCCGCGAAATTCCGCCGGGTCATCCGCCGCGCCGGCGTCGCGCCTAGCAGGGTGATCTCGATCGGCGACGAGGTCCGCGACATCGACGCGGCGCGGGCGGTCGGGATCGCCTGCGGCGCGGTGTGCTGGGGCTATGCGGCACCGGCGGCGCTAACGGCGCTTCGGCCCGACCATGTGTTCGAGCACATCCGTGACATCGCGCCGGCGCTGATCGGCGTCACAGCTCCGATGCGGGCTTAACACCACCGCGCGGCCGTATTGCTTTTCCATCGAGAGCCCGGGCCGGCCCTCACTCACTCGCCGGATCGACCGGCAGCCTTGCGCGAGGCTCCCGCTCCGATCTCCCGGTTCAGGCACGCAAAAGCCTCTTTCACGTAGACGGCCAAGGGCCGCTTGCCCTGGTCGCGATTCCAACTGTCCATCGCAAGCCGCAAGGCTCCGACCGACATCATGGCGATCACGCGCAGCGCAGCCTGCCGATGCGGCTGCGGCCACATCTGGGACAGCGCCGCGAACACGGCAGCTTCCTTCTCGACGTATTTCGCCTGCTGCCGGATGCGAAGCGACTCGTTCGCGGACATCAGGCGCTCGATCACTTTTGTTTGCTTGTAATCGACCGGGAAGCGGGCTGTCAGCTCCAGCAGGCCGTTCCTTGCGGCATCGAGCGGCGACTGCTTGGTCGTTTGCTCGAGCACGGCGGCACGCAAGGTCTCGCTGAAACCACCATCCTGCCACGCCAGGAGGATCTCTTCCTTGGACTTGAAGTAGTAGAAGAACGTCCGCCGCGAGATCCCCGCCGCCTCCGCGATCGCGTCGAGCGTGGTGGCATCATAGCCCCTGGTCAGAAACAGTTTAAGGCCCTGCTCGGCGATACGATGCAGCGTTTCGCGCCGCTTCCGCTCGCGCAGGCCTTCCTCCTTCCGGGATGAACTTTTCATGACCTGTTTTGCCATGAAATCGACCAGTTTGCAAAATTACACTAAGTGCAATACGTCGATTACACTCGGTGCGACTTCATACAAGGTGCCTTGATGGTGAACGGGTTGAGCGACACTTCCTCTCAGCATGTGCGATCCGCGCACGCGAATGGCGCGGACGGTGCGAGCGGAGCGACAAGCCTGACCCGACGGCGGTTCGGTGCCGCGCTGCTGGCGGTCGCCGTCACGGCCACGCTCGCCGCGCCTCCAGCCCGGGCGCAGTCCGCGCCCCCCGCGGTCGTCGACTTCGACTGGGTCGATCCGGCGCGTTCGCGGCCCGTTCCGGCGCGCCTGCACTGGCCGGCGGATGTTGCGCCGGGATCGCGCGTGCCGCTCATCGTGTTCTCCCATGGGCTCGGCGGCTCTCGCCGGGGCTACAGCTATCTGGGGCGATATTGGTCGGCCCGCGGCGTCGCCAGCCTGCATGTTCAGCATGCGGGCAGCGATTCCTCGCTCTGGGCGGGCAATCCCCTCGCCGTCGTGGACCGCCTGCAGCGTGCCGCTCACGAGAGCGAGGCGCTGGCGCGAGCCCTGGATCTGCGCTTTGCCCTGGATCGCATGCTGTCGAGTCCCCATGGTGCCCACGTAGACCACCGGCGCATCATGGCGGCGGGGCATTCCTATGGGGCGAACACGGCGCTTGTTGCGGTTGGCGCCCGCGTGATGCGCGACGGCAAGTGGGTCGAGGCGCGCGACCCGCGCTTTGCCGCCGCCATCGTCATTTCGGCCCCTCCATTCTATGGCGAACCCGATCTTGCCTCGGTGTTGAGCAGGATCACCGTTCCAACCCTGCACGTGACGGCGACGAAGGACGTCATCCAGATCCCCGGATATTACTCACCCGCTGCCGACCGGCTGGAGGTCTTCAACGCCATTGCCACACCGCGCAAGCTGCTTGCCGTGTTCGAAGGCGGCTCGCACAGCATCTTCACCGATCGCTCGTTCACCGGTGGTCCGGCGCTCAACCCGAAGGTGAAGCTCGCGACGGCCGAGCTCACCCTGGCCTTTCTCGACCTGGTTTTCGATGGCAACGGTGCCACGCTGGCGCGCTGGAACGTGACCTGGCAGCCCATGCTCGCCTCGGCGCCGGGCGCCGCACCTTCTCCCCTGCCCGTCGCGCAGTCCCGGCGCGTGGCCCAGGGAGTGGCGACCGGTCTCGTTCCCTCGCCATGAGGTGGCTCGCAGTTGCGGTCTTGAGCTCGATGGCCGCCGGTTGCGCGGCGGCTCCGCTGGAACGAGCGGGGTCGCTGGCCTCCTACGACGATCTCACGCCATCCGATGGTCTCTTGACCAAGTCGCAGTCTCCGGATCAGCAAGGCTGATGTTCTCGCCGCGAAGACCGCTCGCATCGAGCCGACCGCGTTCACGGCGACCGCAGCCAGCCAGCCGTTCACGCCGCAGCAGCGCAGGCTGATCAAGAACGCAATCAACAGAGCGATGTGTCTTGCGCTCAGCGAGCGCTTCCGGATCGTAGCTCCCACGGAGGCTGCGGACTTGAATGTTCGCGCCGTCATCACACAGATTGCGCCGACCGATGCGGCGGCAGCCGGCGTCTCCAAGGTCGCGAGCGTCGTGCCGTCCATCGTCGCTCCCGGCGTGCCCATTCCGGTGCCGCGCCTTCCGATCGGACTGGGGAGCCTGTCCGTCGAGGCCGAGGCCCGCGACCGCAGCGGCAATCAGCAAGCGGCCATGATCTGGGCGCGCGGAGCGAACTCCTTCACCAGCGCTCCGCGTGTATCGAGCGATGGCGACGCCTATGATCTGGCCGAGGCTTTCGGAAGCGATTTCGGGAGGTTTCTCGTTGCCGCGGAGAGCCCGTTCGGGAAGGTCCCCGCGCCGCCTTCCGTCGACAGATTGAGCGCCTCTCTCGGTGGTGCGCCCAAGGAAGCGATCTGCGAAACATTCGGCCGGGCGCCAGGATTGGCAGGCCTGGCCGGAGAAAGAATCGGGCTGCCGCCGGACTGGACCGACCGAGGCGCGCCGGAGAACACGATCTTGGAAGCGCAGAACGTCAATTGAGCTCTGGCGGAATGGCCGCTTGAATTCGGCCGGCCGGAGCAAGCGGCCTCGGGTTGTGACGAACTACTCCGTCCTGCGCAGGAACGCCCCGAACGCCCTTGGGCCGTCGCCGGTCTTGATCTCGCCGATCACCTTGAGCTCGGCCGCATCGATGATGCTTAGCGTGTTGCTTTCCCAGCAGGCGACAATGACGCGCTTGCCGTCGGCAGTCGCCGCAATGCCTTCGGGATAGTCGCCGACATGGATGCGCTTGACCGGCTTGAGGCTCGCCAGGTCGAACACGCTGACGGTGCCGCCATATTGGTCGGTGACGAAGCCTCGGCCTAGCGTCAGCGCCACCGCATATGGGCGCATGCCGACCGGCACGCGGCCGATCTCGCGGCCTTCCGCGATATCGATCACGGAGACATCGTCGGAGCCGACATTGGCGGTGTAGGCGCGCTTGCCCTCGGCATCGATGGTGACGCCGAACGGGCGGGTGCCGACCTTGATCACGGCCTTGCGTTGGCGCGTTGCCGTTTCCACCACCGAGACGCTGTCGTCGTCGCGGTCCGCCGAGAGCAGCAGCTTGCCGTCGGGCGTCACCGCAAGACCCGACGGCGAGGCGCCGACCGCGATGCTGGCGACAACGCTGCGCGAGGCCGTATCGATCACCCGCACCGCGGCCGCGTACCAATCGGCGACATAGACCGTCTTGCCATCGGGCGCCACGGCAATGCCGAGCGGCCCGCCGCCGACCTCGACGCGGCCGGCGACCTGCCGCGTGGCAGCGTCGACCACCGTCACCGCCTTGGCATCCGGGCTCGTGACATAGGCAAAGCGCCCGTCGGCGCTGACGGCGACGCCGGCCGGCTTGCCGCCGATTGGGATGGTCGCAACGCCGCGCGCGCCAGCGAGATCCACCACCATCAGATCTTCGCTGAGCTGGTTGGTGACGAACGCCTCGTCGGCGCGCGCGCTTCCAAAGCCGGCGTAACAAAGGCTGGCGGCGAGCGCCGCCAGAACCAGCGCCCGCACGATCAGCTGCCGCTCTCGATCTTCTTCTTGAGCGCCTCGAGCCCGGCCTTGTACAGCCCGCTCACGGCCTTGATCGCGGCCTCGTCGCTCAGCTCCGGCGGCGGGTCGTTGTTGGGATAGCCGCGATAGAACGCGCCGGCCCATTCCAGCTTGGCCTTGCCATCAGGCGCGGGCGAGACCGTCAGGGTCGAGGAATAATTGGTCACAGGCAGCACCTTCACGTCGACCTTGGTGATCCGGTACGAATAGCTCTGCATGTCGGGCTCGTATTTGTAGAGCTCCTCCTCGACCGTCCCGCCGCCCGTCAGGGTCAGCTTGCGCGTCGCGCCGATCTCGTTGCCCTTCTCGCCTTCGGTCTTGGTGACCGGCTGAAGCCAGCTCATGTCCTGAAAATGGCCGATCACCGCCCACACCTTGGCGGGGGCCGCGTTGATCTCGATGGATTCCCGCACCTTCTGCCGCGTCGGCCCATGGGCCCAGACCGGCTCGAAGGCGGTCATCAGAGCCATCCCCGCCACCGCCAGCGCCGCCACCCCGGCGATCGCCGGTCCGCTTCTCATCCTCATCTCGTTTCCTCGTTTCTCAATCTGCGCGACTTGGAACACGCGCTGAGGTCATGCTAGCGCATTTTTGGGCCATGGGGAGACCCGTTCGTGGCACGGCGGTGGCAAAGCCAATGCACACCATTGATTGGGTTGGTCGACGGGCAAAACACCAGACCGGGGTCAACCTGGCCAAGCCGAAATAATTCGCTTTACGCGAATTCGGAATTATCGCATGTTGCGGCCACCCCAACCCGGGCCGAGGGGCGCATCGCGATCGTCACGAACGCGGGATGGGAGGTGGTGGACGCAGGCAGCGTCGCGCGCAAGCGGTTTGCAGGGCGGATCACTCCGTGAGCAGGCGAGGCGCGCACACGACGGGCGCAGTCTGCGTACGGCAAAATCGTGTGGTCCTGGCGCCCGGGGTCTGTGCGCCAAGGCTTGCGGTGACGTTGCGGGCCGACCGGGCCCGCACCGTCAGTCATCCGCAAGGCGACGGGGGCAATAGTGCATCGCTCCCCGGGGAGAGCACGACATAAGCCGTCAACCCACTGCGCAGGGAAGGCCGGATGTTTGGCTTCACCTGTATGCCGCTGTGCAGCTTTTTCAAGCACACGCTTCGCACAGTGGACCGCGGGTGCCAGCCGGCACCCGGCCTTCCCTGCGCCCTCGGCATTTTTGAGGGTGACGAATGCAGCAAAGCTCGGGCGGACTCTGCCGCGAGGATGTGAATCCGCGCGTATGCGGGTAGCAATGCGAGATAAATTCGAGCTCTCGTGCCCCGGACGCAGCGCAGCGCCCCTTCGGCGGTGCGCTGCAGAGCCGGGGCCCATGCATCCGCGATGCTGCGGCTCCTGGGTCCCGGCTCCGCGCCGCAACGTTCACGCGTTGCAGCTTGACCAGGACACGGGAGTTGGCGCACTGCTGCTCCACACTCCGTCATTGCGAGCGCAGCGAAGCAATCCAGACTGCTGCCGCGGAAAGATTCTGGATTGCTTCGCTGCGCTCGCAACGACGACAGAGAGAGCTGGTGTTAGGGGATTCCCTCACTTACTCCCCCAGCGTTGCCTCCACGAACCCGCGCGGATCGACACAAAACTCACGCATCAACCGGTAATGGTCGGTCTGCTCCACCGTGACAGGCTCGAGGCCGTATTTGCCGAGCCGCAGCAGCCGCGCGTTGGGATAGGCCATGAGCATCGGCGAATGCGTTGCCATGATGACCTGGCAGATGCGGGAGTCTTCCATGCGCCGCAGTAGCTTGAGGAATTCGATCTGGCGCGCCGGCGACAGCGCCGATTCCGGCTCGTCGAAGATGAAGATGCCCTGGCGCTGGCAACGCTCCTCGAAGAAGCGCAGAAAACCTTCGCCATGGGAGTGCGACAAGAAATCGGGACCGACCTGGCCGGCGTCGCGCGCAGCCTTGTCCAGATATCGCGCGACCGAGAAAAAGCTCTCCGCACGAAAGAACCAGCCGTTGGTGATCTTCGGCAGCCAGCTTGCGCGCAGCGCCTTGGAGAGTTGGCCGCCCATCTCCTCGCGCGCTTCGGAATGATCGACCGGCTTGTAGCCCTTGCCGCCACCGGCATCGTCATAGCCGGCGAGCGCTGCGATGCCTTCGAGGATGGTCGACTTCCCGGTACCGTTCTCTCCAACGATGATCGTGATGGGGCTGTCGAAGCTAAGCTCGAAATCATCAGGGAAGACGGGCAAGCAAAACGGATAGGCTTCGCGGTCGCGAACCTGCGACGGGTCGAGCCATACCCGCTTCAGATACGGCGCTGGAAGGTTGATCGTTCGATTGCCTCTTCGTGCCATGACGTCCTGCCGCTACTCGCATCCGCAACGGAACATGACAGGAACATCCGGATTGCAAAAGCGCTATCTTGCACCTGCCACGTCACGGCTCACGAGCTAATCCCCTGCCTCCAGCACCAGCTCCATCGTCATCAGCACCGGATTGTCGCCACGGATCAGACGCCCCTCCGCAACGCCGCCGGTATAGTCGATCAGGGCGACATCGAGCGCAGCTTCCAGCGCGCCGGAGGCGCCGGGCGCGATTGTCCCTGCCGTAATCGCCAGCTCCGTCGCAAACGGCTCGGTCACGCCGCCATGGCTGAAGCGCGCGCCGATGGTCGATCCGACGCCGCCATGGATCTTCGCGCGGGCGATGCCGTTCGTGCGGCAGAACGCTTCGAGTGCGCCGGCAAAATCCTGGTTCGGGCGCAGGCGGAGCGCGAAGGCGCGGCTCGTCGTGCGCACGCCGGTGCTTGCAGCCGCGACCGGTCCGAACAGCTTGAAGTTGGTCTCCGCATCAGGCTCGGCCGTGAACACCGCACCGTTCAGACCGAAGGCTTCGACCTCGAACGGCTCGGCGACGACGGTCTCGTCCGGCATCATGTGGCCGCCGCTCGTCTTGCCGTCAGCCTCCGTCCACAGTCCGTGGCAATGAAAGAACGGCGCAGCGTCGCGCGTGCCGAGCGTCATACTGCCGAGCCTCAAACGCGTCACGCCGGCGGGCCGGAACGTATCGCTGTAGAACGCCGCATTCTCACCGGTCTTCGACAGCGCCGGCATGACATAGGCGAACGGCCCGAGCGCGCCATGGCGAAAATTCAGCACGCCGCCGGCGAAGCCCTCCGCGGCAAAGCCGCGCCGCGCGGCCTCCAGCAGCGGCAGACCGGCCTGAAGTGTGAACGAGAAAGCGCGTCCCCTCGCCTCCACCCATTGAATGCGTTCGGGAAGCGGCGCGCCCGGCTGCTTGATGCTCCGCATCTGGTGCGCTCAGCTCGCCTTGTCGAGGTCGAGCAGCCCGCGCGCCTCGAGCTCGTCGCGCACCATGCGCTTCGGCACCTTGCCGTAGCCCGATTTCGGCAGCGCGTCCCAGAAGAAGAAGCGCTTCGGCATCTTGTAGCGCGGCACTTTCGGCGACAAGAACGCCGCCATCTCCGCTTCGGTCACCGCCTTCGCGCCTTCTCGGACGACGCAGACGGCGACGCCGACCTCGCCCCAGGTCGCGTCGGGCACGCCCAGCACGGCGACCTCGCCAATCCCGGGATGGGTCAGGATCTTCTCCTCGATCTCGCGCGGATAGATATTGGAGCCGCCGGAGATGTACATGTCCGACGCACGTCCTGTGATGTACACAAAACCCTCCTCGTCCATGTGGCCGAGGTCGCCGGTGCGGAACCAGCCATTGCGGAACGCCTTCGCATTGGCTTCGGGGTTGTTGTAATAGCCGGCGAATACGGCAGGCCCGATCACGCAGATCTCGCCGCTCTGGTTGGCTTTGAGCTCGCGGCCCTCATCGTCCTGAATCGACACCTGCATGCCGGTGCGCTCGAAGCCGCAGGTGCCGATCCTGGCGTGCGGGCCGTCCTCCGGGTCGTGCAGCGCCGCCGGCAGCACGGTGATGTTGCCGGTGACCTCACCGAGGCCGAAATACTGCACGATCACCTTGCCGAGCTTCTTCAACGCCGCCTTCTGGTCCTCGCGATACATCGGCGCGCCCGCATAGATGACGTAGCGCAGCGAGGAATGGTCGTATTTGCCGGCGGCGGGATGCTCGACCATCATCTTCAGGATGGTCGGCACGGTGAAGAGATTGCTGACGCGATGCGCCTCGATCAGGCGGAACGCCTCGTTGATGTCGAATTTCTCGGTCGGCAGCAGCACGGTGCGCGCGCCGCGCGCGGTCTGCATCAATTGGTGCACGCCGGCGCCGTGCGACAACGGTGCCACCACCAGCGAGGCATCCTGCTCGGTCGTGCCGGGCGTCAGATCGGCGAGATGATTGGTAACGACGAATCCCATCTGGCCGTGGGTGAGCACGGCCGCCTTGGAGCGTCCAGTGGTGCCGGAGGTGAAGAAGAACCAGCAGGGATCGTCATGCTCGACGGCGACATTCTCCACAACGGCGCCCGCGTGCAAGGCGATCGCATCGGCCACCGAGCGCTCGCCGAACGCGGCCTTGCCGTCGACGCTCCAGGTGAACTCCAGCGCACCGTCCTTCACCGCCGCGGCGTGCTCGGGGAAATCGACATGGCACAGGAACGCCTTGGCGCCGGAGGCCTGCGCGAGATAGCTGACCTCATCCGGCATCAGACGGAAATTGGTGGGCACCCAGACCGCGCCGAGCCGAAACGCGGCGAACATCGAGACAAACATCTCATCGCCATTCTTGGAATGGACGAGGATGCGGTCGCCCTTGGCTATGCCCCGCGCGGCGAGCGCCGCGGCCAGGGCGGAGACCTGCGCATCGATCTCGCGCCAGGTCCAGGACTTGTCCCCCCAGACGAAGCCGGGACGCGCGCCATGCCGCCGCGCATTCTGGGTCAGCATATAGGCGAGATTCATGACGCGGCGGGACATGCGCAGGGGCTGCATCGGGCTTCCTCTTCGACGACGGGCGGCACGCAAGCCGTCCGTTCATTGCAGCCCATTTATCGCCATCGCCAGCGGCCCTGCAAGGCCGGCTGCCGCGGACTTGGCCTACTGCTTGAACGCAAAAGGCGTCGCCGTGATGGCCTTGGTCTTCCAGCAGGCTTGCGGACCAAAGCCGCCGCAGAAACTGCCATGCAGATCGAAGCGGATAGTGCGCGCGGCGCCGCGCTTCACCGGCGGGGCCATGATCTTATAGCGGAGCACGTATCCGTCGAACACCTCGCGCACGCCGCCGTCCGGCAGCGTCACCAGGATCTTCATGACGCAACCGCCGGTTCCGCAATAGGTCGTCTCGCGATCGCCGCATTTGGTGTCCTGGAAATCGACGATGTAGTCCTCGCGGCCATCGCCGGTCAGGTCGATCCTGCGCACCGTATCATGCGCGAAGGTCACCTCGCCGCCTTGCTGGCTCTCGCATTCCTCATTGGCAAAGCGCACAGCCTTCTGCACGCCGGGCGGATAATCGGCCGGATTGAACGGCTTTGCGTCGTCGGCACCCGCGCCGGTCACGAGCAAGCTGAGCAGGAGGATCAGATATCGCATTGGCGTTGGTCGCAACCACAAACGATATCGTTCAGGGAATCTTAAACATGATCGACGCAACCTCGCTCAGTTCTCGCGTACAGAGTGCCGCATCATGGTCAAAATGCCTGCCCTCCTTCTGTTGTCACTGGCGCTCGCCGGATGTGCCGCGACTCCGCAAGCGCATCTGGCATCCAGCCCCGTCGTCAAGCCTGCGCGCTATGCCTGGGATGGCGCCGGCGAGGATCCCAACCGGCCCCGCACCGCCTCGCAGCCGACACGAACCTCCAGCCGCTCCGAGCGCAACAGGTTGCAAGCCGACGCTCAGCCCCATTCGAAGGAACGGTGGCAGGCGCAGGATGGCATCGAGGCCGAACAGGACGCCAGGGTCAACCGCTCCCTGGTCATCTGCCAGGGCTGCCTCCGCCCGCAGCCGCAGGCCGAAGATTCCAGGCTCGCCAAAGCGACCGATTGAACGGAACAGCTTCGGATTGGAAACCCCGGCCGGACCGTGCGTTACGATCTCGTGCGCGAGGCCGGCAGCTGCAAGGCAATGATATGAGCGACGTCATCAACAACAAGGCCCATCACCGCTATGAGCTCGACGTGGAGGGTCATCTTGCGACCGAGCACTACCGGCTCGACGGCGGTGTCATCACCTTCGAGCACACCGACGTGCCGAAGGAGCTTGGCGGCAAGGGCATTGGCTCGAAGCTGGTGCAAGGCGCGCTCGACCAGGTCCGCGCCGACGGATTGAAGCTGATCCCGCAATGCCCGTTCGTGAAGGCGTGGATCGACAAGCACCCGGACTATGCGGATCTCGTGACACGGTGAGTGCCCAGGCCCGCCGCTCGTGGCCGGCGGGCCCGCCGTACTTACGGTCTATTGTCCGTGCTTGAGCAAGTCCTGGTCATTCATATCCCAGTCCTGCCATAGCTGAAGAATGCCGAGCAGCACCACCACCGCACCAAGGGTCGTGTGATAGATGCGGAGAAATCCCTCACCGGAATAGCCGATCACGTATGGCGAGGCGATGAGCCACAGTCCGGCCAGGATCGTCATCACCTCCTGCCAGCGCTGCAAGGCGACATATTCGAGCTGGCTGATGCCAAATACGACGAGACCGATCGCGACCGTGTTCAGGATGGCCGTCTGGTGACCGGAGATCGCCTGATCCTGGATCGGGAACCACGGCGAGGCCACGATCAACGCGCCCAGCAGCATCCCACACCAGTCTTCCCACGTTCGATGAGTCTTCAAGAAACCAGAATCCGACATCGTACCCTCCTGCAAAAGAGGCATACGTCTGCGGCTGGCGATCATGACACTCCGAATATCTGGCGACCCTGCCGGCCGCATTCGGGCGTATGTCCTTTCCAGGACGTGGGAACCGAACTCCGGCTTGCAAGAGCGGTATCGGGAATTATTTGCGGAGTCGCGGGACCATGCTCGCCGGGCGCCATGGCCATACCGCAGTGCGGTCAGGGCGGCGCGCATTTGCGGATATCTCATCTGCGCAATCTCCCCCTGGTCTCACCTTGGCAAGGGCCGTGTCAGCCTCCTAGATCAGGAGGCACCTGCAGTTCGGAGGGACCCCGCATGGCGGCTTCGGTACGCGACAACAAGGACAGGAGCCGCTTCGAGCTCGATGTCGGCGACGACATCGCCTTCGCCAATTACCGGCTGACGCCGTCGGCCGTAATCATCACCCACACCGAGACGCCGCGCGCGTTGCGCGGGCGCGGCATCGGCTCCGAGCTGGTCAAGGGCGCGCTCGACCTGATCCGGCGCGACGGCAAGAAGGTGATCGCCGGCTGCGGCTTCGTCGTCGACTATCTCGATCGGCATCCGGAGGATGCGGATCTGGTCGCCTGAATGCAAAAGGGCCCGCGGCGATCGCGGGCCCCTGAGGCACTACCCCAGGTCCGGTCAGTGCTTGATCTCCGGCGGCAGCTTGCCGCCATTAGCGGCGAGCTTGGACATCACCTGCTTGTGCAGCCAGACGTTCATGCTCGCCGAGTCGTTCATGTCGCCGCTGTAGCCCAGCTCCTTGGCGAGATCCTTGCGCGCAGCGAGGCTGGAATCGATGTCGAGCGCCTTCATGAGGTCGACGATGGAGGTACGCCATTCCAGCTTCTCGCCCTTGTGCGCGGCGGCCGCCTTGTCGACGATCGCCGCCACGTCGACCGCAGCCATGGGTGCGGCGGCCGGCGCCGAAGGACTTGCCGACCCTGCGGGGGCGCCCGGCGAAGCGGCGCCACCGGCCGGCGCAGCGGAGGCCGGCTGGCCGCCGAAGATCGCGCTGATGATTTTCCCGAAAATGCTCATGTCTGCTCCCCGAAAAGGAATCCGTTGGAAGGGCCTTGCGTGGCACTTATAGACGAAGTTGGTGCGCCGCGCCCGCGAAGTTGCGCGAACGGACAGCAGCATCAGCTTATCTGCGGCGAAATGACGACAGAATGACGCCGCATTGATTGCGTCGCGGCATCGAAATTTCACCCAAGCGTGAGGGACAGGACTCGGACTTGGGAGTATGCTTGCCGTTCAGCTCGCGATCCATCCGGAATTCGCGTCTGGTCGGGATCGTGGGATTTCAAGAGAATGGGCGGCCGCTTGCGCCGTTTGCCGGCGCCGGATGCAGCCGCTTGGCAAGGGAGCTAGCGACCATGGCCACACTCTACCAGGGCAATGTCCCCACGATGGCCCAGCCCACGGATGAGGCTGGACCGGTGATCCGAACCATACAATTGTCCGATCTGCACGACGCGCTCAGGCGCGGCTGGGAGGATTTCAAGGCCGTTCCGAGCCACGCCATCATCCTCTGCGTGATCTACCCGGTGCTCGGCCTCGTGCTCGCCCGTGTGGTGATGGGCTATTCGGTGCTGCCGCTGCTGTTTCCGCTCGCCGCGGGCTTCGCGCTGATCGGGCCTTTCGCTGCGCTCGGGCTCTACGAGCTTTCCAGCCGGCGCGAGCGCTATGAACCGGCCAGCGCCTGGGATGCCATGGAGGTGCTGCGATCGCCGTCGTTCGGCGCGATGCTCGGCCTCGGTACATTGCTGCTCGCCCTGTTCGTCACCTGGGTGGCGACCGCGCAGGCGATCTATGTCGCGGCGTTCGGCTACGAGGGCGTCACCGGATTCTCGGACTTCATGATGCGCGTGCTGACGACGCAGCAAGGCTGGTGGCTGATCGTGGTTGGCTGCGGCACCGGATTCCTGTTCGCGCTCGCCGCGCTCTGTCTCAGTGCCGTGTCGTTCCCCTTGATGCTGGACCGCCATGCCGGTGCGTTCGAGGCGATGAGCACCTCGCTGCGCGTGGTCGCGAAAAACCCGGTGCCGATGGCGGCCTGGGGTCTGATCGTGGCGGTGCTGCTCGCGCTTGGCACGATCCCGGCCTTCCTCGGCCTCGCCGTTGTGGTCCCGATGCTCGGGCACGCCACGTGGCACCTTTACCGCAAGGTGATCGCGTCCGATCCGGGCGCACGTCCGGTCCCCCCTCCGCCGCATCGGCCGCGCAAGCCGGCCGCCGACTTCCCGGCCAACCTTTTCCCGTGGCGGAATCGGACTGACGTCTGACAATCTCGTGACGTGCGGCCCTGGCCGGTTCGGACAGGGCCGCTCGCCTTGCTTTGGCCGCGGTTACAGCCGAGATTATGCTGCCGGTCAGGTCAATTCACGGAAATCCATTTCATCTGATGACTCCGACGATTTCTCGTCTTGCTCTCGCAGCCTTGGCCGTCTCCGCGTCCCTTCTCTCAGTCCAGCCAGCGCCCGCCGCGGTTGCCTGCGACTCGGGCAATTTCGACGCTTGGCTGGCTGATTTCAAAACCGACGCTGCGGCGAAGGGCATCTCGCAGCAGACCATCACTGCCGGGCTTGCCGGCGTCACACTGGATCAGAGCGTGCTCAACCGCGACCGCTCGCAAAAGGTCTTCACCCAGAGCTTCGAGGAGTTCTCCGGCCGCATGGTGCCGCCACGCTTGGAGCGCGGCTCCAACAGGATGAAGCAATACGGCTCGGTGCTGTCGCGCATCGAGCAGGCTTACGGCGTGCCGGGCGAAGTCCTGGTCGCGATCTGGGGCCTGGAAACCGATTTCGGCGTCAACACCGGCAAGTTTGCAACGATCCGCTCGCTTGCAACGCTCGCTTACGATTGCCGTCGCTCCGAGCAGTTTCGCGCCGAGCTGTTGGATGCGTTGCGCATCGTCCAGCGCGGCGATCTTGCGCCTGCCGACATGAAAGGCGCCTGGGCCGGCGAGCTCGGCCAGACCCAGTTCATGCCGTCATCCTGGATGAAATATGCCATCGACTTCGACGGCAACGGCAAGCGCGATCTTCTGCATAACGTGCCCGACGTGCTCGCCTCCACGGCCAATTATCTGGTCGGCTATGGCTGGCAGAAGGGCAAGGACTGGCAGCCGGGCAGCCCGAACTTTGAGGTGCTCAAGCAGTGGAACAAGAGCGAGGTCTACTCCAAGACCGTGGCCTATTTTGCCGCACAGCTCGCACGCGCCCCTTAGATCTCAGCCCAGCCGAAGCGCGCCGAATCGCCGCTGCCGAACCCTGGCAAGCGGGCCTAGCCTGTAGCGGCGCCAGCGCATCGCTCATGGCGCATTTTCGGTATTCAATGGATCTTAAACTGAATCCATATTCATATAATAGCGTCGCGTCCTATGCGAATCAGGCAGGCATGACTTGAGTCTATAAGCTGCTGGGTTGAACTTGCTGGCCGCTTATAGGCAACCTATTTCCGCGATGACCCAGATCAATCTTTGACATAAACCCGTTATTTCATGGGCACTTATCGCCGGCACCGGACGACCTTGGCCAAGCTCTGGGCGGGAGCGCCTTCCGGTTAATCATCCGTTACGTACGCCATGCGCATAGCGCTTAGCTGCATCGCAACATCGGAACTTTCGCACTGCACCACGCTCACCTATATTCATTTCAACGATGAGGCCTTCAAGCAAAGGCTGAATCGAACTACAGGAGACTACCAATGCTGCTCTCGCTCATCCGCATGATCCAGGCCTTCCGGGACTATCAGCGCAATGTTGCCGAGCTGTCCCAGCTCAGCGATCGTGAACTGGCCGATATCGGCCTCGATCGCTCGGACATCCCGCGCGTTGCCGCCGGCCAGTATCAGGGCTGATATCATTCAGCCCTTCACTAGAACGGACCGATAGCGCCCGCCTCGTGCGGGCGTTGTCGCATCTGGTGGCAGAAAACTCGATCTCGGCGATTCCACTCTCCGCCGAAAAGCGCTACCTGTCCGCCCTATGACAGGACCCCAATCCAACATCGTCCACGTGATCGGTGCCGGCCTCGCCGGTTCGGAAGCTGCCTGGCAGGTTGCGAAGTCCGGCGTGCCCGTGGTGCTGCACGAGATGCGGCCGACCCGCATGACCGAGGCGCACCGCACCGACGGGCTCGCCGAGCTCGTCTGCTCCAACTCGTTCCGCTCGGATGACGCTGCCAACAACGCCGTCGGCCTGCTGCATGCGGAAATGCGCCGCCTCGGCTCGCTGATCATGCGCGCGGCCGATGCCAACCAGGTGCCCGCCGGCGGCGCACTTGCAGTCGATCGCGACGGCTTCTCCGCGGCCGTCACCAGCGCGCTGAACGATCATCCCCTGATCGAAATCGCACGCGGCGAGATCGCCGGCCTGCCGCCGGCCGCGTGGAGCAACGTCATCGTCGCGACCGGCCCCCTCACCTCCGCGCCGCTGGCTGACGCCATCCGCGAGCTCACAGACGAGAACGCCCTCGCCTTCTTCGACGCCATCGCGCCGATCGTACACCGCGAATCCATCGACATGTCGGTGGCCTGGTTCCAATCGCGCTACGACAAGGTCGGCCCCGGCGGCAACGGTGCCGACTACATCAACTGCCCGATGACAAAGGAGCAGTATGAGGGCTTCGTCGCCGCGCTGATCGCCGGCGAGAAGACCGAGTTCAAGGAATGGGAGACCAACACGCCCTATTTCGACGGCTGCCTGCCGATCGAGGTGATGGCTGAACGTGGCCCCGAGACGCTGCGCCATGGTCCCATGAAGCCGGTCGGCCTCACCAACCCGCACGATCCCACCACGAAACCGTACGCGATCGTGCAACTGCGCCAGGACAACAAGCTCGGCACGCTCTACAACATCGTCGGCTTCCAGACCAAGCTGAAGTATGGCGAGCAGCAGCGCATCTTCCGCACCATTCCGGGGTTGGAGAACGCCGAATTCGCCCGCCTCGGCGGCCTGCATCGCAACACCTTCCTGAACTCGCCGAAGCTGCTCGACGGCCAGCTGCGGCTGCGCGCACAGACGCGGCTGCGCTTCGCCGGCCAGATGACGGGCTGCGAAGGCTATGTGGAGTCCGCCAGCGTCGGCTTGATCGCGGGTCTCTATGCAGCCGCGGAAGCGCGCGGCGAGACGCTTGTCAGCCCGCCGGCTACGACCGCACTGGGATCGCTGCTCGGTCACATCACCGGCGGCCATATCGAGACCATCGAGCCGGGCACGCGCTCGTTCCAGCCGATGAACATCAATTTCGGCCTGTTTCCACCGCTCACGAGCGTGCCAACGAAGAAGCCCGACGGCACGCGGCTGCGCGGCAACGAGAAGACGGTGGCCAAGAAGCAGGCGCTGAGCGCACGGGCGCTCGCCGATCTCGATCGCTGGATCGCCGATCACCTGCGCATTGCCGCCGCCGCGTGAGTTTGCAATGAGCTTGCCCAAAGACGACGCCGCAGAGCTGTCGGCGCGCTGGACCGAAGGCGTGATGCTCAAGCGCGACGTGTTCTCGACCGTCGAGCGCGGCCGTTTCCGCAGCGAAAGCGGCGAGATCGACGCGGTGCTGCGCCGGCTCGACGAGGTGCCATGGTGGTCGTTTCTGCTGGCACGCCACCTGTTCGCCCGCGAGAAGCAGGCCCTGGTGCGGGCCAAAGGCCTCGACGTCGGCCCCGAGCTGCTCTGGGCCGGGCGCCGCGCTCTGGTGCGCGGCTTCGTCGACGGCGTCGCGCTGCACCTGGCAAAGCCCCATGGCGATGTCGCCTATTTCCGCTCCGCCAAGGCCGCACTGCGTCGGCTGCGCCGCGCCGGCATCTGCCACAACGATCTCGCCAAGGAGCAGAACTGGCTTGTCGGCCGCGACGGCCGCGCCTATGTCACCGACTTCCAGCTCGCCGCGTGCTTCAAGCGCCGCGGCCGGCTCTATCGCATCCTCGCCTATGAGGACCTCCGGCATCTGCTCAAGCACAAGCGCTCCTACGCGCCCGAGGCGCTGACGCCGCGAGAGCGAAAGATCCTGGCGAGGAAGTCGTTCGCCGCGAGCCTGTGGCTCGCCACCGGCAAGAAGGTCTATCGCGCCATCACCCGCGGCCTGTTCAACTTCACCGATCGCGAGGGCGGCGGCCGCCGGCTCGTCAACGACGCGCCGGTGCTGGCCGAGCTGATCCGCCGGAATCCCGCCGTGCGCGACGCCGCCATCGTCGCCTTTGCCGACCGTCGCTCCGGTGTCGGGCTTTACGCCTTCGTCGAAGCCGATCAGGCCGCGCTCGAGGGCCAGCTCCGCAGCGAGCTTGCCGCCTCCAAGGGACCGAAGCCGCCCGAGCACATTCAGGTCGTGCACGCCCTGCCACGCAACGCCAGCGGCAAGCCACGCATCGAGGTCCTGCAACTGGTCGCCATGAACCAGCTCGACCTGATCGAGCCGATGATGAAGAACGAGCAGGATCGCGCCTTCCTCAAGGATATCCTGGAGCAGCGCAAGAACCTGCGCGACCGCTTCAATTTCGAGGCGAAGCTCCCGACGAGCTAGCGCGGAATCTGCGCCTTGAAGCCTCCACAATGGCGATCGAGAAGCGCTTGGATCAGGAAGGGTTGGCAGAGATCATGGGCGCTCGGGGGACGATGATGCATCGTATGGTTGGCGGAACGATCGCCGGCCTTGTGCTGCTGGCAGGGGCGCCTGCGCTGGCCGACTCACCGGCGGAGCTGATCTCCAGCTTCCGTCTCAAGCATGGTGAGGCCCGCGTCGTGCGCGACGCCACCCTCGATCGCATCGCCATGGATCAGGCCCGCGCGATGGCGGCGAAGGACGACCTCAGCCACGACACACTCGGCCCATTCAATCGCCGCGTCGCACCGGCCGGCGCGGGCCGCGCCGCAGAGAACATCGCCTACGGCTACGACAGTTTCGACAAGACGCTGGGCCAGTGGATCGACTCCTCCGGGCACCGCAAGAACCTGTTGCTGCACAATGCCTCCCGCGTCGGCATTGCCAGCGCCAAGAATGCGAGTGGCAAGCGCACCTATTGGGCCATGGTCATCGCCGGCGACTACGAGAAGGGCAAAGGCAAGAAAAAGGACAAGGAGCCCGTCGTCGCGGTGAAGCGCGAGGTACCGCCCGCGAGCAAGCCGAAGTCCGGCAACTGTCACGTCAAGCTGCTCGGCCTCTGCATCTGAGGCGCGACCGTCTCAGCCGCGGCGCGCGGCTTCGATCGCGGCGACGTCGATCTTCGTCATCCCCATCATCGCATCGAAGGCGCGCTTGGCCTCCGTGCCACCGGCGGCCAGCGCCTCGGTCAGCACCCGCGGCGTGATCTGCCAGGAGACTCCCCATCTGTCCTTGCACCAGCCGCACGCACTCTCCTGCCCGCCATTGCCGACGATGGCGTTCCAGTAGCGATCGGTCTCCGCCTGATCGTCAGTGGCGATCTGGAACGAGAAGGCCTCGTTGTGCTTGAAGACGGGTCCGCCATTGAGACCGAGACAGGCAACGCCGGCTACCGTGAACTCGACGGTCAGGACATCGCCTGCCTTGCCGGACGGATAGTCGCTGGGCGCGCGATGGACCGCACTCACCGCGCTGTCGGGAAACGTCTCGGCATAGAAGCGGGCCGCGGCTTCAGCATCCCTGTCGTACCAGAGGCAGATCGTGTTCTTTGCCATTGGGTATTCCCTGTGATTCCGTGCCAGATTGCGCTTCCGATCAGCATAGGCATCCCGATCTGCATGCTCCAGCTGGAACAGTCGTTTGCCCGAGCTTGCTCGCGTGCGTCATTGTGTCTACGAGGAACCTGAAGATGGAGGCTCTGACGTGATCGACATCAACCAGATTCGTGCCGACACGCCTGCTGCCTCCCGGCTCGCGTATCTCCACAATGCCGGTGCGGCTCTCATGCCCGCGCCCGTCGTCGCGGCGATGAAGGGACATATCGATCTCGAGAGCGAGATCGGCGGCTATGCCGCAGCCGATCGCGCGTCAGATCGGCTCGAAGCCGTTTACGGCTCAGTGGCCCGGCTCCTGAACGCATCGCCGGATGAAATCGCCCTGGTGGAGAACGCGACGGTTGCCTGGCAGATGGCGTTCTATTCGCTTTCATTTCGAGAGGGCGACCGGATCCTGACGGCCGAAGCGGAGTACGCCGCCAACTATGTTGCGTTTCTTCAGGCCGCCAAACGCACAGGCGCGGTCATCGATGTGGTGCCGAGCGATGCGACGGGCGAGTTCGATGTCGGCGCACTCGAACGTATGATCGACGAACGCGTGAAGCTGATCGCCATCACCTGGGTTCCGACCAATGGCGGGCTGACCAATCCCGCGGCGGGCATCGGCAGAATTGCGCGAGCACACGGCATCCCCTATCTGCTCGATGCCTGCCAGGCGGTCGGCCAGATGGAGGTCGACGTCAAGGCCATCGGCTGCGACATGCTGTCGGCCACGGGACGCAAATTCCTGCGGGGACCGCGTGGTACCGGCTTTCTCTATGTGCGCGGGGCGCTCCTGCAACAGCTCGAGCCACCGATGATCGACCATTTTGCAGCGCCCTGGGTCTCGCGCGATGAATATCGGCTCCGCGACGATGCCCGCCGCTTCGAGACATGGGAGAATAATTACGCCGCCCGGCTTGGGCTCGGCGCTGCCGTCGATTATGCGCTCGACATCGGCATGGATGCCATCGAGGAGCGCTGCCGGCTGCTCGCGGGCCGCCTTCGCAGCGGCCTCGCTTCCATTCGCGGCATCACTATTCACGACCTTGGCCGCAAGCCTGGCGCCATCGTCAGCTTCACTTTGGATGGATATGAAGCGGAGGCCATTGTCAGCAGCGCCGCGGCGGCGGGCATCACAATCGGCGCTTCAGACCCGTCGAGTACCCGCATCGATGCCGAGAACCGCGAGCTGCCGCCGCTCGTCCGAGCTTCCCCCCACTACTACAACACCCAAGCCGAGATCGACCGGCTGATCGACCACGTCGCGGATTTGGCGTCACGTTAGCGCGTGCTCAGGTGCAGCGCGCGCTCAGTCCGGATGCGCTGAGCCTGGCCATCACCTCGTTGAGATGGGCGGCATCGCGGGTCTCGATGACAAGCTGCAGCAGCGTCGCCTTGGCCGGCAGGTCGGAGAAGGTCCGCTGGTGTGAGACCTCGATGATATTCGCACCCGCTTCGGCCAGCAGTGCCGCTACCGCGGCGAGCTGCCCCGGCCTGTCGGGGATATCGAGCGACAATTGCGTCAGCCGCCCCTCGCGCGCGAGCTCGCGGGTGAGCACGGAGGCGATCAGCCGCGTGTCGATATTGCCTCCGCTCAGCACGAGGCCGACCTTCTCGCCGGCAAAGCGGGACGGATCGGACATCAGCGCGGCGAGGCCGGCGGCGCCGGCGCCCTCGACGACGGTCTTCTCGATCGAGATCAGGGTCGCGACTGCACGCTCGAGCTCGGCTTCGTTGACGAGCGCAATATCGTCGACGAGGCGCCGAACGATTTCGGTGGTGATCTTGCCCGGTGATTTCACCGCGATGCCCTCGGCGAGCGTATCGCCGCGCGCCGGCAGATTGCCGTCGTGAATGGCGTTGTACATCGAGGGATAGAGCCAGGCCTCGACGCCCAGTATCCTGAGCGACGGCTTGATCGACTTCGCGGCAATGGCAATCCCGCTGATCAAACCGCCGCCGCCGATCGGGACGACCAGCGTGTCGAGCTCCGGGACCGCCTTCAGCATTTCCAGCCCGATCGTGCCCTGCCCGGCGATGACGAGCGGATCGTCGTAAGGATGGACGAAGACCATGCCGTGCGCTTCACCGTGGCTGCGCGCAAAGACGGCCGCCTCCTCCAGCGTCGCGCCCGTGACCACCACCTCGGCGCCGTGATGCCGGGTGTTCTCGATCTTCACCATGGGCGTGCCGATCGGCATCACGATGGTGGCGGGAATGCCGAGCCGCTTGGCATGGTAGGCAACGCCTTGCGCGTGGTTGCCCGCGGACATCGCGATCACGCCCCGCGCGCGCTCCTCCGCCGTCAGCGCGGTAAGCCGGTTGAGCGCGCCGCGCTCCTTGAACGAGGAGGTGAACTGCAGGTTCTCGAATTTGAGCCAGATGTCGCAGCCGCAGATGCTGCTCAGCGTCCGGCTGTGGCTACAGGGCGTCTCGACAACGGCGCCTTGGATGGTCTTGGCGGCGGCGCGAATGTCTTCAGGGGCGACCGGAAGGCCGCTGAGATCGAACGAGCTTTGGGACATGTCAGCCATAGGACAGCATAGAGCATTTGGGCGGGCCAGGCGATAAGCCGGCGTCTATTTGGTAAATTCACGCGATCGCGAGGCGCGCCACAGCGTCCAGAGCGTGCGCAACCGCGAGGTCGGCTGCAACCTAAACGGATTGCGTCCCGGGCGCGACAGGCGCTCAAGATCGGCCTGCGCCTGGCGCAGCGGCAGAAACGCCGGCCGCAACGGCGGCGCCAGCTGCGCCAGCAGCGATGAAGCCGCGGTCATATGCTGCCGGGCTTCACCCGCGAGTTGCTCAAGCACCGCATGGAGATTGGGTGTTTCCTTGCCGGCGAAGACATCTTCCATGCTGCAATCGTGCTTCTCCAGCACCTGCTGCGGCACGAACAATTGCCGGTGCGCGGCATCGCGCGGCAAATTGGCTATGACCTGCACGATACCCTGCGCCAGCCCGGCATGGCGGGCGACATGCTCGGCCGCCTCCGAAGGCGGTCCCAACACTTGCGCTGCCAGGGCGAACAGCGCCGATGAGGTCGCCGCGAGGTAACCTTCCAGCGCGGCCATGGTCGGCATCGGGTCGTTGTAGAGATCGAACTGATGCTCCTCGGCAAGCAGCGACAGCGACTCGACCGGCAGGTCGAAATCGCGAATCGCGCGAAGCAGCTCGGCCGCCACCGGATTGCCTTCGGCGCTGCCATGGACGTGGCCCGACAGCATGTCGGTCCACCATTGCAGGCGGATCTCGCCGGGCAGAGGCTGGCTCACCTGGTCGCGGATGCGAACGATCTCGACGTTGAAGGCATAGATCGCCAGTAACGCGCGGCGCTCGGCGGCCGGCGCGAACAGGGTCGCGGCGTAGCGGGGAAAGTCGTGGCTGCGCACGAGATCGGCGCAGAACGCGGCGGAGTCGGATGGCCGGTTGCTCATGGCACGGCGATCAGCGCGGCGGCAACCCGCCGCCGTTCGCCGATCATGATGTTGTAGGTGCGCACGGCCGGGCCGGTCTGCATCGTGTCCAGTACAACCCTCACCGCCTTGAGCGCCTGACGCAGCTCCGGCGGCGGCAGCCACAGCCCCGTTCCAGTGCCGACCAGGAGCGTGTCGATGCTGTTGGCCGCCGTGAACACCCGATCCAGCGAGTAGCGGTCGATCTTCGCGGGGTCGGTCACGTCCCAAGCCCAGATCGCGTCGGGCAGACAGAGCAGCGAGCCCCGATGCGACATGCCGGCAAAGGCGAAGCCGCCCTTGCCATAGGCATCGATCGGCGCCGAGCGCGGAAAATGCGGAGCGTTGGGATCGCCGGCCATGAGCTTCGTCCGAATGGGCTTACTGCCCTCGCAAACGCCTGCAAGGGCATGAGGTTCGGATCATGCCTTGCTTTTCTTCGCCGGCGTCGCCGTATCGGGCGCGTCTTCGCGGTGCTCGCCGACGCCGAGATAGATCAGGATCGGTGCTGCAATGAAGATCGAGGTGTAGGTGCCGACCAGCACCACGCCGAACATCATCACCGCGGTGAAGCTGTGGATGGCATGGCCGCCGAACAAGAGCAGCGCGAGCAGCGCGAGCGTCACCGTGACGTGGGTGATGATCGAGCGCGACAGCGTCGAGTTGATGGATTCATTGAGCAGCTGGGGCATCGGCATCTTCTTGTAGCGACGCAGCATTTCCCGGATGCGATCGTAGATGACGACGGTATCGTTGAGCGAATAGCCGAGAATGGTCAGCAACGCCGCGATGCTGGTCAGGTCGAAATCGACCTGGCTGATCGACATGAAGCCGATCGTCAGCACGATGTCGTGCACGTTGGCGATCATGGCGCCCAGCGCGAACTGCCATTCGAACCGGAACCAGAGATAAATCAGGATCCCAACGATCGCGAGCATCAGGCCGAGCATGCCGTAGGCCAGGAGCTCGCCCGCGACGCGCGGACCCAGCACCTCGGTGCGCTGAATGTCGACACTGTCGCCAAGCGCGCCACGAAGCTTCTGCAGGGCTGCCTGCTGGGCCGCGTCGCCACCCGGCTGCTCCGCAACGCGGATCAGGACGTTCTCCGGACCGCCGAACTGCTGCAGCTGGACCTCGCCGAGGCCCAGGCCGTCGAGCGAGGTACGCATTGCCGCGATGTCGGCGGTGCCGGACTTCGCCTTCACCTCCAGCAGCGTGCCGCCCTTGAAGTCGATACCGAGGTTCAGACCATGGGTGAAGAACAGCACGATCGCGACGATCGACAGCGCCGCCGAGATCGGAAAGCTGATGCGACGGAAGCGCGTGAAGTCGAAATGCGTATCGTCCGGGACGATGCGCAGCGACGGCAGCAGGCCGAGGGCCGAGACCACGGTGAGGATGGCAATAAGGACGCCGAGCCCGATGAGAACGGTGTGAGTCACGATCAGGCTCCTAGATCGGCACGCTCTGCGGCCGCTTCCACCGCACCCACCAGGCGACGATCAGCCGGGTCAGGGTGAAGGCGGTGAACACCGTGGTGATGATGCCGATGCCGAGCGTCACGGCAAAGCCGCGCACCGGACCCGTGCCGATGTAGAACAGCACCGCGGCAGCAATGAAGGTGGTGATGTTGGAATCGAGGATGGTGGCGAGCGCCCGCTTGAAGCCGGCGTCGATCGCCGAGATCGCATTGCGGCCGCCGCGCAGCTCCTCGCGGATGCGTTCGTAGATCAGCACGTTAGAGTCGACCGCGATGCCGACGGTGAGCACGATGCCGGCGATGCCGGGCAGCGTCAGCGTGGCGTTGAGCAGCGACAATAAGCCGAAGATCATGGCGACGTTGATGGCCACCGCGATGTTGGCGAACACGCCGAACAGCCGGTAGGTCAGCAGCATGAAGATGATGACGAGGATCGAGCCGACATAGGCCGCGAGCTGGCCCTTCTCGATCGAGTCCTGGCCGAGTCCTGGACCCACGGTGCGCTCCTCGACCACCGTGAGCGGTGCCGGCAATGCGCCGGCGCGCAGGAGAATCGCGAGATCGTTGGCCGATTGCACCGTGAAATTGCCGGAGATCTGGCCCTGGCCGCCGGTGATGGGCTCACGGATGACGGGCGCCGAGATCACCTTGTTGTCCAGCACGATCGCGAACGGCAGTCCCACGTTCTCCTGCGTGGCCTGCGAGAATTTGCGCGCGCCCGAGGTGTTGAACTTGAAGCTGACGACCGGCTCACCCGTGCGCTGGTCGAAGGTCGCCTGCGCATCGGTCAGGTCGCCGCCGGCGACCAGCACCTGCTTCTTGACCACATAGGGCGTCGGCGGAGGCGAGGCGCTCATCAGCAGTTCGGATTCCGGCGGCACCCTGCCCGCTTGCGCCTGATCCGGCGGCACGGAGGTGTCGACCATGCGGAATTCCATCTTCGCGGTCCTGCCCAGCAGTTCCTTCAGGCGGGTCGGGTCCTGAAGACCGGGGACCTGCACCAGGATGCGGTCGTTGCCCTGGCGCTGGATGACGGGCTCGACGGTGCCGAGCTCGTTGACGCGGCGTTCGACGATCTGGATCGACTGCTCGATGGTCTTGCGCAGGCGATCGAGCACCGCAGCCTGCGGGACGCTCAGGCGGATCACCCCGCCGCCGGCATCAGTCACCTCGAGGTCGCGCTGACCGCTGGATCCCATCAGGCCGCCCAGCGGCTGGGACAGCTCGCGCAGCTTGGCAAGCGCCGGCTGCGCATCGGTCTCCTTGGTGATGCGAACCTCGACGGCATCGTTGCGCAGGGTGACGCCGCCGGTGAATCCGATCTTGGCGTCGCGCAGGGTCCGGCGAACGTCGTCGCGGACCTGGTCGAGCCGCTCCTTCTTCACATAGGCAGCGTCGACCTCGAGCAGCAGATAGGAGCCGCCCTGGAGGTCGAGGCCGAGCACGATGCGGCGCTGCGCCCAGGCGGGCCAGCTCTTGACTTGCGCCTCGGGGAAGAAGTTGGGGACCGCGCAGAGGCACACGATCAGCGCCGTCAGGATAATCCCCAGCGCCTTCCACCGCGTGAAATACAACATCGACTGGACCTGTCAGATCAGGAGACTTGAGACTCGCGGTGAAGCTCTCACTTCGCCGCGGTGTCGTCCTTGGCGCTCTCTTTTGCGCTTTCCTTGGCCGGCTCGCCCTTGGCGCGCACGCCCGAGATCATCTGGCGCATCTGCCGCACGCGCACGCCGTCGGAAATCTCGAACTCGATCTGGTCGTCGTCGACCACCTTGGTGACCTTGCCGACGAGACCTCCCGAGGTCACGATGGTGTCGCCGCGGCGGATATTCTTCACGAGCTCGGCGTGGTCGCGGACCTTCTTCTGCTGCGGGCGCAGAATCAGGAAGTACATGATCACGAAGATCAGGGCGAACGGCAGCAGCGACATCAACATGCTGTTGGTGTCGCCAGCGGCCGCGGCCTGGGCATACGCAGGGGTAATCAGCATTCGGACGATCCTCGCGAGAACGGGGGAAAGCCGGTCAGGCCCTCAAAGGCGACCGGTTCGGTCAAATTCGCGCGGACTATAGCGGCCATTGCCCCAATTGCAACGCTGCCAGACTGCCCTTTTGGGCCACCTTGCGGCGGCCCGTCAGGCCCGATAAGGCTGCGTTCTCAGGAACTTCGGACATGCCCAAAAACCATAGCAAAAGCCCGGCCGGCAAAGGCCCCCGCACCCCTGCCAACAAGCCCACCCGCCTCGCGGCAAAACGCCCCACGGCGGCGGTCACCAAGGCAGGCCCGGACCTCGCGCAGGAGCGCATCGTCCACGCCCTGGAGACCATTGCGGCGCACCTCTCCGCGCAGGGCAAGCCGGCGGTCGAGGCCGAGTCGTTCAAGCGGGCGGACGCCTATGTCTGGCATCCCGACGGACGCCTCTCGGCGGTGCCGCGCGTGAGCCGAGTCGAGCTGTTCCTGCTCAAGGGCGTCGACCGGATGCGCGACATCCTGATGGAGAACACCGAGCGTTTCGCCAACGGCCTGCCCGCCAACAACGCCCTGCTCTGGGGCGCGCGCGGCATGGGCAAGTCGTCGCTGGTGAAGGCGGCGCATGCCAGCATCAACGCGGAGCGCAAACCGGCCGACAAGCTCAAGCTGATCGAGATCCACCGTGAGGACATTGAGAGCCTGCCGGCCCTGATGGAGCAGCTGCGGGCCTCCTCCTTCCGTTTCATCGTGTTCTGCGACGACCTCTCCTTCGACGGCAATGATGCCTCCTACAAGTCGCTCAAGGCGGTCCTCGAAGGCGGCATCGAGGGCCGGCCCGAGAACGTCATCCTCTACGCCACCTCCAACCGGCGCCATCTGCTGGCGCGCGAGATGATCGAGAACGAGCGCTCGACCGCGATCAATCCGGGCGAAGCGGTGGAGGAGAAGGTCTCGCTGTCGGATCGCTTCGGCCTCTGGCTCGGCTTCCACCGCTGCAGCCAGGACGAATATCTCGCCATGGTGCGCGGCTATTGCAGCCATTTCGGGATCAGGGTCGACGACGAGACGCTCGAGCGCGAGGCGCTGGAATGGTCGACGACGCGCGGCTCGCGCTCGGGCCGCGTCGCCTGGCAGTTCGTGCAGGAGCTGGCGGGACGGCTGGGTGTGAAGCTGACGGCGTAGTAGCGCGAGCTGTTACCCCGAATTCAACTGTCATCGCCCGCCTTGTGCGCACTTGCGCACTGGAGCGGGCGATGCAGTATTCCAGAGACGGTTGTTGTCAATCGAGAGGCCGCGCGGCGTACTGGGTCGCCCGGTCGAGCCGGGCGACGACACCGTTCGCGCGGAGGCTACGTAAGTCTCACGCCCCATTGAGGAATTGAAGCGGGTCAACCGGGCTCGATCCCTTGCGGATTTCGAAGTGGAGCTGCGGCGACGCCACCTCCCCGGATTGACCCGACTTGGCAATGACCTGGCCGCGCTTGATGGTATCGCCGCGCTTCACCAACAGCTCACTCGCATGGGCATATGCGGTGACGTAGCCGTTGGAGTGCCGAACCAGAACCAGATTGCCGTAACCCTTCAGCTCGTTGCCGGAATAGGCGACGACGCCATCTTCGGCCGCCTTGACCGGCGTCCCCTCGGGCACCGCCAGATTGATGCCGTCATTGGACTTGCCATTGGTCTTGGCACCGTAGCTCGTGACCACCTTGCCGCGGACGGGCCAGCGGAAGGTCGGCAGCGCGCCGGTGGCCTCCGCAGCCTTCGCCGGCGTCTCGGCAGCCTTCTCTTCCACATTGCTCGTGGCCTGGGCGAGCCGCGCGCTCTGCACGGGCGCGGCGGCAGTGGCCATCTTGGTCGCGGGTGCCGGAGCTGCCGCAACAGGCTGGAGCGTTCCGGCCACCGGTGCAGCCGCGACCGGAGCCGCAGCAACCGGCGCCGCGACGGCGGCTGTCTTGGCGCCGGGCACGGTCAGCTTGGTGCCGAGCTTCAGCTTTGCCGACGGATCGATGCCGTTGGCACGGGCGAGCTCTGCCGCCGAGATGCGGTTCTTGCGCGCGATGCTGGCGAGCGTGTCGCCGCGGTTGACGAAGTGCGTGCTCGGCGGTGCCGCGACGGCAGCAACCGGCTTCGCCGCAGGCGCTGCGGCGACCGGAGCCGTCGCTGGCGCCGGCGCCGCTGCCGTTGCCGGCGACGGAATGATCAGCTGCTGGCCGGGCGAGAGCGCCCGCGGACCCTTGTAGCCGTTGGCGGCAAGGATCGCCTGCGGCGTGACGCGATAGCGCTTGGCGAGCACGTCGAGCGTGTCGCTGGTGCCGACGATGATCTTGGTCCCGCCGGCCGGCTGGGCGGCCGCGACCGACCGCGGCGGGACGGTCGCCGTGGTCTCCAGGTGCGGTTGCGCCGGGGGCGCATATGAGCTGACGCCGCGTCCGCCGCCGGACACCCCGCCCCCGGAGGCAACGGGATAGGACTGCGGGGCAGATACCGCGGGCGGAGGCAAAGCCTGCGACTGGTAGTAACCGGGCTGCGTCTGCGGCCGCGCATATTGCGGCAACTCACGCTGCGGCGGCGGCGGCTGCTGCACCGAACCGGTCTGCTCGGAGGCGAAAGGATTGGAGAAGTTGGTCTGGGACAGCCGCGACGACATGTCGGCGCTGCACCCTGCAAAGCTGAAGGAGATCAGCGCCAGCACCGCGACCTGCGGCACGCGGCGCGAGTAAAGCAACTCGGCGACAGCGGACATGGTTACTCACTCGTACGCAACAGAACTGGTGTTTTAAGTAAACACGCGGCGAGTAAATAACGGCTTAACCCTCACAATAAGATGTTGGCGGCACTGCCGATCCGGGATTCTACAGCTCCCGCGCCACCCCGGGCAGTGCCGGCACGAAGCGGACCTCGACGAGTTCCTTGCGCTCGATTCCGGTTTCGCTGCGGGCCAGGCGGGTCAGCGTCTGCACGCCCTGATGCGGGCCGACCGGGGCAATCAGGATGCCCCCGACCTCAAGCCGCTCGACCAGGTTCTCCGGTATCTGCTCCATCGCCGCGGTGACGATGATGCGATCGAACGGGCCGATGTTGGGAGGCAGATTGAGACCGTCACCGAGCATCACCTCGACATTGTGACAATCGAGCTTCTCAAGCCGGGCGCGTGCCGTGTCGGCGAGCTTACGATAGCGCTCGACGGTCAGGACCTGGCCGGCGAGCCGCGACAGCACGGCGGCCTGGTAGCCGGAGCCGGTGCCGATTTCGAGCACCCGGTGCTGCTTCTGGAGCTGGAGCTGCTCGGTCATGTAGGCGACGACGAAGGGCTGGCTGATGGTTTGCCCGCAGGCGATCGGCAGCGCGCTGTCACGATAGGCGCCCTCGCGATCGGCCTCGTCGACGAAAAGCTCGCGCGGCACCTCTTCCATGGTCCGCAGCACGGCCTGATCGCTGATGCCCCGACGCCTCAGCGTGAGCTGAAACATCATCTTTTCCGGCGGGTGCTGGTGGGACGTCATTGCTGCTATCGCTCGCCTCGTCTGGCGGATCGCCGTACTGCACCGCAAGAACCCGAGACGAGAATCTTGTTCCGGCTCAGGAACTCATGATATCCTTTCGGCACAGCATTTGACCACAACAAGGCCTTCAAAGCGCTAAGCCATTTGCGAGGTTTGCGTTCGCCGAAACGCGCATTGCGTCGCCTATCGTTATCTGCGAACGTTTACGAGAATGGGCAAGGACTCAACCATGACTGCGACAGGGCTTTCGGGCCGCTCTGTTTTCCTCGTCGAGGACGAGGTCATGATCAGAATGATGGTCGCAGACATGCTGGAGGAGCTTGGCTACAAGGTTGCCGCCGAAGCGGGCGACATCAATGAGGCCATGCGGCTTGCGCAATCCACCGAGTTCGATCTCGCCATTCTCGACGTCAACGTCAACGGCAAGGTCATCTCGCCGGTCGCCGATGTCATCATGGCCAAGGGCTGCCCGTTCATCTTCGCCACCGGCTACGGCTCCTCCGGCCTGCCCGAGCAATATCGCGACCGGCCGGCGCTCCAGAAGCCGTTTCAGCTCGACGCGCTCGGCAAGACCATCGAGGCTGCGCTTCGCGGCGGCTAACCTTTATTTCAGGGTGAGGCCAAGCTGCTCCGAAAACGCCTCGTCGGTGCGGTCGAGCCTGAGCGGGGTGACCGAGACGTAGCGCTCGCGCAGCGCCGCGAGATCGGTGCCGTCGGCGGGCGTGTCGAGCATCGCGGTCCGCTCGAAGCCGATCCAGAAATAAGGATTACCGCGGCCGTCCCGGCGCTCGTCGATCCTGAGGAAGCCGAGATTGCGCTTGCCTTGCCGCGTGACGCGGATGCCAAGCACATCCTCCGGCGCGCAGGATGGGAAGTTGATGTTGATGACGGTGTCCTTCGGAACGCCGGCGGCGATCACCTTGCGCAGGATATCGGGCCCGAATTTGCGGGCCGTGTCCCACGGCGGCCGTTCGCGGGTCTCGACGCTGAACTCCTGCGACAATGCGAATGACGGCAACCCCAGGATGGTGCCTTCCAATGCGCCGGCAATGGTGCCGGAATAGACCACGTCCTCGGCGACGTTGCGGCCCTTATTGACGCCGGACAGCACGAGATCGGGCAGCTTGGCTCCCAGGATATGGCGCGCTCCCATGATGACGCAGTCGGTCGGCGTGCCGCGCACGGCGAAGTGCCGTGGGCCGACCTCGCGCAGACGCAAGGGATCGTTCAGCGACAGCGAGTGCGACACGCCGGACTGGTCGAGCTCGGGCGCCACCACCCAGACATCATCGGTCAAAGCGCGCGCAATCTCCTCCACGACCTTGAGGCCGGGAGCGTGGATGCCGTCGTCATTGGTGCAGAGAATGCGCATGCGGAAGGTTCGATTCCTGAAAGCGGGTCTGAGCCGTCTTATCCGGCCAGCGCCGATCAGGCAAACCGGACGATTGCGGTCCGGCGGCTGGTTCCCTGGCTGGTCCCGCTAGCGGCGAACGCGCCATTGCGGCAGGAAGCGCGCAAGCCGGCCTTCTGCACGCAGTTGCATCGCCGGCACGACCGGGTTCACGACGGAAGCCTCGATGACGCCGAGCGCCTTCAGCTGCGCGACGAACGGATCGGACGTCGGCTCCTGCGGAAAGCGTTCGCGTGCCACGCTCAGCGCCTTGTCGAAATCCGCAGCATTGACCCCGGGCTTGGCCCGCCGGCTCTGCACGAGATCATCGTCCCAGAGCCGCGCGATCCCGATGTCGAGAACGCCTCGGAGGCGCTGGTCGATGGCCTGGATCCCGGCCCCCGTCACCGCCCATTGTCTTCCGACCCAGAAGATGTCGCGGTGCAAGGCCATGAGCGGAGGGTTCGCGTGGACGGGCCGGCAGGATAGCCGGCCGCCCGATCTTCGCAACGCGATTCTCGTTATGCCGCGTTTTCGAATACGAACCGGTGCCCACTTCGCGGGAAAACGCTTTAGTCGCGCGCGATCACCTTCAGCCCGCCCATATAGGGCTGGAGCACGTCGGGGACGGCGATCGAGCCGTCCTCCTGCTGATAGGTTTCCATCACGGCGATCAGCGCGCGGCCGACTGCGGTGCCGGAGCCGTTCAGCGTGTGCACGAAGCGCGGCTTGCCGTCGGGCCCGCGCGAGCGCGCATCCATGCGCCGTGCCTGGAAGTCGCCGCAGACCGAGCAGCTCGAGATCTCGCGGAACGCCCCGCCCTCGCCCTGCCCGGGCATCCAGACCTCGATGTCATAGGTTTTTTGCGCCGAGAAGCCCATATCTCCTGCGCAGAGCGTCATCACACGGTAATGCAGGTCGAGCTTCTGCAGCACCTGCTCGGCGCAGGACAGCATCCGCTCCAGCTCGTCCTTGCTCACTTCCGGCGTCGTGATCGAGACCAGTTCGACCTTGGTGAACTGGTGCTGGCGGATCATGCCGCGAGTGTCGCGCCCCGCCGCACCCGCCTCGGCGCGGAAGCATGGCGTCAGCGCGGTCAGCCGCATCGGCAATTGCTTCTCATCGAGGATGGATTCGCGGGCGAGATTGGTGAGCGACACTTCGGCGGTGGGGATCAGACCGAGGCGCTCGGTCTTCAGCCGCTCATGGTCCGGCGAGGCGAGCAGCTCGCCCTTGATCGCCCAGAACTGATCGTCCTCGAATTTCGGCAATTGCCCGGTGCCGAACATCACCTCGTTGCGCACCAAGAGCGGCGGATTGATCTCGGTGTAGCCGTGCTCGGTGGTGTGCAGATCGAGCATGAACTGGCCGATGGCACGCTCGAGCCGCGCCAGCCCCTTTTTCAGCACGACGAAACGCGCGCCGGAGAGTTTTGCCGCCGCTTCGAAATCCATGTAGCCGAGCGCGGTGCCGAGATCGTCATGCAGCTTCGGCGCAAAGCCATAGTTGCGCTTGTTGCCGAACACGTGATGCTGCACGTTGCCGTGCTCGTCGAGACCGTCGGGCACGTCCTCGAACGGAATGTTCGGGATCGCGGCCAGCTCTTTGGTCAGCTCATCGTCAGCGGCTTTTGCCGCCGCTTCGAGCTCGGGCATCGTGGTCTTGAGCTCGGCGACCTCGGCCATCAGCTTCGACGCACGCGGCTCGTCCTTGGCCTTCTTGGCATCGCCGATTTCCTTCGAAGCTGCATTGCGCCGCGCCTGCGCCTGCTCGGAGGCGAGGATCGCCGCACGCCGCTTCTCGTCGATCGCGAGCAGCGAGACCGACATCGGCTTCAAACCGCGCCGTGCGAGGCCGGCGTCGAAGGCTTGCGGATTGTCGCGGATCGCTTTGATGTCGTGCATGGCTGTGGTCCTGGATCAGCGCGTAAATAGTCAACGTTTATGCCGACAACTTACATTGGCGCGCTTTCCCCTAGCATTCTGTCATCGCCCGTGAAAGCGGGCGATCCAGTATTCCAGAGACGTCAGTGTTTCCCCGAGGGGCCGCGGCGTACTGGATTCCCCGCTCCAGTGCGCAATTGCGCACAAGGCGGGGAATGACACCGGTGGGCTTGGTCGCCCTACTCCGCCGGATTGGCCGGCGTCGACACGTCAGTGCCGGTGGCAGCCTGTGCGGCGGCCGCTTTCCTCTCCACCATCGCCACCGCGAGGATCGAGCCCTCGTAGAGCGCCATCAGCGGAAACGCGAGGGAGCACTGGCTGAGCACGTCGGGCGGCGTCAGCACGGCTGCGATCACGAAGGCCATGACGATGAAGTAGCGGCGCTTCTCGCGCAACATCGTCGAGCTGACGATGCCGATCCGCCCGAGCAGCGTCAGGATCACCGGCAGCTGGAAGGCGATGCCGAAGGCGAAGATCAGCGACATCATCAGCGACAGATATTCGCCGACCTTGGGCAGCAGCTGGATCTGCGCGGTCTCGTCGCCGCCGGTCTGCTGCATGCCGAGCGAGAAGCGCACCAGCATCGGCAGCACGACGAAATAGACCAGCGCCGCGCCGAGGACGAAGAAGAACGGCGTCGCGACCAGATACGGCAGGAACGCCTGCTTCTCGTGCTTGTAGAGCCCGGGCGCGACGAACTTGTAGATCTGCGTCGCCACGATCGGGAACGAGATGAAGCCGGCGCCGAACAGCGCCAGCTTGAGCTGGGTGATGAAATATTCGAGCAGCGCCGTGTAGATGAATTTCGAGTTCTCCGGCCCCGCAATCCACACGAACGGCCAGACAAGCACGTTGTAGATCTGCTTGGCGAAGAAGAAGCAGAAGATGAAGGCCAGGCCAAAGCCGAGCAGCGCCTTGATCAGCCGCGAGCGCAGCTCGATCAAATGGTCCATCAGCGGGGCTTTGCTGGCCTCGATATCGGCGTCGGTCATGACGCTTTGGCGTCCTTGATCGCTTCGGATGGCGCGGTGTCCTGCGCAACCTCTGCCTGTTCGACCTCACGGGTGATCGCGAGCGGCTCGTTCGCGGCCGCATGCGCTTCGGCTTCCATGAAGGTCGACGGCGTCGGGGTCTCCGGTGTCGTGGGCGTGACGGGCGGATCGATGGCAGTAGCGGCCGGCGTCTCGGCCGGCTTGTCCAGCGCATCGATGCGAAGCGCGTCGCTCACGTCCTTCTGGAGCGAGCTCATCGGATTGAAACCCGTGGCGGCTTCCTTGACCTCGTCGAAGCTTTTCTTGAGGTCGGCCATCTCGGCCTCACGCATCGCCTCCTGGAACTGGCCCTGGAATTCGGCCGCCATCTTGCGCGCCTTGCCCATCCACTGCCCGACCATGCGCAGCACGCCCGGCAGCTCTTTCGGGCCGATGGCGATCAGGGCCACGACCCCGATGAGGACCAGTTCACTCCACCCGATGTCGAACATGAGGTCTTCCGTTCACGCGAAGCCGGAGCCGGCCCAATCCCTTGCGCGCAGGATCGGGCCGCTACCCGCGTCTCGCGTGCTTCTTCCGGCTCAGACGGCCTTGCTGCCGACGTCGGACCGTGTCGCGGTCGGCGCAGCATTGTGCTCGATCGACTTCGCCGGCTCGGGCTTCTCGGCAGCCTTGTCGTCGTCCTGCATGCCCTTCTTGAACGCCTTGATGCCCTGAGCCACGTCGCCCATCAGATCCGAAATCTTGCCGCGGCCGAACAGCAGCAGGACCACTGCGATCACCAAGATCCAGTGCCAAATGCTGAGTGAACCCATCCTGCAACCCTCCAAACGCGCATGGCCGGGGACCCGGCCGATCTCACCGAAACCTAGGCTTGGCAGACCTCAAAAACAAGGACCAAGGCAGCGCCAATTCGCTGTCGGCGCTACGCAATCTTGCTAGTGTTAACTGGTCGCAGGGGCCCGTATTTCGCCGGTACGTCAGTCCTCGGCGCCGCCTTCGCTGCCACCCTCATTGCCGCCTTCTGGCGGGCTCTCAGGCTCGACCGCAGGCGCAAGGGCGAGATCGAGGTCATCGCCCGGTTCCAGCGGATCCTCGTCCTCCCGCAGGGCCGGATCATCCGACGGCGTCGGCACGCTGAACCCGGTGGGCAGACGCGAATCCAACAGTCCCGTCCCCTTCAGCTCTTCCAGGCCCGGCAGGTCGCCGAGCTGTTCCAGGGTGAACTGCGACAGGAACTCCTCGGTGGTTCCGAAGGTTAAGGGCCGGCCCGGCGTCTTGCGCCGGCCGCGCGGCTTGATCCAGCCGGTCTCCAGCAGCACGTCGAGCGTGCCCTTCGACGTGACGACGCCGCGGATCTCCTCGATCTCGGCCCGCGTCACCGGCTGGTGATAGGCGATGATCGCGAGCACCTCGATTGCGGCCCGCGACAGGCGGCGGGTCTCGGTGCTCTCCCGCGTCATCAGCCAGGCCAGATCGCCCGCGGTGCGGAACGTCCATTTGTTGGCGACGCGAACGAGATTGACGCCGCGCGAGGCATAATCGGCCTGCAACTGCTCGAGCGCAGCCTTGACGTCGACGCCCTCGGGCATGCGCTTGGCCAGCGTCGCGGTGTCCAGCGGTTCATTCGAGGCGAACAGCAGCGCCTCCAGCAGCCGTAACTCCTCGGGACGCGCCTGGGATTCGTTCTCCATCGGCTCGGCCTCTTCTACCCGCACTTCAGCCAGGCTTGCCATGGCAGATTCTCCTTCTTGCACTTAAGCGACCGGCGCATCAGGCGCAGGAGCTGCGTCCGGGACCGGTTTTGGGCGCCCCTTCCGGAAATAGATCGGCGCAAACGCTTCCTTCTGATTCAGCTCGAGCTGACCTTCGCGCACCAGTTCGAGCGCGGCGGCAAAGCTCGAGGCGAACACCGTCGCGCGCTGCGTCGGGTCGGCGACATGCCGGATCAGGAAGTCGTCGAGAACACCCCAATCGTCCTGCTCGGTGATGCTGCCGACCAGCCGCTCCAGCGTGGCGCGTGCTTCGGCGAGCGACCACACCGTGCGCTTGGCCAGATGCACGCTCGCCAGCACGCGCGACTGGCGTTGCGCGGCATAGGCGGTGAGCAAATCATAGAGCGTGGCCGTGTATTTCGGGTGCTTGATCTCGGCGATGTGCTCGGGCTCGCCACGCGCGAAGATGTCGCGCTGCAATTGCGGCCTGTTCATCAGCCGGTTGGCGGCTTCGCGAATGGCTTCCAGGCGGCGCAGCCGGTTGGCGAGCGCCGTCGCCATCTGCTCGGCGCTCGGGCCTTCCGCGCTCGGCGGCTCCGGCAGCAGCAGGCGCGACTTCAGGAAGGCAAGCCATGCGGCCATCACCAGATAGTCCGCGGCGAGCTCCAGCCGGATCTTTCGCGCGGCTTCGATGAAATGGAGGTACTGGTCGGCGAGCGCGAGAATCGAAATCTTGGCGAGATCGACCTTCTGCTGCCGCGCCAGCGCAAGCAACAAATCGAGCGGGCCCTCATAGCCCTCGACGTCCACCACCAACGCCGGCTCACCCTCGGCGAGCTCTGCGGGCCGCCCGGTTTCGAACGATAGGATTTCTGCAGTCATGCCGATGCCGTGTTTGCCCGTGCGATCAATGCATCCAGTTCGGCGCGTGCGGCCACGCGGTCGAACGGCTGCGGCGGCTTGCGTGCGGCGAGCGCGGCGTTCGCCCGCTCCAGCGCCCCACCGGCCAGTTCAGGTGTCTCGCCGGCGACGTCGCGCATCTCCTCGATGTTGCCGTTGCAATGCAGGGCCACGTCGCAGCCGGCCGCGAAGATCGCGCGAGTCCGCTCGGCGATATTTCCCGACAGCGCGTTCATCGACACGTCATCACTCATTAACAAACCCTGGAACCCGATTGCGCCGCGAATCACGTCAGCAATCATTGTCGCAGATGTCGTCGCCGGATGGGCGGGGTCGAAGGCGCTAAACACAACATGTGCAGTCATCGCCATCGGCAGATCAGCCAGCGGTTTGAATGCGGCGAAATCGGTCCGCTCCAGCTCGTCCCGGGGCGTGTCGACGGTCGGCAGCTTGAAATGGGTGTCGGCGGTGGCGCGGCCATGCCCGGGAATATGCTTGAGCACCGGCAACACGCCGCCCTGTTCCAGGCCCTCGGTGACTGCACGGGCGATCGCCGCGACCTTGCCCGGCTCCGTGCCGTAGGCCCGGTTACCAATGACCGCATCGGCGCCCGGCACCGGCACGTCGGCCAGCGGCAGGCAATCCACGGTGATGCCGAGATCGGCGAGATCGGCTGCGATCAGGCGGGCACTGAGGCGCGCCGCAGTGAGCCCGAGGGCCGAATCAGTGTCGTACAAATTCGCGAACACGGCCCCCGGCGGATAGACCGGCCAGTGTGGCGGCCCCAGCCGCTGCACCCGTCCCCCCTCCTGGTCGATCAGGACCGGCGCGTCGGGGGCCTTCGCGACCGAACGCAATTCTGCAACCAACGCAGCAACTTGTGCTGGTGTTGCGACATTACGCTTGAACAGGATGAAGCCCCATGGGCATTCGGCACGGATAAACTCCCGCTCGGCGGCGGTCAGTTCCGTTCCGGATACGCCGGTAATGAAGGCCCGCGTGCTCATGACGGCCGATTAACCCTGCCCCGTCAGGGGGTCAAGGAAACCGCCATTAATTCCTCTGGACGAAGCAGGCAGACAGGCCTGCGGACTTCAGATTGTTGCAGGCTTGCGTCGCTTCCTCGGCCGAACCATAGGGGCCGGCGAAGGCGCGGTAGACGACTCCCTTGCCCTTGTCGGTGAGGTCGACACGCTTGATGACGGGCGAACGGGAGCCGAGCACGCTGCCGTATTTGCTCTGAAGCACCCGGTAGGATGCGGCGGCGCTATCCTCGCTCTGCTGCGAGGAGACTTGCACGATGTAGCCGCCACCGCTGCTGGTGGGCGCGATCTGCGTCGGGTTGGTCGCAGCCATCCGCTGCGGCGGCTCGGCCGCCGGGGACGATTGCGGCGCCAGCGACATCGGCTGGTTGGCGCTGGCATTGGCCGAGGTCGGCGGATTGCGCGGCGCGGCGGGCGCAACCGGCGCGGCAACGGGCTTCGGCGCCGCGGGCGCCGGCTTGGCGGCGGCCGATTGCGGCACGGCGCTATCGGTCTGATCGCCCTTCACCGCAACGGTCCTGATCGCGCGCGGCGAATTGTTCGGCAGCGTGCCGTTGCTCGGGCTCGGACCCGCGCTCGGCGGCGGCACGGTGGATGGTGACACGCTCGCCACCGAGGGCGGGTTCGCATTCTGGTTCAGCGGCGGGAACACCACGCGCGGCCCGCCCGCCTTGGCGTTGACGTCGACGGGCGCCTCCTCGCGCGGCACGATCTTTTCGGTGCCGTCACCGCTGACCATGCGGTCCGGTACTTTGACCGCGGAGTCCGTCGGCGCCGGCACGATCTTGGTCGGGGTGTTGTCGGCCTTGATGATCGGCGGCTCGCCGCTACGAGGCGAGCCGATATAGGTCTTGTAGGCGAATGCAGCACCGGTGCCGAGCACGGCAAGCGCCAGGATCGCCGCGACCGTCATCATGCCGCCGCGCTGCTTCTTCGGCTCCTCGACCTCGTCCTCCGGATAGTCGCTCTGGTCGGCGTAAGGGTCGTCGGGATAGGCCGGCTCGCGCTGATAGTCCTGCTCGCCTGTCTCCAGCCGACCATAGAGCGCATCGTCGTAGCGCGACGGATCGGGCTGCGCATACGGCTCCTGATAGGACTGCTCCTGGTAGGCCTGACCATGCTGCTGATAGGCCTGCTCCTGATGAGCTTGATCTTGATAGGTGTCCTGATAGGCCTGGGGCTGATGAACGACAGGCTCGGGCGCGGCAGGCTTGGCCGCGTAGCGATGCAGCGGGTGGACCGGGCTTACGGTGACCGGATAGTCAGGCTCCGGCGCGGGTGTCGGCTGCGGTTGCACGTTGGCACGCCGCATCCATGAGGGCGGCGACGGTGCCTGCTCCGCGTAGTCCTGCTGATCATCGAGCTGGCGGTAATCGACGTCCTGATAGCTCTGGGCGGGCGCCGCCGGCGGACGCGACTGCGCTGCAAACGGATCGGTCTGCCCGATCAGACGGGCGAGCTCGGCCAAGGGATCGCTATCCGCCTTCCCATGCTGGTCGCCGCCGCGACCATAGTCATCGGAAGGAAACGGTCTGTCCTGATATCGTTCGGCCATCGTGATGATGCGTCCCTTCGGGAAAGCCGCGCGCCCCTCGACCAAGGCACGGCTTTCGACCCACAAGGCTTTCAACCAAGTCTAAGCGATCCGGCTTCTGCCGGTTACCCCCGAATTCCCCTTAAGTAGTTCGCCCCAAACTACCGCATCTCGTCCGGGGCATGGACGCCGAGGATGGCGAGGCCCGATGCCAGGACCGAGACGACGCCCTGGACCATTGCCAATCGCGCCTTTGTAAGATCTGCATCATTATTGATAATGAAGCGTAAATAGGGCAAATCGCGCCCTTTCGTCCAAAGCGCATGAAATTCGCTGGCTAAATCATAGAGATAAAAGGCAATTCGGTGCGGCTCATGGGCCGCGGCGGCAGCTTCCAGCATGCGCGGATAAATTGCGAGGCGCTTAAGAAGATCGAGCTCTACGGGGTCCGACAACCGTTCCACCGCCGACTCAGCGAGCCATGCGATCCGCGCGCCGGCATCCTCTGGGAGTTCCGGGAACACCTCGGCCCGCGCGTTACGGAAGATCGAATGGCCGCGCGCATGGCCGTACTGGACGTAGAACACCGGGTTGTCCCGCGACTGTTCCATGACCTTGGCGAGGTCGAAATCGAGCACCGCGTCGTTCTTCCGGTACAGCATCATGAAGCGGACGGCGTCCTGGCCGACCTCATCCACCACTTCACGCAAGGTGACGAAGTCCCCGCTCCGCTTCGACATCTTTACCGGCTCGCCGTTGCGCAAGAGCTTCACCAGCTGGACGATCTTGACGTCCAGCGATCCCTTAGCCGACGTCGTCGCCTTCACCGCCGCCTGCATGCGCTTGATGTAGCCGCCGTGATCGGCGCCCCAGACGTCGATCATCTCGGCAAAGCCGCGGTCGAACTTGTTCTTATGATAGGCGATGTCGGAGGCGAAGTAGGTGTAGGAACCATCCGACTTGATCAGCGGACGATCGACGTCGTCGCCGTAGGCGGTCGCCCTGAACAGCAACTGCTCGCGGTCTTCCCAATCCTCGACCGGCGCGCCCTTCGGCGGCGGCAGGCGGCCTTCGTAGATGTCGCCTTTGGCCTTCAGTAAGTCGATGGTCTCGGCAACCTTGTTGTTGCCGGTCTCGATCAGGGAGCGCTCGGAGAAGAACACGTCGTGGCGGATGTTGAGGGCGGCGAGATCGTCCTTGATCTCGTCCATCATCATCGCGATCGCCTTGGCGCGCACGGTCGGCAGCCACTGGGCCTCGCTCATCGCGAGCAGCTTGTCGCCATGCTCCGTCGCGAGCGCCTGCCCGACCGGCTTGAGGTAGTCGCCGGGATAGAGCCCTTCCGGGATCGCGCCAATATCCTCGCCGAGCGCTTCGCGATACCTCAGGAAGGCTGAGCGCGCGAGCACGTCGACCTGGGCGCCGGCGTCATTGATGTAATATTCGCGCGTGACATCGTGGCCGGCGAACTGGAGCAGGCTCGCCAGCGCGTCGCCGAACACGGCGCCGCGGCAATGGCCGACATGCATCGGCCCGGTCGGATTGGCGGAGACGTATTCGACATTGACCTTGGTGCCGCCCCGGATGCGGCCGTAATCGGCGCCTTCGCGCAGCACCGTGCGCAGCGCCTCGGCCCAGGCGGCGGGCTTCAGAGTCAGATTGATGAAGCCGGGACCGGCGACATCGACCTTGGCGATCAGCGCGTCGGAACGCAGCCGTTCGGCAATCTGCTCGGCGAGATCGCGCGGCTTTGCCTTTGCCTCTTTCGCAAGCACCATGGCGGCGTTGGTCGCCATGTCGCCATGGGAGGAATCGCGCGGCGGCTCGACGACGACGCGGGAGAAATCGATGCCCTCGGGCCAGCTGGACTCCGCCGCAAGCGCGCGGCAGGCGCCGTGCACGCGTGCGAGCACGTCGGCGAACAGATGCAGCGATGAGGATGTCTGGGGCATGGCCGCCGCCTAACGCAAATCCGGGGTCGAGTCAAAGAGCCGCTGGTGCTCGGTCAGGGCGAAGCGGTCGGTCATTCCGGCAATGAAATTGCCGATCCGGCGGGCCCGGTCGCCCTCGTCGTCCGCCTCAGCCCCCACCAGCCATTCCGGCGGCAGCTCGCTGGGGGATTTCAGGTATTTCGCGAACAGATCGAACAGGATCTGCTCGGCCTCGCCCATCACCCGCATCACCCGCGCGTGGCGGTACATGTGCTGGTACAGGAAGCGTTTGATGGCGGCCTCTTCCTCGGCCACTTCGGCGGGGAACGCGACCAGCGCCCGGCTCTGCCGGCGGACATCCTGGGCCGATTGCGGCTTCACGGCCGCGAGGTTCTTCCCTGTCTCCGCAAACACCGCTCCGATCAGGTGCGAGATCAGCTCCCGCACCAGCTCAGCACCGCGCCGGACGTCTTCAAGATCGGGATAATGCGCCGCAGTCTCGGCGATGATCTCCGCCGTCAGCGGCATCACCTTGAGATCGTCGAGCTGGAACAGGCCGGCGCGCAGACCGTCATCGATGTCGTGGGCATCATAGGCGATGTCGTCGGCGATCGCGGCGACCTGCGCCTCCAGCGAGGCGAAGCTCCACAATTCGAGATCGTAGGTCTTGACGTAGTCGGCGATCCCGACGGGAACGCCATGCTCGCGGTAGCCCCCGACCGGGGCGCCGCTGCGGTCGGTCAGCGGACCGTTATGCTTGACGATCCCTTCCAGCGATTCCCAGGTCAGGTTGAGCCCGTCGAACTCGGGATAGCGGTGCTCGAGCGAAGCCACGACGCGCAGCGTCTGGGCATTGTGGTCGAAGCCCCCGAACGCCTTCAGACAGGCGTCCAGGGCCCGCTCGCCGGCATGCCCGAACGGCGGATGACCGAGATCGTGCGCGAGCGCCAGAGTTTCGGTGAGGTCCTCGTCGAGCCCGAGCTGGCGGGCCAGCGCGCGGGCGATCTGGGCCACCTCCAGCGAATGGGTCAGCCGGGTGCGGTAGTGGTCGCCCTCGTGGAACACGAACACCTGGGTCTTGTACTTGAGGCGGCGGAACGCGGTGGAATGGATCACCCGATCGCAATCGCGCCGGAACGGGCTGCGAGTCCGGCTCGGGGGCTCGGCGACCAGTCGGCCGCGGCTGCGATCGGGGTCGCAGGCATAGGGCGCGCGGGGGGCTGCCATTCCGACGGACACGGCGAATTTAGTCCCTATCCATTTGATTCTGCGTATGGTGGCACTTAACTATGTCGGGCGCGGGATACCAAATGAATTGGGTATGACGCCGGGACTATCGGAGACCAGCAATGACGACTGCCGTGACCATCAGCGACCGGGCCGCACGCCGGATTGGGGAGATCCTCAAGGGCGAAGGTTCTGGCGCGATGCTGCGCATCTCCGTCGAGGGTGGCGGGTGCTCCGGTTTCCAGTACAAGTTCGACATCGACCGTGCCCGCACCGACGACGATCTCGTGATCGAGCAGGACAATGCGGTGGTGCTGGTCGACTCCGCCTCGCAGCCGTTTCTGGCGGGATCGCAGGTCGATTTCGTCGACGACCTGATCGGCGCCTCGTTCCGCGTCAACAATCCCAACGCAACCGCGTCCTGCGGCTGCGGGACGAGCTTCTCGGTCTAGCGCACCTACGCGCCCGTTATCTCCCTTTCCTCGTCCGTCCAGGCCACCTCGGCCGGCATCAACGTCGGCTGGAGCGGTGCGTCCTCCGACATGACGTGACCGTCCAGCGCCCGCAGGAGCGCTCCGACCAGTGCCGGCTTGCGCAGCGGCTTGGCCAGGAAGTCCGACATGCCGGCTTCGCGGCAGATCTTGATGTCCTCGGGGAAGGCGTTGGCGGTCAGCGCGACAATCGGCAAGGCTTCGAAGCGCTCGCCTTGCGCGCGGATCGCGCGGGTGGCGGCGAGCCCGTCCATGTCGGGCATGCGCACGTCCATCAGCACGACGTCGTAATTGCCCTCGCAGGCTGCCGCGACGGCTTCGGTCCCGTCGGTGACGACACGCAGCTCGATGTCGAATGCCCCCAGCATCTTGCTCACGACCATGCGGTTGACCGCATCGTCCTCCGCGACCAGCACCTTCAGCGGCCGGTCGAGACCGGAGATCCGGGCCTGGAGCTCGTCGGCTTCGTCGCGGCCGCCAGCCTGATCGGACGCCTGCGCCTGGCTCCAGGGCAGGACCAGCGTGAAGCGGAAGGTCGAGCCCTCTCCCGGCGTCGAGATGACGCCGATCGTGCCGCCCATCTGCTCGATGATCCGCCTGCTGATGGCAAGGCCGAGGCCAGTGCCGCCGAAGCGGCGGCTGATCGAGGCATCAGCCTGGGCGAAGTCGCTGAACAGCAGGTCGAGCTTGTCGGGCGCGATACCGATGCCGCTGTCGGTCACCGTCCATTCGACGGTCGCCAGCAGGTCGCGCCGCGCCTGGCAGGTCGCCGATATCGTCACCTCGCCTTCGTCGGTGAACTTCACAGCGTTGGAGACGAGATTGAGCAGCACCTGGCGGATGCGCGCGGCGTCGCCGCGGAGCGTCGGCGGCAGGTTCGGATCGAGCTCGACCTTGACCGTGAGCCCCTTGCTCTTGGCGCTGGCGCGCACCACGGTCGCAACCGTCTCGACCAGCGCCTGCGGCGCGAAGTCGATCGCCTCGAACTGGAAGCGGCCTGCTTCCAGCTTGGAGAGGTCGAGAATGTCGTTGAGGATGCGCTGGAGGTTGTCGCCGGACTCGCGGATCGTGGTGACGGCCTCGCGCTGCTCCGGATCGAGCCTGGTTTCGAGGAGCATGCTGGCAAGACCGAGCACGCCGTTCATGGGCGTGCGGATCTCGTGGCTCATCACCGCCAGGAAGTCGGACTTGGCGCGGCTTTCGGCCTCGGCCTTTTCCGCGCGCCAGCGCTCGGTGACGTCGCGTCCGAAGCCGCGATAGCCGAGGAAATGACCGTCACGATCGTGGGCCGGCTTCGCCGTCAGCGACCACAGCCGGGCCTCGCCGCCGGCGACGACCTTGAGATTCATCTCATGCAGCGGCTCGGCCTGCTCCATCAGGCCGACGATGTTGTAGGCCGCTGACTTGTCCTCGGGGCAGAGCATGTCGAGCACGTCGGCGAACTGCGCGCCTTTCAGCAGCGGAAGCGGCAGCTGCGCGACGTCCGCGAAGCGCTCGGGCACGTCGACGAGGCGTCCCTCGGCATCGGTCTGCCAGAGCCAGTCGCTGGCGTTCTCCTGAAAATCCTTCAGCAGCAGCGAGATGATCTCGGTCTGGCGCTCGAGCTCGAGCTGGGCCTTGAGATTGCCGAGGAAGAGGTTGCCCTGGGAGACGATGTTGCGCGCCATGAAGAATGCGAACAGCAGCAGGAACACGGCGGTCACCAGATATGGGCCGGTGCCGCACAGGAGCAGCGCACCGGCGCAGGCGATCGTCATGGTCGCGAGATAGACGAGGCCCGCGCGCGGGAAGGTCGAGAGCGTGAAAGCGCCGCCGGACATCATGCCGACCATCAGGCAGGCCAGGAGCAATTGACTGGTCGGCTCGATGCGGCTGAACAGAGCGAGCGGCAGCGCGCCCCAGATCGCGGCGAGAAAAAACGCCTGCCGCAGCGTCTGCCGCGCCGCGCGGGGCGAAGCCTCCTGCGGCGGGTTCTGATGCGCCTTGCGCCAGGCGCGCACTGCGAGCGAGGCGGTGGCGGCGAGCGTCAGGCCCCAGATCGCGAGGAAGTCGTTCCAGCCCCTGCCCCAGAACAGGATCAGCACGATGGCGACGTTCAGCATCGTCACGGCCATCGTCACGGGGATCAGCTGGGTCACCGCGTCGATCTGCTTGGCGCGGATGCGACGGATCTGGCGCTCGCTGAGATCGGCCGTCAGACCGTCCTCGATCTCGAAGCCGCCGAGCCAATACAGGAACGCGCCGATCAGGCCGTCACGCGACTGAGTTCGCTTCATCGCCTTGTCCGGCCATCCGTCCCAGGGAACCTCTTGACGATCAATGGCCTGCGGCCTGCTTAAGCCGGGTTAATTTTGTGGGAGATTTTGCGGCCGGCTTGACGGGCGCGTTTGCATTTTGTTCTAACCAAGACCCCTGCCCGGAGCCCTCCCAATGCCCATCAGAGTAGCCACCTGGAACGTGAATTCGGTCCGGCAGCGGATCGATCTGCTCCTGACCTGGCTGAAGGAGTGCCAGCCGGACATCGTCTGCCTGCAGGAGATCAAGTGCGTCGACGAGGCCTTTCCGCGGCTGGAGATCGAGGCGCTCGGCTACAACGTGGTGACGCACGGGCAGAAGACGTTCAACGGCGTCGCCCTGCTCTCCAAGCTCAGGTTCGACGAGACCAAGTCGGGCCTCGCCGGCGACGACGAGGATAGCCATGCCCGCTTCCTCGAAGGCGTGGTGACGCTGAAGCGAGGGGTGCTGCGCATCGCCTGCCTCTATCTGCCCAATGGCAATCCGGTCGGGACCGATAAATATCCCTACAAGCTCAAATGGATGTCGCGGCTTCTTGATTATTCGAAGGAGCGACTCAAGGAGGAGGTCCCGCTGATCCTGGCCGGCGACTTCAACGTCATCCCGCATGCCCGCGACGTGCACAATCCGGCCGCCTGGACCGAGGACGCGCTGTTCAAGACCGAGACGCGCGAGAGCTTCCAGTCCCTGCTCGGCCTCGGCCTCAGCGACGCCTTGCGCGCCGTCACCGACGAGGGCGGGCTCTACACGTTCTGGGACTACCAGGCCGGGGCCTGGCAGAAGAACCAGGGGCTGCGGATCGACCACCTGCTGCTGTCGCCGCAGGCCAGCGACAAGCTCGCCAATGTCGGCATCGACAGCTATGTGCGCGGCTGGGAGAAGCCGTCGGATCACGTGCCGGTGTGGGCGGATCTGGATCTCGAGGCGGCTTAAGGCCGCCTCAGCCGATCACTCCCGACGCCCCTGCACCCATTGCTCCAGCATTTGCAGGGCCATGGCGCGGTCGTCGTCGGAGGCCTTGGCGAAGGCGCGGTTGTAGCTTTCCTTGATCCAGACCTCGTCGGCGCCGGCGCTGTCGCGCGCCAGCGTCAGCCACATCAGGCCGCGTGCGGCCTGCCGCGGCAGGCGGTCGCCGTTGAACAGCATCTGACCGAGCAAGGCCTGGGCCTGATGCTGGCCCTTCTGCGCGGCGAGGCCAAGCCAGCGCGCGCCATAGCGGTAGTCCTCGCGCGAGGCGTCCGGGGTCTTCAGGTACAGACGGGCGAGGTCGTACTGCGCGTCCGCGTTGCCGAAATAGGATGCGGCATAGGAGAACATCTCGCGGGCGCGGTCCGGGTCGGCCTTGACCTTCGAATTCGGGATGCCGGCCAGATAGTAGCGGCCGAGGGCGACGAAGGCGTTGGCCACGATCTGCGCCTGCGGCGCCGACGGGCTGTCCTCGGCATGCGCGTTGGCGATCCGGCTGAAATATTCGAAGGCACGCAGATCGTCCTGGGCGACGCCGTCGCCGTTGGCGTACATGCGGCCGAGCTTCCACTGCGCGATGGGGTGGCCGCCCTCGGCGGCATATTGCAAGGCGCTGAGCGAGGTTTCCTGGGTTGCGACCTGCGGCGGAACCTTGGTGCGCACCGCACCCGCAGCGCCGGGCAAGGTCGTCACGACCGGGATGGTGGCGTCCTTCGGGTTGACCGGCGAACCGTCGAAGGCGAACGCCGGCACGGCCAGCGCAGCCGCCCCCAACACAAACGCAACTGTGGCACGCCTAAATGTCCGCATAGCACTGTTTCTCGTGCGCGCCGCCCGGATGGGTCACTGCCCCCCCGACCGCCGGTCCAACCTGCTGAGCATATTTCCAGAGCGCACCCGACGTGTGGTTAGTCGCGCGGGCGCTCCATTTGGTTCTGCGCTGGGCGAGCTCGGCGTCGCTCAATTTTACGTTAAGAGTACCGGCCACCGCGTCGATCTCGATGACGTCGCCGTCCTCGAGCAGCCCGATCGGGCCGCCGACCGCCGCCTCCGGCCCGACATGGCCGATGCAGAAGCCGCGGGTGGCGCCGGAGAAGCGGCCGTCGGTGATGAGCGCGATCTTGCCGCCCATGCCCTGGCCGGTCAGCGCTGCCGTGGTCTGGAGCATTTCCCGCATGCCGGGACCGCCCTTCGGCCCCTCGTAGCGGATCACGATGACTTCGCCTTCGCGGTAGGTGCGATTCTGGACCGCCTCGAACGCGTCCTCCTCACGGTCGAAGCACCTGGCCGGACCGGTAAACCTGAGGTTGGACATTCCCGCGACTTTCACGATCGCACCTTCTGGCGCCAAATTGCCCTTCAGGCCGACCACACCGCCTGTCACGGTGATGGGCTTGTCTGCCGGGTGCACCACGTCCTGGTGCGGATTCCATTTCACGCTCTTGAGGTTTTCGGCGATCGTGCGGCCCGTGACGGTAAGGCAATCACCGTGCAGGAAGCCGTTGTCGAGCAGCGTCTTCATCAGAAGCGGTATGCCACCTACTTCAAACATGTCTTTGGCGACATAACGGCCACCCGGCTTCAAATCCGCGACATATGGTGTCTTTTTGAAGATTTCAGCGACGTCGAACAGGTCGAACTTGATGCCGACCTCGTGCGCGATCGCAGGCAGGTGCAGCGCAGCATTGGTCGAGCCGCCGGATGCAGCGACCACGGCGGCCGCATTCTCCAGCGCCTTGCGGGTAACGATGTCGCGCGGCCGGATGTTCTGGGCGATCAGGTCCATCACCTTCTCGCCCGCGGTCATGCAGAAGGCGTCACGGATTTCATACGGTGCGGGGGCACCGGCCGAGTAAGGCAGCGCGAGGCCGATCGCCTCAGACACGGTCGCCATGGTGTTGGCGGTGAACTGCGCGCCGCAGGCGCCGGCCGAGGGACAGGCGACGCGCTCGATCTCGTCGAGGTCCTCGTCCGACATGGCGCCGACCGAATGCTTGCCGACCGCCTCGAACATGTCCTGCACGGTGACCTGCTGCCCGCGGAAATTGCCGGGCAGGATCGAGCCGCCATAGATGAAGATCGAGGGCACGTTGAGGCGGACCATCGCCATCATCATGCCCGGCAGCGACTTGTCGCAGCCGGCGAGCCCGACGAGCGCGTCATAGGCATGGCCGCGCACGGTCAGCTCGACCGAATCGGCGATGCATTCGCGCGACGGCAGCGAGGAGCGCATGCCGTCATGGCCCATGGCGATGCCGTCGGTCACGGTGATGGTGCAGAATTCGCGCGGCGTGCCGCCGGCGGACGCGACGCCTTTCTTCACCGCCTGCGCCTGACGCATCAGCGCGATGTTGCAGGGAGCAGCTTCGTTCCAGCACGAGGCGACGCCGACGAAGGGCTGGTGGATCTGCTCGGTGGTCAGACCCATGGCGTAGAAATAGGACCGGTGCGGCGCGCGCGCAGGGCCTTCCGTCACGTGACGGCTCGGCAGCCTTTGCTTGTTGATCTTCGCGCCCATCGCAACCAGCTTCTCCGGCCAACCCTTTCAGACCCGAAAAATCAGAGCCAAGATTTGAATCGACCTTGGGATTTTCTCGTCGCCTTCGAAGACCGCCACTGCCCTTAAAACATTAGAGCGATTTTATTCATGTTCGGGTGTGGCCAAAAAGCGGCGGCGATGCGAACCGCCGGTGATAAGGGTTAAATCCGATGTGGGTGTTGCACAGACAGCACAATCGTTACCGGGAAGACACGGGTTTGCTTACGGCGATACCTCGCTAAAGTGACGATCCACAACCTGAGATCTTTGGGAAGGCACAGAACATCCGCTCTGGACGACAGGCGGGCATTCCCGAAGTGAGTCGGCGGCAGCCCCACGCGAAGCGATGCGGTTCGCTCGTGTCCCGGACAAGTTGCAACGCGCGGGGGCGTTGCGGCGCAGAGCCGGGACCCAGGGGCGACATGGTACGGCGCAGATGGATGGGCCTCGGCTCGGCAGCGCATCGTCGAACCGGACGATGCTTCGCATCGCCGGGGGGACGCTGCGCTGCGTCCGGGGCACGAGAGAGTGTAGCTCTCTCCTCCTCGTCATTGCGAGGAGCCCTTGCGACGAAGCAATCCAGAATCCCGCCGCGGAAAGATTCTGGATTGCTTCCGCCTTCGCCAAAGGCTTCCGCGGACAAGTCGCTGCGCTCGCAATGACGGAGTGTGAGGCGACGCTGCGTTCTCCAAGTAACACTTGTCATTCCCCGCGAAGGCGGGGAATCCAGTACGCCGCGGCCTCTCGATTCAATCACTGGCGTCTCGGAGTACTGGATCGCCCGGTCAAGCCGGGCGATGACACCGAATGTGTGGACGCAGACGTGCGTATTCGGCCCCGCAGCGCATTTCGCCCGAGCTTTGCTTGATCTCGCCGCCCTCATAGCCAAGAGGGCGCAGGGAAGGCCGGGTGCCGGCGGCACCCGCGGTCCGCTGCGCTAGAGCACACGCAGGAAGAACCGCACAGCAGCATACAGGTGAAGCCCAACACACGGCCTTCCCTGCGCGATGGTCGGACGGCTTATGCCGCGCTCTCCTGGGAGCCGAGTTCCTTCTGGCCTCCCTCGCTCCCGCGAAAGTCACCGGCACCGCGCCGGTTGACGCCAATGCCGCATTCGCCAGAGCTTGACCGTAGCAACGACGGCCAGGACCACACGGTTTTGCCGTACGCGCGGTTCGTTGGCGCCGCAGGGTTCGACGGCGTTGTGCACGTTGCCATCGAAATGCCGGCGCGACGAACCTGACAGCGCCGCTCGTCCGTACGAAGCCTCGGGCTCACGGAGAGCAATCCGCCCTGCCCTCAGCTCTCATACACGACGCTGCCGCGTCCACCGCAAGCCCGGCTCGCGACAATGACGACCTCATGATCGCCCCTCGAGATTGAGCCGGGTTGGGCGACACATACGTCATTTCCGAATTTCGGTAAAGCGGAATATTTTTATGCGGGCAGATTGACAGAGAAGCGAAACACCGACGAGACGGCGACGCCGAACATCAGGACCGCCCGCGCGAGCGTTGCGCCTGGGCCCAGGCGACAGCGACATCGCGTGGCGGGGCATCCACGCGCTTGATGGGGGTCAATTCGCCGGAGGCCGAGACGATCGCCGTTTCTTCGCGGCGGCAACGCGTGCAGACGAAGCGGACCTCGTGCGGCGACGCCGACCAGCTCGACCGTTTCACATTGGCCGCCATCGGCCAGGCATCGCAATGCGAGCACGACACCAGAAATCGACCGGGATCGAGCATACCCATTCCATTGGACTCCGCGTCCTGCCGCCTCCTTCAATGATTAATCCATGTGAATCGTTCCGGTGCTACAGCACCGCCGGCATTGGCTCGAGTGCCCTACCGGTTCCGCGCATCCGCAAAGTGCTCAGCGGGCGCCCTTGAGGGTGCAGGAGGTCGTGCAGGTGACCGTCGTGCCGCGGTCGCACGTTTTGCAGGCGCTGACGCACTGGTTCATGTCGCGTGGATTGTAGCTGTAGTTGCGCAACGGACAGGCCGGATTCGTCGAGCCGGTGATGTCCTGCTCCTGATCGCAGGCCGCCGTCATGAGCGCGAATATGATCACTGCAACTAGGCGCATGGGATTGCCCTGTCAGACATGGCAAATCACACTCACGAGGCGCGCTGCATTGCAGCGAACCCCGGCCTTCCCACCAACGAGTGTCGCCGACCGGCGATGCTCGCTTGCTCCAAGGATGCGCGCCAAACGTTAAGAACGGATTTCAGCCGGCTCAGGCCGCAGCCGTCGTCGCGATCGCCTGCCGGATATCGACGGCCAGCTGACGGTACTGTTCCCCGAGCTTCAAATAGAACTCGCGCTTGCTGCTGTCGGTGGCGAGCTTGGCGATCAGCTCGCATTCGGCGCTGAGCGTCTCGAACCGTTCCAGCCTGTCCTCGAGATGTGTCATCGGCGTGTCCCCATCAGACGCCTCATGGACACCCAACCTAAGCCCGGGAAATAGGTCACGGCGAACATCGTTATGGAGTAGCATCTTTTTTCCGGCGCGGCGTGCCGACCGCAAAGGCACGGCTATTTCTGCTCCAGCCGCCAGACGCCGTCCCAATCGGGATCCGGCGGATTGGCCGCAAATTGAGCGATGCGGCCGAGCATCGTGCGCGAGGGGCCGTCGCCGGGGACCGCCTCGAGCGCCGCGTTGAAGGCGGCGCGGGCCTCGTCGAAGCGCCGCGCACGATAGGCGGCGAGACCATCGGCATAATGCGTGCGCAAGCTCACTTGCGCATCGCTGAGCGCGCCCGGTCTCGCCATCAGCTCGAAGATCGCCTGCGGCGCGCTTTGGCCCGCGACCGCCAGACGATCGATCTCGCGCAATTCCAGGCGCGATCCGATCCCGTCCGCGGTCGCCTGCGAGATCAGGATGCGGGTGCCGTAGACCTTGTTGACGGCCTCCAGCCGCGAGGCGAGATTCACGGCATCGCCCATCACGGTGAAGCTCATCATCAGCTCGGAACCGATACTGCCGGTCAGGACCTCGCCCGTGGCGATGCCGATGCGAAGATCGCACGGCGCCGGCATGGCGCGGATGCCGAGCAGGTCCGGCAGCTGCTTCTGCAGCGCGGGCACCTGATCGGTCATCTCGACGGCGGCGAGCCCTGCGAGCAGACCCTGCTCATCCTCCTCGATGAAGGGCGGCCCCCAATAGGACATGATGGCGTCGCCGATATATTTGTCGATGATCCCGCGATTGTTCCTGATGGGAGCGGACATCACGGTGAAGTAGTGGTTCATCACCTTGACGAGGCCGCGCGGCGTCATGCCCTCGCTCATCGAGGTGAAGCCGCTCATGTCGCAGAACAAGATGGTCATCACCCGGCGCTCACCGTCGATGGCGACCTCCGGCCGGTCGATCAGGCCCTGCACCACCTTCGGGTCGATGTAACGGCCGAAGGTCTCGCGAATGCGCTCGTTGTGCCTGAGCTGCTCGATCATGCGGTTGAAGGCGGCAGCGAGCTCGCCGATCTCGTCCTGTGTCGAGACGGTGATGGGCTTGTCGAACCGGCCCGCCTCGACCTCGCGGGCGCCGGCCAGCAGCAGGCGCACCGGTCGCGTGATGCCGCTACTCACCAGCAGCGCAAACACGAAGCCGACGATCGCCGCGAGCAGGGTTACGACCCCCGACACGATGATGGTCTGGTGCTGGCGGCCGATCACCTGAGACGTCGAGAAATAGACCTGCGCCAGCATGTCGGCGCGGATCGCATCGACCTTCCGGTTGAACGCATCGCGCAGCGTGTCGAGGTGTTCCAGCGTGCCGCGGGCCGCAGCCATATCCTTGGCGTCGACCTGCTTGAGCAGTTTCGCATTGCCCTCGTCCAGATCGCGCCGCAGCTCGGTGACGGAGCTTTCGATCCGGACGTCGAGCCGTGCCAGCGCGGCGTTGTCGGAATACGTCCTGGGGTCGTCGATGATCGCGTTGATGAGCTTGCGAGCGGCCTCGGCCTCCCGCTCGAAATTGCGGTCCAAGGCCTCGAAGTCGCGAAGCCGCGCCGCGTAGGCCTCCTCGTCCGACGGCGCCTCCATCCTGGTCATCACCATCCGCCGCTGCGCCAGCGCCCGTTCCAGCGAGCGGATGTTCGCGCGCGCCAGATGGCTATAGGCCGGGATGTAGCGGTTGGTCAGCTCGTCGAGCAAAATGCCGACCTGGCTGGACATCACCATCGACAGGATCGAGGTGACCAGCATCAGGACGATCAATCCGAGCGCGATGCCGACGATCTTGCGCCGGATCGACTGGTTGAAAATCGGCATAGGTACAGGGCAAAGGCTGAAAGGATGAAGCGAGGGAACTCATACACCGGATTTGGCCGAGGCAACACGTGCAATCTGGCCGTTCTGGCGTCCTGTACCGCGCGCAATCGTCGCGCGAAGCCTGGTCGTTAACAAAAGGTTAAAACCGCTACCTCTTCCGTCCTTTCGGAAGTTCCCCAGTTCCAATCCGTATTTTGCCGCATTGTTGCGACAGCCTGAGGATGCGACACGATGCCGACGCATCGATCGGTACTTTGATTCGCAAGCCGCATGTCGCGGACCTTGGTTTGTAGTGGTTTTCGCAGGGGGGACCATCCAATGAACCAGTGCCTACGCTCGCTCGCGTGTGTCGTTGCCGTGGCCGCGATGGCCCTCCTTCCCACCGAGCTTGCGGCGAAGAGCAGTCAAAAATCATCCGCACCGAAGAAGACGCATGAGGCGAAAGCGGGCAAGCACCGCCACGCCTCCGCCGGCAAAGCGCGGCACGGCAAGCACGCCGAGGCCAAGCGCAAATCGAAGAAGGCGGTCGAGGAGCCCGCGGCCAAGCCGCCGCTGACTGGCGATCTTGCCGCGCTCAAGGACGCCATCGACCTGACGCGCAAGGGCAAGACCGAAGACGCGAGCGCTGCGCGCGACCGCATCACGGACCCTGCCGGACAGAAGCTCGCCGACTGGTTCATGCTGCGCCATCCCGACAGCACCGCGAATTTCAAGCGCTACGCCGCCTTCCTCGCCGCCAATCCCGGTTGGCCGAGCAGCGCCCTGCTCCGCCGCCGTGCCGAGGCACGGCTGTGGCAGGAGAAGGCCGACGCGGCCATCGTGCACAAGTTCACGATGGATCGCCCGACCAGCGCCAAGGGCAAGTTCGCACTCGCGCGCGTCCTGCTCGCCGAAGGTGAGACCGACAGGGCTGCGCGGCTGGTCCGGGAAACCTGGCGCGCGGAGGAACTGTCCGAGCGGAGCGAAGAGGACTCCTATGCGGCGTTCGGCGACCTTCTGTCCGCCGACGATCACCGCGCGCGCATGGACAAGCGCCTCGGCGCCAAGGATTATGCAGGTGCGCGGCGCGCGGCGAAGCGGCTCGGCGAGGACGCGCTCGCGATCGTGAAGGCCTGCGCCGCCGTCACCGGCAAGGCGAGCAAGGCCAAGGATCTGCTCGAGGACGTCGCGGCCGAGGAGCGACGCGATCTCGGTTACGTGCTGTGCCGCGCGCAGTGGCATCTTCAGAACGACCGCATCGACGACGCGGCCGAGGTGATCCTCGCTGCCAAGCCCGACATGATGGCCGCGCAGGACACCGATGCCTGGTGGCGCGAGCGCCGCATGCTGGCGCGCAAGCTGCTCGATCAGGGCAAGGCCAGGATCGCCTATGACGTGGTGCACACGGCCGCGGTGCCGGAAAAGGAGGTCTACCGCGTCGACTATCACTTCATGTGCGGCTGGATCGCGCTACGCTATCTCGACGATCCCAAGACGGCGATGGTGCATTTCGCCTCGATCGACGCTGGCTCGTCCAATCCGATCGCGCTGTCGCGGGCGCATTACTGGCGCGGCCGCGCGGCCGAAGCCATGGGCGCGGCGGCCGACGCGCGCATGAGCTACCGGGCGGCGGCGCGCTATCACACCGCCTATTACGGCCAGCTCGCCCGCGCCAGGCTCGGCCTCGACGGCATCGAACTGCGTCCGCCCTCGCCGGTGCTGGCCTCGGCCGATGCGCAGCTTGCGGACGAGCGCGTGCGCGCCGCCGACATGCTCTACGGCATCGGCGAGCGCGACATGGTGTTCTATTACGCCGAGGATTTCGCCAAAGAGAGCACCGACGTCGCCGCGCTGGAAGCGCTCGGCGAGCTTGCGGGCCGGCGCAACGATGCGCGCGTGATGCTGGAGGTCGGCAAGACCGCGCTGGCGCGCGGGCTCGCGCTTGACCATTACGCCTTCCCGACCATCGGCATCCCCGAGCACAAGCAGGTCGCACCGGCGATCGAGACCAGCGTGATCTATTCGGTGGCACGCACCGAGAGCTCGTTCGAGCAGCGCGACAAGTCGCATGCCAACGCGGTCGGGCTGATGCAGGTGACGCCGGAAGCGGGACGCGACACCGCGAAGCGCTTCGGCCTGACTTACGACTGGGACAGGATGGTCTCCGACCCCGTCTACAACACGCAGATGGGCGCCGCCGAGCTCAGCGCGCTGTTCTCGGAATATCGCGGTAACCAGATCATGACCTTCGCCGGATACAATGCCGGCCGCGGCCGCGTGCGCGAATGGGTGCAGAAGCGCGGTGATCCCCGGGACCCCAACGTCGACCCGGTCGACTGGGTGGAGCGCATCCCGCTGTCCGAGACGCGCAACTACGTCCAGCGCGTGATGGAGAACGTGCTGGTCTACCGGGCAAGGTTCGAGGGCAGCAGCATGATCGCCGGCAAGAGCGACCAGCGCGTGGTGACGCACGAGGCCAGCGCAACGGAGCCAGCGGCGGCCGCAGCACCCATTCCCTGATCAACGCCGCCGGGGCTGGACGCGGCGCCTGCAAGAATACGGTGCTGCGGCTTCTACGCGCGTGCAGCCGCGCAGCTAAAGCGCGATGCGATTAGGATGAATCGTCATCGCGCTTTACGTTATTGTTTGAGCATGATCGTTTCGGAAAACCGCTTCACACTTTTCCGGATCATGCTCTAGGTGTCACCTCCTTCCATCGTGATCGGGTCGCGACTGTCCAAATAGGCGCCGGTCAAAGCTCTCGCGAAGGTCCAGGCAGTGATCGTGCAGCCCCAGCACCAGACGGCACTCATCACCGTCAACGTCTGGATCATGCTGCCAGCGGCGAGCTCGACCTTGCCGGCAATTGGTTCCGTCCGCCCAGGCACCGGCCACTGCATGAACAGCGTGGAGAATTCGCCGCGCCGGTAACAATCGTCGTCACAGTAACGGCGCTGCGTCCGCGCATGGCGGACATAGCCGGAGCGGAGCGACCGCGAGCATGTGCTGCACGCGGCCGCGTGCAACGGCGGCTCGTGATTGACCACCACGAATTTCATGAAGCCGCTCTCACGCCATCTTTGGCGAGCGTCTCGCAGAACAGCGCGTAGCACTGATGATCGCAGTAAGGCAGACGGGTCGCAATCTCGCGCAAATAGCTGCCGCTGATCGGCTCGCAGCACTGCATGCACGAGGTCTGCCGGAAGGGGGTCCGGCCGTTGACCAGCACGAAAGCGAATCTCATGTGGCACCTCCCAAAGCGAAGCAGTAAACGCTGTCGAGCGGAGACAGTGCGGGCGGTGGAGCGCACAGATGGTTCCGGCCGTCCGGATTATCCCTGTTTCGCTCCACCTTTTGCGGTGGGATCAGAATGTATCTCCCGTCCTCCCGGCGCCGCGCATAGATCTGGCCGTCGATGTACTTGATGTCGGTCGGATAACAGTCGGCGCTGTTGCAACAACTGAGGCTCGGGTTATCAGGCATGTGCCAGGTGGAATAGAACTTTTCGTGCAGCGCCTGGTCCTGGGGTGGGTGCTTGCGATGAACGGCACCGTGTCCCGTCTCCTGTGCCTGGCCGGCCGCGATGGGGGCGATGAGAACGATCCAGCAGAAGAGCTTGCATGAGCGGTTCAACGCACGGCCTCCCGGATCAACTCTCCAATCCAGCCTTATGCGACCTGGGCCCGAAACAACCACCGGCGGTCGCGTTCGCTTCGCGTGCGGAAACGATCAACGCACTTCTTGGAGCAGAGCGCCGTGCGCCAGGAATAGTAGCGGATCAGGCCAAACTTGCCGCCGCACACCGCACAGCCCTTGACTGAGGAGCAACTTTCGGACGCCGATGGGCGACGCTCAGGAAGTACCGACATATCGCACATTGCTGTCTCCCTCTGTTGCTTGCGCTTTTCTCGGCTGTTCGCTTCGACACTCCCGATGGTCGAGAGGCTAGTCCGCCGGGCACGAAACGCTCAATTGTACGGAGGTAAAATGGCCGACATGACTAGGCATGGAGGAGCTATACCTAAGTTTGTCCCGTATTCGCCCGGGCCCACGCGGCCCGAGTTCAACGAGACGGCGCACGACGCACCGGCTGCACGGTCACCGTGAACCTCGGCCGGCACGGTGTCCTTGAGGCGCCGCAATGGACCTGGCGGTGAGCGGACGGTCCAAAGGCGAACGTCATGACGGCCGACCCGACTTTGGCTGGAATTGCTCCTCTGGCCGCAACGTGCTCTACTCCTGTTCACGCAGAGAGTGCCGGGAGCGTCAGCGATGAAGCCTGGCCGGGCAGCGACGTTCGGAAAGTCAGCCGCGCAATTCCTCGTCGGCTGCTTGAGGCAAACTGTTCCCGCCAAGCAGCGCACCGATGCCAATGCCGCCGACTTGCTCGAGGCGGTCAAGCAATGGCAGCAGGTCTTCGAGCACACGCCGGTCATGTACTTCATGGTCGATCCGGCCGGTACCGTGATCAACGTGAACACATTCGGCGCCGAGCAGCTGGGCTACACGCCGGCGGAGTTGATCGGCCGATCCGTGCTGGATGTCTTCCTCGCGGAAGATCGCGCCACTGTCCGCGCCTGTGTCGCGTTGTGCCTCAAGACCCTTGATCAGTCACACACCTGGGAGATCCGGAAGGTTCGCAAGGACGGCTCGATGTTATGGGTGCGCGAGAACGCCAAGGCCATGCTGCGAGCCAATGGCGGGCCGATCGTGCTGGTCGCCTGCGAGAACATCACTGAGCGGAAGGAGGCCGAGAACGCGCTGCGACAGAGCGAGGCTTATCTCGCCCAGGCGCAAGAATTGAGCCACACTGGTAGTTTTGGCTGGAAGGCCGCAACCCGCGAGATCACCTGGTCCAAGGAGACCTATCGCATCTTCGAATGCGAGGAAGGGACGAAGCCCGCGATCCCCTTCATGCTCCAGCGGATCCATCCGGAGGACCGGCTCGCTGTGCAGCAGACGACGGGCCGGGCGGCGCGCGAGGGCAAGGACTATGATCACGAATACCGGCTGGTGATGCCCGACGGTTCCATCAAATACGTCCGAGCGGTGGCACGGGCAACGCGAGATGCGAGCGGTCGCGTTGAGTTCGTCGGATCGGTCACCGACATCACCGCGACCAAGGAGGCAGAACGCAGGCTTCGTGACAGCGAGCAGCGCTTTCGCGACTATGCCGAAACCGCGTCTGACTGGTTCTGGGAAACCGGGCCGGACCACCGGGTCACCCAGATATCCGAGCACTCCGATACCAACACCGCCCCCGCCGGCCTGATCGGGCTCACGCGTTGGGACATTGCGCCCGACGCCGCTCTCGAGCCCGAAAAATGGCGACAACATCGAGCGGCGCTCGACGCCCACGTCCCGTTCCGCGACTTGGTGTACCGCAGCAAAGACCGTAGTGGGCAGCCGATCTACGTCCGGACCAGCGGCAAGCCCTTCTTCGACGCGGACGGCACTTTCCTGGGCTACCGTGGCGTTTGCACGGACGTAACCGCCGCCATCCGGGCCAACCAAGCCGAAGACGCGCTGCGCAAGGCCCAGGCCGAGCTCGCCCATGTGACACGTGTCACGACACTGGGTGAGCTGACCGCTTCGATTGCCCACGAAATCAATCAGCCGCTCGCTGCAGTGATCGCAAACGCCGACGCCTGCCTCGCCTGGCTGCAGCGCAGTCCGCCGGATCTCAAAGCGGCCCGCCGCTCGGTCGAGTGGATCATCGAGGACGGCAGGCGTGCCGGCGACGTGATCCGTCACGTTCGGGCGCTCGCCAAGCGTTCTGACATCGAGATGGTTCCGCTCGACGCCAATGCGGTCGTGCGGGAGGCCGTCGCGCTGGTTCAACGCGAGATGGCCAGCCACGCCGTGTCCGTCCGCATGGAGCTGTCGTCGGCACTGCCGAGGATCTTTGGCGATCGCATCCAATTGCAGCAGGTCCTGATCAACCTGATCATGAACGGGATCGAGGCCATGGCAGACGTCCACGATCGCCCGCGCGAGCTGGCGATTCGCTCACAGGCGAGCGGCGATAGCGCGATGCAGGTGAGCGTTTCCGACTGCGGAACCGGCATCAGCGAACAGGCGATAGACCGCCTGTTCACGCCGTTCTTCACCACGAAGTCCTCCGGCATGGGCATGGGCCTGTCGATCTGTCGATCGATCATCGAGGCCCATGGCGGACGACTTTCCGCCATACCAAATCAGGAGCGCGGCGCGACTTTTCAGATCACCTTGCCTCTCCACCGAGAGGAAGCATCGTGACCGAGCGCGCGGAATCTTCGCCGCCGCAGAAGGACGGCGATCAGCCCCTTGTCCTCATCGTCGACGACGACGCGTCCATGCGCCGTGCGCTCACCAATCTGTTCGAGTCGGTCGGTCTCAAGGTCGAAGCATTCGGCTCGGCGCCGCAGCTCCTCCAGGCCAAGCCGCCAGACGTCCCGAGCTGCCTGGTGCTCGACATCCGCCTGCCCGGAACGAGCGGCCTCGAGCTGCAGGCCGACCTTGCAAAGGCAAATATCCACACGCCTATCATCTTCATTACCGGTCATGGCGATATCCCCATGACGGTTCGGGCCATGAAGAGCGGGGCGATCGACTTCTTGACCAAGCCGGTCCGCGATCAGGACATTCTCGACGCAGTTCAGGCCGCGATCGAGCGAGACCGCAAGCGCCGCGACCTCAACAGGTTGGTCTCGACGGTCAGATCACGCTTCGAGTCACTGTCCTCGCGGGAGCGAGACGTATTGTCACTGGTGACGTCCGGCCTGATGAACAAGCAGGTCGCCGCCCAGCTCGGATTGGCCGAAATCACCGTCAAGATCTACCGCGGCCAGATCATGCGGAAGATGGGCGCGAAGTCGCTGGCCGATCTGGTGAGAATGAGCGAGGCGCTCGGGATTGGCCCGAACAAGCCCGATGCACAAACCTAAGTATGAGTTTCCAATCGTGACCGGCAGGTCCACCTTGCGCCTTTATGTTCTAGCCGTGGCGACGGCAAGCGTAATTCCCGGCGAGGAGCGGACGTCTTGTCAGTGGCTTCGGTCATCTCGGTGCTTGACGACGACCCCTACGTTCGGGCCGCGATCAACAATCTCCTGGAATCGCGCGGATACAACGTCCACACATTCGCCTCGGCGGAAGAGTTCCTGAGCTCGACCGATTCGAGCGACACCTCGTGCGTGATCGCCGACGTGCAGATGCCGCTGATGAGCGGAATCGATCTGTTGACGAGGATGCGGGCGCAGGGGTCGGCTACGCCGTTCATATTCATCACAGCTTTCCCGGATGAGGGCGTGCGTGTGCGGGCGCTCGATGCGGGCGCAATCTGTTTTCTCGGTAAGCCGTTCGCCGCCTCGGATCTGATGCAATGCCTGGACCGTGCGCTGGCACCAGGTCACCAAACCACGTCGTGAGCGCCCCGCCGCCAGCAAACGCGGCGGTGACGCCGCGAGGAGTGCGCCGCCGGTTCAATCCACCTTGATGTTGGCCGCCTTGATGATCGGCCACCATTTCGCGATCTCGGCCTTTTGCCGCGTGCCAAGCGCTTCGGGCGTGAGCTGATCCTTCGGTGTCATCTCGAGACCCTGGCTTTCGAGCTGCTTCCTCACCGCAGGATCGTTCAGCGCCTCCACGGCCGCGGCGTTGAGCTTTGCGACGATCTCCTTCGGTGTGCCCTTCGGCACCCACATGCCCGACCACAGCGTCATGTTGAAGCCTTTCAGGCCCGCCTCGTCCGCGGTCGGAATCTCGGGTGCGGAGGCGAGGCGTTTGTCGTCGGTGACGGCATAGGCGCGGATGGTGCCGGCGCGGACCTGGCTGATGGAATTGGAGGTCTGGTCCACGATGATGTCGATCTGGCCGGCGATGAGATCGTTCAATGCCGGTGCAGTGCCGCGATACGGCACGTATTGCAACTTGATGCCGGAGACGCTCTCGAAATAGACGCCGGCGATGTGGCTGCCGGAGCCCGCGCCGGCCGTGCCGGCGGTCGGCGGCGACGGTCGCGACTTCAGCCAGTCGATCAGCTCCTTCAGCGAGGTCGCCGGCACCGCATTCTTGCTGACCACGATCATCGGGTTGCTCGGCAGCAGCACCACCGGCTCGAGGTCGGCAACGAGGTCGAATTTGAGCTTGTAGACGGCGCCGTTGGCGACGTGGGTCCCGAGATGGCCGAACGAGATGGTGTAGCCGTCGGGCGGCGATTGCACGGCACGGCCGACACCGATCGAGCCGCCTGCTCCGGTGACGTTTTCGATCACGACCGGCTGGCCCAGCGGCACCCGCATACGCTCGGCGAGCACCCGCGCCATTGCGTCCGAAGGGCCCCCGGCCGCGAACGGCACGATGATGGTAATGGGACGCGAGGGAAAATCGTCGGCGCGCGCGGCGCCTGCAACAGCGAGAACAGCAATCAGCGCAGCCCAGAAGGCCTTCTTCATTGTCTTCTCCCCAGTGATGTCTTTTTCTTCACCTCGCCCCGCTTGCGGGGAGAGGTCGAATTGCGAAGCAATTCGGGTGAGGGGGAGTCTCCGCGAACTCAACTGTCACTGTGTTTGCGGAAGCAGCCCCTCACCCCGACCCTCTCCCCGTAAGAACGGGGAGAGGGAGAAGCAAGTTAGAACTTCGAATAGTCAATCGGCTTGTGGCGATCGAGCGTGCGGGTGACCGGCGGCAGCGGATATTTCAGGCCGGTCGCGCAGTTGAACAGCATGACGCGATCGGGCTTGCTGACCCGGCCGTCGGCGAGACTTTCCTTGTAGGCGGCGTAGGTCGCGGCACCCTCGGGGCAGAGCAAGAGCCCCTCCTCGCGCGCGACCTCGTTCAGCGCCGCCGAGATCTTGTCGTCATCGACGGCAATGGCAAAACCTTTGCTCTCGCGCACGGCACGCAGGATGAGGAAATCGCCGATTGCCTGCGGCACGCGGATGCCCGAGGCGATGGTGTGTGCGTCCTCCCAGCGCGTCGCATGCTCGGTCCCGGCCTCATAGGCGCGCACCATCGGCGCGCAGCCGGAGGCCTGCACCGCGACCATGCGCGGGCGCTTTGAGCCGATGAAGCCGATCTTCTCCAGCTCGTCGAACGCCTTCCACATCCCGATCAGGCCGGTGCCGCCGCCGGTCGGATAGAAGATCACGTCAGGCACGTCCCAGCCGAGCTGCTCGGCGAGCTCGAGGCCCATCGTCTTCTTGCCCTCGATGCGGTACGGCTCCTTCAAGGTCGAGGTGTCGAACCAGCCGACTTTCGCCTTGCCCTCGCCGACGATCTTGCCGCAATCGTCGATATAGCCGTTGACGCGGTAGACGGTCGCGCCCTGCAGCTCGATCTCGCTGACGTTCACTTCGGGCGTATCGGCCGGGCAGAAGATCGTGGTCTTGATGCCGCAGGACGTGGCGTAGGCCGCCAGCGCCGCGCCGGCATTGCCGTTGGTCGGCATCGCCATGTGCTTGATGCCGAGCGCCTTGCCCATCGACACCGCCATCACGAGGCCGCGCGCCTTGAATGAGCCGGTCGGCAGCCGTCCCTCGTCCTTGACGATGATCTCGCCGCCGCCGAGTTTTGCGCCGAGCTTCGGCAGCCGGATCAGGGGCGTCGTGACTTCGCCGAGCGAGACGATGTCCTTGCATTTGCGCACCGGCAGCAGCTCGCGATAGCGCCACATGTCGCCGGGGCGCTGGGCGAGCGCATCCTTGGTCAGCGCCTTCTTCACGCCCGCGAGGTCGTAGCGGACCAGAAGCGGCTTGCCGGCCTTGGAGAGGTTGTGAACCTCGTCGGCCGCGTAATGATCGCCCTCCATCGCGCATTCGAGATGGGTGACGAAGGTCGGGCGTTCGATGGTGAGATTGTCGTTGTCGTTCATGGGATGATTTCCTTCTTGTTCTGCAAACAGCTCTCTCTGCTCGTCATTGCGAGCGAAGCGAAGCAATCCAGAATCTTTCCGCAGCTGCAGTCTGGATTGCTTCGCTTCGCTCGCAATGACGGCGGCGGGCGACGCGCTCGCCCCTCAAATGTTCAACACCCGTCCATACGCATCCAGCACGGCTTCCTTCATCATCTCCGATAGGGTCGGATGCGGGAAGACCGTGTGCATCAGCTCTTCTTCCGTCGTCTCCAGATTCATGGCGACGACGTAGCCCTGGATCAGCTCGGTGACCTCCGCGCCGACCATGTGGGCCCCGAGCAGTTGGCCGGTCTTCTTGTCAAAGATGACTTTGACCAGGCCCTGATCCTCGCCGAGCGCGATCGCCTTGCCGTTGCCGACGAAGGGAAAGCGGCCGACGCGGATCTCGCGGCCGTTCTCCTTGGCCTTGGCTTCCGTCAAGCCGACCGATGCAACCTGCGGGTAGCAATAGGTGCAGCCCGGGATCATGTTCTTGTCGAGGGGATGCGGATTGAGGCCCTTGATCGCTTCGACGCAGATCACGCCCTCATGCTCGGCCTTGTGCGCCAGCATCGGGGGGCCGGCAACGTCGCCGATCGCGTAGATGCCGGGGACGTTGGTCTTGCCGTAGCCGTCGACCACGATGATGCCGCGGTCGGTCTTCACGCCGACTTTTTCCAGGCCGAGATTCTCGATGTTGCCGACGACGCCGACCGCCGAGATCACGCGCTCGAACTCTGATGTGACAGGCTTGCCCTTGCCGTCGTCGATGGTGGCGAGGACGCTGTCGGCCTTCTTCTCCAGCTTGGTGACCTTGGTCGAGGACATGATCTTGATGCCCTGCTTCTCCAGCCGCTTGCGGGCGAGGCCCGCGATCTCGGCGTCCTCGACGGGCAGAATCTGCGGCAGCACCTCGACCACGGTGACGTCGCTTCCCATGGTGTGGAAGAACGAGGCGAACTCGATGCCTATCGCGCCGGAGCCGACCACCAGCAGCGACTTCGGCATCCGCTCCGGCACCATCGCCTCGAAATAGGTCCAGACCAGCTTCTTGTCCGGCTCGAGGCCGGGCAGCACGCGCGGCCGCGCGCCGGTGGCGACGATGATGTGCTTGGCCTGGTAGGTCCCCTCGCCTAGCGCGCCCTTCGGGCCCTCGACGTCGGACTTCTTCACCGTGACCTTGCCGGGCGCATCGATCGAGGCCGCGCCCCAGATCACGCTGACCTTGTTCTTCTTCATCAGGAAGCCGACGCCGTCGTTGAGGCGCTTGGAGACGCCGCGCGAACGCTGCACCACCGCCTTCGGATCGAACGAGACCTTCTCGGCGGAGAGCCCGTAGTCCTTCGCGTGCTGCATGTAGTGGTAGATCTCGGCCGAACGCAGCAGCGCCTTGGTCGGAATGCAGCCCCAGTTGAGGCAGATGCCGCCGAGATAGGATTTTTCGACGATCGCGGTCTTGAGGCCGAGCTGCGCGGCGCGGATGGCGGTGACATAGCCGCCGGGGCCGGAGCCGATGATGATGACGTCGAAGGATGTGTCGGCCATAGCGGCTCCCGTTCAACTCAAGAAGCGCCGCGGGCGCGGCGCTTGACCAGAAAAGACCTCACCAGCCATTCGAGCAGCACCACCAGGACTATGATGGCAAGCGCAGTGAGCACGATCGGCTGAGCGATGTTCCGTGCCAGCTGCTCGCCGGCAAAGAACGCAGAGTGAAGAAAATCGAGCCCGACGGGGTTGAGCGCGACGATGACTCCGAGCAATAGCGATATCCATGGCCAGCGGGTCCGGACATGCAAGGTTGCCCCCTCTGCCGCCGCTTCAGACCATCATCATGACGGGGTTTTCGATCAGCTGCTTGAACGCGCCGATCAGCTCGGCGCCGAGCGCGCCGTCGATGGCGCGGTGATCGCAGGACAAGGTCACGCTCATCATGTGCGCGATCTCGACCTTGCCGCCGCGCACCACGGGACGCTCCTCGCTGGTGCCAACCGCAAGGATCGTGGCATGAGGCGGATTGATCACCGCAGTGAAGTGGCTGATGCCGTACATGCCGAGGTTGGAAACGGCCGTGGTGCCGCCCTGGTATTCCTCCGGCTTGAGCTTGCGCGAGCGGGCGCGCGCGGCAAAATCCTTCATCTCGTTGGAGATGGTCGAGAGCGTCTTGGTCTCCGCTTTCCGGATGATCGGCGTGATCAGACCGCCGGGCATCGCGACGGCGACGCCGACGTCGGAATGGTGGTGCTTGACCATGCCGCTTTCGGTCCAGCTGACGTTGCAGTTCGGGATCTTCTGCAGCGCCACCGCCATCGCCTTGATGACGAAATCGTTGACCGAGATCTTGTAGAGCGGCTTCTTCTCCTTGTCCTTCGGCGCGGCGGCGTTGATCTCCTCGCGGGCAGTGAGCAGCTTGCCGATGTCGCAGTCGATGGTGAGGTAGAAGTGCGGGACGTTCTGGATCGATGCGGTCAGGCGCTGGGCGATGGTGCGGCGCATGCCGTCATGCGGGACGATGTCGTAGGAGCCGGGCTCGAACAGCGACAGGATCTGCTTGTCCGACATGGTCGGCGCGATCGCAGGCGCGCCTGACGGTGCCGCGGCGGGCGCTTTCAGACCCTTGCCGGACTTGGCCTGCTCGACGTCGCGGGCGACCACGCGGCCGTGCGGGCCGGTGCCCGTGACCATGCCGACATCGATGCCGGCTTCCTTGGCGAGACGCCGCGCCAGCGGTGACGAGAACACGCGGCCGCCATGGCCATTGGCCTGCGCGGCGGGACCGGCAGCCTGCGGCGCGGGTGCTGCCACGGGCGGCGTCTTGGGTGCGGCCGGTGCAGGCGCGGGAGCCGGCGCAGCGGCGGAAGGCTCAGCTGGCTTCTCTGCTTTCGGAGGCGCGGCCGAAGCGCTGGGCTTGGCGCTCCCTGCCGCCTTCACGTCCTCGCCCTCGCCGGCAAGCACGGCGATCACGTCGTTCACCGGAACGTCCTGCGTCCCCTCCGGCACCAGGATCTTGGCGATCGTGCCCTCGTCGATCGCCTCGACCTCCATGGTCGCCTTGTCGGTCTCGATCTCGGCGATGACGTCGCCGGATTTGACCTTGTCGCCTTCCTTCTTCAGCCACTTGGCGAGGTTGCCCTTCTCCATCGTCGGCGACAGAGCGGGCATCAGGATGTTGATGGGCATGCTGACCTCACGAAGAACTTCTCAAAAACGTCGTCCTCGATGTGAAGACGAACAGACCAGGTTTAGTTGCCGATGTCGCCCTGCCACAGGCGCTCATTGGTTGGGATGGAACGCCAATTCTTCATCATGGTGATGGAGCGGTCGTCGGCAAGGTCGATCCACGGAATCCCGAACTTGTCGAGAATGTCCTTGGAGCCTTTGAAGGTGACGGATTCCCCGATCACCACCAGCTTGACCTTGAACAGCGCGAGCGCGCCGGCGCACATCGAGCAAGGCGACAGCGTGGTGTACATGACGGTGTCGTGGAACGAGATCGCGCCGGCCTCGCGCAGGCAGCTCATCTCGCCATGCAGGATCGGATTGTTCTCCTGCACGCGGTTGTTGTGGCCGCGGGCGATGATCTTGTTGTCGCGCGTCAGCACCGCGCCGATCGGCAAGCCGCCCTGCGCGATCGAGGCTTCCGCCTCGCGGATCGCCTCCAGCATGAAATCGTAATGATGGGCTTCGATCGCCATGGTCAGTGCCCCTTGCCACGTGGCGTGGTGGTGCCCGTGTCGGTGGGACGCTCGATCTCGGCCTGGAACATGTCGAGGATCCGGTTCAGCGCGTCCTCCTCGGTATATTCGCTCTCGCGCGCATAGGCGCGCGCGGCATGACGGGCGAGATCGACGAGCAGGAGGCCCCACATGTCCGGCTCCTCGAAGGCGCGCTGGAACGCCATCGACAGCCCACCGTCCAGGACGAACACGCGCAGGATCTCGACCGCGTCGTCGCGGGTCATGACGTCTGGCGGCAGTGGCTGCTCCTTGGGGCCTGCCATGGTCTACCTGTAGCAGACGGCTTTAGCGGCCTCGACGACGTCCGCCGCCGAGGGCAGCGCGAGCTTCTCCAGGTTCGCGGCATAGGGCATCGGCACGTCCTTGCCAGACACGCGCGTCACCGGCGCATCAAGATAGTCGAAGGCGTTCTCCATGATGCGCGCGGCGATCTCGGCGCCGACGCCGCTCTGGGCCCACCCCTCTTCCACCGTAACCGCACGTCCCGTTTTCTTCACGGAGTTGATGATGGTCTCCGTGTCCATCGGGCGCAGCGTGCGCAGGTCGATCACCTCGGCCTCGATGCCGTCCTTGGCGAGCTCGTCCGCAGCCTTCAGCGCATAGGTCATGCCGTTCGACCAGGAGATGATCGTGACGTGACTGCCGGCGCGCACGATGCGCGCCTTGCCGATCGGGATGATGAAGTCGTCGAGCTTCGGGACTTCGCCAGTGTGGCCGTACAGCACCTCGTTCTCGAGGAAGATCACCGGGTTGGGATCGCGGATCGCAGCCTTGAGCAGGCCCTTGGCGTCCGCGGCGGAATACGGCGCGACCACCTTGAGGCCCGGGACGTGCGAATACCACGCCGAATAGTCCTGGCTGTGCTGGGCGGCAACGCGCGCGGCCGCACCGTTCGGACCGCGGAACACGATCGAGCAGCCCATCTGGCCACCGGACATGTAGAGCGTCTTGGCCGCGGAGTTGATGATCTGGTCGATCGCCTGCATGGCGAAGTTGAAGGTCATGAACTCGACGATCGGCTTGAGACCGGTCATCGCGGCACCGACGCCGACGCCCGCGAAGCCGTGCTCGGTGATCGGCGTGTCGATCACGCGCTTGGCACCGAACTCCTGGAGCAGGCCCTGGGTCACCTTGTAGGCGCCCTGATATTCGGCAACTTCTTCGCCCATCACGAACACGTCCGCGTCGCGGCGCATCTCTTCGGCCATGGCATCGCGCAGCGCTTCGCGGATGGTCTGCGTCACCATTTCGGTGCCGGCGGGGACTTCCGGATCGGGCTCGGCGACGGCCTGGGGAGCAGGCGCGGCTTTCGGCGCGGGCGCCTCGGCCTTTGCTGCGGCCGGCGGCGCGGACTCCGCAGCCTTCGCCGCCGCTGCGGGTGCCTTGGCGAGATCAGCCGCGCTCTCACCGTCGGCGAGAATGGTCGCGATCGGGGTGTTCACCGCGACGTCAGCGGTGCCCTCGGGGATCAGGATCTTGCCGAGCGTGCCCTCGTCGGTCGCCTCGACCTCCATGGTCGCTTTGTCGGTCTCGATCTCGGCGATGACGTCGCCGGACTTGATCGTCTCGCCCTCTTTCTTCAGCCATTTGGCGATGTTGCCCTTCTCCATCGTGGGCGACAACGCGGGCATCAGCACTTGAATTGGCATATCTTCTCCAAAGAAAGCTTGCGCGCGTTCAGCGGTACACGTCGGTCCAGAGCTCGGCGGCATCCGGCTCGGGATCATGCTGGGCGAAATCGGCGGAGGCGTTGACGATGTCGCGCACTTCGGCGTCGATCGCCTTGAGATCGGCCTCGCTGACCTTGGCAGCGAGCAGCCGATTGCGAACCTGCTCGATCGGATCCTGGTCGTGGCGAACCTTCTCGACCTCCTCGCGTGTGCGATATTTTGCGGGATCGGACATCGAGTGGCCGCGATAGCGGTAGGTCTGCATCTCCAGGATGAAAGGACCCTTGCCGCCACGGCACCAGGCCGCCGCCTCCTCGCCCGCCGCCTTCACGGCGCGGACGTCCATGCCGTCGACCTGCTTGCCCGGGATGTTGAAGGACGCACCGCGCTTGGAAAAATCCTGCTGTGCCGAGGCGCGCGAGACCGAGGTGCCCATGGCGTAGCGGTTGTTCTCGATGACGTAGATCACCGGCAGCTTCCAGAGCTCCGCCATGTTGAAGCTCTCATAGACCTGGCCCTGATTGGCCGCGCCGTCGCCGAAATAGGTGACGCTGACATTGTCGTTGCCGCGATAGTGGTTGGCAAAGGCGAGGCCGGTGCCGAGCGAGACCTGGGCGCCGACGATGCCGTGACCGCCGTAGAAGTGCTTCTCCTTGCTAAACATGTGCATGGAGCCGCCCTTGCCCTTGGAATAACCGCCGCGACGTCCCGTCAGCTCGGCCATGACACCGTTGGCATCCATGCCGGTCGCGAGCATGTGACCGTGGTCGCGATAGCCGGTGATGACCTGATCGCCCTCTTTGAGGGCCATCTGCATGCCGACCACCACGGCCTCCTGGCCGATATAGAGGTGGCAGAAGCCGCCGATGGCACCCATGCCGTAGAGCTGGCCTGCCTTTTCCTCGAAGCGCCGGATCAGGAGCATGTCGCGGAGCGCCTTGAGTTCCTGCTCCTTCGTGAATTCCGGGGGCGAACCGCCGTCGGTCTTGTCCTGTGGAGCGCTTGCGGCGGCTTTCTTGGGTGCGGCCATGGGAATTCCGGGTCAGAGAAAACTTTCGCCCTCTCTAACCCAAGTCAAACGCCCTTGGAAAGCACCGCGGCGGCATGGCGCGACTTTCATTATGCCGCACTGCAACGTGATCGAAATATTGCAAAATCTTTGGCGCTGATCGGGCAACAAATCTATGAGCGCCATCGCGCGCGCAGATTCGTGACCGGATCAAGAACAGTGCACGACGCCAATCCCGACATGCGGAGCGGACGGCGCCGAAGCGGCGCCGCCCTCTCCGATCCGATCAGAAGAAGCCGAGCTTCTTCGGGCTGTAGCTGACCAGGAGGTTCTTGGTCTGCTGGTAATGATCGAGCATCATCTTGTGGGTCTCGCGCCCGACGCCCGACTGCTTGTAGCCGCCGAACGCCGCATGGGCGGGATAGGCATGGTAGCAATTGGTCCAGACCCGGCCGGCCTGGATCTCCCGGCCGAAGCGGTAGCAGCGATTGGCGTCGCGGCTCCAAACGCCGGCACCCAGGCCGTAGAGCGTGTCGTTGGCGATCGCGAGCGCCTCTTCGTCGGTCTTGAAGGTCGTGACCGAGACGACGGGGCCGAAAATCTCCTCCTGGAAGATTCGCATCTTGTTGTGGCCCTCGAACACGGTCGGCTGGACGTAGAAGCCGCCGGTGAGATCGCCGCCGAGATCGGCGCGTCCGCCGCCGGCCAGCACCTTGGCGCCCTCCTGCTTGCCGATGTCGATATAGGAGAGGATCTTGCTGAGTTGCTCGCTGGAGGCCTGCGCGCCGATCATGGTGGTGGGATCGCGCGGATCGCCCTGCTTGATCGCAGCGACGCGCTTGAGCGCCCGCTCCATGAAGCGGTCATAGATGTCGGCGTGGACCAGCGCCCGGCTCGGACAGGTGCAGACCTCGCCCTGGTTCAGCGCGAACATGACGAATCCCTCGATCGCCTTGTCGAAGAAATCGTCGTCCTCGGCGGTGACGTCCTTGAAGAAGATGTTGGGCGACTTGCCGCCGAGCTCTAGCGTGACCGGAATAAGATTCTGGCTGGCATATTGCATGATCAGCCGGCCCGTCGTGGTCTCGCCGGTGAAGGCGATCTTGGCAATGCGCGGGCTCGACGCCAGCGGCTTGCCGGCCTCGAGGCCAAAGCCGTTGACGATGTTGAGCACGCCTGCCGGCAGCAGGTCGGCGATGACCTCGGCGAAGACCATGATCGAGGCCGGGGTCTGCTCGGCGGGCTTGAGCACCACGCAATTGCCGGCGGCCAGCGCCGGCGCGAGCTTCCAGCAGGCCATCAGAAGCGGGAAGTTCCAGGGAATGATCTGGCCGACCACGCCGAGCGGCTCGTGGAAATGATAGGCGATGGTGTCGTGGTCGATCTCGCCGATCGAGCCTTCCTGGGCGCGGACGACACCGGCGAAATAGCGGAAATGGTCGATCGCGAGCGGCAGGTCGGCGGCGCGCGTCTCGCGGATCGGCTTGCCGTTGTCCCAGGTCTCGGCAATCGCGAGGCGCTCGAGGTTCTCTTCCATGCGGTCGGCGATCCGGTTCAGGACCGCGGCGCGCTCGGCGACGCTGGTGCGGCCCCAGGCGGACTTGGCGGCATGCGCCGCGTCGAGCGCTGCCTCGATGTCCTGCGCGTCGGACCGCGCGATCTTGCAGACGACCTGGCCAGTCAGGGGCGAGGCATTGTCGAAATATTTCCCGGAGATCGGCGCGACGAACTTGCCGCCGATGAAATTGTCGTAGCGTTCGGCAAAGGGCACTTTGGTGACGCTGAGGAATTCCACCTTGTTCATTGATCACTCCCGATGTTGCTGTTTGCGCTTGTCGTCGCCTGTTCGCGACTTGCGCCGACGATGATGCGGGAGGTGTTTTCTGTCAGCCCGGACGGACGCGATGGCGGAGCCGACCTGTCGCAGAACTGCGACAGTCGTGGACGAGGTAAGCGTGAGATGGAGCGCTCACGGCCACCCTACCGTCATTGCGAGCGCAGCGAAGCAATCCAGAGTCCCTCCGCGGAAAGATTCTGGATTGCTCGCTGCGCTCGCAATGACGGATGAGCTCAGTGGTTCAGCTCGAACCGCTTCAGCTTCCGATGGAGCGTGGCGCGGCTGACGCCGAGGGCCTTGGCGGCGGCGGAGACATTGCCGCCGGCGCGGAGCAGCGCCCGCTGCAGCACCGCGCGCTGGCCGCCGGCAAGATGATCGCGCGCGGCATCGCCGCCGAGAAGATCGGCCGCGGGCACCGGCCGCAACGCACCGCCGGGCGCGATGCCGAGCGCCAGCCGGGCGGAGCGCGTTGCGCCGATCACGAGATCGTCCGCATCGACCGCAACGAGGCCGCCGCAGCTTCCATCCGCCGCCTGTGTCAGCACGATGCGGGCATGGGCGAAGACCTTGCGAAACAGGTCGGCCTCGATCCGCCTGGCCGCCTCGCCTGCCGCGAGCGCGATCAGGCTGGCAAAGGCGTCGGTGCGGTCGGCGCGGCAGGAGGAGACGTCGAGCACGCCCGCGAGCGCCGCCTCGTGATCGTAGATCGGAACGGCGGTGCAGCTCAGAAGCGTGTTGCGCGCAAAGAAGTGCTGGTCGCGATCGATCGTCAGCGGACGCTGCTCGACGAGACAGGTGCCGATACCGTTGGTGCCCTCGTGCTCCTCGCTCCAGAGTGCACCGGTCCAAAGGCCCCAGGACTGAAACGTCGCATCGTCCGCCACCGTGCCCCGGCGATCGACCGGCACGCCCTCGCGATCGGCGAGCAGCACGCAGCAGCCCGCAGCGCCGACAGCCTGATAAAGCCGGTCCATGGCGCCCTGGGCGGCCGCCAGAAGCGGCGCGATGCGCTCGCGCGCCTGCTGCAGCTCGGCCTCGGTCAGCCGCATCGGCGCGGCGTGGCCGCCGGGATCGAGATGGTGCAATCGGGAGGAACGGCGCCACGAGGCCACGAGCGCGGACCGGGCCGCCTGGCCTGACGCGATGGCGGCCTCGACGCGGGCCGCGTGATGCCGGGGCATTGTCCCATTCATCACAGTTTCCTCCGGATATCGATTGTAGGACGCGCCGGTGCTCCCCGGTTGATCTGCGTCAACTTCAGCGCGCGCCAGCAAAGGCATGAGCCCGCCGCGGCGCCGCCGTCAAGGGAACCGCCCGGTTCCAGGGTTACGACCTTCGCAGGAGGAGGCAAAGGTGCGGCGGTCGGATGTCAGCAGCGACTTTCGCTTTCCGCTTCGAAAGCTGCGGTTGCCGCTAGTTCGCCGGGATCATTCGAACGAGATCGCGCGGATGGACATAGTCGAGCTGGAAGCGCGCCCGCTCGTCCAGCATGTCCGGGTCGATCTTCTCGGACCGCAGCAGCGACACCCGTTGTTCACTTCTGGCGCGCTCGCGCTTGAGCTGAGCCAGCTCGCTCGTCAGCGCGATGATCTCCTGGTCGAGCTCCTGGCGGGCGTTGAGACCGTATTTGCCGGTGTAGGCGTTGACGCCGAAATAGCCGACGATCGCCGCCGCCATCGCATAGAGGGCAAGACCGGTCAGGATCGATTTCAGGCGCGCGCGGGAGACCATCTTCGGAAGATGGGACAGGTTGGTTAAGGGAGTGCTAATTGCCAGAACGAGGCACTATTCCCACGACGCGTCATGGCCGGGCTTGTCCCGGCCATCCACGTGCTTTGCCGGCGATAACGAAGAACGTGGATGCCCGGGACAAGCCCGGGCATGACGGAGCGTCGGCTTGGCCGGAAGCTCAGCCCTGATTCTTCGCCACATGCGCGGCGAAGGCGTCGATGTATTGCTGCAGCACCGTCTTGAGGGAGTCCTTGGTCAGGTTGCCGTCCGCATCGAAGGCATCGCCGACGCTACTGAGATAGATTTCCGGCTGCTGAAGGACCGGACCGGAAATGCCCGGCAGGATGTTCTGCAGATGCTTGGCCGCGCTGACGCCGCCGAGCAGCCCAGGCGAGTTGGAGATGATGCCGACCGGCTTGCCGAGGAACGAGCTCTTGCCGTAGGGGCGCGAGGCGACGTCGATGGCATTCTTCAGAACGCCCGGGATCGAGCGGTTGTATTCGGGCGTGACGAACAGGACGCCATTCGACGTCTTGAGCTTCTCGCGGAAGGCGAGCCAGTCCGCGGGCGGCGCGCCCTCTAGGTCCTGGTTGAAGAACGAGATGCCCGCCGGCGTGATCACCTCGAGCTTGAGCGAGGCAGGCGCAAGCTTGGCGAGCGCATTGGCGATCTTGAGCGAGAAGCTGTCCTTGCGCAGGCTGCCAGCGATCGTGACGATGTTGTAGGCCATTGGGTGTCCTTGAAGGCTCGAGCGGAAATGCCGGGACGGCACTTAAGCCATCCGGGTCAATAGATGCAAGTGCATGAACCGGTCCGATTTGGAAACGCTGCGTTTCTGGAAATGGGTGCGCGCGCGCTTCATCCGGCCAAGATCAACAGCAATCAGGCCGCCAAGCGGCGGCCTGATGTCCGTCGGTAACGGTCCGAAGCGATCACTTGTTCGGGTTGATCAGGAATTTTTCGCCGGTGGCCCGCTTGGCGTAGACTGCGATATTGGCGGGATCGAGCGCCTCGGCGAGCGACACCACCTTGGTGTAATGGCTGGCAAAGGTGGTTTTGAGCTCGGATGCCACGCGCTGGCGCAGGCGGCCGATCTCGGCCGGGCCGATGTTTTGAAGGAATGGCGTGAGCAGCCAGCCGCCGACGCCCCAGCTGAGCCCGAACGAGCGGTTCAGCTCCGTCGGCCGCGTGTCGAGGCTGCCATAGATGTAGACCTGCTTGTACACGTTGGAGCCGTAGCGGCTGTATTCCTTCGCGGTCTTGTTGGCTGCGATCTCCATCGCGGTCAGGATCTGGCTCGCCAGCTTGCCGCCGCCGATAGCGTCGAAGGCGATGGTGGCGCCGGTCTCGACCAGCGCGTTGGTCAGATCGTCCATGAAGCTGGGCGCGCTGGAATCCACGACGTACTTTGCGCCGATCTTGTGCAGGATGTCGGCCTGCTCCTTGTTCCTGACGATGTTGACGAGGCCGATGCCGTCCTTGATGCAGATCTTGTTGAGCATCTGACCGAGATTGGAGGCGGCGGCCGTGTGCACGAGCGCCTTGTGGTTCTCCCGCCGCATCGTCTCGGTCATGCCGAGTGCGGTCAGCGGATTGACGAACCAGGAGGCGCCGTCCGCCGCCGTGGTGCCCGGCGGCAGCTCCATGACGTCGCGGACCTTCAGCACGCGGTACTGCGTGTACATCGCGCCGCCGATCATCGACACCGTCTTGCCTATCAGGGCCTTGGCCGCATCCGACGATCCGGTCCGTATCACCGTGCCGGCGCCCTCGTTGCCGACCGGCAGCGACTGATCGAATCTCGCCGCCATCATCCGCATCGCCGCCTCCGGCATCGTGGCGGTGATGACCGGCATCTCCTTGCTGCCGGAGACCTTGGCGGCCGACATGTCGGCGGGACCGATCAGGAGCCCGAGGTCGGACGAGTTGATCGGGGTGGCCTCGACGCGAACCACGACCTCATCGTCGGCCGGCTCCGGGGTCGGGACCGTCACGAGAGACAATTCCAGCTCGCCACTCTTCTTCAGCAGCGAACGCAATTCCAGTCCGGTCTTGCCGTCACTCATGTCGATCCTCCCCTGTCCTTCTGTTCGCGCGGATCGAGACGCCGGCTTACGCCAGCGCCTTCAGTGCCGCCTTGCCGCCATAGAGCGCCTGCTTGCCGAGCTGCTGCTCGATGCGCAGGAGCTGGTTGTATTTGGCGGTCCGGTCGGACCTTGCAAGGGAGCCGGTCTTGATCTGACCGCAATTGGTGGCGACCGCGAGGTCGGCGATGGTGGAATCCTCGGTCTCGCCGGAGCGGTGCGACATCACCGAGGTGTAGCCGGCCTTGTGCGCCATCTCGACCGCGGCGAGCGTCTCGGTCAGCGTGCCGATCTGGTTGACCTTGATCAGGATCGAGTTGGCGCGGCCGGTCTTGATGCCTTCGGCAAGGCGCTTGACGTTGGTGACGAACAGGTCGTCGCCGACCAGCTGGCACTTCTTGCCGATCAGGTCGGTGAGCTCCTTCCAGCCGTCCATGTCGTCTTCCGACATGCCGTCCTCGATGGTCACGATCGGATAGCGCGCGACGAGGTCGGCAAGATACTTCGCCTGCTCGGCGATCGAGCGGGTCTTGCCCTCGCCTTCATAGACGTATTTGCCGTCCTTGAAGAACTCGGTCGAGGCGCAGTCGAGGCCGAGCATGATGTCGGTGCCCGCCTTGAAGCCGGCCTTGCCGATCGCGTTCATGACGAAGTCGAGCGCGGCGTCCGCCGACGGCAGGTTCGGAGCGAAACCGCCCTCGTCGCCGACATTGGTGTTGTGGCCGGCCTTCTTCAGTTCGGACTTCAGCGTATGGAAGACTTCCGCGCCGTAGCGCAGGCCCTCGGCAAAGCTCGAGGCGCCGACCGGCAGGATCATGAATTCCTGGAAGTCGATCGGGTTGTCGGCGTGCACGCCGCCATTGATGATGTTCATCATCGGCACCGGCAGCAGGCGCGCGGAGGTGCCGCCGACGTAGCGATAGAGCGGCATGTCGAGCGAATTCGCGGCCGCCTTGGCGCAGGCCAGCGAGACGCCGAGGATGGCGTTGGCGCCGAGCCGGCTCTTGTTCGGCGTGCCGTCGAGGTCGATCATGATCTGGTCGATCTGGGCCTGCTGCTCGACATCGAGGCCGCTCAGGGCCTCGAAGATCTCGCCATTGACGGCGCCGACCGCCTTGGTCACGCCCTTGCCGAGATAGCGGGCCTTGTCGCCGTCGCGCAGTTCCACGGCCTCATGGGCGCCGGTGGAGGCGCCGGACGGAACCGCGGCGCGGCCGAGCGCCCCGTCCTCCAGCACGACATCGACCTCGACGGTGGGATTGCCCCGGCTATCGAGAATTTCGCGGCCGATGATGTCGATGATGGCGGTCATGATGTCCACTTCCGTTCGTTGGGGCTGATCGGTGCCGCGGGTCTTACACGGGCCGCAAGCAAATGTGAACGCTTGGACGCACGGCTCCGACTGACGCGAAAGGCGCCTCAGAATATGCTCGACCACGTCTGGTCCGCGTGCCCAACCTCAATCTCAAACAGTCGGGGTAACGCCATGAATCGCCGCCAATTTCTTGCTTCGAGTGCCGCGCTGCTTGCCGCCCGCCCAGGTTTTGCGCAGGAAGCCCCGTTCCGGACGAGATACTACCCGATCAGCCCAGGCATCGGCCTGCACGATCTCACGCCCGCCCCTGACGGCACGATCTGGTTCACGGCGCAGGGCAAGGGCCTGCTCGGCAGCCTCGATCCACGCGATGGCCGTTTCAAGACGGTCAGCCTCGGCCAGGGCGCGGCCCCACACGGCGTGACCATCGGGCCCGACGGTGCGCCCTGGATCACCGAGGGCGGCCAGAACGCGATTGCGCGGGTCGACCCTGCCGATCTCAAGGTGACGCTGTTCCGCCTGCCGGAAAAGTTCGCCTCCGCCAATCTCAACACCGGCGTGTTCGACAGGGAGGGCACCTACTGGTTCACTGGCCAGTCCGGCTATTACGGCCGGCTGTCTCCGAAGACCGGCGAGATGAATGTGTTCAAGGCGCCGAAGGGGGTCGGTCCCTACGGCATCACGGTCACACCCATGGGCGATGTCTGGTACGCCTCCCTCGGCGGCAGCCATATCGCGAAGATCGACCGCGCGGGCGGCAATGCGACCGTGGTCGAACCGCCGACCCCGAACCAGGGTTCACGGCGCGTCTGGTCGGATTCGAGGGGCCGGATCTGGGTCAGCGAGTGGAACAGCGGCCACGTCTCGGTGCATGATCCCGCGGACGGCTCGTGGAAGACCTGGAAGCTGCCAGGCGAACGTCCCCGCGCCTATGCCGTTTATGTCGACGACAAGGACAAGGTCTGGCTGACCGATTTCTCCGCCAACGCCATCGTGCGCTTCGATCCCGCCACCGAGAAGTTCAACGTCTTCGCCAGCGACAAGGCCAACGCCAATGTCCGCCAGCTCGACGGGCGGCCGGGCGAGCTTTGGGGCTGCGAGTCCGGCAACGACCGCATCGTCATGATCCAGACAATCGCCGCCGGTTGACGACGAGCCCGTTTGCGTCCATCCCGGCATCCTCTGGAGCGCGATCTTATCGCGCTCCTATTGCTTAATTGAGCATGATCTTTCGGAAACCCGGTGCCCACTTTTCCGGATCATGCTCCACAGGATGTTGACGACGATGGCGAAAAAGTCCCTCCAGCTCGGCCGCGCGGTCGAATGGCCGCACACGCCGGAAGAGGCCCAACTCGACCGCGTGCCCAATCCGCAGAAAGGCACGGATTATCTGGTGCGCTTCACCGTGCCGGAATTCACCTCGCTCTGCCCGGTTACGGGCCAGCCGGATTTCGCGCATCTGATGATCGACTACGCGCCAGGCGCTTGGCTGCTGGAATCGAAATCGCTCAAGCTCTACATCGCCAGCTTCCGCAATCACGGCGCATTCCACGAGGACTGCACCGTCATGATCGGCAAGCGCATCGCCAGCGAGATCAAGCCGAAATGGCTGCGCATCGGCGGCTATTGGTATCCGCGCGGCGGCATCCCGATCGACGTGTTCTGGCAGACCGGCCGCGTGCCGAAGGGCCTGTGGGTGCCGGAGCAAGGCGTGGCGCCCTATCGCGGGCGGGGCTAGGGCATGCTCGGTCACGTGTGACCATCAAGAGAAAACGGCCTCGGTCGACAGCGACGAGGCCGCTCTCGCAGCACGGTCCTAGCTTGCCAAGCGCTGCCTCAGGCTCTGGTAGAGCGCCGTCTCGAAGTTCATATAGCCGATGAATGATGTCGGATCACCGAAGGGCAGAATCTGGGTGGCCCAGAACCCGCCGACGTTGTTCTGCCGATCGATCCAGTAGAACAGGTTGGCAAGCCCGGCCCAGCCCAGCGCGCCGGCGGGACGTCCTGTCGGGGCTTCCTCGTCGTTGACCATGAAGCTCAACGCCCAGGATTTGGATTGGCCCGGAAAGAATTCCGCATCATTGCACAGTGACGGGATGACACCCGTGATCGGCGTTACCTTCCTGTCGCCCAGATGGTTCTTTTCCGCCATCCGAACGGTTTCGGCTTTCAGCACGCGGCCGTGTTCGCCAACCCCGTCATTCAGCCACATGCGGATGAAACGCATGTAGTCGCCGACCGTGCCGTACAGGCCGTGGCCGCCCATATGGACTTCGGGCTTTGCTGGAAGCTCGAAATCCATCGGCGCCAGGGACCCGTCGGCATTCCGCGCGTGGATGCCGGCCAGTTTCTGGCGCATCGCATCGGTCAGCTCGAAGGTCATGTCCTCGATCCCGAGCGGTTCGAAGATGCGTGTCTTGAAGACTTCACCGAGTCGCTTGCCCGCGATGGCCTCGACGATCTGGCCGCACCAGTCGAGATTTGTTCCATAGTCCCAGCGCTCGCCGGGATCGAACAGCAGCGGGGTCATCAGGGAGGCCTTGGTCGCGGTGATCACGCTGGGCTGCCCCTTCTCCTGCGCCAGCCGGTTGTAGGTGTGGTTGATGAAATCGTAGCTCAGGCCCGCCGTGTGGGTCATCAGCATGCGCGTGGTGATATCGCGCTTCGGTGCACGCAGGATCGGCTCGCCCGCTGCATCGAAGCTCTCGATCACCTGCAGCTTTCCGATCTCGTTCGCGTAACGCTTCGCGGGCGCATCGAGATCGAGCTTGCCCTCCTCGACGAGTTGCAGAACGGCCGTGCCGGTAATCGCCTTGGTGGTGGAGAAAAGGGCAAAGACGCTGTCGGTGGTCATGTCCGCCGGCCGATCGAGACGGCGTTTGCCGGCTGCGCCTTCATAGATGTTGCGGCGGCGGTCCGTCACCATCGCGACAACGCCGGGCACGCGCGGCGTGGATGTGACGACGCCGTCGAGAACGGCATCTGCCGTCGCGCCAAAATTCATGATCATGATCGTCCTCCCGTGCTGGATTGTTTGATGTGGTCGATGCTCGCGTCGCGAGCGCTCATTGCATCGCGAAGCCCTCGTAACCGTTCACCGCGGCCTCGTCGCACTTCTGTCGATACGCGCCGACGCCGCCGCAGTACGACAGGACACGGCGCGGCTTGCCTTCGACGTTCGAGCCCAGGTACCAGGAATTGGTTTTCGCGATCAGCGTCGCGTTTGCGATCTCATCGTGATGGGCCACCCAGCTGTCCTGGGCGTCCTTTGTCGGCTCGACCACCTTCAGATCCTTGCTGCGCATGTACTTGATGCAGTCATCGATCCATTCGACCTGCTGCTGCAGGCACGTGGTCATGTTGCACAGCGCGGCGGACGGAGCGAGCGGAACGGCGGTCGTGAACAGGTTGGGATAGCCGTGAACCTGCAGGCCCATCGTGGTGCGGATGTCCCTGCCCCAGTCCTCCCTCAGCGATCGGCCGTCGCGGCCCCTGATATCGATGCGCGTCAAGGCACCGGTGCCGGCGTCGAAGCCGGTTGCTAGGATAATGACATCCAGCTCATGGACCGTACCGTCAGCGGTCTGAATACCAGTGGGCGTGACGCGATCGATCGGATTGCTCTTGACGCTGACGATCTCGACGTTGGGGCGATGGAAGGCCTCGAGGAAGTTCTGCTCGAGCGGCACACGGTGCGTTCCGAAGCCATAATCGGCAGGAATCAACGCATCGCACAGTTTCGGATCCTCGAGCCGCTCGCGCATCTTCCCGCGCACGAATTCGGAGATCTCGGCATTGACCTCCGGGTCGAAGAACAGCTCGGCGAACGAGGATATCCATAGCTTCAGGGAACCGTCATTCCAGCAATCCTCGATCACCGCGCGGCGGCGCTCCGGCGTGAGGTCTGCCCAGGCGTGCTCGAAATCGTATTCAAAGCCGGTGAATGTGCGCGGCAGGCGTTCGGTGAGTGACTTGAATCTCGACTTGTAGTCCTCGACCTCCGCGGCCCCAAATTTCGGATTCTTCATCGGGATGATGTATTGCGGCGTGCGGATGAACACCTTGAGATGGCCGACATCGCCGGCGATCGTCTGGATGACCTGGATGCCGGTCGCACCGTTGCCGATGACTCCGACGCGCTTGCCTGCGAGGTCGACAGGTTGCTCCGGCCAGCGCGCCGTATGGAACAACCGTCCCTTGAAAGTCTCCTGCCCCGGAAACGACACGTAGGGAGCCGACAGCATGCCGCAGCAGGTGACCAGAAACTGGGTGTCGATCACGTCGCCCCGGTCGGTCGTGACCAGCCAGCGCTGCGTGGCCTCGTTGAAGTGCGCGCTCTTGACCGTCGTACTGAACTGGATGTCCTTGCGCAGATCGAGACGGTCGGCGACGTAGTTCATCCAGCGCTCGATTTCGGGCTGGCCCGGAAACTTCTCGCTCCAGCTCCAATCCTTGTAGAGCTCCTCGGAGAAAAGATACTGATAGATGTAGGCCTCGGAGTCGAAGCGTGCGCCGGGATATCGATTCCAATACCACGTGCCGCCTACGCCTGACGCGGCGTCGATCCCCCTGACGCTCAATCCCTGCTCGCGCAGACGATAGAGTTGATAGAGCCCGGCGACGCCGGCTCCGACAACCACGGCATCGAACCTCGCTGGTCCATGCGAACCGTTGCTTCCATTGGATTTGGTCAGGGCTTCCGCCATTTTTTCCTCCTCGGTGATTTTTGAGTGCGCACGACCTTCCCCATCCGTCATGCGATCGGGGGTGGTGCAGCGCGTCATTGTTGATCCCGTCAGTACGGGACGGGGAAAAGTTATGAGTATTCCGCCGGCTGGAGCTTGAACAAATCGGACAATTCTTTGAACGAAGCCGGACGTCCGTTGCCGGTTCTGCAGTTCGGCAACGCGGCTCGCTTGGCAAATGGCAAAACCGGCTTATGCTCGTCTCCGCCGTTCGGCCAATGAGAAGCAGAAGCGGTCAACCGCGCCTTAGAATCAGGGAAGGAGTCGCGCGCGATGGGCCAATTAATCACGGTTGAGGAGCTCCCCCGCTACGCTCCCGGCCAATTGATGCTGGACAGTTCCGCCGTGGGCAAGGCTGACTTTCGGTTGCGCGTCTTCCGCTATGCGCCGTCCGACATCTGGGTGCCGCCGTCCGAGAATTTCCTGATCGTCGTCTATCGCGAAGGCACCACGTCAATGAACCGCCGTGTGACCGGCGCGTGGAAGCAGGATCACGTCGGACGCGGTGTCACAACCCTGCTGACACGTGCGGAGCCTTCGAACTGGCGCTGGAGCAATGACCTCGAAGTCAGCCATTTCTACATCTCGCCGAGCCTGATGACGAAGACCGCGAGCGAGGCATTCGACCGCGAGTCAGAAGGCGTCGAACTCCACGATCTGCTCAGGATCGAAGATCCGGTGCTGACCTGGATCGGCGACCGGATGGTGCAGGAAGTGTCCGAAGGCGGCCCGGGCGGCCGGCTCTGCTACGATGCGCTGGCACTTCAGGCGAGCGTGCACATCTTGCGAAAATACGCCTCGGTTGAATTCAAGCTGCCCTGCTCGCAGGGGCGCTTCAGGCCAGCGCATGCAAGGCTGATCGAGGACTATGTCGAACAGAACATCTCCAGGAACATCACGCTCGAGGAGCTAGCCAACATCTGCAACTGCTCGCCGGTGCAGTTCGCGCGCAAGTTCCAGGTGCACTATGGCATGCGGCCGCATGCCTATGTCCTGAGCCGCAAGGTGGAGCGCGCCCGCCAACATCTGCGCAAGGATCGGCTCGCCCTGAAGGAAATTGCCCTCTTGAGCGGATTTTCCGATCAAAGCCATCTCAATCGGATTTTCCGCAGACACATGAACGTCACGCCGGCTGAGTATCGCAAGAGCTGCGCGAGCTAGCCTCCTCCGCCCAGTGTGACGTGGACGAAGTGAGACAGCCCCCACCCGTGTTCCGCGCAAGGTGCAGCGCGAAACGCTGCGCCCCGCACAGCCGGGACCGAGCGCCACGAATTCCGGACCCCGGATCAGCAACGCACCACGCCGCAAGTGCGGCGCGCTGCGTCGCATCAGAGGAACGAAAAATAATGTCTCGGTATAGTCAGTAGGCGCTCAGCAAATCCACCTTGGCATTCGCCAGCACCAGCCGCCGCGCCAGGATGGCGGCAAGATTGCGCATGATCTTCAACGACGTTTCCGGGTGCAGCCGGCGGTAATCGGCAAAGCTGTCGAGCGGCAGTTCGAGGCAGGTGACGGGCGTGTCGGCGAAAGACGTCGGCGCTGCGGCTGTGCTCCAGGATCGCCATCTCGCCGAATTCCATGCGGAACCATGCGAGGCGAGCCGCACGTCGCTCCGCAGCTCGCGTGGTGGGCGGGGACGTCCCGCCCACCCGCTTTTTCATTCGCGTCAGGTGATCGCAATCGGACAGCCATTGCTGCCGGTAGCGCCTTTGATCGGCGACGGCGTGAAGCAGTAGACGAACTGGTACTTCCTGTCGGCAATCAACTCGTCGAAGATCAGGTTCTCGTGGTTGAGAATGCCGTGCTTGGTCTGCAATTCGGCGTGAACCACGAAGGCGAGCGACTTGTCGGGGTTGGGCACCACTTCGACCGCCCAGGTGTCGGCCGCAGTCAGCGCGAGATCCTTCTCGATGATCCACCTCGCGGCATCGAGGCCGATCCCAGGCTCGCCGCTATTGTAGCGATCATTGTTCTTCATCCACAGGGAGCCCCAGCCGGTGTGGAACATGATCGCATCGCCTGGCTTGATGTCGCTCTCGGCGATGTTTTGCTTCGCCAGCGCCGCCTTGATATCGGCCGAGGTGATCTCCTGGCCGGCGTCCATCATGCCGCCCTTCAGCGCGACCATATCGATCAGGTGGGCGCGTGTGAACAGCGGTTTGAGCTTCTCGGCGCCAAGCTTCTTCAGGCCGTAGGCGTCGCTGATCTCAGCGGCGGTGAAGCCGTTGTAGAAGCGCATCTCGCTCTTGTCGCCATCCTTGCCCAATTGGATACCGATATGGCCGAGTCCGTCGAATTGGGTGCCGGTCTGGCCGATTTCGGTGGCGAGAAACTCGTCGTGATAGACGAGCTTGTTGTCGCCGAACGGGCCGCCAGTCGGCCCGCCGGGAATGCGCAACGAGAATGCGCGGGCGCCGAACAACGGCATGCCTTGTTCGTATACGCGGCCGATCTTGTAAATCTTGCCATCCTTGATCCACTTCACCGCATCGAGAACCTTCGCCGGCGTGATGTGGTTCGACGCGCCAGCCTCGTCGTCCTTGCCCCATTTCGAGGGCCACCAAGGTCTGTCCACGCCCTTTGGCATCGCCGGGGTTTGGGCCTGGGCCGCGGTAATCGGTGCAAGTGAGAACTTGCCGTGCATCGCACCTGCGAATGCCGCGCCAGCCGCACCAGCAAGACCCGCCGTGCGGAGCAAGGTCCGCCGATCGGTCGCGGCACCGCCCTTCTCTTCGTCGCCTTTGGTGTCGTCCATCGCTTCCTCCCGGGTTGTGCCCGCTGAGATCGGGCTTAAGATCCTGTTTTCGGAATGCTCGTCCTCCATTAGGCTGTTGTCCAGCGACAAAAATAAGACCAGGGTTGAGGACGCCGATGAGCCTGTTCGAGAGCGACAAATCCGCCGAGCGGATTCCGGTGTCACTGATCACCGGCTTTCTTGGCAGCGGCAAGACGACACTGCTCAACCGCCTGCTGCGCCATGACGCGATGAAGGACAGCGCCGTCGTCATCAATGAATATGGCGAGGTCAGCCTCGACCACCTCCTCGTGGAACGCGTGGACGGCGAGGTCGCCGTGCTCGCGAGCGGTTGTATTTGCTGCACTATTCGCAGCGATCTGGAAGAGACCCTGCGCGCGCTGCTGGTGCGCCGCGATCGTGGCGAGGTACCGCCGTTCCGCAGGATTTTGGTCGAGACAACGGGGTTGGCTGACCCCGCTCCCATCGCTCAGCTGCTGCTGAACAACCCCTTGGTGTCGCATTTCCTTCGGCTAGACACCGTGGTGACCACCGTCGACGCGGTCAATGCAGCGCGGCAGCTCGACCGCCAATACGAGGCGGTGAAGCAGGTCGCGCTCGCTGACCGGCTGCTGATCACCAAGCGCGATTTGGTCAACGATACTGACGCACTGGACTTGCGGCTTCGTCGGCTCAATCCCAGCGCCAGGATCGAGAACGTGGCGCATGGCGAGGTCGATCCGGCTCAACTGTTCGGCGCCGCCCTCATTGACCCCGAAAAGAAGACAGCCGATATCGAGCGCTGGCTCAACGAGCAGGCGTTCGCCGACGTCGCCAAGGCTGCACATGAGAGCGGCCACCATCATGATGACGGTCATGCCCATCACGAGCATCATAGCCACGATGCCTCGATCCTTAACTTCATGATCGCATTCGACGATCCCCTTGACTGGATGGCCGTATCGCGCTGGCTCGCGCATCTGCGCGCCACCCGGGGCGAGGACCTCTTGCGGGTCAAGGGCATCTTGAATCTTCGCGATGAAGAGACGCCGGTCGCGGTTCATGGCGTCCACCACGTCTTCCATCCGCCGGTGGCGCTTGCAAAATGGCCCCATGCTGCCGACCGCCGTTCGCGCATCGTGTTCATCACCCGTGGCATTACGCGTCACGAGGTGCTTGACCTCTGGCAGGAGGCCTACGCGAGCGCCTGAGCGCCACAAGGACTGCTTGCGAAGCTTTTTGAGAGGGCGCTTCGTCCGGACGCGCCCTCAGACGCGCGCATCTGACGGCGCCCGCTGCTTGAGCAGCCGCGCGCAGACGAGGCCGAGCAGCACCATGATCGCGGCGCTCGCCGACAGGGTCGCCATCTTGCCGGCATGCTGGAGCCCGAAGCCGTAGGCGAGCGGGCCCACCGTCTGCCCCATGAAGAAGAAGAACGAATGCAGCGACATTGCCGTGGCGCGCGCCTCGACCGAGAGCTCGCTGGCGAAGACCTGGAGACAGCCATGGGCGATGTAGAAGCCCCAGCCCATCACGACGAGATTCAGCGCCTGCACTTCCCAGCGTGGACCGAAGGCGACGGCGATGAGCTGTGAGGCCACCAGCGTCATCCCTGCGATCATCATGCCCCTCACGCCGAGCCAAGGCAGCAGGCGCGACACCGTGAGCGTGTAGAACAGGCCGCCGACCGCAAAGCCGGCGATGACGATGCCGGCGATCGACAGCGAGGTCTGGCCGAGCTCGAACAGGAACGAAGCGATGTAAGGAAACAGGCCGAGCACGCAGCAGCCTTCGATGAACACCGCCGAATAGCAGACATAGGCATTCGGGTTGGTGAAGATGGTGCGATAGCCGGCCTTCAGCGCCGACAGGCTCGTCTTCGGCGGATGCTTGACCTTGGCGCCACGAAAGCCGGCCGCGACCGCGATCGATGCGATGATCACGAGCACACCGAGCACCGCCAGCACGCCGCGCCAGCCGAGGAAATCGCCGATCAGGCCAGAGGCCGAGGCGCCGAGCAGATTGCCGGTCATGGCGCCGGCGAGCGTGCGGCTGATCGCAACCTGGCGCTTCTCGGGACCGACGAGGTCGCTGGTCAGGCTGAGCGCCACCGGAAATACGCCGCCGGAGCCGATGCCCGCGAGGATGCGAGTTGCGAACAGAACCGAGAACGACGTCGAGAATGCGCCCAGGATGTTCGCGAAGCCGAGCAGCGCGAGGCAGCCGATCATCAGCCGGGTCTTGCCGAACAGGTCGGCGGCGGCCCCGATGATCGGCTGGATAATCGAGAAGGTGAAGGCGAACACCGCGGCAAAGCCCGCGGCGGTCGCGATGCTGACGCCAAAATCCTCGGCGACGTGCGGCAGCACCGGATCGAGCGCGCGAGCCGACAAGGCAGCGGCAAAGCTTGCGCCTGAGATGACGTAGAGCGCCGTCGGCAAGCCGTGATCTTGCGGCCGCGCCTCGCTCTGCTGCATCAGCGCGGATTCTTTGCCAGCGCGTCGAACGCCATCAGCCGGGCGATGAGCCCGTCGAACTCGCGCAGCGGCACCATGTTGGGGCCGTCCGACGGCGCGCGATCGGGATCGGGATGGGTCTCGATGAAGACGCCGGCAACGCCGACCGCCACCGCCGCGCGTGCGAGCACGGGCACGAATTCGCGCTCGCCGCCCGAGGACGTCCCCTTCCCGCCCGGCTGCTGCACCGAATGGGTGGCGTCGAAGATGACGGGCGCGCCGGTGGTGCGCGCCAGGATCGGCAGCGCGCGCATGTCGGAGACGAGCGTGTTGTAGCCGAACGAGGCGCCACGCTCGGTGACGAGCACGTTGGGATTGCCAGCGCTCGTGATCTTGGTCACGACATTGGCCATGTCCCAGGGTGCCAGGAACTGACCTTTCTTGACGTTGACGACCTTGCCGGTCGCGGCCGCCGCCAGCAGCAGATCGGTCTGCCGGCACAGAAAGGCTGGAATCTGCAGGATGTCCACGGCCTGCGCCACCTCGGCGCATTGCGTGGCTTCGTGCACGTCGGTCAGAACAGGCAAGCCGAGCGAGGATCGGATTTCCGCGAAGATCGGCAGCGACTGCGCAAGACCCAGCCCGCGCGCCGCCGCCGCGCTGGTGCGATTGGCCTTGTCGAACGAGGTCTTGTAGACGAGGCCGATGTTCAGCCGCTCCGCGATCTCCTTCAGCGCGGAGGCGACCTCCAGCGCATGCTGGCGGCTCTCGAGCTGGCAGGGCCCAGCAATGACCGAGATCGGCAAATCATTGCCGAATTTGACCCTGCCGATGGTGACGACCGGCGCCGCTGAATTCGAAGAGCTCAAGGCACATCCCTCGTTTCGGCGCGACCATAGCCGCCACGAGGGTCGGATCAACCCTCTTCCGCCCGGACGGTCCGAATATCAGGGTTGCGCCAGGGTTCCCTGTCCGCTGCCTGCTACTTCACCGCCGAGAAGGCGGTCGGCGCCAGGATCTGGCTGACGATGTTGGCGACGATCTGGCCGTCGGCTTCGCTCTCGGCGCGCGCCTTCATCCAGTCCGGATCGGTCATGAACGCGCCCCACTTCTTCTCGCGCTCGGCAAGCGAGTCCCAGGCGAGGAAATAGGTCAGCTCCTGGTTGGATTCGCCGATCAGGGTGGTGAAGAACCCGGCCTGCTTGATGCCATGCTTCTCCCAGATCTTCAGCGTGGCGGTCTCGAACCGCTTGAGCAATGCCGGTAGGCGGCCGGGCACGCAACGATAGACGCGCATTTCGTAGATCATTCTTGCTCCCTCCCTGACAGGAGCGGCGGTTATACCCGCTGGCCACAACTCTGTCTTGAGCCTCACCCGGGGCCCCCTCATGGCGTTCCGTGCATAGCTCGATAGCGCGGGGCCGGCGCTCTTGATAATGTGCAGGCTCGGTCAGGGCGCATCAGCCGCCGACGGCCCGAGAGCAATCGGCAAAACGACCGAAGCGATCAAAGGGGGCGAAGGCAATGACCTATTTTGATCTCGGACCCTACAGCCGCAAAATCACCACGACTTCGCCCGATGCGCAGCTCTGGTTTGACCGAGGGCTCAACTGGGTGTTCGGATTCAACCACGGCGAGGCGATCAAATGTTTTCGCAAGGCGCTCGAGTTCGATAGCAGCTGCGCGATGGCGCATTGGGGCATCGGCTACGCCGCGGGTCCCAACTACAACCTGCCCTGGGTCCGCTATGACGCACAAGGCCGTCAATTGGCGCTGGCGGGATCATACGATGCGACGCAGGACGCCCTCGCGCAGGCGGAGAGGGCGAGCCCGGTCGAGCAAGCGCTGATCCGCGCCTTGTCGGCGCGCTATCCGCAGCGTGAAGCGATCGAGGACATGGCGCCGTGGGACAAGGCCTTCACGCGAGAGATGCGAAAGGTCTTCGCCACGTATCCCGAAGATCTCGAGGTCCGAGCCATCTTTGCCGAATCGATCATGAACGAGACGCCGTGGCTGATGTGGGACCTTGAGTCTGGAGAACCCACCAAGGGCGCTGGCACCGAGGAATGCAGGGCCGTGCTCGAACAAGCTTTCGATCGATGGCCGGCTGCGTGGAATCATCCGGGGCTGCTCCATCTCTACGTCCACCTCATGGAGATGTCGCCCTTCCCGCAAAAGGCGATGCGGGCTGGGGACCGGCTGCGCGGGATCGCCCCCGATAGCGGCCATCTGATCCACATGCCGACGCATCTCGACGTGCTGTGCGGGCAGTACAACGACGTCCTGCTCTACAATCAGAAGGCGCTGGCGACCGACCGCAGATTCCTCGCTTATTCGGACGATCCGGGTGTCTACCTGGTCTATGTCATCCACAACTTCCACTTCGCCATGTACGGCGCGATGTTCCTGGGTCAATACGCCCCCGCTATCGCAGCGGCCGAGGAACTCATTGCCACCGTGCCCGAGCCAGTGCTGCGCATTCAATCGCCCCCCATGGCGGACTTCCTGGAAGGCTACTTGACGATGAAGCAGCACGTTCTCGTGCGTTTCGGCAAATGGCACGACATCATTGCCCAACAGCTGCCGGAGGATCGCGAGCTATACTGCTCCGTGACGGCAATGATCCACTACGCCAAGGCGGTGGCTCATTCAGCGCTTGGCCACGTCACTGAGGCCGAAACCGAGAAAGCGTTGTTCGCTCAGGCGAAGACACGCGTGCCGGAGAGCCGGCTCGTGCACAACAACAAGGTCGTCGCCCTGCTCGGCGTGGCCGAAGCCATGTTGAATGGCGAACTGGAATATCGCAAAGCCAATTACGACTTCGCGTTCGCTGAGCTGCGCAGATCGGTCGCGCTCAGCGACGCCTTGCCCTATGACGAGCCGTGGGGATGGATGCAGCCACCGCGTCACGCACTCGGCGCGCTGCTGCTGGAGCAGGGACGGATCGAGGAAGCCGAGGCGGTGTACCGTTCCGATCTCGGCCTCGATGGAAAGCTGAGCCGGGCCTGCCAGCATCCCGACAATCTGTGGTCGCTTCACGGCTTGCACGAATGTCTCATGCGGCGTGGCGACAGCGCCGAGAGGCCGCTGATCAAGCAGCGACTTGACCTCGCCCAGTCGCGCGCGGAGGTGCCGATCAAGGCATCTTGCTTCTGCCGCAGGATGGACATCGCGGCCGCGTAGCCGGACGTGCGAGCAAGACTTTGTCAGGGCAGACCGAGCCGGCTACACCAGCCGGCTCTGCTTCGCCGCCGCCTCGATGAACGAAGCGAACAGCGGATGCGGCTCAAAGGGGCGCGACTTCAGCTCGGGGTGGAACTGGACGCCGATGAACCAGGGGTGATCCTCGTACTCGACGATTTCAGGCAGCACGCCGTCGGGCGAGAGGCCTGAGAACTTCAAGCCGTGCTGCTCGAGGCGGTCCTTGTAGGCGGTGTTGACCTCGTAGCGATGGCGGTGACGCTCGGAGATTTCGGTCGCGCCGCCATAGACCTGCGAGACGCGGCTGCCGCGATTGAGCGTTGCAGGATAGGCGCCAAGCCGCATCGTACCGCCGAGGTCGCCTGCCTGCGAGCGCTTCTCGAGCTCGTTGCCGCGCAGCCATTCCGTCATCAGGCCGACCAGCGGCTCCTTGGTCGGGCCGAACTCGGTGGAGTTGGCGTCCTCGATGCCGACGAGGTTTCGCGCGGCCTCGATCACCGCCATCTGCATGCCGAAGCAGATGCCGAAATACGGCACGTCGCGCTCGCGCGCGAACTGCGCCGCCCTGATCTTGCCCTCTGCGCCGCGCTGGCCGAATCCGCCGGGCACCAGGATGCCGTTGACGTGCTCGAGGAACGGCGCCGGGTCCTCCTTCTCGAAGATCTCGCTCTCGATCCAGTCGAGATTGACCTTCACCTTGTTGGCGATGCCGCCATGCGAGAGCGCCTCGATCAGCGACTTATACGCATCCTTCATGCCGGTGTACTTGCCGACGATGGCGATGGTGACGTTGCCCTCGGGATTGCGGATGCGCTCGTTGATCTCCTGCCAGCTGCGCAGCTCCGGCGGAATCCGCGAGGCGATGCCGAAGGCAGCGAGCACTTCGTCGTCGAGGCCCGCATTGTGGTAGGCCTCGGGGACCGCGTAGATGTTGTCGACGTCGCGCGCCTCGATCACGGCGCTTTCGCGCACGTTGCAGAACAGCCCGAGCTTGCGCCGCTCTTCCTTCGGGATCTCGCGGTCGGTGCGGCAGAGCAGGATGTCCGGCTGGATGCCGATCGAGCGCAGCTCCTTCACGGAGTGCTGCGTCGGCTTCGTCTTCAGCTCACCGGCGCTGGGAATATAGGGCAGCAGCGTCAGATGGATGTAGACGGCGTGATCGCGCGGCAGCTCGTTCTTGAGCTGGCGGATCGCCTCGAAGAACGGCAGGCCCTCGATGTCGCCGACGGTGCCGCCGATCTCGACCAGCACGAAGTCGTAATCGTCGTTGCCGTCGAGGACGAATTCCTTGATGGCATTGGTGACGTGCGGAACAACCTGGATGGTCGCGCCGAGATAATCGCCGCGGCGCTCCTTGGAGATGATGTCCTGGTAGATGCGTCCGGTCGTGATGTTGTCGGCCTTGGTCGCCGGCCGGCCGGTGAAGCGCTCGTAGTGACCGAGATCGAGATCGGTCTCCGCGCCGTCATCGGTCACGAACACTTCGCCGTGCTGATACGGCGACATCGTTCCGGGATCGAGGTTGAGATAGGGGTCGAGCTTGCGGAGGCGGACCTTGTAGCCTCGGGCCTGCAGCAGGGCACCCAGTGCCGCCGAAGCCAGACCCTTGCCGAGCGAAGAAACCACGCCGCCGGTGATGAATATGTACCGCGCCATGGGACTTAACCTCTAATCCCCTAAATACGATTCGCCAAAGCGATTCGTATTCCGCCCCAAAGATTTTGCGGGCCTGTGGGTGAGCCGAAACGAAGAGTGATGACAATGCCTTGATGGGGATTGTTGATGCAGGACGGTAGCCACCGCCCTGCATGGCCCCCCTGCTTTATTGCGAGCGCGGCACCTGAGGACCGGTCGGAGCCGGTGCCTGCTGCTGCTCGTCGGCCTTCTTCAGTGAATCCAGGATGCCGCCCGAGGTCGGCGGCGCGATCGGCGACCCGCCGGCCGGCTGGGTCTGCGAGGGCTGGCCGATGATCGACGACGGCTTGCGGTCGTAACCGGCATACCAGGACAGGAACAGGCTGGTGAGGAAGAAGCCGACGGCCAGGATCGCGGTGGTCCGCGTCAGAAGGTTCGCCGTGCCGCGGCTCGACATGAAGCCCGCGCCGCCGCCCATGCCGAGGCCGCCGCCTTCCGACTTCTGGAGCAGGACGGCACCGATCATGACGGCGACGATCATGAGGTGGATGACGATGACAACGGTCTGCATGATATCCTTCCGTCACAAGCGGGCGGCGCCTGACGGCGGCCGATCGCGCTTCGCGGGTTTTCCTGAAGTTGCGCGGTGTTACACGATCGGAGGTGGCATTGCCACCCCCGATCGGGCCCGGTCCCGCGGTTTGGACTTAGCTAGGGGCAGCCCTTAGCGATCGCAAGGAAATCGGCCGCCTTCAGGCTGGCACCGCCGACCAGAGCCCCGTTGACGTTCTTCACCGCCATCAGTTCGGCCGCGTTCGAGGGCTTGACCGAGCCGCCGTAGAGGATTCGCATCTTCGCGCCCTCAGCCTTGAACCTGATGGTCAGGAGTTCCCGGATAAACCCATGAATCTGCCCGACATCCTTGGCTGTGGGGGTCAGCCCGGTGCCGATCGCCCAGACCGGCTCATAGGCCACGACCAGATTGGCCGCCGTCGAGCCCTCTGGCAGCGAGCCGTCGAGCTGGCCGCGCAGGATGTCCAGGGTCTGGCCGGCGTCGCGCTGGCCCTGCGTTTCGCCGATGCAGACGACCGCAACGGCCCCGGCGCGCCAGGCCGCCTCGGCCTTCTGCCGGATCAGCGCGTCGCCCTCCCCGTGGTCGGCGCGGCGCTCGGAATGGCCGACGATGATGGCGGTCGCGCCTGCATCGGCGAGCATTTCGGCGGCGATATCGCCGGTGTGGGCGCCGGAGGCTTTGGGGTGGCAGTCCTGGGCCCCGACCGCGACCTTCTTGCCGCGCGCCTTCTCGGCGAACGCCGCAACCAGGGTCGCCGGCGGGCAGACCAGCAGGTCGGCCTTGCCAGCCACGTCTGCCGCGCCGTTGAGCATGGCGTCGAATTCAGCAGCCTGGGCTTTCAGGCCGTTCATTTTCCAATTGCCCGCGATCAGCGGTCGGATGGCGTCGGTCATGTCAATGTCCAGCAGAATGAGGTTTGTTCATGCGCTAGCAGAGGTGCTCCTGCAGTTCCAGAGACCAGAGGCCCTTTCGCCGCAGCTTCAAGCGGTCGCCCGGGGCGAGGTTGCGGGGGGAAAGCCGCCACTTTATGATGATCTATCAATTTGGTGACGCGCTTTTGCGGAATCTGCATTAAGACGCGCACCGTTCCCCTCCTGACCAAACAAGTTGGACCAAATGCTCCGAGGAATACGCAAGGCCTCATCGAACTGGCTCGGCAAGATCGTTATGGCCGTGGTGATGGGCGTGTTGATCATCAGTTTCGGCATTTGGGGCATTGCCGACATCTTCAAGGGCTTCGGCCAGTCCACGGTCGCCAAGATCGGCAGCACCGAGATCTCGCTCAACGAGTTCCGCCAGATCTACACCGACCGCCTGCAACAGATCAGCCGCCAGTTCGGCCGTCCGTTGACGCCCGACCAGGCGCGCGCGTTCGGCCTTGACCGCCAGGTGCTGCAGCAGACCATTGCCGAGGCCGCGCTCGACGAAGAGGCGCGCCGGCTCGGCCTTGGCCAATCCGACGAGCAGATCCGCCAGCTCATCATGAACGACCCCAACTTCAAGGGTATCGGCGGCAATTTCGACCCCAATCGCTTCCAAGCCTTGATCCGCAATTTCGGCTACACCGAGCAGCGCTATGTCGCCGAGCAGCGCAAAGTATCGCTGCGCCGGCAGATCACCGGCACGGTCGGCGCCGGCCTCGAGCCCCCGAAGGCCATGGTCGACGTCCTGACGCGCTACCAGAACGAACAACGCTCGATTGAATTCGTCCGGCTCGACGCCGCGCAGGCCGGTCCGATCGACCCGCCCTCGCCCGAGGCGCTTGCCGCCTATTTCGAGGATCACAAGGTCCAGTTCCGCGCGCCCGAATATCGCAAGATCTCCTTCGTCGTGGTCTCGCCGGAAGAAATCGGCAAATGGACCGAGGTCTCGGACGAGGATGCCCGGAAGATGTTCGAGCAGCGCAAGGACCGGCTCGGCACGCCTGAGAAGCGCCAGATCCAGCAGATCGTCTTTCCGAACGTTGCCGAAGCGCAGGCCGCTCGCGAGCGCCTCGTCGGCGGCACGTCGTTCGAGGACATCGGCAAGGAACGCGGGCTGAGCGCCTCCGACGTCGACCTGGGGCTTGTGACTAAGTCTTCGCTCGCGCCCGCCGTCGGCGATGCCGCGTTCGCGCTGCCTGCCGGCGAGATCAGCCAGCCGATCCAGAGCGGGCTCGGCGTCGCGATCGTCAGGGTCGACAAGATCGAGCCGGGCGCCGAGGCCGACTACGCCAAGCTTGCCGGCGACATCAAGCGCGAGATCGCGACTGAGCGTGCACGCGTCAAGGTCGCCGACCTCCGCGACAAGATGGAAGACGAGCGTGGCGGCGGCTCCAGCGTGATCGACGCGGCGCAGAAGCTCGGCCTCACCGCCGTGACCATCGAGGCCGTCGACCGCTCCGGTCGCGCCCCGAACGGCCAGCCGGTCGCCAGCATCCCGCAGGGCCTCGACGTGGTATCGCAGGCCTTCAACACCGATGTCGGCGTCGACAACGACGCGATCTCGTTCAAAGGCGGCTATGTCTGGTACGACGTGCTCGCCATCACCCCCTCGCGCGACCGCAATCTCGACGAGGTCCGCGATCAGGTCGAGGCGCGATGGCGCCAGGACCAGATCGCCGCCAAGCTGAAGGCCAAGGCGACCGAGATGGTGCAAAAGCTCGATGCGGGCGGCAAGCTCGCCGACGAGGCCACCGCCGTCGGCGCCAAGGTCGAGACCGCGAGCGGCTTCAAGCGCGACGACTCGCCCGTCGGCGTGCCCGGCACCGTCGTGGCGGCGGCCTTCCGCACCGCCAAGGACGGCATCGGACAGACGGCCGTGAGCGGCGGCAGCGAGGTGATCGTGTTCCGCGTCACCGACATCGTCGATCCCGCGGTCGACTTTGCCTCCGACGCGGTCAAGAAGCTGAAGGAGAGCCTCGACCGCGCCCAAACCGAGGAGCAGGTCGCTTCCTACGTCAACAAGCTTGAAACCGACATCGGGACCACCATTAATCAGGCCGCCTTCGCGCAGGTGACCGGCGCGAACCAGTGAGTTGAAAGCACGCGATGGACGACCTGAAATCGATCATTGGAAAAGTGGCGACCGGCGCGAGCCTGTCGCGTGACGAAGCCGCTTCCGCCTTCGATGCCATGATGAGCGGCGAGGCCACGCCCTCGCAGATGGGCGGGCTCTTGATGGCGCTGCGGGTGCGCGGCGAGACCGTGGACGAGATCACCGGCGCGGTCGCGGCGATGCGCGCGAAGATGCTGACCGTACAGGCGCCGCCGGAGGCGGTCGACATCGTCGGCACCGGCGGCGACGGCTCCGGCTCGGTCAACGTGTCGACCTGCGCGTCCTTCATCGTCGCGGGCGCCGGCGTGCCCGTGGCCAAGCACGGCAACCGCGCGCTGTCGTCGCGCTCGGGCGCCGCCGACGTGCTGGCCTCGCTCGGGGTGAAGATCGATCTCAAGCCGGAGCAGGTCGGCCGCTGCGTGCGCGAATGCGGCATCGGCTTCATGTTCGCCCCCGCCCACCATCCCGCCATGAAGAACGTCGGCCCGACCCGGGTCGAGCTCGCCACGCGCACGATCTTCAATCTGCTCGGGCCGCTGTCGAACCCGGCCGGCGTGAAGCGGCAGATGGTCGGCGTGTTCTCCAGGCAATGGGTGCAGCCGCTGGCGCAGGTGCTGAAGAATCTCGGCTCCGACTCCGCCTGGGTGGTGCACGGGTCCGATGGTCTCGACGAGATCACCCTCACCGGCCCGACCTTCGTCTCCGCGCTCCACAACGGCGAGATCCGGAATTTCGAGGTGACGCCGGAGGAAGCCGGGCTCCCGCGTTGCGAGGCCGGTGCGCTCAAAGGCGGTGACGCCGATGCCAACGCGATCGCGTTGCAGAGCGTGCTCGACGGCAAGCCGAGCCCCTATCGCGACGTGGCGCTGCTCAACGCAGCCGCCGCGCTGGTCGTGGCCGGCCGCGCCAAGGACCTCAAGGAGGGCGTCGCGATCGGCGTCCGCTCGATCGACAGCGGCGCGGCCAACGCGAAGCTGAAGCACCTGGTCACGATCTCCAAGAGCTGAACTCCCGCATGTCCGACATCCTGACCAAGATCGAGACCTACAAGCGCGAGGAGATCGCGGCGGCGAAGCGAGCGCGTCCGCTCTCCACCGTCGAGGCGCAGGCCAAGGCCGCCTCCGCGCCGCGCGGCTTCCTGCGCGCGATCAAGGCAAAGCACGCCAAGGGCGGCTACGCGCTGATTGCCGAGATCAAGAAGGCCTCGCCCTCCAAGGGACTCATTCGCGCCGATTTCGACCCGCCGGCACTCGCAAAGGCCTATGAAGCCGGCGGCGCTGCCTGCCTGTCGGTGCTGACCGACACGCCCTCGTTCCAGGGCCATCTCGACTTCATGGTAGCCGCGCGCGAAGCAACCTCGCTCCCCGTGCTGCGCAAGGATTTCCTGTTCGATCCCTATCAGGTGGTCGAGGCCCGCGCACACGGCGCCGACTGCATCCTGATCATCATGGCGGCGCTCGATGACGCCGCGGCAAGAGACCTCGAAGACGCCGCCCTCGCCTACGGCATGGACGTCTTGATCGAGATCCATGACCGCGCCGAGCTCGACCGGGCGCTGAGACTTCGCTCGCCGATGATCGGGGTCAACAACCGTAATCTTCGGACCTTCGAAACCACGCTCGCGACCAGCGAGGCCTTGGCGCCGCTGATCCCTTCGGACCGGCTGATGGTCGGCGAGAGCGGCATCTTCACGCCCGCCGACCTCGCCCGGCTCGAGCGCGTCGGTATGTCGACGTTCCTGGTCGGCGAGAGCCTGATGCGGCAGGCCGACGTCACGGCGGCGACGCGCGCGCTGCTCGCGCGCGAGGCGACGGCGCGCGCGGCGGGCACGCGCTGACATGGCGCGCAAGCCGGCGAAGACCATTTCAGCCAAGACGAAGCAGGCCAAAGCAAAGGCCGGCCCCGCCCTCACCCATATCGGCGCCTCCGGCGAGGCGCGGATGGTCGACGTCTCGGACAAGCCAGCGACGGAGCGGCTGGCGGTCGCCGAGGGTCGCGTCGTCATGACCAAGACGACGCTCGATCTGATCGTGTCCGGAAACGCCAAGAAAGGCGACGTGCTCGGCACCGCGCGCATCGCCGGCATCATGGCCGCCAAGCGCACCTCGGAGCTGATCCCGCTCTGCCATCCGCTCGCCTTGTCGAAGGTCATCGTCGATATCGAGCCTGACGCCAAGCTGCCGGGCTGCGTGGTACGGGCCACCGTGAAGGTGACGGGACCGACCGGCGTCGAGATGGAGGCGCTCACGGCGGTGTCGGTCGCCTGCCTCACCATCTACGACATGATCAAGGCCGTCGAGCGCGGCGTGCGCATCGAGGGCATCCATCTGGTCGAGAAGCTCGGGGGCAAATCCGGCCATTACCGCGCCTGAAGCGGGCTTGCGTTAGCGCCCCACTTTCGCGCCGCGCGCATGGATTGCTTTTGCGCGCGGGTATTCACGTCTCGTTAACCGCGCTTCCTAACTTTGCTTCCACACCGTCACCGTAAACCAACGGATGTTCTCGGGGTCCTGAATTGATCCTGACGTGTGCGCGGCAACGAATCCAGCATGAAGATGAAACTCGGCAGTCGTCTCTTTGACCAGGTCTTCGTGCGCAGCGGCCCGATCCGCTGGCTTGTGGTTGGCGGCACGCTGCTGATCGCGGCCATCGCCATAGGCTCGGTCCTGATGGCGCAGAACTTCCGGGAGCGGGCGCTGCGCAATTCCGGTCGCGAGCTGGAAAACACCGTGCTGCTGCTTGCTCATCATTTCGATCAGCAATTGCAGGATTTCGCCGTCATCCAGAAGGGTTTCGTCGACTACGTCCGCACCACCGGAATTACCACCGGAGAGGAGTATCGCAAGCGCCTCTCGGGCGAGGACGTGCACCGGATGCTGCGGTCGAAGATCGAGGCGCTGCCCTATATGGGCGGTCTCAACATCATCGATGCCGAAGGCAATCTGATCAATTCGTCGACCGCATGGCCGACGCCCAAGGTGAATGTCGCCGATCGCGCCTACTTCCGCACTTTCAAGTACGATCCCAATGCACCTGATGTCCTGATCGAGCCGCTGCACAGCCGCGTCTCCGGTGCGTGGACCATTCTGGTGGCCCGGAGGGTCGTCGGGCCACGCGGCGAGTTCCTCGGCGTGGTCGGACGCGGGATCGAGCCCGCCAATTTCGAGAAATTCTTCGCCTCCGTGGTGCTCGGCGAAGGCGCGACGATCTCGATGCTGCATCGCGACGGCACACTGCTCGCCCGCTATCCGCAGTCCGGCGAATTGATGGGGCGAAACTTCAAGACCGGACCGTTCGAGCATCAAAGGGTGTTCGGGCTCGATCATTTCGCCGGCCGCTTCAACAGCCCCGTCGACGGCGAGGACCGGCTGATCTCCTCCCGTGCCCTGCCCCACTTCCCGATCCTGGTGATGGCCACCACGACGCGCGCAGCGGCCTTGGCTGACTGGCGCGAGCAGATCGGCATTCTGATCTCGATCGCAGCCTCTTCCGCGCTCGCGATCGCAGGCGTGCTGATTGCCGTCGTGCGCAAGCTGCTGGAGCAGCACCGCCTTTCGCGCGAACAGCTGACGCTGGAGAAGCAGCGGCTCGACCGCGCCGTCAACAACATGACGCAGGGCCTGTTGCTGTTCGATTCCGAGCAGCGGCTCGTGGTCTGCAACCAGCGCTACATCGAGATGTACGGCTTGTCGGCCGAGATCGTGAAGCCCGGCTGCAGCTTTCGCGACATCATCGCCCATCGCAAGACAACCGGCTCGTTCACCGGCGACGTCGATGCCTACGTCGCGCGTGTCCTGAAGGACATCCATCTCCGCAACTCCATGGTGGTCGATACCGCCGACGGCCGTTCGATCCACATCCTCAACGAGCCGCTCGCGGATGGCGGCTGGGTGGCGACCCACGAGGACATCACGGAGCGCCGGCGCATCGAGGAGCGCATCACCCACCTCGCCCATTACGACGCGCTGACGGATCTGCCCAACCGCGCCATGTTCCACGAGCATCTGCGGCAGGAGCTGGCCGCGGCGCGCGACGGCGAGCAGACCGCGGTGCACTACATCGACATCGACGAGTTCAAGGGCGTCAACGACGCGCTCGGCCATCTCATCGGCGACGAGCTGTTGAAATCGATCGCGACCAACCTCCGCCGCTGTGCGGGTCCCGCAGATTTCGTGGCGCGACTCGGCGGCGACGAATTCGCCATCGTGCAGGGCGCGGTAACGTCGTTGGATCAGGTCAACGAGCTCGTCGCGCGCGTCTTCGAAACCATCCGCACGCCGGTCGACTGCATGGGCCATCATCTCACCAGCGACGCCAGCATCGGTATCGCGCTCGCGCCGGAACACGGCACGGCGCTCGACCAGATCCTGAAGAATGCGGACATGGCAATGTACGCGGCCAAGTCCGCCGGACGCCACACTTACCGCTTCTTCGAGCCGGACATGGACGCCAAGGTCCGCGAACGCCGGCAGCTCGAGGGCGACCTGCGCCACGCCATTGCGCAAGGCGGCCGCGAAGGCGGGCTGGAGGTCTATTACCAGCCCTGCCTCGGCCTGAAGGACGACCGCATCACCGGCTGCGAGGCTTTGGTGCGCTGGCGCCATCCCGAGCGCGGCTGGGTCTCGCCGGCGGATTTCATCCCGATCGCCGAAGATACCGGCCTGATCAACGAGATCGGCGAATGGGTGCTGGCGACCGCGTGCCGGGACGCGGCAAGCTGGCCCGACGACATCCGTCTCGCCGTCAACGTCTCGCCGGTGCAGTTCAAGAGCGGCACGCTGGCGCTGAAGATCATGGCGGCGCTCGCAGCGTCGAATCTGCCGGCGAGCCGGCTCGAGCTCGAAATCACGGAGGCGGTCCTGATCCGCGACGACGATGCCGCGCTTGCCATCCTGCACCAGCTCCGCGCCATCGGCGTGCGCATCGCGCTCGACGATTTCGGCACCGGCTACTCGTCACTGAGCTATCTGCACCGCTTCCCGTTCGACAAGATCAAGATCGACCGCTGCTTCGTCGAGGACATCGCCCGTCCCGACGGCTCCGCCAGCATCGTTCAGGCCGTCGTCAACCTGGCGGCCGCCCGCCGCATGACCACGACGGCCGAGGGTGTCGAGACCGAGGAGCAGCAGCGCCTGTTGCGTACGCTCGGCTGCTCCGAGATGCAGGGCTATTTGTTCAGCGCCGCCAAGCCCGCCGACAAGATGCTGGAGCTGTTCGCGCTGCACCGCAGCCGGCGCGCCCGGCGCGAAGGCAGCGAGAGCCGCCGCCGCGAGGTCGGTTAGGTCGAAACGGCGCTGCAAACGAAATCGCCCGGAAGCGGTCCTCCGCTCCCGGGCGAAACATGATCCGGAACGTCGTAAGATCTAGTTCGGCACTGCAGCCTTCGTCGCGCGCTTGGCGGCGACCGCATTTGCCGTAACGCCGTGGAGGAAGTCGTAGGCTGCGTGCAGAGCCTTGTCGTCCTTCTCTTCCGGCGGAACGTAGGACTGCGATCCGGTCTGCTCGGTGCCGTCGGCCGACAGATGCCCGCGCATCTGGGATTCCGCCATGGTGTCCATCCGCCCCTTCAGCTCGGGCGGCACGTCCTGGAGGATCTCGATGTCGGGCGCGATGCCTTGGGCCTGAATCGAGCGGCCCGACGGCGTGTAGTAGCGCGCCGTGGTCAGCGCCAGCGCGCCATTGCCGGAGCCGAGCGGAATGATGGTCTGCACCGAGCCCTTACCAAACGATCGCGTGCCGATCAACGTCGCGCGCTTGTGGTCGTGCAGCGCACCGGCAACGATCTCCGAGGCCGAGGCCGAGCCGCCGTTGATCAGCACCACGATCGGCTTGCCTTTGGTGAGGTCGCCGCCATGGGCGGTGAAGCGCTGGGTTTCTTCCGGACTGCGGCCGCGGGTCGAAACGACCTCGCCGCGCTGCAAGAAGGCGCTCGACACCGACACGGCCTGGTCGAGCAGGCCGCCCGGATTGTTGCGCAGATCAACCACGTAGCCGGCGAGCTTCTCCGGCGGGACCTGCTTGGAGACCGAGGCGATCGCCTTCTTCAGGCCGTCGGCGGTCTGCTCGTTGAACGAGGTGATGCGGATATAGCCGATGTCGCCGTTCTCGACGCGGAAGCGCACCGGACGCACATGGATGATCTCGCGCGTGATCGCAACCTCGAGCGGCGCATCCGCACCCTTGCGGATGATGGTCAGCTTGGTCTTGGTGTCGACCGGTCCCTTCATCTTGTTGACCGCCTGCTCGAGCGTCATGCCCTGCACGGCCTCGCCGTCGATCTTGCCGATGAGGTCGCCGGACATGATGCCGGCCTTCGAAGCCGGCGTGTCGTCGATCGGCGAGACGACCTTGACGAGGCCATCCTCCATCGTGACCTCGATGCCGAGCCCGCCGAACTCGCCGGAGGTGGTCTCCTGCATCTCGGTCCAGGCCTTGGCGTTCATGTAGCGCGAATGCGGGTCGAGCGAGGTCACCATGCCGGTGATCGCCCCCTCGATCAGCTTGGCATTGTCCGGCTTCTCGACATAGCTGGCCTTGACCCGCTCGAACACCGCGCCGAACAGATTGAGCTGGGAATAAGCATCACCCGCACTCACTGCCGCCCGTGCTGCCCATACGCCGCCCTGCGGGCTCGCTACCAGAAGGGTCAGGCACGCTCCCGTGAGCGCGCCCAGGGGGAACAGCAGGGTTTTCCGCATGAAGGTGCCTTTTGTGCTTGGCGTTTCTCTTGAGGCTGGGAGACGCCATGCAAATGGCGATCCAGTCCATCTCTCACAATACCATTCTGGTTTCTTCAAGGCCGGGATGCCGCGCTGGCGGGTACACCGAAGAAATCCCTTCGCCTTGGCCTAAACTTTTGGCAACGTTCCGAAACTGTTTCGAAGCAACACGACACCGGTCCGGGCCGCCCACGCTTCGCAGCTATGCGATTTTAGGATGGTTTTGGAGGGCCGGACGCGATAGGCGATGGCGACAAGACTTCAAATTCTCGGGAGGACAACAATGAATGAAGCGCCCCGCATCCGGCCGGAACGGAACGTCGAGCTCGGCGCCAGCGACGAGCCGTTCCAGAACCTGCACGAGTTCATCCGGAAGGCGCGCGCCAACCTCAACCAGAATGCCTGGGACTACATCATCGGCGCCGCCGAGACCGAGACCACGATGCGGCGCAACCGCATGGCGCTCGACGAGATCGCCTTCCGCCCGCGCGTGCTGCGCGACGTGCGCAGGATCGATGGCAGCGTCGAGCAGTTCGGCCGCAAGCTGCGTCTGCCGGTGGTGCTGGCTCCCGTCGGCGCACTCGAGATCTTCGATCCGGATGGCGCGGCGAGCGTCGCGCGCGCTGCGGGCAGGTTCGGCGCGGCGCACATGCTGAGCTCGGTGTCCGAGCCCGGCCTCGAGACGACCGCCGAGGCTGCCCCCGATGCACTGCGTCTCTATCAACTCTATGTCCGCGGCGACGATGCCTTCGTCGCCGACGTGGTCGACCGGGCCGAGAAGAACGCCTATGCCGCCTTCTGCCTGACCGTCGACACCGCCCATTACAGCCGTCGTGAACGTGACATCGCCAAGCGCTACGTTCGCGAGAGCCGCCTGCGCGCGACCGGCGGCGATTTCCAGAAGGGCCTGGAGTGGCGGACCGTGAAGATGATCAAGGACACGTTCAAAATTCCGCTGATCCTCAAGGGTATCGCCACGGCCGAGGATGCGCAGATCGCGCTCGATCACGGCGTCGAGTGGATCTACGTCTCCAACCATGGCGGACGCCAGCTCGACCACGGCCGCGGCGCCATGCACGTGCTGCCGGAGATCGTCGACGCCGTGAAGGGCCGCGCCAGGATCATGGTCGACGGCGGCTTTTGCCGCGGCACCGACATCGTCAAGGCGATCGCGGCGGGCGCCGACCTCGTCGGCATCGGCCGGCTGCAATGCTGGGCGCTGGCGGCAGCCGGCGAAGCCGGCGTCGCGCGGATGCTGGAGTTGCTCGAAGACGAGGTGCTGCGCTGCCTCGGCCTCCTAGGCGCCACCTCATTCGCCGAGCTCGACAAATCCTGCCTGCATCCGGCGGCCGCCACCAACGCGCCCAGCGTGTTCAGCGCGTTCCCGCTGTTCGACCACGAGCCCTATCGTTACTGACGCGCCATACTGAAGTGAAAAGGACGCAATGACATCGCTCTCTCCCGGCAGCGCGGATGCGCTGCTGTTCGACCTCGGGCGCGTTGTGCTCGACATCGACTTCTCCAAGGCGATCGCCTGCTGGGCGGGACATGCCGGCTGCCAGCCCGAGGCCATCATCGCGCGCTATGTGCGCGACGAGGCCTACCGGTTGCATGAGATGGGCAAGATCAGCGATGCGGACTATTTCGCCTCGCTGCGGTCCTCGCTCGGGATCGGCATCTCGGATGCGCAATTCCTGGAAGGCTGGAACGCGATTTTCGCCGGCGAGATGCCTGATATCGCCGAGCTGCTGCCGCGCGCGGCGAAGCAGATGCCGCTCTACGCCTTCTCCAACACCAATCGGCCGCACGTCGACCATTTCTCGAAGGAATATGCCGGTCTGCTCGGCCATTTCCGCGAGCTGTATCTGTCCTCCAGCATCGGCCTGCGCAAACCGGATGCCGAGGCCTTCGACCATGTCGTGGCGGCGATCGGCGTGCCGGCCGAGCGCATCGTGTTCTTCGATGACCTCGCCGAGAACATCGAGGGAGCACGGGCGCGCGGCTTGACCGCCGTGCATGTCACCTCGCCGCGTGATGTCGGGAACGCATTGAAAGCACTGGGGATCTGAGCCGCGGGAAAGCCCGGAGCGCGCTCACTTGCCGGAACAAAAACTGCTGAAGATGTGGAACCTGATCACTTTGTGCATTTTTATACAGAGTTCCGGGAACGGAATACCACCCTTCGGACTCATGAGTCCGTTGGGACTTCTACATTGGACTGATCGACGTGCTGGGCAAGACCTATCTCACCAAGCAAGCCTCTCTCCTGCTCGAATTCGCCAGAACCACCTCGGATTCTGACCTCTCCGCCAAGCTAATCAGCAAGGCCGCCGACCTGAAATCCCAGGCGGACCCGCTGCCGGACAAGGATCAGGGTCCCAAGCCGCCCGACGTCGCGGATTTCAGTCCGGGCGATCCGACGGGGCGTTGAACGATGTTGGCCGTGGCGCTGGTCATTCTCGTCCTTGCCATGGCAATCCTCGTTCCGGTCTGTCTCGCCTTCCGCATCATGCCGCGGCGGAGTTGAGCCCGCTCAGACGTCAGAGTGCTCGCGTTCCTGTGCGGGATGCTTGATCGCAAGAACGACGATTTCGCCGGCCTCTACCTCCAGCCGGTAGTAAACCAGGTAACGGTACCGCCGCGTTACCAGCTTGCGCACGCCCTCGACCTCCTGCCGTCGTCCAAGTTGCGGAAAGCGAACAAGATCTCGAAGGGATTCAAGGATCGCAGCGCGCACGCGCAATGCGCCTTTGGGGCTGTGCTCCCTAACATAATCGGCAATCTCAATCAGATCCTTGGCCGCGCGTTGCGTAAATCTGAGCTTCATCGCTCGAAGCGGCGAAAGGCGGCTTCGATCTCGGCGTCAGACGCAAATTGCCGGAGGTTCGCCTGCGTGAGCCCCTCGAGGACCGCCGCAAGATGACCGGGATCGACTTCCTCAGCCTCCTCTCCGGCGTCGCTCAACGCCAACATGGCGCGTGCAATCTCGTCCTGGCTATCCGCAGGAAGCCGCCGCACGGCCTTCAGCGCCTTTTCGAGCAGTTCTGTCATTGGCAGAAGATAAGCCGGGTCGAGACCAAAAGGAAGTGTGGTTCCTGGCTGGCAAGGGAGGCCTTTTGCTTCAGCTCCTCCGCTCGGCTAGAACTTGCCGACCCAGTCCTGATTTGTTGCGGAGTTCGCCCGTGGCCCTGATGCCGGTTTCTGACGCGCTTGCTGCGGTGTTGGCCGGCGTCGAGCCGCTGGCTGAACAGATGGTTTGCCTCGACGAGGCCTACCATCGTGTGCTCGCCCGCGATGTCGCGGCGCGGCGCACGCAGCCGCCGGAGGCGATGTCGGCGATGGACGGCTATGCCGTGCGCACGGCCGACGCGGCAAACGATTCGAGGTTGACCGTCGTCGGCGAGGTCGCGGCGGGCCGGCCGCTCGCGGGAAGCGTCGGCCCCGGCGAAGCCGTGCGGATCTTCACCGGCGGCGTCGTTCCCGACGGCGCCGATGCCGTCGTGATCCAGGAGGACACGGCTGCCGACGGCAAACATGTGACGATCAAGGAAGCCGCCATTTTCGGCCGGCACATCCGCCCTGCAGGCGTCGACTTCCGCGAAGGCGACGTGCTGCTGCGCAAGGGAATCCGCCTCACCGAGCGCGATCTCGCCCTTGCCGCCGGAATGAATCATCCGCATCTCGCCATCATCCGCCGCCCGAGGGTTGCCGTTCTCGCCACCGGCGACGAGCTCGTGATGCCGGGCACCACGCCTGGTCGCGGCCAGATCGTCTATTCCAACGGCTATGCCCTGCATGCGCTCGCCCGCAGCGAGGGCGCCGAGACCATCGACCTCGGAATTGCCGCCGATACACTGGAGGCGACGTCCGCCGGCATCCGCCGCGCGCGCGAGAGCGGCGCCGACATCCTGATCACGACCGGCGGTGCCTCGGTCGGCGACCACGACCTGATCCAGCAGGCGCTCAAGGGCGAAGGCATCGCGATGGCGTTCTGGAAGATCGCGATCCGGCCGGGCAAGCCGATGATGCACGGTCGGATAGGCGCGATGCGCGTGATTGGCCTGCCCGGCAATCCCGTGTCGTCCTACGTGTGCGCCTTCCTGTTCATGGTCCCCTTGATTCGCGCCCTGTCGGGCCGTTCAGCGATTCATCATCGGCGCGAGCGCGCCGTGCTGGGCCGCGATCTCGCCGCCAACGACCAGCGCGAGGACTATCTGCGTGCGCGGCTGGAGGAGCGCGACGACGGCACGCGCGTCGCCCTTCCGGTCAGCCATCAGGACTCCTCCCTTCTTGCGAATCTCGCTGCGGCACAGGTACTTCTGGTGCGCGCACCGTTCGCGCCGAAGGCCGAGGCCGGCACGCCTTGCGAGGTGCTCCGGCTGCCCGTCTGAGCCGCCCAGCCACACGCATTCCGCGAGCTTGGCCGCGTTCACCATAAATTAAGCAGTTGCGGAACACATATCGAACATATAGTGTCCGTTCATGATTTGTTTCGAGGATGTAGCGGCTTAGTGCCGGCTTCATCGTGTCGGAATCGAACGACATCAACCGGGGGACTTTGGTCGAGATGTTGACGCGCAAACAATACGAGCTTCTGCGATTCATCAGCGAACGTCTGAAGGAAAGCGGCGTGCCGCCGTCCTTCGACGAGATGAAGGATGCGCTCGACCTGCGCTCGAAGTCAGGCATCCATCGCCTGATCACTGCGCTCGAGGAGCGCGGCTTCATTCGCCGCCTGCCCAACCGCGCCCGTGCCATCGAGGTGATCAAGCTGCCCGAGCTCCAGGCCGCCGCCGGCAATCGCCGTGGCTTCACCCCGAGCGTGATCGAGGGCAATCTCGGCAAGGTGCGCGCGAGCTCCAGCCCGCCTGCGGACGAGGGCGAGCGCCCCGTCGCGGTGCCCGTGATGGGCCGCATCGCCGCCGGCACGCCGATCGAGGCGCTGCAGACCCGCAGCCATACCATCAGCGTGCCGCCGGACATGCTCGGCTCGGGCGAGCACTACGCGCTCGAAGTGCGCGGCGATTCGATGGTCGAGGCCGGCATCCTCGACGGCGACATGGCGCTGATCCAGCGCAACGAGACCGCAAATACCGGCGACATCGTGGTGGCATTGATCGACGACGAGGAGGCCACGCTCAAGCGCTTCCGCCGCCGCGGCGCCTCGATCGCGCTCGAGCCCGCCAATGCCGCCTACGAGGTCCGCATTCTTCCGCCGAACCGCGTGAAGATCCAGGGCAAGCTGATCGGGCTTTACCGGAAGTACTGATACGGGAAACATCAAGCGCCGCGCGCGTTTCGATCGGCATCGGCGATCCAGGATCGGAGCGGATACTTGTCCGCTCCGGCTGGACGGTTTCTCTGGTTCTGCGCCGGCTGTCCGGTCCATCTTCCCGCGCGACATTCCCCCGCGCAGGCGCGCAGCCATTTCTGCTTCGCCGGTAGAGTTGTGCCGGCAGTGCTGATAGCTCCGGCCGAATGCAAGGACGCGAGGTTTGTTCCTATCGAATCCGGGAAAGATAATGTGATCGCGCGCTGCGGACGCGAGCCGCAGATTTGCCCATAACCGAGCAGAGCGTTGTATGCTTCCACTCTGATAGAGGCCTGCGCCTCGAAAGAGACGCGGGTCGCTATCCCAGCATGAGGAGCACCCGATGTGTGACTACAGCCTGCATGCCGTCGCGACGCGCCCCGCCGAAGTCGGCGAGACGATCGTCACGACAACCTTCCGCGGCACCTCGACGCGCGGTTTCGCTTCCGAAGCCGATCCCTCCGTCGCGGTCTGTCTGCTGCCGGGGACGGAGCTCGCTTTCGCCGACAACGTCCGCTACGACAACCGCTGGATCTGGACGCGCACCGTGAACTCTCGCGTCGGCAAGTTCGGCAAGATCGACCCGCACATTCCCGATCGCCATCATGACGCGATCGAATTCCCCGACGGCAAATACGTGCTGGTGACGCAGCTCGTCGAAGGCCAGCGCGCGACCGTGCTGCAATTGCCGGTGACGCAGCCAGCCCCCGAGCGCGAGCACAAGCCGCAGATCGTCGCCGACACGCGGCCCACGATCACGCGCCTGCCGATCGGCTGACGCCCTTCGGCCGACAGGCCGAGCCCGGGATTGAAATTGCCGTCGCCGGCTGAGGCCGGCGAGCCCGGTGAGTTTGTGTTTCAGGACATTCGATCGGCGAGCCCACCGCCGCGCCTCGTCGTCGCACGAAGTTTGGGCCGTGCTGCCCGCATTTTGAACGTCCGCTCCGCAGCCAAATGACCGATGCTGTCGTGGTTTGAGGCGGCGGACACGCTCGATGAAGACCTTCATTCGCGTCGTTGAACTTTGGGTACCCGACCGGACGCGCAGGCGGCTGGAATTCGGCGGCGGCCTCTACGACGATGGGCTGTCCGCGTTCAAAGCCGTCAGCGAAGAGCTGCACTTCGGATATGACGAGGGACTTCCCGGCAAGGCCTGGGCCTGTGGCCACCCCGTCATCCTCACGAAATTCGCCAACTCCTATTTCAAGCGGACCGATCAGGCCGCTGCGGCCGGCCTCACCTGCGGCGTGGCGGTGCCGGTGTTCGCGGGCGAATTCCTGCAAGCCGTGCTGGTGCTGTTCTGTGGCGACGACGAGGCGCACGTCGGCGCGATCGAACTCTGGCACAACGATCCTGATCTCTCGCATGAGATGGGGCTCGTCGATGGCTATTACGGCACCGCGGACATGTTCGAATTCAACTCCCGCCACACCAGATTTCCGCGCGGCTTCGGCCTGCCCGGACGCACCTGGAAGGCGGGCCTGCCGCTGATCATCAAGGACTTGCACGACGCCAAGAGTTTCCTGCGCTGGGAGGACGCCGCCAAGGTCGGGATCAATCTCGGCGTCGGCGTGCCCTACCGAACCGGTACCGACCAGACCTGGGTTCTGACATTCCTCTCCGCGCAGGCAACGCCGATTGCACGACGCTTCGAGATCTGGGTCCCGAACGAGGACCGTTCGGCGCTGGTCTTTCGCGCCGGCGATTGCAGCGCGCAGACCGACCTCGCCGCACGCTATGCGGCGCAGTCCATCGCCAGGGGCGAAGGCAGCATTGGCGGCGCCTGGGCCGCCGGCATGCCCGCGCTCAACGACGATCTCACCCGTGACGGCTCGATCGCCGGCTCCGAAGCCTGCGCAGCCGGGCTGAGCCGAATGGTGGCCCTGCCGGTCATCGGCAACGGAAGGCTTGACGCCGTGCTGGCCTGGTATTTGTGATCCGCGTCAATCGTCGGCCTGCAAGTCGGCCTCCGATGGCGTTGCGTCCCGGTTGCGGGGCACGGCCGCCTTCGGCACGAGGCTGCCGTCGAAATCTCCCTCGCCGGCGCCGGCCGGCAGCCAGGGACGGCTTGCTCCCCTCGTCCTCACCGCCTGCACCGAAAAGCCCTCGCCGCGTCTCGTCAGAGCCAGTGCGCCCTGACTGGCAAGACCCGCCCGATCGACCACCATCGCCGCGCAATCGGGTGGCGCAGGCCGCGCCGTCACCACCAGCGCGGCGCGGCTGCAATCATCGGCCAGCGCGTCGATACGCGTCGCCAACGCGATCAGTCGTCCGTCCGCGAGCGGCGCCACGCAGCCGGTCTCGTCACACGACACCCCACTCGCCAACGAGGCGTTGCCGGCATCGCGCGGATCGGCATCGGCAGCCAACCACTCCTTCAGCAGGAAGCTGTCCTTGCTGGCGCGGATCACCTGCAAGCGCCCATCCCCGCCCCGGATCGCGACGCTCGCGCCATCCCCGGCAATCAGGATATCGGGCTGCCGCACCGACAGTCCCCAGAGGATCGCTGCCAGCAGCACCAGGGCGCCGGACCAGCGCAAGGGCGTGCGCAACAGGCCCATCACGATGAGCCCGAGGCTCGCTGCGATCAGCGGCGCGATCCCGAAGGCGGGAATGCGGCCGACGGCGCCCGGCAGGGCCGCCACCCAGCGCGCGACCAGGACCATCCACTCGATGCCGATCCCCATCAACCACCAGAACACGCCGTCGAGCCCGAAGGGCGCCGCGAGCAGCCCCAACAGCCCGGCCGGCATCACCAGCGCCGAGACCACCGGCATGGCGCCGAGATTGGCGAGCACGCCGTATGGGGTCACGCGATGGAAGTGGAAGGCGGCGTACGGCGTGGTCGCGAGCCCCGCGATCAGCGAGGCCAGGAACAGCATCGCGATCTCGCGGCCGCCCCACAACGCGATCCGCGCCGTCGCGGAATGATCGGGCGAGGCGAGCAGGTTCGGCATGCCGATCTGCACCAGCGCCACCAGCCCGAGCGTTGCCGCAAACGACATCTGGAAGCTTGGATGCACCAACGCCTCCGGCGCGACCGCAAGCACGATCAGCGCGGCAACCGCCAGCGTGCGGAAGGTGATGGCGCGGCGGTCGACCATCACTGCGATCAGCACCACCGCCGTCATGAAGAACGATCTTTGCGTCGCAACCTCCGCGCCCGACAGCAACAGGTAGAACGCGGCCGCGACCAGCGCCGCGGCGGCCGACCATTTCTTGATGGCAGAGCCGGCCGCCAGCCCCGGGATCAAGGCCAGCAGCGCGCGCACCGCGAAGAAGACGACGCCGGCGACGACCGCCATGTGATAGCCGGAGATCGACAGCACATGGCCGAGTCCCGAGACGAACATGGCATCGTTCACGGGCGCGGTGATCGCATCGCGCCGCCCCGTGAGCAGCGCCGTCGCAATCGCGCGGTTATCGCCTTCGAGCGTTGCGCGGATGCGCGCATCGATCGCATCGCGCAGGCCCTGCATGAAGGCCGCGTAGCGCAGCCGCAGGCCGCCAGCATCCGGCGGCGTGGACGCCGTGATCGCGCCCATCACGAAGCCGGAGGCGCCGATGCCCTGGAAGAACATGTCGCGCGAGAAATCATAGCTGCCGGGGCGCACCGGCGAGATCGGCGGGAGCAGCCGCGCCTTCAGCTGCACGAAGCTGCCAACCTCAGGCGCCGTGCCCTTGCGCACCGAGAGGCGGACGCGCTCGAGCTTGACGTCGCTGCGCTGCGCCTCCATCGCGCTGACGCGCAGCACGAAACGGTCGGTGCGCTCGCGGATGTCGCGCGCTTCCACGAAGCCCGACAGCGACACCGAATAGAGCGGTTTTGCCAAAACGGTGTGCGCGATACGCGCGGTCTTCCAGGTCGCCACGGCAAAACCAGCCGCGACCGCCGCGAGCATGATGGCGGGCGCAAACAGCCGGCTCCGCCGGAGCAGCACCGCGCCGAGCATCAGCGCGATGGCTGTGGCGGCAACCACCCACAGCACCGGCTCATGATCGGCGGCGAAATAAAGCGCAATGCCGCCGCCGAAGGCGACCGGCACCCACGGCAACAGCCGGCCAGGCCCGGCCTCGCCCCGAGCCCATTGGCGCAGCGTCTCGATGATCGCCGGCCAGATGCCGAGGCCCGCTGGCGCCAAGCCGCCGGCCGGGGCGGCGCGGCCGACCGGCCACGTCCCGGCAACTCCCTGGGACCGTCCTGGCCGGCCCGGCTCCGCCATTCCCCTGCACCTTACGATACGCGACGGCTGCGGAGGCTACCGGACCGTGCGGCTGCACGAATAGCGGTACGGATCGGGAACAGGCGAAGAGCGCCCTACTTTTCTCCGGGCTGGCGCCCGTTGCTAGATCAGCGGCGCCTGCGAGGAGGCGTGGTGATTGACGATCTTCCACTCGCCGTCCTCGCGGATGATGACCCAGCTCATCTTGACGACGAGATCATCCCGCTCGCCCGCGAGACCGAACGTGATGGTCGCGGCCATGTTGATCAGATCAGGGCCGGCCTGCGCGGCGTGCACATCGGAGAACGCGGCGCTTGGCCTGCGCCAGCGCGGCAGGCCGTTGAAGTATTCGGCGACGCCGTCCCGGCCGCGATAGAGCTTCGGGTTGGAGCCGAAGAAGAATGCGTCCTTCGCATAGAGCGAGGACAGCGCGGCCGCATCGAGCGTCGCGAAGCCGGCGCACCATTTCGCGATGATGGCGGAAACGATGGCGTCGGCCTCGCTGCTCATGTCCTGCTCAGCCCTTCTCAACCCTTGGCGACTTCCTTCGCGAACGTGTCGCGCAGACCGATCGTGCGCGAGAACACCGGCTTGCCGGGCGTCGAGTCCTTGTCACGCACGAAATAGCCCTGGCGCTCGAACTGCATCGGCTCGGTCGAATTGCTCTCCGCAACGGACGCCTCGACCCGCGCATCGGCGAGGATCTCCAGCGAGTTCGGGTTGAGATCGGTCGCGAAGTTCGAGGCATCCGGGCTCGGATTGGCGAACAGCTGGTTGTAGATGCGGATCTCCGCCGGCTTGGAGGCCGCCGCCGGCAGCCAGTGCATGGTCGCCTTGACCTTGCGGCCGTCGGGCGCGTTGCCACCCTTGGTCGCGGGATCATAGGTGCAGCGCAGCTCCACCACCTCACCCTTGTCGTTCTTGATCACGCCGGTACACTTGACGAAATAGGCATAGCGCAGCCGCACCTCGTTGCCAGGCGACAGGCGGAAGAACTTCTTCGGCGGGTTCTCCATGAAGTCGTCCTGCTCGATATAGAGCTCACGGCCGAACGTGATCTTCCGCGTGCCGGCCGAGGGATCGTCGGGATGATTGATCGCCTCGAGCTCCTCGGTCTGCCCTTCCGGATAATTCTCGATCACCACCTTGAGCGGCTTCAAGACCGCCATGCGCCGCTGCGCCGTGCGGTTCAGCTCCTCGCGGATGCAGAACTCCAGCATGCCCACATCGACCACGCTGTTGGCTTTGGCGACGCCGATGCGCTTGACGAACTCGCGAAGTGCAGCCGGCGGCACGCCGCGGCGACGCATGCCCGCCATGGTCGGCATGCGCGGATCGTCCCAGCCCGCGACATGGCCGTCGCGGACGAGCTGGGTCAGCACGCGCTTGGACAGCAGCGTATAGGTGAGATTCAGCCGCGCGAATTCGTACTGATGCGGCTGTGAGGGCACCGGCAGCTTCTCGATGAACCAGTCGTAGAGCGGTCGGTGGTCCTCGAACTCCAGCGTGCAGATCGAATGCGTGATGCCTTCGATGGCATCCGACTGGCCGTGGGCATAGTCGTAGCTCGGGTAGATGCACCATGCGTTGCCGGTGCGCGGATGGTGCGCATGCAGGATGCGGTACAGCACTGGGTCGCGCAGATTGATGTTGCCCGCGGCCATGTCGATCTTGGCCCGCAGCACGCGCGCGCCGTTGGGGAATTCGCCCGCCTTCATGCGGCGGAACAGATCGAGGTTCTCCTCCACGGAGCGTTCGCGGAACGGCGAATTCTTGCCGGGCTCGGTCAACGTGCCGCGCGAGAGGCGGATCTCCTCCTGGGTCTGGTCGTCGACATAAGCGAGGCCGTCGCGGATCAGCTGCTCCGCCCATTCGTACAGGCGGTCGAAATAGTCCGAGGCGAAGAACAGGTTCTTGCCCCAGTCAAAGCCGAGCCAGCGCACGTCGGCCTGGATTGAATCGATATATTCCTGCTCTTCCTTGACCGGGTTGGTGTCGTCGAAGCGCAGGTGGCAGCGGCCCGGAAACTCCTGGGCGACGCCGAAGTTGAGTGCGATCGACTTGGCGTGGCCGATATGCAAGTAGCCGTTCGGCTCCGGCGGGAACCGGGTCACGATCTCCTTGTATTTGCCCTGATCGAGGTCGGCCTGGATGATGTCACGAATGAAATCGCGCCCAACCTCAGCTGCCACCGGTTCTGTCATTACGAAAATCCTGTAGGGAAATCAGCGGTTCTTCTGCCAAATTCGCGTGGCCGCGCCAAGAGCATAAGCAAGGCCTGCCGGGTCCGCCGTCGCCCTTTAGTTATGTCCCGTTCCTGCTATACACCACCGCCTCCAATGCATAGGCCCTGCCAAGAATGTCCGATTCCGTCGTCACGCGCTTCGCTCCCTCGCCGACCGGCTTCCTCCATATCGGGGGCGCCCGCACGGCGCTGTTCAACTGGCTCTATGCCAAGAAGCACGGCGGCAAGATGCTGCTGCGGATCGAGGATACCGATCGGGAACGCTCCACGGAGGCGGCGATCGGCGCCATCCTCGACGGGCTGAAGTGGCTCGAGCTCGGCTGGGACGGCGAGGTCATCTACCAGTTCGCCCGCGCCGCCCGGCACCGCGAGGTTGCCGAGCAGCTGCTCGCCGATGGCAAGGCCTACCGCTGCTACGCCACCGCCGAAGAGCTCGCCGCCATGCGCGAGAAGGCGCGCAGCGAGGGGCGCACCCGCCTCTATGACGGCATGTGGCGCGACCGCGACGCGGCGACGGCGCCGAGCGACGTCAAGCCCACCATCCGCCTGCGCGCGCCGCAGACCGGCGAGACCGTGATCGAGGACCAGGTCCAGGGCCGCGTGGTGTGGCAAAACGAGAACCTCGACGATCTCGTCCTGCTGCGCGGCGACGGCAACCCGACCTACATGCTCGCCGTGGTGGTCGACGACCACGACATGGGCGTCACCCATGTGATCCGCGGCGACGACCACCTGATCAACGCCGCCCGCCAGAAGCAGATCTACGATGCGATGGGCTGGGCGCTGCCCAGCATGTCCCATATCCCGCTGATCCACGGCCCGGACGGCTCGAAACTCTCCAAGCGGCACGGCGCGCTCGGCGTCGATGCCTACCGCGCGATGGGGTACCTGCCGGCTGCGCTGCGCAACTACTTGGTCCGGCTCGGCTGGAGCCACGGCGACCAGGAGATCTTCTCGACCGAGGAGATGATCGACGCGTTCGATCTCGGCAGCGTCGGCCGCGCCGCCGCCCGCTTCGATTTCGCCAAGCTGGAAAACCTCAACGGCCACTACATCCGCCACGCCGACGATCAATCGCTCGTGAAGATGTTCGAGGACGTGCTCGACCACGTCGTGCCGAGCCGCGACGAGATCAAGGCCAAGTTAAACGACACCACGCGCGCGCAGCTGCTCAAGGCCATGCCGGCGCTCAAGGAGCGCGCCAAGACATTGATCGAGCTGATCGACGGCGCCCATTTCATCTTCGCCGACCGGCCGCTGGCGCCGGATCCCAAGGCGCAGGCGCTGTTGACGCCCGAGAACCGCAAGCTGATCGGCCAGCTACATTCCGCGCTGGAGAAAGTCGAGACGTGGAGCGGCGCCACCACCGAGGCCGCGCTGCGCGCCTTTGCCGAGGAAAATAGTCTCAAGCTCGGCGCGGTCGCCCAGCCGCTTCGGGCGGCGCTCACCGGACGGACGACGTCCCCTGGTATATTTGAGGTTTTGGAGGTGCTTGGACGCCAGGAAAGCCTCGGCCGACTTAGGGATCAGTCTACGACGTAAGTCGACCATGCGTGCGGCGATCTTGCAGCGCACATAGCAATAATATACCCATCTCCTCCACATTCTGGAACATCCGGCCTGCCCCCATGGTCGCCCTGGGGGTCTCCGGCTCCGGCCCGTCTCACCACACATCGGGGACCTCTGATGGACGCAAAAGAAAGCCCAAAGACCGCGACGCTGACGGTCGGAAACAAGAATTTCGATCTTCCGATCCTCAGCGGCAGCGTCGGGCCTGACGTCATCGATATCGGCAAGCTCTACGGCCAGTCCGGCCTGTTCACCTACGATCCGGGCTTTACCTCGACCGCGAGCTGCCAGTCCAAGATCACCTATATCGACGGCGACGCGGGCGTGCTGGAATACCGCGGCTACCCGATCGAGCAGCTCGCCGAGCATGGCGACTTCCTGGAGACCTGCTACCTCCTGCTCTACGGCAACCTGCCGACCGCCGCGCAGAAGAAGGATTTCGACTACCGCGTGACCCATCACACGATGGTGCACGAGCAGATGGCCCGCTTCTTCCAGGGCTTCCGCCGCGATGCCCATCCGATGGCGATCATGGTTGCCGCCGTCGGCGCCCTCGCCGCGTTCTATCACGATAGCACCGACATCAACGATCCGAAGCAGCGCATGATCGCCTCCATGCGCATGATCGCGAAGATCCCGACGCTGGCTGCGATGGCCTACAAATACACCGTCGGCCAGCCCTTCGTTTATCCGAAGAACTCGCTCGGCTTTGCCGAGAACTTCCTGAACATGTGCTTCGCGGTGCCTTGCGAAGACTACAAGGTCAGCCCGGTGCTCGCCGACGCGCTGGAGAAGATCTTCATCCTGCACGCCGACCACGAGCAGAACGCCTCGACCTCGACGGTGCGCATCGCCGGCTCCTCGGGCGCCAACCCGTTCGCCTGCATCGCGGCCGGCATCGCCTGCCTCTGGGGCCCGGCCCATGGCGGCGCCAACGAAGCCGCGCTGAACATGCTCTATCAGATCGGCACGGTCGACAAGATCCCCGAGTTCATCGCCAAGGTGAAGGACAAGAATTCCGAAGTCCGCCTGATGGGCTTCGGCCACCGGGTCTACAAGAACTACGATCCGCGCGCCAAGATCATGCAGAAGATGTGTCATGCCGTGCTCAAGGAGACCGGCCATGGCGACGATCCGATGCTGAAGGTGGCGATGGAGCTCGAGAAGATCGCGCTCAGCGACCAGTACTTCATCGACCGCAAGCTCTACCCGAACGTTGATTTCTATTCGGGCATCACGCTGAAGGCGATGGGCTTCCCGGTCTCGATGTTCACCGTGCTGTTCGCGGTCGCCCGCACCGTCGGCTGGATCAGCCAGTGGAGCGAGATGATCGAGGATCCCCAACAGAAGATCGGCCGCCCGCGCCAGCTCTACACCGGCGTCGCCAAGCGCGATTACGTGCCGATCGACAAGCGCTAACGTCAGGCCATCACGCCTTTCGCAGCGGCGCCATCGCAAGATGGCGCCGTTTTGTTTTGCGCCCGCACTTTCCTCGTGCTGCCGCGCACAACAACAAGTCCATGCTCACGGCGGCAAGCGCCTTGACAGCCTAAATGCTCCGCGCGCATTCTTACTCTAAGTAAGAATGACGACAGGGATGGAAATGCCGGAGCAGCCGAGAAGTCGGCGGCAGACGCGCGCTGCCATTTTGACTCATCTGCTTCAGTCGGGCGGCTCGTTTCGTCCGCCACTGGCCAAGGCCGTGCGTCTGTCGGAAGCGAGCCTGTCGCGCATCCTGCTTGACCTGAAGGCCGAAGGCCTGATCGAGGAAGTGCGGCGCCCTGCCCCTTACGTCGGCGGCCCGACCGGTCTCGTGTCGCTGGACCACGCGGTGGCGCTGGCAGCCTTCGAGCTGACGACGCAGCGGCTCAGCGTCGGGGTCGGCGGCCTGTCGGGTGAGCTGCACTACACCGAGCGTGTGCCGCTCCCGAAGACGCCTGACGTCGAGACCGTCGGCCGGGCATTTCGCGAAGCGATGACGTTGTTGCGCGACTGGACGCGGCGCCGCCGGATCACCCTCTCGCAGATCGGCGTCTCGATTCCCGGCCTCGGCCGTCTCAGCATATCGGCCAATCCGATCATTCCCTGCGACGTCGCTCGCATCAGCGACATGTTCGGCGAGATGTTCGCCGGCGTGCCGCTCGAATTCACCAATTCGGTTGTCGCGCATGCCACCTTTCACCGCTGCCGCACGGAAAACTACCCGTTCAACGACACGCATCTGTTCGTGCTCGTCAGCCACGGCGTCGCCGGCGCCTGGATGGATGATCCGGCCGAGACCGATGCTCTGCAGCCAATCGAGCTCGGCCACATGGTGTTCGGGCCTGACGGACCGCGCTGCCGCTGCGGACATCACGGCTGCGTCGAGGCCTATACGTCGATTCCCGCGCTGGCTGCGCTTCTCGGCGTTTCCGAGACCGAGCTGCTCCAGCTCGGCAACGAATGGGTCAACACGGTCCCGATCTCATCGCGCGTGCGGCAGGATTTGCGCCGTCGGCTGTTCCGGCTCGGCCTTGCGATCGGCAATACGCTGAACGTCAAGCCGTGCGGCGGCGTTGCGATCAGCGGCTGGCCGTCGCTTCTCGCTGAAGAGGATCGGCAAGCACTGGTCGATGGCATCGACGCCTGCCTGCTGGGCGGACGCAAACTGGCGCAGGTCTCCCTCGCCTTCGTGCCGCCGTCGACCGGCAACGATCCGCAGGCTGCGCTCGCCTTCGCCGCCTTTTGTCTCGCCAGCCGTGGCGGCATGCCCGCGGCATCGACGGAGGCGGCCTGACATGCGCTGAGCCCAAACGGCCTGTAAAGCGCGAAAGATTTCACACCGGGAGGAACTGCCATGCCGATCACAACAACAAGGCGTCGTCTGCTCGCTGGATCTGCTGCCGCGCTCGCATTTCCGCACCTTGCCCGCGCGCAAGGCGCGGCCAAGCCGCGACTGACCGCGATCTCGCAATGGTCGGCGGGCAGCGACGGGGCGGCCATTACGGCGCTCGGCAAGAAATTCGAGGAGAAGGGCGGCGTTTGGCAGCACTCGCCCGTCCCCGGCTTCACCACCGAGATGATGAACAAGCTGCGCGCGCAGATCATGGCCGGCGATCCGCCGGCTTGCTCGCAGCTCAAGGGGCCCGAGATTGCGGCCTGGTCGAAGATTGCGCCCACCGTCAATCTCGATGCCCTCGTCGCGGCCGCCGGCTACGAGAAGGTCGTCGCTCCGGACCTTGCAAAGCTGCACAAGCCCGGCGGCAAATGGATTGCGCTGCCGCTACAGATCTACAGCACCAACATGCTCTTCCTGTCCAAGCGCGCGATGGACAAGGCGAAGGCGGACAAGGTCCCCGTCACCTGGGCCGACTTCAACGACCTCGCCGAAAAGATGAAGGCGGGCGGAGTCGCCTCTCCTATCGCCAATGGCGGCACCCGCCCGGACGACGGACAGAAATTCGAGGCGGCTCTCGCGGGCATCAGTCCGCTCGCCTATCGCGCGGCCATCATGAATCTCGAGAAGAAGGCCCTCGAGGGTCCGGAGATCAAGGCCGCGTTCGCCCAGGTGCGCAAGATCGCCGACTGGATGGACCCCAACGTCGGCGCCCAGCATTTCTCGACCAACCTGAAGCGCTTCATCGACGGCGACATGGGCATGATGATCATGGGCGGATGGGCGCAGGGCGTATTGCGCAATGCCGGCTTCAAGCTCGAGGACTTCATGATTGCACCAGGCCCGAGCGACAACGGCAAGCCGGTCTTCCTGTTGAATGCCGACGCCTTCATCTTCTGGCAGCGCAAGGAGGCGGACCTGCAAGCCGGCCAGACCCTGATGGCTCAGCTCGTCATGGATCCGGCGATCCAGACCATGTACTCGCAGATCACCGGCTCCATCCCCGTGCGCACTGACGTCGATCTATCAGGCGAAGGCTGGTCGGAGGGGCAACGAACAACCTCGAAGGCCTTGAAGGAGGCCATCGCCAGCAATCAGGCCGTCCTCAGCATGGCGCACAACATGGCGCAGGAAAACGGAATGACCGCGGCGATGATCGACGTAATCACGGAGTACGTGAAGAACAAGACGATCAAGCCGGAGCAGGCAGCCACCCGCCTCGCCGAGGCCGTCGAGGGCGCGCGTTGAGCAATGCCGCCACGATGAGACCGGGCCGGCCGGCGCTTCCCGAATGGGTGCGTCGGCTGCCCGAATATCTGACGATCTGGGTGCCGCTGCTGCTGTCGGCGGCGCACCTCGTCTCGTTTTCGCTCTGGACGATCTGGATCTCGTTCACGCCGTCCACCCTCGTTCCCGTTGCGGGCTGGGTCGGCTTGCGCAACTACACGGCGGTCACGGCATCGCGCAACTGGCAAATCGCCTTCGACAATTTGCTGCTGTTCGGCAGCGCTTTCGTGCTGCTGAGTGCAGCGACCGGCCTCATCCTCGCGATCCTGCTCGATCAGCGCATTCGTGGCGAGAACGTGTTGCGCTCCATCTTCCTCTATCCCCTGGCGGTGTCCTTCGTGGTCACCGGCACGGTCTGGAGCTGGCTGCTCAATCCCGGTCTCGGGATCCAGAAGCTGGTGCACGACCTCGGCTGGACCTCCTTTAAGTTCGACTGGCTGATCGACCGCGACATGGCGATCTGGACCATTGTCATCGCCGCGATCTGGCAATCCTGCGGCTTTGCCATGGCGCTGTTCCTTGCCGGCCTTCGCTCGGTCGATCCCGACATCATCAAGGCCGCGCAGATCGACGGCGCGGGAGCGGTCCGAACCTACCGGCGTATCATCCTGCCGTCGCTGTGGCCGATCACGGTCACCGTCGTGGTGATCCAGTTGCAGTTCGCGATTTCGACCTTCGATCTCGTGCGCGCGCTCACCAACGGCGGACCGGGAATCGCGACCCAGCTGCCGGCACTCGTCGTCTACGACCTGATGTTCCAGCGGAGCCTGCTCGGTCGCGGCGCGGCGGCGGCCGTGCTGATGTTGCTCATTCTTCTCGCGGTGCTGCTGCCCTACGCGGCGTGGCGATACATCCAGCGACGGCGAGGCGCCCATGCCTGACCGCAGCTTCGCACCGACCCGGATCCTGATCTATCTCGCCGTCTTCTTGATCGCCGCGGCCTGGCTCGCGCCGCTCGTGGTCGTGGTGCTGAACTCGCTGCGGAGCAACGAGGAGATCGCGCAGGGATCGATGATCGGCTGGCCGCAGCATCTGGCCTGGAGCAACTACGCCGCAGCCTGGAGCGGCTTCTGTGTCGCCGAGACCTGCGCCGGCATCCGGCCCTACATGCTGAACTCCGCGCTGGTCACGATTCCCGCCACGATCTTCTCCACCCTGCTCGGCGCAATCGCCGGTTACGCCGTGTCGCTCTGGCGCTTCCGAGGCGACAACTGGATCTATGGCATCGTGACGCTTGGCCTGTTCCTCCCCCAACAGATGCGCCTGCTGCCCTGGACCATCGTGCTGCGGGACGTCGGCCTCATCAACACCCTGACCGGCCTCGTGCTGATTCACACCATTCAGGGGCTCTCATTCACCACGCTGTTCTGCCGGAATTATTATGTCGCCATTCCCCATGAACTGATCAGGGCCGCCCGCATCGACGGCGCCGGCTTCTTCCGCATCTTCTGGCGCATCATCCTGCCGCTCTCAGGTCCCATCCTGATCGTCACGGTGATCTGGCAGTTCACCCATATCTGGAACGAGTTCCTCTATGGCGTGACGTTCACCACCGGCCAGCAGCAGCCCGTCACCGCAGCGCTTATCGCGCTGTCCGCCGCCGTCGCGGATATCCCGCAGCATGGCGTGCAGAGCGCAGCGGTGATCATCGCCGCGCTGCCCACGCTGTTGATCTACCTGCTCGGCGGCAAGTACTTCGTCCGCGGCCTGACTGCCGGGGCCGTGAAATGATGGAGTTGTCATGGCAGCACTGAGCATTCGCGCCCTGTCCAAGCGTTACGCCAATCTGGAGGTGCTGAAGGACATCGCGCTCGACATCGAGAGCGGCGAGTTCACCGTGCTGGTCGGCCCGTCCGGCTGCGGCAAGTCCACCCTGCTCAACATCGTCGCCGGGCTCGACCGCCCGAGCGCGGGAACGATCGAAATCGGCGGCCGCGTCGTCAATGACGTCGCGCCGAAGGACCGCGACATCGCCATGGTGTTCCAATCCTACGCGCTCTATCCCTCGATGACCGTGCGCCAGAACATCACCTTCGGCATGGAATGCCGTCACGTTCCCAAAGCCGAGCAGGACGCTGCGGTCGGCAATGTCGCAAAACTGCTCCAGATCGAGCCGCTGCTCGGCCGCAAGCCCTCGCAATTGTCCGGCGGCCAGCGCCAGCGAGTGGCGATGGGACGCGCGCTGGTGCGCAATCCCCTGCTCTTCCTGTTCGACGAACCGCTCTCCAATCTCGATGCCAAGCTGCGCGTCGAGATGCGGATGGAGATCAAGCGCCTGCATCAGCGCATCGGCGCCACCATCGTCTACGTCACCCACGACCAGATCGAGGCCATGACGATGGCGACGCGGATCGCCGTGATGCATCAGGGCAGCGTGCAGCAATTCGCCGACCCCGACACCGTCTACCGCTACCCCGCCAATCTGTTCGTCGCCCGCTTCATGGGCTCGCCGCCGATGAACACCATACCGGCGCGGCTCGAGGCCGAAAATGACGGTCCGGTCGTCGTGATCGGCGCGGGACGGCCCGACGAGCTTCGTCTGCGCCTTACGGGGTACGACGCCGCAGCACCCTTTGTCGGGCGCAAGGTGGTGTTCGGAATCAGGCCGGAATGCATCGCTGAGGGGAGCCGCACGTTTTCCAGCGAAGCGCCTGTCCTCGTCGAGGCGCCGGTGGAGCTGGTCGAGCCCACCGGTGCCGAGACGATGGTGCTCCTGCGGCTCGGCGGCGAGCCCGCGATGGCACGAGTCTCGCCGGATATCCGCCCCGCGCCCGGCACGTCCGCCGCCTTCGCGCTCGACACCCGCCGCATTTGCCTGTTCGACCCCGAGACGGAGCGCCTGATCGCATGACGAAGACGACCTATTCCAGCCTAGCCGGCAGCGTGGTGCTGATCACCGGAGGCGCCAGCGGCATCGGCGCCGCCTTCGTCCGGGCCTTCGCGGGCCAAGGCGCCCGGGTCGCCTTCTTCGACATCGATAAGGACGCCGGCGAAGCCCTGGTGCGGGAAATAGCGGCCTCGTCCGGGCCCGCGCCGCTGTTCGTGCCCTGCGATCTCCTCGACATCGATGCCCTGCGCAGCGCGATGGCAGAGGCCCGCCGCTCGCTTGGCGACGCCGCCGTTCTCGTCAACAACGCCGCCAACGATCAGCGCCAGGCTCTCGCCGAGGTCACGCCGTCCGAGTTCGACTGGATGATCGGCGTCAATCTCAAGCACGTCTTCTTCGCGGCGCAAGCGGTGGTGCCACAGATGCAGGCGCGCGGCGGCGGCTCGATCATCAACATGTCGTCGATCGCCTGGATGCGCGGCGCGCCGGCACTGCCGGTCTACGCCGCGGCGAAAGCGGCGATCGTCGGCTTCACCAACTCGCTGGCGCGCTCCGTCGGCCCCGACCGCATTCGCGTCAACGCGATCGCGCCGGGCATGGTGATCACCGAGCGCCAGCGCAGGCTGTGGTATCCGGACGATCGGGTCATCGCCGAGATACGCTCGCGCCAGGCGGTGCCCGATGCGGTAACGCCCGAAGACATTGCCAATATGGCACTGTTCCTCGCCTCCGACGAAAGCCAGCGCATCACCAGCCAGTGTTTCAGGGTTGATGGCGGACTCGCCTAGGCCGGTGCGCATAAGACCGTTCGAGTGCCCTTGCTTAGCCCTACGTGACGTTCGACAATAGTGATTGGAACTAGGAAACCTTGGGAGGTTCGCGCGTTTAGGGGCCGGAGCAAGCCGTGGAGGAGAAGCATGCGAACAGCAATTCTCGCATTGATTGTAGTTGCCGGAAGCGCAATGACCTTCCAAGCAACGGCCCAACAGCAAAAGGCCGCACCCAGTGAGCAAACCAAGGAGGAGATGAAGCGCGACGTGGACCGGGAGCTCAAGGCTGGCCAGCCCAACGAGCAGATGCAGCGCGATGCGGACAAAGGGATCAAGACCCGCAACTCCGGAGAGTCCGGATACGTGGCCGATCAAGACAAGCCGGCCGCTTCGGCGCATCCTCCGGGCCGGCCGGGAAGTGAGCAGACCACCGGTTCGGGTGGCCAGACCGGAACTCCGAAATAGAACACTCGGCCTGCGCTGCGTCTACGGCGAGTTGCGCGGACGCCGGAAGTGGCCAATTCACGGGTCGCATGCGGTCCCGGGTTAGCGTGTCGTCCGCCTGGTTGCCGCCCAAATGTCCTCCCGGGGTCAGTATGTCGCGCTCAGTGTACGCGTGGAGCGAGACCCCGGCGGCAAGTGGCGGGCCGTCATAGGGCGCACAAGCGCCAGTCGAGGCAAGACGGCCCCCCGCGTTCTGTCCACCGCCGATAGACGACATCCCAACTGCCTCAAATGATCCGGCTAAGGGTCACGAGGCGACATGGAGCGGGATGTCACTCTATGAACAGCAGTCCCCTCTTCTTATCGCCGTCAAACGTATTTACAGCGTCGAACAGCCGCTTCCGTTCGACTAGCCACGGCTGGAAATCGAAATTGACATCGAGCACGAAAACGAGGTCTTCGGCTTCGAAATAGCCTCCAATTGGGGAATGGTGTCCACTACCAGCACCAAAAATATGAGCGCGATCGAAATTCACGATGTAGCGTCGCCGCGGATCGTTGGAGCGACGGAGATGCTCCAGAAACTGGTTTTCGCTGAGATCACGCAAGACAGTAACTTTCCGGCTGGTGTTGGACTGGGCGACGTTGGCCAGTTCGTCAAGCGTGAGCCCCATGATGCATACGCCTGTCCAGCAACTCCACGTCCCGGCCAACACCTTGCCTTCCGTCCTTGCCGCCTCGCCAAGGGACCGATACGCATTTGCAACAGCGGCAGGTCCGCAGCGAGAGCCATTTGACTGCCAAACAACGTGTCCTTCAAATGTTGCTGCCACGGGCAGGTGCCACGCACGCTCAATAAGCTCCGGAGTACGTGTGACCGATGAGGCTATGGCTTCTGATGGCACGTGCGATTGATTGACCACCAGGGCCCCGGCACACACCAGACTCAGGGCAATCACCAAGCTGCTGATGCTTACGCGGTGCCATCGCTTCATGGATCGGAACCTTGGCGGCAATGACGACTTAGGCGCGCAAAATTATACTCGGAAAGCCGGAGAGCGCGAAGAAGATACCTGCCGTCGTTCGTTCGGGCTGAAAATGCGAACATAATTTCCGACAGGACGACCCGAGTTCTTCTTTTGGGTCGAACAGGAAAGTGACAGCCAATCGGACCCTTTCCGCGGCATCCCGAGATGTATCAGCGTCGAGATCCCAGTGCTAGACTTCCTGCTCCTAGCGATTGGGAGGACGAACATGCCCGATAGCGTCTACAAGGTCATTGAACTGGTCGGTACCAGCAGCGACTCATGGGAGAAGGCGGCCGCTAACGCAGTCGAGCAAGCTGCTAAATCTCTCCGAGATCTCCGCATTGCAGAGGTCGTCAAGCTCGATATGCAACTGGATGACAAGGGAAAAGTTGAGGCCTATCGCGCCAAGCTCAACGTATCGTTCAAGTTCGAGGGCTCCTGAGCCTCAGCACCTCGCCGCTTCGGGCGAGGACGGCTCATTGGACAGGCGCGTTGCGGTCCGCCAGCCGGACGCTGTGGCCCATCCCGGAAGTTGGCACTAGTCCGAGCGGGACCGAAATGCTTTGATGCGAAGGAGCGTATGGCGCGTGGTGGCCCCATGTACATGGTCATTCGCAAGTACAGTAAGGTTCGTTCGGTCGCCGACGCCGCTCGTCGCGCCAAGAGCGGCGTCGGTGAGATCCTAAGACAATCGCGGGGATTCAAATCTTACCATGTGCTGGATGCGGGCGACGGTGTCGGTATCGCGGTGATGATATTTGACGACCGCGAAAGCGCCAACGCAGCGAACGCCAAGATACTGGCATTTGTTCAAGCCAGTCTACCCGACCTCGATCTTGGAGTTCCTGAAATCGCTGCCGGCGAGGTTTTGGTGAACTTAGAGCCCAATGGGTCCTCGGGCATCAAGTAGCCGAAAACGCTGCCTGTTGCATGGCCCGCCGCCCGCTGATCGTGCAGTCTACCCGACCTGCATCGCGTTTGCGGCGGTCGCGCCCCGGCACCGGCATATGCCGGCCAAGAATCTGGCGACTGCGCTAATTTTCGAGGAGCACAATGCCATGAAGCAACACACCTCCGAAGCATTTTCCACCACAGCCAGGAAACTGCTCATGCGGATGCGCATCGTGATGCCACCCAGGGATCCCGATGAAGACGAGGATTATGAAGACGAGGAGGACGAAGACGAGGATGAGCAAGATGATGCCGACGAACCGGCGGTCGTGCGCGAGCCGGACGAAGACTAGACTAGCCGGTGTCTGGCAGTCGCCGTTATACTATCTCTCATGGGCTGGGATGCGAAAGACATAGCGCTTCTCAAAAGGCTCTGGTCCGCGGGGCAGAGCGCGGCGCAGATTGCGCGCCATCTCGGCTGCAGTCGTAACGCGGTATGCGGTATGCTGAACCGTCTGGGCCTGAAGCGCGGCCACAAGCCGCCCACAGCGCAGCCCCAGATAAGGCCGGCCCCGAAGCTGAGGCCGTCGTCGGCCGCCTGCGCCCGTCCCATCGCGCGGAGGGTGTCGCCGAGTACAGCAGAGAGGGAGCTGCCAAAGGAATTCAGCCGGCAGCAGCTTTACGCCATTCTGGCTGAGGCGGTCAGAAACACTGGTTAAGAGCTCACCACGAACGTCCTTGCCCTCCCGTCCATGTCGGCCGGGTCGTTACTTTGCAAATGAGCGTCGGCCACCCGCGAGACAGAAACAGGGCCCACCTCACACGCATACGTTGATGGAACCGGGTTTTAGCTCGCGTTGTTTCGGCTCGGGGTCGTCACAGCCACGTCGCTATAGAGAAGCCCTGTATACGGGAGTATAGTCGCCAAAGGCATATTCCCGATCGATCTTGATCGGCTCCGGGGGGACGCGATCCGGCACGAGAAATCTGTCGATTGATCCATCACGCGTGAGCAAGAGATGATCATGCAACATGCGATTGAAGTGCCGTCGGTCGCCCTCGATTCGAATGAGTGCAAGCGCCCCGAGGAGGCACTGCGCGAGAGCGAGGAGCGCTTTCGCACGCTGGTGCAATTCTCCTTCGATGTGTACTGGGAAACGGACGCGGAGCATCGCTTCATCCGCCAAGAGTTCGCCGAGACGCTTCCCGAGCCGCCGGTCTCCGAGATCGGCAGGACACGATGGGAGATCCCGTATCTCGAACCTGACGCAGATGGCTGGCGCAAACACCGGGAGATACTCGACGCTCACCTCCCGTTTCGCGATTTCGAGCTCGCGCGGCCGATGCCCGACGGCGGCAAGCGCTATATTTCCGTCTCTGGTCTGCCCATCTTTGACAAGACAGGGAACTTCGTGGGTTACCGAGGTGTGGGGCGCCACATCACGGAGCGCAAGCGCGCCGAACAGGCGCTGATCGAGAGCGAGGCCCGTTTTCGTACCTTCGTGGACCACGCGACCGATACGTTCATGCTGCACAGTGAAGATGGTCACGTTCTCGATGTGAATCGGAATGCCTGCGAAAGTCTCGGCTACAGCCGGACCGAACTGGTTGGGGCAACTGCGGCCTTGTTCGATCTGGAGATGGATGAAGCGACTTGGCGTCGCAACCGCGAGCGTCTCAAGGCCGGCGGCATCGCTACGCTCGAGAGGCGCTATTGCCGAAAGGATGGCACTGTGTTTCCCGTCGAAGTTCGTATGCGCGAGTTCTGCGAAGTCGGACAGTCACGAATCATTTGTCTGAGCCGCGACATCACCGAACGCAAGCGAACCGCCGAGACGTTCCGCGAGATGCAGGCTGAACTAACACACGCCAATCGCGCGGCGGCAATGGGCCAGGTCACGGCTTCGGTGACACACGAACTAAGCCAACCGATCACCGCGGTGCTCTGCGACGCAGAGGCCGCACTGAACTGGCTAGGAACACAATCTCCGAATTTCGAAAAGGCACAGCAGGCGCTCGTATCCATTGTCGCAGAAGCCAAGCGAGGCGGCGAGATTATCAGTTGGATCCGTTCCTTGATCAAGAAAGCTCCGGCGCCGAAGGAGAGCGTCGATGTCAATGGTGCAATCCTGGACGTGATCACCATCGCCCGTAGCGAGCTGCTCAAACATGATGTCTCGATCCAGACCGACCTCGCTCCGGGCTTGCCGCTCGTGAAGGGCTATCGCGTTCAGCTGCAACAGGTGGTTCTCAATTTGATCCTCAACGCGATCGAGGCAATGAACTGCGTCGACGTTGGCGGACGAGAGCTGCGGATCAGCACGGCTGCGGATGCTTCAAATCGCGTTGTTGTAGCCGTACGGGATACCGGACCTGGACTTGACGTCGCAATCGTTGACCGCCTGTTCGAGCCCTTCTACACCACCAAGCCGGACGGGACCGGCATGGGCTTGTCGATTTGCCAATCGATCATCGAGGCTCACGGAGGACGACTTTGGACTGGTGCGAATGAACCACGGGGGGCGGTGTTTCACTTTAGTCTGCCTTCGCAACAGGAGTGATCCACGTCGCTTTAGCGTAACTCACGCCTTCGCTGTTGCGTTTCTTGGCGTCTGGTCTTTGAGGGCAGCTCACGCTTTGGAGGGGGCAGCTCAAGCAGCCTTTTTGAAACACCCTAGCTCGTTCGCCGGCTCTGGCGCATCGTTGCGAGCACGATGTCGGCGGCGAGCACGCTCGGCGATGTGTTGCCGGTCGACATGATCTGATCGAGCCTGGCGAAGGCCTCGACCTGCTGCCGGCGCAGCGGAGACTCCGTCAGCACGTCCCGAAGCGCCGGCGCCAGCTTCTCCGGCGTGCATTCCTCCTGCAAATACTCGGGAATGACATCCTTGCCGATCACGAGATTGGCAAGGATCACCGAGGAGACACGGATCGCGCGTCGCAGGATGAACGCCTCGATCGCGCCGACGCGATAGGCCGTCACCATCGGAATGCCCGACAGCGCGAGCTCGAGCGTCACCGTGCCGGATTTCGCCAGCGCGGCCTGAGCGATGCGGAAGGCCGCACGCCGCTCGTTCTCGCCGATCACGATCTGAGGCTTGACCGGCCAGCTCGCGATGCCTTCGCGGATGGTGGCTTCGAGATGCGGCATGGTCGGCAGCATCAGTTCGAACGCACAGCCCTCACCCCTTAAGCGACCGAGCGTTGCGCCGAACACGTCGAGATGATGCCTGACCTCGCTGCGTCGGCTGCCGGGCAGCACCAGCAGCACCGGCGGCTCACTGTCGCGGCGCGCCTGCTCCTCCGCACCCGGCCGCAGCGAGCCCAATTGCTCAATCAGGGGATGGCCGACATAGCTGCAGGGCGGGCCGCCGAGCTTGCGGTATTCCTCGGGCTCGAACGGCAGCAGGCCGAGCACGTGGTCGACATAGCCGAGCATGGTCCGCGCCCGTCCTGGCCGCCATGCCCAGAGCTGCGGCGAGACGTAGTCGACGATCGGGATCGCGGGATTGCGCGCGCGCACGCGGCGGGCGACGCGATGGGTGAAGTCGGGGCTGTCGATGATGACGAGCACGTCGGGCGCGGCCTCGGTCACTGCGTCGGCGGTCTGCCGGATCAGCCGCAGGATCTTCGGCAATTGCTGCACCACCGCGGCAAACCCGACGATCGAGAGCTCCTCGATCGGAAACAGCGATTCCAGGCCCTCGCGCGCCATGGTGCGGCCGCCGACGCCGACGAACTGCACGCCGTCGCCGAGGCGCTGGCGCAGCACCTTCATCAAGGCGCTGCCGAGCCTGTCGCCGGACTCCTCCGTCGCGATCAGGAAGATCTTGCGCTTGGGATCACGCGACATCACGCGGGCAGGCCGATGACGAAGAGATATTTGGCATCGGCAAGCGCGATCATCGCCTGCGGCTCGGCGGCGATGGTGTTGCCCGCGATGACGGCGATGCCGGCAAGGCCGGCAGCCGCGACGCCCTCGATGGTGCGCGGACCGATCGTCGGCAGGTCGAAGCGCAGGTCCTGGCCGCTCTTCGGCGCCTTCACCAGCACGCCGCGTCCGGTAGCGGCGCGGATGCGGCCCTCCTCGCGCAGCCGCGCGACGCGGGCGAGCAGCGCGTCGGTGCCCTCGATGTCCTCGACCGCCACCACGTGGCCATCGATCACGACCACGGCCTGGCCGATGTCGAACGGGCCGAGTGCGGTCAGCACCGCCCGGCCCCGGTCGGTATCGGCCTTGCTGGCATCGCTCGGCCAGGCGCGGCTGATGCAGCCCTCGGGCATCAGGAGATCCGGCGCGACGTCCTTGATGCCGACCATCCGGAAGCCGTCCTGCTCGAGGATGCGGCCCACACCCGACAGCAAATGATCGTCGCCGCCACGGAAGGCGCGGATGACGTTGCCGAGCAGGCGCAGCGTCGTGAAGTCGAACCGGATCTCGGACAGCGAAGGCCGCACCAACGTGCCGATGAAGATCAGGTCGCGGCAGCCCTCCTCGCGGAACAGCCGCATCGCGCGTCCGAGCTGGCCGACGGAGATCCAGCGATGCCGGTACTTCTCCACCCTCTGGGGATCGCAGGCGCCGCGCAGCGGAAACAGCACCGGCGTGATGCCGTGCGCGGCGAGAGACTCGGCGACCGCGAACGGCATGGCTCCCCCCCCGGCGACGATGCCGACCGGTGACGAAACCTGCAAAGCCGCCGATGTCGTGCCCGCGGCCATCCCAAGATCACTCCAAGATCATTTCAAGATCACTTCGCGATGGCGGGAAGACAGAGCGGGCGCTTGCCCTTGCCGATGAAGTCGAGAATTTCGGCGATCGCGGGGTCCTCGCCCGCGAGCGGCCGCGCCGCCTCCAGCCGCTCGGCGAAGGTGCCGGCGCCATGGAATAGCTTCTGGTAGAACGCACGCACGGTGGCAAGCCGCTGCTTGGTGAACTTGCGACGCTTCATGCCGATCAGATTGAGGCCTTCGAGCACGGCATATTGGCCGTTGACGAGACCGAACGGTATGATGTCGTCGCGCACGCCACACACGCCGCCGACCATGACCTGCGGTCCGATACGGGTGAACTGATGCACGGCGGACAGCCCGCCGATGAAGACGAAGTCGCCGATCTCGCAATGGCCGCCGAGCGTTGCCGAGGTCGCGAAGATCACGTCGTTGCCGAGATGGCAGTCGTGGCCGACGTGGCTGCAGTTCATGAAATAGCCGCGGTCGCCAACCGAGGTGACGCCCCCGCCAGCGACGGTACCCGCGTTCATGGTGACGGATTCGCGGATGGTGCAGCCCGCGCCGATCCTGAGCTGCGTCAGCTCGCCACGATAGCTGAGCGATTGCGGCGGCGTGCCCAGCGAAGCGAACGGATAGATGGTGCAGCCGTCGCCGATCGTGGTCTGCGCCGTGATGTGCACATGCCCGATCAGCTTGCAGTTCGTGCCGATGACGACGTTCGGGCCGATGATGCAATAGGGTCCGATCTCGGTGCCCTCGCCGATCATGGCGCCGTCCGCGATCCGCGCGGTGGGATCAATCTTGCTCATCAAGCCAATCTTACTCGTCAAGAAGGTCGGGTTATGTATTGAAGTCGCTCGGTTTTCGGCTGGTTAGCGCGACTATGCCCGATCTGTCCAGTGACGTATCATCTCGCCGTGTTTCAAGTGCCGGATGAGGCGGCCTTCCCGTCCCGTCGTCAGGTTCATGCGGAGCTTCAACGATCGTGGTCAGAGCCCTGATCCTTCTGCTGGCGCAGCTCGCGGATACTCCGATCGTGTCGGAGGCGGTCGAGACCGGCGAACACCGCCTGGTCGATCTGCGGACATTCGAGTGCCGGGACATCACCCGCAGCACGGTGCTTCAGCGGGTCTGTTACGATCGCGCGCAGCAGGACCTGATCGTCGCGAGCAACGGCGCCTATCACCGCTATTGCGGCGTGACGGCCGACACCGTCGAACGCCTCCTCGGCGCGCCGTCCATGGGCCAGTTCTTCAACCGGACTATCAGGCGGGAGACGACCGGCAGCCGCTACGATTGCACCTGAGCCCAGTGCCGCTCAATCGGTCAGCATGGCGCCGACGTCGGCTTCGGCAACGACCTGACCGTTGACCTTTGCATCGCCATGAAACCACCACATGGTCTTGCGCCGGCCGAGCGAGCGCATGTGATACTCGATCGTGTCGCCCGGCAGTACCGGCTTGCGAAACTTGCACTTGTCGATGGTGAGGAAATAGACCGCCCGCGGCTTCTCGGTGCCCTCGACCGACTTGATGCCGATCACGCCCGCGGTCTGCGCCATCGCCTCGATCATCATGACGCCGGGATAGACCGGACGCTCGGGGAAATGTCCCTGGAACGCCGGCTCGTTGAAGGTGACGTTCTTGATGCCGATGCCGCTGTAATCGGCGCGGATGTTGATCACGCGGTCGATCAGCAGCATCGGAAAGCGGTGCGGCAGTGTCTGGAGGATCGCGTTGATGTCCACCAGCTCGAACTTAACAGGTGATTCCGCCGTCATTCCCGTCCCTCGTCCTTCGGATCGGCCTTGCTGTCGCGTACCAGCCGCTCCACCGCGATGATCTCCTTGAACCATTGCTTGGTCGGCTTGGCGAAGTGCCCGCCCCAGCGGCCGCCCGGCGGGATGTCGTCCTTGACCGCGCTCATCGCCGTCACCTGCGCCCCGTCGCCGATCTTGAGGTGATTGTTGATGCCAACCTTCGCTCCGAGCGCCACGTTGTCGCCGATGGTCAGGCTGCCGGCGAGCCCGATCTGGGCCGCGAGCAGGCAGTGCCGGCCGATCGTCACATTGTGGCCGATCTGGACCTGATTGTCGATTTTGGTCCCCTCGCCGATCACGGTGTCACGCAAGGACCCCCGGTCGATCGTGGTGTTGGCCCCGACCTCGACGTCGTTCTGGATCAGCACGCGCCCGGTCTGCGGCACCTTCAGATGGCCCTCCGGGCCGAAGAAGATGAAGCCGTAGCCGTCCTGGCCGATCGAGCAGCCGGGATGGATCAGCACGTTGTTGCCGATCAGGGCGCACTGGATAGCGGTCCGGGCGCCGACATTGCAATCCCGGCCGATCTTGACGCCGGGACCGATCACCGCCCCGACGCCAATCACAGTGCCACTGCCGATCTCGACGTCCGGGCCGATCACGGCCAGGGGGTCGACGACCACTCCGTCCTCGAGCCGGGCCGTGGGATCGATGATGGCCGATGGCGCGATACCGTCGTTGCCGACCCAGGATTGCGGCCGCAGCGCGTCGGCGTGCCATTCCCGCGCGATCCGGACAAAGGCGCGGAATGGCTGCGCCACCCGCAGCACGGCCACATGTTCGGGCACCTCGGCCTCGAAGCGCGGACTGACCAGACAGGCCCCCGCCTTGGTCGCCCTGAGCTGATCGGCGTATTTGAGGTTGTCGAAGAACGCCAGATGCATCGGGCCCGCTTCGTCGAGCGAAGCAAGGCCCGTGATGACGTGGCCGCCCCTCGCGGGGTCGACCAGCTGCGCCTTTGTCAGCGTGGCAATGTCGGCCAACGCTGCGGCAGGCGGCTTTGTGAAGAAGATCGGCTGCGCCATTCCACCCCGTCGCGGTCCGGCTTCGGCATGAAGCGGTCAGGCCGCATCATGCCTCATGTCCTGGATCGGCACGATCCCTTTCCGAAACCGGTTCCGGTGATCCGGATCGTGCCGTGCTGATCGAATTAGAACGTGGTGCCGCCGCCGAACCGGAATTCCTGCGTGCGGTCGTACTTGCCCTTGCTGAGCGGCACGGCGTAGTCGAAGCGCAGCGGTCCGAACGGCGACTGCCAGATCACGCCGACACCGACCGACGAGCGAACGACCTTGCTGTCGTCATAGACGAGACCGGTGCAGGTCCCCGTGCTCGAGGGATTGATGCTCGACGGGATACATCCCGGCGCATTGACCTCGTTGGTGGTGGTCCAGCTCGTCGGTCCCTTGTAGTCGTAGAGGCCGCCGGCGTCGGCATAGACGGCGCCCTTCAGACCCACTTCCTTGGGCAGGAACCAGAACGGCATCTGCAATTCGAACGAAGCACCCCAATACTGGGTGCCGCCGAGCGCATCCTGCGTGCCGAACGGGTTCAAGTCGCGCGGACCGATGCCGTTCGGGGCGAAGCCGCGGACGAGGTTCGGGCCCATCTGGAAGTGGTCGAGCATGCGCAGATCGGTGCCGATCTTGTTCAGCATGCCGCCTTGCAAGCGGACGAGGCCGACGATGTCGGACACGAGCGGAGTGTAGTACTTCGCGTCGACGACCGACTTCAGATAGGAGACGTCGCCGCCGACGCCGGCGAAGTCCTGCCGGAAGTCGACGAGCAGACCGTCGGTCGGGTTCTTGTTGTTGTCCAGCGTGTTGTAGGTCAGCGTGTAGCCGAGCGCCGAAGTCAGCGTCTTGCCGTTGGCGAGCTCCTTGCGCACCGGCAGCGAGGCTTCGCCATCGTTGTAGCAGCCGAGGCCGTTGGTGGACGGATCCAGAGGTATACCGGTGGCAGCAGAGAAGGCCGGGCTGGGATTGAAGGCCGCCGAACCAACCACGTTGTTACAGTTCGCCAGGTAGCCCGGCAGGGTGATTTCCTGCCGATAGATCGAGTAGCGCACCTGGAGCGAGAGATCTTCACGCAAGGAGAAGCCGAGGCGCGGCGAGAAGCCGAGCGTCTTGGTGCCGTAGGAGATGTAGCTGTTGGACTTCTGCTCACGCTGATAGAGGTCGAGGCCGAGCGCGACGCGGTAGTCGAGCAGGTACGGCTCGACGAACGACAGCGAGTAGCCGCGCGCATACTGGCCATAGGTCACCGCAGCCTTGGCGAACAGGCCGCGACCGAGCAGGTTGCGCTCGGAGATCGAGACTTCGGCCAGCGCGCCGTCGGTGGTGGAGTAACCGCCCGAGACCGAGAAGTCGCCGGTCGACTTTTCTTCCATGTCGACGATCAGGATGACGCGGTCACTCGACGAGCCCGGCTCGGTCGTGATCTTCACGCTCTTGAAATAGTCGAGGTTCTTCAGGCGCCGCTCGGCACGGTCGACCAGCGCGCGGTTGTAGGCGTCGCCCTCCGAGATGTCGAACTCGCGGCGGATCACGTAGTCGCGCGTGCGGGTGTTGCCGCGCAGGTTGATGCGCTCGATATAAGTGCGCGGGCCCTCGTCGATGTTGAACACGACGGACACGGTGTGCGCTTCGAAGTTGCGATCGCCGCCGGGCCGGACCACGGCAAAGGCATAGCCGCGGCGGGAGGCTTCGATCTGCATCTCCTCGACCGACTTCTCGACCAATTCGACGTTGTAGAGCGAGCCGACATTGAGGCGCGAATAGGCGCGCATCGAGCTCGGATCGAAGTTCGGAATGCTGCTGCGGAAATCCACCGCGCCGACGCGGTATTGCTGACCTTCCTCGATCTTGAAGGTGACGTTGAAGCCCTTCTTCTCCGGATCGTATTCGGTCAGCGCCGCCACGACCTGCACGTCGGCGAAGCCGTTCTTGAGGTAGAATCGGCGGATCAGGTCGCGATCGGCTTCGACGCGGTCGGGATCGTAGACGTCACCGCTGCCGAGGAAGCTCAGCAGGTTCGTCTCGCGCGTCTTGATCACGTCGCGGAGGCGGTAGGACGAGAAGGCATTGTTGCCGACGAACTCGATCGACCGGACGCCGGTCTTGACGCCCTCCTCGACCGTGAAGATCAGGTCGACGCGGTTGTTCGGCTGCTCGATGATCTCGGGCGTGACGCGCACGTCGTAGCGGCCGGAGCGGCGATAGATTTCGGCGATACGGAGCGTGTCCGACTGCACCATGGCGCGGGAGAAGGTGCCGCGGGCCTTGGACTGGACTTCAGCGGTGAGCTGCTCGTCCTTGATCTTCTTGTTGCCCTCGAAGGCGATGCGGCCGATCACCGGGTTTTCCACCACGGAGACGATGAGCTGGCCGCCGGAACCGCGGTTGATCCTGACGTCCTGGAACAGGCCGGTCTCGATCAACGCCTTAAGGCCGTCGTCGATGGCGGCCTGATCCAGCCGGCCGCCGGGACCAGGCTTGAAATAGGAGCGGATCGTCTCCACCTCGACGCGGCGATTCCCTTCGACGGAAATCGACTGAACGGTCTGGGCGAGCGCAGACGAAGACACGAAAACAGCCCCAACCGGGGCAACCACCGGCGCGCCGAACAAGATCAGGGTCGCGAGCAAGCCCCCCCGGAGTCGCAGTCCAAACTTCATCGCGCAACGCGCCCTTATCATTCCCTGCCAGACCCAACCCCAACGCCGGTCCGGAGATTCCCCAAGTTCAGGCCGCTTGTAGCCAATTTCGCCGACGCCGCAAACGGCCGAAAGCGCCGTAATTTCAATTTCATTCCAAGACGTTGCTCAACAGCAACGCCACAAAAAAGCCCCTATCAGGAAGCTGCCATCCGCAGGATGTCGTTGTAGGTCGCAAACACCATCAACATCAGCACCAGGCCAAGCCCGATTCGGAACCCCATTTCCTGGGTCCGCTCGGACAAAGGCCGGCCCCGGACCACCTCGGCCGCATAGAACATCAGGTGGCCGCCATCGAGCAGCGGGATCGGGAACAGGTTCAAAAGGCCGATCGACACCGACAGCACCGCGCAGAGATTGATCACGAACTGGAACCCAGCGCTGGCCGCCTGCCCAGACATTTTCGCGATTCCCAGGACGCCGCTGACCTCGTTCGGATTGCCCTGGCCGACGAACAGCGAGCCCAGGAACTTGAAAGTGCTGGTGATGATGAACCAGACCTGCTCGACGCCGATCTTGAGCGCTTCGCCGACGCCGACCGGGGTGGTCGAGGCCTCCCCGGCCTGCGACTTGTGCTCGATGCCGAGAACGCCGAGACGGTGGCTGTTGCCGAACGGGTCCTTGCGCTCCAGCAGCGCCGGGGTCGCGGTCAGCGAGACGACGGCGCCGTCGCGCTTCACCTGGAAGGTAAGAGCCGAACCGGCGTTCATCGCAACGATTCGCTGCATGTCGGCAAAGCTCTCGATCGGCTTGCCGTCGATCTGGATGACGACGTCGCCCACCTTGAAGCCGGCGGCAGCCGCCGCGCCGTTGGCGACGACACCGTCGACCCGGGCGATCGTGCTCGGCTTGCCGTAATAGAGCGCCATTCCGGCGAAGATCAGCGCGCCCAGGATGAAATTGGCGATTGGTCCGGCCGCGACGATCGCCGCCCGGGGACCGACCTTCTTGTGGTGGAAGCTGCCGGCGCGCTCCTCGGCCGACATAGACGCCAGCGTCTGGGCCGACGGGGTCGAGGCCTCGCTCTCGTCGCCGAAGAACTTGACGTAGCCGCCGAGCGGGATCGCCGAGATCTTCCAGCGGGTGCCATGGCGGTCGTTGAAGCCGACCAGCTCGGGGCCGAAGCCGAGCGAAAAGGTCAACACGCGTACGCCCGCCCAGCGCGCGACCAGGAAATGGCCGAGCTCGTGGAAGAACACGACAATGGTCAGGACGAACAGGAAGGGAACCGCGTAGCCGAGGAGCCCATGGCTCAACGTATTGAAACTATGGACGAAAAAGTCGATCATCGAATTCCCTCACCCAGCGCCGCAAGGCCCTGGTCCCGAACCAACTAGGATGCCTTTAAGGCAATTTGAGGCAATAGGGCGGCAGCCCTATTTCGCGCAACATGGTCAACAGAGATTGCATCGTCTGCGGAGGTCAGAGGCGCCTGGTTGCCGCCTTTGATCCAATCCTCGAGGGTCGCCTCGACTAGCCGGGCAATCGCACCGAAGCGGATCTTGCCGCCGATGAAGGCGGCCACGGCGACCTCGTTGGCGGCATTGTAGACGGTGGTCGCGCCCTTCCCGGTCCGGAGCGATTCGTAGGCCAGCCGCAGTCCAGGGAAGCGCTCGAAGTCCGGCGCTTCGAAGGTCAGCTGGCCGATCTTGGCAAGGTCGAGCTTGGCCGCCGGGCCCTTGATGCGATCGGGCCAGCCGAGGCAATGGGCAATCGGCGTCCTCATGTCGGGCGCGCCGAGCTGGGCCACCACCGAGCGGTCGGAAAACTCGACCATGCCGTGAATGATCGACTGCGGATGAACCAGCACGTCGATCTCGTCCGGCGAGAGCGCGAACAGATAGGACGCCTCGATCACCTCGAGCCCCTTGTTCATCATGGAGGCCGAATCGATCGTGATCTTCTGGCCCATGCTCCAGTTCGGATGCTTCAGGGCCTGCTCGAGCGTCGCCTGCTCGATGTCTGAGGGCTTCCAGGTCCGGAACGGGCCGCCGGACGCGGTGATGATGACGCGGACGAGCTCGTCCCGATTGCCTGAGCTCAGCGCCTGGAACAGCGCGTTGTGCTCGGAATCGGCCGGCAGGATGCAGGCGCCGGCTTTTGCCGCGCGCTGCATGAAGAAGTCGCCGGCGCAGACCAGGCACTCCTTGTTGGCGAGCGCGACATGCGCGCCGCGATCGACCGCGGCGAGCGCCGGCTTCAGCCCGGCAGCGCCGCTGACCGCCGCCATCACCCAGTCGGCCGGACGCGCGCCGGCCTCGATCACCGCGCTTTCGCCGGCGCCGCATTCGGTACTGGTGCCCGCGAGCGCAGCCTTGAGCTCGGCGAGCTTGGAGGTGTCGGCGATCGCGACATAGCGCGCGTTGAATTCCTTGGCGAGCTTGGCGAGCGCTGCGACATTGCCGTTCGCGGTCAGCGCCTCGACACGGTAGCGCTCGGGCGAGGCGCGCAAGAGATCCATCGTGCTGTCGCCGATCGAGCCGGTGGCACCGAGGACCGTGACGCTGCGAATGTCGGACGCAGCAAGCCTGTTGTTACGCAAGGGAACGGCGCTCATATCCTCACCAAACCATAAGACCGCTTCCGGCGCTATGCACACCATGGCGGAAAAAGCCGATAAACCAGGCCGCCAGGATGGCGGCGACAAATCCGTCCAGGCGGTCCATAAGCCCGCCATGGCCGGGAATTAAGTGACTGGAATCCTTGACACCGAAGCGCCGCTTCACGGCGGATTCGAAGAGATCGCCGAGCTGCGACACCATCGACAGGACGGCGCCGACGAGCAGCAGCGGAATCAGCTTTCCGATCCCGGAGGCGGCGAAGCCGGCCGCGACCGCAAGGCTCGCCGCAAAGCCGCCGAGCGCGCCGGCCCAGGTCTTTTTCGGGCTCACGCGCGGCCATAATTTCGGGCCGCCGATGCTGCGTCCGGCGAAATAGCCGCCGATGTCGGTCGCCCACACCACGAGCAGCACGAACATCAGCGCGGAGAAGCCGTTGACGAGATCCTTGCGCACCAGGATCGAGGCCAGCAGCGCCGCCGCCGCATAGGCAAACCCGCTCGCCGCCCACAAGAACTTGCCCCGGGCGATCAGCGTCACGATGGCACCGCCGATGAGGCCGGTGACGACGGAGGTCTTGAGCGCGCCGAAAGCGACGGAGGCTCCCATCATGGCGATCACGACCGTCCCTGCCCCGGTCAGCGCGGCCGACGCTGCGCCCACCACCATCAGCCATTCCGCGAACAGCCCGATCGAGACCAGGGTGACGAGAAGCGCCCACAACCAGCCGCCGGCATAGGCGATCGCGATGGCCAGCGGCGCCAGCACCAGCGCTGCGAGGACCCGCATCACCAGATTGCTCGGGGCAGGCTTGGCGCCCGCCGATGCAGGATCGGGTTCGTTCACGAGGCGGTCTTCGCAACCAGGCCGCCGAAACGGCGCTCGCGCCTGGCAAATTCGGCGATCGCGCCTTCCAGCGCCGCCTTGTCGAAGTCGGGCCAATGGATCGGCACGAACACGAGCTCACTATAGGCGGCCTGCCACATCAGGAAGTTCGACAGGCGCTGCTCGCCGCTGGTGCGGATGATGAGATCGGGGTCGGGGATGTCGGGCGCGTCGAGATGCGAGCCAAGCGTCTCGGCGTCGATCGTGGCAGGATCCCGCCTGCCCTCCGCGACCTCGCGGGCCAGCTTCTGCGCCGCCTTCGCGATCTCCTGCCGCGAGCCGTAGTTGAAGGCAACGACGAGCGTCAGGCGCGTGTTGTCGCGCGTCAGCTCCTCGGCCTCGTTCAGCAAGGCGCAGATGTCGCTCTCGAGCCCCTCGCGCTCGCCGATGATGCGGACCTTGACGCCGTCGCGATGCAGGCTCGCCAGGTCGTTGCGGATGAAGCGCCGCAGCAGGCCGAACAGGTCGCCGATCTCGCTTGCCGGGCGCGACCAGTTCTCCGACGAGAACGAGAAGATGGTGAGATAGCGGATGCCGAGCTCGTGCGAGGCGCGCACCACGCGGCGCAGCGCGTCGACGCCGCGGCGATGCCCTTCCGCACGCGGCAGACCGCGCGCGGCCGCCCAACGCCCGTTGCCGTCCATGATGATGGCGACATGCGCAGGCGCCTCGGACCTGTCGGGTCCTTCCGTTGCGGGCGCGGCGGCGTTGGACATGAAGGCGATGCCTTAAAGCATGATCCGGAAAAGTGCGAAGCGGTTTTCCGACAAAATCATGCGCGAACAATAGTCTAGAGCGCGATGATGATACTCATCGCGGTTTAGACGGTGAGGATTTCTTTTTCCTTGGCGGCCAGCAACTGGTCGATCTCGGCGATGGTGCCGTCGGTCGCCTTCTGCACCTCGTCGGCGTGACGCTTCTGGTCGTCCTCCGACATCTCGTGATTCTTCTCGAGCTTCTTGAGCACGTCGAGACCGTCGCGGCGGACATGGCGCGCGGCGACCTTGGCGGCTTCGGCATATTTGTGCGCGACCTTCACCAGCTCCTTGCGGCGCTCCTCGTTGAGCTCGGGAATGCGCAGGCGCAGCACCTGGCCCTCGGTCGCGGGCGACAGGCCGAGATTGGAATCCACGATCGCCTTCTCGACGGCCTTGACCATCGACTTGTCCCAGACCTGCACCGAGATCAGCCGCGGCTCCGGCACGCTGACGGTGGCGAGCTGATTGAGCGGCATGTGGCTGCCATAAGCCTCGACCTGCACCGGATCGAGCATCGAGGCGGAGGCGCGTCCCGTGCGCAGGCCGCCGAGCTCGTGCTTGAGCGAGGCGACGGCGCCCTGCATGCGGCGCTTCACTTCGTTGAGATCGAAATTACCCGTGGCCATCACGTTTCTCCTTCAAAATCCCGGCGACCGCTCCGCACCGTCCTTTCGGCGCGTCAGATGAGCCGTCAGCCGGCGACGATGGTTCCGTGGCCGACGCCACGCAGAATCGCGCCGATCGAGCCCGGCTCCGCGATCGAGAATACGATGATAGGCAGCGACGTCTCGCGGGCAAGCGCGAAGGCGGTCGCATCCATCACCTTGTAGCCGCCCTCGATCGCCTGCGAATGCGTCAGGCGGTCGAACCGCGTCGCGGTCGGATCCTGCTTCGGATCGGCCGAGTAGACCCCGTCGACATTCGTCGCCTTCAGGACCGCCTGCGCGCCGATCTCGGCGGCCCGCAGTACCGCGGTCGTGTCGGTGGTGAAGAACGGGTTGCCGGTCCCGCCGCCGAGCAGCACGATGCGGCCTTCGGCCAGGTATTTGTGTGCCGCAGTGCGGGTAAACAGCTCGGAAATCTCGGGCATGACGAAGGCCGACAGCGTCCGGGCCGGCGTTCCCTTGCGCTCGATCGCCGCTTCCAGCGCGAGGCAATTCATCATGGTGGCGAGCATGCCCATGGTGTCGCCGGTGGTGCGCGACACCCCGCGGGATGAGACCTCGACGCCGCGGACCATGTTGCCGCCACCGATCACGACCGCGACCTCAGTGCCGAGATGGCGGGCCGCGATCAGATCGTCCGCAACCCGGTCGACGGTCGGCTGATCGATGCCAAAGCCTTGCCGTCCCGCGAGATACTCGCCGGACAGCTTGATCACGACGCGACGATAGACCGGATCAGTCATGAGCACTTTCCTTGTCCGGGCGCCGCTTCCGGCGGCACGCCGGAAGGAACTTCCGGCGCTTACTTCTTGCCGCTGGCCGCGGCGACCTCGGCCGCGAAGTCGCTTTCCTGCTTCTCGATTCCCTCGCCGAGAGCATAGCGCACAAAGCCCGCGATTTTCACAGCCCCGCCGACCTTGCCCTCGGCCTCCTTCACCGCCTGCGCCACCGACTTGCCGGTGTCGTGGATGAAGGCCTGCTCGAGCAGGCAGACTTCCTTGTAGTAGGTCTTGAGGCCGGACTCGACGATCTTCTCGATCACGTTCTCGGGCTTGCCCTGCTGACGGTACTTGTCGGCCAGTACGTCCTTCTCGCGCTTGACCACGGCCGGATCGAGGCCGGACGGATCGAGCGCCAGCGGGTTGGCGGCCGCAATGTGCATCGCGATCTGACGGCCGAGCGCTGCGAGCTCATCGGCCTTGCCCGGCGATTCCAGCGCCACGATCACGCCCATCTTGCCGGCGCCGTCGATGACGGCACCATGGACGTAGTGCGAGACAACGCCCTGGCTCACCTCGAGCGCGGCGGCGCGGCGGAGCGTCATGTTCTCGCCGATGGTGGCGATCGCATCATTGATGGCGGTTTCGATCGTGACGTCGCCGACCTTGGCGGCCTTGATCTTCTCGACGTCCGCTCCGACGTCGAACGCGACCTGGGCGATCATCTTGACCAGGCCCTGGAACTGGCCGTTGCGCGCAACGAAGTCGGTCTCGGAGTTGACCTCGACCACGACGCCCTTGGTGCCCTTGGTGAGCGCGCCGATCAGGCCCTCGGCGGCGACGCGGCCCGACTTCTTGGCGGCCTTGGACAGGCCCTTCTTGCGCAGCCAGTCCTGCGCCGCTTCCATGTTGCCGTCGTTTTCGGTGAGCGCGGCCTTGCAGTCCATCATGCCCGCGCCGGTTGATTCGCGCAGGTCCTTGACCATCGCAGCTGTGATCGTTGCCATCGTTGAAAATCCTTTGTGCCTGCCGGTTTGCCGCGGCGCGGCATCGAATCGCCCCGCCGCGGTCCATCTCAGGAATTCGCGTCAACTGAAATGGTGGCCGGATCCTATCCGGCCAACCCATCGCTCTTTTTGACTATTCCGCTTCCGCGGTCAGCGCCTTGGCCTTGGCCACCCAGGCATCCGCACGGCTCGGCAGACCGACTTCTTCGCCGATCGTGTGCGCGGTGTCGTGGTCGAGCTCGGCGAGCTGCCAATAGTGGAAGATGCCGAGGTCGTTGAACTTCTTCTCGATCGCGCCCGACACGCCCGGGAGCTTCTTGAGGTCGTCGGCAGTGCCGCGGGGACCCGCAAGGCCCTGGAAGCCGCTCGAGGACGCCGCCGGCAGCTCTTCGGCGACCGGCTGGGCCGAGGCGCCGACGTCGATGCCCGAATCGCCCTGCGCGCGCGAGATGCCGTCGATCGCCGCACGCGCGACGAGATCGCAGTACAGCGAGATGGCGCGGCCGGCGTCGTCATTGCCCGGCACCACATAGGTGATGCCCTTCGGGTCCGAATTGGTGTCGACGATCGCGGCGACCGGGATGTTGAGCCGCTGGGCTTCCTGGATCGCGATGTCTTCCTTGTTGGTGTCGATCACGAAGATCAGGTCGGGCAGACCGCCCATGTCCTTGATGCCGCCGAGCGAGCGGTCGAGCTTGTCGCGCTCGCGCTGCAGCGTCAGGCGCTCCTTCTTCGTGTAGGAATTGGCTTCGCCGCCCGAGAGCACGTCGTCGAGGTGACGCAGGCGCTTGATGGAAGCCGAGATCGTCTTCCAGTTGGTCAGCGTGCCGCCGAGCCAGCGCGAATTGACGAAATACTGCGCGCAGCGCTTGGCCGCGTCGGCAACGCCGTCCTGCGCTTGGCGCTTGGTGCCGACGAACAGGATGCGGCCGCCCTTGGCCACCGTGTCGCTGACGGCCTGGAGGGCCTGGTGCAGCATCGGCACGGTCTGGGCGAGGTCGACGATGTGGATGTTGTTGCGGGTGCCGAAAATGAACGGAGCCATTTTCGGATTCCAGCGGTGAGACTGGTGACCAAAGTGCACGCCAGCTTCGAGCAGCTGACGCATAGTGAAATCGGGCAGTGCCATCGTTCTAATTCTCCGGTTGGTTCCTCCGGAAACGTGTGAGCAAAACGGAGCGTTCACGCCCCGGTTGCCACCGGACGGCCTTGTGAGCCATGTTTCCGTGTGAGATGGCGCGCTATATAGCGCCATTTCGGCCAGAAGCAAGGAAATAACGGCCTTTGGGGACGCCTCTAGGCTGCTGTCGCATCCCGGCATCCCCTGCCCCTCGCGCCTCCTAACACCTGGGCTGGCCCGGGGGGCAGCTCTTCGGTGGCGGTCCGGCCGGCCGCGGCGGCGCATGCGGCGCGGCGGCCATCGGCGGCGGCGCCGGTCGGGCGACCGGAGGTGGCGGCGGCGGCGGCGCTGGCCGCGCAACCGGCGGCGGAGGTGGTGCCGGCCGCGCCATTACTGGCGGAGGCGGAGGCGGCGCCGGCCGGGCAACAGGTGGCGGCGGCGCCGGCCGTGCCACGGCCACGGGCGGAGGCGCCGCTCGCGGCGGCGGAGGTGGCGCAACGCGCGGCGGAGGCGGCGGCGTCGGCCTTGCCAGAGCCTGAGGAGGCGGCGGCGGAGCGGCGGGCCTGGCGGCCTGCGGCGGCGGTGGCGCGGGCCGATGACCCTGAACTCCGGACGGTGTCCGCGCCGCTACAGGCGGCGGCGGAGGTGTCACGGGTTTGACCGCAGTCGGGGCCGCGGGCTTGCCGGTGGCCGCGCTCGGCGGCGGCAAAGCGCCCGGCTGGGGCCCGCCCGGCCTGCCGCGCAGGTCAGGCACAGGCGGGGTCGTTGTCCCCGGCGGCCTGGGCAGGGCCGCGGACGGGCTCGCCGCGGTTGCGGAAGCCGGCGGGGGATTGGGCGTCGTTGCCGCGTTCGGCTGCGCCGGCGGAACGTTGCCGCTCGGCGCCGTGGCGGTCGCGGCGGGCTTGCCAGGGGGTGGGACGGTCCCGGGCACAGCCCCTGCCCTGGCCGGCGGCGGCCCGCCGGGGGTGCCGGGCACGGGCAGCGTATTGGCCGGCGGCAGCTTGGTCGGGGCCAGCGCTTGCGGGGTTGCCGCGGCGTTGCCGGCGGGAGCGTTCGCGCTCGGACTGGGCGTGCCGCCGGGCGTCCCCGTCGCGGGCGGCGCTCCGGCCGGCGGGCTGCCCGGAGATCCCGGCACCGGCAGCGTATTGGCCGGCGGCGGCTTGGTCGGAGCCAGCGCTTGCGGGGTTGTAGCGGCACTGCCGGCGGGAGCGTTTGCGGTCGGACTTGGTGTGCCTCCCGGCGTCCCAGCTCCGGGCGCCGCTCCGGCTGGCGGGCTGCCGGGAGCTCCCGGCGGCGGCACAATATTGGCCTGCGGCAGCTTGGCGCCGGCGGGCGGCGGCGCTGTCGTGCCAGGCGCGACATTGGCCGGAGCTGGTGTCGGGATACCTGGCCTCGCCGTCGGCTGGATGGTCGCGCTCGGCGGCATCGGCGCCTTGCCCTGCTGGATCAGGGCGGCGCGCTGAACGACCGCCTGCGGCACGGCCGGTCCTGCCGGCGTGGCGCGGCCGGCAACCGCCGGCGCCAGATTGCCAGGTCCGATCCCAGATCCGAGCGCCGGCCCCGCGGCCGGCGGCGGCGCCGGCGGGCGGTTGATGACGGTGTTGATGACCGTGGTGTTGTGGATGTTCTGGTAGATGATGTTGTTCGGCGGCGGCGCGACATAGACCGGCGGCCTCACGAACACCGGGATCGGCACGAACACCGGCTGCGGCAGCACGAACAGGCCGACCACGGGCAGCGGCGGCGGCAGCACGACGAAATCCGGCGGCGGCGGCGGCAGATAATAGACCGGCGGCGGCGGTGGCGGCGCGAAGCCGAAATCGGGATCGCTGAAATACAGCACCGGGCGATCGACATAGACCACCTCCTCCGGCGGCGGTGGTGGCACGTCGTAGTCGATCATCGCGAAGGTCGGCGGCGGCTCGGGCGGCGCGGTGAGGATCGCAAGGCGGCGCCGCGCATCCGCCGCATGCGGCCCGCGCGGATAGCGGCGCAGATACGACCAATAGGCCTCCGGCGTGTCGGTCCGGTAGGTCCGCCGCCAGGTGATGGCTTCGCGGCGCGCGGCAACGATCGCCATCACGCGCTTGGCGAGGGGATCGTTCGGATAGGCCGCGAGAAACTCTTCATAGGCCGCCAGCGTGTCGCGCTCGAGCGCGGCGGCATAGGCGTCCTGCACCCCGAGATCGCGGATCGGCTTGCCGCGGATCGCGGCGACCTGGTCGGGCGCAGCCTGCGGCGGCGGCGCATCGGGCGCGCGCTCGAAGAACGAGAATGGCGCCGAGATCTTCTGCTCGTTCCAGGGCACCTGCGCGCCCTTGGAGGCCTCGTTGACGCGCAGGCGGACGCGGTCGAACACCTCGGGCAGCGGCAGGCCGCCGGTGCGGATCATCTCGGCGAGCGACTGCGCATAGATGCCGTAGGGCCCCGGCTCCTCCGGCGCCACCGTGCCGGGCGCGGCATTGAAGGCGATCAGCATGTTCGCCTCGGGCTCGACCAGCGCCAGACCGCTCGCGATCGGCTGACCGCCCTCGATGAAGGGCTGCGCACGGGCTGCGTCGAGCACGACGATATTGGCCTTGAGCGGAATCGAGGCGAGCTGGCGCGCATAGTCGCTGATGCGCAGGGCCTCGGTCGGTATGTCGGTGTCGCGGCTGATGTTGGAATCGACCGGGATGAAATAGTTCTCGCCGGCGAGCTGCACGCCGTAGCCGGCAAGATAGATCATCGCGACGGTGCCCGGGCCCGACGCCTGGGCCTTCTGGATGAAATCGCGCAAGCTCTTGCGCAGCGTGTCGCCGTCGAGATCGCGCGCGCCGACCACGTCGAAGCCGGCCGCCTGTAGCGTCTGCGCGATCAGGCCGGCATCGTTCGCGGTGGTCGCCAGCGGCGATTTGGCGTAGGCGCCATTGCCGACCACGAGCGCGATACGCTTTTCCTGCTGCTGGGCACGCGCCTGATGCGGCGCGCCTGCGGCAAGGATCGCCATCGGCAGGAGAAGGCAGAGGAAGACTTTGAGCGTCCCACGCATGGCTTGTGCCTGCTTTTGTCGTTGAGGTAGCCACCGCATATACCGCATATCAGGCGCGCGGCCAGCTGAATGGCACTTGAACGAAAAGCGCGGATTGAGGCGGCGGCATGGCGCCGCCGCCCAACTCAAACCTCCACGCCAAACCTCACGTCAAACCTCGAACCTCCACGTGAGGCCTGCAAGCCTCGCGACCGCACTGCGGCACAAGGCTCCTCGGCCCGTTCAGCCCTGGGCGATCAGATCGACCGTGCCCGTGGTTAGCCGGTAGATGCCGCCGACAACCTTCAGCTTGCCCTGCTCCGCGGCCGCATTGAGGATCGGCGCAGTCGTCTTCAGCTTGGCGATGTTGTCGACCACGTTCTGCCGGATCGCCTTGTTGAGCACGTCCCCGCCCTGCTGCATCGCCGCCTTTGCGGCGGGCGCGATCGCATCGACCAACGAGGGAATGTGCCCCGGCGGCGACGTATTGTCCTTGATCGCCTTCAGCGTCGCGTCGACCGCGCCGCAGGCATCATGGCCGAGCACGAGGATCAGCGGTGTGTTCAGCACCGCCACCGCATATTCCATGCTTGCGATGGTCTCGGTGCCGGCAAAATTTCCGGCGACGCGACAGACGAAGAGGTCGCCGCGCCCCGCATCGAACGCATATTCCGGTGCAATGCGCGAGTCGGCGCAGCTCAGCACGGCCGCGAACGGATTCTGTCCGCCGGCCAGCGCCTCGCGCTCGTGCTTGAAATCGTGACGTCGCGACACGCGGGCGACGTAGCGCCCATTGCCTTCCATCAGTCGCTTCAGCAACGCGTCGGGCGACAGCACGTTCTGCGGCTTCGGCGGCTGCTTGGCGTCCTTGGCCAAGGCGCCACTGGCGAAAGCTCCACCGGCGAAGGTCATGCCGAACGCGGCGGCGCCAAACAGCATCGCCGATCGCCGCGACGGCGCGATGTCTTGGCGCAGAGAGTCTTGGCGCAGAGATTGGTGATGCAGAGTGTCAGAACACTTGTCGCACATGTGACGTCTCCTCGGGTCAGTGGACGAATGAAGCGTCGCGAAGATAGGTGCGCCGATATGAAGAAATAACAAATGTTAGTTGATGCAACCGATGATTGCTGCACCGCGCGCTATGCTGCAAGCCGAAAGGCCGGTCATTCCGCGCCCGACGATTGCACGAACATGCGTCCGCCTGCATGCATTCGAGATCAACCCGCCAAAGAGCCCCTGCGCCAGCGCGATCAGAGGCACGTCGTCGTACCGCGCGCCCTACTCGACGGCTTCCAGCTCCGCGAGCTTCGTCCGCGCGGTTGCCGCATCCAGCGCGACGAGTTCGCCCGGCCCGAGATTGGCCTCGCCCGCCGTCGCGACGGACACGACCGCAAGTCCGGCCAAACCGCCGAGCACGGCGCCGCCCATGGCCGCATCGTGCCGGGGGCTGCTCTTGATCAGGTAGAAATGCGTCCGGCCCGCCTCCATGACGATCTCGCGCTTGGTCTCGCCCGGAAACATCAGCTCGGTGAGCAGCACGTCGTGACGCCCGGCAGGCCGGTCGGCATAGGCATATTTCCCGGCCACGACTTTTCCGAGCGGCGCACCGTCGAGCTTCACCTCGCAGGCGCAAATGGCCATGCTCAGGCCGCTCCTCTTGTCCTGCAGGAACACCACACGCGCGTGCCCCGCGCGCGGAGGACCAACCTTTTTCGACACCGACGCAAAGTCCGTCCCAACCTGATTGCTGACGCACCCCGTCAGCATGGCACAAACGGCCAACAACAACGCAACCTGTCGCAGCATCACACGCCCCATTCCATTCCCCGGGGACATGCTAGTCGGAATCAGCGCAGGGTTGCAACCGATGCAGTATGACGACTTTGCAAAAACCGGAACGCGTGGCGGAGAAGCTAAAGCTGCTGCACGTCGACGACGCCTGCCACCGCCTTGATCGCGCCGGCGATCTGCGGCGAGACCTTGAAGCGGCCGGGCAGCTTCATCTCCACCTCGGTCTCGAGGTCGAGCATCAGCACCAGCGAGACCTCGCCGTCGCCGTTTCCGCGCGGTGCGATGCCCGGACTGCCGACCTTCGGCGCGCCGCCGTTGGAAGCCGCCATCTCGGGCCCGGCGAGACGCTTGGCAATCGAGTCCAGCGGCTTGGTGTCGCGCAGGAAGATGCGCAGCCCCTTCTGCGTCTTCGCCGCAGCATCATCGAGCGGCTCGGCATGCAGCACGCGGGCGCGGACGTCCTCGCCCTGAAGCTCGGCCCCGAGTTGCAGCAGCACGGCCGCGCCCGGCTCCAGCACGTCGCGATATTGCGCAAGGCCTTCCGAGAACAGCACCGCCTCGAAATGGCCGGTGGGATCGGACAGCCCCATGATGCCCATCTTGTTGCCGGTCTTGGTACGCCGCTCCATGCGCGAGACCACGGTCGCGGCAACCTTGCCGGCGGTGGCGCCGGTCTTCACGGCGCGCGAGAACTCGGCCCAGCTCTGCACCCGCAGCCGCTTCAGCACGGTCGCGTAATCGTCGAGCGGATGTCCCGAGAGGAAGAAGCCGATCGCGTCGTATTCGCGGCGCAGCCGCTCGGCCGGCAGCCATGGCTCGACCTGCGGCAGCATGATGGTCGGCGCATCCGCCGACATGCCGAACATGTCGTTCTGGCCGATGGTCGCAGCTTCATGCGCGCGCTGGCAGGCGGCGAGGATCGCATCCGCACCGGCAAAGACGCGCGCCCGGTTCGGCTCCAGCGTGTCGAAGGCGCCGGCGGCGGCGAGACTTTCGATGATGCGCTTGTTGATCGCGCGCGGCGAGACGCGCGCGGCGAAATCGGCGAGCGAGGTGAACAGGCCGCCCCGGGTGCGCTCCGCGATGATCTGCTCGATCGCCTGGATGCCGACGCCCTTGAGCGCGGCGAGCGCGTAGTAGATCGTGTTCTCGCCGACCTCGAAGGTCGCGCCCGACCGGTTGATGTTCGGCGGCTCGACCTTGATGCCGAGGCGCTGCGCCTCGGAGCGGAATTCGGAGAGCTTGTCGGTGTTGTTCAGATCGAGCGTCATGGACGCGGCGATGAACTCCACCGGATAATGCGCCTTCATGTATGCGGTGTGGTAGGACACCAGCGCATAGGCCGCCGCGTGGCTCTTGTTGAAGCCGTAGTCGGCGAATTTCGCGAGCAGCTCGAAGATGGTCTCGGCCTGCCCCTTCGGCACGCCGTTCTTCACCGCCCCCGCGACGAAGATGTCGCGCTGCTTGTCCATCTCGGCGCGGATCTTCTTGCCCATGGCGCGGCGGAGCAGGTCGGCGTCGCCGAGCGAATAGCCCGACATCACCTGCGCGATCTGCATCACCTGCTCCTGGTAGATGATGACGCCGAAGGTCTCCTTCAGGATCGGCTCCAGCACGGGGTGCAGATATTCCGGCTCCTCGTCGCCGTGCTTGCGCGCGCAATAGGTCGGGATGTTCGCCATCGGGCCCGGCCGATAGAGCGCGACCAGCGCGATGATGTCCTCGAAACGGTCGGGGCGCATGTCGATCAGCGCCCGCCGCATGCCCTGGCTTTCAACCTGGAACACACCGACCACGTCGCCGCGCGCCAGCATCTGATAGCTCTCGGCATCGTCGATCGGCAGCGTGGCGAGATCGACATCGATGCCGCGCGGCTTGAGCAGCTTGCAGGCGGCGTCGAGCACGGTGAGCGTCTTCAGGCCGAGGAAGTCAAACTTCACGAGGCCCGCCGGCTCGACCCATTTCATGTTGAACTGGGTCACCGGCATGTCGGATTTGGGATCGCGGTAGAGCGGCACGAGCTCGCTCAAGGGGCGATCGCCGATCACGATGCCGGCCGCGTGGGTCGAGGCGTGGCGGGTCAGGCCTTCGAGACGCTGGGCGATGTCGAAGGCGCGCGCCACCACGGGATCTTCGTCGCGGAACGCCTGCAGCTTCGGCTCGCTCTCGATCGCGGCCGCCAGCGTCACCGGCGCCGCCGGATTCTGCGGCACCAGCTTGGTCAGCTTGTCGACCTGGCCGTAGGGCATCTGCAGCACGCGGCCGACGTCGCGCAGCACGCCGCGCGCCTGCAGCGTACCGAAGGTGATGATCTGCGCGACCTGGTCGCGGCCGTAGCGCTGCTGCACGTAACTGATCACCTCGCCGCGGCGGTCCTGGCAGAAGTCGATGTCGAAGTCCGGCATCGAGACGCGTTCCGGATTGAGGAAGCGCTCGAACAGCAGGCCGAACTTGATCGGGTCGAGGTCGGTGATCGTGAGCGCCCACGCCACCAGCGAGCCTGCGCCGGAGCCGCGGCCCGGCCCGACCGGAATGCCGTGAGCCTTGGCCCATTTGATGAAGTCGGACACGATCAGGAAGTAGCCCGCGTACTTCATGCGCATGATGACGTCGAGCTCGAACGCCAGGCGCTTGTTATAGTCTTCTTCCGTCGTGCCCTGAGAGAGGCCGTGCACGCGCAGACGATTGGCGAGCCCCTCCTCCGCCTGCCGCTTCAGCTCGGCCGCCTCGACCGCGGCTGCGTCCGAGCTCGCCGCGGCGCCGACGGTGAAGAACGGCAGGATCGGCTTGCGCGTCATCGGCCGGAACGAGCAGCGCTCGGCGATCTCCACCGTCGAGGCCAGCGCCTCCGGAATGTCGGCGAACAGCACCGCCATCTCGGCGCGCGTCTTGAAGCGATGATCCGGCGTCAGCTGCACACGGTCGGTCTCGGCGATCAGCCGGCCGCCGGCGATGCAGAGCAGCGCATCATGCGCTTCGTAATCGTCGGTGGTCGCGAAATATGGCTCGTTGGTCGCAACCAGCGGCAGCCCCTTGGCGTAGGCGATGTCGATCAGGCCGCCTTCGACGCGCCGCTCCTTCTCGGCGTTGTGGCGCTGCAATTCGATGTAGAGACGGTCGCCGAACAGAGCAGCCAGACGCTCGCACCGCGCCCCGGCGAGCTCGGCCATGCCGCCGGCGAGCGCCAGTGAGATCGGCCCGTCCGGCCCGCCCGTCAGCGCGATCAGGCCCTCGGTCTCGCCCTCGAGCCAGTCGAGCTTGATGAACGGAGCATGGCTGTCCGGCGATTCCAGAAACGCGCGCGAGTTCAGCCGCATCAGGCTGCGATAACCGCGCTCCTGCGCGGCGAGCAACACCACGCGCGAGGGTCCCATCGCGTTGCGCGCGTTGGGATCCTGATCGCCGAAATCGATGGCGAGCTCGCAGCCGACGATCGGCTGGATGCCGGAGCTCGCCATCTTGTCGGAGAACTCCAGCGCGCCGAACAGATTGTCGGTGTCGGTCAGCGCCAGCGCCGGCTGGTGGTCCTTCTTGGCAAGCTCGGCGAGCTTGGCGATCTTGATCGAGCCCTTGAGCAGCGAATAGGCCGAGTGAACGTGAAGGTGAACAAATCCGGCGCTCGGCATGGTCGCGTGACGGCCTCTTGCAGATGAGATGGAGCGGTCTCCGGCGCCTCAAGGCATCATGCACTCGCGGCCGACTCGCCTCTCAATGGTGGGGTCTCACAGCTTGAGAGTCCACGCCGGAGCGGCCGCTTGGGCGCGTCGTCCCGCTTTTCCCCAAGAGGTCGGAGAAAGCCGGCCTACAGCTGCGGAATGACCTGGGCCCAGATCGCGATCATCCCGACGAACAGCGTGATGGACGCCAGTGCGGCGGCTTCTTCCACGAAAACCCTGAACATGGCCGGCTCCCTTGTTGGAACGTATGAAGAACATTGTTCTCATTTCGTTCTATGGAGTCAAGCGATCCGGAAGCCGCCGAAAGGAGATGGTTAACTCGCTGAAGACAAACAGCAAAAAAGCCCCGGCCGAGGCCGGGGCTTTCGTCAGCCACTCACGTGGAGCGGTCAGTCTCAGTAACGGCCGATCATCGGGCCGCCGAACTTGTAGTTCAGGCGGACGAGACCCATGTCGATGTCCTGCCCGATGCGTTCGACAGCGCCACTGGCGAAGGTGACGTTGTGGTCGCCGAGGAAGATGTGGTTGTACTCGACGCCGACCGTCCAGTTCGGAGCAAAACCAAACTCCAGGCCCGCGCCAACCGTGGCACCCCAGCGGGTCTCGTCGGCCCGGTCGAGATTCGCACCCGTCACGACGCTGTAGACGTCGTACTTGTTGCTGACGACCGCCGCACCGCCCTTCGCGTAGAGCAGGACGTTGTTCCAGGCATAGCCAACCTGGCCTGTGATCAGACCGAACGCATCGACGCGCGTCCGGTTCCGCAAACCGGTGATTGCGCTGATGTTGTCACCCGAGAAGTCGGCCCAGTTGCCCTGGCCCTCGAGACCGAACACGAACTGGCCGGACTGAAAGCGGTAACCGATCTGGCCACCGACGGTGCCGCCGGTCGAATTGTGGGAGCCTTCCGGACCGAAGCCGACCAGATCCCACGACGTGTCAGCCGAACCGCCGCCGCCGTTGATACCGATGTAGAAGCCGCTCCAGTCATACACCGCAGCGATCGCCGCGGGCGGTGCTTTGGTGTAGGGCCGTGCCGCGAGATCAGCCGCAAGTGCCGGCGCAGTCGCACCAAGCGCGACCAGGCTGACAGCTGCAAGCAACAAATTCTTCTTCATTTGATTCCCGTTCCAGTTTCTTCAGTAGTGGGCCCCCCGGCCGTGGGTCGTCATAACAGCGATCGACGGAATTGCTGTAGCCGCGGCGCCACAGTGTGATCGAAAGGACTTTGCTCATTAACGAATGTTAATCGAGCATCGCGGACACCCTATCAAACAAGGGGTTTTGCAGCAGTTTCAATGTTGACGAGGCGAGACAAGCTGCATGCGCGCGCAACATCGTCGCGCGCACATTCGCGTGATAGAGGCGAATGCGAATAAGTTCCTCATCCAAATTGTCGCCATCTTTTCGCTCGCTTTCATCACATTCGTGGGCGCGTCAATCGCTAGCTCGCCTCCGCGCGTACTTCGCCGGACAAAGCGACACCCCATACGCGATCAGAGTCGTCTGCGTGATGAGGCCAATCAGCGACAGTGCCTTTTGGAAGCTGCAGCCTCACACACCGTCTTTCACCTGAAAAGCCCGCCTGAAGCGGACATCTCGAAGGATGGTCGCAGGAACGGCTGAACAGCTCTCAAATGCCATAGCCCTGCGATGAGCGCGCTGCGTCTGCTCAGCTTTGCCAGGGCGCATTGCGGATCCGCGTGCACGCGTTCGGCCTTTGGAAGCTCGGATCGTGATCTGCGATGTAGTCGAAGTTGACCGTCCCGAACGTCGTCTGCGGTTTCTTCAGCGCCGAGCAGGTCTGTACCTTCACGAACTCGTTCTTGAAGTCACCGCGCGGGAACGCCGAGATCACCTGCTCGCGCCTGCTCCGGTGTGTAATGATCATACCCGATGCCCACCACATCCACCAGAACGCCTGCGTTGGTGAGCGCGATTTCCGGTCTCATATATTGCGGAATGCCGGGCGTGGTGTGCAGGGCGATGGCCTCCCACACCAGATCGGCCTGGGAATCAGCGATGCCGCGTGCCCGCAGAAACTCGCGCGCTGCATCGGCACCGTCGACTTCAAACCGCTTGGTCGCGGTATGGTAGTGATCGACGAGGCCGAGGTCGTGAAACAGGGCCGCGACATAGAGAAGCTCGGAATCAAACTTCAGCTTCTGGCGCAATCCCGTCATCGCGCCGAAGACGTAGACGCGAACGGAATGGTTGAACAACATCTCGTCTTCGTAACTGCGCACCAGCTCGGCGGCCTCGCGAGCCAGTTGGCTGTCGGGAATTTTGACGCCGGAGATCACTCTCGTCATTTTCAGGTTCCTGCTTTCTGTTTCGGCTGATTCCCTTCGGGTCAGGCGGCCTCCTCGAGCGCGGCCTGCGGCGTATTTCGAAAGCTGATCGACATGCGATTGTACGCATTCATCAGGCTGATCGCGATCGTGAGATCGACCAGCTCGCGCTCGCTGAAGACTTTGCGAACGGCTTGATAGGCCTCATCCGGGACGTTGGTCTCGGCGACGCGGGTGATCGTCTCGGCCCATGCGAGAGCCGCACGCTCGCGCTCGTCGAAAAGATGGCCCGCCTCGGCCCAGGCCTGGACCAGCGCGATCTTTTCGATTTTCACGCCGCTCTTCAGCAGGTCGCGTGTATGCATGTCGAGGCAGTAGGCGCAATTGTTGATCTGCGACACGCGAAGATAGACCAGGGTGACAAGCGTCGCGGGAAGTCCGCTCTGCATGACGTAGCCGTAGACACCGCCCAGCGCCTTCATACCTGCCGGTGCGACGTGATTGTAGTTGAGCCGTTCGCTCATCTGCCTGCTCCTTGATGATCGGGGGATGAACCCTCCCTCTTGCCCCCTTAGGTGCCCCTGCACTGGTCCACAAAAAAGCACCAAGAACGTACAAAACTCGTGTACCACGCAGGCATGACGAGGCCGCTGCATCTGGAGCTCGATCGATCTGCAAAGACGCCGCTGGCCGAGCAGATCCACAAGGGGATCAGGACCGCGATCGAAAGCGGCGTTCTCGCCCCCGGCGCACGCCTGCCCTCCTGGCAGGATCTCGCCGCCCAACTCGGCGTCGCCCGCGGCACCGTACGGGTGGCGTACGAAAAGCTCTCATCCGCCCAACTGATCGTCGCAAGCCGCGCGACTGGAACCCATGTCGCCGACAGGCCCCCGTTCCCAGTAAGGCGGGACAGCGCCCCGTCGCCCGGCTCGTTCATGGAGATGTACCAGGAGCTGACGGCGGGGCCCGCGATCTTCCAGATGGGCGTGCCTGCGCAGGAGACCCTTCCCGGGACATTGCTGGCGCGGATGCGCGCGCAGGCAGTTCGGGCGGAGGTGAGCGCACCGGCGATCTACCCGGATCCACGCGGCGAGCTGGCGTTGCGGCGCGAGATCGCGGCCTACCTCGCGCTGGCGCGCGGGATCGAATGCGCGCCGTCCCAGATCATCGTCACTGCCGGTTTCAGCGGCGGCCTTGGCTTGGCGCTCCGCGTCCTCGGACTCGAGCAGAAGAAGGCCTGGATGGAGGACCCTGGCTTTCCCTTTACCCGGCAGGGTCTCGCGCTCGCGCGATTGTCGGTTGCGCCGATCCCCGTTGATGCGGACGGCATCGATGTCGATTACGGCATGAAACATGCTCCTGATGCGGCACTGGTGGTCGTGACACCGGGCCAGCAGGCGCCGCTCGGCTCCACATTGTCGCTTGTGCGGCGCTCACGGCTGCTCGACTGGGCAGCGCAAAGCAAGGCATGGGTGATCGAGGATGACTATCTCAGCGAGCTTCAGCTCAAGGGCCGGGCGACGCCGGCGCTCGCATCGCTCGACCGCGCCGGCCGCGTCATTCACATCGGCTCTTTCAGCAAGACGGTGACGCCTGCCCTGCGGCTGGGCTTTGTCGTCGCACCGGCCGCCCTGGCGTCGCAATTTGCCGAAGCTGCTGCGTGCCTTGCGCCCGCGCCTGGGCCGGCGGTGCAGCGCGCGATGGCCGACTTCATGCGCGAGGGCCATTATCTGCGGCATCTTCGGCGCACGAAGCGGGTTTACGCTGCACAAGGCGATGCATTGCTGAAGTACCTTCGCGCGCGCACTGCGAACATTGCGCTTGCCGGGTTGGCGGCGGTGCTGCAATTGGCGGACGGAGCACCCGACCTGGCCATCGCCAGGGAAGCAGCACGGATGGGACTTGCGCCTACGCCGCTGTCGCTCTGGTATGCGTCGAACGGACCAGTGCGCCCGGGACTTTTGCTCGGCGTGGCAACGTCTCCGCTCAAACGAATTGAGGCGTCCTGCGATCGACTGTTGCAAATCATCGATCGTCTGACGTGATCTTGACTGACGGACGATAGCACGCCGCGCATGGATGCGTTGCTGGCGGTGGCCGGTGAACGAAATAAGCGTGCACCGGCCGGCCCATCAAAAGTTGTGATAACGGCGTTTCTCATATAGGGTCGAACCTCTTCCTCGCCGTGCGTGGTCGCTTGCTGCATGCATGTCCGTATCCTGCTCCTCCTTGCCTTGCTTCTGCTTCCGGGCACTTTGCGTGCCGAAGCAACGCCGGTCGAGAAAGCCGGCTTCGCCTCCAGGCTGACGATCTATCTCGCCAAGGGGCCACCCGATGCATGTGGCCCGGGCTGCGATCGCTGGATTGCCATCGAGGGCGAAATCGATCGGGAGGCGGCGCTGCGCATTCGCCGCTTCCTCGCCGCCGTCAAGGACCTGCAGCGTCCGATTTACGTTCATTCGCCCGGCGGCAACGTCGAGCAGTCCTACGCGATCGCGCGGTTGCTGCGCAGCCGCAAGGCGATTGCCAGGGTCGGCCGGACGATCGCGACCGCCTGCGCCGCGGGCACGCAGGGAGACGCCGCTTGCTTGAAGCTCAAGAACGCGAGCGGCGAGGTCGAGGCCGAACTCACCACGAACCGTGCCATGTGCAACTCGGCCTGCGCATACCTGTTTCTGGGGGCGGCATCGCGCGAGGTCGCCCCCGACGCCACAATAGCGGTCCATAATTCCAAGCTGGTGCTCGCCTTCGACGGACGGCCCGATCCGGCGGCGGTCGCGGAATACAGGCGCCGCCGGCTCTTGGCGGCCGATCGCGATCGCGCCGCGTTCATCGCGGCGATGGGAATTGGCCGCGAGCTCGATTCCCTCATCCGGACGGTGAAGTTCGAAAGCCTGCACGTGCTGACGCGATCCGAGCTCCACGGTTTCGGCATCGACACGCGACCGCTCGCTGAGACAAACTGGTCGCTGGAGAAGGAGGCCCGGCCGTTCGTCCGCAAGATCGCGACCGCAAAGAAGGCGAACGGCTCCGCGTTCCGAACGATGGAGCTGCGCCTGTCTTGCGAAAGCAGCAAGGGCGCACCGCTGACATTTGCGGCCGAGGTCGACGAAACGGCCACCGGCAAGAGCACGATCCTGATCACGGCGGATGCCGACAAGGAGAAGACGGCCGGAGGATCTCCGCTGCGGACCGGCAAGCACGAGGTCTGGCGCAGCAACATCGACCCCGACATGGTCAAGGCGATACTGGCCTCCCGCTCCCTGCACGTCCGCGAAACCACGCCGATCGCGGACGACAAGACGGACATCATGACATTCGAGCTCGACCTGGCGGGCCTGCCGTCACAATGGGCTCGGCTCACGGCATCCTGTGCATTGCCGACGCCGGGCCCGGCAAGCTCCTGGCCGACGTTGCCGGGGAAAGCCGCTCCCTGGCAGGCAGCTCATTGGCCCGAAAGCCCTTGGACGCCCGCCCCCCAACTGACCGTCAGCACAAACCCACGGCCCCGCTCCGTCGCCTTGAAATGACGTCGGACATCGCCTCGGGGGACGATTCAACGCGCAACATTCATTCACCCCTCGTCGAGCAGGGAGCGGACCTTGGCGGCCAGGTCCTCGATCGCAAAGGGCTTGGAAAGTAAATGCTTGCCGGCATCGAGCACGCCATTATGGACGATCGCGTTGCGCGTGTAGCCGGTGGTGAACAGCACTTTCAGATCCGGGTATCGTCTCGACAGCTCGGCCGCGAGTTCGGCACCGGTCATGTCGGGCATGACGACGTCGGTGAACAGCAGATCCGGAACGAAACCGCCTTCGATCTTGCCGATCGCCTCCCGGGCGCTGGCGGCCTCGACGACGGTATAACCAAGCTCGCGCAGGCTTTCGGACGAGATGCCGCGGACCCGCTCGTCGTCCTCGACGACGAGGATGGTCTCGCTCTGCGGACTTGCACCGGGATGTGGCACGCCGTGCGACGGGGTTGAGACAGGCTCCTCGCCCGCGAAGCGTGGAAGATAGATCTTCACGGTCGTGCCGACGTCCACCTCCGAATAGATTTTGACATGGCCGCCCGACTGCCGCACGAAGCCGTAGACTTGGCTGAGGCCAAGTCCAGTCCCCTTGCCGACGATCTTGGTCGTGAAGAACGGATCGAAGACCTTTCCCAGCACGTCCGCCGCAATGCCCGTGCCGTTGTCCGTCACCGCAATGAGCACGTACTGCCCCGGCTGCAGCGCGTATTCGCGGGCATATTTCCGATCTATCGAGGCGTTGGCGGTTTCGATCGTCAGCCTGCCACCCTTCGGCATGGCATCGCGTGCATTGACAGCAAGATTGACGAGAACGCTTTCGAGCTGGGCAGGGTCTGCCTTGACGCGCCAAAGGCCAGCCGCGAGGACCGTCTCGAGACGGACGAGCTCGCCGAGCGAGCGCTCGAGCAGCTCACTCATCTCACCGACCATCTTGTTGATGTCCACGACCTCGGGCGCAAGAGGCTGCTGCCGCGAGAACGCCAACAATCTTTGTGTCAACGTGGCGGCACGGTTCGCACCATCCGTTGCACTATCCAAGAAGCGGTCAATGTTGAGCTCGCCCTTGCCGAGCCGCCGCTTGGCGAGATTCAAGCTCCCGAGGATGACGGCCAGCATGTTGTTGAAGTCGTGGGCGATCCCCCCGGTCAATTGCCCGACGGCTTCCATCTTCTGCGATTGCCGCAATTGCTCCTCGGCCTTCATGCGCTCGGCGATCTCGTCGGCGACACGTTGTTCCAGCTCGGCATTGAGCGCTTCGAGCCTGGTCAGCAGTTGGGCATTGTCAATGGCCGTCGCGGCATGGCCGGCAATGCCGAGCAATGCGGATTCGTGCTCCTCGTGGAATCGACCGACCTCCGCATGACCGAAGAAAAGCCCACCGAGCACCTCGCCGCTGCGCGAGATCACGGGGACCGCAAGGTATGACCGGACCGGGAGATGGCCCTCGGGCATGCCTTTCCGCGGCGCATTCTTGCCATAGCGCGGGTCTTGCAGGATGTCGTCCGACCTCACCACGCCCGTGCCCTTGAAGGTCGGCTCGAACACGGCGGTGGCGCGCGGCATCGGGAAGTTTTCGAAAGCGGATCGCGGCACGCCGGACAGCGAATACAGCATGTAGCTGCCGCCGTCCGCGGCCAGGACGTTGTAGAAGAAGGCTCCGAACTGGGCGCCCGTCAGCTCGACGCCGGCATCCGTCACGATCTGCACGATCCTCTCGAGATCGCGTTCGCGGGCAACCGATGCTCCCGTGTCGTTGAGGATCCTCAGATGACGCTCGGTCTTCTTTTGCGCGGATATATCCAGCACGGTCCCGATGAATCGCGTGGCGTGGCCGTCAGAAAAGATCGCGTGACCCGTTGCGGCGATCCAGCGCTCGACACCATCCTCGATGCCGACGGTGCGGTATTCGATGTTGTAGCTTCCCGGAGAATTGGGCTGTAACGCGGTCGAGACGGCCTCATGGGCGCGCTGCCTGTCGTCGGGATGGATGCCCTTCAGGAATGAGCCCTCGTAGCTGACCTCGGCATCCGGTGAGAGACCGAACACCTCCTTGCAGCGGTTATCCCATCGAAGAATGTCGTTGACCGGATCGTAGTCCCAGGTGCCGATTCCGGCGGCCTTGTTGGCGAGGACGAGCCGCTCGGCAGCTTCGCGCGCCGCCTGCTCCGATCGGACGCGCTCGATGTGCGCCCATGATCGCTCCGTCACCTCGGTGAGCAAGGCAAGTTCGCGCGGCGTCCAAAGATGCGGGCCACGGTGATGAATGGCCATCAAGGCGGTCAGGCGCCCCTCCTTCACCAAGGGCATGCAGATCGTCGAACCGATGCCGATGCGCTGGAAGGTGGCGGCTTCCTCGGGGGCGATCTCCTTCAGATTGTCGTTGATGATGAGGGGGCGGCCGGCGCCCAGCTCTCGCACCGCCTTCTCGCCGAAGTCGGCAAGGCTGTAGTGCCCCACTATGTGCATCGCACCGGGGGCAGCCCAATCCCCGCGGATGGTGAAGCCGTCCTGATCAGGATCCATGTCGGCATAGGCGCAGTTGGAGACGCCGAGATACTCACCGACCATTCGCGTCGTCACTGCCATGACGCCGTCTGCATCGCGCGTCTTGGCCGTTTCCTTGTTGAGAGCGTCCAGGAAGAGGAGTCGCGCTTCGTTCTCGCGCACCGCGCTCTCGGCACGGCGACGTTCGACGGCGGTGCGGGTGCGTTCGGCAACCTCTCGGATGAGCTCGAGCTCCGCCGGGGTCCATTCGCGCGGCGTGGCATTGTTGAGGTAGAGCAGCGCCACGACCCCATCGGGCTCGGAGATCGGCATGTTGACGAATGCGCGCGCCGAGATCGCCTCGAGAGCTCGGGCGCGGTCGCCGACGCGAGCGTCCTTTTCGGCATCGGCGCAGACGACCGTCTCGCCCCGCTTCAAGTCTTCGATATAGCTGCCATAGTCGCGAAAGCGCAGCACGCCGGCCAGGCTCGAGATCCCAGGCGCATTCCAGTCGCGCGCGATCGTGATGGTCTCGGCGGAGGTGTCGACGGTGCCGTAACCTGCCCGGCTGACATTGAGGCTGCGGCCAAGCAGCTCGGCCGCCGCATAGGCGAGATCGTCGGGGCTGCCGATCTCTCGAATATGATCGCCGAGGGTGGCCAAGACGGCGTTGCGGTCGGCCGAGGATCCCCCGGTCGCTGTCGTCATCGGTCAACCCCGAACACGTCCCTCGCTCCACCTGCACAATGATGAGACAGTAACTGTAGGTGGGGCCTTCGGTTCCCGGCGCGAGGGGCGGCTCAGCATCAAGACGCCTCTCGGGTCCTGCTCGGCCCAGCGCGCGATGCAGGTGGTCAAGTGTCTTCAACAACGGCGGGCTTAGAGCGGCGTATAGATCACGAGCTTCAGCGCGGGATCGTCGTTGGCCTGGAAGCTGGTGTGCTCGAAGTGCAGCACGCCCTTGGTCGGATGGTTCATGGTCTTGCGGCCCGAGATGGTGCTGCGAACGTCGTGCGCCTCCCACCATTTGACGAATTCCGGACTGCTCTCGCGCAGCCGCGTCAGCAGCTCCGTGAAGGCGGGATCGCCGGCCCAGACGTCGTGATTGGCGCGAAACATCGCCACCATCGCCTTGGCTACGTCGGTCCAGCCGGCGCCATAGGATTTTCGCGTCTGCTTGTTCGTCAACATAAGAAGCAGCGTGTTGCGATCCTGCTCCGGCAATCGCCCGAACCCGAACACCTCCTCGGCCGCATCGTTCCAGGCCAGCACGTCCCAGCGCCGGCCGATGATGTAGGCCGGCTGATGCAGGCTCTCGATCATGCGACGAATGGGCGGAGGCACGATCTCGCGGGTGAAGGGGCTCCTTGCGGGCTCGCGCGCCAGCGCCTTGAGGTGGGCGTGCTCGGCCTTGCTGAGACGGAGGGCCCGGGCCAGCGCATCCACGGTGGTCACGGACGGGCTGACCGTGCGGCCCTGCTCGAGACGGATGTACCAGTCGACGCCGATGCCGGCGAGCTGCGCAACCTCCTCGCGGCGCAGCCCCGCGGTGCGCCGGCGCCGGCCCACCGGAAGCCCGACCGCCTTCGGCGACAGCTTTTCGCGGCGGGACCTCAGGAAGTCCCCGAATTCAACGCGGCGTGGATCGGCCATGACGAATGTCCCTGCGATAGAGGGCCTATGGAATACTAGGATAATACCAGGCCTTCCTGACTTCCGCCAGGGCAGCGCATACGGACCTCACCCGACGTCGAGGTGAACATCATGAAAGCTGCCGTACTCAAATCCTTCGGCTCGCCGCTGGCGATCGAGACTGTCCCCGAACCGGTGCTCGGCACCGGCGAGGTCATCGTCGACGTCGTCGCGACGCGCGTGCTGTCCTACATGAACGAGGTCTTCGACGGGACGCGCAACTACGCGCTCGACCTGCCAATCATTCCAGGCCCGGGCGGCATCGGCCGCGTGCGCGCGATCGGGCCGGACGCGACCAGGCTTGCCGTCGGCGACTGGGTGTTCTGCGATCCGACAGTGCGCTCGCGCGATGACGCCGCGGCGCCGGATATGGCCCTGCAGGGCCTGACCGCCGCGGGACCCGGCGGCATGCGCCTGCAACAGCACTTTCGCCACGGCTCCTTCGCCGAGCAGATGCGGGTGCCGACCGAGAACGTCAAACCCCTCGGCCCGATCACGTCCGAGCAGGCGATACAATGGTGCGCGCTGGGCACGCTGCTGGTGCCCTATGGCGGCTTCCTTGCGGCAAACCTTCGCCCGGGCGAGACCGTGCTGGTGAGCGGCGCCACCGGCAATTTCGGCAGCGCCGCCGTCTCCGTCGCGCTGGCGATGGGCGCAGCCTGCGTGGTCGCGCCGGGCCGCAACGAACGGATCCTCGCCGACCTCGTCCGCCGCTTCGGGGCGCGGGTGAAGCCGGTCAAGCTCTCGGGTGACGAGGACGACGACCGTGAGACGATGAAGCGCGCCGCACCGGGGCCGATCGACTGCGTCTTCGACATCATGCCGCCCTCGGTGAGCCCGACTGTCGTGCGCGCGGCAGTCATGACGGTCCGCGCTTACGGACGCGTCGTGCTGATGGGTGGCGTCGGCATGGCGGGCGGGCCGGGCCTCGAGCTGCCCTACCCCTGGATCATGCGCAACTGCATCAGCATCCACGGCGTCTGGATGTATCCGCCCGATGCGGCCAGCCGCCTGATCGCACTGGTGCGTGCCGGGCTGCTGCGGCTGGAAGAGTACGAGACAGAGACCTTCGATCTCGACCACGCCAACGAGGCCGTGGCGCATGCTGCCGCCAATGGCGGACCGTTCAAATTGACGGTGATCAGGCCCTGAATCGTGAGGCGGCGACGGACCGCCGTCTTCGATTTTTTTCGGAAGTCTCACCAAGCACTTGGCTACTGTGCATGGGGTTGTTTTCGAGCTCTTTAGTCGAGCTCGACCACCTGGCCGTTCGACAGCGAGACCCGCCGGTCCATGCGGCCGGCGAGCTCCATGTTGTGGGTTGCGATCAGCATCGACACATGCGTCGCCTTGACCAGCTGCATCAGGGCCTGGAACACGTGCTCGGCGGTACCAGGATCGAGATTGCCGGTCGGCTCGTCCGCAAACAGCACGCGCGGCGCGTTGGCGACCGCACGGGCGATGGCGACACGCTGCTGCTCGCCGCCCGACAGCTCGGCGGGGCGATGGGTGATGCGGTCGCCGAGGCCGAGATAGCCGAGGATCTCCTTGGCACGCTTGACGGTCTCGGACTTCTTCAGGCCGCGGATCATCTGCGGCAGCATGACGTTCTCGAGCGCCGAGAACTCCGGCAGCAGCCGATGCGACTGGTAGACGAAGCCGATATCGGTGCGGCGCAGCTGGGTGCGCTCGATGTCGGGCAGTTGCGAGGTCGGTGCGCCCGAGACATAGACCTCGCCGGAATCGGGGGCTTCCAGCAGCCCAGCGATGTGCAGCAGCGTCGACTTGCCCGAGCCCGACGGCGCCACCAGCGCGACCGACTGACCGGCCCACAGCGCCAGCTTGGCGCCGTCGAGGATCGTCAGCGGCACCTCGCCCTGCAAGTACTGCCGCTTTATCTCGTGGAGATAAATGACCGGTACATCTTCTGCCCCCTGCTGCTGCTCCATCAGTCCCTCACTCGTACCGGAGCGCTTCGACGGGATCGAGGCGCGCGGCGCGCCACGACGGATAGAGCGTCGCCAGGAACGACAGCGTCAGCGCCATGATGACGACGGCCGTGGTCTCGCCGACGTCGATCTCGGCGGGCAGTTTCGACAGGAAGTAGAGCTCCGGCGAGAACAGCTCGGTCGAGGTCAGCCAGGAGAGGAATTGCCGGATCGATTCGATGTTGACGCAGATCACGAGGCCGACGCAGAAGCCGACCAGCGTGCCGACCACGCCGATCGAAGCGCCCGTGATCAGGAATATCCGCATGATCGATCCCTGCGAGGCGCCCATGGTGCGCAGGATCGCGATGTCGCTGCCCTTGTCCTTCACCAGCATGATCAGGCCGGAGACGATGTTGAGCGCGGCAACCAGCACGATCATGGTCAGGATCAGGAACATCACGTTGCGTTCGACCTGGAGCGCGTTGAAGAAGGTCGAGTTGCGCTGCCGCCAATCGACCAGGAAGATCGGCCGGCCCGCCGCCTCCGTCACCGCCTTGCGGAAGGCGTCGATCCTGTCGGGGTTGGTCGTGAACACCTCGATCGAGGTGACGTCGTTGCTGCGGTTGAAATAGGCCTGCGCCTCGGCAAGCGGCATGAACACGAAGCCGAGATCGTATTCGGACATACCGATCTCGAACACCGCGACGATCTTGTACGGTTTTATGCGCGGCGTCGTTCCCATGGGCGTCACTGCGCCCTTCGGCGCCACCAGCGTGATGCTGTCGCCGGCATGCAGCGAAAGCTGATCGGCGAGGCGCCGGCCGATCGCAACGCCCTGCCCTTCGTCAAAGCCCTCGAGGGAGCCCTGCTTGATGTTCTTGGCGATCGAGGTGAGGTTGTTGAGATCGTCGGAGCGGATGCCGCGCACCAGGACGCCCGAGGCGTTCCAAGGCGATGACGCCAGCGCCTGACCGTCAACCACCGGCGCCGCGAGCCGGATACCCTCGACCTGGCTGAGGCGGTCGGCAACGTCCTTCCAGTCGGTCAGCGGCGATTCCAGGGGCTGGACCAGGATGTGGCCGTTGAGGCCCAGGATCTTGTCGAGCAGTTCCTTGCGGAAGCCGTTCATCACGGCCATGACGATGATCAGCGTCGCAACGCCGAGCATGATGCCGAGAAAGGAGAACCCGGCGATGACCGAGATGAATCCCTCTTTCCGCCGCGCCCGCAAATAGCGCGCCGACAGCATCCACTCGAAGGGCGCGAAAGGCGCGGTTTGCACGGTTTCGGTCATGGTCTCATCCATCGCTCGATAATCCCATGATTCGGGGTCAATTGTGGCCGGATTGGCGGCCGCGATATCGCGCGATGAACAATATTCAGCCGATCAGCCTTCTCAGCCCACAAGTCTTGCAACCGCGTCGGCAGGCGACATGGTCTCGCGCGCGCCGTCGCTGCGCCGCTTGATCTCGACCTTGCCGTCGGCGAGCCCCTTCGGCCCGATCATGATCTGCCAGGGGATGCCGATCAGGTCGGCGGCGGCGAATTTGGCACCGGCGCGTTGATCGGTGTCGTCATAGAGCACGTCGATGCCCTTGGCCGTGAGCTCGGCATAGAGCTTCTCGCAGGCCGCATCGACGGCCGCATCGCCCTGCTTCAGGTTGAGGATCGAGACGCGGAACGGTGCCACCGCTTCCGGCCATTTGATGCCGGCATCGTCATGGCAAGCCTCGATGATGGCACCCAGCAGGCGCGAGACGCCGACACCGTACGAGCCGCCATGGATCGGCACGTCGACACCATCAGGCCCCGCCACGAGCGCCTTCATCGGCTCGGAATATTTGGTGCCGAAATAGAAGATCTGGCCGACCTCGATGCCGCGGGTGTTCACCCGCTTGTCCACGGGCACCTCCTGCTCGAACCGCGCGGCATCGTGGACGTCTTCGGTCGCCGCATAGAGCGAAGTCCATTGCTTGATGATCGGCGTCAGGTCGCTCTCATAATCCACGTCCTCGCCCGGCACCGGCAGGTCCAGCACGTCGCGATTGATGAACACGCCGGATTCGCCGGTCTCGGCGAGCACGATGAACTCGTGGCTGAGATCGCCGCCGATCGGGCCGGTCTCGGCGCGCATCGGGATCGCCTTCAGCCCCATCCGCGCGAAGGTGCGCAAGTATGCGACGAACATCTTGTTGTAGGCGACACGCGCCGCGGCCTCGTTGAGGTCGAAGGAATAGGCGTCCTTCATCAGGAACTCGCGGCCGCGCATCACGCCGAAGCGCGGACGCTGCTCGTCGCGGAATTTCCATTGGATATGATAGAGATTGAGCGGCAGGTTCTTGTAGGACTTCACATAGGCGCGGAAGATCTCGGTGATCATTTCCTCGTTGGTCGGTCCGTACAGCAGCTCGCGCTTGTGGCGGTCGGCGATGCGCAGCATCTCCGGGCCGTAGGCGTCGTAGCGGCCGCTCTCGCGCCAGAGGTCGGCGAGCTGGAGCGTCGGCATCAAGACCTCGATCGCGCCGGAGCGATTCTGCTCCTCGCGCACAATCTGCTCGATCTTCTTCAGCACGCGAAAGCCGAGCGGCAGCCAGGCATAGATGCCCGCCGCCTCCTGCCGGATCATGCCGGCACGCAGCATCAGCCGATGCGAGACGATCTCCGCCTCTTTCGGATTTTCCTTCAGGATGGGCAGAAAGAACCGCGACAACCGCATGGTAATACTCTGGGAATCAGTGATCGCCTGCAGTGAAACCGGATTGGGAGCGAAAACACAAGACGGGAATGAGGAAAAGCCGCTAACGCGGCGAAATAGCTGTCATTTTTCCGTTGCCTTCAGGTTTGACTTCAGGAGCACCGTGCTCAGCAAAGCCGGTGAGCCTAGGGCGGCGGCACCTCGAGTTCATCCGCCAGCGTGATCTTCTCGAAATCGCTCACAAGCGCCTCGATCCGCACACGCCAGCGGCCGGCGAAGGGCAGCTCGACCCTGCGCACGTGCCAGTAGCCATCCGGCCCGAGCAAGGCGACCCGTTCCATCGGCTCGATGCCACGCTCGGGCAGACTGAGGGTCAACGTCACCTCTTTGGCCGCCAGGGGCGTCCCCTCGCCGGTCATGAGCTGGAGCACGAAATCGTCCTTGCCGACCTTTCCAGGTGACACCAGCACCTGGAACATCGCCTTGTCGCCGTGGATGTGGATCGCCAACGGCGTCTCCGGAATGATCGTTCGCGGCGGCGGCGTGAAGCGCCAGCCGGCGACGACGGCAAAGATGGCGAGGGCGATCACGCATTCGAGGAGGATCGAGCGCTTGAGGATGGTCTGGGCTCCACGATCGCGGGCGAGTGCCGGAGTGAGGCGGAAGCGGTTGAGCGCCGCAAGTGCGAGCAGCATGAGAACCAGGCCGAGCTTGATCGAGAGGATGAGGCCATAGCGGGTCTCGACCAACGCCGAAACTTTTTCGAGCTGAACAATCGCAAGGGCGAGGCCCGTCAATGCCAGCACGCCGACCGCCGGCATGGCGATGCCCGAGAAGCGCTTCACGACGGCGAGTGTTGCCGGCGTCGGCTTCGACAGCAAAGCCGCGAGCGGAGCAAGAGCGCCGATCCATAGCGCAACGCACAGGCCGTGAAGAAACATCGCCGGGCGCATCATCATTCGAGGCGGCGCCGTTGCGGCATGCCCGCTCATGGCGAGCGACAGGCCCACGCCGACCATGGCAATGATCGCAAGAGCCCGCGAAGACCATGCGCTGCGGAGCGCCAGCAAGGCGAACAGCATCGCGGCGGCAGCAACTAGAAACGCGCGGCCGGCACTGGTTGCGACCGCGACCTTCCAAGGCGCGGCCGTCGCGAGCGCCGCCGGCGGCAGGCCGAGGAGATCGAGACCCAGCGCACCGAGCGACACCACCGCGCTGGAAAGGCCGACCGCGAGCGCCATGCGCGGCACGGTCATGCCGGCCAGAGACCATGATATCCAGCGCGCAAACCACACACCGCCGACGCCTACGAACAGACCGAGATAGAGGCCAACGCGCGCCAGCCAGATCAGCGCGGCCAACCAATGGTCCGTACTCGCGGACGGCTTCGTCTCCGACGGCATGCCGACTGAAAACATCACCGATCCCACGATCGGATGGCCATCCTGCGAGACCACGCGATAGCTGACGACCGCCGTCCCCTCAGGCAGATCCGCTGGCATCTGGATCAAAATCGTGTCGCCGGACGCACTGACGCGCGTCTCGTCCCGCGCCCTGCCCGTCCCGTCGATCAGCCGGATCGCGCCCGGCGTTACCGGTTCGTTGAACCGCAGCTCGACCATCTTGGGCGCGGTCGCGAGCGTGCTGCCATTCGCCGGCTCGACCGAGATCAGCGCCGCATGCGCGAGCGCACCGCTCGCGAAGCCCGCAGCGAAGAGCAGCGTCGCGAGCGCGGCGAGGAGGCGCATCAGGGTTTCGGCAGGAGCTTGACGCCAGGGGCCGGCGACTTGCCCTCATGCGAATGGCTTGACCCCTCGGTTGGGATCTCGATCCAGCGTCTGACGCCGGTCTCGCATTCTTGAACCACTGGGAAGTACAAGGTCGTGTTCGCCTTGAGCTTGTCGGTCAGCACCGTCTGCATGATGAACTCGTCATAGTTCTTGTCCGGCAGCTTGCCGCCGGACCACGCCACCTCCTTGACGCCGGACGAGAGCTTGTTGCCGTGATAGTCGTATTCCCCCGCATATTTGCCCTCGACGACGTCGATGGTCCAGCCGGCCTTCGGCATCGGCTTCACCGCGATGACCCCTTCCGGAATCTGCACGCGGAGCTTCACCGTCGGCGAGCCCGCGCAGCCATGCGGCACGGTGAACACCGCCTTGTAGGACGCGCCGATTGTGGCTTGCTTGGTCTCGAGAGAGACATGCGCCGCCACTGGTGATGCGGCGACCGCGGCAATCAGAATCAGGCAGGATCGCTTCGACATATTCGGTCTCCCGAGAGTCCAGAACAGTCTCATTTCATCTTCATTCCCGAATGATCCGGCATTTTCTTCATGTCCATGTGACCCGAGTGCCCCCCGCCGCCCGGTGCTTGCGCGCCGACGCCCTGGACGTCGAGGGCAACAGTGATCTTGCCGGCCTTCTCGAACTGAAGCGTCACCGGCACCTTGTCGCCCTGCTTGAACGGCCGCTTCAGCTCCTGAAGCATCAAATGATTGCCGCCGGGGGCGAGCTTCACGGTCTTGCCGGGCTCGATCGCCAATCCCTTGTCGAGCGCGCGCATCTTCATCACGCCGTTGTCCATGGCCATCTCGTGAATCTCGGCCTTGCCTGCGATATCGGCGGACACGCTGACCAACCTGTCGGCGGCGCTCCCCTTGTTTTCGATGGTCAGATAGCCGCCGGCGACCTTGGCGCCGCCCGGCGTCGCCCGGCTCCAGGCCTGCGAGATGACGAGATCGCCGGCCTTGACGTCGTCGGCTGCGACTGCCGCGCTGGTGCCGAGCAGCATGGCGGCCGCCAGAAGTGATAGCTTGATCCTGTTCATTAGGTTCCCTCGGTTTTGATCTGATTGGATCGGTCGTGGTGGTCTCGGCAGCCCCAGTGCGCTTACCATCGATATCTCATTCCGGTGTAGACCGCCCGGCCGGCGCCTGGCTCGAACAACGCCGACGTCGCCGTGGCGCGATCGATGATACTGGCGCTGGCAATGTAGGTCCTGTTGGTGAGGTTTCGACCCTCGATATAGGCGGAGAACGGTCCGCCATTGTCGAAGCCCGCTTTCAATCCGAGCAGTGCATACGGCTCCGTCGTCAACGTGTTCATACTGTCGACGAAATAGGCCTGCGGCACCCATTCGACGTTCGGACCAGCATAGAACCCGGTCGGATGCTTGTAGAGCAACTCGGCGCGCAAATAGTGACGCGGCGCGCCGGGCAGCTGGTTGTTGCCGAACTCCGTATCGCTGTCGAAGCGAAAATCGTTGTAAGTATAGGCGAGGTTGAGCCACACCTTGTCGGGCGCGCCTCTCACGAAGAGGTGGCGGAAGATTGCTGCCCCTGCCCCAGCCTCGACGCCCTGGTGGAAGGTTCGGTCGGCATTGGTCACGTTGCAATTGCCGAACGCGCTGTACAGGCACAGCAGCTCATCGCGGATATCGGCGCGATAGGCGGTCAACTCCCACGAATAGTCGGGCCGTCGCATGCGGGTCCCGATCTCGTAGGTCGTCGCAATCTGCGGGCGGATGCTGGTGAACGGAATCGTCGGAATGCCAGGACCGCGCGCGCTCTCGCCGAAGCTCGGCACTTCGGCGCTCCGCGAAACATTGGCGAAGGCCTGCCACGTCGGGTCGATCTGCCACAGCAGGCCCGCCTTCGGCGACCACAGATCAAAGCGGGTTGCTCCCGACTGGTCGCCGTCGCTGAGAAACCGGTCCTGCCGATTGCGGGTCGCATGCAGGAATTGCGTGCCGGCGATCGCGGCGACATTCGGCAGAAAGTAGAAGCTGTCCTCCACGTAAACCGAGGTGTTCTCCGAGCGATCGATCGACGACGACAGCAATGCCCCCTTCTGTCCGGCAATGTTGGCGAACTGCTGGTTGTCGATGCTGCCGTTCAACAGGTTGACGCCCGCAACCAGCCTGTTGCGGTAACCGCCGATGATGCGGTCGTCCGTAACCTTCGCGAAGCCGCCATAATCCTTGTAGCGATAATCGAGCCACTGGAAGATCGGATGCATGAGGTGCCGGTCGACGCCGAAAGCGCCGAACTCCAACCTGGTGTCGTCGAATCGGATCGTCGTCTTGTTTGCCAGCCTGATCGTGTCGATGTTGCGCTGCTGGTCCAGCGCAACGTTCGCCGGAGCCGCGGCCTCCGGATTGGTCAAGGCAGACGCCTTGGTGACGGTTCCTGGAATGCGCTGCCGCACCTCGTTGGCGTTAAGATAGAATCGCGTCTCGAAATCCGGCGAGAACTGGTAGCCAACATTGCCGCTCACGCGGTTGCCCGAGCCGAAGCTGTGAGCGCGGAAGCCGTCCGTGGCCTGCGTTGATGCGGTGACGAAACCATCCCACGGCCCGTTGGCGCCTCCTGCATTGGCCTGCAGTCGCCTGAAGCCGAAGGCTCCCACGTCGAGCGAGACTCGATTCGGAAATCGGTCGCGTCCCGATGGCGTCACGAAGTTGACGGCGCCTCCCAGCGAATTGGCTCCGAACTGCAGCGCATTCCCGCCCTTGTACACCGCGACGTATTTGTAGGCGGTCGGGTCGATCTCCTGGAAATCGCCGTAGCCGTCCGCCGTATTGATCGGGATGCCGTCCATGTAAAGCTGCACGCCGCGCAGATGGAAATTGCGCGACAGGCCGGATCCGCGGATCGAAAGCCGGGTGTCGTCGCCCCATTTCGGCTGCGCAAACACGCCGGGAACGTAGTCCAGGACATCCTTGATCGTGCTGGCGGGAGTCGAATTCCGGTAGGCCTCCGCTGCGACCAGCGCTACGCCGCCCGGCGTCTGGTTGATCTCGCTCAGTGCCTGCTGGGCGGTGAGAACCGTCAGGGCACCAGGACCGAGGCCCCCTTCGGAAGCTGCCGTCGGTTGCGGACGCGCAGTTGCGGGAGCGCGGGCCCGCGTTGATCGCGCGGCGGTTCTCTGTGCGCGGGCTGGAGAGGCCCGTTTCTCCCGCGGCGCGTCGACTGTGACGGGAGGAAGCTCGCGTCGGTTTTCCTCCGCGATTGCGTTGGATGGCACAACGAGGGCAGAAGCTGAGGCAAGCAGAATTTTGCGTGCGGAAAGCAGTCGAAAGAAGCCTGTACGAGGCATGAGGTCATTCCTGATGCCGGCAGAGAGCCGGCGCATTGCGATCCCGGCGCGGCCGAAGCCGGCGCGGAGCTGAAGGTTTCGCAGATCAGGAAATGCGAGGGGGAGCGCGCGCCCAAGCGCTCGAACCGTCGATGGCGGCGAGGACGGGCGCGTTCGCCACGTGCCAGACGATGCGGGCGATGGGGCGGACGGGAGTTGAGAACGCCGCATGGGGCGGCGCGTCAAGCGAAGCGTCAGCGTGCGCCAGGCAACAAAGCGCACATGCGCCAGCTTTTGCGGCCGGTGTCCCGGTCTCATCAACCGGGCCGCCCTGCTCACTTGTGCTATGGCAGATGACGCCTGCAGAGAACGGATCGGCCGCAGCCTGGCCGGCCGCGAGACAGGCGGCGATCGGCGCCAGCACCTGCATCACCAGGGCGAGCAGGACCAGAGGCAGAAATTTTTGCAGGCGTGCGCGCATCCGCCGGACCATTCGTTCGTGCGCTAACTAATCACTCGGGCGCAGCCGAGTCGAGGCCAGTTCCACCGCCTGTTGGGCCCTGCGCAAACTGCTCGAAAGCTGTGGCCGGGACCGCCCTACGCCCGAGCCCGGCCGGTATCTGAGGCAGGGAAACCTGCCCGGCCATCCACAAATTTCTTATATCTGTCATATGTTTAGGTAGGCAGACGCCCGATCGTTTCGTCAGCTGCTCCTATTTTGAACATTCGTTGCCGAAAATGATGACAAGTGAGAAAAGTTGATCTAGCATCCCTCTTGCTCAGGCGCTGACCGCGAGGTCGAGGCCTGGTGGTCCAAGTCTCGGGAGGAGCCCCTGGCGCGCAAAACGCAGCGTCGCCCCGTCAATCAAGATCAAATCTTAAGATCGGGGATAATAGGGTCGACACAATTTTTGAGCGGGGCCAGGGCCCCGCTCTTTTTTTGCCCGCGGCGCTGAACCGTCGATGAACGCGGCCTTTCATCCCATCCACGACAGCTTCGAACGTGCGGCCTCGCGCTGCGCCGACCTCACGCCGTTCGTCTATCGACGTCTGTTCGATCTCCATCCGGAAACGCAGGCGATGTTCCGCACGGACGGCGGTGACCTCGTGAAGGGGTCGATGCTGGCGCTGACGATCGAGGCGATTCTCGACTTCGCCGGCGAGCGCCGCGGGCATTTCCGGCTAATCGCGTGCGAGGTCGCCTCGCACGACGCCTATGGCGCGCCGCGCGAGCTGTTCATCGCGTTCTTCGCCGTCATCAGGGATGCGCTCCGCGATCTGCTCGGCGATGAATGGACGCCCGAGATCGCGCAGTCCTGGGATACATTGCTCGCCGAGATCGACGCATTCGCCGCCGCGGCCACCTGACGCTTTGCGCTGCACCAACGCACGGGCTGCGACGACGCTGCGGCTGAATGCAGATTGAGTGCGAACAACTCTTGTGAGAGACTTTCGGAGATCGGTAGCGCTACCAATGACGCGCCGACGACAAAATATATGGGAGCGAGCGATGTCCGGGACGAAAGATTTCTCGACGACCAGGCGCGATCTTCTTCAGGCGGCTGCGGCCGCCGGCGCCGGAGCTGCCATCCTCGGCAGCATGGGCATAAACCCCGCACTGGCCGCAGTCGGACGCAGCGAGAAGCCGTTGAAGGCGGCGTTCTCCAACGCCGGCCTCCAGGCCACCTGGTGCGCGCAAGGCAAGCAGGCGGCGGAATTCTGGGGCAAGCTGTTCAATGTCGAGGTGACCTGGTTCGACGGGCAGCTCGATGCGGTGAAGCAGCGCGCGGCGATCGACAACATGGCCTCGCAGAAATGGGACTTCGTCGCGATCCAGGCCTTCGGCATCGGCACCCTCACCCAGCCGGTGCAGAAGATGATCGATGCCGGCACGCCTGTGATCGACATGGACACGCTGATCGCGCCGCTCGATCAGATCAACGTCCATTCCTTCCTCGCTCCCGACAACGAGTTCATGGGCGCTTCGGTGACACAGGCGCTGTGCAACGCCATGGGCGGCAAGGGCAAGATCATCATGACGCAGGGCGCGCTCGGCCACACCGGTGCGCAGGGCCGCGCCAAGGGCTTCAACTCGGTCGTCAAGCAATTCCCGGGCATCGAAGTGCTGGACACCCAGCCGGCCGATTGGGACGTCTCGAAGACCGCCCGTCTCTGGGAGACCTATCTGACCAAATACCCGCAGATCGATGCGGCCTTCTTCCACAATGACGACATGGCGCTGGCCGCCGCCAACATCATGAAGGCGCGCAATCGCACCAACATCCTGATCGGCGGGGTCGACGCCATGCCGCCGGCGATCCAGGCGGTCAGCGAAGGCCGCATGTTCGCGACCGTCCGCAATCCGTCCTGCCGCATCCATGGCGGCGCGATCGTCGCGGGCGTCTCCGCCGTGGTCGGCGGCGAGAAGAGCGGACAGGGCATCCCGAAGAACGTCGTCACCGACGGTCCGGTCGTGACCAAGGCGAACGCGGCCGGGATGCAGTGGATGCAGGATCACTTCCTGATCTGAGCGTCCAGATCTTTCATGAGCGTGGGACAACAGCCCATCCTGGAACTGCAGGGCATCACGAAGAGCTTCGGCGGCGTCGAAGCGCTTCGTGGTGTCGACTTTGCGCTTTATCCCGGCGAGATCCACGGTCTCGTCGGCGAGAACGGCGCCGGCAAGAGCACGCTGATGAAGATCATCGCCGGCGTGCACACCGAGTTCTCCGGCCGCTTCCTGGTCGACGGCCAGGAGATGCATTTTCGCTCGGCGCGCGATGCGCATGCCGCCGGCATCGCCATGGTGCACCAGGAGCTCAGCGTCGCGCCCGACCTGACGGTCGCGGAGAACGTCTTTCTCGGCAACCAGCCGACCAACGCCCTCGGCCTCGTGCAATGGCGGCGGATGGCGCGCGAGGCGGGCGAGCAGCTCGCCCGCTTCGGCATCGACGTCGATCCGATGGCGCGGCTCGGCGACCTTCCGATCGGGCTGCAGCAGTTGATCGAGATCGCGCGCGTGCTGTTCTCCGGCGCGCGCATCGTCATCCTGGACGAGCCGACCTCCGCCCTCTCCCCGCCCGAGGTCGAGCGCCTGTTCAAAGCGCTCCGGCGGCTGCGCGAGCAAGGTACTGCGATCGTCTTCATCTCGCATTTCATCGAGGACATCCTGCTGGTGTCCGACACGGTGACCGTGTTCCGCAACGGCCGCAAGGTTGCGGAGACGGCGAGCGCCGCGACCAGCAAGTGCGCGCTGATCGAGGCCATGATCGGCCGCGGCGGCGAGGCGCTCGAGCACAGCTACACCGACGACCTGATGCTGCCGCAACCGAGCGACAGCAAGGTGATTCTTAGGGTCGATCAGCTGTCGCTGTCCCGCAGCCTTCAGGACGTCTCGTTCGAGGCCCGCGCCGGCGAGGTGCTCGGCATCTATGGCTTCATGGGTTGCGGCCAGCAGGAGCTGTCGCGCGTCCTGTTCGGCAAGCTGAAGCCGGACGGCGGGACGCTTGCAGTCGAAGGCGTGACGAAAACGTTCGCCAGCACGGCGGCGGCGCGCCGCGCCGGCGTGGCGCTGGTGCCGGAGAGCCGGCGCGACATGCTGTTCCACCAGGAGCCGGTCTACAAGAACATCTCGATCAGCATTCTCGACCGCATCTCCTCGCTGCTGCTCAAGCCGGCGCAGGAGCGCGACATCGCCAAGCGCCAGGTCGAGCAGCTGCAGATCAGGCCGCCAGTGGTCGGTCTCGATCTCGGCATGCTCTCGGGCGGCAACCAGCAGAAGGTCGCGCTGGCGAAATGGCTGACCTATCCGCCCAAGCTGCTGGTGCTGTGCGAGCCGACCCGCGGCATGGATGTCGGCGCCAAGAACGACGTCATCAACATCGTGCGCGACCTCAGAACGAAGGGGCTCGCGATCATCGTGCTGTCGACCGAGCCGGAAACGGTGCTGTCGCTGGCCGACCGCATCCTCGTGCTCAAGCGCGGCGCATTGGTGCGTGAATTCAAGAACGAGCCGGTCAGCAAGGACCGCCTGCTGGAAGCGGCGTGACGGAGAAGCACATGAGCAGCGAGACGGCTTTGGCGACAGGACAACGGGCACGGGGCCTTGCGCCCTTCCTGCGCTCGCAGATGCGCAACATCGCCCCGTTCCTGACGCTGATCTTCCTCACCGCCTTCTTCGCCTTCGCCAGCCCCTCCTTCGCGACGCTCGACAATCTCGGCAACATCCTGACCCAGGTGTCGGTGACGGGCATCATCGCCGTCGGCCTCACCTTCGTGATCCTCTGCGCCGAAATCGACCTGTCGGTCGCCAGCATCGCCAACGTCACGGGCATTGCGGTCGCCTACTTCACGCTGCAGGAATCCTACGTCAACATCGCCAACATCCCCCTGCCCGGCGCCGTCGCGATCATCCTGTCGCTCCTGCTCTGCGCCCTGCTCGGTCTCGTCAACGCGGTGGGGCTGACCGTGATCGGCATCCCCTCCTTCATCATGACGCTGGCGATGATGCAGATCGCCGCCGGCATCTCCGCGCTGCTGGTGCGCGGCCAGATCGCCTACAAGGTGCCGAGCCTGATCACGACGCTCGGCTCCGGCTCGATCGGCGGCATCCCCTGGATCGTCATCGTCGCCGCCATCATGCTGCTCGGCGGCCATCTGGTGCTGACCTACACGCGCTTCGGCCGCTACGTCTACATGGTCGGGGGCAATCGCGAGGCGGCCGAATATTCGGGCCTCAACGTCAAGCTGATCCTCGGTGCGGTCATGGTGATCTCGGCGGTGTGCTCGGGCCTCGGCGGCATGCTCGGCGTCGCCCATTTCGGCAGTGCGCAGCAGAACGAGTTCGACACCTACCTGCTCGATTCCATCGCCGCGGTCGTGGTCGGCGGCACCAGCCTCTTCGGCGGCCGCGGCGGCATTGGCAACACCATCGTCGGGCTTTTCGTCCTCGGTGTGCTCAATAACGGCCTCGACCACATCAACATCGACAGCTTCCTGAAGATCCTGATCCGCGGCCTGATCCTCCTGGCGGCGCTGGTCATCAACGTCTATGCGCAGCGCTTGAGGGAGAAAGCGGCGGAATAGACGGCCGGCAAGACAAAAGTGCGAAAACAACCCCATGCACAGTAGCCGGCGCCAACGGAATCAATGACTTGCCGACGGGCGTCGTAAACTTGCGGATTTTACGAAGCCGATTTGCTCCGTCGGGCAAAACAGGGGTATGATGTCATCATCGGCAGCCGGCTTCGAAAGGCCGGTGCACCCCCGTCACTGCGAGCGCAGCGAAGCAATCCAGAGTCTTTCCGCGGCTGCATTTCTGGATTGCTTCGCTGCGCTCGCAATGACGATGTAGCGGCAGAAGGAATACGGCCTAGCACTCGGCCTTCGCGTTTGATGGCAATCGCGAGAAGCGGAAATTGCAGTGGCTGGCGCCGCCGGCCAGCGTCTGGGTCCGTTCCAGGCGGATGCCTCGCGTGGCGTAGGCGACGAAGTCGAGGCCGCAGATGGTCGGCAGGATCTCGGTGTCGCCGCGGCGCGCCGCGAGCTTGCAGAAGCCGCAGGCCTTGTAGTCGATGCCGAATTCGAAGCTGTCCTGCGGACCCGGCTCGACGAAATCGTAGACGAAATCTTCCGGAAACTCGGCTTGGTGAGCCTCTGTAACGCTCCTTGCCGCCTGCTCGCGCATCAAGGCCTGGTTCTCCGGCGACATGAACTGACGCCCCGCGGCGAGACGCTCGGCTTCGGGTGCCGTCAACAGCTGCGCCTTATAGGTTTCTCGCTCGATCTCGCCGATCACGGGCACCGGGACGCCGTGGCGCCGCAGCACACGACTGATGGCCATGAAGCCGGTCAGGCGCATGAAGAAATCGCTCATGCGGCTTCCCGCGCCGCCGACATAGGGCATCTGGGTGAGGACGATCTCGAATTCGTCCATCACTTGCTGCCTGATTGCGTCGATATCGGAGAGATGCGCGCGCTCGCGGAGCATCGGTTCGGCAAGGTCTATTCGCTCGCGCATGGCGGCCTCCATCGCGCGGCGATGCGTCTGGTAGAACGGATGAATCTCAGCCATTGGACACCTGATATGATTGGCTCATTGCAACATCGACGACCGCTTCATTCCGCGGCGATCGCCTCGATCTCCAGCAGCCATTTGCTGTCGACGGTCTCGACCACCACGACCGTCAGCGCCGGCTGATGCTCCCCGAGCACCGCGCGGCGAATGGCGCGGTTGGCGACGACTTGACTGCGGTCCGTCAGGAACGTGGTGACCTTGACCAGGTGCTCGACTCCGAGACCTGCCGCGGCCAGCACCTCCCTGACATTGCGCCAGGCCTGCTCGCATTGCGCCTCGAAGCCGTCGGGCACGGTGCCGTCGGAATTTTGAGGGACCTGGCCGCTGATGAACAGCAGTCGGCGATGCTGCTTCAGCTCCAGGCCCATGCAGTAGCCGCCGGCGGGCGGGTGAACCGTTGCGGGATTGTGGCTGACGATGTGAGCTGGCGACATGACGTTTCTCCAGATTTTGCGCGTCAAGCGTATCCGGCGGCATCACGCTAGCGCAAAGCATCATTGCTGCGGTTCAGCGCAAGAAAATCTATTGCAAGGACGCGGCCTATCGGTGTCAAAGTGCAATTGCGATGACCTACGCCCTTCCCCCGCTCAACGCGCTCCGCGCCTTCGAGGCCGCCGCGCGCCATCTCAGCTTCAAGCTGGCCGCGCACGAGCTGCACGTCACGCCCGCGGCCGTGGGGCAGCAGGTGAAAGCGCTGGAGGCGCGCCTCGGCGTGCAGCTGTTCGAGCGGCTGCATAAGCAGCTCATCCTCACCGAGGCCGGCCGGGCGTATCTGCCCGGGATCTCGGAAGGCTTTCGCCACATTGCGGAGGCGACCTCGCAATTGAAGCCGTCAGGCACGGTGCTGCTGCAAGTGGGGGTGCACGGAAGTCACGACCTGCGCCGCCTCCAGCTTGCGGCGTTTCGCAGCGCACATGCGGAGATCGGCTTGAGCGTGCTGCAGCCCGCCGGCCTGCATGAGCTCGTCGAGGGAAAGGTGGACCTCTTGATCGGTCGCGGCGTGAGCCACCATCCCGGCTATCGCTGTGAACGGATCGATGAGGGATCAGGCGCGGGTGATTGGCTGGTTGCGCCAGAAGGCACGGCAGATTGTCCGGAGGTGGTCAGTTTTCGCGTGTGGCTACGCGCCCTGCCCGCGGCGAAACCGCTCGCAAATCACCGCCCGCGTCTGGTCGGCGGCGTCGGGAGTTGACGGAGCCGAAGGTTGCGTGCCGAGGCCCGGGACTTCCGTTCAACTCAACGCCCTACCCGTAAAGAGAAAAATCGCGATGACCGTCTAGGGCGCGTACTCATAAACCCGCCCCGCAACGGCGGGAACTCGGTGGGTGCCTTAGATTAGCATCTGGCACCAGCAGACCAACCCAATTCCGTTGTGAACGACCGCACGCCATATTAGCCTAGTCGAAACCTCCTCGGGTGAGGGCCGAAATGAACCTCGAAGACTTGTACCGGCTTCTGCGCAGCGAGCATGTCCAGGCGCAAGGGATCGTTGATACCCTGGAGGAGCCGTTGCTGGTGCTTGACCAGAGCGGTTGTGTCCTTACGGCCAATCGCGGGTTCTACGAAACCTTCAGGGTGGCTCGGGATGACACAGTCGGGCGCAGCCTGTTCAACCTTGGCGACGGTCAGTGGGACATACCCGAACTCAGGCGCCTTGTTGGCGAGATCATCCCCCGTTCTACCGCCGTCGTCGGATACGAGGTAAAAGCCGACTTCCCGACCATCGGTCCGCGCACAATGCTGGTCAGTGCGCGTCGCCTCGTTCACCCCGACAATAACAGCACCAGCATCTTGATCCTGTTCGAGGACGTGACCGACAGGCGCCACAGCGAGGCGCAAAAAGACATTCTTCTCGCCGAAACGCGCCATCGGATGAAGAACCTCCTCGGGATCATTCGCTCTCTTGCCAATCAGACCGATGTGGAAGGCCGGTCAGCCAAGGAGTACCGCGATGCCTTCTTGGGGCGGCTCCAAGCTGTGGCCGAAGCCGAGACCCTCGCCCTGGCCGGCAGCGCCGAAGCCGATCTGGGTGTTCTGGTGGAGCAGTCGTTGAAGGCCGCCGGTCCGGAGCGATACCGGCTGATCGCCGGGCCAGCAGTTCGCCTCAGCCCACGGCAAGTCGTGCCGATGAGCCTCATTCTGCATGAACTCGCCACCAATGCTTTGAAATATGGAGCGTTCTCCAACTCTGGAGGGCTCGTCCACCTGAGCTGGCGCACGTCGGAAGAGCAGGGCAAGACCTTCCTGCACATCGACTGGCGAGAGGAAAACGGCCCACCCGCTACTTCGCCAACTCGCTCCGGATTCGGCTCCAGGCTGATCGAGCTCAGCGCCGTGCAGGGCTTACGCGGCGCCGTGGAACTGAAGTATGAGCCAACCGGTTTAAGGGTTCACATCACCGCGCCTGTGGAGTCTTGAACCCCCGGGGACACATTGTGCACGATGCTCCCCGAATCTTGGTCGTCGAAGATGAGTACCTCATCGCATTGGAGCTCGACACCCAGTTGAGGGCTGCCGGATACCAGGTGATCGGTCCCGTCCCAGACATTGATGGCGCTTTGAAGCTGCTCAAGGCTGACCGGCCCGACGCGGCCATCCTCGACGTCAACCTCGCTGGCGAATGGGTCACCCCCGTCGCGCAAGCGCTCCAGGCGATGTCCGTACCGTTCATTCTTGCCAGCGGCTACGTTGCCGCCGATCTCCAACGCGCTCCAGTATTGCGCGACGCCGTCAATGTCGGAAAATCGTGGAGGCCCGATTATCTCCTCAAGGCCCTTCGGAGCGTCCTAGAGGGGAAGTAAGGAACTCGCTCGGGGCTCTCGCAGTCACTAGTATAGCCTCCGCGCGTCGTTGCCGTGACTAGCCCCGCTGTCGCAGAGCCTCGACGGGGTCGAGCCGCGCAGCTCGCCACGATGGATAGAGCGTTGCGAGGAATGACAGGGTCAGCGCCATGATCACGACCGCTGCGGATTCCACGGGATCGATCTCCGCCGGCAGTTCTGACAGAAAATAAAGCTTTGGCGGGAACAACTCGGTACGCGTCAGCCAGGACATCAATTGCCGGACCGCTTCGATATTCCTGCAGACGAGAAGCCCGACGCCGAAGCCGACCAGCGTTCCGGCCACGCCGATCGAAGCGCCGGTGATCATGAACGTCCGCATGATCGCGCCCCGTGAGGCGCCCATGGTCCTGAGGATCGCGATGTCGCTGCCCTTGTCCGTCACCAGCATGATCAGACCGGACACGATGTTCAGCGCGGCCACCAAAACGATCAGGCTGAGGATGAGGAACATCACATTTCGTTGGACCTCGAGCGCGTTGAAGAACGTCGTATTGCGCTGTCACCAGTCAACGAGGAAGATTGGTCGACCAGCCGCTTCCGCTACCGTCTTGCGAAACAGGTCGATCCGATCGGGATTGGCCGTGAAAACCTCGATCGCGGTCACGTCCTGATTGCGGTTGAAAAAGGCCTGCGCTTCTGCGAGCGGCCTGAAGATGACGCCCGCGTCGTATTCGGACATCCCAATCTCGAAGACAGCCGCGACTCGATATTTCTTGACGCGCGGCATCATGCCCATGGGCGTGACTGCGCCGCGTTGCGCAACGAGCGTGATATGGTCACCGGCATGGACCGAGAGTTGATCGGCAAGACCCTGGCCGATGGCGACGCCCTGGCTCTCGTCAAAATGTTCAAGTGAGCCCTCCTTGATGTCATTGGCTATCGAGGGAAGCTGAACGAGATCCGCCGCCCGAATGCCGCGCACCAAAACGCCGGAAGCGTTTGACGACGATGCCAGTGCCGGGCCGTCAACAACCGGTACCACCAACCGAACACCCTGCACCTGGCCGATGCGTTCGGCGACATCTTTCCAGTCCGTCAGAGGGGTCTCCAGTGGCTGCGCCACAATATGCCCGTTGAACCCGAGGATCTTGCCCAAAAGTTCGGTGCGAAAACCGTTCATCACCGCCATGACGATGATCAGCGTGGCGACCCCGAGCAAGATTCCCAGAAACGAAAACCCCGCGATGACTGAGACAAACCCCTCTTTGCGACGGGCACGTAGATAGCGTGCAGCGAGCATCCATTCGAACGGCGCAAAGGGTCCTGCTTGCGGCGAATCCATCACGGTCTCGTCCATCATCCGATGAGGTCCGGCATTCTGTTCTGTTATGATCGGATTGGCTACCTTGCGTGTGCCCAGACGCGCCTTCGGCGCATCAGCCCTCGGTCGAGACTAACGCCATCCGCCCCGCAATCTCCTCACTCCGCCAGCACCGCACCGCATGCCCATCCGCCCGCGTCCCCAGCGCCGGTCCCGGCTCGCTCCGGCACACCGCCTCGGCGTAACGGCAGCGCGGGCTGAAGGCGCAGCCGTTCGGCGGGTTGAGCGGGTTCGGCAGGTCGCCGCCGGTCGTTGCCAGCGGAGCATGGCGCAGCGGATCGGGGATGGCCGCTATCAGGGCCTGCGTGTAGGGGTGCGCGGGGCGCTCGAAAATCTCGCGCCAATGGCCGTTCTCGACGATGCGGCCGAGATACATCACGGCGACGCGGTCGCTCATGTGCTCGACGACGCCGAGGTCATGGCTGATCATGATGTAGGACAGGCCGAGCGTCTCCTTCAGCTCCAGCAGCAGGTTGATGATCTGGGCGCGGATCGAGACGTCGAGCGCCGAGACGGGCTCGTCGCAGATGACGATCTTCGGGTTGAGGATCAGGGCGCGGGCGATCCCTATGCGCTGGCGCTGGCCGCCGGAGAACTCATGCGGATAGCGGTCGGCCTGCTCGGGGCGCAGGCCGACGTGCCTGAGCATCGTCGCGAGGCGGTCCTCGATCTCGCTTTTCGCAGTCACGCCGTGCACGCGCAGGGGATCTTCGAGCGTGCGGCGCACGGTCTGGCGCGGATTGAGCGAGGCGTAGGGATCCTGGAACACGATCTGCACGATGCGGGCGAGCGCTTTCCGGTCTCCGGATTGCCGGTTCGTGACGACCTGCCCGTCCAGCACGATGCGGCCGCGCGTCGGCGTCAGCAGGCCCAGAATGGACAATGCGACCGTCGACTTGCCGGAGCCGGATTCGCCGACGAGGCCGAGGCATTCGCCGCGCTTCAGCCTGAGGTCGACGCCGTCGACGGCGCGGAGCAGCCGACGGCCGCGGCCCAGCAGGCCGCCTCCAAGCGGAAAATGAACGGCGAGATCCTCCACGCTGAGGATCACATCGTCATCCGCTCTCCCCTTTGGCTCATGCATGGTGGTGACACCGGACGAAACCGCCCGCCTCCAGCCCTTCCGTCTGAGGCGCGGTGGTTCGGCAAATATCCGTCGCCTGCGCGCAACGCGGATTGAACCGGCAGCCATCGGGGAAGCGCGTGATCGCCGGCACGACGCCCGCGATCTCCTTCAGCCTGCTGCGGCCGAGCGCAGCACGGCTGCCGAGACGCGGCAGGGAGTCGACGAGGCCCTGCGTATAGGGATGGGAGGGCGCTCGGAAGATGTCGGCCGAGCCGCGCTCCTCGACGATGCGGCCGGCATACATGACGGCGACGCGGCGGCAGACATTGGCAACAAGGCCGAGATCGTGACTGATCATCAGGATCGCCGTTCCGCGCTCGGCGCACAGATTGCGCATCAGCTCGATGATCTCCGCCTGCACGGTAACGTCGAGCGCCGTGGTCGGCTCGTCGGCGATCAAGAGGTCCGGACCGCAGGCGAGCGCAATCGCGATCATCACGCGCTGGCGCATCCCGCCGGACAGCTGGTGCGGATAGTCCTTCACGCGCCGCTCCGGCGCGGGGACGCGGACGCTCGCGAGCGCCTCGACAGCCAGCTGGTTGGCCTCCCGCCAGCTCTTGCCCTTGTGCAGCACGAACATCTCGGCGATCTGCCGCCCCACCGGCGAGACCGGGTTCAGCGCCGTCATCGGCTCCTGGAAGATCATGGCGATGCGATTGCCGCGCAGCTGCCGTTGCCTGGCGGCGGACAGGTGCTGGATCTCCTGGCCCTGGAACCGGATGACGCCGCCGCCGATCGACAAGGGCGGCCGCAGCAGGCCGATCAAAGCGAGCGCCGTGATGCTCTTGCCGCAACCGGATTCGCCGACGAGGCCGAAGGTCTCGCCGCGATCGATGCGGAATGAAATGCCTTCGGCTGCCGCAACGCGTCTTGATCCGTCATCGAGATCGATGCGGAGATCCTCGACCTCGAGCAGCGGGCTGCCTGTCATGTGCGCCGGCTCCGCGATTGCGGATCGAGGATGTCGCGCAGGCCATCGCCGAGCAGATTGAGGCCGAGCACGGTCAGGAAGATGGCAAGGCCGGGAAAAATCGAAAGCCACGGCGCCGTCGTGATCTGCTCGCGCGCTTCCGACAGCATGCTGCCCCAGCTCGGAAAGGGCGGGCGGACGCCGAGGCCGAGGAACGACAATGCGGCTTCGGACAGGACCGCGCTGCCCATGCCCAGCGTGCCGATGACGACGATCGGCCCCAGCATGTTCGGCAGGAGCTGCGTGATCATGATGCGGATATCACCGTAGCCGAGCACGGTTGCCGCCTGCACATAGCCCTGGCTCCGCAGCGACAGCGCCGAGGCCCGTGCGAGCCGGCAGGTGAACGACCAGTTGGTCAGCCCGAGCGCGATCAAGAGGCTGGTCAGGCCGGGACCGAGCACCGCCATGATGGCGAGCGCGAAAATCAGCGAGGGGATCGCGAGCATGAGATTGGTCAGGGCGTTGACGACATCGTCCCACCAGCCGCCGAAATAGCCGGCGCTGAGGCCGAGCGCCACGCCGATGACGCTGTTGATGAGCTGGGAGACGATGCCGACCGTCAGCGAGACGCGCGCGCCGTAGAGGACACGGGAATAGATGTCGCGGCCCTGCGCGTCGGTGCCGAACCACCAGGTCCAACTCGGCGGCTCCTCCGCATTCATGAGGTTGGCGTCCATCACGGGATCGGTATGTGCCAGCCATGGCGCGAGCAGGCCGACGACGATCGCCAGCGCGAACAACGACCCGCCGATGACGAGATTGGCGCGCAGCTTCATGCGTATCTGATCCTGGGATCGATCACGCCGTAGAGCATGTCGATCAACAGATTGATCGCGAGAAAGAACATCACCACGACGAGGATGGAGCCCTGGACGGCGGGAATGTCGCGCTGGAGCACGCTGTCGACCAGCAGCGAGCCGATGCCCGGCCAGGAGAACAGTTTCTCGACCACGACCGCCTGCCCCATCAGTGCGCCGAACTGCAGGCCCATGGTCGTGAGGATGAGGACGAGCGCGTTGCGCATCACGTGCCACTTGACGACCCTGGTCTCGCTCATGCCCTTCGAGCGCGCGGTGCGGACGAAATCCGCGGTCATGATCTCGAGCACCGCGGCGCGCGTCGTCCGCGCCAGCAGCGCCATCGGCGAGACGCCAAGCGTCACGGCGGGCAGGATCAGGTATTTGAGGCCACCGTCACCGTAGCCGAAACTCGGCAGCCAGCCGAGCTTGAGCGCGAACAGGTACATCAAGAGCAGTCCGAGCCAGAACTTGGCCAATGACAGGCCCGACACCGCCAGCATCATCGAGACGGTGTCGACGAGGCTGCCCGGTCGCAAGGCCGCGACGAAGCCGAGCGGCACGCCGAGCAGTATCGCAAACGCCATGGATGCGAAGATCAGCTGCAGCGTCGGCCAGGCCCGCTTGGCGATCATGGTCGTGACAGGCTCACGGGTCCGGAACGAGGTTCCGAAATCGCCGGTCGCGAGCCCGGCGATGTAGGTGCCGAAACGCATATAGACGGGCTGATCGAGGCCGAGCTGCTTCTTCATGCGCAGCTCGACCTGCGGATCGCTGTCATCGCTCATGCTCGAGACGATGCTGCCGGGAACGACGCTGAACAGCACAAACACCAGCAGCACCACGGCGAGCACGGTCGGGATGGTCTGCAGGACGCGGCGGATCAGGAACGCGAGCATCTCAACTTTTCCCCGCTCCCTCCCTCGCCCGTCGCGCTAGGCGGGAGCGCGCGTGTCACTTCGCGGGCGAGGTCTCGTCGACCCAGAGGTCCTCGACGTTCTGGTGGGTCAGCTCGGTCGCGTTGAGCTGAATTCCCTTCAGCCAGGGCTGCACCGCCATGACCGCCTTGTTGTAGTTGAAGAACCAGACCGGCGCCTCCTCGTAGAGCAGCGCATTGGCCTTCTGCATCAGCTGGATGCGCTTTGTGGGATCGTCGGCCTGTCCGGCTTCATCGAGGATCTTGTCGAAGTCGGGATTTTTGTAGGTCGTGTAGTTACAGGCCGCCTGCGGCGTCGCCGAATGGAAGCATTTGAGCGCGGCCTGAGGATCGGGGCCGCTCGCCTGGGAATAGATGAAGGCCTGATAGTCGCCGGTGCGAACCACCTCGGCCAGCACCGCGGTCTCGACCTGCTTGACCTTGGCCTTGATGCCGACCTTGTCCAGCATCGGAATGACGGCCGAGACGATCGGCAGACCCCAGCTTTCATTCTGGCTGGTGGTCCATTCGAACTCGAAGCCGGATGCGTAGCCGGCCTCGGTGAGCAATTGCTTGGCCTTGGCGGGATCGAAGGGGTAAGGCTTCATCGCCTTGTCGTAGGCCGGCGAGGTCAGCGGCAGCCAGCTGGTGGCGCGGTAGGCCTTGCCCTTGACCAGCTTGTTGATGATCAAATCGGTATCGATGGCGTAATTGATCGCCTGCCTCACGCGCTTGTCGGAGAACGGCTTGACCGCGGGATTCATGCCCATGTAGCGCGTGAACACCTCGGCGATCTCGACGATGGTGCCCTTGAGGTCGGCGTCGGATTGGTAGGCGACGTACTGCGCAGGTCCCAGCACCGAGGTGTCGATCTCCTTGTTGCGGAAGGCGACGTCGCGCGCCGCGGCTTCGCCCATGACCGACACCACGATCTTGTCGGCATAGGGCTTGCCGGGCTTGTAGAACCGGTCCCAGCGCTCCAGGACGATGCGCGATCCCGGCACATGCTCGACGAACTTGAACGGACCGAGACCGATCGGCTTCTGGATGAAGCTCTCCTTGGCGGCCTCGTCGGCGGGATAGATCGAGGTCAGCGCGGTGAAGAAGTAGAAGCCGGGATCGACCTTCTCCGTCAGCTTCATCTCGATGGTGAAGTCGTCGATCTTCTTCAGGCCGGAGATTTCCTTGGCCTGGCCCTTCTCGACTGCGGCTGCGCCCTCGATGACACGGACGTAACGCGCGCCGGGATAGGCCTTGCTGCCGTCCATGATACGGTTGTAGGACCAGATGATGTCGTCGGCTGTCATCTTGCGGCCGCTGTGGAAATAGGCGTCGTCGCGCAGCTTGAAGGTGTGAACGAGGCCTCCGCCCGAGACCACATCCTCCTTGGCGAGCTCGAGCACCGGCTTTCCTTCCGCCGAATTCCAGATGTACAGCGAACGGTGCAGGGCCTTGGCGTAGATCTCATCCTGGGCGCGCTGCGTGGTGTGAATGTCGAGGCTGGTGAAGCTCGAGCCGTAGGGCGCCGTCATGCGGATGGTTCCGCCCTTGCGCGGTGTCTGCGCCTCGGCTGTGGCGGCGAGCGCCAGTCCCAAACCGGCAACGATCGCGATGGTCTTGAACATCATGTGTCCCCCGACGCAGGCGTATTCCGATAAGTGATTTGATCATTCGTCGCCTGCCGAAAGCAAGCTTCGTTTTGACGGCAAATGATGCCGGTTCCTGAGGCAGTCCTTCGGCGGGGGCATTGACGCGGTGCGTCATCGGGCGAGAAGGATTGATGAACATTTTTCCTGATCAACGCGACCAAGCTCAGGATCATTATCTGAGCCCCAAGGGATCTGGAAAAAAATGAATCGCCGAACGCTAGCTGCCCTGCTCGCGGCCGGTCTGGTCGCCGCGACGGCCGTGCTGGCGCGCCCGGTCGCGGCCGGCCTGGGTGGAGAGAGCGTGACAGACGCTATCCAGTTCGGCTGGAGTCGCACCTCCGGCGCGAACGACAATGTCGACCAGACCTGGTGGGCGGTCCGGAGCCATGACACTCTGGACAATTTCGTCGAACGACTGCTCAGCATTCCCGTCGGGATGATGGCGCGCGGTGCGGGAGCACGTTTCGAAGCCAAGCTCTCCGAGCATACCGGCCTGCCGCTGCCCGAAGGCTGGGCCCTCACGACGGCGAAGGATTCGCCGCAGATCCAGTCGATCTACGCCGAGACGCCGCGCGATTTCGCTTCTGTGCTCGGCTTCTATCGCGACGCACTCGGCAAGCGTGGCTGGACGGAGAAAGAAGGTGCCGTCGAAGAGCCGGACCGGGCCGTGATCACGTTCCTGACGAGAGAGGGACCGGTCCTGCTCCGGCTCTCACGTCAGGACGACAAGACAATTGCCGAGCTGTCGAGGCGCAAGCTCGCCTCGGCGACCGTCGGCCTCCTGCCGAAGCCCGGGCAAGTGAGGCTGATGCTCGGCAACAAGACGGATGAAGCGGCGGTGATCACCGTCGCCGACCAGGCCGTCAATCTGGCGGCGCACGCCGGCGAAGAACTGGCGAACTCTGACGGTGCCGCAGGCGAATTGCCGGACAGCCAGAAGCTCGATCTGCCGCCCGGCAGGTACAAGGTCACCCTCAAGGTGGACGGCGGAGCGGCAGCGAGCCGGGAGTTCGAGGTCGCGGCCAACGAGACCTGGGGTTTGCTGGCCGGCGCGGACGGCGTCCTGCTGCCGATGCGGCTTTACTAACGTTCCGGGGACGATCTCTCATCTCGCAATCACGGAGCGTGGGCGGGCTCCTCATGAGGCCGGTTCAGCCCGACAATTCCGGCATCCAGTCCCGCAGTTTTCGCGCGGCATTCGTCACATCCGCGATGGTCCGGAACGACGCCGTCTCCACCATCATCGCCCTCGCCAGCCGCACGGCACGGGCTTCGCTGACCGCCCGCGTGCGCGGGTCCTCGATCAGCTCGAAATCGATGTTGTGGGCGAGGCCGAAGATGCGGCGGATGATTTTTGCGGCTGCGAAGCCGACAGCGTCGGCGAACAGGCGTTGCACGTAACTTTTTCGCTCGGCTTCCAGCCGCACGGCACCCTGCTCGCCGGCGAAAAGCGAGACCGGATAGGCATCGCCGGTGCCTCCCGCCCGCCAGAGATCGAGGAACTTTCGGGCGAACTCGGTCCAGACCTGCTCGACCGTCTCCAGCACCCAGGCCTCGAATGCCGCCCGTTCGCCCGGCGCGCGCTCGTGGCCGGCGGAAGCGAAATAGGCCATCAGGAGATTGGCCAGCACGGCGCCGATGTCGAAGCCCATCGGACCATAGAATGCGAATTCCGGATCGATCACCCGGGTCTGGCCGTCCGTGACCATGATCGAGCCGGTGTGGAGGTCGCCATGGATCAGCGCTTCCGGGCTCGCCATGAATTTCAGCTTCAGCCGGGAGACCGCGACATGCAGCTCCAAGTCCTCGCGCAGGTTCGCGGCGAGGCCGTCGAGATGGGGCGCGGTCCAGCGGTTCTGCTCGGCGATGCGGTAGGGATCGGTGAAGATCAGGTCCTCGGTGATCTTGCAGAGCGCATGGTTGCAGGCAAAGGCCGCGATGGCCTCCTTCTTCTCGGCCGCTGACAGCGCGAGGTCGGAGGTGAAGAACAGCGTCTGCGCCATGAAGGTGGTGATATCGTCGACGAAACGCGGATAGCGCGTTGCCGCGACCAGGCCCTTTCGCATGATGATGTGGGGCTCGAGCAGCTCCATCACCGTCAGCGCCAGCGCCTCGTTGTGATGCAGCACGGCCGGCACCAGGCCGGGCGCGAGCTGGGCCTGGCGCGACAGCGCCAGATATTCGTAATGGGCGCGCGACAGCGGCAGGGGCCAGCTCTCGCCGACGAGGCGGACGTAAGGCAGCGCCTGCTTCACGGCGATGCCGCCGCGCGCGCCCTTGACGATGAAGACGAGGTTGAGGTTGCCGTCGCCCACCTCGGTGATCGCCCAGGAGGACGCCTCGCCGCCAAGGAGCGCGGCGATATCAGGCAAGCCCGCGAGATAGTCCCGCAAGTCCGCCTCGTGCAAAATCCGATAGTCCCCTGCCCGGTCCCCGGTCATTGCGATCCCATCCCATGTCTGGGCCGGATCGCTACTCCCGACGCTGGCAAGCTCGAGCCGATCCGGCCATTCTTTTCATCGGATCGTAGCCACAATGTACGTTGTCTGCCACCCGGTGCTTTGGTGGCGGCCAAGCTGGGACGCTTGGTCGCGAGCTCCGATTGGTCGATTGAGGAACCCAAGCAGCCTGAGACGGTTTTGGGTTTCTGACCTTCTAAAAGGAGCTAGCGATGAGCCGCGGAATGCCTTCCATGACTGCCCTGCTGGCGATGCTGGCCATCGCCGGATATCAGAACCGCGACAAGCTGGCGGAGTTGCTGAAAGGCGCCGGCGCCGGCTCGTCCACCAGCGGCCAGCAACCGCTCGGAGGCATGCTCGGCAATCTCGGCGGCATGCTCGGCGCTGGCGGAATCGGGGGCCTGCTGAACGGCGGGATTGGCGAGCTCCTGGAGAGATTCAACCAGAATGGGCAGGGCGAGATCGCCGATTCATGGGTGAAGCCGGGCCCCAACAAGGAGATCTCCCCGCCGGAGCTGAAGCAAGCCATCGGCAGCGATGTCCTGGAAAAGCTCGCACAGCAGACCGGGCTTTCCCAGGAGGAGATCGTCTCACGGCTAACCCGCGAGCTTCCTTCCGCAATCGACAAATACACGCCAGATGGACGCCTGCCCGACGCATAGAAGCAGCGGCTCAACTCGAAAAGGTGTACTCATGAGCATTCTCTGGACCATCATCATTGGCTTTCTCGCCGGCGTGATCGCCAAGTTCATCATGCCGGGCGACAACGAACCTTCAGGGTTCATCCTGACGACCATCCTCGGCATCGTCGGCGCCTTCGTCGCGTCGTATCTTGGGCAAGCGCTGGGCTGGTATCGCCCTGGCGAGGGTGCGGGCCTGATCGGTGCCGTGGTCGGCGCGATCATCGTGCTGTTCGTTTACGGTCTCTTCGCCGGCCGGCAGCGCCGCGCGATCTAGCTAGAAAGTCTCCCGCTCCAGGAAGCTGGAGCCGATGTCGGCCTTTCTCTTGATCGGATCGTAGTCGCAATAGACGCTGTCCGCGACCAGCGTGTAGCTGGCGCTGACCGTGTATTTGTCCGTCTTGACCGAGTTCAGGCCGATCACCGAGGTGCTCTTGCCGCCGTTCCATTTGAACGGCGTCGAGCTTTTGGCCTGCTCGCAGGCCAGCACGGCCTCGTTGAAGACATAGCCCTCGACGAACGCCTTCAGGGTGCGCACCTGCACCGCCATCCGCCATTCGAAATAGCCGATGGCACCGAGCCCTGCGACGATCAGCACCAGAAGCGCAATGACGATACGCTGAAATGTCATTTGTGACCCCCATAACAACGCCAATCAAAACTTAAAACGGCATTCCCATCATCTTCGACAGGCGCTCGATCGAGAGATAGCCGGCATGATAGGCCGCAAGGCCAATGCCGAACACGATTGCCGAGATGATCGTGGTCCAGATCAGCTTGTGCCCCATGCGGGTGAGGATGGGAGCACCGGGATCGGTGCCGGGCGCGCCAACACCGTCCTCGTGCTGGCTGCGCACGCCGAACGGCAGCGTCACGAACAGCATGACCCACCAGAGCACGAAATAGATCGCGAGCCAGGTTGAAATCTGGATGGCCATGACGCGGCCCTATGCCTGCTCGATCTCGACGAGGGCGCCGGAAAAATCCTTCGGGTGCAGGAACAGCACCGGCTTGCCGTGGGCGCCGATCTTCGGCACGCCGTCGCCGAGCACCCTCGCGCCCTCCTTCACCAGCGTGTCGCGCGAGGCGATGATGTCGACGACCTCGTAGCAGACGTGATGGATGCCGCCGTCGGGATTGCGCTCGATGAACTTCGCGATCGGCGAGGCCTCGCCGAGCGGCTCGATGAACTCGATCTTGGTGTTGGGCAGGGTCGCGAACACGGTGGTGACGCCGTGCTCGGGCAGCGGCACGGCCTCGGAAATCTGGGCGCCGAAGGCCGCACCGTAGATCTTCGCGGCCTTGACCGCATCCTTGGTCGCGATCGCGACATGGTTGAGCCGGCCCAACATGTTCCCCTCCCTATACCGTCAGTACATGTACCAGACAGGGGGGCTTTTTGCCCCAATGTTCGTTGATCACGGCCCGGACAGCGCGTCGCACCGACTCGGCCAAGGCGTCCGGATCGCGCCGGCGCGCCCTCGGCAGGCCTTCGATGGTCGACATCACGGCATCGAAGACGATGTCATCGAAGGCCTCGCCCGCCCTGTTCTTCTCGGGGATGCCGACCAGATCGAGCTCGGGATCACCGGCGAGCTCACCCTGCGCGGTCATGGCGATGGCGACGAAGGCGCAGCCGGAAAAGCCCATGCGGCGCCGCTCCACGACGGCACGGGACTTGGAGTCTTCCAGGATCGTGCCGTCCTTGTAGAGACGCCCCGATGGCACCTCGCCGACGATGCCGGGATCGCCGGGGCCGAGCTTGACGAGGTCGCCATTGCGGCAGACCAGCACGCGCGGCACGCCGGCGGCGCGAGCGAGCTTGGCGTGCTCGTGCAGGTGCAGCGCCTCGCCGTGGACCGGGATCAGGATCTGCGGCTTCACCCAGGAGATCATATCGCGCAGCTCGTCACGGCGGGGATGGCCGGAGACGTGGACCAGCGCGTCGCGGTCGGTGATGACCTCGACGCCCTGCAGCACCAGATTGTTGATGATCGAGCCGACCGCCTTCTCGTTGCCGGGAATGGTGCGCGAGGAGAAGATGACGCTGTCGCCGCGGTTCAGCGTGATTTCAGGATGGTCGTCATTGGCGATGCGGGCCAGCGCGGCGCGCGGCTCGCCCTGGCTGCCCGTGCACAACGCCAGCACCTTGTCCTGCGGCAGGTGGCCATAGACCTCGGGCGAGCGGAAGTTCTGCACGCCCTCGAGATAGCCGGTCTCGCGTGCAACCTGCACCACGCGCTCCATGGCCCGGCCGACCACGACGACCTCGCGGTCCGCGGCCCTCGCCGCGTCAGCCACCGCTTTGACGCGGGCGACGTTGGAGGCGAACGTCGTCACCGCGACGCGGCCCTTGGCGGATTTGACGAGGTCGATGATGGTTCGGGCGACCTCGGCCTCGGAGGGCGAACGGCCGTCCCGCACGGCATTGGTGGAATCGCCGATCAAGGCGAGCACGCCCTCTTCGCCCAATTCCCGCAGCCGCTTCTCGTCGGTCGCGGCTCCAAGCGTCGGGGTCGGGTCGATCTTCCAGTCGCCGGTGTGCAGCACGATGCCGGCGTCGGTGTGGATCGCCAGCGCATGCGCTTCCGGAATCGAATGCGCGACCGGAATGAACTCGACGTTGAACGGACCGATATCGACACGGCCGCCTGAAGGCACCACGGTGACCGGAATCTCGGGCGCGTTGCGCTCGGCGGCGCATTTGGCCTCGAACAGCGCGGCGCTGAACCTGGTTGCGTAGATCGGGCATTTCAGCTTCGGCCAGAGGTCGATGATGGCGCCGAAATGATCCTCATGGGCGTGGGTCAGCACGAGGCCCATCAGGTTCTTGCGCTCCTTCTCCAGGAAGGAGATGTCGGGCATGATCAGGTCGATGCCGGGCAGATGCTCCTCATCGCCGAAGGAGACGCCGAGATCGACCGCAAGCCAGGCGCGCTGGTGACGGTTGCCGAGGCCGTAGATCGACAGGTTCATGCCGATCTCGCCGACGCCGCCGAGCGGCGCAAACACCAATTCGTCCGGCCTTGCCATCACGCTGCTCCCACCGAGGCGACGGGCCCGAAGAACACCTCGCCGGCCGCCACCGGAACGAGGCGGCCCTCCGCGGTGCGGACGATCAGGCAGCCGGTGTCGTCGATCGTGTCGAAAATACCTTCCAGCGTCATGGTTCCCGTGTGGATGGCAACCTTTTCGCCGAGGCCGGCGGCGCGCTCCAGCCAGAGCCTGCGGATCTCGGCAAAGCCGCGGCCATTGTCCCAGATGCCGCGGAACTCGACCCAGGCATCCGACAGCGCCATGAATAGCTCCTCGGCGCTGATCTGGACGCCGAGGGCGGCCAGCGACACCGCGGGCGTCGGGGTGCCCTCGGGCGCGGCGACCACATTGGTCCCGATGCCCACCACGACGGCAAGGCCGCCACCGACGGCCTCGGCCTCAAGGCCAATGCCGACCAGCTTCTTGCCGCTGGCGAGCACGTCATTCGGCCATTTCAGCGCGTAGCGGGGCCGGCCTTCGCCGAGACGGAGCGCGGCCTCGAGGCTCACCTTCTCCAGTGCCGCCTCCTCGGCCAGCCCTGCGGCAAAGCCGAGCGTGGCGGCGACGGCGGGGGCGACGTCCATGACTTCGAGGATGCTGGCGGCGAGATTGCCGCGCGGCGCGATCCAGGCGCGCTGACGCCGGCCGCGGCCGGCGGTCTGCTCGGACGTGACGAACCACATCGGGCCGCGCTCGCCGGCCCTGGCGTGTTCGATCGCCTCGCTATTGGTCGAGCCGGTCCGTTCGAACGCCGCGAGCCTGTAGCCCGCAGCCGATGCGCGAGGACCGAGCGCGAAGGCCATCCTAGAACAACGACTTTGCCGCGGCCGAGGCGACGCTCACCACGGGCCCCGCGAACAGCGCAAACAGCAGGTTGAACAGGCCAGCGACCGCCAGCACCGTCCGCACTTCGATGCGGACCGGATCGACCCGGCCGGCCGGCTCGTCGAAATACATCGTCTTGACGATGGCGAGATAATAGTAGGCGCCGACCACGCTGGTCAGCACGCCGATGACGGCGAGCGTGAACAGGTTCGCCTTGATGGCGGCGACGAAGACGTACCATTTGGCGAAGAAGCCGGCGAGCGGCGGAATGCCGGCGAGCGAGAACAGCAGCATCGCGAACATGAAGGCGAGCAGCGGATTGGTGCGCGACAGGCCGGCGAAATCGCTGATCTGCTCCACAGCCTGGCCGTTGCGCTTCATCGCGAGGATGATGGAGAACGAGCCCAGCGTCATCGCGACATAGATCACGATGTACATCAGGACGCCCTGCGCGCCTTCCACCGTGCCGGAGGCAAGGCCGACCAGCGCAAAGCCCATGTGGCCGATCGAGGAATAGGCCATCAGGCGCTTGATGTTGCTCTGGCCGATCGCGGCGAAGGAGCCGAGCGCCATCGAGGCGATCGACACGAACACCAGGATCTGCTGCCATTGCGAGACGATGCCGGGGAATGCGGTGAGCGTCACGCGGGTGAAGACTGCGAGCGCGGCGACCTTCGGCGCCGACGCGAAGAAGGCGGTGACCGGGGTCGGCGCGCCCTCGTAGACGTCAGGCGTCCACATGTGGAACGGCACGGCCGAGACCTTGAAGCAGAGGCCGACGAGCAGGAAGACGAGGCCAAACACGAGGCCGACATTCGAAACCGTCGCGGCCGCGGCGATGCCGGTGAAGCTCACCGTGCCGGTGAAGCCGTAGACCAGCGAGGCGCCGTACAGCAGCATGCCCGAGGACAGCGCGCCGAGCACGAAGTACTTCAGGCCGGCTTCGGTCGACTTGGCGTTGTCGCGGTTCGAGGCTGCCACGACGTAGAGCGCCAGCGACATCAATTCGAGGCCGAGATAGAGCGAGATCAGGTCGCCGGCCGAGATCAGCACCATCATGCCGAGCGTCGAGAGCAGCACGAGGATGGCGTATTCGAAAATCCGGCGCGACGGGTCGGACAGGAACTCGGTCGACAGGACGAGCGTCACGGCCGAGCCGATCAGGGCCAGGATCTTCATGAAACGGGCGAAGTCGTCGACGATGAAGCTGCCGCCGAACGTCACCTGCTTGCCGGCGGGCTGCATGTAGACGAGCGCACCGACCACGATCAGAAGCACCACCGCCAGCGACGTCACGGTCCTAGTCGTCTCCTGCCCGCGATAGGCGCCGAGCATCAGAAGCGCCATAGCGCCGACCGCGAGCACGAGCTCGGGCAGCACCGGCGCCAGTTGATAACCTGCAGTCGAAAAGCTCATGGCGATATCCTGACCTGCCCGATCACTGGAGCAGTGCGGCGGCCTTCACGGCCGTCACGGCGGTGTTGTAATTGTTAACGAGTTGCTGGACCGAGGCGGCCGACATGTCGAGCACCGGCTTCGGATAGACGCCGAACAGGATCGTCAGCGCGATCATCGGGAATAGAATGACGCACTCCCGCAAGGTGAGATCCTTCATGCTCGCCAGCTGCGGCTTGACCAGCGCTCCGAACACGACCTTGCGATAGAGCCATAGTGCATAGGCCGCCGAGAGGATCACGCCGAAGCTGGCGAAGAACGCGGTCGGGATCGAGACCTTGAAGGTGCCGAGCAGCGTCATGAACTCGCCGACGAAGCCGCTCGTGCCGGGCAGACCGACATTGGCCATGGTGAACACCATGAAGGTCATCGCATAGAGCGGCATCCGGTTGACGAGGCCGCCATAGGCCGCGATCTCGCGGGTGTGCAGGCGGTCGTAGACGACGCCGACGCAGAGGAACAGCGCGCCGGAGACGATGCCGTGCGAGATCATCTGGAACACGCCGCCGGCGACGCCCTGCATGGTGCCGGCGAAGATGCCCATGGTGACGAAGCCCATATGCGCGACCGAGGAGTACGCGATCAGCTTCTTCATGTCCTCCTGCATCAGCGCCACCAGCGAGGTGTAGATGATGGCGATGGCCGAGAGCGTGAACACCAGCGGCGCGAAGTCGTGCGAGGCCAGCGGGAACATCGGCAGCGAGAAGCGCAGGAAGCCGTAGCCGCCCATCTTCAGGAGGATCGCGGCCAGGACCACGGAGCCCGCAGTCGGCGCTTCGACGTGCGCGTCCGGAAGCCAGGTGTGCACCGGCCACATCGGCATCTTCACCGCAAAGGAGGCGAAGAAGGCGAGCCACGCCCAGGTCTGCAACGACCGCGGCACGGCGGTGTGCATCAGGGTCGGGATGTCGGTGGTGCCGCCGTTCCAATACAGCGCCATGATGGCGAGCAGCATCAGGACCGAGCCGAGCAGCGTGTAGAGGAAGAACTTGAACGAGGCATAGACCCGGCGCGGACCGCCCCAGACGCCGATGATCAGGAACATCGGGATCAGGCCGCCCTCGAAGAACAGGTAGAACAGCACGAGATCGAGCGCCGAGAAGGTGCCGATCATGAGCGTTTCCAGAATCAGGAACGCCATCATGTATTCGCGGACGCGGTTGGTGATCGCCTTCCAGCTCGCGACGATGCAGAACGGCATCACGGCGGTGGTGAGGATCACGAGCGGCAGCGAGATGCCGTCGACGCCCATGTGGTAGGTGATGCCGGTGGCGAGCCAGTTCGCCTTCTCGACGAACTGGAAGTCGGGGTTGCTGGGGTCGAAGCGCATGACCAGGATCACCGACACCGCGAAGGTGATCAGCGTGGTCCAGAGCGCGATCCAGCGCGAATTGCGCCGCGCCGCCTCGTCGTCACCGCGGCTCAGATAGACGATCAGCGCGCCGACCAGGGGCAGGAACGTCGTGACCGAAAGAATGGGCCAGGTTGTCATTTACTGGCCTCCAAAGCCGAACATGAACCAGGTGATCAGGCCGGCAGCGCCGATCAGCATGGCGAATGCATAGTGATAGAGATAGCCGGTCTGGATCTTGACGACGTTGCGGGTGACGTCCAGCACGCGGGCCGAGACGCCGTCGGGGCCGAAGCCGTCGATGATGAAGCCGTCGCCCTTCTTCCAGAGCTGGTAGCCGATCCACTTCGCCGGACGGACGAAGATGATGTCGTACAGCTCGTCGAAGTACCATTTGTTGAGCAGGAACTGGTACAGCATCGGCTGCGTGTTCGCGAGCTCGACCGGCAGGTAGGGCCGGCGGATGTAGAACAGGTACGAGACGAGGAAGCCCAGCACCATCATCACCGTCGGCAGGAAGGCGATGGTCTGAGGGATGTGGTGCATCTCCTCGATGATGTGCGGGTTCATCTTCACGGACTCGCGGAAGAACTCCTCGACCCCGTGGCCGGCGAACAGCTCCTTGAACGGCAGGCCCGCGACGAACGAGCCGACCGCGAGCACGCCGATCGGGATCAGGATCCAGAGCGGAGCCTCATGCGCGGCCTCGTAATGATGCTCGTCATGCGGCTCGCCGTGGAAGGTCTTGAAGATCAGGCGCCAGGAGTAGAACGAGGTCAGGCCGGCGGCGACGATCGTCATCAGGAAGCCGTACACGGCGAACGGATTGTGGGAGGCGTAGGCGGACTCGATGATCGCGTCCTTGGAGAAGTAGCCGGCGGTGAGCGGGAAGCCGGTCAGCGCCAGCGTGCCGACCACCATCACCGCATAGGTGTAGGGAATCTTCTTCCAGAGGCCGCCCATGTTGCGGATGTCCTGCTCGTGGTGCATCGCGTAGATCACCGAGCCGGAGCCCAAGAACAGCAGCGCCTTGAAGAAGGCATGCGTGAACAAATGGAACATGCCGACCGAATAGGCGCCTGCTCCCATCGCCACGAACATGTAGCCGAGCTGCGAACAGGTCGAATAGGCGACGATGCGCTTGATGTCGTTCTGGACGAGGCCGATGGTCGCCGCGAAAAACGCGGTGGTGGCGCCGAAGAACATCACGACGGCCTGCGCGTTCGGGGCGAGCTCGAACAGCGGCGACAGGCGCGCCACCATGAAGACGCCGGCAGTGACCATGGTCGCGGCGTGGATCAGCGCCGAGACCGGGGTCGGACCTTCCATTGCGTCCGGCAACCAGGTGTGCAGCAGGAACTGCGCCGACTTGCCCATCGCGCCCATGAACAGCAGCAGACAGGTCAGGGTCAGCGCGTCGGCATGCCAGCCGAGGAAGTTGATTGTCTTGCCGGTGAGGCCGGGCGCGGCGTGGAAGATGGTCTCGAAATCGGTCGAGCCGACCAGCATGAAGACCGCGAAGATACCGAGCGCGAAGCCGAAGTCGCCGACGCGGTTGACCACGAAGGCCTTGATGGCGGCAGCGTTGGCCGAGGGCTTCTGGTACCAGAAGCCGATCAGCAGATAGCTGGCGAGACCCACGCCTTCCCAGCCGAAGAACAGCTGCACCAGATTGTCGGCCGTCACCAGCATCAGCATGGCGAAGGTGAACAGCGAGAGATACCCGAAGAAGCGCGGCCGGTTCGGGTCCTCGTCCATGTAGCCGATGGAATAGAGGTGCACGAGCGAGGACACGGTCGTCACCACCACCAGCATTACGGCGGTGAGCGTATCGACGCGCAGCGTCCACCAGACCTGGAGATCGCCGGAGAAGATCCAGGGCAGCAACTGGATCCTGTAGTCGTGATGCATGAAGCCGACGTCGACCAGCGTCATCCAGGACAAGGCTGCCGAGACGAACAGCAGCCCGGTGGTGATCAGCTCGGCCGCGCGCGAGCCCGCCGCCGGCGGCTCGGTCGGGCCATGGCCGTGATCATCGTGAGCGTCGTCGTGATGGCTCTCGTGGATGACGGAGGCATCCTCGTTGATCTTGTCGGACGCATGGGCATGCGCGCCATGGCCGTGGCCGCCGTGATGATCGAGCTCGTCGCCCGAGGGGTTGCGGGCATGCGCGCCGAACAGCGCGATCAGGCCAGCCAGAATGGCGCCCAGCAGAGGCAGAAAGACAATTGCCTGAACCATGACTTACTCTTTCCGCATGATCTGGTCGGAAAACCGGTACCCACTTTTCCGGATCATGCGCTCAGCCCTTCATCAGATTGACGTCCTCAACCGCGATCGAGCCGCGATTGCGGAAATAGACCACCAGGATGGCGAGACCGATCGCAGCTTCGGCAGCCGCGACCGTCAGCACCAGCAGCGCGAAGACCTGGCCGACGATGTCGCCGAGGAAGCTCGAGAACGCCACGAGGTTGATGTTGACCGAGAGCAGGATCAGCTCGATCGACATCAGGATGACGATGATGTTCTTGCGGTTCAGGAAGATGCCGAGGATGCCGAGCGTGAACAGGATCGCGCCGACCGCCAGATAGTGTCCGAGCCCGATCGTCATTTCACCCACTCCGCCGCATCCGCGTCCGAGAGCCCCTGCCCCGGCGCCACCTTGCGCACCGCCATCGCGATGTCGGGCGTGCGCGCGTTCTGAACGTTGATGTCCTGCCGCTTGACCTTCTCCTTGTGGCGCAGCGTCAGCACGATGGCGCCGATCATGGCGACCAGGAGCACCATGCCCGAGAGCTGGAAGTAGTGGATGTACTTCGTATAGAGCACGAGACCGAGCGCCTCGGTGTTGCTGACGTTGGCCGGGATCGCTGCCGTGATCGTCTTGGAGACGCCGGGATTGATGACCCAGAAGCCGACGGTGAGCAGCAACTCGAACATGAAGATGCCGCCGATCACGAGGCCGACCGGCAGGTACTCGATGAAGCCCTCGCGCAGCTCGAGGAAGTCGACATCGAGCATCATGATCACGAACAGGAACAGCACCGCGACCGCGCCGACATAGACGACGATCAGCATCATGCCGAGGAACTCGGCGCCCATCAGCACGAACAGGCCGGAGGCGTTGACGAAGGCCAGGATCAGGTACAGCACGGAGTGCACGGGATTGCGCGAGACAATCACCATCACGGCCGAGGCGACGCAGACGCCGGCGAAGAGATAAAAGAACAGTGCGGGAAGGATCATGCCCTCACCTCACCGGTACGGCGCGTCGAGCTCGATCGCCTTGGCGATCTCGCGTTCCCAGCGGTCGCCGTTGGCGAGCAGCTTGGCCTTGTCATAATAGAGCTCCTCGCGGGTCTCGGTCGCGAACTCGAAGTTCGGGCCTTCAACGATGGCATCGACCGGACAGGCCTCCTGGCAGAGGCCGCAATAGATGCACTTCACCATGTCGATGTCGTAGCGCACGGTGCGGCGGGTGCCGTCGTTGCGGCGCGGGCCGGCCTCGATGGTGATGGCCTGCGCCGGGCAGACCGCCTCGCACAGCTTGCAGGCAATGCAGCGCTCTTCGCCGTTCGGATAGCGGCGCAGCGCGTGCTCGCCGCGGAAGCGGGGCGAGATCGGGCCCTTCTCGAACGGATAGTTCAGCGTCGGCTTCGGCTGAAAGAAATAACGCATGGCGAGGAAGAACGCCGAGACGAATTCCGACAGCAGAAGCGAGCGTGCAGTGGCGTTGACGTTGATACCCATGACGGCCCTCACTTCGGCGCGATGCCGGCGAAATGCAGCACGCCGGCCACCACGATCACCATCGCCAGCGACAGCGGCAGGAACACCTTCCAGCCGAGGCGCATCAATTGATCGTAGCGGTAGCGCGGCACGATCGCCTTCGCCATCGCGAACAGGAAGAACATGAAGAACAGTTTCAGCGAGAACCAGATGATCCCCGGCACCCAGTTGAAGGGCGGCAGGTCCACCGGCGGCAGCCAGCCTCCGAGGAACAGGATCGTCGCCAGCGCGCACATCGTGACGATTGCGACATACTCACCGAGCATGAACAAGAGGTACGGCGTCGAGCCGTACTCGACCATGAAGCCGGCGACGAGCTCGGATTCGGCTTCGACGAGGTCGAAGGGCGGACGGTTGGTTTCCGCCAGCGCCGAGACGTAGAACACCACGAACATCGGGAACAACGGCCAGACGTACCAATTCAGGATCGTCAGCTGCGGCAGCCCGATCAGGCTGGCGAGACCGCGCGCGTGCTGGGCCTCGACCACCGCCGTCAGGTTCAGCGTGCCGGCGCAGAGCAGCACGGTGATGATGACGAAGCCGATCGAGACTTCGTACGACACCATCTGCGCCGCCGAGCGCAGCGCGGCGAGGAAGGGGTATTTCGAGTTCGACGACCAGCCGGCCATGATGATGCCGTAGATCGACAGCGACGAGATCGCGAAGATGAAGAGGACGCCGACATTGATGTCGGCGATCACCCAGCCGAGATTGGTCGGGATCACGGCCCAGGCGGCGAGCGCGAGCACGCATGAGACCAAGGGAGCAAGAAGAAACACGCCCTTGTTGGCGCCGGCCGGAATGATCGGCTCCTTCAGCACGAACTTCAGCAGGTCGGCGAAGGATTGCAGCAGGCCCCACGGGCCGACGACGTTCGGGCCGCGGCGGATCTGCACCGCCGCCCAGATCTTGCGGTCGGCGAGCAGGATGTAGGCGATCGCGACCAGCAGGACGACGAGCACGAGGACGCTCTGCGCGACCATGATGATCAGCGGCCAGAGGAACCCGGTCCAGAATGCGCTTTCGAAGAATTCCATCAGATCACGCTCACTCCGCTGCGGTCAGCATCTGCCCGGAGGCGAGGCGCGAGCATTCCGCCATCACGGCGGACGCACGCGCGATTGGGTTGGTCAAATAGAAGTCCTCGACCAGAGGCTTGAACGGCGCCTTCTCGGGCGAGCCGCCCTTGCCCGCCAGCTTCTTGATCTGGTCGGCCGAGCCGGCCTCGATCTGGTCGAGACGGATCAGATGCGGCACGGCCTTGAACACCGCTTGGCGCAGGGCTTGAAGCGAGTCATAGCCGAGCTTCTTGCCGAGTGCTTCCGACAGTGCGCGGATGATCGCCCAGTCCTCGCGGGCCTCGCCCGGCGGGAACGCGGCGCGGCCCGTCATCTGCACGCGGCCTTCGGTGTTGACGTAGATCGCGGACTTCTCGGTGTAGGCGGCCGCCGGCAGGATGACGTCGGCGCGGTGCGCGCCGCGATCACCATGGGTGCCGATATAGACGACGAAGGTGCCGTCAGGCGCCTTGATCTCGTCGGCGCCGAGCAGGAACAGCAAGTCGAGCGTGCCGAAGGTCGTCATCTGCGCAGCATTGAGGCCGCCGCTGGTTGCGGCAAAGCCGATGTCGAGCGCGCCGACGCGCGAGGCGGTCTCGTGCAGCACGCCAAAACCGTTCCAGCCGTCCTTGACTGCGCCGACATCGAGCGCGAGCTTGGCGCTGGCGGCGAGAATGGCGGCGCCGTCGTGACGGGCGGCCGCGCCCGCACCGACCAGGATGATCGGATTCTCAGCGTTCTTCAGCACGTCCATGAAGGAATGCTTGCCGGCCGCGAGCTCGGCCAGCGTCTCGGTACCGGCACCGAGGTGGTCGAAATCATAGGTCAGGTCGGCCTTGGCACCGATCACGCCGACCTTGAAGCCGCCGGCGCGCCAACGCTTGCGGATGCGGGCGTTGAACACGGCCGCCTCTTTCCGCGGGTTCGCGCCGATGATGAGCAGCGCGTCGGCCTGCTCGACGCCGGCGAGCGTCGGATTGAAGATGTAGGAGCCGCGGCCGAGCGCCGGATCGAAGGCGTCGCCGCCCTGCACCGCCAGATTGCCCGAGCCGTATTTGCCGAGCAGGTCCTTCAGCGCGAACATCTCCTCGACGCCGGCGAGATCGCCTGCGATCGCGCCGATGCGCTTGCCGTCGGTGCGCGCCGCCTTGGCGGCGATCGCAGCGAAGGCTTCGGTCCAGCTCGCTGCGCGCAGCTTGCCGGCTTCGCGGATATAGGGCCGGTCGAGACGCTGGGTGCGCAGGCCGTCGACGACGTGCCGGGTCTTGTCCGAGATCCACTCCTCGTTCACGGCCTCGTTGATGCGCGGCAGGATCCGCATCACCTCGCGGCCGCGGGTGTCGACGCGGATCGCAGAGCCGACGCCGTCCATGACGTCGATCGACTGGGTCTTGCCGAGCTCCCACGGGCGCGCCGCGAAGGCATAGGGTTTCGAGGTCAGCGCGCCGACCGGGCAGATGTCGACGAGGTTGCCCTGCAATTCCGAGGTCAGCGCGTGCTCGAGATAGGTCGTGATCTCCATGTCCTCGCCGCGGCCGGTAGCGCCCATCTCGGGCGCGCCGGCGACTTCCGCCGAAAAGCGGACGCAGCGCGTGCACTGGATGCAGCGGTTCATGGAGGTCTTGACCAGCGCGCCGAGATATTTGTCCTCGACCGCGCGCTTGTTCTCGGCGAAGCGGCTGGTGTCGACACCATAGCCCATCGCCTGGTCCTGCAGGTCGCACTCGCCGCCCTGGTCGCAGATCGGGCAATCCAGCGGATGGTTGATCAGAAGGAATTCCATCACGCCTTCGCGTGCCTTCTTCACCATCGGCGAACGCGTCGAAATCTCGGGCGGCTCGCCCTTGGGGCCCGGACGGCAATCGCGCACGCCCCAGGCGCAGCTCGCGACCGGCTTCGGACCGCCCTTCACCTCGACGAGGCACATCCGGCAATTGCCGGCGATCGACAGCCGCTCGTGATAGCAGAAGCGCGGAATCTCGGCGCCGGCCGCCTCGCACGCCTGAAGCAGCGTGTACTCGGCGGGGACATCGATCTCTTTGCCGTCGATGATGAGCTTGGTCATGTCTCTTACTCCGCCGCGACCATGTTCACGGGATCGCGGACCCCGATGTCATCGACATCGGCCTTGTGCGAATATTGGTCGATGCGCGCTTCGATCTCGTGGCGGAAGTGCGTGATCAGGCCCTGGATCGGCCAGGCCGCGGCGTCGCCGAGCGCGCAGATGGTGTGGCCTTCGACCTGCTTGGTGACCTCGAGCAGCATGTCGATCTCGCGCTTGTGGGCACGGCCTTCGGCCATGCGGGTCAGGACGCGCCACATCCAGCCCGTGCCCTCGCGGCACGGCGTGCACTGGCCGCAGCTCTCGTGCTTGTAGAAATAGGAGATGCGGGCGATCGCACGGATCAGGTCGGTCGACTTGTCCATCACGATCACGGCGGCGGTGCCGAGGCCCGAGCGCAGCTTGCTCAGGCTATCGAAATCCATCGGGGTGTCGATGATCTGCTCGGCCGGCACCATGCGCACCGACGAGCCGCCGGGGATCACGGCCTTGAGGTTGTCCCAGCCGCCGCGAATGCCGCCGCAATGCTTCTCGATCAGCTCACGGAACGGGATGCCCATAGCCTCTTCGACGTTGCAGGGCCGCTCGACATGGCCGGAGATGCAGAACAGCTTGGTGCCGACATTGTTCGGGCGGCCGATGCCGGCGAACCACGCCGCGCCGCGGCGCAGGATATCGGGCGCAACGGCGATGGATTCGACGTTGTTGACGGTGGTCGGGCAGCCGAACAGACCGACATTCGCCGGGAACGGCGGCTTCAGCCGCGGCTGACCCTTCTTGCCCTCGAGGCTTTCGAGCAGCGCAGTCTCCTCGCCGCAGATATAGGCGCCGGCGCCGTGGGCGACGTAGAGGTCGAACGGCCAGCCGTTGAGATTGTCCTTGCCGATCAGCTTGGCTTCATAGGCCTGGTCGATCGCGGCCTGAAGGCGCTCGCGCTCGCGGATGAACTCGCCGCGGACATAGATGTAGCAGGCATGCGCGTTCATCGCGAAGCTCGCGATCAGGCAGCCCTCGACCAACAGATGCGGATCATGCCGCATGATCTCGCGGTCCTTGCAGGTGCCGGGCTCGGATTCGTCGGCGTTGACGACGAGATAGCTGGGACGGCCGTCGGTCGATTCCTTCGGCATGAAGGACCACTTGAGACCGGTGGGGAAGCCGGCGCCGCCGCGGCCGCGCAGCCCTGAGGCCTTCATCTCGTTGATGATCCAGTCGCGGCCCTTGTCGATGATGTTCTTGGTGCCGTCCCAGGCGCCGCGGCGCCGCGCACCCTCGAGCCCCCAATCATAGAGGCCGTAGAGGTTCTTGAAGATGCGGTCCTTGTCCTCGAGCATATCAGTGCTTTCCGATCAACGAATGGACTGCTTGTAGGCAAGTCCGGCGGCGCAGACGGCGAAGAACAGCGCCCAGAGCAGACTGGTCTCCTGCGACGCGTTCATGAAGTAACGCTGCAGCAGGAACATGAAGGCAGCCGCGATCGCGGCGTGCATGGCGACGAAGCCCCATTTCTTCACGGCCGCGGTCCCTCCGGTTACGACGAGATCACGCATCAGGTGATCTCCTTGAGCGTGGTCGGTCCTGATATCGGCGCCGAGAATTGGCGGCCGTTCTGCGGACCGGGCTTGGGCGGATTGCCCGAAGCGAAGCCATCGAGCACCTTGCCGAAGCTTTCCTTGGTCAGGTCCTCATAGGTGTCCTTGCCGATCAGCACCATCGGCGCGTTCACGCAGGCCCCCAGGCACTCCACCTCCTCCCAGCTGAAATTGCCGTCCTTGGAGAGATGGAAGGGCTCGTGATGGATGCGGTGCTCGCAGACGTGGATCAGATCCTCGGCGCCGCGCAGCCGGCACGGCGTGGTGCCGCAGACCTGGACGTGGGCCTTCTTGCCGACGGGGGCGAGCTGGAACATGGTGTAGAAGGTCGCGACTTCCAGCACGCGGATATAGGGCATGTCGAGCATGTCGGCGATGACGCGGATCGCGGCCTCCGACACCCAGCCCTCGTTCTGCTCCTGCGCGCGCCAGAGGATGGCGATGACGGCGGAGGCCTGGCGGCCGGCGGGATATTTCGCGATCTGCTGCCGGGCGAATGCGAGGTTCTCCTCCGTGAACGCAAAGCTCGCGGGCTGGACTTCCTTCGGTGCTAATCGGCGAACGGACATCTCTTCAATCTCTCACTGCATGCGGCGCGCGGACTTGGCATTCAGATTTTTGGTATCCAGGTTCTTGGCGTTCATGGCCTCGATCCTGTCCTGCCAGAATGCGCTTGCGGTGCCGAAAACGTTGTAGCCGACGTGGGTCGAGACCTTGATGCGGTCGAGGATCGACAGCTCGGTCACGGTCTCCATGCGGTTGCTGCGCGGATCGAACACGATCAGCTTCAGCGGGGTCTGCTCGAGGATGAAGCGCGACACGGCGTGAGAACGGTCGCTGCCGTGCTCCTCGCACATGATCACGCTGTCGGTCTGCAGCAGGCGGACGCCGCCCTTGATCGCCTCGATCTCGACGCCTTCGACGTCGAGCTTGATCAGGTATTTGCCGGTGGCCGCGACCTTGCCGTCCTCGATCAAATTGTCGAGCGCGATCACCGGGACCTCCTCGCCGCCCGCCGACTGATCGCCGGCGATGCTGAAGGCCTCGTGCTTGGTGCCCGACAGACGCGCGGTGCCGCGCGCCGCGCCGATGGCGCATTTCATGGTCTCGAAGCGGCCAGCGTTGATGCGCGCATTGTTGGCGAGCTTCGAATAGTTCAGGCCCGACGGCTCGATCGCGATCGCCTTGTGCGCGCCGAACGGCTTGCTCGACACCAGCACCGACCAATAGCCGTAATTGGCGCCGCAATCGAGCAGCGTGTAGTCGACGTCGATGGAATTGGCGAACAAGAGCTCGAGCTCGTCCTCGTAAATGTAGGAGCGGTTGAGCAGCTTGCTCCAATAGCCGTCGCCGTAGGGGAATTCGAACACCGCGTCGGGATTGAGCCTGATCGCGATGTTGCGCTCGGGCAGCGTCTTGCGCAGCAAATTCGCGCAGGCGATGTAGCCCATATGCGAGAAGTGCGAGGAGATCTTCGATCCCGTCACCAGCGCCAAGGCAGCCGTCCGCTCCCACAGGTTGGCCCCTTCAAGAGCCCCCGAGGCACGGTCAAACTGGATCGGCGCCTGCGCCATCACCGATCGACCTCTCCGAACACGATGTCGAGCGAGCCGAGGATCGCCGAGACGTCGGCGAGCAGATGGCCGCGGCAGATGTGATCCATCGCCTGGAGATGCGCGAAGCCCGGCGCGCGGATCTTGCACTTGTAGGGCTTGTTGGTGCCGTCGGCGACGAGATAGACGCCGAACTCGCCCTTGGGCGCCTCGACCGCAGCATAGACCTCGCCGGCCGGCACGTGGACGCCTTCGGTGTAGAGCTTGAAGTGGTGGATCAGCGCTTCCATCGAGCGCTTCATCTCGCCACGGCGCGGCGGCGCGACCTTGTTGTCTTCGACGACGACGGGGCCCTTGCCGTCAGGCGCGTTCAGCTTCTGGATGCACTGTTTCATGATGCGCACGGACTGGCGCATCTCTTCCATGCGGATCAGGTAGCGGTCGTAGCAGTCGCCGTTCTTGCCGATCGGAATGTCGAAATCCATCTCGGCGTAGCACTCATAGGGCTGCGACTTGCGCAAGTCCCAGGCCGCGCCCGAGCCGCGCACCATCACACCCGAGAAACCCCATTCCCAGGCTTCCTTGAGCGGCACCACGCCGATGTCGACGTTGCGCTGCTTGAAGATGCGATTGGCGGTGAGCAGACGGTCGAGATCGGCGACGACCTTGAGGAACGGATCGCACCAGGCCTCGATGTCGTCGACCAGCTTCTGCGGCAGGTCCTGATGCACGCCGCCGATACGGAAATAGGCCGCATGCATGCGGCTGCCCGAGGCGCGCTCATAGAACACCATCAACTTCTCGCGCTCTTCGAAGCCCCACAGCGGCGGAGTCAGCGCGCCGACGTCCATCGCCTGCGTGGTGACGTTGAGCAGATGCGAGAGGATGCGGCCGATCTCGCAATAGAGCACGCGGATCAGCTGGCCGCGGCGCGGCACCTCGATGCCGAGCAGCTTTTCGGCGGCGAGGCAGAAGGCGTGCTCCTGATTCATCGGCGCGACGTAGTCGAGCCGGTCGAAATAAGGGATCGCCTGCAAGTACGTCTTCTGCTCGATCAGCTTCTCGGTGCCGCGGTGAAGCAGGCCGATATGCGGATCGACGCGCTCTACCACTTCGCCGTCCAGCTCCAGCACGAGGCGCAGCACGCCGTGCGCCGCAGGATGCTGCGGACCAAAGTTGATCGTGAAGTTACGAAGATTCTGCGGTTGCTCGTTCATGATCAGACCTTCGGCCCCGCTTTTTCATCGCCCGGAAGCACCGGATAGTCGGCACCTTCCCAAGGAGACAAAAAGTCGAACTTGCGGAATTCCTGGTTGAGCCGGACCGGCTCGTACACCACCCGCTTCTCCTGATCGTCGTAGCGGACCTCGACGAAGCCGGTGAGCGGGAAATCCTTGCGCAGCGGATGGCCCTCGAAGCCGTAGTCGGTGAGGATGCGGCGCATGTCGGGATGGCCGACGAAGAACACGCCGTAGAGGTCGTAGGCTTCGCGCTCGAACCAGTCGGCGCCCGGGAAGACGTCGATCAGCGAGGGCACCTGCGTGGTCTCGTCGGCTTGCGCCTTGAGCCGGATGCGCGCGTTCAAGGTCGGCGACAGGAAGTGATAGATGACGTCGAAGCGCTTCTCGCGATCCGGATAGTCCACCGCCGTGATGTCGGTGATGTTGACGAACCGGCAGTTCGGGTCATCGCGGAGGTACTTGACCACCTCGACGATCCTGGCGGCCTCGACGTCAACGGTGAGCTGGCTGAAGGCCACCGAGTGACCGGTCGCGGCGCCCGGAAGCGCGCTAACGATCGTCTGCCCCAGGGCGTCGAGCTTGGCGTCGTCCATGACGTAAAACCTTAGCGTTCGATGGTGCCGGTGCGCCGGATCTTCTTCTGCAGCAGCAGCACGCCGTAGAGCAGCGCCTCCGCCGTGGGCGGGCAGCCCGGCACGTAGATGTCGATCGGCACGATGCGGTCGCAGCCGCGCACGACCGAGTAGGAATAGTGATAGTAGCCGCCGCCATTGGCGCAGGAGCCCATCGAGATGACGTAGCGCGGCTCGGGCATCTGGTCGTAGACCTTGCGCAGCGCCGGCGCCATCTTGTTGGTCAGCGTTCCCGCCACGATCATCACGTCGGACTGACGCGGCGAGGCACGCGGGGCGAAGCCGAAGCGCTCGACGTCGTAGCGCGGCATCGAGACCTGCATCATCTCGACCGCGCAGCAGGCGAGACCGAAGGTCATCCACATCAAAGAGCCGGTACGCGCCCAGGTGATGAGGTCGTCGGTCGCGGCCACCAAGAAGCCCTTGTCGGACAGCTCGGAATTGACCTCGAGGAAGAACGGATCATTGGCCCCGACCGGCTTGCCGGTCGAAGGATCCAGAATGCCCTTCGGGGCCGGTGCGATCACCGGACCTGCGGACTGTGTAGACGGGTTCAATCCCATTCGAGGGCCCCTTTCTTCCATTCATAGGCGAACCCGACCGTCAGCACGGCGAGGAACACCACCATGGACCAGAAGCCGGTCGCGCCAAGCTTGCCGAACGCCACCGCCCAGGGAAACAGAAACGCCACCTCGAGATCGAAGATGATGAAGAGGATGGCGACGAGATAGAAGCGGACGTCGAACTTCACGCGGGCGTCGTCGAAGGCGTTGAAGCCGCACTCGTAGGCCGACAGCTTTTCGGGATCCGGCTGCTGGAACGCCACGATGAACGGCGCGATCAGCAGCACGAGGCCGATCAGGCCCGCTACCCCTATAAAGACGACGAGTGGAAGATAGTTCTGCAGAATGCCGCTCATTGGCGAGCCCTTTTCCCGCAGCCTCGGGACAGCCACGGATTCGTCCGATTTGGAATTATTCTGAGCCTTAGCGCAGTGCACCAATGGGCGCAAGACACGCTCTTTTCGGGCCCTTTGCCGCCCCCAGAACGGTGAAAATCCCGGAATCACCCCGCGGCTGGTATGGAGCAGATCGCCCCACCCAGCAAGGGCTGCCACGGTCTCGCAGGTCAGCCGTTCTGAGATTGCGGCACTCGGGCCGAGGCAGCTATCGCTGCGCGCTGACCGACCAAATGCTCGGGCTTTGATGCAGCGCCGCAGGGGCAATTCCCCCGTTGTCGCGGCGACAGATTTGCCGATCGGCGCGGTCAGGACCAACAATGCTGGTGCCGCCGCCTCAGGTGCAGGAAAGACCTGTCCACAGCTCAGAGTAATCGGAGGAGCCATGCGTCATCACAGGACCAGGGCTCGTCCGGCGAATGTGCCCGCGATTGGCTCCAAGCCGGTCGCGGGCGCGGCGGCGACCTGCCGGTCGCTCGCGCCGCGCCCGGATGAGCTTTGGGCCGGGGGGCATGGCCCGCGAGCTCATCGTAACCGCAGATCAGCGGACGCCCAGGTGGAGCCGAGCGAACGTCACGATCGGTTGCGCTTCGTCCCAGAGCCTTCCGGCCCTGCCCTCGCCTGTCCTCACCATTTGTAGGAGACGCTGGCGGTGACGCGCCGACGGTCGCCGTAGAAGCAGGACGTGGACGACGCGCAGCTTGCGACATAGATCTTATCGGTCAGGTTGATCACGTTCAGCGCCGTCCGCCAGTTCTGCCATTCATAGTGGAGCGCGAGATCGCCGAGCACGACCGCGGGAACCTCGAGCGTGTTGGCGGTATCGGCCCAGGACGAGCCGATGTAACGTACGCCGCCGCCGAAGCCGAAGCCCGCGAGCGGTCCGTCCTTGAAGGTGTAGTCGGCCCAGCCGGACACCAGGAGTTCGGGCGTGTTGGTCGGCGTCTTGCCGACGAGCGTCGGATCGAGATCCTTGCTCACAAAGAGATTATAGGCCGTGAAGGCACCGATGAACTTCAGCTCCTTCGTGGCATTGGCCACCGCCTCGAGCTCGATGCCGCGCGAGGTCACCTCGCCAGTCTGGTTCTGCAGGAGCGGAACGCTGCCCGGCACCGTTGTCGGGACATTCTGACGGACAAGGTCGAACGCCGAAACGGTGAAATAGCCGTCGAATCCGACCGGCGCGACCTTCACGCCGATTTCGGCCTGCTTACCGGTCTCCGGCAGGAAAAGCTGGTTCGACGCATTAAGGCCGATGATTGGATTGTAGCTCGTTGAATAGGAGACGTAAGGTGAGATGCCGTTGTCGAAATTGTAGATCAACCCGGCGCGGCCGCTGAACCTGCTGTCGTCGCGGCTGGCGACGGTGGCGCCGGTGTCCCGGGCTTCCTGCGTCGTCTCGACCCAGTCATTGCGGCCGCTCAGCACCAGCGTGAAATTGCCGAGCTTCATCTGGTCCTGAACGTAAGTACCAGCCTGTTTCTGCGTGATGAGGAAGTTGCGGAACGGCGAGCCGGGTAGCGGAACCTCAGCTCCTCCGTAGGCCGGATTGAAGACGTTGATCGAGGGCACACCGAACCCGAAGGCCTGGTAATCGTCGATTTGATAGCCCCGCAGATCGACACCGAACAGCATCGTGTGCCTGACGGCGCCGGTGTTGAAACGATACTCCAGCTGGTTGTCGAGATTGGCCTGATTCGCGGTGTTTTTCGCATACCAGTTATAGCGGCCCATCGTCGCCGTGTTGATGTTGTCCCAGCCGTTGCCGACATAGCCGCGATAGGTGATGTCGACATGCGCAAAGCGCGCGTTCTGACGGAACGTCACATCGTCGGTGAGATGACGCTCGAACTGGTAGCCGAGCATCTCCTGCTCGCGCGTGAACTTATCGACACTGGGATCGCCGACGAAGAAGCTGGTCGGGATCTTGCCGAACGGCGCGCTGGTCACCGTGCCCTGATAGGGCAGGAAGTTGATGCCGCGGGTATCCTGCTTCGAGGCCGACGCCAGCACCGTGAAGGTCGTGTCGGCATCGGGCTTCCACGTGACCGACGGCGCGATGAAGTAGTTGTTGTCAGGTGTGAAGTTGACCTGCGTACCGCCGTTCTGGACCTGGCCGACCACGCGCGCGAACAGCTTGCCGTTATCAGGACTGGTCGCAACCGGACCGCCCATGTCGAAGCTGACATAGGCGTTGCCGAAGTTGTTGACGCCGGTCTCGATGTAACGGATCGGTTCGGCCGGCGGCATCTTGCTGATGACGTTGACGATGCCGCTCGGGCTCGATCCGCCATACAGCACCGCCGACGGACCGCGCAGCACCTCGACACGCTCCATGTTGGGCGTCTGCAGCTTCCAGCTCGCATAGGACGTGTAGAACAGCTGCATGCCGTCGAGGAACAGCCCAATGTCCTCGGACTTGAAGCCGCGGATCAGCCACCAATCGTTGCGCGTGTCCGTACCGAAAGTCCCTGCCCGCACGCCGGCGGTGTAGCGCAGAACCTCGTCGAGCTTGTTCGGCTTCTGGTCGCGGATCTGCTCGGCACCGATGACGGACACCGCCTGCGGCGTCTCCATGATCGGCGTGTTGGTCTTGGTGCCCGACGAGCTGCGGCCGGCGACATAGCCATTCACCGGCCCGCGCGGCGTCTCGACGAAGCCGACGTCGCGCCGTGGCTGCGGCCTGTTCGAGGCAGGGGTCTGCGCCGAGATCCGCGTCGCGCGGCGCTGAGGCGTCGCCGCGGTGCGGCGGCGCGCTTCCGGCGCCGTGACCGTCACCGGCGGAATGTTCTGCGCGCCACTCTGCGCGGAAGATTGTGCAAGCGATGCCGGAGGCATCAAAACCCAAGCGGATGCGGTCGCCAACACGGCCGACCGCAGCATTCCAAGACTGTTCAACGCGCCACCCCAAAGCTGCATGTTTCGATGCGTCATGCCGCCTGTCCCCGGAACGGCATGCGCTCGCGATGACGCTTATGTGAGGGCGCGGGAATTCCCTAATTGAATGCTTCTTAGAAGGACTCTTAGAAATGCTCCAATATTTCCGTATGTTGCTGCAACATCAGCGGGCTTCGGCGGCGATCACCGAAAGACGATCGGGCGGCCAAACGGCGCCCCAGACCAGCCCAGCGCGGCCGTCCGAATGAAACTTGCCGGCCGGGCGAGATGAAACCATTTTGCGGAACCCGCGAAACCATCCGGAAACAGACGGCGCTTAGAAGATGAGCCCGTAGACGACGGCAAAGCCCGTCGGGAGGCTCAGATGAACCACTCAATTCATTCTGCTGATCGTGCGACCCACCTGAAGATCGTGGTGGTGGCGCTGGTGGCCGGCATTGCCGTGGCCGGCTTCGGGATTGCGGCCCGCACCCATGCCGATTACAGCCAGACCGCCCAGTCCACCCAGGTCATCAAGGCCGGCAAGCCGGTGGTGGTGACCAGCGCGGGCACGTCCGAGATTCGCTGAACAACCGAAAAGGTCCGGTTTGATACCAAACGGCCGCCTTCAGGCGGCCTTTTCATTCGGTTTCACCCATGCGACGGCGCCGCGGGGGATGTTGCCTCCGCCAGGCGCGAGAGGAGCGCAAGAAGATGCCCGCCGGGCACGGCGGGCATCCGTCTTCGAGATCACTCTACCAGGTATAGCGAAGGCCGGCCTGAGTACCCGCGATCGAGGTTCCGAATCCGCCAACCCCAGGCAGCAGGGGGTCCGGCAAGGTGATGCTGCTGCCATGAACTTCGAGGTAGGACGACAGCTGCGGCGTCCAGAGCACGTTGACCTTTGCGGAACCGCGAAGACCATTAGTACCGATCACGCCGGCCGCAACGGGGACCGCACCTCCAACGGCGCCGGCGCCGCTCGCGTCAACGATCCTGTAGTACTGACCCGAGATCGACGGCTGGATCTTAAAGCCCAGCCAGTCCGTCTCGAAGCCGGCACGGATGCCACCGTGAAATTCGGTTGAATCGCCCGTCTTGCTGCCGAAATTGGCGGTATAGCCCTCCGAATAGGTTACGCCGACCGTGGGCTCGAACCACACGGTGTAGGGGAAGTCGAACCGGTATTGGCCGTTCCAGGTATAGGCGATGCCGGTGCCGTCCGCGGTCGCGGCAAGGGGAAGATTGGATGTGGTGCGAGTCCAGCTCGCAAGCGCGGTGAAGTCAGTCGAGAAACCGCCGTTGAGATACGACAGGGTGCCGGAAGTCGATGGAATTGAACCATCGGTCGTCAGTCCGCCATTCGTGAAGGTGTGCGCCCACGAATGGGAGCCAGTCCCGATGAAGGTCAGCGCGTCGGTTGCAGTGAAGATACCGATCTTGGTCACATCGACTGCGCCGGTCACCGTCGCAACGCTGACCTGGACCCCGCTCGATTGCGCACTGTCGCCACTGCCGACGAGGTTCGCGCCGTAAAGCCAGACCGCCGGGGGCGGCGCTGCAAGTGCCGGAGCCTTGGCGTAGGCCAGGGCACCGAACGGATTGCTGACACCCCTTGCGGCGAACGGATCACGGCGGTCGAAATCAGACTCCTCGCCGCTGAAGCGCAGCATTCCAGGAGGAGTAACGACCCTGCGATGCTGAATCTGGTCGCGGACGTTCTGGATGATGTTCTGAACGGTGTTGTTGATGACTTGCTGCGGAACATTGACCTCCTGTGCGGAGACCGGTCGCGTCGCAAACAGACTAAGCAAAAAAGGTACGGCCACGACAAAGCTGCGGCGGAAAATTCCTGCCCTCATGGTATTCGATCAGCCCCCTGCTGGTTCAGCCCCGAGCCTTGGCGGGAGGTAAATTCCCGCAAGCTTCAGGCGCCGAATTTATTTGCAAAGCACCCGCGGCGTCTTCACCTGATTGGCTGAATTGGGGGTTCGGCTCCATCAAGCGCGCCCAGCTGATGCTCATTTGCAACACTTTCCCAGGCCGCGCTGCACGCCGAGCAACACGCCTGGATACGAGAAGCAACCCAACGCAGGGCGCGCGCCGATATCCCACTACTCCACCGTCGAGCGGTTTCGCTTCTTCGTGGCACCACGCTGCGTTGCCGTCTGGCTCAGCTCCGGACTTTTCTTAGGCTTGCCTGCTTCCCGTGCCCGGATGTGCCGCCGCACGTCCTCTCGAACGTTCTGGATGATGGAGTCGCGTGACGACTCGGCCGGATCATTGCAGCGGGCCACGCTGCACAAAGCGACGAGCAGCGGCAGGGCCAGAATCGGCGCACGGGCGAACTTGACTGTCCTGGTCATCCGCAGTCTCCGAAGATGTCGCCGGCCTCGGCCGCCTGCGCCATCAACACCAGCGCAGCGCGACTGGTTTCACCGCTCGCGATGTGCAGCCTCTTGGTCGAAGCATCGCCACTCCCGGTTCACGAAATCCTGAACACGGAGGCCTTTGATGTCGTCATCCAGCATCCCTTGATGTAGAATCCACGAACAAGCCGCCTTAGCCCGTTTCTGCGATTTTTCATTTTCTGAGTTTCTGCCGATGCCTGCCCATTTCGGGATTTTCGTTCTCGCAAGCTCGCGTCCCGTCTTCATGTTGCAGGATCTGGCACGCCGGATCGCCGTTCTCAGCTGCGTAGCATTGTCGATGCTCGTTTCGACAATACTGCAGGCGACCGCCGGAGACAGGATCGCGCTCGTTGTCGGCAACAGCAACTATCGCAAGGTCCCAAAACTCATCAACCCGGCCAACGACGCCGCCGACATGGCGACGTCGCTGGGTCGTCTGGGATATTCCGTCAGACACCTCGCCGACCTCGACTACAATCATTTCCGGCAGGCCCTCATCGAATTCGGCAATGCGGCGAAGACGGCCGACAAGGCGGTGATCTTCTTCGCAGGCCATGGCGTCGAAATGGACGGAAAGAACTGGCTGATTCCGGTCGATGCCGAAATCAAGTCCGAGATCGATGTCTATGCCGAGGCGATCAATCTCGAGACCCTGATCGATATCTCCGTGATGCCGAAGATCATCGGCCTCGTGGTTCTCGACGCCTGCCGCAACGACCCGTTCGAAACGACGAAGGTCGCCGCCGCGGGACGCGCGCTGTCGTCGCGGCCATCCAAGGCGGCCGCGCCAGTGTCCGGCACACCCCGTTCCCCGACGCCTTTCGCGGCCGACACGCGCGGTCTTGCCCCTGTCGAGGTGAGCGACAACGTGCTCGTTGCCTTTGCGGCCGCTGCCGGCACGACGGCGAGCGACGGGGCCGGGCGGAATAGCCCCTACTCCGGCTCGCTCCTGCGCCATGTCGAAACGCCGCAACTCGAGATCAACTATCTCTTCCGGATCGTGCACGACGAAGTCTGGAAGGAGACCGGGACACAAGAGCCGGCAATCTACGGGACGCTGCCGAAGGGCGACATCTATCTCAACGGCGACGCTGCCGTCGCAAACGGCGATGGTGGAGCAGATGCCGAGCAGCTCGCCTGGGAGTTCGTCCGCTCGACCAACGAGATCGCGACCTTGCGCCGTTTCGCCCAGCAATTCCCGGCGAGCGCGCATACGGCCGAAATCGACCAGCGCATTGCGCAGTTGCAGACGGCTGAAACGAACGCCTGGAAGATCGTCGAGCGACAGAAGTCGCTCGCGGCCTACCGCGCCTATTTGGATCTCTATCCGTTTGGCGAGCATGTCGAGAGCGCCCGGGTCGCGCTGGCTTCGCTCGAGAAGTCGGCTAAGCCGGGCCAAGCCACCGGGCAGATCGACATGCCCGGTCCGCCACCGGCGAGCTATCAGCTCGCCTCGGCCGAGACGACCACCGGCAATTCGGAGGCAGTCGAGAAGGCATGGGATGTCCTGAAGGAATCACGCGACAAGAGCGTGGTTGGCCGGTTTGCCGAGCGCTATCCGAGCTCGCGCCATAACCGCCTGCCGCCGGGCAGCGACCTTGCCCTGCGACCGGTCAATTCCACCGAGCTGATGCTGCAATCAGCGCACGACAGCGACGTGAACGCCTGCTTCGACGGCGATTCCGGGGCGTGCGCCAGATCCATCAAAAAATACCCCGACTACGTCCAGCTTCAATTCCAGCTTTGCCGGTCCAAGGGCAATCCCAAGGGATGCATGATCAACGCGGTGACCGAGGCGCGCCGGCGCGGGCTGCTGGTTTCCGCCTACACCCGCTCGGAAGAGGAAAAGGTTCGCAATCGCGAATATCGGCGAGTGGTTGCACGCGTGAACCAGAATGTCGGCAATGTGGTCAGCGGCGTCGTCAGCAACGTCGTCGGCAACGTGGTCAGCAATGCCGTTTCGACTGCGGTCAGCAATGCCGCGTCGAGCGCAGCAAGCCGGGCGGCATCGCAGGCGGCATCAGCCGCAGCGTCGAACGCTGCCAGCCGATCAGCCTCGAGCGCTGCATCAAGCGCGGCCAGCAGAGCGGCCTCGACTGCCGCTTCGAATGCCGCGAGCCGCGTCACCATTCCATCGGACATCCGCCTCAAGGAGGACATTACGGCACTCGGCTGGACCGATACTGGCCTCCGCCTCTATCGCTATCGATACAAGGGCGATGCGAGGTTCTATGTCGGCGTGATGGCGCAGGAGGTCGCGCGGCAGACTCCCGCGGCGGTGTCGTCTGGAGTGGACGGGTTTCTGCGCGTCGACTATGGTCTGCTCGGCCTCGATTTTCTCACCGACCGCGACTGGATGAGGCGGCAGCTCCGTTCGGGCATCGACTAAGGGACGCGACTCCAACTTGCGCTGGCTGGCACTGTTCATTGCCATCGGGCTTCTCTTCGACGCCGAAGCAGAAGCTTCCAACCGCCGTGTCGCCTTGGTCATTGGAAACGCGAGCTACGCGAACGCGCCGCCGCTCGGCTCTCCCGTCAATGATGCCGAGGACATTGCCGCGGGTCTCGCCGGCCTCGGCTTCGATGTCGATCTGCGCAAGAACACGACCATCGACGATCTGCACGTGGGGCTCGTCGCCTTCACCGAGAAGTCCGCCGCTGCGGACATCGCGGTCTTCTATTTTGCCGGATACAGTGCAGCTGCCGGTGTCGGCAGTTACCTGATCCCCGTGGATGCGCATCTTGCGACACCTGAGTCGGCCAACGCAGAGACCGTTCCCCTGGCTGCGGTGACCGCTGCCGCAGGGCGGGCTCGCAGGCTGGGTCTGGTGATCCTGGATGCCATGCGGGAGAACCCGTTCCCTGCGATACCGAATGGCCGCAGCAGCAGCTCTTCCCTGACCTCAGCCGGAAGCACACCGATCCGCAACACGCTCGTGTTCTTTCCAGCGGAGCCGGGGCGGACCGCGGAAGAAGGCGAAGGCCGCAACAGCCCTTTCGCTGCGGCGCTGCTGAAATACCTCCGGCAGGCCGACCTCGAGATCAACTTCGTGTTTCGCAACGTTCGCGACGAGGTTCGGCAGGCAACGCACCGGAAGCAGACGCCCTACATGTATGGTCAGCTTTCCAAGGACAAGATCTATCTCCATCCCGTCAAGCAAGTCGTCCAGGACGATACCGCCGTCATGCAGCACTGCGACAACGCCGTTGCCGGGCTCGCGGATTTGAGGGCAGCCGGCGCCGACCAAGGCGAGACGCGCGACAATCTAAAGGCGGCGAGCGCGGTTGCGGCGTGCGCGGAGGCGGTCAAGCGGTGGCCAGGGGCGGACCGCCTGCACTACCAGCTCGGGCGTTCATTGTTCGCCATGCGCGATTACGGAGGAGCGGTGGCGAGCTACAAGGCGGCATCCGAGCTCGGCAACGCACGCGCGCTCTACGAGCTCGGATTGATGTACGAGAACGGCAACGGCGTCGAGAAAGATCCCGCCCGCTCGCGCTTCTACTATGAGATGGCCGCCGAGAAGAAGATTGCGCCAGCACTCGTCAGCCTCGGCCTACAGCAGGAGCGTGGAATCGGCGCGGCCAGCGATCCCGCAAAGGCCTATGCGTTGTACCAGCGGGCCGCCGAGCTCGGCGATGCGACGGCCATCAACAGGATGGGGGAGCTTGCCGAGAAGGGACTGGGAGCCAGGCGAGACCTGAAATTGGCTCGGGCGCTGTACCAGAGGGGCGCCGCGATGGGCGGACTCGAAGCTCTGGTCAATCTCGCCCGGTGCAACGCCAACGGAATCGGCGGCCGACGGGACCTTGCCGCGGCCAGGCGGCTCCTGGCCAAGGCAGCGCAGGCCGGCAGCACCGACGCACGGCGCATCCTCGCGCATATCGAGGAGTCCAAGCCGAAATAGACGAATTCTGGCGGGGAGGAAGCGATCGGGATGAAACGGCAGTCCAAGCGGCGCTTTTGGCCGCGACAGCAACTATTTGATCTATTTGCCAAAAATGGCGCGAGAGACGGGGCTCGAACCCGCGACCTCCGGCGTGACAGGCCGGCGCTCTAACCAACTGAGCTACTCCCGCGTGACACGCAATGTCTGCGGAACGAGGGGGGACTTAAAGGCCCGATCTGGTGAAGTCAAGGATGTTGCATCCACAGCTCAAACCAGCGGATTCCACTGCTGGCACACACGAACGCGGCCCTCGGTAACGCCGGGGGCGTAGTCAGTCCGGTCCCGAATCGTCTACGCCTCCGGGAACTTGCGGGTCAGGGGCCATCTCCCTTCTGGACGACCTGCAAGATCGAGGAGGCCAGACATGGCTAAGAAGGATCCGGCTAAGAAGGATTCTGCGAAGAAGGCAGCCGCGCCCGCCACGATCACGCTCAAGCACCTCGCCGCCGACATTGCCGAGCGCCAGGATGTCTCCAAAAAGCATGCCGAGGCCGTGCTGACCGACATGGTCGATCTGATCACCAAGCACCTCAAGAAGGGCGACCGGGTCCGCATCGTCGGCCTCGGCATCCTCCAGGTCCGCAAGCGCGCCGCCCGCACCGGCCGTAATCCTTCCACCGGCGAAGCGATCCACATCAAGGCCACCAGGAAGGTCGCGTTCCGCCCGGTGAAGGAACTGAAGGAAGCGATCTGAGGCCGCTAAAGCCAGACCCCGAGCCCGTTGCGGCCGCATCACGGCCCGCTTTTCTGATATACCGCCAGCTTCAAGAACACCCGGCGGTTTGACCAGAATGTCCTCCCTCTCCTTTTCGCATACCGTGACCGAGCGCTTCCTGCGCTACGTCACCATCGACACCCAGTCCGATCCGGCATCCCCCAGCTCGCCGTCGACCGAGAAGCAGAAGGATCTCGGCCGCGTGCTCGCTGCCGAGCTGAAGGCCATGGGCGTTGTGGACGCGCATCTCGACGATTACGGCTACGTCTACGGAACGATCCCGGCCAACACCGACAAGAAGGTGCCGGTGATCTGCTTCTGCTCGCACATGGACACCTCGCCCGACGTCACCGGCAAGGACGTCAAGCCGCAAATCGTGAAGAACTATCGCGGCGGCGACATCGTCCTGCCCGGCGACACCAGCCAGGTGATCCGCTTCAATGAGCACCCTGCGCTGAAGAACCAGATCGGCAACGACATCATCACCACCGACGGCACGACGCTATTAGGCGCCGACAACAAGGCCGGCGTCGCCGAGATCATGGATGCCGCGCATTTCTTCATCAACAATCCCGACGTGAAGCACGGCACCATCAAGATCCTGTTCACGCCGGACGAGGAGATCGGCCGCGGCGTCGATAATGTCGACCTGAACAAGCTTGGCGCCGATTTCGGTTACACCATGGACGGCGAGAGCGCCGGCTGCGTCGAGGACGAGACCTTCTCGGCCGACGGCGCCACCATCACCATCAACGGCGTCAGCGCCCATCCCGGCTACGCCAAGGGCAAAATGGAGCACGCCATCAAGATCGCCGCGGCCATCGTCGAGCGTCTGCCGAAGGAGGGCTGCTCGCCCGAGACCACCTCGGGCAAGCAGGGTTTTCTGCATCCGATCGGCATCGACGGCGCGCTCGAACAGGCGACGCTCTCCTTCATCGTCCGCGACTTCACCGAGGAAGGGCTGAAGGAAAAGGAGGCGCTGCTCGAGGGCATCGTCAAGGACGTGATGAAGGACTACCCGCGCTCGACCTACACGTTCGAGGTCAAGGAGCAGTACCGCAACATGAAGCAGGTGATCGATCGTCACCCGCACGTGCTCGAATACGCCATCGACGCGATCCGCCGCGCCGGCCTGCGCCCGATGCGCACCGCGATCCGCGGCGGCACCGACGGCTCGCGCCTGTCCTTCATGGGCCTGCCCTGCCCCAACATCTTTGCCGGCGAGCACGCGTTCCATTCGCGGCTCGAATGGGTCAGCCGGCAGGACATGGAGAAGGCGGTGCAGACCATCGTACATCTGGCGATGATCTGGGAAGAGAAGGCCTGACGCTTCCTGAAGACGTCGAATATGGCCGGGCTTGCGCCCGGCCATTTCCATTTGGTTGAGGGGCCTACGGCACCGGCATTGCGCGCGGGTTGCGGTGGAAGCGGTTGGCGCTCGCCATCCAGTTCGGCAACGGCTCTCCATCGCGATGGCGTCCGCCGGCAACCGCCGCGGCCCAGGCCACTGCGGCGCCGATCAGGGTCGCGGCTGCGACCGAGAACGCCACGATGATCGAGTTGCGCCGCGCGCGGTTGATCGCCGTCTTCGCGTCTGCGATCAGGGCGTCAACGCGCTTTTCGGCGTCGGGGGCCGCCAGTCCCGTGACCGCGGCGACCTGCTGCACGAGGTACGTCCGGTCATCGGCGGCGACGCCGCTGTGGCTGGACGACGTCATCAGGATACGTCCGGCTTCGGCGCGCGCTTCCCTTAGGTCGGTGTTCGGAGCGCGGCGCGGCGCGCGGAACAGCTTGTCGAGCTCATAGCTCAACAGGGGCTCGGCGGCCGAGGTGTTGCTCGCCGAGCTGCGCATCGGGGAACGGTCGATCGCGGCAGCGCCGAGAAGGGCCAGCAGCGCGGCGCCGGCCAGGACTGCCAGCGCCCAGGCGGTCAACCCGTGAAGCCCGTCCCGCCGCTCGCCGTCATCCTCGATCGTTGCGAGCGCGGGCTCGGACCGGGTGGTCCGGCCGGCGACGTAACCGCCAAATCCAAAACTGACGATCGCCTGGATGATCAGATAGAGCCCGGAGAGTAGCGCCAGCGCCGCCGACGCATCGCGCCAGCTCGGCGAGGCCGAACTGACACCGAGGCCGACCGCGACACCAAAACCGATCAGGATGAACGACATTGCACTCGCAGCAAGCGCGCCCGCGAACACCGAGCTCCACTGGATGGTTCGAGGCGCCTCAACTGCCAAGCCGCCTTCCATGACCTCTTCCCGCATCAGAGTCTCGACCGTCATCGCGGCGCTCTCAGCGCAGGCCGAAGAACGACAGGATCGCCATGATGACGACGATCAAGCCGATCAGATAAATCAGTCCGTCCATTGTCCGTCCTCCTCAGTTTCTTCTCTCGCTAATCGCGAGGTATGAGGAACGTTCCAAATTGGACAGATCGTATGGAACGAACTTGGAGGATGCGGGTTGTCTGTCCAAGTCCTAGGGATAGAGATTGTGAGCACATGAGGCCTCAGCCGGCTCGTCCGGCTGGGGCCTTTCCGCGTTGCGGCCGGCAGGTTTCCTCCTGTCGTATGTTAACGACGCCGGATCCGGGATCATCAATGATGCGATCGGGGCGGAACCTCCGGATCAGGAGAGGCGCGTGGACCGCAGAACGGCGTGCCTGCATCAGGCGAATGCATTCCGGGAGAAGGCCCTCGCCGATCCCGAGCACCGCGACCAATGGATCGACGAAGCCATCAAATGGCTGGAACGGGCTATGGAAGCGAGCTGTCGGGCGGTCATCACCATGGAAGGTGACAATGGCAGCGACGCTCCGGCCCCCGCGTTCGAAACCATGGCGCCGCATCGGCGCGTCATTATCCGCCAGTGAGAGGCGCTGGCAGCGCATGCACTGCTGCGGCAATTGTTCCAGGGACGTAACAATGTTGCGGGTCGACACTGTTCCCGCACCCATGCTAGGCCGGGCACAGACCGCAACCAGAGTGAACTCGTGCTCGCAAACCGTCAGCCCTCAGGATCCCGCCGCTCGCGTTTTCCGCGCGGGCTGCTGTCCGTGCTGATCGCGGCGGTCTATCTGCTCGCGGGCGCTCTGCACGGCGCGCACGACATCGACGTCACCACGCCCCGCGGCGGTTCGGAGATCGCCGCGGTCCTCGATGGCGCTACCGGCTATGGCGACCACAAGACCATCGGCGGACATCATTGCCACGGCTGCTTTTCGCTGACCGTGGCACAGCCGGCACCATCGACCGCGGCGATCGCGCTCGTGTCGGCACCGAGCCCGCAACAGGCCCCCCGCCTCGCCGGAATTGTGCCCGATACCGACTCTCCCCCTCCCAGACCTATTGCCTGAACGGATTGGTCGGGCGCGGCGCGCCCATTAGGTTCATCCTTCACAGGTCGATTTTATGTTTTGCAGGGGAATGGCCGCGCGCCTCGCGTGCGCGGCAGCGTGTCTGATTGCAGCATCGGCGCTTGCACCGGCTCACGCCCAGACTTTAACGATGCGAAGCGCGCTGTCGCGCGCGCTGGCGGCGAGCCCGCGCCTGACGGCAGCCGAGCGCGACGTCGGCATCGCCACGGGCCAGCGTATCCAGGCGGGCGCCCTGCTCAATCCGGAACTGTCCTACGAACAGGACGATTCATTCGGCTCCGGCAGATATCGCGGAACGCGCTCGGCGGAGACCACGCTCCAGATCAGCCAGGCCTTCGAGCTGTTCGGCAAGCGCGAGGCGCGGATTGCCGCAGGCGCAGCCGGCGTCGAGGTCGCCGCGATCCAGCGCAAGGCGATCAGGCTGGAGGTGCTGTCGGAGACCGCGATCGCCTTTCTCAGCGTGCTCGGCGCGCAGCGGCGCATCCAGATCCTCGACGAGCAGATCGCCGCGATCGACCGCCTGACGCCGCTTCTGCGCCGCCGTGTCGAGGCCGGTGCCTCCTCGCCGGCCGAGACCGGCCGCGCCGAGGTCGCCTCCGCCCTGGTGAAGGCGGACCGCGAGCGCTTCAAGGCGACGCTGGCGAGCGCCCGGCGCGAGCTTGCGGTGTTGATGGGCGATCCCGCCGCCAAATTCGGCGAGGTGTCCGGCCGGCTCGACACCACCGGGCGGCCGCCGGCGTTCCAGGCCGTGGTTGCCGCCATCGACGCCAATCCGCAGCTGGTGCGCTGGACCGCAGTCTACGCCCAGCGCAATGCCGAGCTGCTACTGGCGCGGCTCAGGCCCTATCCGGACGTGCGGATCGCGGCCGGCTGGCGCCACTTCAACGAAACGGGCGACGATGCGGCGCGGCTGACCGTCTCCGTGCCGATCCCCGTGTTCGACCAGAACCAGGGCAACATCCTCTCGGCCCAGGAAAGCCTCGCAAAGACCAAAGCCGAGCGCGAGGCCAACCGCAACGCGCTGATCGTGATCGCCGGCCGCGCCTATGACTCGCTGCAAGGCTCGCTGCGCGAGCTCGCGGTGCTGCGCGAGACCGCAATTCCCAAGGCCGTCGAAGCGTCCGAGGCGATTTCGCAAGGCTATGGCCAGGGCCGCTTCACCCTGCTCGAAGTGCTGGACGCGCAGGCCAGCGTCACCCAGGCGCGGCTGCGCGAGCAGGAGGCGCTGCAGAATTTCCACGCCGGCGTGGCCATCATCGAAGGCCTTGTCGGCAATCCCTTTACGCTGGCCCGGGAGAGCGCGCGATGAAGACGTCCTCCACCATCCTTGTAGCCATCGTCGCCGCCGCGCTAGGCGCTTACGGCTATTCCCTGCTCGCAGCGGACAAGCTCGCACACACCGATCATGGCGAGCACGCCGAGCATTCCGAACACAAGAAGCCGAGCGACCATGTCGAGCAGGACGAGCACGGCGCCGACCGCATCCGCATCTCCGACGTCAAGCTGGCGGCCGCGGGCGTCACGCTGGCGGAAGCCGCCAGCGCCACGCTGACCGACACGCTCGCCTTCAACGGCATCCTGCGCGCCAACCAGGAAGCCGTGGTGCAGGTGACGCCGCGCTTTCCGGGCCTCGCCAAATCCATCCAGAAGCGGATCGGCGACAAGGTCGGCAAGGACGACCTGCTCGCCGCGATCGAGAGCAACCAGAGCCTCACCGTCTACGAGCTGAAGGCGCCGATTGCCGGCACCATCATCGAGCGGCAGATCTCGCTCGGCGAATACGCCTCCGAGCAGAAGCCGGCCTTCGTGGTCGCCGACCTCTCCACCATCTGGGTCGACCTGTCGATCTACCGCCAGGACCTCCGCCGCGTCCGCCTCAACGACGAGGTCCTGATCGATCCCGACGACGGCCGCGACGAGATCAAGGGCACGATCTCCTACATGGCACCGATCGGCTCAAGCGAGACCCAGACCGCGCTGGCGCGCGTGGTGCTGCCAAATCCGGACGGACGGCTGCGGCCCGGCCTGTTCGTCACGGCGCGGCTGATCCTCGCAGCGCGCAATGTCGCGGTTGCCGTGCGCCGCAGCGCGATCCAGACGCTGGAGAACAAGACCATCGTGTTCGTGCGCGAGGACGGCGACAAGATCGAGGCGCGCCCGGTCGAAACAGGCGATTCCGATCCGCGCCATGTCGAGATCAAGGCCGGCCTTTCGGCAGGCGAGCATTACGTCGCGGAGAACAGCTTCGTGGTGAAGGCGGAGATGGGCAAGGGCGAGGCCGAGCATGATTGAGCGTCTCATCGCCGTCTCGCTGCAGCAGCGCTGGCTGGTCCTCGTCCTCGCGCTCGGCGCCGTCGCCTTTGGCGCCTGGAATTTCCAGCGCCTGCCGATCGACGCCGTGCCTGATATCACCAACGTCCAGGTCCAGATCAACACCCGCGCTCCCGGCTATTCGCCGCTCGAGACCGAGCAACGCATCACCTTCCCGGTCGAGACTGCGATGGGCGGCTTGCCAAAGCTCGACTACACCCGCTCGTTGTCGCGCTACGGACTCAGCCAGGTCACGGTCGTCTTCAAGGACGGCACCGACATCTACTTCGCCCGGCAGCTCGTCGGCGAGCGCATCCAGCAGGTGAAAGACCAGCTGCCGGCGGGTGTCGAGGTCGCGATGAGTCCCATCTCGACCGGCCTCGGCGAAATCTTCATGTACACCGTCGAGGCCAAGGCGGGCGCGAAGACGCAGGGCGACCGCGACTATTCGCTGACCGACTTGCGCACCGTGCAGGACTGGATCATCCGACCGCAGCTTCGCAACGTGCCGGGCGTGATCGAAGTCAACACGATCGGCGGCTTCGAGCGGCAATTCCACGTGCTGCCGGATCCCGGCAAGCTGATGGCCTACCGGCTCGGCTTCCGCGACGTGATGACCGCGCTCGCCGCCAACAACGCCAATGTCGGGGCCGGCTATATCGAGCGCAACGGCGAGCAATATTTGGTTCGCTCGCCGGGCCAGGTCGGCACTGTCAGCGAAATCCAGGACATCGTCATCGGCTCGCGCGGCGGCAATCCGGTCAGGATCAGGGACGTCGCTGCTGTCACCGAGGGGCGCGATTTGCGCACGGGCGCTGCGACCTGGAACGGCGAGGAGACCGTGCTCGGCACCGCCATGCTGCTGATCGGCGAGAACAGCCGGACCGTGGCCCGCCGCGTCGCAGCCCGTCTGGAGGACATCGCCAAATCGCTGCCCGAGGGCGTCGTGACGCGGACCGTCTACGACCGCACCGATCTCGTCGAAGCCACCATCCGCACCGTCCGGAACAACCTGCTGGAAGGCGCGGCGCTGGTGGTCGCCGTGCTGTTCCTGATCCTCGGCAACTTCCGCGCCGCGCTGGTCACGGCCTGCGTCATTCCGCTGTCCATGGCGTTGACGATCACCGGCATGGTCGAGACCAAGGTCAGCGCCAACCTGATGAGCTTGGGGGCGATCGACTTCGGCATCATCGTCGACGGCGCCGTGATCATCGTCGAGAACTGCCTGCGCATGCTGGCGGTGGCTCAGCGCGAGAAAGGCGGGCTGCTGACGACGCCCGAACGGCTGCGCGCGATCCTGCGCGGGTCGAGCGAGGTGATCAAGCCGAGCCTGTTCGGAACGCTGATCATCGCCGTGGTCTATTTGCCCGTGCTGACGCTGACCGGCGTCGAGGGCAAGATGTTCACGCCGATGGCGCTGACGGTGCTGATGGCGCTGGGCGCGGCCGTGCTGTTCTCCATCACCTTCGTGCCGGCGGCCGTCGCCATCTTCGTCACCGGGAAGGTGTCCGAGCACGAAAACCTGTTCATGCGCGCGGCGAAGCGCGCCTACCTCCCCCTGCTCCGCTTTGCCATCGATAACCGGCTCGCCGTCGCCCTGTCCGCCGTGCTCATCGTGACCGCGAGCGGCATCGCCGCCTCGCGCATGGGCGGCGAGTTCATTCCGAGTCTCGACGAAGGCGACGTCGCGCTGGCCTCGATCCGGATTCCAGGTACCAGCCTCACGCAGTCGCTGGACCTGCAGAAGGCGCTGGAAAAGCGCATCATGCAGATTCCGGAGGTGAAGGAGTTCTTCACCCGCATCGGCACCGCGGAGATCGCCACCGACCCGATGTCGCCGGCGCAGACCGATGGCTACGTCATGCTGAAGCCGCGCGCCGAATGGCCCGATCCGGGCAAGTCGAAATCGGAGGTGGTCGAGGCCATCGAGCATGCTGCAGACGAGATTCCCGGCAGCGCCTACGAAATCTCCCAGCCGATCCAGTTCCGCGTCAACGAGCTGATCTCCGGCGTCCGCACCGATGTCGGCGTCAAGATCTTCGGCGACGATCTCGACATCCTGCAAGGCGCCGCCAAGCAGGTGGAGGCCGCGATCCGCGGCATCCGCGGCGCCAGCGACGTCAAGATCGAGCAGGTCTCCGGCTTGCCGATCCTCACCGTCCGCCTCGATCGCCAGGCGCTTGCCCGCTACGGCCTCAGCGTCGCCGAGGTGCAGGGCATCGTCGAGATCGCGGTCGGCGGCAAGTCGGCCGGCAAGCTGTTCGAAGGCGATCGCCGCTTCGACATCGTGGTGCGCCTGCCGGAGCACCTGCGCGGCAATCTCGAGGCGATCCGGGCGATCCCGATCCCGCTGCCGCCCGCCGAGGAGGCGGCAACCGGCAGCGCCGTTCGAACGGCGCTGGCCAGCTCGCCCCTCGCCCAGATGCGCTACGTGCCGTTGTCGTCGGTCGCCACCGTCGATGCGACGCCGGGGCCGAACCAGATCAGCCGCGAGAACGGCAAGCGGCGCATCGTCGTCACGGCCAATGTCCGTGCGCGCGACCTCGGCTCTTTCGTCGCGGAGGCCGAGGCGGCCGTTGCCGAGAAAGTCAAGCTGCCGCCGGGTTACTGGATCGGCTGGGGCGGCCAGTTCGAGCAGTTGGTCTCGGCCACCAAGCGGCTGACGATCGTGGTTCCGGTGGCGCTGCTCTTGGTGTTCCTGCTGCTGTTCATGGGCATGGGATCGGCGGCGGATGCGGCGCTGGTGTTCTCCGGCGTGCCGCTGGCGCTGACCGGCGGCGTCGCGGCGCTGCTGCTGCGCGACATTCCGCTATCCATCAGCGCCGGCGTCGGCTTCATCGCGCTATCCGGCGTTGCCGTTCTCAATGGCCTCGTCATCATCGCCTTCATCGAGCGTCTGCGCAGCGAGGGACGCTCGGTCGCGGAGGCCGTGCGCGAAGGCGCGCTGACACGGCTGCGCCCGGTGTTGATGACGGCGCTCGTCGCCTCGCTCGGCTTCGTGCCGATGGCGCTCGCCACCGGCGCCGGGGCCGAGGTGCAGCGGCCGCTCGCAACCGTGGTGATCGGCGGCATTCTCTCCTCGACCGTCCTGACGCTGCTGGTGCTGCCGGCGCTCTACGTGCTGTTCCGCCGTGACGTGGCGAAGGAAACGCCTACAATGGCCCCTGATTTGGCGGCGTCTGCGGAGCGCTAGATTTGGGCAGCCACGACCACCACGGTCATCACGACCATGATCATGCGGGCCACTCGCATGCGCATGGCCATACACACGATCATGGTCATGGACACGGCCATGTCCATGCACCCGCCAATTTCGGCAAGGCGTTCGCGCTCGGCATTACGCTCAACATCGCGCTCGTCGTCGCCGAGGCGGTTTACGGCTATGTCGGCAACTCCACCGCCCTGCTCGCCGATGCCGGCCATAACCTGTCGGACGTGCTCGGCCTCGTCATCGCCTGGGGCGCCTCGATCGCAGCCCGCCGCGCGCCCAAAGGCCGCTTCACCTACGGCTTTCGCGCCTCCACCATCCTGGCGGCGCTGGCCAATGCGGTGTTCCTGCTGGTCGCGACCGGCGCGATCGGCTGGGAGGCGATCCTGCGCCTGCGCGAGCCGGAGCCGGTCGCAGGCGTCACCGTGATGGTGGTCGCCGGCATCGGCATCCTCATCAACGGTTTCACCGCCCTGCTGTTCGCTGGCGGACGCAAGGACGACATCAACATCGAAGGCGCGTATCTGCACATGGCCGCCGACGCCGCGGTCTCGCTCGGCGTCGTGGTCTCGGCCGCGCTGATCATCTGGACCGGCTGGCTCTGGCTCGATCCCATCACCAGCCTCATCATCTGCGCCACCATCCTCTGGAGCACGACCAGCCTCTTGCGCGGCTCCATCGACATGTCGATGGCGGCCGCGCCCAAGGGTACCGACCTCGCCGCAATCAGGGTGTTCCTGCTGGCGCGACCGGGTGTGTCGGGGATTCACGATCTCCACGTCTGGCCGATCTCGACCACCGAGACGGCGCTGACCTGCCATCTCGTGATGCCCGCAGGCAGCGACGACGCATTCCTGATGCAGACGACGGAGCTCCTCAAGACATCCTTCCGCATCGGCCACACCACGCTCCAGGTCGAGACGCATCCCGACAACGGCTGCGCGCTCGCGCCGGATGATGTGGTGTGAGGCGACTCTGCCTCCGCATCGTCATTGCGAGGAGCCGTTGCGACGAAGCAATCTAGATTGTCTCCGCGGAGGGATTCTGGATTGCTTCGCTTCGCTCGCAATGACGGTGGAGAGCGCTGCGCCCTACCCCGCCTTCGCCGTCACGATCCAGATCGCGCCCTGGAGCGCCACGCTCTGCTCCTTCAGGAACGGCGCGAGCGCCTCGCGGATCGAAGCCTTGGCAGCTTCATAAGTCTCGGGCGGATGGCCCTGGAGTGCACGGCTGGCGGGACCGATCTGGAGCGAGCCGTCGACGGCGGCCTCGAGCCCGCCGCCGATAGCAATGTCCATCGCCAGATTGTGCGGCTCCATCGCGACGTCCGCGAATCCTGCGCCTTTCAGGATGCGCATGACGCGCTCTTCCGAAGCAAAGGCGAACGGGCCCGGCTCCTCCGGCCCAACCGGCGGCATCTTGGGCACGTGCTTGTAGACCGCCATCAGCGGCGCCATCGCCCACGGATTTTCCTTCGGCTCCCGCCAGCAGGCGAAGGCGAGCCGGCCGGCCGGCTTCAGCGCGCGACGCAGATTGGCGAAGGACGCGATCGGATCGGCAAAGAACATCACGCCGAAGCGTGAAGCGAGCAGATCGAAGCTCGCCGGTTCGAACGGATAAACGGTCGCATCCGCCAGCACGAAGTCGAGCGGCAGGCCCTTCGGCGCGAGCGCCCGCGCCTGCGCCAGCATCGGCTCGGAGACGTCGAGGCCGAGCGCGAAGCCATCGGGCGCCACCGCCTTTGCGAAGGCAAACGTCGTCGCGCCGGAGCCACAGCCGACATCCAGAACGCGCTCGCCCGGCTTCGGCTTGGCGCGGTCGATCAACACGTCGGCAATAGGGCCGAGCAGCTTCTCCTGCGCCGCGTGGCGATCGGCCCAGCGCTGCCCGCTCGGCCCGTTCCAATAGGCGATCTGGTCAGCGTTCTCTGCGTGCCCGGCGGGTCGTTCCATTCAAGGCTCCATCATCTATTCTTGCTCTATCATAGAAGCTTGTTCGGTCGAAAAGCGGGCGCCCTAACGTCAGGCACGTGTGAGAGCGCCTTGGAGGTCGCGCGACGGATTGCCGCGTCGGCGCGTACCGGCCCGTCCGGGCCGCGTCCGATCAGAGACTGACTTTCGGAAAGCTGTCGATGTCCGCAGCCCTGGACTGCACGCGTCGAACGTCAGAACCCTCTGCTAGCAAAGAGGTTCTGCTGGACGCCATCCGGTCCCTTCGAAGGGCCAAGGCTCGCACCCTCTGCTCCCACGAGACCGACACCAGAAACGCGGTGTCGCGAAAAGCCCGGCTCGCGGCTGGATATGCACAGGCGAGCCGCACACTTTCCGCGATTGTAGCCTTCCTGCAATAGCATTCTGAATCAAACTTCGTATGTTTGTCCGAGGAGTCGATTGTGGCTTGGCGAGGGGTCGCTTGGCCGCGGTCTGGTGGAATGGGAATGTTTGGAATGAAGCAGGTTGCGCCCGCTCTCGTGGCATTGGTGACGTTTTCCGGATCAGCATTGGCAGCCGACCTTCCGCGCAAATACGCCAAGCCACCGGCTGTCGCCGCAGCTTTCGTCAACTGGACCGGCTGCTATGTCGCGGGCGGCGGCGGCTACGGCATGTGGAATCAGGAAAATTCGACTTTTGTCGACGGTCCGCCCCGCTTTCAGAATGCCGATACGATCACCACCGGTGGCCGCGGGTACTTCGGGACGGTACAGGCGGGATGCGACTATCAGTTTGCGGCGGCCAGCGAGCGCTTCGTGATCGGCGCCTTCGGTGATTATGATTTCGCCAGTCTAACCGGGCGGCTCACTCCCTCCGGCTTCTCGATGGTTGGCGACGAGAAAATGAGCTCGGCCTGGGCGGTCGGCGGCCGGCTCGGCTGGCTGGCGACGCCTAGCCTGCTGACCTATGTCTCGGCGGGTTACACCGAAGCGACTTTCGACCGCACGAACTTCAATCTGAACTTTCCGCCCTTCGGAGTTGCGGCCGGCCTCTATCAGGACAAGCGAACCTACGATGGCTGGTTCATCGGCTCCGGCGCCGAATATGCGCTGGGCTTCCTGCCGGGTCTCTTCTGGAAAACGGAATACCGCTTCTCCGACTTCAATGTCGGCACAAATCCGATCCGGGATACGGCGAGCGGATTGCCGATCGGCTTTTCCGAGGATTCGAAGAAGTACGTCCACACTGTCCGCAGCGAGTTGGTCTACCGCTTCAATTCGAGCGGCCCCGCCGCCGATGTGACGTCCCCTGCCTATCTGAAGGCGCCTCCGGCCCCCACGCCGCTCACGAATTGGACCGGCTGCCACGTCGGCGGCGGCGGAGGCTATGGGCTCTGGAATCAGGACAGCACGACCTACATCGATGGGCCCACCAGAACCCGCTTCAGCGATACAGCAACAACCGGAGGCCGCGGCTTCTTCGGGACTGTGCAGGGCGGCTGCGACTACCAGTTTGCGGCAGCGGGCGCGGCCTTCGTCGTCGGCGCATTCGGCGACTACGATATCGGCAGCCTCAAGGGCCAGCTCAGCCCGCCTCGCTTCGGGATCGTGGGTGAAGAGAAGATGAGCTCGGCCTGGGCGGGCGGCGGCCGGCTCGGCTGGCTGGCGACCCCGAGCCTCCTGACCTATTTCTCAGTCGGCTATACCGAAGCCAGCTTTGACCGTACCGATTTCACCCTCAACGCTGCGCCGTTCGGAAGACCAAGCGGCGTGTTCATGGACAAGCGTACCTACAGGGGCTGGTTCATCGGCGCCGGCGAAGAACACGCGCTGAAGATCGTGCCGGGCTTGTTCTGGAAGACCGAATATCGGTTCTCTGAATTCGACACCGCAACGAACGCCGTCCGCGACACGGCAACGGGTCTGTCCGTTGGAGCGTCGATCGATTCCGAGAAATGGGTTCATGCCGTTCGCAGCCAGCTGGTCTATCGCTTCAACTGGGGCGGCGGCCCCGTCGTGGCGAAGTACTGATCACCCCACTGCTGGTCGTCGCTAAGGCAAAGCTCCGGTTCGTCCGGGGCTTTTGCTTTCTGCATTCGGTCAATATGAAAGTCTGGAACAGAGTTGCGCTTTGGGCTCCGGACCCGACGCAAGCGTCTCATCCGCGCGCATTGCGGCCGCATTGTTTCACCGAACGGCCACATCGGAATCAGATGCCAACCAGATTTCCGCGCTAGGTTCGCGCTTCCTCAAACTGGAAAAGGCATGACCATGCGCAGCTTCACGGCATCCGTCATCGTTGCAGCTCTCTCGCTGGGAACACCTGCCCTGGTGCAGGCACAGGGCGCATCATCGCAATCCGACACGGAGCAATCGTCGACGCAATCCAGCACGGTGATCCGGAGCATACAGGTTGTGGACGTCAAGGAACTGCAGCCGGCCGTGCGCGCGAAGGTCGATGAACTCGTGGCGCATACGAGCGAGACGGACATCCAGTCGCTTCGGCAGTCCATCGACGCCACACCGCAGGCCGCCTCCGTGCTCAAGGCCAAGGGCTTGAGCTCGGCACAAGTCGTCGCGATCAACATCGTGGACGGTGTCCTGACCATGTTCACCAAGACAGCCTGACACCCGCAGCATGATCGCTGGCTCCTCGGCCTTACGTCGAGATCGCGCTGCGAGAAAGATTGCCCTGCAGCGGACCTGCTGCAGGGTTGGCCGTGTCCGGCATGAAAGCTCTCACCGGGCCGGCAATTGCAGCCGGGTCGGGCGCGCTCGGCCCTTGCTTCGGCCCCCGCCGGGGCGCTAAAGAGGCGCCATTGGGCGGTTAGCTCAGCTGGTTAGAGCATCTCGTTTACACCGAGAGGGTCCGCGGTTCGAATCCGTGACCGCCCACCAGCCTTCGCTCGCTTCGCGAGCTACGGCTCGGCAAGCCAGCACAGCAAGGTCGTAAGCGCGAAGCGATCGAAGGTTGCCGCGCCGAAGCCCAACGGCGAAGGCGGGCTCGGCCAGCCAACTTCAATCCTGCGGCCGCCCCGGCAGCAGCGGCACGGCGTCGATCCACACCGCTGCCGATTGGCACCAGATCTGCCTCACCGGCCGCAGCGCATGGCGCTGGCGGATCGAGCCCCAGCGGATGCCCCAATCGTCGGCCTGGTCGCCCTCGCCGCTGGTGAACAGCGGGGAACCGCAATCGGCACAGAAATGCTGAAAGCGTATCCGGCCGTTGTCGCCGCGCTTGCCGTAGATTTTGGGCGAGCCACGGGTCAGGCGGACATCGGCCTTGGTGCAGATGGCCGTCACGCGGAACGGCGAGCCGGTCAGCGTCTGGCAATCGGTGCAGTGACAGACCGAGACTGCCTCCGGATCGACCTCGGCCTCGAACGCGACCTTCCCGCAATGGCATTGCCCATCGACGTGCATTGCCTCCTCCCCTTCCCCAAACAAAAACGGCGCCCGAAGGCGCCGTTTTATCATCATTTTCGAGCTGCGATCTCAGTGAGCGGTCAGGCCGCCGGCGGCTTCATCGCCGTCCGGCTTTACCGTCACCTTGGTGTCCTCTTCCCAGACGATCGGCGTAGGCTTCTTCACCAGCGCCTTGGCGACGACGTCATCGAGGCGCGAGACCGGGATGATCTCCATGCCGCCCTTGATCGCATCGGAAATCTCCGTGAGATCCTTGGCGTTGTCCTCGGGGATCAGCACCGTCTTGATGCCGCCGCGGGCCGCAGCCAGCAGCTTCTCCTTGAGGCCGCCGATCGGCAGCACGCGGCCGCGCAGCGTGATCTCGCCGGTCATCGCGACATCATGGCGGACCGGGATGCCGGTCATGACCGAGATGATCGCGGTGGCCATCGCAACACCTGCGGACGGGCCATCCTTCGGCGTCGCCCCTTCCGGCACGTGCACGTGGATGTCGCGCTTGTCGAACAGCGGCGGCTCGACGCCGTAGTTGATCGCTCGCGAGCGGACGTAGGACGCCGCCGCGGAGATCGACTCCTTCATGACGTCGCGCAGATTGCCCGTGACCGTCATCTTGCCCTTGCCGGGCATCATGACGCCTTCGATCGTCAGCAGCTCGCCGCCGACATCGGTCCAGGCAAGGCCGGTGACGATACCGACCTGCGGCTCGCTCTCGATCTCGCCGAAGCGGTACTTCGGCACGCCGAGCAACTCTTCCAGAGTCTTCTCGGTGACCTTGACCGACTTCTTCTTGGAGATCATCAGCTCCTTCACCGCCTTGCGGGCCAGTGTAGAGAGCTCACGCTCCAGGTTACGCACGCCCGCTTCGCGGGTGTAGCGGCGGATCAGAAGCAGCAGCGCCTCGTCGTCGATCGAGAACTCCTTGGAGTCCAGGCCATGCTTGGACACCGCGTTCGGGATCAGGTGCTTGCGCGAGATCTCGACCTTCTCGTTCTCGGTGTAGCCCGCGATCCGGATGATCTCCATGCGGTCCATCAGGGGCCCCGGAATATTGAGCGTATTCGCGGTGGTGATGAACATTACGTTGGACAGATCGTAGTCGACCTCGAGATAGTGGTCGTTGAAGGTCCCGTTCTGCTCGGGGTCGAGAACCTCGAGCAGCGCCGAGGACGGATCGCCGCGGAAATCGGCGCCCATCTTGTCGATCTCGTCCAAGAGGAACAGCGGATTGGACGACTTCGCCTTGCGCATCGACTGGATGATCTTGCCGGGCATCGAGCCGATATAGGTGCGGCGGTGACCGCGGATCTCGGCCTCGTCGCGCACGCCGCCGAGCGAGACGCGCACGAACTCGCGCCCCGTCGCCTTCGCGATCGACTTGCCGAGCGAGGTCTTGCCGACGCCGGGAGGCCCGACCAGGCACAGGATCGGCCCCGTCAGCTTGTTGGCGCGCGACTGCACCGCGAGGTACTCGACGATACGCTCCTTGACCTTCTCCAGCCCATAGTGATCGGAGTCCAGGATGGCTTGCGCCTGCTCCAGGTCCTTCTTCACCTTGGACTTCTTGTTCCACGGGATCGACAGCAGCCAATCCAGATAGTTGCGCACGACGGTCGCTTCCGCGGACATCGGCGACATCTGGCGCAGCTTCTTCAATTCATGCTGCGCCTTCTCGCGCGCTTCCTTGGAGAGCTTGGTCTTCGAGATCTTCTCTTCGAGATCGGCGAGCTCGTCGCGACCGTCGTCGTCGCCGAGTTCCTTCTGGATCGCCTTCATCTGCTCGTTGAGATAGTACTCGCGCTGGGTCTTCTCCATCTGGCGCTTGACGCGGGACCGGATGCGCTTTTCGACCTGCAGCACCGAGATCTCGCTCTCCATCAGACCCAGCACCTTCTCCAGGCGCGTGGTGACCGACAGCGTCTCCAGTATGCCCTGGCGATCTGCGATCTTGACCGCGAGATGCGAGGCGACCGTATCGGCGAGCTTGGCGAAATCGGTGATCGCCTGCACGACGCCGACGACCTCGGCCGAGATCTTCTTGTTGAGCTTCACATAGCTCTCGAAGTCGGACACGACCGAGCGCGCCAGCGCTTCCGCCTCGACCGATTTCGCGTCGGTGTCCGCAAGCGCGACGGCGGTCGCCTCATAATAGTCGGCGCGGTCGGTGTACTTCGCCACGCGCGCACGCTCGAGCCCTTCGACCAGCACCTTCACGGTGCCATCGGGAAGCTTCAGGAGCTGCAGCACGCTGGCAAGCGTACCGGTCTCGTAAATCGCATCAGGCGCCGGATCATCGTCGGACGCGTTCTTCTGCGTCGCGAGCATGATCAGCGCGTCGTTCTTCATCACCTCTTCGAGTGCGCGGATCGACTTCTCGCGACCGACGAAGAGCGGAACGATCATGTGCGGGAAGACGACGATGTCGCGCAGCGGCAGCACGGGATAGGCGTGTGCTTCGCCATGAACGATTGTTGGCCGGGGTTTTGGATTGGTCATGGCCTTTTCCTTTTGCTTTGCCCCCTTGCACGCAGCCCGCGATCATGCGCAACCGCCACAAGGTGCCGAGGTGATCCGCAGAACCGGTCGGTCCTCTACAAGTTGGACCGGCTCGCCGGAACGGAACTGAGGCGAATCTTGAAGAGAATTTTCGCTCGCCGCCGACATTAGGTGGCTATCGACCCGGGGGGTGTCAAGTCATTGAAAAACGCGCGCCATCAGGCGCTTACGCAACGCGGCAAGCGACGCAACGCCGGCTGCGGAACCACGGCTCCGCAGCCAACTCGAGGAGACGATTGGAGCTTTCCAGCGCCGTCAGATCAGGCGCTGGCGTTCTCGACCGCGCGATCGGACCGATCGGCATAGATGTAGAGCGGACGCGCCGTGCCTTCCACGACTTCGCGGGAAATCACGACTTCTTCCACACCTTCCAGGCCCGGCAGGTCGAACATGGTCTCGAGCAGGATCGCCTCGAGGATCGAACGCAGGCCTCGCGCGCCGGTCTTGCGCTCGATCGCCTTGCGGGCGACCGCGCCAAGCGCCTCGTCGGCGAAGGTCAGCTCGATGTTCTCCATCTCGAACAGCCGCTGGTACTGTTTCACCAGCGCGTTCTTCGGCTCCGTCAGGATCTTCTTCAGCGAGGTCTCGTCGAGATCCTCGAGCGTCGCCACGACCGGCAGACGACCGACGAACTCGGGGATGAGGCCGTACTTCAGGAGGTCCTCAGGCTCGACGTGACGGAAGATCTCGCCGGTCCGGCGATCCTCCGGCGCGAGCACCTGGGCGCCGAAGCCGATCGAGGTCGACCGACCGCGCGCCGAGATGATCTTCTCGAGGCCGGCAAAGGCGCCGCCGCAGATGAACAGGATGTTGGTGGTATCCACCTGCAGGAACTCCTGCTGCGGATGCTTGCGGCCGCCCTGCGGCGGGACCGAAGCCACCGTGCCTTCCATGATCTTGAGCAGCGCCTGCTGCACGCCCTCACCCGACACGTCGCGCGTGATCGAGGGGTTGTCGGACTTGCGGCTGATCTTGTCGATTTCGTCGATGTAGACGATGCCGCGCTGGGCGCGCTCGACGTTGTAGTCGGCGGCCTGGAGCAGCTTCAGGATGATGTTCTCGACGTCCTCGCCGACATAGCCGGCTTCGGTCAGCGTCGTCGCATCGGCCATCGTGAACGGCACGTCCAGGATGCGGGCGAGCGTCTGCGCGAGCAGCGTCTTGCCCGAGCCGGTCGGACCGATCAGCAGGATGTTCGACTTCGCGAGCTCGACGTCGTTGTGCTTGGTCTGATGGTTGAGGCGCTTGTAGTGGTTGTGCACCGCGACCGACAGGACCTTCTTCGCATGGCTCTGGCCGATGACGTAATCGTCCAGCACCTTGCAGATTTCCTTCGGCGTCGGAATACCGTCGCGCGACTTGACCAGCGAGGATTTGTTCTCCTCGCGGATGATGTCCATGCAGAGCTCGACGCACTCGTCGCAGATGAAGACCGTGGGACCCGCGATCAGTTTGCGGACTTCGTGCTGGCTCTTGCCGCAGAACGAGCAATATAGCGTGTTCTTGGAGTCGCTCGTGCCGACCTTACTCATTCATGTCTCCGTCCGCGGTTCGATCCCGTTCCGCTCGATCGCTCCATTCCGACACGATGGTCGGCATGAAGCTTAAGTAGAGCAAATTCCGTACCAAAAAAGACCCTACGCTTTACTACATTCCGTGCGAATCACGGTGGCTCGATTCTCCCGCGATCATAGCCGATCGATCGTAGCCAACCATGCTGTCACCCGACTATCAAGAATTCGCTAATCGGGGGTCGCCGGCTACCCGTGACAATACCGTGATTTCCGGTCTTGGCACGGGCGAAGTGATGGAAAACACCCCGGCGTTGCTGGATTGCCACGAAAAACAAGCACGAAAGCGGAACTTTCTGCTTGTCGCAGGGCGCAAAACCGCGTTTTGCGCCGCGCGCACGCGCACCTAACGTGAACGCTGCCCTGACGGGTCCACGGCAAACCGAGGGCTCGTCGTGACGCCTCAGTAGTGCTACGGGGCCTTCGCCGGCGCCGGCTCCTCGGCGCGCTTGTCGATCACCTTGTCGACCAGGCCGAACTCCTTGGCATCGTTCGCAGTGAGGAACTTATCGCGTTCCAGCGCATCCTCGATCGACTTGTAGGTCTGGCCGGTGTGCTTGACGTAGATCTCGTTGAGCCGCTTTTTCAGGTTCAGGATCTCCTGGGCGTGCAGCATGATGTCGGTTGCCTGGCCCTGGAAGCCGCCGGAGGGCTGGTGCACCATGATGCGCGCGTTCGGCAGCGAGAAGCGCATGTCCTTCTCGCCGGCGCAAAGCAGCAGCGAGCCCATCGAAGCCGCCTGACCGGTGCACAGGGTCGAGACCGGCGGGCGGATGAACTGCATGGTGTCGTAGATCGCAAGGCCCGACGTCACCACGCCGCCCGGCGAGTTGATGTACATCGAGATTTCCTTCTTCGGATTTTCCGCCTCGAGGAACAAGAGCTGCGCGACGATCAGCGTCGACATGCCGTCCTCGACCGGGCCGGTCACGAAGATAATGCGCTCCTTCAAGAGGCGCGAGAAAATGTCGTAGGCGCGCTCGCCACGGTTGGTCTGCTCGACCACCATGGGCACGAGGTTCATGTAGGTTTCAACCGGATCGCGCATGAGTCACCTAGGGTTTCGGAGACGGACATCGCCGGGCTGGCTTGCCAGCTTGGCTGGATTTGCCGGAAGGCGAATGGACGTCCTGTGATGCAGGAACTTGGGTAAGAAGCAGAAAGGCGTAGCGACAGATATAGCCCATTTCGCTTCTGACAAGTGCGCAGCGCATTAAGGCTTAATCCGTGGGGCAGTTGAAGCTGATTCGCACAAAGAGGCCCAGCCGGCCACCTGGCTAGCTGGGCCTCTTCGCTCATCATCCTTAATAGCGGGCTATCTCAAACCCTTCAGGCCGCGGTCTTTTCCGCGTCGTCGTCCTTGTAGAGGTCCTCGCGCGAAACCTTCTTCTCGGTCACGTTGGCGAGCTCGAGAATGAAGTCGACCACCTTGTCCTCGTAGATCGGCGCACGAAGCTGGGCCAACGCCTGGGCATTGTTGCGGTAGAAGTCCCAGACCTCCTTTTCGCGGCCGGGCATCGAGCGCGCGCGCTCGATCACGGCGCGGCCGACCTCGTCGTCGGTCACGGTGATCTTGTTCTTCTCGCCGATCTCGGAGAGCACCAGGCCAAGCCGCACGCGGCGATCGGCGATCTTGCGATACTCCTCCTTTGCCTTGTCCTCGGTGGTGTCCTCGTCGGCAAAGGTCTTGCCGGCGGAGTCCATCTCGGCCTTGACCGAGTTCCACATCAGGCTGAACTCCTCGTCCACCAGCGAGGGCGGCGCCTCGAAGCGATGCGCCTCGTCGAGGCGGTCGAGCAGCGCGCGCTTGACGCGCTGGCGCGTGGCGGTGGCGAACTCGGCAACGAGGCGCTCGCGCGCGGCCTCTTTGAGCTTGTCCAGCGATTCCAGGCCGAGCGACTTGGCGAACTCGTCGTCGATCGCAAGGTCCTGCGGCGCCTCGATCAGGGTCGCGGTGGTCTCGAACTCGGCCGGCTGCCCGGCGAGCTTGTCGTTCATGTAGTTCTTCGGGAACGACACCTTCAGCGTGCGCGTCTCGCCTGCGCCGATGCCGATGAGCTGCTCCTCGAAGCCCGGAATGAAGGTGTTGGAGCCGATCAGGACCTGGATGCCCTCGCCGGTGCCGCCTTCGAAGATTTCGCCGTTGATGCGGCCCGTGAAGTTGATGGTAACGCGGTCGCCCGACTCAGCCTTGGTGCCCTCGCCCTTGGCGGCATAGGTGCGGTTGGAATCGGCAATGCGCTTGATCGCCTCGTCGACATCGGCGTCGGTGACATCAGCAACTGGCTTCTCGACCTGGAAGCTCTTGAAGTCGGCGAGCGCGATCGCCGGCACTACTTCGATGGCGACCGTGTAGGTCAAATCCGTCTTGCCGCTCAGCAGTTCCTCGACCTCGGCCTGTTCGCTCGGCATGGTGATTTTCGGCTCGGTCGCAAGGCGAAAGCCGCGCTCGGAGAACAGCTGCGTGTTGGTGTCGCGGATGGTCTGGTCGATGGTCTCGGCCATGACCGAGCGACCATAGACCTTCTTCAGGTGCGCGACCGGCACCTTGCCCGGACGGAAGCCGTTGATACGGACCTTGTCCTTGAGGTCGACGAGCTTGGCGCCGGCCTTGGCGTCGAGATCAGACGCGGGAACGCTGATCTTGAACTCGTGCTTCAAACCTTCCGAGAGGGTTTCTGTGACCTGCATGGCGTCCAATCTTCTTTTCGTTCGGCCCCGGCACGTCGCGCGTCGGGACGCTGTCGTTAATCGATCCGGCGCGAGGCAAACGCCTCCACGCCGGTGGTTCATCGGACCCGCTTCCTGACGGACGATCATCCGCGCGGAAGCAGGCCTCGTAATCCGTGCAAACGCGATAAGCGCTTGGTGCGGGCGGAGGGACTCGAACCCCCACAACTTTCGTCACTGGAACCTAAATCCAGCGCGTCTACCAGTTCCGCCACGCCCGCGTGAATTCGCATCAAGACCGGCCGCGATGCCGCGGGCGGCCGGGCTTATAGCATGTGCCTGACTGTTCGCAGCAAAAAAATGGCCTGATGGAGGCAAGCTTCAAGTAGGCACTGCGGCTGGACTTATCCAGCACGGCGTGGTCCGGATCGTGCCATGACAACGCGGATCCATGCTCCCCATCGGCGCGAGGTTTTGGCCGGCTTAGGGGCCTCGGCAGCCGGGCTGATCGTGGGCGGTGCAGGCCCATCCGTCACGGCCCAGCTCGCGCTGCAGGCGAGACCGGCAACGCTGGCTTTGAGACCGGGTCAGCCGGCTACACCAATCTGGGAGCTGGCCACCGTAAGCCACCTCAGAGACGTGCGTCTCAAGCGTTTCGACCGCTGCCAGGTGGTCTTCAGCAACAACCTCCCTGTGCCGATTGCGCCAGTCTGGTACAGCCTCCACGCGCCGATGGCCGCCGACCCGCTCCGCGGCCGCGCCCCGGCAGCGCCGGATGCGACAGAAACATCAATTATTTCAGTGCCTAATGCAGGCACCCTGCTGGCCGACTTCCGCCTCTTCGAGCACCGCCTGCAGCAGCCCGCACGCGCGCTTCCGATCATCGTGGCCGAAACCGGCCCGGTCGCCGTCGATCGTGATGAGCTCCTGCTGATCCAGGAATGGCGCCTGCGGCCGGATGGCACCGCGGTCCCGCCGGGCCAGGACCCGAAGGACACGACGCCGCTTTACACAATCAACGGCAAGACTTCATTCGAACTCTCAGCTTCGGCGGGCGAGCGGCTGCGGCTACGCTTCATCAACGGCTCGCAACGCTCTGTTCTCGCAATCAAATTGGAAAACCACGAAGTCCGTGTGATGGCCCTCGACGGCCAGCCGGCCGAGCCGTTCCCCGCGCGCAACGGCGCGTTGGTGCTGGCCCCGGGTGCGCGGACCGACGCTTTCGTGGATGCGGCCAGTTCGGCCCCGTTTATGCTGCATGACGGCAAGGCGGTGCGCCAGGTCGGACACCTGACTGTCTCCGGGAAGCTGGAGCGCGCTCCGCTGCCGCCGCCGCAGCCGCTCCCGCCGAATGATCTGCCCGAGAAGCTCGATCTACGAGCCGCCCTGCGGTTCGATGTCGCGCTCGGTACGGCCGATGCCGGCTGGGCACGGCCCGCGACCTTCTCCACCGCCTCCGCCCCTGCCTTCCGCGCCAAGACCGACCGCACCGTGGTGCTGGCGCTGCAGAACCCCGCCCCGGTCACCACCGTGTTTCACCTGCACGGCCACCATTTCCGGCTGCTCGACAAGCTCGACGACGGCTGGAAGCCCTATTGGCTCGACACGCTCGCGATCGAGCCTGGCCAGACCCAGCGCATCGCGTTCGCCGCGACCTCGCCCGGACGCTGGCTGATCGAATCCGTCGTGACCGACTGGGCCGCGCCGCGGCTGGTGCGCTGGTACGGGGTGGAGTGAACGTTCAGTATTCGATGCCCAGCGCGTCATAGATCCGCCGGTGCACGGCCGGCAGCGTCTCGGTCAGATCCTCCGCGATCAGGCCCGGCCCAGCTTCGCTTCCCGCCTCGCCATGCATCCAGACGCCGATGCTGGCGGCCTCGAACGCCGGCACGCCTTGCGCCAGGAGCCCGGCGATGATCCCGGACAGCACGTCGCCGGCGCCGGCCGTGGCGAGCCAGGGCGGCGCATTGGCGGCGATGGTGGCGCGGCCGTCGGGGGCGGCGATTGTGGTGTCCGGGCCCTTCAGCAGCACGACGGCGCCGCAGCGCTCGGCGGCGGCGCGGACGCGCTCGAGCTTGGAGCGGCCGGGATGCTTGTTGCTGAGGTCGGAGAACAGGCGCGGAAACTCGCCTTCGTGCGGGGTCAGCACCACCGCATTGTCCTGCGAGGACTTGATCGATTCGAACAGGCGCTCGGGGGTTGCGGCAAAGCTGGTCAGCGCATCCGCATCGAGCACCAGATGCCGCTGCGCGGTAAGAGCGGTGTGGACGAGATCGCAGGTGCGCTCACCGATGCCCGCACCGGGGCCGATGATGCAGGTGTTGTAGCGTTTGTCGCCGAGCAGCTCGCCGAACTCGATCGCGCTGTCGACGGGGCGAACCATCACCGCGGTGAGCGCGGCAGCATTGATTGCGAGCGCATCGCGCGGGCTCGCCAGCGTCACGAGGCCCGCGCCGGCGCGCAGCGCGCCGCGCGCGGCGAGCCGTGCCGCGCCGGTCGCGGCTGCATCGCCCGAGACCGCGAGCACGTGACCGCGCGCATATTTGTGGCCATCGATGCGCGGCACCGGAAAGGCCGCGCCCCAGAGATCCGGATCGTTCTCGAAGGTCTGCGGCGCGATCTCCTCCAGCACCTGCGCATCGATGCCGATGTCGGCAACGCGCACGCGGCCGCAATGCATGCGCCCGGGCAACAGCAGATGTGCCGGCTTCTTTCGGAAGAAGGTGACGGTCTCGGTGGCGTTCACCGCCACGCCCATCACGGCCGCGCTGGTGCCGTTGATGCCGCTCGGCAGGTCGACCGCCAGCACCGGGGCACCGTTGGCGTTGATCGCCTCGATCATGGCGCGCGCTTCGCCATCCACGGTGCGGCTGAGGCCGGCGCCGAACAGCGCATCGATGATCAGCGCAGGCCTGCCGATCGCCTGCGGGTTGAACGGCAGCACCGGGTGCTTCCAGCCGCGCGCGGCCGAGGCGGCATCGCCCTGGAGCTGGTCCCGCTCGCACATCAGGATCACCGAAACCTCGCGCCCCTGCGCGGCGAGCTCGGCCGCGGCCACGAAACCGTCCCCGCCATTGTTGCCGGGGCCGGCGACGATCAGGATCGGCCCCTCCTCCACCAGCGCATGGGCGGCCTCGGCGACCGCCTGGCCGGCGCTGAGCATCAGCTTGAAACCGGGCGTGCCGGCCGCGATGGCAAGCTGGTCGGCGCGCTGCATTTCGGCGTTGGTCAGAACTTCCATGCCACTTCCTAGTACAAACGCCTCTTGAACAGGCATCTTTTGCGCCGATCCGGCGGTGGGAACGTCGAAATGCACATATATTGAACCGTTTGCCTATTTTGCGGTCTTCGGTATTTTGTGCAGGTCGGCACCATCACTCAGAGATGCTCGTTAAAAGGCTGATAACGCTCCGATAATCAGGGCATTTGCAACTTGGCATAGACCCTGCTTTCGAGGAAGCCGCTTCGGTTCGTCGTGCTCACTGACATCTTGAAGGGCGTGGCCGGCCGTTGTTGCCGGACGGGTCAGGGATCCCGGCACAGAGAAGACAAGATCGTGCGTTGAGAAATGCGCGTCCTGACGAAGACGTTGCTATTGGATCGAAAGGCCGGGAGTCGCGCAGTGAAGAAAATCGAAGCCATCATCAAGCCATTCAAGCTCGACGAGGTGAAGGAAGCGCTTCAAGAAGTCGGTCTGCAGGGCATCACCGTCACCGAGGCCAAGGGCTTTGGCCGGCAGAAGGGTCACGCCGAACTTTACCGCGGCGCAGAATACATCGTCGACTTCCTGCCGAAGGTCAAAATCGAGATCGTGATCGGCGACGATCTGGTCGAGCGCGCCATCGACGCGATCCGCCGCGCCGCGCAGACCGGCCGCATCGGCGACGGCAAGATTTTCGTCTCCAACATCGAAGAGGCGATCCGCATCCGAACCGGCGAATCCGGGCTGGACGCTATCTGAACCGGGTGCTATCCCGCATTTTGCGACACTCTGACAAGAAATAAGGCTGCTTCGGCGGCCTGATTTCGTTTGTGCGGTCGCGCGCGAACTCGCCAAAAGCGAGAACAATCTTGCTCACCTGGAAACCGACCCGCAGAGCCATAAGGGGTATGCATGAAGACCGCCAAAGACGTCCTGAAATCGATCAAGGACAACGACGTGAAGTACGTCGACCTGCGCTTCACCGATCCGCGCGGCAAGTGGCAGCACGTCACGTTCGACGTCAGCATGATCGATGAAGACATCTTCGCCGAAGGGACGATGTTCGACGGCTCCTCGATTGCCGGCTGGAAGGCGATCAACGAGTCCGACATGTGCCTGATGCCCGATCCGGTGACCGCGACGATCGACCCGTTCTTCGCCGAGACCACCATGGTCATCACCTGCGACGTGCTCGAGCCGACCACCGGCGAGCCCTACAACCGCGACCCCCGCGGCATCGCCAAGAAGGCCGAGGCGATGGTGAAGTCGATGGGCGTGGGCGACGCCGTGTTCGTCGGCCCCGAAGCCGAGTTCTTCGTGTTCGACGACGTGCGCTTCTCCTCCACCCCCTACAACACCGGTTTCCGCCTCGACTCCTCGGAGCTGCCGACCAACTCCGACACCGAATATGAAGGCGGCAATCTCGGCCACCGCGTCCGCACCAAGGGCGGCTATTTCCCGGTGCCGCCGCAGGACTCGGTGCAGGACATGCGCTCGGAGATGCTGGGCGCCATGGCCAAGATGGGCGTCAAGGTCGAGAAGCATCACCACGAGGTCGCTTCCGCCCAGCACGAGCTCGGCATGAAGTTCGACACGCTGACGCTGATGGCCGACCACATCCAGATCTACAAATACTGCATCCACCAGGTCGCGCACATCTACGGCAAGACCGCCACCTTCATGCCGAAGCCGGTCTACGGAGACAACGGCTCGGGCATGCACGTGCACCAGTCGATCTGGAAGGACGGCAAGCCGGTGTTTGCCGGCAACAAGTACGCCGACCTGTCGGAGACCTGCCTCCACTATATCGGCGGCATCATCAAGCACGCCAAGGCGATCAACGCCTTCACTAACCCGTCGACCAACTCCTACAAGCGTCTGGTCCCGGGCTATGAGGCCCCCGTGCTGCTCGCCTATTCCGCGCGCAACCGCTCGGCGTCGTGCCGCATCCCCTACACCGCCTCGCCGAAGGCCAAGCGCGTCGAGGTGCGCTTCCCCGATCCGCTCGCCAATCCCTATCTCGGCTTCGCCGCGATGCTGATGGCCGGCCTCGACGGCATCAAGAACAAGATGGATCCGGGTCCGGCGATGGACAAGGACCTCTACGATTTGCCGAAGGAAGAGCTGAAGCAGATCCCGACCGTGTGCGGCTCGCTTCGCGAGGCGCTCGAAAACCTCGACAAGGACCGCGCCTTCCTCAAGGCCGGCGGCGTGTTCGACGACGACTTCATCGACGCCTATATCGAGCTGAAGATGACCGAGGTCGAGCGCTTCGAGATGACCCCGCACCCGGTCGAGTTCGACATGTACTATTCGGGCTAAGCGGTCCGAACTATCCGCGACAAGCAAAAGGCGCTTCCGGAAGGAGGCGCCTTTTCGTTTGAGGAGGCTCGACAGCTACCACGTCGCCGTGAACGCCCGCTGCAGCTCGGTCGGAGCCGTGGCGCCCGCTCGCGATCAGCACCTCGCCGCCTTCTGTTACGGGTTGTTTGGTCGCGGCATCAAATGGTCGAGCAGGCCGGTGGGGAGCGGAAACACCACGGTTGACGAGCGTTCACCGGCGATGTCGTGCAGAGCCGCGAAGTAACGCAGCTGCATTGCCTGAGGCTCCTGCGCCAGGATCCGGCCGGCTTCGACGAGCTTTTCGGCGGCCTGCTGCTCGCCCATCGCATTGATCACCTTGGCTCGCCGCAAGCGCTCCGCCTCAGCCTGTTTGGCGATCGCGCGAACCATGGTTTCGTTGATATCGACGTCCTTGATCTCTATGCCGGTGACCTTGATGCCCCAGACGTCAGTCTGCTTGTCGAGAATCTCCTGGATATCGGCGTTCAACCTGTCGCGCTCGGCAAGCATCTCGTCGAGCTCATGCTTGCCGAGCACCGAACGCAACGTGGTCTGGGCGAGCTGGCTGGTCGCCGCCATGTAGTCGCCGACCTTGATGATGGCGCCTTCGGGATCGACGATGCGGAAGTACAGGACGGCGTTGACCTTGACGGAGACGTTGTCCCGCGAAATCACGTCCTGCGGCGGCACCACCTGCACCATCACCCGCAGATCGACCTTGACGAGTTGCTGCACGATCGGGATGAGGAGTATCAGGCCCGGGCCCTTCACACCGGTAAAGCGGCCGAGCGTGAAGACGACGCCGCGCTCGTATTCGCGCAGGATTCGAATGGCCTGGGATAGAAACACGATGACAAGCAGCGCAAGCGCCGCATACGTCAGATATTCCAGCGTCATGATGTACCTCCCTCGCCTGTCCTGGCGGGTGTGCGGCGTATCAGCAGCGTCAGGTCGACGACATTGGCGACCTCCACCGTCTCTCCGGGCTTGAAGGTTTCGGCGCCGCGCGCCTGCCAACGCTCACCATGGGCGAAGACATGACCTTCGTTCCCGTTCCAGTCGAGAACCTCGGCGGGTAAGCCGCGCATGGCCTGTGCGCCGACCAGCGCAGGAGCTTTGCGGGCGCGCCGAAGTGAGCCAAGCACGATCAAAGCAAAGCCGCTGAACACGACCGCAGTGGTGCCGATCACCCACCAGGACAGTTGGTATCCAGGCGCCTCGCTCCTGAAGAGCATCATTGCTCCCAGCACGAAAGCGATGATCCCGCCGAAGCCGACCACCACGGTCGGGTTGAAAGCTTCGACGGTGAGAAGCACGAGTCCCACCAGCATCAGGGCGAGGCCGGCATAGTTGATCGGCAGCAAATTGAGCGCGTAGAGGCCGATCAGCAGGCAGATCGCGCCGATAACTCCGGGGGCGACGGCTCCGGGAGACATGAACTCGAAGATCAGGCCGTAGATGCCGACCATCAGGAGAATGAACGCCACGTTCGGGTTGGTGATGACCGCCAGGAACCGGGATATCCGTCCGGGCTCGATGGCTTCAATGACAGCATCCTTTGTTGCGAGGCGTTGCGTCCTGCCGCCTGCGAGCTCCACCACACGGCCATCAACCTGCCGCAGCAATTCAGCCTGATCGCGCGCGACGAGATCGATGGCATGTGCCTCCAGCGCGCCGTTGGCGGAGAGTGTTGCGGCCTCGCGGACCGCCCTCTCCGCCCACTCCGCATTGCGGTTGCGCAGCTCGGCGAGGCTTCGAATGAAGGCGACGGCATCGTTCGTGGCCTTCGCCGTCATCGCGTCCTTCGGCTCATCCTTCTTGTCTTTGCCATCCTTGTCGGGTGTGCCGCTCGGCAGGCCCGGCAGCGGCCCGCCAATCTGGACCGGCGTCGCTGCACCGATGTTGGTACCTGGTGCCATCGCCGCGATGTGGGTCGCGTAAAGGATATAGGTCCCCGCACTCGCCGCGTGGGCGCCGGAGGGAGCGACGTAGCCAATGACAGGGACGGGCGAGGCGAGCACATCCGCGATGATCTCGCGCATGCTGGAATTGAGCCCGCCGGGCGTGTTCATCCTCAGAAGCACGACCTCGGCGCGCCGTTCGCTCGCCATGGCCAAAGCCTCCCGGACGTAGCTGGCTGACGCCGGGCCAATCGCCCCGTCGATCGAAACAACAAGGGCTACGCGCTTGCTCTCCTCCGCTGAGCTGGGAAGGAGGCAGCAGCTCAAAGCCACGACGGTGATCGCCGCAACGAGGGCCGCCTTCATGGTCTGCACGGCACGGGCTCCCTTGCAGAGCATATGGTAATTCTTCTCATGAACCTCAATGCTGCGCTTGGAGATCAACATTGCGATTGTGCAACGCAATGGGAATGCCCATGCAGGATTGCCGAGGCGCTCGGCCTCGGCGAGCGTACGTTGAACCGAAAATTCCAGGACTCACGCACGAGCCGCCGCAATCCTTCATCATGCGCAGCCGTGTCGAGCACGCGCGCACCCTGCTGGAATCGACGACGCAGCCGATGAAGACCATCGCGCGCGCTGCCGGCTATGAGGATGAGAGCAGCTTCCGCAAGCTGACACTGATGTCACGCAATCCTATCGCGCGCGACGGATGGAGCGGGCGGTGTGAGGCTGGTGCCGGTGGCATGACCGATGGACGCAGTCCGGTCGCGGCGCTCTCGCTGGGCACAGCCTGAGCGCATCTACGATTTAACACGGTAGAGAAATCCTGCGCCACGGAGCGGCCATCAGCTTTCGTTCTGCATCTGACTCCAATTCGTTCTCAAAGAACAAATCAGAGCCGCAAAAACCAGGACGGAGCAATTCCTACTGATTGGTTTACTCCGTCGGAAATTCGGGATGCACCTTGGATAAACAGTCCTCGTAGGGCGGATTAGCCGAAGGCGTAATCCGCCTACTGCGTGCGACGCTCACGCACGTTCGCCAAAGTTACCATCCGCGTTGCTATCTCCTGCCCAATCCGCCGGAAACAGTCCGGCCTCGACATCTCGGTGAAATGACGAATGCGGCCAATCCAACACGCGGGTCACATATCCGTGCTTGACTGGGTTGATGTAGCAATACTCGATATGGCGTGCATAGTCGGTTTCGTCGCGGATGAGGTGCTCCCAGAACCGGTTCTGCCATACGCCACGCTCCCGTCTTGCGATCTGTACAGCGGTTAAAGGCTCTGTCTTCGGCAGGGACTTCGCGAAGCGCATTTTGATCAATCTCCACCGCATCGAAAAGTCGGCATCGCCGCGGGGAAGCGTCCAGACCGCATGAAGGTGGTCCGTAAGCACGACAAACGCATCGATAGTGAACGAATAGTCCCGACGGGTCGCTGCAACGGCCGCGCGCAGCGCTGCGATGTGCTCGACGAGCAGCCGCTGCCTACGATCATGAAGATTGACCGTGAAGAATCAGCAGCCACCTGGAACAAATGCACGGCGGTAGTTCGGCATTGCAGCTGCCCCATGAACTAAAGATGGCGGATTACGCCTTCGGCTAATCCGCCCTACTCAGTCCAAGCCGAGTGCGCAACGTGGCAGAAGCTGGATTCCCGGCTCTGCGCCGCAACGCTCCGCGTTGCAGCTGGTCCGGGACACGACCGCGGCTACGCCTCCGCCTTCTGCCTTGTCACCAGCGCCTCGCCAAAGGCCTCGAACAGCTTGCGGTTGATCGGATTGTGCTGCGGGTCGTACTCCGCGTGCCATTGCACGCCGAGGGCAAAGCTCGGGGCTTCCGCGATGCGGATCGCCTCGATGGTGCCGTCCTCGGCGATGCCTTCGATCAGCACGCGCTTGCCGGGATCGAGAATGCCCTGTCCGTGCAGCGAATTGACCCGGATCTTCTCGCAGCCGAGAATCGTGGCGAAGGCGCCGCCGGGCGTCAGCTCGACGTCGTGGCGGTCGGCGAACACCACGGTCGGATCGGGATGGATCTCGCCGTTCTCGAGCCGGGGCATGCGGTGGTTCATGCGGCCGGGGATCTCGCGGATCTCGGGATGCAGCGAGCCGCCGAAGGCGACGTTCATCTCCTGCAGGCCGCGGCAAATGCCGAACAGCGGAATGCCGCGGGCGACGCAGGCGACCGACAGGGCCAGCGCAACTTCGTCGCGGTGGATGTCGTAGGGTTCGTGCTTCTCGCAGGGATCGACGTTGAAGCGGGTTGGGTGAACGTTGGCCCGGGCCCCGGTCAGGATGATGCCGTCGACGGTATCGAGCAGCGCCGGGATATCCGTGATGTCGGGGGCTCCAGCGAACATCAACGGCAAGCCGCCGGAGACTTCGGCCACGGCGCGCAGGTTTCGCTCGCCAACCATCTGGACCTGAAATCGATTCTCGACGCGATAGGAATTTCCGATCACGCCGACGACCGGCTTTCTCATCTGTCGTTCCGCGCCTCCCGATAAGAAGATTCCCCAAAGATGCCCCTCCGATGGAACAAATTCAACAGAGGGGATCGCGGGACGGCAATGCTATTTTCGCGCAAATGCCTCCCGGGCGTCCAACCCGCCCTCCACGGGCAGACCCGCGGCCCTCAGCGCAATTGCCGCTGTCTCGCCCGGCGCGGTCAGCCAGGGAAGCTTGGCCTCGATTCCGCGCGTCACGGGCTCCCCGAGCACGCCTCCGAAGTCGATCGGCCAGAACCCGTTGGGCACCACCTCGGCGGAGAAGCCGCGGATCGCATAGCCCTCGCCCAGGATTGCCTCTGCCTTGTCGCTGGCGACAAGGCGCGCGGTGTTGGGATCCCCGAGATCGCCAAAGCTCACGAGCACGGGGATGAGCTCCCCTTGCACCGGGACAACGCCGGACTGCCGGCTCATGTCCTTGAACGACACCCGGTTGCCGCGCGCGGCGCCATAGGCGCGGAGCGCCACATAGTTGATGTCGTCGAGGTCGAGCTTGGCGCCCTGCTGGTGCGCCAGCAAGACCACGATGTTCTTGCCTTGGCCGAGATCGACGAACACGGCCTCCCCGCGCGTCGTGGTGCGGCCGCTGCGGTTATAGTTGCGATCGGGCACGACAGCGAGAATGGCCGACCCGGTCTTGATCCCGGCGGGCGTCGTCACCTCGACCGTTAGGCGGTATTTGTGGTCCGGCCGGTTGATCCGGATCTGGTCGCCGCCGACGAGCAAAGCCAACAGCCCGAGCAGACCGGCCCACTTGCTGATAACGCCCAAGCGCTCCTCACTTCCTTTTCGCCACCGCTCTGCACCGTTCGCGCGGCAGCGTCAAACCGGCGCGTTGCCGCTCTTGATCGCGGGGCTATCGGGGCTTTTCCCTGCAGTCATCCTTCGAGACGCCCGCTTTAGGCGGGCTCCTCAGGATGAGGGCGGAGTGCGTGGCTACAGTTTCAACAGGCACTGATCCAGATTAGCCTCATCCTGAGGAGGCGCGTAAGCGCCGTCTCGAAGGACGAGGCGTGCGCGCAGGCCTCCGCCAAAAGTGATCTGCGATAGCCCTGCTCTTGATCGGAAGCGTGTTTGTCGAAAGAGTGCTCCCATTGCAGCCACCAAAGACAGGATACGATGTGACCTTTCCCGCAGATGAACGATCTCGCTCCCGTGCCGACCTCGCGCGGGATCAGGCCTGGGCGATCGCGGCCGGAGGCATCGGCGTCGTTCTGTTCACCGCGCTGCTCGCCTTCACCTGGTATTTTGCCGCCACCCTGCTGCTGATCTTCACCGGCATGCTGCTCGGCCTCGGTCTCAACGCTCTGGTCAATGCGCTCGGCCGCCGGGTCCAGCTGCCTCACACGATCCGGCTTGCAATCGTCTGCGTTGCGCTCGCTTTGCTGCTCGCGGGCGTCGCCTATCTCGGCGGCGCCACCATTGCCGAACAGGCCTCGCTGCTGAGCAAGACCATCAAGTCGCAGATCACCAATGTCAGGTCCCTGCTCGAGAGCCACGGCATCGACACCAGCTTCTTCGACCTCGGCAACGCTGCCTCGGACCCCGCCGCCAACACCTCCTCGGAGGCAACGCCCGCGCCGGCAACGCCTTCGCGCGCTCCGCTGCCCAGTGCCGGCACGCTCGCCTCCAGCGGCGGGGCGATCGTGAGCCAGACCCTCAAGCTGCTGCTCGGCACCATTCACGGCGTCGGCAACATCTTCATCGTGCTGTTCCTGGGCCTGGCCTTCGCCGCCCAGCCCAGCGTCTATCATGACGGCCTGCTGTTCCTGGCACCGGCGCGGCACTGTACCCGTTTCGCCATCGTCATCGACCGTATCGCTGAAACGCTCGAGCGCTGGCTGATCGCCCAGATCATCGTCATGATCGCGGTCGGTGTCGTAACCTGGATCGGACTTGCCGTCATCGGCATCCCCGGCGCGTTCATCCTAGGAATCCAGGCGGGCCTGCTCGCCTTCATCCCCACGGTGGGAGCCATCATCGCCGGCGTCATCGTGGTGTTGGCGAGCCTCGCCTCCGGCTGGATCCCCGCTTTGTCGGCATTTCTGCTGTTCATGGGCGTGCACGCCATGGAAAGCTACGTGCTGACGCCGATCCTGCAGCGCCAGGCACTCGACATCCCGCCGGCCACGCTGTTCGCGTTCCAGATCCTGCTGGGCGTCGTGTTCGGCATCTGGGGCCTGGCGCTGGCGCTCCCGCTGGTCGCGATCGCCAAGGTCATGATCGACCATGTCAAGACCTACGAGGCGTCGCCTCTCGCGGAGGCGGCCTAGAGCATGATCCGGACCCGGAGGACCGCGTTAGCGGAAAGTGTGGAGCGGTTTTCCGATAAGATCATGCTCCCGAGATAAAGCCTCAGGTCGTCAGCACGGTCTCGGTGTGCTCGACCTCGGGAGGCGCGGCAAAATACTGGCCGACCAGGCCGCGCCATTCCGTGAAATTCTCCGAGCCGCGGAAGTCCACAGTGTGGTTCTCCAGCGTCGCCCATTTCACCATCAGCCGGTAACGCTGCGGCTTCTCGATCGACTTGTGCAGCTCGAAGCCGTGAAAGCCCTTGGAGCGGCCGAAAGCGGCCTTGGCCTTGGCAACGGCGGCCTCAAAATCCTTCTCGCTGCCCGGCTTGACGTCAATTTGCGCGATCTCGGTGATCATCGGCTTTCCACCCTTTTTGTTGATGGCCGTGTCTACCGCAGATGGCGACAAAGAAAAAGGCGCTGAAGCGGCGCCCTGCCCGGTCTGGAAATGCAGGCCTGTCAGGCGAACAGCAGGACCGTGCCCGCGACCATCAGCGCACAACCCGCGAACAACACGAACGGCCAGTAGCTGCGTTGCTGCGTGTAGCGGCCTTGCGCACGACGCTCGGTGATCAGCGCGCTCTCGTATTCGTCCGCAGTGGAGAACAGACAGGCGAAACCGCCGCGGGCCGAGGCAGCTTCGGCTTCGAGCGACATCAGGGCGGCTTGCGGATTCCGTCGACGGATCGATTCCATGACCACGATGGTAGGGATCGAATGGTAAACAGAGATTTACCGCAAGCCCGCCCTGCATGCTCACGCGGTGACCGGACGCGCCTGCGATGCGCCGGTCCGCGCCGCGCTCTGGCGGCGCCAGTTCTCCAGCGACAGCGGCAGCTCCTCGGCCGCCTCGACGCGGTTGCGGCCGCCGCGCTTGGCCTGGTAGAGCGCGGTGTCCGCCGAGGCCAGCAGCACCTCCAGCTCGGTGCCGGCCGGACCTCCGGCAACGCCGATGCTGACGGTGGTATCGACCGGACCTTCGTCGACCACGACGCCGGAGGTCTCGAACGCCTCGCGCACGCGCTCGGCGACCAGCACGCCCTCCTCCAGTGAGCATGGCAATAGCGCGGCGAACTCCTCGCCGCCGATGCGGCCCGACAGGTCGGAGATGCGCAAATTGCTGACCACGACGGTGGAGAACAGCTTCAGCATCTCGTCGCCGGCGGGATGGCCGAAGCGGTCGTTGATCGATTTGAAATGGTCGATGTCGAAGATCATCACGGTCACCGGCCGCCCGGCCTTGGCCTCGCGCTCGATCACGCGCGCACAAGCCTCCGAGAAGCCGCGCCGGTTGAGCATGCCGGTCAAGGGATCGGTCGATGCCGCCGTCCGGTGCGCGGTGACGGTGCGTTCCGACACCAGCATGAAGATCACGAACACGGTACCGACGGCATAGAGTATGAGCTCGACCGCGAACACGGTGACCCAGATGCTCGAGGAGAAGCCGGCATCATGCGGGCGCAGGAAGCTGCCGATCAGGATCGGCAGCATCAACACGCAGCCGTGCATCACCGGCATCACGAAGGCGGGCCAGCGCCGTTGCACGCTCTTGCGCCGTTCGGTCCAGAGCTCGCTCGCCGTCAGGGCCGCGTACACCGAGACGATGCCGGCACCGACGAGCATGCGCAGCATCGATGAAGCGGGATCGAGCAGCGTCGCAGCCGCGACCCAGGCGAGCGCGCCGAGCACGAGCCCCGGCCAGTTCGGGTTGCGGCCGTGGAAGACGCGCGCTGCGTTCCAGACCATGCCGCAGGCGACGAAACCGACCGCGTTCAGTGCGAGGTAAATGTGCGGCCCCAGCCTGTCGCCCGCCGCGGTCCATAGTGCGACGGATGCGGCACCGAGCAGATAGGCGGTGCCCCACCATTTCAGCGCCGGGCTGTTCTCCTGCTTGCCGAAAAACACCATCATGGCGCCGAGCAGTGCGGCGACCATGGTGGCGACCAAATAGAGCGTGATGCTATCGAGCGACATCATGTCGGCCCCCTCTAGAACATAGCAGTTACGCGATCGGCCCAGCCGATTTGCGCGCCCTTCCGAAGGCGACGCTAGGTCTCGCGGGTTCCATTCAGGTTTTCGCCGGTCCCTAAGTTTTCAGGAAACACGCCATCAATTTGCATACAAACGAACAACAAAAAGGGCGCTGAAATCAGCGCCCTTTTGCATCTCATTGAAGCCGCTTTCGCGGCGAATGCGACAAAAGCGATTAACGCTTCGAGAACTGGAAGGACCGGCGGGCCTTGGCCTTGCCGTACTTCTTGCGCTCGACCACGCGCGAGTCGCGGGTGAGGAAGCCGCCCTTCTTGAGCACGGAGCGCAGCTCCGGCTCGAAATAGGTGAGCGCCTTGGAGATGCCGTGACGGACCGCGCCGGCCTGGCCGGACAGGCCGCCGCCGGCGACGGTGCAGATCACGTCGTACTGGCCCGAACGCTGGGCCACGGAGAACGGCTGCTCGATCATCATGCGCAGCACGGGACGGGCGAAATAGACCTCGACCTCGCGCGAGTTGACGGTGACCTTGCCGGCGCCCGGCTTGATCCAGACGCGGGCGACCGCGTCCTTGCGCTTGCCGGTGGCGTAAGCGCGGTTGAACTTGTCGACCTTCTTCTCGTGCTTGGGCGCCTCGGGCGCGGCCGCCGTCTTGAGCTGCGAGAGCTGGTCGAGCGACTGAATGGATTCGGCCATGTTATGCGGCCCTCGTGTTCTTGCGGTTCAACTTGGCGATATCGATCTTCTCGGGCTGCTGCGCCTCGTGCGGATGATCGGCGCCGCCGTAGACACGGAGGTTACCCATCTGCACGCGGCCGAGCGGACCACGCGGGATCATGCGCTCGACGGCCTTCTCGAGCACGCGCTCGGGATGACGACCCTCGAGGATCTGGCGCGCGGTGCGCTCCTTGACATGGCCGACATAGCCGGTGTGCTTGTAGTAGGTCTTCTGCTCGCGCTTGCGACCGGTGAGGACCGCATGCTGCGCGTTGATGATGATGACGTTGTCGCCGCAATCGACGTGCGGGGTGTAGGTCGGGAGGTGCTTGCCGCGCAGGCGCATGGCGACGATGGTGGCGAGGCGGCCGACGACCAGACCCTTGGCGTCGATCAGCACCCACTTCTTCGTCACCTCAGCCGGCTTTGCCGAAAAGGTTTTCATGTCGGAGTTTCCGTGGACGGGAGATATCGGCGCGAACACCGCACCAGACTGCGCGCGGTTCTAGAGAAGAGCGGCGCAACGGTCAATGCCTCAGAGCCGAAAATAACTAAGCAAACTCAATAACTTAAAAATATGGTGCGATATTACCTGTAAAAAGCTCAAACGTTTGGAATGGAATAGGTCGAGGTGACATGGGCGATCGGATCGGGTGAGGTCCCGGACAAGAGGTTCACCTCCCCGACCGCAAGGCGCTTGCCGAGCTTGAGCAGCCGGGCCTCGGCCAGCACGTCCTGCCCGGGCTGGCCCTTGCGCAGGAAGTTGATGTTGAGATTGGTGGTGACGGCGAGCCCGATCGGCCCGATCGCGGACAGCAGCACCACGTACATCGCGAAATCCGCGAGCGCCATCAGCGTCGGCCCGGACACGGTTCCGCCGGGCCGCAACATCCGTTCGCTGTAGCGCTGGCGCAAGAGGCTGGTCTGGCCGTCCGCACTCTCGATCGTGATGTCGTCACCGCTGAAGGCCTGGGGAAACTCGTCACGGAGGAACCGCTCGAGCTCCGCCACGCTCATTTTCGCTAACGCCATGCCGTCCCCACCCTCGCTTCGCCTGCCCTGTTACATTAAGTTATCGGTGTGATCCAATTGCAATCATCTAGCGGAAGTCGCGTCAATGTCCGTTCAGGCCGCCCGCGCCCCCACCCCGCAACCGCCGATCCTGCTGCGCGAGATCGTCGGCAGCGTCGCCGTGCTCACGCTGAACCGACCAGCCGCGCGCAACAGCCTTTCCGAGGCGATGATCGGACAGCTGCATGCGAGCCTCAACGCAATCGCGGAAGACAAGCACATCCGCGCGGCCGTCATCGCGGCCAACGGCCCCGCTTTTTCCGCCGGCCACGACATAAAGGAACTGACCGCGCGCCGCACCGATCCGGATCGGGGTCGGGCTTATTTTGCGCAGATCATGACGGCCTGCAGCGCGATGATGCAGGCGGTCGTGCATCTGCCGAAGCCCGTGGTCGCGGCCGTCCAGGGCATCGCAACCGCCGCCGGCTGCCAGCTCGTCGCCAGCTGCGATCTTGCGATCGCATCGCACGAGGCGAAGTTCGCCACACCCGGCGTCGATATCGGCCTGTTCTGCTCGACCCCGATGGTGGCGCTGTCGCGCAACGTGCCGCGCAAACAGGCCATGGAGATGCTGCTGACGGGCGAGCCTGTCACGGCCGAGCGCGCCCGCGACATCGGGCTCGTCAACCGCGTCGTTCCCGCCGGCACCGAACTCGGCGCCGCGATCGAGCTCGCGCAACAGGTCGCGTTGAAATCCGCCTACACGATCAAGCTCGGCAAGGAGGCCTTCTACCGCCAGGCCGAGATGAGCCTTGCAGACGCCTATCGCTATGCCGCAGAGGTGATGACCGAGAACATGATGGCGCGCGACGCCGAGGAAGGCATCGGCGCCTTCATCGAGAAGCGCACGCCGACATGGCGGGATGAATGACCCCCGCCAACAAGAAAAGATAAGTGATGAACCACGACGCCTATCCCGACAATTACATCCGCGGCATCCTCAACAGCGTGAAATCGATCGCGATGGTCGGGGCCTCGCCGGTCAATGTGCGGCCGAGCTATTTCGCGTTCAAATACCTGATGCAGCGCGGCTATGACATGATCCCGGTCAATCCCGGCCATGTCGGCAAGGAGCTGCTCGGCAAGCCGTTCGTCGCATCACTGTCGGACATCGGCCGCCCCGTCGACATGGTCGACATCTTCCGCAACTCCAGCCACATCATGCCCGTCGTCGAGGAGGCGCTCACGCTCGACCCGCTGCCGAAGGTGATCTGGATGCAGCTCGGCGCGCGCGACGATGCGGCAGCCGCGAAAGCGGAATCAGTCGGGATCAAGGTGGTCATGAACCGCTGCCCCAAGATCGAATATGGCCGCCTGTCGTCAGAAATCTCCTGGATGGGCGTGAATTCGCGCACGCTCAGCTCCAAGCGCGCGCCGGCGCCGACGCAGGGCATGAGGCTGTCCCTCAATCGGATGAGTGTCGGCGGTGGCGACACCGCCGCATCGGATCGCGCTGCGAAGAACAAGAGCGAGCAAAGCTGACGCGATTGCGAAGGCTTCGTTTCGCAAACGCGACAATGCGCAGCACGATCGTTCCCAAAATGATTCCGATGTGACGCCGCGCCTTGACGGCGGGCACGGCGCCGATCAGCATGCCGCACGAATTTCAGGCCACAAGAACAGGACGCCCAAATGAGCGATCGCCTTCCGGGATTTTCAACGCTCGCCGTGCATGCCGGTGCACAGCCCGACCCCACCACCGGCGCGCGCGCGACTCCGATTTATCAAACGACCTCTTTCGTCTTCAACGATGCCGATCACGCCGCCTCGCTGTTCGGCCTGCAGGCGTTCGGCAATATCTATACCCGCATCGGCAATCCCACCAATGCGGTGCTGGAAGAGCGCGTCGCCGCACTCGAAGGCGGCACGGCCGCGCTCGCGGTCGCTTCCGGCCATGCCGCGCAGGTCGTGGTGCTGCAGCAGCTGCTTCAGCCCGGCGACGAATTCATCGCCGCGCGAAAGCTCTATGGCGGCTCGATCAACCAGTTCACGCACGCCTTCAAGAGCTTTGGCTGGAACGTGGTGTGGGCCGATCCCGACGATATCGCGAGCTTCGAGCGTGCGGTGACGCCGCGCACGAAAGCGATCTTCATCGAGTCCATCGCCAACCCCGCCGGCAGCATCACCGACATCGAGGCGATCTCGACCGTGGCGCGCAAGGCGGGCGTGCCGCTGATTGTCGACAACACGCTAGCCTCGCCCTATCTGATCCGTCCGATCGACCACGGCGCTGACATCGTCGTGCACTCGCTGACGAAATTCCTGGGCGGCCACGGCAACTCGCTCGGCGGCATCATCGTCGATGCCGGCACCTTCGACTGGTCCACGGGCGGCAAGTACCCCATGCTCTCGGAGCCGCGCCCGGAATATCACGGCATCCGGCTGCAGGAGACCTTCGGCAATTTCGCCTTCGCGATCGCCTGCCGCGTGCTCGGCCTGCGCGACCTCGGCCCGGCGTTGTCGCCGTTCAACGCCTTCATGATCCTGACCGGCATCGAGACTCTGCCGCTGCGCATGCAGAAGCACTGCGACAATGCCAAAGCCGTTGCCGAATACCTCGCGGGACATCCGGCGGTGGCCTCGGTGAGCTATGCCGGGCTGCCGAGCGACAAGTACAATCAGCTCGCGCGCAAATACGCACCAAAGGGCGCCGGCGCGGTGTTCACCTTCAGCCTGAAGGGCGGCTATGACGCCGGAGTCAGCCTGGTGTCGAAGCTGCAGCTGTTCTCGCACCTCGCCAATGTCGGCGACACCCGCTCGCTGGTGATCCATCCGGCCTCGACCACGCACAGCCAGCTCGACGACGCCGCCAAGATCAAGTCCGGCGCCGGCCCGAACGTGGTCCGGATCTCGGTCGGTATCGAGGACAAGGAAGACCTGATCGCGGATCTGGAACAGGCGCTGGGGGCGTAGCGCCTGGGAACGACGGCGGCCGTTTTGGCCGCCGTCGGTTAATCCTCATTAACCATATCTGCCTCATACATCGTGCTTGGATCGCCCCTTTGATTCGGAGCCGACGATGCTGCGCTGGATGGTGCCCGCTCTGGCTGTGATGCTAACGGCCTCGGCGGCCATTGCCGCCGATCTGCCGGCGACGCCGAAGCGGCGCGCGGCCGGGCCGCCGCAGGACCCACCTCAGGTCTATGTCGAAACCGATCCGGATGCGCTGATCTCGCCGGCCTACGGCATCGGCAGCTACATCCGCAACCTGCCGGGCACGCCGCTGCTGCCGGGCTCCCACACCTTGCCTGGCTATTACGGCCGCCCCTGGAGCTACGATTATCAGGGCGCCTATTACGGCGGGAAACAGGTCGATTATTTCTGGCGCCTGCCCTATGCGTGCGGCGTCTACGGCTATTGCTGATCAGCCGGGCTGATGGTGATCAGCCGGGCTGACCCACGGGGACCGCGCGCGGCTGCGCCTGCACAGACTGCCGTGACGCCAGCCGCTCCACCTGCATCACTGCCAGCGTCAACACCACGATCGCAACCGCCTGGTGGGTCAGCGCGAGATCGATCGGCACCTGGTTGAGCAGCGTGAGGATGCCGAGCACCGCCTGCACGCTCACCGCCGCGAACAGCCACAACGCGCCGCTCGCGGCCGCACCTGCACGCGAGCGCACCGCGTCGATCGCATGCAGCAGCGCCAGCACGATCAACACGTAGGCGGTCATGCGGTGCTCGAACTGCACCGTCAGCACATTGTCGAACATGTTGCGCCACCACGGCGTCTCGAACCACAGCCGTTCCGCCGAGGGGATGAGCGCCCCATCGATCTCAGGCCAGGTGTTGTAGGCCCGCCCGGCACGCAAGCCCGCGACCAGCGCACCGAAATAGATCTGCACGAAGGTCACCGCGAGCAGCACCGCGCTCGTGAACCGCAGCCGAGCCGGCGCCGCGATCTGCGGCCGCTGCTCGAGCCGCCGCACCGTCCAGACGATCCCCGCGAAAATCAGGAGCGCGAGCGAAAGATGCGTCGCCAGCCGATATTGCGACACCTCGGTGCGTTCCGTCAGGCCCGAGGCCACCATCCACCAGCCGACCGCCCCCTGGAGGCCGCCGAGCGCAAACAGCAGCCACAGCCTGCGCTTCAGCTCACCCGACAGTCCGCCGCGCCAGAGGAAGAACAGGAACGGCAGCAGATAGGCGACGCCGATGAAGCGGCCGAGCAGCCGGTGGCTCCACTCCCACCAGAAGATCGTCTTGAACTCGGACAGGCTCATGCCTGAATTCAGCTCGCGATATTGCGGGATCTTCTTGTAGGCCTCGAACGCCTCGGCCCATGCCGCTTCCGACAGCGGCGGAACACTGCCCGTGACCGGCTTCCATTCGACGATCGATAGGCCCGATTCCGTCAGCCGTGTCGCACCGCCAACCAGCACCATCAGTGCGATCAGCGCGGCCACACAGATCAGCCACCAGCGCACGGCGCGATGCGGCTCGGATGGGGCGGAATTCGTCGTCATTTCAAGGACAAAACCAAGCCTGGGGCGAAGAGACTTGAACCCGGTTGAGTGCCCCTTATAGTCCCCCGCTCCCGCAGCGCAAGTAACGCGATAGCCTTAAAGTTCCCGCCATGACGATCCGCACCCGCAAGTTCCTCGGCGCCATCCTGCTCCTGGTGCTGGCCACCGTTTGGGCCCTGCTCGGCATGGCGGTGGCGCAGATGCCGTGGATCGCCGAATCCGGCTGGCGGCAGGCGATCTACTACGTCGTGGTCGGCATGGGCTGGGTGCTGCCGGCGATGCCGATCGTGAGCTGGATGCAGCGGCCCGATCGCCTCAGGTCTGGCTCGTAGCGCTCCCGGTCGGCCGCACCGGCGCAAAAGCGGCGCCCGACACCAGCACGCGCAGCATCCGCAGCGAGCGCACCCGCCCGTCCCAGGAGATGCGCGGCAGTGCGCGCAAGTTCGTCCGTCCCTCCGCCTCCACGATGCCTGGGATCGTCGAGGCCGCGCTGGCGAAGCCCGCCTGCTCCGCCATCACGACGTGGCTGCGCCGGAACGAAGCGCGGTCGCCGAACGGATAGGCGAAATGCCTGATCTCGCGGTTGAAAGCCGATTCCGCCACGGCCTTGCCCATCGTCATCTCGCGCAGTGCGGCCGCGTCCTTCATGTTGGCCAGCATCGGATAGTTCACCGTTGCGCTGCCGATCGTCACGAGCGGATCGGCGGCGAGCCTGGCGAGGTCTTCCCAATTCATCGACGCCTCGCGCGAGAGCGCGGCGAGGTCGATCCGGTAGCGGGTGCAGAGATCGGCGATCGCGGCCGACAGATCCGCCGGCGGCAGCGAGCGCAGCCAGCTCTCCAGATGCGAGAACAGCGCCTGCTTCCCGGCCTTGTCGGCGACCGTGAAGCGCTGCTCCTTGTCGCCCATCATCAGGTCGATGCGGCTCTCGCGCGCGATCACCTGCTCCAGCCCGAGCCACCAGGCCTCGCCGACACCGTCGGGAAAAGCGGTCGGCACATAGATCGTAAAAGGCACGGCGTGACGCGCCAGCACCGGATAGGCGAAGGTGATGAGATCCTTGCCGGCGCCATCGAAGGTCAGCGCCACGAAGCGACGCTTCTCCGGCAGCATCACCGCGCGCCGGCAGACCTCGTCCATGCCGAGAAAATCGTAGTTCCACCGCTTCAGCGCGCGGATGGCGCGATCGAGGAATTGCGGCGTAATCTCGTGCTCGCGCAGCGGCTGAAATCCGCGCCGCCGAGGCCGCACGTAGCGGAAGCGCAGGATGGCGCCGGCACCGCGACTGCGCAGCATGGCCTGGCCGGTGAACCAGGCCAGCTCGAGGCGCAGCCGTTCCAACCATCTGTCGTCGGAAGCCAAAATCCCACCCTTCGCGCGCGCCGGCGGTCAGTTCCCTCGCCCCAGTCATTACCCTTTGTTGACCTTTGTTTGCAAAGGTCGGCCACGGGCCGAAATACGTATTTTCGATTTCTCGACAGGTTTCGCGAATGACCATGGCTGCGGCGATGCAAAGCCGGACGGCAGAAGCGCCAGCGCGGTCGAAAGCGAGCCGTATCGCACAGGTCGACATCGTCACCGATCTCGCCGAGGTCGAGGCGGTCTGGCGCGGCTTCGAGGCCAGTGGCCATCTTTTCACGCCCTACCAGCGCTTCGACCTGCTCGACCCCTGGCAGCGGCTGGTCGGCGCCCGTGAAGGTGCCCGGCCGTTCATTGTGATCGCCCGCGACGCCGATCGGCGCCCGCTCCTGCTGCTGCCGCTCTCGCTGCGGCAGGGCCACGGCGTGCGCACCGCCGGCTTCATGGGCGGCAAGCACACCACCTTCAACATGGGCCTGTGGAACGCCGAGTTCGCAGCAGAGGCCGCCAGCGCCGATCTCGATGCACTGCTTGCGCCGCTCGGCGAGCACGCCGACGTGCTCGCACTGACACAGCAGCCCGAGCGCTGGCACGACCAGCAAAACCCGTTTGCAGCCCTGCCGCGGCAGCGCCCGATCAACGGTTGCCCGCGACTGGTGATGGAGCCGGGCGGCCCGCCGGCCTCGCGGATCAGCAATTCCCTCCGCCGCCGCCTCAAGAGCAAGGAGAAGAAGCTTCAGTCCCTCGCCGGCTACCGCTATCACCTGGCGACGTCGGACGCAGACATCATCCGCCTGCTCGACTGGTTCTTCCGTGTCAAGCCGGCGCGGATGGCGGAGCAGAAGCTGCCGAACGTCTTCGCCGAACCCGGCGTCGAGCAGTTCGTCCGCAGCGCCTGCCTCGCGCCGCGCGGCGAAGGTCATGTCATCGACATCCATGCGCTGGAATGCGACGAGGAGGTGATCGCGATCTTCGCCGGCGTCGCCGATGGCGAGCGCTTCTCGATGATGTTCAACACCTACACGATGTCCGAGCACGCCCGCTACAGCCCCGGCCTGATCCTGATGCGCTACATCATCGACCGCTACGGCGAACGCGGCTACCGCTCGCTCGACCTCGGCATCGGCTCGGACGATTACAAGCGGATGTTCTGCAAGGACGACGAGGCGATCTTCGACAGCTTCGTCCCCCTGACCTCGCGCGGCAAGCTCGCGGCCATGGCGATGTCCTCGCTCAGCCACGGCAAGCGGCTGGTGAAGCAGAACCAGATGCTGTTCGACATGGCCCGCCGGCTACGGCAGGCGTTCGGGTAGCTCTTTCCACTTGCACGGCTGTCTTCCCTTCTCCCCTTGTGGGAGAAGGTGGCGCGAAGCGCCGGATGAGGGGTATGCCTCCGCGAGCTCGAATGGAAAGGTGAACTCGCGGAGAGATACCCCTCACCCGTCTCGCCGCTAACGCGGCGAGCCACCCTCTCCCACAAGGGGAGAGGGTAAGAAAGCCTACGCCGCCACCACGCGCGGCGTCTCGGCGGCATCGGACGGCTGCACCGGCTTGCTCAGCATCGCCACCGCGCTGAAGCCGACGGCTCTAAGCTGCTCGCACATCTGCGCGCGCGCATCCGCCGCCATCGACGCATCGGGCACCACGACGGCGCGGGCATGGGCCGTCAACAGGTCGGCCGGCAGGTCCGAGGCGCTGCCGGCGTCGATCAGCACGTGATCGTAAGCTCGCAGCAGCGCGTCGATCGCGAGTGCGACGCGCGGCGACTGCAGCAGGCTGCGGTCGAAGCCGGGACGGCCGGCCATCACCAGATGCAGCCGCGACAGCTTGTCCCGGGTGATGACTTGCGCGAACGAGGCCTCGCCCTGCATCAGCTCGGCAAGGCCGGGAGCCTGCGCATCGGCGGAGACTGCGGCAATGGTCGGCGAGGAGGCGGCGAGATCGACCACGACGACGCGTGCATCGCGCGCCAGGTTCCGCGCCAGCGTCAGCGTCGACAGCGTGATGGCGTCGCCCGGCGCCGTGCCGAGCACCGTAACCTTCTTGGCCGCAGCGCCCGCGGCACGCAGATCGTCGGCCAGACGCTCGATCTCGGCGAATTCACTCGTATCCAAATCGGCCGCCATCTCCGGCTGCAGCGGCGCGGGCTCCGCCAACACCGGATCGAGCATTGGTTCGCCGCCCCTGTCGACCACGGGCTCGATGGCCCGCTCAACGACCAGCGGCTCCTCCCGCACCGGCGTCTGCGCGGAGCCCATTGCCGCGCCCGGCGCGGTCTGGCGCAGCAGCTCGCCGGTGACGACGACGCCGGACGAGAGCAGCAGCGTTGCGATCGTTGCGATCAGCACGATCGGCAGCTTCTTCGGATAGGCCGGCGTGTTCGAGACAATGGCGCGCGAGATGATGCGGCCGTCGGTCGGCGCCGTGTCGATGGTCTCGCGGGTGTTGGCCTCGCGGTACTTGGCGAGATAGGTCTCGAGCAGATCGCGCTGCGCCTTGGCCTCGCGCTCCAGCGCACGGAGCTGGACGTCCTGGCCGTTGGTGGAGGCCGCCTGCTTCTTGAGCTGCTCGAGGCTCACGGTGAGGCCATCGACCCGACCGCTGGCGATCCGGGCGTCGTTCTCGAGCGAGCGCGATATCTTGGCGGCTTCGTCTCGAATCTGATTGTCGAGGTCGCCGAGCTGCGCCTTCAGCTCCTTGATCCGGGGATGATTGCCGAGCAGCGTCGACGATTGCTCGGCGAGCTGCGCCCGCAGCGTCACCCTCTGCTCCGACAGCCGGCGCATCAATTCGGAGTTCACGACCTCGGACGCCTCGATCGGCTTGCCGCTCTGGAGCATCTCCTTGATCAGCCGTGCCTTGGATTCCGCATCCGCCTTCATCGAGCGCGCATTGTTGAGCTGGGTATTGACCTCGCCCATCTGCTGGTTCGACAGCGTGGTGTTGTTGGTTCCGACGAACAGGCTGGACTTGGAACGGAAGTCCTCGACCCGCGCCTCGGCGTCCGAGACCTTCTTGCGCAAACTCTCGATCTCGCCGGCCAGCCATTGGCTGGCGTTCTTGGCCTGCTCCTGGCGCGCGGCCTGCTGCAGCACGAGATAGCCGTCGGCGATCGAGTTGGCGACGCGCGCGGCGAGCTCGGGATCGGCGGACTGGAATTCGACCACGATCACGCGCGACTTGTCGACGGCGTAGGCCGAAAGTCGCTCGTAATAGGAATCGAGCACGCGCTCTTCCGGCGTCATCGCGAACGGATCGCGGACGATACCGACGAGCGCGGCAAGCGACTTCAGCGGCGAGATGCCCTGCAACACCGGGTCGAATTCGGGGCGCTCGGCGAGCTTGTTCTTCTTGATGATCTCGCGCGCCAGATCGCGCGACAGCACCAGTTGCACCTGGCTGGTGACGGCCTCGGCATCGAGCGCCTGCCGCTCCTCGGTGCGGTCGCTGTTCGGACGCAGGAACACGTTCTCGCGGCCGTCGATCAGAATCCGGGTTTCAGATTTGTAGCGCGGCGTGACGAGATTGACGATGGCGAGCGAGGCAACGAGCGCCAGCACCGTCGGCACGATGACCCAGCCGCGCTTGCGCGCCAGGGCCGCACCGAGCGCGTGCAGGTCGATGTCGCCGGATTCGACCTGCCCAGGCTTGGCGATGACAGGCGCGGGCTTCGCTTCGATCTTGGTCTCAACCTTGGCTTCGATCTTTTCGGCTTCCGCTTCGCGCTTTTCAGCCTTCGTTTCGCTCTTCGGCGCAGCTTCGCCTTTGGACTTCGCGACGGCCCGCGCGATCACAGCCTTGTCCTTGCCGGCACGCCAGAACGCTAAACGCATCGAACACTCCCGCAGGGCAATGCTGCGACTCTACCTCAACCGGGGCGATTACACTCCATTAAGGTTGCCGCTGGGTTAATCGTGACGACCCGCGCCTTGTGCACGTCGACCCGTCACCGTTTGTTAACCACGAGGCCCCTTAATCCATCTCGATTTTTCACGAGAATTGTTCGGCAAGTCGCCGTCGAGCTGGTTTTGATCATGCCCCCCTCTCCCGACCGGCCGCTTCGCATCCTTCACGCCGTGCGCGCTCCGGTCGGCGGCATCTTCCGCCACATCCTCGACGTCGCCAACGGCCAGGTCGACCGCGGCCATCATGTCGGCATCCTCGCCGACAGCCTCACCGGCGGCGAGCGCGCCGACAAGGCGCTGACCGAGCTTGCGCCGCGCCTGAAGCTCGGCGTCCACCGCATGGCGATCCGCCGCGAGCCGTCGCCCGATGACGTCCTGGTATGGCTCCGAATGCGGCGGCTCATCGCCACGCTCAAGCCCGACGTGCTGCACGGCCACGGCGCCAAGGCCGGTGCCTTCATCCGCATGCGGCGGCGCTCTGACGACACGATCCGGATCTACACCCCGCATGGCGGCTCGCTGCATTATCCGCTCAACACCTTCAAAGGCGAGTTCTACGCGCGGCTCGAACGCGCGCTGATGGACTCCACGGACCTGTTCCTGTTCGAGAGTGCCTTTGCGCGCGACACCTATCAGCGTATCGTCGGTACGCCCAAGGGCGTGGTGCATTGCGTCTTCAACGGCGTGACGCCGGAGGAATTCGAGCCGGTCATCACCGCCGAGGATGCGACCGACCTGTGCTATGTCGGCGAGTTCAGGCACATCAAGGGCGCCGACCTGCTGGTCGATGCCGTGGCGCGCCTGCACGAGGGCGGCAAGAAGGTCACGCTCACGCTCGGCGGCGACGGCGAGGAGACGGCCGCGCTGAAGGCGCAGGTCGAGCGGCTCGGCCTGGCGAACGCCATCCGCTTCATCGGTCACGTCAAGGCGCGCTACGGCTTCTCCAAGGGGCGGCTGCTCGTCGTCCCCTCGCGCGGCGATTCCATGCCTTATGTCGTGATCGAGGCCGGGGCCGCGGGCATTCCGATGATCGCATCCAAGATCGGCGGCATTCCCGAGATCCTGGGCGTCGACAGCCCCGCACTGTTCGGCCCGAGCGATCCCGAGGCCATGGCGGAGGCGATCGCCTCAGCGCTGGACGATCCGCAAACCACCGCGCAACGTGCACTTTCCTTGCGCGAGCGCATCTCGGCGCACTTCTCGCAAGCCGCGATGGTCGAGGGCGTGCTCGCCGGCTATCGCGACGCATTTGCCAATCATTAACCATCCTTAAGTCCAGCTTTAGAGAATCTTCCGATTTGTTCGATAATCGAAGCGCCAGGGTATGCTTGCCCGGGCGCGCAATGCCGTGCCGCGGGTTCTGGAATGGACGTGAACGCCCGTGGAACCGCTCAACGCACGCTCGATGCTCGATGCCGCGGCCAGCGCTGCGGCAAAGCCTGCTGACCAGCCCTTCGTGGAGCGCCGTCGCCGGCTCTCGCCTGCCGCGCTCGACGTCGTCAACCAGAAGGTCGCCCGCGCCTATTCGCCGATCGTGATCGCCGGCTTCGTGCGCCTTGCCGATTTCGCGCTGCTGAGCCTCGTCGGCATCGCAATCTATCTCGGCTACGTCATGCCGCTCGCGGGGGCGTTCAGCTGGATCTATCCAGCCGAGGTCATCGCCGTCGCCATCGCCGCCGTGGTCTGCTTCCAGGCTGCCGACATCTACCAGGTGCAGCTGTTCCGTGGTCAGCTCCGGCAGATGACGCGGATGATCTCGTCCTGGTCGTTCGTCTTCCTGCTCTTCATCGGCATCTCCTTCTTCGCCAAGTTCGGCAGCGAAATCTCGCGGCTGTGGCTCGCCGCCTTCTACTTCCTCGGACTCGCCGCGTTGATTGCCGAGCGCCTGGTGCTGCGCGCGCTGGTCCGCGCCTGGGCGCGCCAGGGCCGGCTCGACCGCCGCACCATCATTGTCGGCTCCGACAGCAACGGCGAGCAGCTGGTCGAGGCGCTGAAGGCGCAGGAGGATTCCGACATCCACGTGCTCGGCGTGTTCGACGATCGCAACGACAGCCGCGCGCTCGACACCTGCGCCGGCGCGCGCAAGCTCGGCAAGGTCGACGACATCGTCGAGTTCGCCCGCCGCACCCGCGTCGACCTCGTGCTGTTCGCGCTGCCGATCTCGGCGGAGACCCGCATCCTGGAGATGCTGAAGAAGCTCTGGGTGCTGCCGGTCGATATACGCCTCTCCGCGCACACCAACAAGCTGCGCTTCCGGCCTCGCTCCTATTCCTATCTCGGCGAGGTGCCGACGCTCGACGTGTTCGAGGCGCCGATCACCGATTGGGACCTGGTGATGAAATGGCTGTTCGACCGTATTGTCGGCAGCCTTGCGCTGCTCGCAGCCCTGCCGGTGATGGCGTTGGTTGCGCTCGCGGTGAAGCTCGACAGCCCCGGCCCGGTGCTGTTCCGACAGAAGCGGTTCGGCTTCAACAACGAGCGCATCGACGTCTACAAGTTCCGCTCGATGTACCACCATCAGGCCGACCCGACCGCCTCGAAGGTGGTGACCAAGAACGATCCGCGCGTCACCCGCGTCGGCCGCTTCATCCGCAAGACCAGCCTGGACGAACTGCCGCAGCTCTTCAACGTGGTGTTTTCAGGCAATCTGTCGCTGGTCGGCCCGCGCCCGCATGCGGTGCAGGGCAAGCTGCAGAGCCGGCTGTTCGACGAAGCCGTGGACGGCTATTTCGCCCGCCACCGCGTCAAGCCGGGCATCACCGGTTGGGCCCAGATCAACGGCTGGCGCGGCGAGATCGACAACGAAGAGAAGATCCAGAAGCGCGTAGAGTTCGACCTCTATTACATCGAGAACTGGTCGGTGCTGTTCGACTTCGTCATTCTCCTGAAGACGCCGGTCTCGCTGCTGACCAAGAACGAGAACGCGTATTGAGTTTCTCTGTCATGCCCCGCGTAGGCGGGGCATCCAGTACTCCGTAGCGCCAGTGGTTTCCACGATAGGCGCCGCGGAGTACTGGATCGCCCGGTCAAGCCGGGCGATGACGGCTGTGTTGTGGCGCATGAGTTGCGTAAGCGTATGAGCGTGTGATGGCGTATGCGGCGACAGCCGGTGGAGTGAACGCAGCCGCAACGGCCGCGCCCGGCGTGCTGGCGTTGCAGCGCGCGCTGGTGTGGCTGGTCGGCGCCTCTGGCGCCATCGTCTTCATCGAGCCGAGCCCCTACGAGATCGCGACGCTGCTCGCGACCGTCACCTTTTTCGCCACCGGCCTGCGGCTGCGGCTCGTGCTGATGCCGCTGGTGTTGATGCTGATCCTGCTCAATGTCGGCTACACCATCAGCGCTATTCCGCTGTACGAGCAGACGGAGGTGGTGAGCTGGATCGCGACCTCCTGGTACATGGCGGTGACCGTGGTGCTCTTCGCCATGGTCATCTCCGAGGACACCGAGGCCCGGCTCGACATGCTGCGCCGCGGCCTCGTGGTCGGTGCGATGATTGCCTCGCTGCTGGCAGTTGCCGGCTACTTCCACCTGATTCCCGGCGGCAACGACCTCTTGACGCTCTACGGCCGTGCGCGCGGCACCTTCAAGGACCCGAACGTGCTCGGCGCCTACTTGATCCTGCCGGCGCTGTTCGCGCTTCAGAGCGTGGTCTCCGATAAATTGGCCAAGGCATTCCGCAACGTCATCGCCTTCGGCATCATGTCTCTGGCGATCCTGCTCGCCTTCTCGCGTGCGGCCTGGGGCGGCCTGGTGCTGACCTCCGCCTTCATGCTGGCGCTGATGGTGCTGACCAGCCGCACCAATGCGCAACGCTCGCGCATCGTCATCATGGCGATCGTCGCCGCGGTGCTCGGCCTCGCGCTGATCGCCGTGCTGCTGTCGCTCGATTCCACGGCGGAGATGTTCAAGCAGCGCGCGAGCTTTGGCCAGAGCTATGACGAAGGCCGCTTCGGCCGGTTCGGCCGGCACATCCTGGGTGCGGAGATGGCGCTCGATCTGCCGTTCGGCATCGGTCCACTGCAATTCAACCGCTACTTCCCCGAGGACACCCACAACTCCTACCTCAACGCCTTCATGTCCGGCGGCTGGCTGTCAGGTGTATGCTATCCCGCGCTGGTCTTCACCACGGTGATCATGGGCTTCCGCCACGTCTTCATCCGTGTGCCGTGGCAGCGCGCTTACCTCGCGGTCTTTTCCGCCTTCCTCGGCACCGTGGGCGAAAGCTTCGTGATCGACACCGACCACTGGCGGCACTTCTGGATGATGCTGGGCGCAGTGTGGGGGATGATCGCAGCCGCGCAAGCCTACAAGCTCAGGTCCGGCGAGGACGCTTCTTCAGCTTGAGATCCGGCCGCTTTTCCGGCGGCGTATCGAGCAGACCTTTCAGTGCCTCGGTCGCCGCGAGCGTGCCCTTGTATGCTTCATTGGAGAAGCGAAGCAGCAGCCGCAATTCCTCGTCGGAATAGCCGTTGCAGACGTTCTCCATCGCCTGCTGCATCGGCACGTAATACTGGCCGAGGCCGGCGATCGCCTCCGGCACGACCGTGATGAAGACCTTGCGACGATCCTTCTCGTCTCTTTCGCGCCGCACCAGGCCCGCCTTTTCGAGCCGGTCGACAACACCGGTGATGGCACCGGTGGTCAGGCCGGTGACCTCGGCGAGCCGCCCTGCCGTGACGCGGCCTTCGAGATACAGGATGTCCATGCATTCGAGATCGGAATTGGCAATTCCGGCAACGTTGGCAACGGTCTGTCCGTAGAGCACGCCCTGCGCGGAGGACCTGCGCATGGCGTCCTCGAGTTCCTGCAGCAGCGCAGCGCGCGCCTTCGTCCTTGACAAGGCCCACCTCATCTCTTAGGCAATATATATCTTATTCACTAAGATAATTAGTGACCGTAATTTCTCCTAGCACCACGGAAACGTCGGGAGCAAGCCATGGCCCACCGTCCCCGCAAGGCGCTGATCATCGGCGCCGGCATCGCCGGCCCCGTCGCCGCGATCCTGCTGCGCCGCGCCGGCATCGAATCCGCGATCTACGAGGCCTGGCCCTATTCGAAAGGGACCGGCGGCGGCCTGCAGATCGCACCGAACGGCATGCATGTCCTGGACGAGATCGGGCTGGCGAAGCAGCTGATCGACCGCGGCTCGGTCGCGGAAGCCTTCGACTTCTATTCGCAGGGCGGCGAGAAGCTCGGCTCGATCAACCGCGACCTGGCGCGGCGCTTCGGCCAGCCGGCCGTCAACATCGCGCGCGCCACGCTGAAGGAGATCCTGATCGACAAGGCCTGGTGCGCCTCTGTCTCGCTCTATTTCGAGAAACGCCTGATCAAGATCGAGGATCGCGGCGACCAGCCGATTATCGCCTACTTCGCCGACGGCACCACCGCCGAAGGCGACTTCCTGATCGGCGCCGACGGCGTGCACTCGGTCGTGCGCCGCCAGGTGGTGCCTGACGGCCCGCAGCCGTTCGACACCGGCCTGATCGGCTTCGGCGGCTTCGTGCCGCATGCCGTGCTCGACGGCAGATCCAGCGGCCAGCACGTCGAAACGACCTTCGGACAGAGCGGCTTCTTCGGCTACGGCTATTGCAGCTCCGATCCGAAAGACGGCGTGATGTGGTGGAGCACGCAGCCGGCGCACGGCATGGACGCGGCGACGTTCCGCGCGCTCGACCATGCGACGCTGAAGCAGCATCTGCGCAGCTTCCATCACGGCTGGCATGATCCGATCCCCGCCATCATCGAAACGGCCGAGAACATCGTGGTCACCGACACGCTCGACGTCGCGACCCTGCCGACCTGGTCGCGCAAGCGTTCGCTTCTGATCGGCGATGCCGCGCACGCGACCAGCCCTCACGCCGGCCAGGGCGCCTCGCTGGCGCTGGAGGACGCGATGCGATTTGCTCGGCTGATGCAGGAGGGCCAGGAGCTCGGCGCCACTTTCCAGGCCTTCGAGGCCGAGCGCCGCCCGCGCACCGAGAAGATCGTCGCGATCGCCCGCCGCAACGGCAACAACAAGCGCGAGTTCAGCGCCACCGGCGCCTGGATGCGCAATCAGATGCTGAAATGGCTGCTGCCGCTGGGCGCCAAGGGCATGGACTTCATGTACGCGTACGATGCGCGGGCGGCGTGACAGAGACGGTGCCGTAGGGTGGGCAAAGCGCAGCGTGCCCACCACCGAGAGATGGTGGGCACGGCGCGTTGCGCCTTTGCCCACCCTACGAGAGCCAACCTAGCTCTCCACTTTGAACGTCAGCCCGGCATTGTCCTGCAGCCGCTTGATCAGCTTGTGCTGCATCGCTGCGCCCGGCGTCCAGAAGCCGGCGGGAACGTCGCTCGCATCGCGCAGCAGGCAGATGGCGCATTCGGAGATCATCTTCGAGGTCGAGCCGTAGCCGGGATCGCGGTCGCCGGTGACGCCGGCGCGGACCATGCGGCCGTCGGGGGCGATCGCGACATAGAGCAGGTTGAACAGGCCGTTCTCCCGCTCCTCCTTCGACGGCCCCTCGCCCGGCTTCGGCGCGTTCGGGCCGGTCTTCTCGGCATTGGCCGCCATCACGCGCTTGGCGTTGGCCTCACCCTTCTCGCCGGGGCCAGTCAGCACCATCTCGTCGTAGACGAAGTCCTTCCCGTAGGGAAAGCCCATCAGCATGTTGGAGCGATGGACGTTGCGGGTGTTGATCAGCGCCATCATGAACGGCGCGGCCCAGGATTGCAGGTCCTCCTCGAAGACCGCCCTGTTGCCCTTGGGCTGCTTCGGGCCGGTGAAATCAGGCGTCAGCGCGAAGTGGTCGTTGAGGATGGCGACGAGGCTGAGATCTTTGGCGACGGCGTCGAAGGTCGCCTTCGCGCTCGCCGCCGTGCCGCCTGACAACGTGCCGCGCATGTCGCGCACGCGGCCCTTCACGCGCGGTGCCGGCGCGCCGAACACGCGCCTGGCTTCCTCCTGCACGAAGAAGGTGCCGAGCTCGAACGGCACGGAATCATAGCCGCAGGAGAACACGATGCGCGCGCCGCTCGCCTTGGCCGCCGCCTCGTACTTGTCGATCATCTGCCGCATCCAGACCGGCTCGCCGCAGAGATCGAAATAATCGACACCCGCAGCGACGCAGGCAGCTAACAGGTCCTCGCCGTAGAACTGGTAGGGGCCGACCGTCGTGATCACCGATTTGGTTTGCGCCACCATCGCCTTCAGCGACGCCGCATCCGACGCATCCGCCACGATCAGCGGCGTGTCGGCCGGCGCGCCGATCGCATCGCGCACCGATTTCAGCTTGTCGAGGCTGCGTCCCGCCATCGCCCATTTGAGCGCCTTGTCGTCCTTGTAACTCGCCGCCAGATATTCGGCGACGAGCTGGCCGGTGAAGCCGGTCGCGCCGTAGACGACGATGTCGAATTTCGCAGAGCTCATGATCGGCCTTTACTTCTTCGCGTAGCTCACGCCCATGCCGGCACGGACGTCGCTTTGAATGCCATAGGGCGGGATCGGGTAGCGCAGGCCGTTCTTCGCCAGCGCCTTCATGCCCTCGATTGCCTTGGCGAGATGCGAGGGCTTCAATGCCATCAGCATCTCCTCGTCCGGCACGCCGCCATAGCGCCGTTCGGCATAGCATGGCAAGGACAGGCTGGGCTCCCCAGTCTTGAGCGCCCGCCCCCATGAATCGGCGCAGGCGGTCTCGCCGACCACGCCCCATTCGAACTTCTTGTAGCCGGTATATTGCAGCCCGTTGATCAGGATGATCATCTGCCCCGGCGTCGCATAGACGAGGCAGATATCGGGAGGATCGAGCCGGCCGCTCGCGAGCGGGCTGACGGCGAGCGCCTGATAGTGCCCGAACGGAACCACGTCCAGCGCCGCCTGGCGCTTGCGCGCGTCCTCCGCCGTGCCGTGCCAGACCCCGACATAGTTTTCGCCGGCGAGCCATTTCTCGTCCTGCGGCGCAAGACCGATCACCGCGCGGCATTGGGCGCCTACGAGATCGTCGGCGGTAATGCCGACGGTCCAGCCCAGGCGCGCGGCCATGCTGACAATCTGATCGGTGGTGTGAATTGCGTTCGGGCGGCGGATCTTCGGGATCGCCTCCATTTCTGCGACGCTCGCGAACAGCTTCATGCCGATCACGTTCGTCTTCAGCCGCAGCAGGCTGTTGAGATCGGCGACGAGGCCGGCAAGGTCGATCCTGTCCGTACTCTGCTGTTGCATGGCTTCCTCCGCGCCGGCGATGGTGCGCCGCGTATTCTTGTTTTGCGGCTTTGTTCTAGTCCCTGCCCGGTCCCGGAAGCAACTCGGAGATCCTGCCCATCAGACGGTAAGCGGTAAGACCGATCCACTCGCGCACCGCAACTTCGGTTCGTCTCAAGCCGTCCGCGCCCATGTTGGTGAAGGAGAATAGATCCTCACGTCCCCCCATCCGCCAGTCCACCGGATAGGCCTCGACGTCAAATCCGGCCTTGCGGAAGATTCCCATCGAGCGCGGCATATGGAAGGCCGACGTCACCAGGAGCCAGCGCTCGCCGGGCTTTGGCGATACCAATTGCTTGGTGAAGATCGCATTCTCCCAGGTGTTGCGGGAGTTACGCTCGAGGATCAGGCGGTCCTTCGCGATGCCGAGATTCTCCAGGATCGGCGCGGAATAGTCGGCCTCCCTGGCCTCGCTCGACACCAGGTTCGCGGAGCCGCCGGTGAAGACGATGCGCGCATTGGGGTAGCGGCGCGCAAGCTCGGCCGGCGCAAACAGACGATCGGCCGCGTGCGCGACGACCGGCGTGCGATGCGCCGCCGACAGATCGGTGTCGACCGAGCCGCCGAGCACGATGATGCCGTCGGGCGCGCCGCGCGAGGCGTCCCACGCCGGGAAGCGCGACTCCAGCGGGTAGATCAGGAGATTGCCGAGCGGCGAGAACGCTGCGAGCGCCAGCAGCACCAGCGTGGTCACGGCAAGCCGGCGGCCAAACGCGGCAAAGCGCGTCGCCATCAGCACGACAGATACAATTCCGAGCTCGACCAGAAGATTGATCGGCAGCAGCGCGACGCCAATGGTCTTGGAGAGAGCGAAAAACAGAGGAGCCTCGCTGGAATGATCGTGCCTGCCATGCGCGGGCTTGGCCGGCACGGCCTTGTTCGGAAATCCTTCTTGAAAGAGGATCGATCGCCGGGTCAAGCCCGGACCGATCAAACCAACCGGACGCGGCAAATGACCCATCATCACCTGCATTCCAGCCCCGAAACCTGCCATTGGGGCTTCTTCGAAGCCGCACTCGAGCCCGTCCTCACCGTGGCCAGCGGCGACGAGGTGACGGTCGACACCATCAGCGGCGGTCCCGACATGCTGCCTGATCGCGACAGGTTTCACATTCCGCCCGAGATGCACCAGGTTCATGCCAAAAACGAGCGCATGCTGCCGGGCCACATCCTCACCGGTCCGATCGCGGTCGAAGGGGCCGAGCCCGGCGACGTGCTCGCGGTCGAGATCCTCGACGTGCAGCTCCGGCAGGATTGGGGCTGGAACATGATCAAGCCGCTGTCCGGCACCCTGCCCGACGATTTCCACGAGACGCGGATCCTGAACATTCCGCTCGACCGTACCAGGATGGTCGGCCGCATGCCGTGGGGCCTCGACCTGCCGCTGAAGCCGTTCTTCGGCGTGATGGGCGTATCGCCGCCGCCAGCCTGGGGCCGCATCTCCTCGCTGATCCCGCGCGCGATGGGCGGCAATCTCGACAACAAGGAGCTAGGAGCCGGTGCGACGCTGTATCTGCCGGTGTTCGTGCCGGGGGCAATGTTCTCCTGCGGCGACGGCCATGGCGTGCAGGGCGACGGCGAGGTCTGCGTCACCGCGATCGAGACCGCGCTGCAGGGCCGCTTCCGCCTGACGCTGCGCAAGGACCTGAAGCTCGATTACCCCCGCGCCGAGACGCCGACGCACTACATGACCATGGCGATGGACCCCGATCTCGACCAATGCGTGGTGCGCGCGCTCCGCGACATGATCGCGCTGCTCGGCGAAACGCGAAATCTGTCGCGCGAGGATGCCTACACGCTGTGCAGCCTCGCCGCCGATCTCCGGGTGACCCAGACCGTCAACGGCGCCAAAGGCATCCATTGCATGATCGAAAAGGCGATCGTGCACGGCTGAGCCGGGCGGCCCCTTCCCTGACCTGCCGACCTCACGCCGCCGCCCGGTCTTCCCCGCGGCGCGTCGTGGTGTGCCTGATTCCCAAGCGATTCCAATCACGTGAGCTTCGGCCCCAGCGCTGATTTGACTTCCACCCCCGAACCTAAATAGAGTCTTAATCGTTACTTTTATGTACCCGAGTAAGAGGCTAGCGTTCGGGCCATGGCCACCGAAAAAGCCGAGACTGACCGCATTCCCGTAACCTTGGCGCTCTCGACCATCGCGTATCTGGAGAAGCTGGTGAGACAGGGCACCCACGGCACCAGCGTTCCCGGCGTCGCACGGACATTGATCGAGGAAGGCATCCGTCTCGCCATCAAAGACGGTCTTCTGTCGATCCGCGACAATGGCAGGACGTGAGCGCGCTCGGTACGTGAGGCGGGCGGATCTCGAGACCGCGGATGGCCGACATCTGCAACCTGGGATCGCCGACAAATGCCTGTTCTCTCACCGACCTGGACCGACGAACGAATCGAACTCCTGAAGCAGCACTTCGAGGCCGGCCTCTCCTGTCGCGAGATCGCCGCCGACATCGGCGTCAGCCGCAACGCGGTGATCGGCAAATTGTCGCGGCTCAATCTGACGCGCGGCCGGACGGTCGACGACCGAAAGGTCCAGGACAAAGGCCTGGCGCCGGCGCGGATGCGCAAGGCCGTGCCGCGGCTGCAATACGAGATGCTCGCCACGATCTATGGCGAGACCGATGCGCCGGTGTTTGCCGGCCCAATCGACGAGGCCAACCGCTGCTCGTTGCTGGAGCTGTCGGAGAATCGCTGCCGCTGGCCGATCTCGACGCCGGGCGCAGCCGATTTCTGCTTCTGCGGCAACACGGCGCCGGACGGCCAGCCCTATTGCGCCGGCCACAGCCGCCTCGCCTACCGGCCGCCGGCGCGCACCCGCGTGATACGCGGCTGATGTTGCGGGCATCTGGACAACAAAAAACCTCCGGCGGGGCATCGCCGGAGGTTTCTGGAGGCTTAGCATGAAGCTAAGAGCCGCAACTTTCGTATCTGGCTGGCAGTGATATAGCTTAGTAGCTCAAGTAAGTAAATAAGTTTGACACGACGGAATCGCATGGCTCGCCTTCGTGTTCCGCAACGGCATTCGATTTTCCGAAACTCTTGCCCATGAAAAACCCCGGCGGTTTCCCGCCGGGGGTCTCCGATCGATTTGCGGGATCGAGGATCAGAAGTTGCGCTGAGCGCGCAGCAGCATGCTCACCGAGTCCTGGTCCTTCAGCTCGTACACGGCCGCCGGCTTCGCAGCGCTGGCAATGCCCGGGCTCGCGATGAAGCCGGAGTACTTCTGGTCCAGACGCGACCAGCTCAAGTCGGCAGTGAACGCCAGGCCCTTGACCGGGGTCCACACGGTGTTCACACCGACCACTGCGAAGTTGAAGTCCGGATTACAGGTCGAACCGGCCAACCCGATTGCGGCGAAGTTGGTGCAGATCAGGGCCTTGCCCGTGTTGCCGTACTTCAGCTGGGCGTAGCCACCGTAGATGGCGCTGGCCCAGTTCGGGCTCCAGTTGTGGGTATAGCCGCCACGGAAGCCCCAGGTCTTGACGGTATCGATGCCGGTACCAGTTCCGAACACGCCGTCGGCGAGACCGGCGAACCCGGTGCTCTGATACGCGCCGTTGCCGCTGCCGCTGAACATGAAGAAGCTCTGCGGGAACAGGCTCTGGAAGTTGTAGCGGGTCGCACCATCGGTGTAGACGGCCTGCAGGTTGATGACGTCACCCGCGCCGGTCGGGATGTTCTTGATCGACAAGGCGCCCTGCACGGCCCAGCCCCACTTGTCGGAGGGATGACCGGTGACTTCAGTCGCGCCGTAATAGGCTGAATGCAGCTCATGGGCCGCGACCGAGATCTGCGCCAGACCCCAGGCCTGGTCGACACGAACCTGACCGATCACCTCGGGCATGCGCGTGCCGCCCCAAGCGCTGGCGCCATAGACGCCGGTCACGAACTGCGCCGCCGTACCCGACGACACGTTCCAGAGGTTCGACTGACCATTGTTCGCCGAGGTCTCGTCCTGCAGCGCGAACGAAGCAGTGATGCCCTGGCCGAAGTCAGCCGTGTAGGCAACCTGGTTCACGCCGTTGACGTGGTTGGAGCCGCCCGGAAGGGTATCGGGGCCGCCGGCCGGATAGCTCTGCCAGGGAGCGTCGAAGATCGAGACCGTGCGGCCGAAGGTGAAGCCCGCGAACTGGATGAACGCATGGTAGAGACCGAGCGAGGCCGAACTGGTCGAGAACGCCGACGGGTTGCTGCCGGTGACGTTCGTGGAGTCGTAGCTGACGACCAGGTCGGCGTAGGTGCGAACAACGCCGTATTCGGTCGCCGTGCGGGTATCGATGTTGAAGTCCAGACGAGCGCGGCTGTAGTAGTAGTTGGTCAGACGGTTGTTGGACCCGCCGTTCACACTGCTCGAGCTGTTCCTGAAGCCATAGTCGCCGCCGCCGCCGAGAAGCATGTCAGCGCGGATGTAACCACCAAACTTGATGCAGGTATCGGTGCCCGGCATGTAGTAGAAACCCGCGCCGTAGAGCGAGCAGATCTTCACGTATTCGACTGCCTTGGCCTTGACCGGAAGATCAGCCGCCTGAGCTCCACTAACGGCGATCAGTCCCGCCGCAGTGCCGAGCAAAAGGCTCTTCACCACTTTCATTTAAAACCTCCAAGTTGCTCATTCACGGAGACCGGACCGTGAGGCCCCCCAGATCCCCGTCTCTTCATCAAATCCGCTCGGCCGCTTCGCGTTTTCGGACGTACCTGCATTCGCGAGGGACGTGAGCGAACCACCTGCAACGGGACGATCGAGAACCCCCCACCGTCGGGATCAATATGCCCGCGCCGTTCCGTTAATCAAAATAGTTTATTAGATCAGCTTTGTGGTTTCACTAACCCTGTGGCCGCAACGCAACACCGGTGTTGAGCCAAAAAGCCTGATCGGGTCATATTTGTAGTTTTCGTGACACCATTACCCTGCTCTGCACTTGCGTCAGAGCAGAGTTGCGTGGACTATGCCCGCCGAAAATGAGCCGGAAAGAGAATCAGCTTGCGGGAGTGACGCTGTGTCCGCGACGAGGAAGGAAGGCGCGCGCCTGCGCACCATCGGCAACCTGGATATCATCAGGCGATTCACCTGGGAGATATCGTCGATCAACATGTATCTCGAGGAGCTGCGTCAGTTCTGGGCGAGGACGCTCGGCATCAGCGGACCGCAATGGCTGATCCTGATGGCCATCTCGGACCTCGACAAGGACGACGGCATTCCGGTCAACGTCGTGTCCAAGCTCCTCCACGTCGATCCGTCCTTCGTCACCACCCAGTCCAAGCTGCTGGAGAAGAAGGGCCTTTTGCGCCGCCGCCCCTCGCCGACCGACGCGCGCGTGGTCCGGCTATCCCTGACCGAGAAAACGCAGAAGCACCTGGCGAGCCTCAACGAGCAGTACAAGACCATCAAGGAATTCGTCTTCCAGGAGTTCGACGAGGCCGAGCTCGCCGAATTCACCACCAAGCTCGCGACGCTGAAGACCCGGCTGGAAAAGGCCTGCGTCCGCCTCAGCCTGGACCTCTGACGGCTCGCCGCTAGATCCGCCCCGCGCCACGGAGCCGCGATTCCAGCCAGTCGAATATATATTCGTTGGCAAGGCTCGGATTGTCGGCATGGGCCTGCGCGGCGCCGGTCTCCGCCGCGGTGAACACTTTCAGCGTGACATCCGAGCTGCCGAGCCGGGAATTCCGGACGAGCTGACGCGCCCGGTCGGCCTTGAGCCAGCCGTCCTCCCCAAGCGTGATCAGCACCGGGCAGTCGGCGCTGGAGGCCATCAGCGGCGCATGCGGCACAGGGACGATGCTGACGTCGCTCATCGCGAATCGGCTGGCGAAAAAGGCCCGCTCGTGCAGATCCCACAGGCCGCCGTCGCAGACGGCGGCGGCAAGCCGCGGCTCCTGCAGCACCGCGCGCGCCACGAAGGACGAGCCCCAGCCATCGGCGATGATCCCGACCCGCGCGAAATCGACGTCCTGCCGCATCTCCAGATAATCCATGACGCCGGGGATCGCGCTCTCGAGATCCTGGCGCCGCAATAGCGCCTCGAGAAAATCGTCGCGCTGGTCGCCGAACAGGTCGAGCGCCAGCATCGAGAAGCCACGCTCGCGCGCGTGCGGCACGAGCTTGAACAGAAATTCTTCCTTGCGGTGGCCGGGCTCGCCGATGCAGATCACGGTCGGCGCCGGCTCCTTCCCCGATGGCGCGGGCAGGAAGTATCCCTGCAGCGAGTGCCCGTCGAGCCAGGGTATCGTCACCACCTCGCCGGCCGGGCTGCGCGCGGCGAGATAGCGGCGCGCGCATTCCTGCATGGCCAGCACGGCGACCCAGCGGCGCTCGTCGGCGGGATCGAGCGGCATCGCTGCGGCACCATAATAGTTCATGGCGCGCAGCCAATTGCGCTGCGCACTGGCGCGGTGGCCCTCCGCGAACGCGGTCTCCGCGCGCTGCCGATTGGTCTGCGCCAGCTTCTTCCACTCGCGGTGCCAGGAGCGGTCGTCGCCGCGCTTCAGCTGCCGCGCGATCATCAGGCATTCCGCGATCGTGGCGCCGCCCTCCTGGGCCGCCGCGAGCAGCCGCGTGAACTCAGCTGAAATGTCCTCTCGCTCCGGGCAAAAGGTCCAGTCGTCGGAGAGGCATGCGGGCATCATTGGGAGCTACGCTCTAATCGTCGCGTTACCCCGATTGACTAAACCATTTCAAGTCGCCGACCAAGCCGGCGCGCGCGTCATTACAGGCATGTGAGATCAACATCGCTTGAACAACGTCATGACGGATGCGTGACATTGCAACAGATCATGGTGCGCGACGAACATTGGCGGGAGCTGGCACTTAGAATTGTCCAAGTATCTCTTGCCATGACGACCATCATAGCCATATCGGCGCGCCTTGCTGGGCGCGCTAAAGAATATGACCCCTAGCGGCGGCGTGCGCGCACGCCTCTCCTTCGAGACGGCGCTGACGTGCCTCCTCGGGTGCGATGGGTGGGCGCCCCGGCAGCGGCCTCAACCAAGCCGCCAGCCGACCTCCTGCGTAATACTTTCGAAGAAGGCACGGTCATAGGCCTGCTCCGGCGCGGCGCGCACGCGCTCGTCGAGAAGCTTGGCGTCCTCGCCGACCAGAATGCGCCACCGCTCCGCCTTGACCCCGTCGAGGATGATCTTGGCGGCTTCTGCCGCCGTCGTCGGCGCATCCTCCAGGAAGCTGCGGGCGCGCTCGGCGAACGCCGCCTGGATGTCCTCGTCCGACATCCCGTCGGCATCCGGCACGCCGGCCGCGACCATGCGCTTGCGGGTCAGCGCGACCTCATCGGCATTGAGCCGCTCCGAGCCGTCGGCGCTCTGCACCTTGCGCGAGTTGGAGACGATCGAGGTGCCGATATGGCCGGGCATCACCACCGAGCATTTGACGTGCGGCGCATGCAGGCGCAAATCGTTGATCAGCGCTTCGGTGAATCCCTTCACTGCGAATTTGGCCGCACTGTAGGCGGTGTGCGCCTGGTTCATGCCGATCGAGGCCCAGAAGCCGTTGACGCTGGCGGTGTTGACGATGTGGGCTTCGTCCGCGGCCACCAGCATCGGCAGGAAGGTGCGCACGCCGAGATAGACGCCGCCCCAGCAGATGTTGAAGGTGCGCTCCCATTGCTCGCGGGTGTTGGTGAACAGGCTGCCGCCGCCGCCAATGCCGGCATTGTTGAACAACAGATGGATCCTGTCGGTCTGCTGCTGCTCGGCGAGCTCGTCGCGAAAACGCTTCAGATGGTCCTCGATCGCGACGTCGGCGACGTGCGTCGTGACGCGCAGCCCCTGCGGCAGCTTCTCGGCCTCGCACAGCCGCTTGGTCTCGGCCATCGCGGCCTCCGAGACGTCGCACATGGCGACGTTGCAGCCCTCGGCCACGAGCTGCCGCGCGAGCTCGCGCCCCATGCCCGTGCCGCCGCCGGTGATGACTGCGATCTTTCCAGCAAAATCCTTCATGGGACTTCGGTCCCTCCCCTTGTCGGTGTGTTTCTTGGTCACGGCGCCGCTGACCGCGGCGCGCGCAAAACTGTAGCAGCGCGACATCCGCGGGTAAAAGCCGTGCGCTGCCCTCTTCGCCTTCGGTAATTTCGGCGGGCGGACTACGCGCGATGTTGCGCGCGGGCCTTGTGAAGTGGCTCATAGGCGACACGGCCCGGATAATCGATCATTCCTGAGTATTTTCCAGCGGGTTCCCCGTATTTGTCCGGCTTCGGGTTAATGGCAATTTTTCTACAATCCGAATCGCCAAATGGGGGTGGACGCTGGATTGAGTCGGCCAGGCCAGCGTGTTGTTTGCGTGTCACAGGCTCTGGCACTCCGCTTGCATCCTCTTCGTGGTCAGAAACAACCAACGAGGTGATAGGAATGTTCGTGACCGTCGTTGCCGTGCTTTGCCGGCTTGGCGCAGCCAGCTCAGGCAGTTGTGTCGAGGAAATCGTGACAGACAGCAACATGACACCCGAGATTTCGCTAATGCAGTGCGCGATCGGCGCACAAGCGCCTCTCGCGAAGTGGATGGGTGAGCATCCGATCTATCACGCGAACTGGCGCCTCGAGCGCTACAAATGCGTGCCGGGTCATTACGAGATCAAGGGCCACGCCTAAGGCCCCGCAAAACCACTGGTACCGAGACCACGGATACCAGAACGATCGATCCAAGAGGAAACGCCCGGGGGCCGCTTATCCCTGCGTGCGGACACTGCCAGCGCCAGACCGATCACGGCAGGCGCTCTGTGACAATGATCACGCCCTCCCTCTAAGCCACTTCACGCAAGATGATCGCGCGTGCCCGCCGTCCTTCCGGCGTCGGCATCAGCGCGAAGTTGTGCGGTTGCTCGCGCAATAGATGCAGCTCGATCGGCACGCCCACCGCCCTCGCTCTTGCGGCAAGGTCGACGCTGTCTGGATACAGAAGATCGCGCGTGCCCGAAAAAATCGTCATCGGCGCGAGCCCGCGGAAACTGCCGTTGAGCGGGCTGACGAAGGGATGGCCGACTTCGAGCTCGCCGGCATAGAGCCGCGCGGCCTCGACGATGCCCGGAATATCCTGGATCGGATCGCGCGCCGCGATCGCAACCTGCTCCGGACGGCCGACCGAGGCATCGGCCGCGGGCGAGATCAGCAGCAACCGGCTCGGCTGCCGATGACCGCGATCGCGCAGCCATTGGCAGGCGGCGAGCGCAAGCCCAGCGCCGGCCGAATTGCCGACGACCGTCACTTTTGCATCGCCAGCGTCTTCCAGCAGCATGCGCAGCAGCTCGGCCGTCGCCGGCACGACGTCCTTGGCGGTCGCCCGCGGCGCCAGCGGGTAGATCGGCACGACGCAGCAGATTCGCGCCTTGCGCGTCATCTCACCGATGAAGCGCCAATGCGCCGGCGCGATCTCGTTGATGTAGCCGCCGCCATGCAGGAACATGACGTAGTTGCAGCCCTCGTGGCCTGACGCCGGCTCGGTGTAGTAGACCGGCCAGCCGCCCATCTTGGTCAGCGTCACCTCGACGTTGCCGACCCCGACCGGCTCGTGAGAGGCCGGCGCCAGCGCCAGCTTCTGCACACGCGCCAGCACCGCCTCGGCGGATGCAAGCTGCTGCTTGTAGGGAAGCTGCCGCAGCAGCAGGTTGAGGGCCCGGCTTTGCAGGCTTGGTGCTGGATCGCGCGGCGCCCGCGCGCCGAATACGCAGCCGCCCGGACAGAATTGGAAGGCCGATACAAGTCTCGCAACGCTCATCGCCACATCCCCATCCGGCTGTTTCGACCCGGCGACGAAGAGGGTTGCCGACCCGCCGCCATTGGTCGATATAATGCGAGCATTCACTCGCTTTTCCTACTCGCATTCAGATCACAAGTCCGTGGCCCGCAAACCGTCCACAACACCCCGGAAAAATGCCTCGCAGGAGCGATCCCGTGCCACCGTCGACGCGCTGGTCGAGGCAACTGCTCGCATTCTGGTCAAGGAAGGCTTCGAGAAGGCCAGTACCAACCGCATCGCCGAGATCGCCGGCGTCAGCGTCGGCTCGCTCTACCAATATTTTCCCAGCAAGGAGGCCCTCGTCGCCGCCGTGATCGATCGCCACAATGATGCGATCATGAATGTCGTCCGCGCCGCCTTCGCGGAGGTCGCCGACCTGCCGATCGAGATGGCCGTGCACCGCCTCGTCACCGTCGCGATCGAGGCCCATCACATCGACCCGAACCTGCATCGCGTCCTCGCCGAGCAGATCCCCCGCTCCGGTCACCTCGCGGAAGTCGAAGCCTACAGCCACGAAATCCACGCCCTCGTGCGCACCTATCTCGAACGCCACCGCAAGGAGATGCGCAAGATCGATCCCGCGCTCGCAGCATTCATGTGCGTGAGCGCGATCGAAGCCATCGCGCACAACACCGTGCTGAACGGAGAGATGCTGTCGGAGAAGATGGTGAAGGTGCTGGTGGACGAGACGACGCGGATGGTGGTGGGGTATTTGAGGTAGCGGAGCCTGAGATTACGGAAATCGGCGACAGCGCGCCCATTTGGATGAGGCAGCGTCCTGCGCCCTGAGAGGCGCGCCAGAATGCAGTCCAGCACTGTCACCGTAATGTCCGAACACGACGGATCGAGGAAGCGCCCACTTCGCCAGGCCCGATGACACAAAGCGCACCGCGTTTGTTCGGGACCAAGTTACCATGCATAGTACCGGGGCTCTCGGCGGGCCGCTTGACTCAGGTCAATATCCCGCCGGCCTCAGCGCGCCAACATTGTCGTATGGGTGTTGTATTGCCTGCCATCTAGCGTGAGCGATCCCGGCGGAGTGCCGGGGCGCGGACATCGATCGTGAATCGTGACACGACGGAAAGCAGAATGAAGCTCGCGCTTGCGCTGCCACCACCGCAACGTGATTTGCGTCTCGACCTGTTTCGCGGCCTCGCCAACTGGGCGATGTTTCTCGGCCATGTGCCCGGCACAGTGCTGGTGTGGTGTTCGTTCCGAAATTATGGATTCAGCGACGGGGCCGACCTGTTCGTGTTCATCTCCGGCTACACCTCGGCGCTCGTTTATACCCGAAAAATGGAGCGAGGCTTTGTGTTCGGAACGAGCAGGCTCTTCAGGCGCGTATGGCAAATCTACACCGCCCATATCGTGCTATTCATGATCTACCTGGCTTTCATCCATTTCCTGTCGGAGAGGTTCAACGCGCCTGATCTGATCGATCTGTTCAACGCCGGACCGGTCACCAGCGCGCCGATCGAGATGATGACGCAGGGGCTTTTGCTGCGATACAAGCCTCTGAATTTGGACGTGCTGCCGCTGTACGTCGTCTTGATGGGCCTGTTTCCTCCGATCCTCTGGTTGATGTTGAGATTTCCCGACGCCGCCATGATCGGGTCGGTGCTGTTATATCTGGCTGCGCGGCAATTCCATTGGAACCTGCCTTCCTATCCGTCGGGAAGCTGGTACTTCAATCCGCTGGCGTGGCAGCTTCTGTTTGTTACGGGCGCATGGCTCGCGTTGACCGGTGCGGGGCGTCTGCATTTCTTGCTGCGGTCCAGGTTCGTGCTGGTTGTTGCGGTTGCCTATTTGATTTTTGCGGCGATCATGACGTTAGCTGCTCACCAGCCTCAGCTCCGGGCCTTGTTTGCGCCTGCCTTGTTCGAGCTTTTCAATCCCAACGACAAGACCAACCTGGCGCCCTACCGCTATCTTCATTTGATGGTACTGATTATCCTTGGTGCCCGGTTCATACCGATCGATGCGCGCGGGCTACAAGCCACCATCTTGCGACCCCTGGTAAAGTGCGGCCAGCAGTCCCTCGAAGTGTTCTGTGTGGGCATTCTCCTGGCCTTCATCGGGTACTTCATCCTGCAGTTGGCAGGGAACGGCATCCTCGCTCAACTGCTCGTCGGAGCTGCGGGAATCGCGATCATGACGGCGGTTGCCTACTACAGATCCTGGTCAAAGCGAGTAGAGAAACCTTCACATGAGAGTCCGGTGGATGGAAAGAGGGCGCCGGAAAGCACCGGCCCCCTCGAGCATCTTGTAGTGCGCGCCGCCGGAACGGTGCCGCAGGTCGCTTGCGGGACGGGTACGCAGCAGCAGCCGTTAAGGGAAGTTTGACAACCGCGCCGGCCGTCAAGATCGCGATCGAGGCCCATTCCATCGACCCGAATCTGCACCGCGTCCTCGCCGAGCAGATCCCCCGCTCCGGCCACCTCGCCGAGGTCGAGGCCTACAGCCACGAAATCCACGCCCTCGTGCGCGCCTATCTCGAACGTCACCGGAAGGAGATGCGCAAGCTCGACCCCGCGCTCGCAGCGTTCATGTGCGTGAGCACGATCGAAGCCATCGCGCACAACACGGCGCTGAACGCAGCCGAGATGCTGTCGGAGAAAATGGTGAAGGTGCTGGTGGACGAGACGACAAGGATGGTGGTGGGGTATTTGAGCTGGGTGGGCGACAAGCCAGGGCATTGCGATCTAGCTCCGCACGATGCTTCTTGAGCTTCGCATCTGGCCTGATGACGATCGCACTGCCCGCGTCCAAAGCTGATCGTATTTGCGCGACTCATCCTCCGCCGGGACGCGACCGCGTCAGTCGTCGCGCGGTAACTCGCCTCGCCAATTTAAATATTTATGCATATTTAATTTTGACAAATTAAATCATTATTATTTGAGGCCGGGCAGAACCGGAGCGTGGTCAATCTCAGTCAGGCACGCTCTTGCTCCGCGATGTCGGTATGTCATCACCGTTTTGCGCGTCTTGAGGAACGCGACCTCTGAGCTTGCATTGTCGGCTTGATCTTCAATCGTTCACGAGGTCGACAATGCATCTTCTCGTCAGAATGGCGGCGATTGCGACAGTCCCTGCTTGGATCGGATTGAACGCGAACGGCGCTGCAGCACAGGATTTCCATGACCGGTGGTCCATCATTCCGAAGGCTCAGGCAGAGCCGGCGCCTGCTGGACCCGAACAGCCGAAGAAGGATCAGATTGAGGCGCCACCTCCAACCGCACAAGAGCCATCGGCTGATCGCTCGGGCATGCGATCTTTCAATCGAGTCTTTTCGGGAAAGGCCTCCTATTATTCATATTCCAAAGGCAAGACAGCGAGCGGTTCGACATTCAATCGGAATCACCTCACGGCGGCGCATCGCAGCCTGCCGTTCGGCACCAAGGTCCGCGTGACCCATGGAGGAAGCAGCGTCATCGTCACCATCAACGACAGAGGCCCGTTCATTCGTGGCCGCGTCCTCGATCTCTCGCTCGCTGCCGCGCGCAGCTTGGGGATTACGAATCGCGGCGTAGCTCAGGTTCGTGCCGAGGTGTTGTAGCGGGCGGCTTTTGAACGGCCGTGACATTGAAAACCCGACGCGTTTGTGGATATGACCTCGAGTACTCACCGCCTTCAACGGGATGGCGATGGGGTATTTGAGGTATCAGCGCTTGTGCCTTTTGGGGAAGCCGGCGGAAGCCTCGCAGAATAACAAGTAGTCCCGCAACGCCGATCATGTCGGCGGGCAGACGAAGGTCGTCAGGCTTCCTTCTTCTTCACGCTGATATTTCCGTCGCCCTCGATATATGCCTCTACGACGTCCGAGGGACTCGCTATCCCCTCCTCGCGAAGCTTGCTCATCAACTCATCCATCGTCACCAGCTCCTGCCGCATGTGGCGGCGAAGGACCTGCCCGTTTTTGATGAGCAGGAGCGGCGCCGGCCGAGCAAGCCGCTCCACGAAAGGCACGTGATACCCGACCCAGTCGATGGCTAGATTCCAGAAAATGATGGTGGCAACGAGCACGATACCTTCTGTGATCGAGTGGTATTCGCCCGCCATGCCATTCTGCGCCGCGTCCGCCAACAGGACGACGAGAAGCAAATCGGGAATGCTGAGTCCGCCGGTTTGTCGCTTCAAAATGAACCGCATCAGGGTGAAGATGCCGAGATACATGATGGTGCCCCGCACGATCATTTCCATGATGGAATGCGTCGGGACGAAGATCTCGCTCCACGATAACTGAAACATGTTGCCCTCGCCTGAATGGAAGCGTCCTGATGCCGCGAATCGAAACTCTTATCGGACCCGAACAGTTTCGGAGTTGCGAGGAGGATGGTGAAGAGTTGAGGCTCTAGCCGACCGCTCGACCGTGATTGTCCTCTGGACGATCAGCTCCTACCACTGTCCGACGCGGCGATTCGGAAAAACAATATGACTCAATGACATCGCTACTGTGCATGGGGTTGTTTTCGTCGTTTCGATGTACCGCCCACCGCAGGCCCCGCTTCTGGCCACAGGCATCGTCGCGGCCGGAGCACGCTCCACGCCGACGGTCACCCGACAGAGGTTGAAAAAATGGTCGGAGCGAGAGGATTTGAACCTCCGACCCCTAGTCTCCCAGACTAGTGCGCTAACCGGGCTGCGCCACGCTCCGAATGCCGTTCCATTAGCTAGGATCGCCGCTTTGCGCAAGGCGAGGCCGCAGCATTTTGGTGTATCGGCCCAGAGGGGCCGGAACTGCCCGCAAAGGTGGGCCTCCCCTAGCCGTCCTTGAGGGCCTGATCCAGCATCTCGCGGCAGGCGACGAGGTCGGCCAGCGCCCGACCCAGCCGCTCGCGGTCCAGCGCGCTGGGGCCGGCGGGCGCGGTGGCGGCGCCTTTGCGGAAGGTGGTGAGGATCTCCTCGTCGTCGACCTCGGTGAAGCGGAAGTCGATGCCTTCCTCTTCATCGCCCTGATAGTCGTCATCGTCGGTGTCGGTGATGCCCTTGATGGGGGCCTCGTCCTCGGGCTCCATCAGGCTCGCGCCAATCGCGTCCTCGATGGCGCCAAAGGAGACCGCGGCCGCGCTGTCGGCGAGGCCCTGCACCGATTTGACGCCGTGCTCTTTCAGGATCCGCTGCACCCCGCGGATGGTATAGCCTTCGCCGTAGAGCAGCCGGCGGATGCCTTTGAGCAGGTCGACGTCGTCGGGGCGATAATAGCGGCGGCCGCCGCTGCGCTTCATAGGCTTGATCTGGGAGAAGCGGGTCTCCCAGAACCGCAGCACGTGCTGCGGAATGTCGAGTTCCTGCGCTACTTCGCTGATGGTTCGGAACGCATCCGGCGCCTTGTCCAAAGGCCAGTCCTTTCCGAAAGGCGGTTAAGCCTCTTCTTGAGCCGGGGTGGCGTCGCCGTTGGTGCGGTGCTGGGCGTTGATCCGCTGCTTCAGGATCGCCGACGGCTTGAACACCATGACGCGGCGCGGCGAGATCGGCACCTCGGTGCCGGTCTTCGGGTTGCGGCCGATGCGCTGGCCCTTCTTGCGCACCATGAAGGAGCCGAACGAGGACAATTTCACCGTCTCGCCCTTCTCCAGGCAGTCGGTGATCTCCTTCAGCACGAGTTCCACGAAGGCAGACGATTCCGTGCGCGACAGGCCCACCTTCTGGTAGACGGCTTCGCACAGATCGACACGCGTTACGGTTTTGCTGGTCTCGCTCATCGCCCTGCCCCACCTCACGGCGAACAATTCTCGTCTGAAATTATGAGCTTACGATACGGCGGTCAACACCGCACATCAATGCAGACGTAGCGATAATCGGCAGGGATTCCGGCAAAATTTTATCGGTGTGGCTTACCAGCGCACCAGCGCCGAGCCCCAGGTAAAGCCGCCACCCATGGCCTCCAGCAGGACCATGTCGCCCTTCTTGATGCGGCCGTCCTTGCGCGCCACCGAGAGCGCCAGCGGGATCGAGGCCGCCGAGGTGTTGCCGTGACGGTCCACCGTCAGCACCACCTTCTCCGGCGCGATGTGCAGCTTGTGCGCGGAAGCGTCGATGATTCGCTTGTTGGCCTGGTGCGGCACGAACCAGTCGATGCCGTCGGCATTGAGCCCTGTCGCCGCAAAGGCATCGACGATGACGTCGGTGATCATGCCGACCGCGTGCTTGAAGACCTCGCGGCCCTCCATGCGCAGATGGCCGACGGTCTGGGTCGAGGACGGCCCGCCGTCCACGAACAGCTTTGCCTTGTGGCGCCCGTCGGATCGTAAGTGAGTGGTGACGATGCCGCGATCGGTCGCGGCATTGCCGGGCTGCTCCTGCGCCTCCAGCACCACGGCGCCGGCGCCGTCGCCGAACAGCACGCAGGTGCCGCGATCGTTCCAGTCGAGGATGCGCGAGAAGGTCTCCGCGCCGATCACCAGCGCGCGCTTGTAGGCCCCGGTGCGCAGGAAATTGTCGGCGGTGGCGAGCGCGAACACGAAGCCCGAGCACACTGCCTGCAGATCGAAGGCCGCGCCATGATTGATGCCGAGGCCGTGCTGCACGGCGACGGCGGTCGCGGGGAAGGTGTTGTCGGGCGTCGAGGTCGCCAGCACGATCAGCTCGATCGATTGCGCGTCAACGCCGGCATCGCGGAGCGCCGCCTGTGCCGCCTTGATGGCGAGGTGCGAGGTGAACTCGCCCTCGGCCGCGATGTGCCGCTCGCGAATGCCGGTGCGCTGCACGATCCACTCGTCGGAGGTATCGATGCGCGCCGCCAATTGGGCGTTGGTCACCACCTGCTCCGGCAGATAAGAGCCGCAGCCCAGCACGACCGAACGAATCTGAGTCACGAAACATCCTCCGGCGCGGGCTGCACGAATTTGAGTGCACCACCCTCGCGGTTGAGCATCTGATTGATCTTGTTCAGGAGATCGTAGTGAGCCATCTCATAGCCAACATCGATCGCATAGGCAAAGCCTTCGGCGTTGGTTCCGCCGTGGCTCTTGACCACCACCCCGTTCAGTCCCAGCAGCACGCCACCATTGGACTTGTTGGGGTCCATTTTGTCGCGCAGGGCCTGGAAGGCGCTGCGCGCGAAGAGGTAGCCGAGCTTGGACATCCAGCTCCGCTGCATCTCGTGACGAAGCAATTCCGCCATCTGCCGTGCGGTTCCCTCGGCCGCCTTCAGCGCGATGTTGCCGCTGAAGCCTTCGGTGACGATCACGTCGGCGAGCCCCTTGCCAATGCCGTCGCCCTCGACGAAACCGATATAGTCGAGCTCCGGCAGGTTCCGCGCCCGCAGGATCTCGCTGGCCTCGCGGATCTCCTCGTGGCCCTTGATCTCCTCGGCGCCGATATTGAGCAGCCCGACCGTGGGCCGGGTTTTGTTGAACAGCACGCTCGCCTTGGCCGCGCCCATCACCGCCATCGACACCAGATGGTGGGCATCGCCGCCGAGGGTGGCGCCGAGGTCGAGCACGACGGACTCCCCGCGCAGGGTCGGCCAGATCGCCGAGATCGCCGGCCGGTCGATCCCCGGCAGGGTGCGCAGATGGAAGCGCGCCATCGCCATCAGCGCGCCGGTATTGCCGGCGGAGATCGCGACGTCCGCCTCGCCCTTCTTGACCGCGTCGATCGCGAGCCACATCGAGGAGGTCTTGCGGCCGCGCCGCAGCGCCTGGCTCGGCTTGTCCTTCATGCTGACGGCGACGTCGGTATGGATGATCTTGGAGGCGGCCTTCAGCTTCGGGTGCTGGTCGAGCTCGGGCTCGATCCTGGCGCGGTCGCCGACCAGCAGGAACTCGGTGTCGCGATGCCGGCCAAGCGAGATGGCGGCGCCCGGAATGACCACGGCGGGGCCGACATCGCCCCCCATGGCGTCCAGCGCGATGCGAACCTTGCTTGGCATGTAAGTCCTGGAAACCTGGTCTGGTGCGGTCTTGGGATCAGCGGGGCCGCAAAATGGGTTCGCCACCGGTACGGCGGCCGGCCAAGCGCCACGCCGCACCCGGACCGGGGCGCGACAATAGCGTTTTGTACCCCCGAAACAACCTCTTGCCCCCAGCCTTTTGCATTCGGGGCAATCCGGCCGCCGGGCGCGGATTTCGCGAGAAATCCATTGAAATCAGACAGATAAACAGCTGTCTCAAACCATCAGGGCAAATGGCTCGCGTCCCCTGGCAAGGCAGCCGCGAGCCAAAATGCCCCTCATTGGCCCTTCTTCTTGTCCTGCAATGCCTTCAGCACGGCGAAGGGATGGTCTTCGGGGTCGGGAGCGGTGACCTCCGCCTCGAACACGGCCCCCTCCTTGCGCGGATAGGGATCGATCGCCAGGAACAGGACGTCGGTGGCGAGCCGGCCGAGGTCGATGATGCCGCCCGTGATCGGCTCGGGCGGGTCGGCAACCTCGGGCGGCGCCTCGTCGTCCTGCCCCTCCTCGATCAGATCGGCCAGGCGGCGCGCCTCGGCCTCGGGGGCGAACATCAGGTCCACCTCCTCCTCGATCTCGCTCTCGATCGGATCCAGCGTGACGACGCAGGTCTGGCCGATCCGGCCTCGAACCAGGCCCGTGACCTGGACCCGCCCGCCGCTTTTCGGCACGACATCGAAGCTGGCATGGGCGGACAGGATCTCGCGCAAGCCCGCGACCTCCGCCATCGCCTGCCGCTCGGCCACTGAGGCCTCGAGCTCGCGATGCAACCCGCCGTCCGGGACTTGCGCAACGATGACGGGCGCCCGCCAGGGATCGCGCTCGGTATCTGGTCGGCTCATGGCGTGACATCCTCTGACAGCGCCCGGGGAAACTTGAAGGACGCGCGCAGCAGCGCGGCCTCGTCGGTCCGGCCAAGATCGGCCTCGCTGGCCCTCGCATAGGCCGCGAGCCGCTCCGCCTGGTCGAAGCCAGTCCCATTTAAGATATTCTTGCAGATCGCCGCTGCCAGCGCCTCGCCGCCGGCTTCCATCGCCTGGTCGTAGGCCTGGACGCGGCCGTAGAATGCCTCGCCGAAGGCCCGCATCCGCTTCGGCACGGTCTGGTCGCCCACCCCCATCTCGCGCAGATTGTCGTCCATGTCCTCGCAGAAGCGGTCGAACAGCGCCTGCGACAGCTCCGCGGCGCCCTGAACCGCGCGCAGACGGCGCAGCAGCAGCCAGAGATGCAGCAGCAACAGGTCGAAACGCCCGTTAACCGTATCGGGCACACCCAAGACCCGGTAAAACAGGGGTTCTCGCGCCTGCGTCACGATCATGCCATAGATGGCCTCAATGGTGCCAGGCGGGGTTCGCCGGGGTTTCCTGAAGTGATTGAACGGCCAAAGCATTGTGGTTTCCGCAAGCGGGCGCGCGCGAGTTGCATTCAGACGCCCAGCCCGGTACTTCAGCGCCTCGCGCGACGCAAGGGGACGGAATCAGTTCCGCTATGACGACAACGAACCAGATCAGCCTGCGCGCGGACATGCGGCGCGGCCTTCATGCCTGTTGGCGCGGCCTGCGCATGCTCGCGGCCACCGCCGTGATCGGCGTGGCCCTTGCAGCTTGCACCGGCGAGCAGTTCCAGAAAGGCTACATCCTGCCGCCCGGCGCGCTCGAGCAGATTCCGATCGGCGCGAGCCAGGATCAGGTGCTGATCGTGATGGGCACGCCTTCGACGGTCGCGACCCTCGACGGTGAAGTGTTCTACTACATCTCGCAGCGCTCGGAGCGCCCGGTCGCCTTCATGAACCAGAAGGTGGTCGATCAGCGTGTCATCGCAGTCTATTTCGACAAGACCCGGCGCGTGCGCCGGCTTGCGAATTACGGTCTCCAGGACGGCAAGATCTTCGACTTCATCAGCCGCACCACGCCGACGTCGGGTCAGGAGATGAGCTACCTTACCCCGCTGTTCAAGCTGCTCAGCTTCAACTGAGGCCGTCGAAGGATTCGATCGAAGCGGCTTGTCGCTTCGCGTCGAAAATGCGCGTCGAACGAGGCTCCTGAAGCCGCTTAATTCCATCGCAAGGTATATGGGCTTACGCCTGCGTCGTCGTGCCGCTCTCTGCGCGGCACTTGTCGTCGCGCGCGACTTGCGGTCGCACGTGCCGTTCCCTACGGTTCCCGCAAAGCAAAAAGCAGGAGTGGATTCGTGCATAAGCCTTTGTTGTCCCGCCGTCGTGTGCTCGCCGGTGCTGCCGGCCTTTCGGCCGCAGCGATTCTACCGCGATCGAGCCTTGCCGACTGGAAGCCCACTGAAAACGTTCGTCTCATCGTGCCGGCCGCGGCCGGCGGCTCGACGGACGTGATGGGCCGCCTCCTGGCCGCGCATCTGCAAACCGCCTGGGGTCAGTCGACTGTGGTGGAAAACCGCTCCGGCGGCGGCGGCACGATCGGCACCGCCGAGGCCGTGCGCGCCAAGCCGGATGGTCACACCATCCTGGTCGGCAACCCCGGCCCGAACGCGATCGCCTACAGCATCTTCAAGAACCTCAGCTACAAGCCGGACCAGCTTCAGCCGGTCTCGAACATGATCCGGATTCCGAACATCGTCTCGGCGCATCCGAAGACCGGCATCAAAACGATTCCCGAGCTGATCGCGTATCTGAAGGCCAATCCGGACAAGCTCAGCTACGCCTCCTCCGGCGTCGGCCAGAGCCCCCACCTCACCGGCGCCTGGTTTCTCCAGCTCACCGGCCTGAAGATGACGCACATCCCGTTCCGCGGCGCCGGCCCCGCGCTCCAGGCCGCCCTTGCCGGCGACATCCAGATCCTGTTCGACAATCTCTATCCGACCCTGCCTCAGGTGCAGAGCGGCACGCTCAACGGTCTCTGCGTCACCACGCCCGAGCGCAGCGACCTCGCCAAAGACCTGCCGACCATGCGCGAGAGCGCGCCGGAGCTGGCGAATTTCGACGTGTCCTCCTGGTTCGCGGTCTTCCTGCCGAAGGGCGCTTCGCCCGAGGTGCTGGGCGCGCTCAATCTCCAGGTCAAGGCGATGCTGGAGCGCGAGGACGTCAAGAAGCAGATCGCCGCCATGGGCGCCCGCGCCGACTACGGCACGCCCGAGCAGTTCGCCGCCTTCGTGGACGCCGAGACGAAGAAGTTCGCCGGCATCATCCAGAAGGAAGGCCTGCAGATGGACGTGCAGTAGGTCTCTCTCACGTCATTGCGAGAGAAGCGAAGCAATCCAGGCTGTCTCTGCGGAACGATGCTGGATTGCTTCGTCGCAAGAGCTCCTCGCAATGACGTCGGGAGAGCGTCGGATCGCCAAATCAAAAACCCCGCGGCTCACGCCGCGGGGTTTTCTCTTGTCGCGTCAGCGCCGCTCAGTGCGCCAGGATCGCCAGCAGCAGCAGGGCCACGATATTGGTGATCTTGATCATCGGGTTCACCGCAGGTCCCGCCGTGTCCTTGTAGGGATCGCCGACGGTATCGCCGGTCACCGCGGACTTATGGGCATCAGAGCCCTTGCCGCCGAAATGACCGTCCTCGATGTACTTCTTGGCGTTGTCCCAGGCGCCGCCGCCCGAGGTCATGGAGATCGCGACGAACAGGCCCGTCACGATGACGCCGAGCAGCATGGCGCCGACGGCCGAGAATGCCGCCGACTTGCCCGCCGCGCCGCCGCCCGCGATCGCATAGATCAGGAAGTAGACGACGATCGGCGACAGCACCGGCAGCAGCGAGGGGATGATCATCTCCTTGATTGCCGCGCGCGTGAGCAAGTCGACCGCCTTGCCGTAATCAGGCTTGTCGGTGCCCTGCATGATGCCCGGCTTCTCGCGGAATTGGCGACGGACCTCCTCGACGATCGCACCGGCCGCACGGCCGACCGCGGTCATGCCCATCGCGCCGAACAGGTACGGCAACAGACCGCCGAACAGCAGGCCCACCACGACGTAGGGATTGTTCAGTGAGAAGTCCGGATTGACGCCGGCGAAGTAGGGATGCTGCGCGGAGCGGGCCACGAAGAACTTGAGGTCCTCGTTGTAGGCCGCGAACAGCACCAGGGCGCCGAGACCAGCGGAGCCGATCGCGTAGCCTTTGGTGACCGCCTTGGTGGTGTTGCCGACCGCGTCGAGCGCGTCGGTCGACTTGCGCACCTCCTTCGGCAGTCCCGCCATTTCGGCAATGCCGCCGGCATTGTCGGTGACGGGGCCGAAGGCGTCGAGGGCGACGATCATGCCGGCCAGAGCCAGCATGGTGGCGGTCGCGATCGCGATGCCGAACAGCCCGGCGAGGCTGTAGGTGACCAGGATGCCGGCGATGATGACGATCGCAGGCAACGCGGTCGCTTCCATCGAGATGGCGAGGCCCTGGATCACGTTGGTGCCGTGGCCGGTGACCGAGGACTGGGCGATCGACTTCACCGGACGATAGTCGGTCCCGGTGTAGTATTCGGTGATCCAGATGATCAGGGCGGTGACGATGAGACCGACCACGCCGCACTCGAACAGCGCCAGGCCGGTGTAGTTGACGCCCTCGAGCTTGCCGAAGCCGATCAGGTAGTAGATCACCAGGGCGATGCCGATCAGCGACAGGATGCCCGTTGCGATCAGGCCCTTGTAGAGCGCGCCCATGATCGACTGGCTCGGCCCGAGCTTGACGAAGAAGGTGCCGATGATCGAGGTGATGATGCAGATGCCGCCGATCGCGAGCGGCAGCGTCATCATGTTGGCGAGGATCGGCGTCTTGGCGAAGAAGATCGCCGCCAGGACCATGGTGGCGACCGCGGTCACCGCATAGGTCTCGAACAGGTCGGCGGCCATGCCGGCGCAGTCGCCGACGTTGTCGCCGACGTTGTCGGCGATGGTCGCAGGGTTGCGCGGGTCATCCTCGGGAATGCCGGCCTCGACCTTGCCGACGAGGTCGCCGCCGACGTCCGCACCCTTGGTGAAGATGCCGCCGCCGAGACGGGCGAAGATCGAGATCAGCGAGGCGCCGAAGCCGAGCGCCACCAGGGCGTCGACGACGACGCGGCTATCCGGCGCGAGCTTCAGCGAATGGACCAGGAAGCCGAAATAGAGCGTCACGCCGAGCAGCGCCAGACCCGCCACCAGAAGGCCGGTGATGGCGCCCGCCTTGAAGGCGAGCTCCAGGCCGCCGGCCAGCGACGTCGTCGCGGCCTGGGCGGTGCGCACATTGGCGCGGACCGAGACGTTCATGCCGATGAAGCCCGCAGCGCCGGACAGGATCGCGCCGATGGCGAAACCGATCGCGACATAGAGCCCGAGGAAATAGGCAAGCAGCACGAAGATGACGATGCCGACGATACCGATCGTGGTGTATTGCCGCCGGAGATAGGCTTGTGCGCCTTCGCGCACCGCCCCTGCGATCTCCTGCATGCGCGGCGACCCCGCATCCGCGCCCAAGACCGAAGACGTCGCCCAAATCGCGTAGGCGACGGAAAGCGCTCCGCAGAGCACTATCAACCATAATGCTGTCATGTGATGTTTGCCTCAGATCCTTGATGTACCCCCGGCGCCTTTTGTTGTCCGTCGTGCGGTGCAGCGCCTTGATTTTGAACAAAGCCGCCCCCTTGCCCTTAAGGGACGGCTCCAGTCGGCCGCGAGCTTGCCAAAATCACATTGAGGGTGCAACGCCGGATCAGCCCGAAAAGGCCGATCTTGGCAGGTATTTAGGACCAAGCGCTGAGAACTCAGATGCCGGTTTGGAGCAATTCCTAGAAGTGGCTGTAGGACAGCCGCGTCAAAAGCAGATCCTGGCCCTGCCCGTCCAGGAAGCGCAGCGGCTTCTGCCCCTCCGTGATGGTACCGATTGCAGTCACGGCAACGCCGAGGGACTGCCCCGCGGCAATCAGCGTCTCGCATTGTGCCGGCGGAACGGTGCAGAGCACCTCGTAGTCGTCGCCCCCGGCAAGCAGCGTCTCGACAGACGCGACGTTGCGGGCGCGAAGGCCCGCTGCCGCGGCCGAGAGTGGCAGGCTCGTCACGTCGACCGAAGCCGCGACCCCGGAGGCGGCACAGAGCTTGGTCAGATCGCCGGCGAGGCCGTCGGAGACGTCCATCGCCGCGGTGGCATGATCGCGCAGGGCCGGCGCCAGCACGTTGCGTGGCTGCGGCACCCGATAGCGCGAGACCAGAAAATCCCGTGCCGCGGGATCGGAGGTCAGCGCGCTGGCGGCAGCCCCGCCTTTGAGCACGTCGAGGCCGAGCGCGGCATCGCCGATCGTGCCCGTGACCAGGACGCGGTCGCCCGGCCTTGCGCCGGTGCGGCCGATCATCCGCCCCTGAGGCACACGGCCGAAGGCGGTGATCGAGATCATCTGCGGGCCCGGCGTCGACACCGTGTCGCCACCGAGCAGAGGACAAGCGAAGGTCTTCGCATCCTCGCCCAGCGCGTCCGCAAAGGGACGCAGCCAGGCATCCTCCTTGCTGCGCAGCGCCAGCGTCAGCACGAAGCCTGCCGGCGTCGCTCCTTTCGCCGCGAGATCGGACAGGTTCACCCGCAGCGCCTTGCGCGCGATGGTGTCAGGCGGATCGCCGGCAAGATAATGCACGCCCTCCACCACCGCGTCGGTGGTGACGACGATGTCCTCGCCGGACGAGGACAGCACCGCCGCGTCGTCGACCAACCCGAACGCGCCGGGATCGGTCGCCAGCGGTTTGAAATAGCGCGCGATGAGGGAGTCTTCGCCGGAGGGATTTTGTGTGGTTTCCATCGGCGTCAGCCCCATCCACCGCTGTCATCGCCCGGCTTGACCGGGCGATCCAGTATTCGAGAGACAGTCGTGGTAGCCCGATAGGCCGCGGCGTACTGGATCACCCGCCTTCGCGGGTGATGACGACGGAGAATGGGGCAGTCGTCTCGCATCACTTCACCGCCCTCGCGGGAAACTACCCCCGCCCGAACTCGTCGCCGCGAAACTGCCGGCCGATCTGGTCGAGCACGGCGTTGACCATGCCGGTCTCCTCGCGGTCGACGAAAGCATTGGCGACGTCGACATATTCGGAGACCACCACCCGGCCCGGCACGTCCTTGCGATGCTGGAGCTCATAGGCTCCTGCCCGCAGCACTGCCCGCAGGATCGCCTCGATCCGCTTGAGCGGCCAGCCCTTCGACAGCGCCTCGTCGATCAGAGGATCGAGCTTCTTCTGGTCGCGGACGACGCCGGAGACGACGTCGCGGAAAAAGGCGGCTTCCGCCGGCAGATACGTTTCGCCCTCGACCTCGTTGCCGAGCCAATGGCTTTCGAATTCGGCAAAGATGTCGTTGATGCCCGCACCGGCGATGTCCATCTGGTACAGTGCCTGCACGGCTGCGAGCCGTGCCGCACCGCGCCGGTTCGCCTTCTTCTCGACAACGCCGGTCGGCTTCTTGGTGTTATCGGCCATGGCTTCAGGCCCGCGCCAGGCGGCGTTTAATGCGCAGCACCGCAAGCGCGGCGCGCGCGGCATCGCCGCCCTTGTTGAGCTCGCTGGCACGCGCCCGCGCCCAGGCCTGCGCCTCGGTGTTGACGGTGAGGATGCCGTTGCCGAGCGGCAGCTTCCGCGCCACGGCGAGGTCCATCAGCGCGCGCGAGGATTCCTGCGAGACGATCTCGAAATGAATGGTGTCGCCGCGGATCACGCAGCCGAGCGCGATCACCGCATCATAGGGCCTGCCGTTCGCCGCCGCGGCATCGACCGCGATGGCGACTGCCGCGGGGATCTCCAGCGCACCGGGAACCGTAATGACGTCGTGGGTCAGGCCGGCCGCCTTCAGCTCGGCCACCGCGCCGTCCAGCAGCGCATCCTGGAGATCGTCATAGAACCGCGCCTCGACAATCAGCGCGCGCGCGCCGGAAATGTCGGTCTGGTCCTTCAGGGGTGCGCGCCGCGCGTCTGCCATCGTTCAATCCGTTTCGAAAGGGGTCGGCGCTATGTAGTCGCCGGAAGCAGGTAAGCCAAGTTCTAAGAGACCGTCATTTCCGTCAGCCGCGCCGCGTAGCGGGCCATCAGGTCGACCTCGATATTAACCTCATCCCCGGCCTTCCAGCTGCCGATCGTCGTGACATCGAGCGTGTGCGGAATGATCAGCACCGAAAAGGTCACGTCTGCAACCGTATTGATCGTCAGCGAGACGCCGTCGAGCGTGATCGAGCCCTTGGTGGCGATGAACCGTGCCAGCTCCCGCGTCGTCGAGAGCACGAACCGCGCCATATCCGGCAAGTCCTCCCGGCTGACGATGGTTGCAATGCCATCGGCGTGGCCGGCGACGATATGGCCGCCGAGCTCATCGCCGATCTTCAGCGCGCGCTCGAGGTTGAGCCTGGTGCCGACCTTCCAGTGCTTGGCCGTCGTCAGCGCCAGCGTCTCGGCCGCGGTGTCAACGTCGAACCAGGTCCTTTGCTTGGAGTCCCTGCCATCCGCAACGCCCGAGGCAACCACGGTCAGGCACACACCGTTGCAGGCGATCGAGGCGCCGTCCGCAATCGTGCTCTGATCGTAGCGGCAGGCGATCCGCAGCCGGTGCAGCTGCCCCGGCGCCGTTGGCGTGAAGCTGACGATCTCGCCGATATCGGTGACAATGCCGGTGAACATTACGCGCGCTCGTAGATGGTGAGGTTATCCTTGCCGCAGGTCTCGCTAGCATGAACCTTGTAGGCCGGCGACTGCGTGATTTTCGACAGGGGCAATGCATCGAGCGCATCGACGCCGCCTTCGCCGACCGCTTCCGCTCCGCGGAACAGCCAGACCTCGTCGACGAGATCGGCCGCGACGAACGATGCCGCAACGCGGCTGCCGCCCTCGACCATCAGCCGTGTGATGCCCTTGTCCGCCAGCGCATGCAGCACGGCCGAAAGATCGAGCCCGGATGCACTCCCCGGAGGCATGCGCATGATTTGCGCACCGGCCGCGCCAAGGCGCGTCGCGGCGGCCGCTTCCGCAAGCTCGGACGCGATCACCCAAAGCGGCGTCTCGCGCGCGGACCGAACCAGCTGGCTCGATGCGGGAATGCGCAGGCTCCGGTCGAGCACCACACGCACCGGCGAGCGCGCCGCCATGCCCGGCAGGCGGCAGTTGAGCTGCGGATCATCCGCCAGCACCGTGCCGATGCCGACCAGGATGGCATCGCTTTGCGCGCGGAGCAGATGCACGCGGTTGCGTGCCGCCTCCCCCGTGATCGCAAGCGGCTTGCCGCCGGCCGCACCGATCTTGCCGTCAGGCGAGACCGCGAGCTTCAGGATCACATGAGGACGCTGGTCACGGATGCGGCGGAAATGGCCGGCATGGTCGAACGCGGCCTCCGCCGCGCACAGACCGACGTCCACATTGATGCCGGCGGCGCGCAGGCGCGCATGGCCCTGGCCCGCAACTTCCGGATTGGGGTCCTCGATCGCCGCCACCACGCGCTTGATGCCGGCGGCGATCACAGCATCGGCGCAAGGCGGCGACTTGCCGAAATGCGAGCACGGCTCCAGCGTGACGTAGAGCGTGGCGCCCCGCGCTGCTTCGCCCGCCCGCCGCAACGCCTCGGGCTCACCGTGCGGACGTCCGCCTGCTTGCGTCCAGCCGCGGCCGACGATGACGCCGTCCTTGACGATGACGGCGCCCACGGCCGGATTGGGCCAGGTCCGGCCCTGCCCGCGCCGACCGAGCGCAAGCGCCAGCTCCATGAAACGGCGATCAGCATCCTTGGCCTCGCGGGCCTTCTGCGCGAACTGGTCTTCCAGGATGCGGAAGATCATTTGCGGATCGCGGCGAGCCGCGCTTCCTCCTCGCCGGAGAGCTCGCCGAGCACGTCGGCGAAATCTTTGGCCTCGCGGAAATTGCGGTAGACCGAGGCAAAGCGCACATAGGCGACGTCGTCGAGCGTGCGCAGATGCTCCATCACGGTCTCGCCGATCACCTCCGAGGAGATCTCGGCCTCGCCTCCGGTCTCAAGCTCGCGCACGATGGTGGAGACCATCTTCTCGACGCGCTCCGGCTCGACCTGCCGCTTGCGAAGTGAGATCTGCACCGAGCGCATCAGCTTGTCGCGATCGAACGGCACGCGGCGGCCGTTGCGTTTGATCACCGTGAGCTCGCGCAGCTGCACGCGCTCGAAGGTGGTGAAGCGGAAATTGCAGGCGACGCACACGCGCCGCCTGCGGATTACGGACGAGTCCTCGGTCGGACGCGAGTCCTTTACCTGCGTATCGAGACTGTTGCAGTTCGGGCAGCGCATCCGTGTGACCTTTACTTTCGCATGATCTCTTCGGAAAACCGGTACCCACTTTTCCGGATCATGCGGCGCCTTACTGGTAGATCGGGAACCGGTCGGTGAGCGCCTTGACCCGTTCCTTGATCGCAGCCTCCACCAGCGGCGCCTTGCCGTCGGAGGATTGCGCGATCGCATTGAGGACCTCGGCGATCATGCCGCCGACCTGCTGGAATTCGGCCACGCCGAAGCCGCGGCTGGTCGCAGCCGGCGTGCCGAGCCGAATGCCCGAGGTCACAAAGGGCGATTCCGGGTCGAACGGAATGCCGTTCTTGTTGCAGGTGATGGCGGCGCGAACCAGCGCCTTCTCCGAGACGTTGCCCTTCAGGCCCTTCGGCCGGAGATCGACCAGCATCAGATGATTGTCGGTGCCGCCGGAGACGATATCGAGACCATGGCCCTTCAACGTCTCGGCCAAGGCCTTGGCGTTCTCGACGATGTTCTTGGCGTAGACCTTGAAATCCGGACGCAGCGCCTCGCCGAAGGCGACCGCCTTGGCTGCAATCACGTGCATCAAAGGACCGCCCTGCAGGCCCGGGAAGATCGCCGAGTTGAGCTTCTTGGTCAGCGTCTCGTCATTCCACAGCATCAGGCCGCCGCGCGGACCACGCAGCGACTTGTGCGTCGTGGTGGTGGTGACGTGCGCATACGGCACCGGGGAAGCATGCACGCCGCCGGCGACGAGCCCAGCGAAATGCGCCATGTCGACCAGCAGGTAAGCGCCGACGCTGTCGGCGATCTCGCGGAAACGCTTGAAGTCCCAGGCGCGCGAATAGGCCGAGCCGCCGGCGATGATCAGCTTCGGCTTGACCTCTTCGGCCTGCTTGGCCACCGCATCCATGTCGATGATCTGGTCCTCGCGGCGCACGGTGTAGTGCGCGGCCTTGAACCACTTGCCGCTCATGTTCACGGGCGAGCCATGGGTGAGATGGCCGCCGGCGGCGAGATCCAGGCCCATGAAGGTATCGCCGGGCTGCAGCAGCGCCAGGAACACCGCCTGGTTCATCTGGCTGCCGGAGTTCGGCTGCACGTTCGCAAAGCTGGCGCCGAACAGCTTCTTGGCACGATCGATCGCAAGGTTCTCGGCGACGTCGACCCACTCACAACCGCCGTAATAGCGCGCGCCCGGATAACCTTCCGCGTATTTGTTGGTCATGACCGAACCCTGCGCTTCCAGCACGGCCCGGCTGACGATGTTCTCGGAGGCGATCAACTCGACCTCGTGGCGCTGCCGACCGAGCTCACCCTTGATGGCGGCAGCGATTTCCGGATCGGCCTGCTCGAGCGAGGCGGTGAAAAACGAATCGGGCGCGGAGGCGGACTTGGGTGCGGTCATCTTGCGAATATCTCCACCGCCGCAGCCTTTTGGCGGGCTACGGGCGGGTCTGGTGTGGCGGTCGGAAGCACGCGCGATCTACCACATCGGCCGACCGCGGCCAAGCATTTGCGGGTCGGGCCTGATATTTATGCAAGATATGGTGGGATTGGAGGTTTTCAGCCCGGGAGCGGTCTTGCGAGATCCGCTCCCCGTCAATATCCGGGTGGGGCCGCTTTGGGCCTTATTTCTTGCCAGCTGCCGCCGGGGCAGCCGGCGTCGTTTTACAGCCCGGTATACCCCGCCTTCACGGGGTCGACGCTGCCGTCGAGCTGGCGCAGATAGGTCAGGCCGCAGACCGTCAACCTATGGGTGTCGGTCTCGCCGGCTTCCATCAGGATGTTGAGGTAGTTCGTGACCTTTTCACGCGCCTCGGCGCTGGCCGCCGCGGTGCGGTTGGCGAGCAGGTCGTAGGTCTGCATGATGCGGTCGATGGCAGCTTCCATGGCATCCTCTGGTTGGTCGGGATCTTGGGGGTTTTGATCAGGCAACCGCTCTGGCCTCGGTCTGCGCCTGGAACCGGGCGATCGCCCTGTTGGCCAGCCTGATCTTGTTGAATTCGCCCTGCTGGAGCAGCTTGACGATCAGGTGAAGCAGGCGGTCGTCGGTGACGAGAGTGTCCGGGATTGCGCCGGAGCGGCGAAGGTAGTTCGCGGCGATGGCGTAGGCCTCGCTGACGAGTTCCACGTTCATCACCCGAAGCCCGCGCTCGACCAGCATCGCCGTTTCTCCGATCCGAAGAAGATAAGCGCCGAGCCCGGAACTGGTTCCTGGCTGCCGGGGGGATTTTTTCGCAGGTGCAAAAAAATATCAACGCACCGGTCCGGGGCAACTCCGGACCAGCGCGCTTGGGGAAGTCAGGCACGTTCGGGAGGGCTGCCGGTCTTGTTGCGGGCCGGCTTCGCCCAGATCCCTTTAGAACTCAGAGGCGATAGAGGATCTGGTCGGTCCAGAACCGCTCCAGGCGGTGCAGCGACTTGTTGAGGGTCGCAAACTCGTCGCCGGAGATGCCGCCGACCTGCTCCACCGTCTTGACGTGCTTCTGGTAGAGCGCATCGACGATGCGGCGGACTTCCTGGCCCTGCGGGGTCAGGCGGATGCGCACCGAGCGGCGATCGACGCGCGAGCGCTGATGATCGAGGAAGCCGAGCTCGACGAGCTTCTTCAGATTGTAGGAGACGTTGGAGCCGAGATAGTAACCGCGCGTGCGCAATTCGCCCGCGGTCAGCTCCTTGTCGCCGATGTTGTAGAGCAAGAGCGCCTGGACCGAGTTGATGTCCGCGCGGCCGCGGCGATCGAATTCGTCCTTGATCACGTCGAGGAGCCGGCGATGCAGCCGCTCCACCAGAGTCAAAGCTTCCAGATAGAGCGACTGCACCGAACCCTGCTGGCCGGAGACGCGCTCTGCGGTATCTGCCGCAGTTGCGACGGCTTTCATCATGACACTTCCCCTGTTGTCGTTTTTATCGACACTTATTCGACGAAACTTGTGTCCCGTCTGATAGGTGCAACTTAAGAGGGGCGTTTGAAGATCGGCTTAAATAAGAGAATAAAGAGATCATGAATTTAAGACAGTGAATTGCGCATTAAGCCTGTGCCACAAGTACTTTTTGAAAGCCTCTGTTGACCTTCGCAAGGTCCTGTTCACCCTCCGTCCGCCGCTGTTGTCGCATTCCAGAACAGCCCCGCCCCGTTTCGAAACGCACGCGTAAGAGCTGTGGCGGAACCGGCTGGTCAATGAAAACTTACCGCGAATTTTAGGCAACCAGCGGTCAACCAAACGCAACATTCTCCTGTCCCGGACAAGCGCAGCAAGCGGCGCGCCGACCCGGGATCCCAGAAGCCAAAAGCGAGATATCGGAAAGATGGGCCCCGGCTCTGCAACGCATCACGCCGCAAACTTCGGCGTGCTGCATTGCGTCCGGGGCACGAGAGCGTGAGCGTGAATCTCTGCGCGCTACGGCGGCCGCTCGCGCGCGGCCATCCAGGCGAGCGCAAGATAAGCGGCCAGCATGAAGACCTCGACGCCGACCACGACGAGGCTGCCGCCGTAGATTCCCGGGAACATCAGCTCGATCACGGCCATCGACACCACGGTCGTCAGCCACACCACCGCGCCCCAGGGCGTCGCCAGCCAGAGGCCGACGGCGGCGACGAGCTCGATCACCGCGAAGTAGACCGTCGCGGCCTGCCAGGCCATCGACTGGTTCTCGAACGCCTCGTCCTCGCCGCCGACGAAGCCCGTGACCTGCGCCCAGTGATAGAGGCCTTTCAGGATCGAGAGCAGCGCCATCACCCGCAGGAACAGCACCAGCCGTCGGGTCCAGACATTGTCGTCGGACTCCGAGCGCTCCGAGGAGATCGCCGCCACTGAAAGCGCGCTCTCTCGGGCAGTGTCACGGGCAGCGTCCCTGGCATTGGCGCCGCCTTGGGCCGCATCGCGGGTGGAGATCTCGGACATGGCCCCTTCTGGCTGCTTCGGCCCGCAAAATCAATCGGCTGCCCAAGTCAGGTTCAGATCTGCCTTGCGGCAGGTCAAGCCGCGGTGACGGGAACCATGCGAGCTGGTATAAGAATAATTCCAGCCGGAGGAAGAGTGATGGCGATCAAATACGGACGTCCGATCGAATTGCGCGACGTTTCGCGCCGGGACAGCACGGCAGTGCCGCATGCCCTCGATCTGACCGTCCGTCCGCGCCGCAACCGCAAGGCCGAGTGGGCCCGGCGCATGGTGCGCGAGAACGTCCTCACCACCGACGACCTGATCTGGCCGCTGTTCCTGATCGACGGCACCAACAAGCGCGAGCAGGTCGCCTCGATGCCCGGCGTCGACCGCCTCAGCGTCGACCAGGCCGTGCGCGAGGCCGAGCGCGCGATGAAGCTGACCATCCCCTGCATCGCGCTGTTTCCCTACACCGATCCGTCCCTGCGCGACGAGGAAGGCTCGGAAGCCACCAACCCGAACAACCTGGTCTGCCAGGCCGTGCGCGCGATCAAGAAGGAGTTTCCGGAGATCGGTATCCTCTGCGACGTCGCGCTCGATCCCTTCACCAGCCACGGCCATGACGGCCTGATCTCCGACGGCAAGATCCTGAATGACGAGACGGTCGCCGTGCTGGTGCGTCAGGCCTTGGTGCAGGCCGAAGCCGGCTGCGACATCATCGCGCCCTCCGACATGATGGACGGCCGCGTCGCCGCGATCCGCGAGGGGCTGGACCGCGCCGGCCTGCTCGACGTGCAGATCATGGCCTATGCCGCGAAATACGCCTCCGCCTTCTATGGCCCGTTCCGCGACGCCATCGGCTCGGCCAAGACGCTCACCGGCGACAAGCGCACCTATCAGATGGATAGCGCCAACACCGATGAAGCGCTGCGCGAGGTCGAGCTCGACATCGCCGAGGGCGCCGACATGGTGATGGTGAAGCCCGGCATGCCCTATCTCGACGTGGTCCGCCGCGTGAAGGACACGTTTGCGATGCCGACCTTCGCCTATCAGGTCTCCGGCGAATACGCGATGATCGCCGCAGCCGCAAACAACGGCTGGCTCGACGGCGACCGTGCCATGATGGAAAGCCTGCTCGCCTTCAAACGCGCCGGCGCCGACGGTGTGTTGAGCTATTTTGCGCCGAAGGCAGCGGAGAAGCTGCGGGGCCAGACGTAAGCTGTCGTAGGGTGGGCCAAGCGAAGCGGGCCCACCGATTCATCCATCGTGTAAGTCGGCGGGCAATGGTGGGCACGGCGCAAGCGCGCCTTGGCCCACCCTAGAGGACCGCCCGATCCGCCGCCCCCGAATCGCCGGAATATTTCGGCTTGCTGCCGCCCGCGCGCCCTTGGCACGGGCATGGCCTGTTCCCATGTCCTGCGGGGGGGCTTCGCTGGGAGAACGGTCCATGTCGTACAACTCGGGCAATTCAGGAGGCTGGCGCGATGACGGCGCCATGCAACCGCATGCCTACGACCCTGACCTGCATCCGGAACTGTTCCGGGGCGTCGCGACGCGGCGGGTGTTCGCCTTCCTTATCGACATGGTCGTGATCTCGGTGCCGGTGATCCTCGGCTACATCTTCATCGCCTTGTTCGGCGTGGTCACCCTCGGCATCGGCTGGGCGCTGTTCTGGATCGCCTGGCCGGCCTCCGTGATCTGGGCTATCGTCTATTACGGCGCCAGCATCGGCGGTGCGTCCTCCGCCACGGTCGGCATGCGCCTGATGGACCTGGAGCTGCGCACCTGGTACGGCGCGCCCGGCTACTTCGTGCTCGGCGCCACCCATGCCGTGCTGTTCTGGGTGACGGTCTCGTTCCTGTCGCCGTTCGTGGTGCTGGTCGGCCTGTTCAACGGCCGCCGTCGCCTGCTGCACGATTTCGTGCTGGGAACGGTCGTGATCAACAATTCGGTTCGCATACCCACTCCGCAGGCGGCGCGGACGTGGTGAGCTAATCGATTGACCGGGGGCTTTTGGAGCGCGATGCTGATGCCTGTTTCGGAGGCCCACGACGTCCCTTGACCCAGCACTCGCGCGACACCCCCCAGTTTTACCTCACGGCGCCCTCGCCCTGCCCGTATTTGCCGGGCCGACATGAGCGCAAGGTGTTCACGCATCTGGTCGGGGACCGCGCCGGTGACCTCAACGACCTGCTCACCCATGGCGGTTTCCGCCGCAGCCAGTCGATCGCCTACCGTCCCGCCTGCGACCAGTGCCGGGCCTGCGTCTCGGTCCGGGTCATCGCCAACGAGTTCCGCCCCTCGCGCAACTTCCGCAAGGTGATGGCCCGCAACGCCGACATCATCGGCGAGCAGCGCAGCGCGGTGCCGACCTCCGAGCAATATTCGGTGTTCCGCGCCTATCTCGACGCCCGCCACCGCCACGGCGGGATGGCCGACATGACCGTGCTCGACTACGCCATGATGGTCGAGGACAGCCACGTCGAGACCCGCATCATCGAATACCGCAAGCGCGGCCCCGACAGCGGCATCACCGGCCGCGGCGAGGAGCTGATCGCAGTGGCGCTCACCGACGTTCTCAGCGACGGCCTGTCGATGGTCTATTCGTTCTTCGAGCCTGGCCAGGTCAGCCGCTCGATGGGCACCTTCATGATCCTCGACCATATCGCCCGTGCGCGACGGCAAGGGCTGCCTTACGTCTATCTCGGCTACTGGATCGAAGGCTCCAAGAAGATGGACTACAAGGCCCGCTTCCTGCCGCAGCAGCGCCTCGCCCCCTCAGGCTGGCTGCGCATCGACGCGCAGGGCGACACGGCGTCCGAGCCGCAGGATTAGTGAATGGCGAGTAGCGAATAGGAGAACGCCCCCACTCGCTACTCGCCATTCGCCACTCACCCAAAGAACGTATCTGCCAGCAACTTCAGATTCAAAATCACGATGATGCCCGCGACGATCCAGGCGACCGCGGCAACCGACATCGGGATCGCGAACTTGCCCATCTTGCGCCGATCCGAGACGAAGCGCACCAGCGGGATCACCGCGAAAGGCAGCTGCATCGACAGCACGACCTGGCTGAACACAAGCAAATCCGCGGTGCCGCGCTCACCGTAGATCGCGGTGACGATGATCACGGGAATGATGGCGATGCCGCGGGTCAAGAGGCGGCGCGCCCAGCTCGGCAGGCGCAGGTCGAGAAAGCCCTCCATCACGATCTGGCCAGCGAGCGTCGCGGTGACCGTCGAGTTGAGGCCCGAGGCGAGCAGCGCCACCGCGAACAGCGTCGAGGCGATGCCGAGGCCGAGCAGCGGCGACAGCAGTTCGAACGCCTGCTCAATCCCGGCCACGTCGGAGTGGCCGCTCTTGTGGAAGGTCGCAGCAGCGACGACAAGGATCGCGGCGTTGATGAACAGCGCCAGCATCAGCGCGATGGTCGAGTCCGTCGTCGCCCATTTGATCGCTTCGCGCCGGCCGGTGTCGTTGCGTTCATAAGCGCGCGTCTGCACGATCGAGGAGTGCAGGTAGAGATTGTGCGGCATCACGGTGGCGCCGATGATGCCGATCGCGATGTAGAGCATGTCGGAATTGGTGAAGATCTCGCTCTTGGGCACGAAGCCCCGCAAGACCTCTGCCACCGGCGGAGCCGCCGCCGCGATCTGCACCGCGAAGCAAACGGCGATCACCACCAGCAGCGCGATGACGAAAGCCTCCAGGAAGCGGAAGCCCCGGTTCATCAGCAGCAGCAGCAGGAAGGCGTCGAGGGCTGCAATCAATGCGCCGCCAATCAGGGGAATGCCGAACAGCAGCTTCAGCGCGATCGCCGTGCCGATCACCTCGGCGAGATCGCAGGCGATGATGGCCGCCTCGCAGGCGAGCCAGAGCAGGAAGTTCACCACCCGGGGATAGGAGGCGCGGCAGGCCTGCGCGAGATCGCGGTCGGTGACGATGCCGAGCCGAGCCGCCAGCGACTGGAGCAGGATCGCCATCAAGTTCGAGATCAGGATGACGGAGAGCAGCGTGTAGCCGAACTTCGACCCGCCGGCGAGATCGGTCGCCCAATTGCCGGGGTCCATATAGCCGACCGAGACGAGGTAGCCCGGCCCCACGAAGGCCAGCAACCGCCGCCACCACCGGCCGGCGGCCGGAATGGCGACTGTGGAATTGACCTCAGCGAGGCTCTTGGTGATGGGGGCGTCGGCGCGCCAGCCGGCGAGGTCGGGAGTCATGTGGGGTGATCGGGCATCCATATCGGCAGAATACCCAAGTTCATTCTTATTGCAACTCATTTGCAACTGCATCTAGCGGCGGGCATTCCCGCCGCCGACCGCGGAGATCGCCTCTTGTCGGGAAGCGGGTGGGTTTCGTGATCATCGAGGCCGAACATTGGCGCGAATTCGCCTCAGCAGGATATGCGCTATGTCAACGCCGTCTCGCCTCCCGGACACCTTCAACCGCCTCGCCTGGTCCAATCTCGCGGCGCAATCGGCCGAGCAGATTGCGCTCGCGGCAGCGCCCATCGTCGCCGTGCTGACGCTGGGGGTGGCCGAAGGCCAGACCGGCCTGCTGCAGACCGCGCTCACCCTGCCCTTCGTCCTGTTCGCCATCCCCGCCGGCGTGCTTGCAGACCGCATTTCCCGCCGCAGGCTGATGGCGAGCGCCGAGGCGCTGCGGGCGGTGGCGCTCGCGGCCGTCGTGCTGCTGCTCGCGCTGGGAGCCCTCAACCTGCCGCTGCTGGCCCTGCTCGGCTTCGCCGCCGTGTGCGGCACCGTGGTTTACAGCGTGGCCGCGCCGGCGCTGGTGCCCTCGCTGGTGAGTTCCAACCTGTTGCCGGCGGCGAATGCGCGCATCGAGCTGGCGCGCACCATCGCCTTCGCCAGCGGGCCTGCACTCGGCGGTGCGCTGGTTGGGTGGTGGGGCGCGAGCCCGGCGTTCGGCTTTGCCGCGGCGCTCTCCGCCATCGCGGTCGTGCTGCTCTCCGGCATCTACGAGCCCGCACGTGCGCCAGCGCCCCGGCGGCATCCGCTCCAAGAGATCCGCGAGGGCGCGGCCTTCGTGTTTCACCATCCGCTGCTGCGGCCGGTCTTCATCACCCAGTTCATCTTCAACACCGGCTGGTTCCTGCAAATTGCGGTGTTCGTGCCTTACGCCGTGCGCCATCTCGGTCTGAGCGCCGCCGGTGTCGGCACGGTGCTGACGATGTACGGCGTCGGCATGGTGATCGGCGCGCTCCTCGCCACGCGCGTGATGAAGCGCATCGCCTTTGGCACCGTGGTGGGGCTCGGCCCGGTCACGGGCTACGTCGCCGCCTTGGTGATGGCGCTGACGGTGCTGGTCCCCTCGCCCTGGCTCGCGGGCTTGAGCTTCTTCCTGCTCGGCGTCGGCCCGATCCTGTGGGTGATCTCGACCACGACGCTGCGTCAGTCCGTGACGCCGCCGAGACTGCTCGGGCGCGTCTCCGCCATCAACATCATGAGCTACGGCGCCCGCCCGCTCGGTTCAGTGCTGGGCGCGCTCGTCGGCGGCCTCTGGAGCGCGGAGGCATGCCTCTATCTCGCCGCGGCGATATTCGGCGTGCAGGCGCTGGTGATCCTGCTGTCACCGGCAGTGGGACTGGACCGGCAGCCGGACATGGTGGGAGATGAGGTGGCGGCGCGGTGCTGACCACAAGTGCATTGCGAGGAGCGTAGCGACGACGCAATCCAGGGTCCCTCCGTTGAGGGACTCTGGATTGCTTCGCTGCGCTCGCAATGACGGCGCCTGTTGAGGCCGCGGAGACTAACCCGCCAGATAGCGCTCGTAGCTGCCCCTGACCGGCTCGCTCGCGTCGACTTCCGGATCGAGCGTGTAGAGATCCTGCGCGCGGCCGATGCCGCGCAGCGCGTAGCGGCCGGTGGAGACGAGGTAGCGGCGGCCGGCGGCATCTAGGCCCTTGTAGAATTCGGACGAGGCCAAGAGCTCGCGATCCACCGAGCGGCTCATCGAGGCGATGCGGCTGACCTCGTTGACGGTCGGGCCGACCACGGTGAAATCAAGCCGGTCCTCGCTGCCGATATTGCCGTAGAAGACCTCGCCGACATGCAGGCCGATATAGGCTGACGTGGTCGGACGGCCCTCCGCCGCCCGCCGTTCGTTCAGCGCAGCGACATTCTTGCGGAACAGGTGCTCGGCGCGGAGCGCGGCCCGCCGCGCATCCGCCATGTCCTCGCCCCAGAACATCGCGAGCACGCCGTCGCCGATCAGCTTCAGTACGTCGCCGCCGGCTTCGTGGATCGGATCGATCACGGCCTGCGCATAGTCGTTGAGGAACGGGATGATCTCGTCGGGACCGATGCTCTCGCTGATGCCGGTCGAGCCGCGCAGGTCCGAATACCAAAGCACGGCATTGATGCGCTCGGTGACGCCGCGCGAGATGCGCCCGCGCAGCACCTGCTCGGAGGCGTCGCGGCCGAGATAGACCCGGCCGAGCGTGCGCGCGATGTCGACCTGCTGCGCCGACTTGATCGCGAGCCCCAACACCGGAACCAGATCGCGCAGCGCTTCCAGCTCCAGTCCGGAGAACCCGCTCGCGCGGCGGGTGGTCCAGCAGGAATAGAGGCAATCCATCAGGCCGAGCGCCCCGTTCTCGCCGAAGCGGTGGACGAATGCGAGATAGTGCTTGTGGCCCTTCTCGGCGAGTTCGCCGATCTGCGAGAAATCCATCGACGGCGCATCGGCGAGATCGATCACCATCTCGTCGTGGCCATTCTCGAGCATGTGGAAGAACACCGAGCGGCGCCAGCTCTTGGCGGCGTCGCCGTCGGCGGTCGAGCCGTATTCGAAGGCATCGCTCTCGTTGCTGGGACGATCGCTCCAGCGGAAGCCGCGGCCTTCATAGATCGGATGCAGCGTGTCGATGACGACGAGGCCACGCGACAGTTCCAGCCCCTCGGCGCAGCAACGCTCGCAGAAGCCGCGGAGCAGTTCAATTTCAGGCAGGCCCGTGAGCCCCTGGCCGGTCAGCCAGTTCATCAGCGTAAGGCGCGAGGTCAATTGCATGCGCCATTATGGCGTGCATTCGTGACGAGCGGAAGGCGGATGTCTGCATACAACCCAAAGGCTCCCCGCCGGCAGCAGGTCGAATATGCCGCAGACGCGGTTGACGCGCTCTCGCCGCGAGCTGCAAATGCGCCGATGACACGGCCGATCAGAAATACGAGGACATGACCCAGCGCCAGCTCCCGATCATCCTGGCGCTCGGCACCACGCAGACCCTCGCCTGGGCCTCCAGTTATTATCTGCCGGCGCTGCTCGCCGACCCAATGGGACGCGAGCTCGGTGTCTCCTCCAACTGGATCTTCGGTGCGTTTTCGGCCGCGCTGGTGATCTCCGCAATGCTGGGCCCGCGCATTGGACGGCAGATCGATCTCGTCGGCGGCCGTCAGGTGCTGTCGGCGTCCAACGTGACCATTGCCGCCGGCCTCGTGCTGCTTGGCATCTCGCAGTCGGTGATGGTGATGGCGATCGCCTGGCTGGTGCTCGGCATCGGCATGGCAATGGGGCTCTACGATGCCGCCTTCGCCGCTTTGGGGCGCATCTACGGCACCGAGGCGCGCAGGCCGATCACCGGCATCACGCTGATGGCGGGCTTCGCCTCCACCGTCGGCTGGCCGCTCACCGCCTGGGGCCTGTCGCATATCGGCTGGCGCGAAACCTGTTTTGCCTGGGCCGCCGCCAATATCCTGATCGGCCTGCCGCTCAATTTCTTCATGCTGCCGGTCATCAAGGGCGCCAAGCAGGCGGCAGCCGCGGCCGCGAAGCCGCATGTGCCGCTCGACCGCACCATGATGTTGCTGGCCTTCATCTTCGCGGCGGTCTGGACTGTCACCGGCGCGATGGCCGCGCATTTCCCGCGCATCCTGGAAACGATGGGGGCAACGCCAGCCGAGGCGATCGCGGCCGGCGCATTGATCGGGCCGGCGCAAGTTGGTGCCCGCATGCTGGAGGCCGGCTTCCTCAGCCGCTTCCATCCGCTGTGGTCGACGCGGCTCGCCAGCCTCACCCACCCGCTCGGCGCCGTGACCGTCGCAATCTTTGGCGGCGCTGCGGCGAGCGCGTTCGCGTTGTTCCACGGCTCCGGCAACGGCATCCTGACGATCGCCCGCGGCACCCTGCCGCTGTCGATCTTCGGCCCGAAGGATTTCGGCTATCGCCTCGGCATCATCGGCGCGCCGGCACGGATGGCGCAGGCGGTGGCGCCGCTCGCCTTTGGCCTGCTCATCGACCTCATGGGCGCCAAGGTGCTGATCGTCTCATCCGCGCTCAGCCTCTCGGCGCTGGCCGCGCTGTTCCTGATCCGCGCCGGCCGGCGGCCGGATTGACCAGCACGCCGGCAATCCATTGCGCCGCCGTGAAGTGCTCGAGCGCTGCAAAGCTGCCTTTCGCCAACCCCGCCAGCACCAGTACGACGGCGCCCGCGCCCATGCCGACGGTGAGAAAACCGAGCGCGCTCGAGCGCTGCATCAGCGGTCGCGACAGCACGTTGTAGAACGCCATGCAGAACACCGCACCGGTCATGATCACTCGCCGCGCCATGCGCCCGGTGGGCTTTGCGCGAGGCCAGCCGCCAGCGCCGCCGACACGCGGAGCAGAAACGCGCAAGGCAACAGGCAGAGAAAACCGATCCCCCAACGGAGGGCCGCGAGCAGGACGGGATCGGCGCCGCCGACGAGGTAGCGGGTGACGGCCGCGGCAGTCCCGCCGAAGCTGCTCGAGACAAGCGCGATCGTAACTCCGCCCCACTCGCCCACGACCTTCTCCTGTCACGGAGCTTTCGCGGGCCCTGGCATGATGCTGTTGCCACCCTTGTGGCAGCGGCCTCAGGGAAAGGTCAGTCGGTAAAACTCCGGCGCCATCCTCTGGCTGTCGCGCTGGGCGGTTGTCGTGGTTGATCCAGAGCTGCGCCTTCTCCTTGGCGAGCGTGTCTGCGATCTTCTGCATCGAGGCCGGCGGCGGCCGGAAGCTTGCCCCGACCGGATGCCCTTCCAGCTGGCGCGCTCTTCGCCCACATCACGGCGGATAGAGATCGCCATCACCTCGCTTCTCGTCCGGAGGGCTGGCTGGAGCATCGTGCACCGTCAACGGTCGCCGATCCGCAACCAATCGCGCCAGCTGCGGCGCGGCGGCACTGGTACCGATGAGCCGAAACACCACGCCGCTTCGATTGCCCCCGGCACGTACACCCTGCAGAGCATCTGACTCGTCGCAGAACAGCGCATAGTCGGGACCAACTCGCCGTGGGAGCGGCCCGGTTCGTGCGGGGCCCGCCGACGAATAAGGCGACTTGCGTTTCGGCGCCGACAGAATGTAGCCGCCGGCCACCTGCACACCCGCGACGCTGTCCGTACCGATCCCGTTGAGGGTGCCCAGGCGAGAAACAAGCGAGCCGGTCCTGTCAAATTCCCCACCGGCATACGTGCAGCCGGCCTCGGCCGCGCGACCCGCCTCCCATCCGGCGTCGATGAAGTACGAACGCTTCGCACCCGTGCGCATGTTCATGTTCGGATCGGTACGTGCCACATAGGCATGAACCTCGCTCCCCAACTCGATGCCCTCCACCTTGATCTTCCAATTCCCATGCTCGGGCACCATGCCGGCTCCCGCGATGGTGGGCTCGACCGCAATCAGCCACACCCTGTTGTCACCCCAGTCAACGGGGGCATACGCACCGGTATAGGGCGGAAGCGCCGGTGCAGCGGGCGGCGGGGGTGGGGGACCGGGAGGCGCTGGACCGGCAGTCGACGAGGAGCTACGACCGCCGGGCGAGGTGAGCGTAACAATGACATTGTCCGTGCAGTTCTTCTTCATCCAGACTTCGGCAAAGCAGAGCACGGTATTGTCGGGGGGAAGGCGCCACGTCCATTCGACATGGTCGGGCTCTGCCATGGTTTGCCTGACGAAATGGATGTGCCCATCGCTCAGATAGTTGTTGCCGGCAGGCAGGAAGACGTCGAGCTTTGGACTTACGGAAACGCCGTCATAGTGGGTGACAAGCTCCCTCAGCTTGCCCTCGAGCTCCGACGTGCCGTTGTGAGGTCCGGTTGTCGGCCCGTAGCTGACATTGATCACCACGTTCGTTGTGCCAGAATCGACAAATGACATGATGTAATCGACTGCATCGGCGACGTAACCCTTCAGCCAGACGCCGGTCGCGTCACGAAGGCAGCTCTCGGGAAACTGCACGAACACGATATCTGCTTCGCAAGCGGGATCGGTCAGGGGATCTCCGGGCTGCCAACTTGGCGGATCGCGGCGCGCGATGCGTGCCGAGAGCGGAATGCGTCCGGCGAGGACATCCATTACATGTGCACCATGCGAGGCCTGATGGTTGAGGGTCTTGAAACCTCCACGCGCGTAGCAGCCATCCTCGTCGATCGTGTTTGCCCTCTTGTGCAACTGGATCCAGTCGTTGAGCCCAACCACGCCGGATATGGAGTCTCGAAGGAACTCGAGGCCGTAATTGAAATCGAACGGCTTCTCGCCAAAGACGTCGGCACCTACCGGGATCGGGACTCGGCCTGCGTGCTCGTTCTGATCCCAGACACCGCGCACGCGTGTCCCGGATGCGACACCCGCGATCCTTTTGACAAACTGAGCGGCCGCGAACGGACAGCCATCGTCGATCACGCCGATGAGGAGAGGTGTCGGTGGTTGTTCGCTCGCGGACCTGTTGCGCTGCGCACCCTTTTGTATGGCCGTCGGCTTCAACGGGAGGGACAGCTCGACCCGGGATACGTTGTCGTCCCACGCCCGGAAACTGTCCTTCTCGACAGCCCTTATGTAAGCCCGCATGGTCAGATATCGCGAGTTCGGGCTGGTCAGCCCGAATTCGGCGCCGAAGTCACTAGGACTCATGGCTCTCACAAAATTATCGGCCAGCCCGGCGTGCTTAAGCTCCACGAACAGGAATAGCTTGGACTCCTGCTTGTCGAAAAAATCGAAGTTCTTAAATTCGCTCGCGATTGCGTACCGGAGGTACGGGTCGAAGCATCTCGGCAATTCCTCGGCCATGGAATGCTCTCCACTTCGGTTGCAGGGACGTGTTTCCTACGGAAATCTTGTCGAAACTTCGTAGTAGGCCTTGTCCCATAGTTCCTTCATCAGGAGGGACTGCGTAACAGTCCCTCCTGTGGTTTCCGAATAGAACTTGTTGGCATTGAGCGCCTGGTCAGCATGGAAGGGATTGAAATCCGTGCGAGAGTTACTGTCGGCGTGGCTGGCGTTGAATTTGCGGCTCTTGGTTGCCGTGCTCCCGAGACAACGGCCGACGAAGTACTCGCCCAAGGCGATACCCAGCATCCGCCCTGCCATGCTGTCGACTGGAAAATGGACTCCGGCCACGACCCGATTGGTTGCGATTCGTGCGGCCTGCCGGTCGAGCTGCTCGACGATCTCCGGGAATCCGGATGTCGTCTTGTGCAGGCTCAATAGCCGTTTCAGCACGTAGGCTACCGCGTAAGCCTGCGTCGCATGTCCGCTCGGGAAACTTCCGTGTCCCGGGGTCGTGATCATCGGCTGAACCTGGGCGTTGTATTCCACGGGACGCGAGCACCCTAGCGCATGCTTGAAGCGCATTTCCACGTAGACACAGAATTGCAGGACCATGTTGATGAGCTCGAACGTGCGCCTGTTCCTCTCGGGATGCAGATAGACGATCGAAGACCAGAAGGCATACTGGGGATCGATCTGCGCCATGATTTCCGTGGCGCGTTCGTTGCGCAGCTCGGCCCAACTCAGGACCATCGCAATCTGGTCTTGAAACGTCGACGCGCTCGGACGTCCGATCTCCGCAATCACGTATGCGGGCGACCGAACCAGGAATGCGTTTGGATCGGTAGCCGACACCTGAAGGGTGATGCCCTGCAGCATCTCCCCGACCGCCGTGTAGGCGCGCACCCACGGCTCCCAGCGATCCAGTTGGGCGGGGTCGTCGATCGTTGTCGGCAAGCCCGGCGCGTAAAAATAGAAGTATGGAGGTGCCGAAATTTCGGGAACAACGATTGTCCCTTCGCGAGCGCGGATGAGTGCATCCACCATAATGGGATTGGCCCAGACGTCGCCGAGCGTGCCAAGTATCGCCCCACCGGCCCCTCCAGCGCCGCCCGCTCCGCCTGCACCTCCTGCCCCCCCTGCGCCGCCGGCTCCGCCAGCACCACCTGCGCCGCCTGCTCCTCCCGCCCCGCCTAGTTGAGCCATTGCCTGCCTCCTTATGAAAACAAGTCGGTATGAGGTTAGTCAGCCTGTCGTCGGTAGTCCTGCCACTTCGAGGCAGCGAGCCCAGTGCCTGCCTGTTTCGAGATGCGCATTGGGGAGGCGCCCGATGTATCGATCTAGGGTCAAATGCGGCTCGAGCTCGCACATCTTGCCCAAGGCTTCGCGGGCCTCCGCGACCCGTCCCTGCGAAACGAGTGCGATAGCGAGGACCCGCCACGTAGACGGATGCATGCGATTGAGAATGAGAGATGAGCGCGCGAGCTCTTCCGCCTCGTCGTATCGATGCGCCGATAGAAGCGCCGTGGCGCCCAGGGACTCGAAATAATACCGCTGCGGATCGAGCGGGGAGAGTTTCAGAGCGCGCCGCGTTGCGTCCACGGCTGCCTCGCCGTCGCCTTTGAAGGCGTCGACGGTGCCCCGGTAGAGCCAGCCCAACGCGTGGCTGGGGTTGGCATCGACGGCCTGCTCGCACCGCTTTCGGGCAGCGTCCAGGTCCTTCAACATGTGACAATAGACGAAGCCTTCGGTCGCAAGCGCAAGCGCGTCGGACGGGTCACGGTCGAGCGCCGCGCGAGTGGCGCTCAAGGCCTCGGCGGCCTCGCGTTTGCGGTCCTCGGACCAGCCGCGCGTCATGCGCAGGATGTACCAGTTGGCGAGCCAGGCGCGCGGGGCAGCTATTCGGCCGTGGCGATTGATCAGTTCCTCCAGCACCGTCCGGGTCTGGAGAAACTCCTCCCTGCTCGACCGGTGCATCAGGCGGATGCTGCCAAGCAGCAGCGAGTAGCTTTCTAGCGTCGGTAACGGCTGGGTCAGGATATGCTCGACCTCGGCATCGAAGACCGACAGATGCACTGCAGCGGCGATGCGGTGAGCCAGTTCGCTCTCCGGCTGCAGCAGATCGCCGATATTGCCGCTCAGGCGGTCGGTCCAGACGACTTGATTGGTTCGCGCCGCGGACAGCTCCGCCGTCAGCAGAATCCGGTCCGCATCGACCACATAGCTGCCGCTGAGAATGTAGGTGGCACCGAGATGCGCCGATACTTCCGCCACATCGCTGACCCTGCCGCGAAATATGTTGGTCGACAGACGCGAGATCACCTTGAGGTTCGCCGATCTGGAGAGGCACCAGATCACGCTGTCCGCGATCAGGTTACCAACGTCGAGATGCTCCTCCGCGTCCTTGCGCGCGTCGAAGGGGATGACGGCGATCGTCGGCTCCATGGGAGTTCCATAGTCTCGCCGAGCTGCGAGGCTTGGGTGTGGACTGGCCGGACCAACGCGGTAGGCGCGAACCGGCTTGTCAAAGTGCTTGAGGATACAGTCGCCCAAATCTTCGCACAGCGCATCCACTCCGTGCGTCAGCTCGTCGCGCGCCGCAGCGCTGCCAATCGTCTCCCCCGGACTGGCCAGGCTGGCAAGAGCTGTCGCCAGTTGCTCATGCGCGGCCTCGCTGGCGATGGTTTCACCGGGACCGGCAAGAGTTGCGAGCCGGGCTGCGAGGTTGATGCCGGTGCCATAGATGTCAGTGCCGTCACTCCAGGCGGTGGAGGAGTTGATCCCCGCACGAAGCTGGAAGTGTTGATCTTCAGGCCGCCCGGTGTTCTGAACGGCGATACTCCGGTGCATTTCGGCGGCGGCATTGACGGCATCACGCACGGATTCGAAGCGGGCCATGAGCCCGTCTCCGAGGCTCTTCACGAGGCCGCCGCGATAACGCGGCAGAATTTGGCCGGTGGCAAGTTGGACGAAGTCGGTCCATCGACGCACCGCGGACGCCTCATGCTCCCGCATCAGACGCACGGACTCGACGAGGTCGACCAAGAGGACCACGGTGTCCTGCTGCACGAGGCCCATTGCTCGTCTCTCCGAAGCCCGGCCTCCGCTGACCGGGCTCTCAGGTGAATGGCCCTTAAGGCCGGTACTGCTTCACTACCTTGATGTTGACCGGACCTTGCCCGGCAGTTGCGAACTCAGCGCACGCACGTCCTCATCGAGCGCACGTCAATCCATACTGCGCAGCTGGCCGCTCGGTTATGAACCAGATCACGATTTGCGAAACGCCCGGGTGGGTCGCAATCGCGACAACTCAAAATGAAAACGCAAACTTCTTCTCGTCATGCGCGAAGTCACGTTCACTCACCGCTAATGCGGGCAGGTCTCGACCTCGACCGTGACGTGGCTGAGGCCCTTCAGCCCGGCGAGCCGCCGCTTGTAGACGGCCGGCTGCTTCGGCTTGTCCGACACCACCGAGAGCAGCACGGCACAATGGCCGGGGCCGACCTGCCAGAGATGCAGGTCGGTGACGCGATCCTCACCGACCTCCATGCGGGCGCGGATCACCCGCTCCAGCTTCTCGTCGGCGCGCACGTCGAGCAGCACCGCACCCGATGATTTGATCAGGCCGAATGCCCAGCTCGCGATCACGGCGCTGCCGATCAGACCCACCGCCGGGTCGGCCCAGACCCAGCCGGAATACATGGCAAGGCCGAGCGCTGCGATCGCCAGCACCGAGGTTGCGGCATCGGTCATGACATGGACATAGGCCGCGCGGAGGTTGTTGTCGTGCTGATGGTGGTGATGATCGCGCTCGTGGTCATGCTCGGCGTGGTCATCATGCGCATGGCCATGGCCGTGGTGATGATCGTGGCTGTCGCGCAGCAGCCACACGCTGGCGAGATTGACGCCCAAGCCGAGAGCAGCCACGGCCATGGCCTCGCCGTAGACGATCGGCACCGGATTGATCAAGCGCAGCACGCTCTCATAGGCGATCTCGACCGCGATCAGGCCGAGGATGATCGCGCTGGCGAAGGCGGCAAGATCGCCGAACTTGCCGGTGCCGAAGGTGAAATGCGCATTCCCCAGATGCCGCCGCGCGAAGCGATAGGCGAAGGCGGCAATGCCGAGCGCCGCCGCATGGGTGCCCATGTGCCAGCCGTCGGCGAGCAGCGCCATCGAACCGAACAGCGAGCCGGCGACGATCTCGCCGACCATCATGACCAGCGTCAGCACGACCACGAACCAGGTGCGGCGCTCGTTGTCGTCGTGCTTCTCGCCCAGGAAGGCGTGGTCATGGGTCCATTGTTCGATGGAATGGGAATGCATCGAATTCTCCAGAAGATTCAGCTCTGTTGGCCTCCAATATAGACGGCAGGCACCAATTTTCTAAGGACCAATCGTCCCGCGGATTGACAGTGCTTCTTAGTTTCGCTGTAATCTGCGCCATGGGGATTTGAGCGATCTCCCCACGAGGCGACAGGCCCAAGCATCGCGTCCCGTTTGGTTCTCGAGGACGCATCATGTCTACATTCACGACCATCTCATCCGACAAAATGGCACGGCTGATCGGCACGGCGAATGCGCCTGTTCTGATCGATGTGCGCACCGAGCAGGATTTCGCCGCCGACCGGCGGCTGATTCCCGGCTCCATCAAGCTCGGCCACGACAACGTGGCGGACTGGGGCGGCGCCTTCGCCGGCCGCCGCGCCGTAGTCTCCTGCCTCCGCGGCGAGAAGCTCGCGCAAGGCACCGCGGCCTGGTTACGCCAGCTCGGCGCGCAGGCCGAAACGCTGGAGGGCGGCTTCGAGGGCTGGAAGGCGGCCCAGCTGCCGCTGGTCGACGCCCGCAAGCTGCCGCCGCGCGATGCCAAGGGTCGCACCGTCTGGGTGACGCGGGCGCGGCCGAAGGTCGACCGCATCGCCTGCCCGTGGCTGATCCGCCGCTTCGTCGATCCGGGCGCAGTGTTCCTCTATGTCGCGCCGTCCGAGGTGGTCGCCGTCGGCGAGCGGTTCGGCGCAGCGCCCTTCGACATCGAGAACGTGTTCTGGAGCCACCGCGGCGAACTCTGCACCTTCGACGTGATGATCGAGGAGTTCGGCATCGCGACTCCGCCCCTGCTGCGCCTCGCGACGCTGGTGCGCGGCGCCGACACCGCGCGACCCGACCTCGCGCCGGAGGCGCCCGGCCTGCTCGCGGCCTCGCTCGGGCTGTCGCGCATGTATGACGACGACCTCGAGCAGCTCGAGGCCGGCATGCTGCTCTATGATGCCTTCTACCGCTGGTGCCGCGACGCCACCACCGAGACTCACAACTGGCCGACCAACAAGGTGAAGGCGTAATGGACGTTCGCGCCGATCAAGCGGGAGCTGGTGCCGGTCACGGCATCAGCTTCAACGAAGCGTTCCGCGTCTGGCTCCGTGTCGCCTGCCTGAGCTTTGGCGGGCCCGCGGGCCAGATCGCGGTGATGCACCGCATCCTGGTCGAGGAGAAGAAGTGGATCTCCGAAGGCCGTTTCCTGCACGCACTGAACTATTGCATGCTGCTGCCGGGACCTGAGGCGCAGCAGCTCGCGACCTATGTCGGCTGGCTGATGCATCGCACCGCCGGCGGGCTGATGGCGGGCGGGCTGTTCATCCTGCCCGGCATCATCGCCATCATGGGCCTCAGCTACATCTATGCCGCCTTCGGCAATGTCAGCTTCGTCGAGGCGCTGTTCTTCGGGCTCAAGGCGGCCGTGCTCGCCATCGTCGTCGAGGCGGTAGTGCGCGTCGGCAAGCGCGCGCTGAAGAACCGCATCATGATCGCGCTCGCGGCCGCGGCCTTCGTCGCGATCTTCTTCTTCGCGGTCCCCTTCCCGATCATCATCATCGCCGCCGGCCTCATCGGTTATGCCGGCGCCCGAAGCGGCCGTCCGGAATTCGCGCCGGCCGGTCACGGCCATGGCGGCGGCGCCGCGATCGACAGCATGCTCGGCGAGGCCGTGCCCGATCACGTCCGGCCCAACACGGCGCGCGCGATCCGCGTTGGTGCACTGTGGCTGGCGCTTTGGCTGGTGCCGGTGATCGCACTGCTGATGGCCCTGGGTCAGGCCAATGTGTTCAGCCAGATCGCGCTGTTCTTCTCGAAGATGGCGCTGGTTACGTTCGGCGGCGCCTATGCGGTGCTGGCCTATGTCGCCCAGCAGGCGGTCGAGCATTATCATTGGCTCAAGCCGCATGAGATGCTCGACGGTCTCGGCATGGCCGAGACCACGCCGGGCCCGCTGATCATGGTGCTGCAATTCGTGGGCTTCATGGCGGCCTATCGCGACCCTAGCGGCCTGTCGCCGATGCTCGCGGCCACGCTCGGCGGCCTGCTCGCGACCTGGGTCACCTTCACGCCCTGCTTCCTCTGGATCTTCGTCGGCGCGCCCTACATCGAGCGCCTGCGCGGCAACGCGGGCCTCGCCGGCGCGCTCAGCGCGATCACCGCCGCCGTGGTCGGCGTGATCCTCAACCTGTCGATTTGGTTCGCGCTGCACATCCTGTTCCGCGAGACCGTGCCGGTGCATGCGTTTCCGCTGAACTTCGACATGCCGGTGCTGAGGAGCGTCGACGTGCCGGCGCTGGTGCTGGCGATCGCGGCGGCCACCGCGATCTTCCGGTTCAAGCTCGGCATGCTGACGGTGCTGGCGGGCAGCTGCGCGGCGGGCGTGGCGTTGCGGATGGCCGGGGTGATCTGATGCCAGGGACGTGACTAATCGTGAGTCCAGGATGAGTTGGAACGCCGCGGCCGAACGCCACCTAGGCAGGGGGCGTTTGGAGAAACAGCGATGCGTTTCCTTCTGGTTTTCAGTTTTCTGATCACCTTGGTCGGCGCTGCCGACGCCGCACAGGCGCGTCATCCACACCGGCGGCACGCGATTGTCCATTCCGGTCAGGGTATGGTCCCGTCCGGTCCAGCTTCGGGCTTCGCCTACGCGCCGCCGCCGGAAACCTCAGCTTATCCTGGCGCCACTGAACCTTATTTCGGCGCTTCTCAAGGTTATGCGCCCGGCGAAAAGGAGCGGTTTCTTCGCAGTTTGTTCAGTCCGTAGGGCCCGTGCCACCCCTAGGCCTTGCGCTGTCGCGGCGAGGGCGTGGGAAAGCTGCTGAGTTGAATCCCGCAGCCTTCCCTTATTCACGTCAATAAGCGCCGACGTTTGTTAGCGTCGGGTTGGATCGTTTGTGCCGCCCGGACGGATGGTCTGAGGACCGCCCTGGCCGGAACCCGCGCCACTGCCGCCGCCGGCGCCTACGCTGGATCCCGTCGAACTGCCGGTACCTGCATCGCCCGCTCCCGTTCCACCCGCCGCGCCGCTCGTTCCGCCGCTGGTTCCTCCGGCCCCGGCGCTAGCGCCCGCACCCGCGCCGCCCGCTCCACCTGCGCCGGCCCCGCCTCCGGCACCTCCGCCCGCCTGCGCATGGGCGAACCCGATCGAGGCGCCGGCAAGCAACGCACACATGGCTACTGAGAAGATTGTCTTTCGCATGGTTCAAACTCCGATTGACGATGACATGCCAATCGAAGCCGCGCGCAAACGTTCCTGATGATATTCGTCGGAGGCTTTCAACATCGCTAGGAACGATGTTGCGCAACGTTCAATTGATTCCAGTCCCGCGGCCACTCGACGTACCCTTCCGCGTAGCGCGCACGACTCATCACATGGCAGATCCTGGCCGCTGGCTATCGCATCATCATCCGCGCGATCGCTTCCCCGATCACCACCGTCGTGAAGTGCGTGTTGGCGCGGCAATCGGACGGCATGATCGAGGCGTCGGCGACGCGAAGGCCGCTGATCCCTTTCACGGTACCATCGGGGTTGACCACGCCATCGGGGTCGTTCCCGCCGCTCATGCGGCAGCTGCCGGCGGCATGCTGGATGTCGCCGGTCTCGCGGCGCAGCACCGCGTCGAGCTCGTGATCGGGCAGGCTGGCGGCCTGCGGCAGCGTCAAATCCGTGTCAGCGAGCCTGATCCAGTCGGCGATGCCTGACAGCGCCGGCTGCGACGTGATGACCGCGAGGCGTTTCACCGCATCGATCATGCGCAGCATGTCGCGCGGATCGGCCAGCATGTTCTCCTCGACGACCGGATCGATTGCAGGATCGGTCGAGGCCAGCTTGAGCGTCCCGCGCGAATAGGCGTTGAACAGCCCCGCGCCGATCGCTCCGGGGTTCCCGATGCCGCGATGATTGAAGGCGATCAGGATCATGTCGCGCTTGCCGCCATTGGCGAGGCCGGAGGAATAGGTCACGCAGCAATTGGTGTGGCGCGTATCCGGATCGGTGGGACGAAGCTCGTCCCGGAGCTGGATCGTGGCGCGAAACAGCGGATGGTCGAAGAAATGGCGGCCGACCGGCAGATCGCGCTCGACCGCGATCCCCATCGCCTTCAACTCCTCAGCCGGCCCGATGCCCGAGCGCAGCAGGATCGCCGGACTGTGGATGGCGCCGGCGCACAGCACGATCTGACGTGCGCTGATCTCGTCGGTGCCCTGCCCCTGGATATGGACGCGGACACCCGTTGCCCGTCCGTCGCTGATCAGCACGCGATCGACCAGCGCATGCCCGCGGATCTCCAGATTGGCGCGCCCGCGCGCGGGCTCGAGATAGCCCTCGTTGGTGGTGATGCGGCGCAAGTCGCGGCTGTTGATGGGGTAGCACGCAACGCCCTCGCCGTCCGGACCATTGACGTCGGCGCACCAGGGATAGCCGCTCGCAAGTGCCGCATCGCGCAAGCCGCGGTCGATCGGACCCCACTTTTGCAAAGGCGCGCGGTAGACCGGCAGTGGCCCGCCGCGGCCGTGGTCCTCGACATCGCCGAATTCCAGATCGTCCTCGATCACCGAAAACAGCGGCATCACCTCTTTCGCCGACCAGCCGGTGCAGCCATTGGCCGCCCATTCGTCGAACGCATCGGCAACGCCGCGGATCGCGATCTGGCCGTTCATCATCGACGAGCCGCCGAGCCCCTTGCCGCGCCAGTAGAAGCGCGGCTCCTGCCCAGCGACGCGGCGCGTCAGAAGATCGGGCCATTGCCATTTCTCCTGGTACTCGCGCTTGTGGATGATCGGGATCGGATTCGGCGTCCGCACCTCCCAGGGCGCCTCGTCGGCGCGCCAGTCGAGCCCCGCCTCGAGCAGCAGGACGCGCCGTGCGGGATCTTCGGAGAGCCTTGCGGCCACGGCGGCGCCGGCGGAGCCGCCGCCGACAACAATGACATCGTACATCGCGCTACTTCTCAACGTTCCAGAACACCGGGATGGCGGACGGTATCAGACCGCGCAAAGTCGCGCGATAGGCGGCCGGCTGCGCGAACTGGCCCCACGGGATTCCGGGCGCCTGATCGTACATGACGGCCTGGATCTCGCCCGCGATCTTCTTCCGGTCCGCCTCGGCCGGCGCCTTGGCGAAGGCTTCCATCAGAGGGGTGATACGCGCATCGCATTGCCAGCCGGTGAAGTCGGCACAGTTGAAGGCAACCATGACATTGGTCAGCGGCGAGCCGAGGTCGAAGCCGCCGGCGTGGACGCCATAGACGCTCCAGCCCTCCTTCTTGGCGCGGCGCGCCAGCACGCTCGCCCAGTCCATCACCTGCAGATCGACGTTGAAGCCGGCCGCCTTCAGCCGCTCGGCGAGCACCTGCGCCGAAACGCGCGGGGCTTCGAGGTCGTTGGCCTGCATCACGACGACGGGCTCGCCGGCATATTTGGTCGCCTTCAGCGCAGCCTTCGCCGCTTCGATCGAAGGCTTTGCGGCGGCTTCCGTGCCGGCCTTGCTCTCGTATGTGGTGCCGCAGGTGAAGTAGGTCGCGCAAGGGGTGGCGTATTTGGCGTCGAGCCCGAGCGCATCCAGCACTTCGCGCTGGTCGACCAGCTTCCACAGCACGCGGCGGATTTCTGGATCATCGAACGGCTTCGAGGCCGCGTTGAGACGGTAGGCGCCCGCGAACATGTTGCCGCCGGTGTAGTTGACGAGCTTGACGCGCGTGTTCTTCTCCAGCTGCGGCAGCAGATCGAACGGCGCGTACTGCATGAAATCGATTTCGCCGGCCTGCAGCGCAGAGGCGGCAGTCGCACCATCGGGAATGACGCGCACCTCGAGCGTGTCGACATTGACGCGCTTGCCGCCGGCCAGGAAGTCCGCGGGCTCGGGACGCGGCACATAGTCGCCGAACTTCTTCAGGATCATGCGGTCGCCGGTGCGGTGGTCGGCCTTGCTGTAGACGAACGGGCCGGAGCCGACGATCTCGGTGATGCGCTGGTCGCCGGGCGTCTTCGCGATGCGCTCGGGCATCATGAAAGCGACCGGGCTGACGGGATTGCCGAGCGCGTCGATGACGAGGCCGGACGGCTCCTTCAGCGTCAGCACGAAGGTTTTCGCATCGACCGGCTCGAGCGAAGCCGTGATCGCGAAAATGCGGCGGCCGAGTGCGCTGCGGGTGCCCCAGCGACGCAGCGAGGCCACGCAATCGGCTGCCGTGACGGGCTGGCCGTCGTGCCATTTCAGGCCGTCGCGCAGCGTGAACGTATAGGTCAAGCCATCGGGCGAGACTTTCCAGTCCTGCACCATTTGCGGCTTGATGTCGCCCTTGGCATCCTTCGCAAACAGCGTGTCGAACACCATGTAGCCGAACGTGCGCGAAATATAGGCCGTGGAGAAATGCGGATCGAGCGTGACAATCTCCGCCTCGAGCACCGCGACGAGATTGCCCGCCGCATGCGCGGGCGCCGCCGCCAGCGCAAGGCCGACCAGCGCGGGAATGAAAGCCTTCAGTTTGAGCATTGGGGTGTTTTTGCCTTTTGACCAGCCGTTTGCGTTCAGCAGGAAAAAGCAATGTTCGTGCCCACACGTATGCGCTCATAGCTAGCTGCCACGCGTTTGCAGGATGCACATACTTACAGTTGGAGAGCGAGGCTGTCGCAGCTCGTCATTGCGAGCGCAGCGAAGCAATCCAGAGTCTTTCCGCGGTGGGATTCTGGATTGCTTCGCTGCGCTCGCAATGACGGTGGAGAAGCAGAGAGCACAACACGCGCTGTCGCCGCCCGGCTTGACCGGGCGACCCCGTATTCCAGAGACAGCTGATGGATACGGAGAAGCCGCGGCGTACTGGATGCCCCGCCCCCGTGCGCAATTGCGCACTAGGCGGGGGATGACAGCGTCGTTGCGGCGACAGTTGGGGCCAGTGCCCTACCCGATCACCCGACCGAACTTGTTCGACTTCGGGGAACCCTTCGGCGGCAGGCGGCCGGCGTCGGCGCGGGTGCCCTGCCATTCCGCCAGCTCCTTCATGGTCGCGGAGAATTCGCGTCCTGCGGAATCCTTCCAGGTCAGGCCCGCCTTGGCGTCGAATACCGCAACGTCGGACAGGCCGCCGTCCTTGTATTTCTGCAGGCGCACGCCGCGGCCGCGGGCCATTTCCGGCACCTGGTCGAGCGGGAAGACCAGCATCTTGCGGTTCTCGCCGATGACGGCGACGGTGTCGCCCGTCACCTCGGTGATCGCGCGGGCCTCGTTCGGCATGTCCACGTTGAGGACCTGCTTGCCCTTCTTGGTGGTGCCAACGCAATCGTCCTCGTTGACCACAAAACCCTGGCCCTCGTGGCTGGCGACCAGGAATTTGCGGCCGCCCTTGTTGACGAACAGCGCGACGGGCGCGGCCTCCTGCTCGAGGTCGATGAACAATCGGATCGGCTCGCCATGGCCGCGGCCGCCCGGCAGCTTGGCGACGTCGAGCGAGTAGAACTTGCCGTTGGTGGCGAACAGCAGCAGCTTCGAGGTCGTCTCGGCGAAGAAGGCGAAGCCGAGCTTGTCGTCCTGCTTGAAGGCGAGGCCGGAGAGATCCTCGACATGCCCCTTCATGGTGCGGATCCAGCCCTTGTCGGAGACGACAACCGTCACCGGCTCGCGCTCGACGAAGGCCTCCTCGATCGCGGCGAGGTCGTGCTCGGGCGCATCCGCGAAGGTGGTGCGACGCTTGCCGAGCGGTGTCTTCGGTCCGAACATGTCGCGGACCTTGCCAACCTGCTCGCCGACCTTCTTCCACTGCTCGGCTTCCGAGGCGAGCACCGCGTTGATGCCCTTGAGCTCGGCGCGGAGGTTCTTGTCCTCGGTGCGGATCTCCATCTCCTCGAGCTTGCGCAAGGAGCGCAGGCGCATGTTGAGGATGGCTTCCGCCTGCACCTCGGTGAGCTTGAACGCCTTCATCAGCTCAGGCTTCGGCTCGTCCTCGGTGCGGATCATCCTGATCACCTTGTCGATGTTCAGGTATGCGATCAGGAAGCCGCCGAGCACTTCCAGCCGGTGCTCGATCTGCGCCTTGCGGTAGTTGCTGCGGCGGATCAGCACGTCGCGCAGATGGTCGAGCCATTCGCGCAAGCACTCCGCGAGCCCCACGACCTTGGGGATGCGCCCCTTGATCAGGACGTTGAGGTTCAGCGGAATCTTGTTTTCGAGCTCGGTGAGGCGGAACAGCGATTCCATCATCAGCGCCGGATCGACGTTCTTCGACTTCGGCTCGATCACGATGCGGACGTCTTCGGCCGATTCGTCCCTGATGTCGCCGACCAGCGGCAGCTTCTTCTGGTCCAGCAGCTCGGCGACCTTCTCGATCAGACGCGACTTCTGCACCAGGAACGGAATCTCTGTGACGACGACGGCCCAGGTGCCGCGTGCGCCCTCCTCCTGCGTCCACCGCGCTCGGACGCGGAACGAGCCGCGGCCGGTGGTGTAGGCTTCCGCAATCGCCTGCTTGGAATCGACGATGATGCCGCCGGTCGGGAAATCCGGGCCCTTGACCCACTTGAGCAGTGCCTTCGACTTTGCGTCGGGCTTCTCGATCAGGTGCAGCGCGGCATCGCACAGCTCGGCGGCGTTGTGCGGCGGGATCGAGGTCGCCATGCCGACCGCGATGCCCTGCGCGCCGTTGGCGAGCAGGTTCGGGAAGCCGCCCGGCAGCACGATGGGCTCTTTCGACTGGCCGTCGTAGTTGGCGCGGAATTCGACCCCGTCCTCGTCGATGCCCTCGAGCAGAAGCCGCGCGACGTCGGTCATGCGCGCTTCGGTGTAGCGGTAGGCGGCGGGGTTATCGCCGTCGATATTGCCGAAATTGCCCTGACCGTCGACCAGCGGATATCGCGAGGAGAAATCCTGCGCGAGGCGGACCATGGCGTCGTAGATCGCCTGGTCGCCGTGCGGATGGAACGAGCCCATCACGTCGCCGACGATCTTGGCCGACTTCTTGAAGGCCGTGCCGGGGTCGAGCCTGAGCAGGCGCATGCCGTAGAGGATGCGCCGGTGCACCGGCTTCAGGCCGTCGCGCGCGTCCGGCAGCGCACGGTGCATGATGGTGGAGAGGGCATAAGCGAGATAGCGCTCTTCCAGCGCCTCACGCAGCGGCACCTCGTGGATTTCAGCCGGTTCTTCAGGCGGAACGATTCGTTTTCCCATGCCGCCCGGTTAAACCGTGGAAGCGAATCGGGCAAGGATCGAATGGTTCCCTGTGGGCGACGTACTAGCCTGCCCAGCCGGCTGTGACGGTCTGGGTTGGGGCTGGACCAGGTGTTTGCGCAGGCGCCGGCGCATTGGTCAGGCAACGGCGGGCGGCCTCGATCTCGGCGTCGGTCGCGCCCCGCGACCGCGCCCATGTCTCTGCAGCGGCAGCGGAATATTTCGCCACATAGTACCGCACCACCGTGCACGAGGCCCGGCGAAACGCCCCGGGCTGCGGCTCGCCAGCCATGGCGTCGGGCGCGAGCGCAAGCAGCGTCGCGGACAAAGCGAATCCCTTGATCAACATTTGGGCTGTCCCCCCGATGTGGAACCTCAAGCCCCAAGTCCGCGTGGGCCGATTTCGTTCCAGGGAACTGAATGCTGCTGGGCAAGGCTGGGTAGCCATTACGTCATGGCGCCGGGATCGCCGCCCTCGCCTGCTGCCGCATCAGGGCGTTGATGAAGCCGGCCCGCGCATCGGAATGGCCCTGGCCGCGCGGCTCCAGCACGTGGCGGAGCAGGAACAGGCCGGTGAGCCGGAAGCCGTCCTGGAGATCCTGTTCGGTGAGATCGCCCGCGGTTTCGCCCTGGCGCAGGAACGGCGGCAGGCGCAACAGCCGGTCGCGCCACGGCTCGCCCGCGCTACGCGATACCGCGCCGCCTGATTTCGGCGAGACATAGATCAGGTCCGTAGTCTCGCCGGTCACTGCACAATTGTCCAGCGCCAGCCCAAAGCCCAGCTCGGCGAGCATCGCCAGCTCGAAATGGATCAGGTGCACGGCCGCGCTGCCGATGTCGTCGAAATCGTCGAGCGAATGCTCGAGCAGCGCAAAGATGTCCTCATGCGGATCGCGCTCCGGCAACAGCCGCGCGACGGAGGCGAGATGGGTGACTCCGTAGACGCCGTGGGACGATGCCAGCAGCGTTGCCGCGCGCAGCTTCAATCCCTCGATCGCATAGGTGCCCAGGTGCTCGTCGAGCCGCGCCCGCCACACCACACTGACGCTGTTCCCCGGCTGCAGCAGCGGCCGCATCCGCGAGCCGGCGCCACCGCGGACGAGGCCGAGATGCCGGCCATGCGCGCGCGTCAACAGCTCGACGATGGCGCTGGATTCGCCATGCCGCCGCACCCCCAGCACGATGCCTTCATCGGTCCATTCCATAGGGGAAGTGTAGCGGATTCCGGCGTTCAATCGTAGGGCGGATTAGCCGAAGGCGTAATCCGCCAATCGCCCGTGCACGTCAAAGGTGGATTACGCTTCGCTAATCCACCCTACGGCGCCTCACGCGTTGAACCAGTCCCGCGCGTCGCCGCTGAAGGAGAAATACAGGCCCATCGTCGTCAGCGCGCAGGAGACGATCTCGATGGCGCTGTCGAGCTCCAGGCCCTTCTCGCCGATGATCTGGCCGAGCGAGATCACCGACAACACGAGGGCCGCCGCCAGCACCCAGCGTGGCCAGTTCTTGCGATGATGCGCGGCCAGCCGGACGAAATAGAGCAGCAGGAGGATCATGCCGCCGGCGAGCAGCGTCCCGGTCATGATCATCTGCTCGGTCACCGCGGCATTGGGGGTGCGGTCCTGCACGGCGACCGAGACGGCGTCCAGCATCAACGATGCATAGAGCAGCGCTTCGAAGCGCTGGACGTTGGTGGGTAGGCTCATCGGATGCCGATCTTTTCTTGGTTATTCTTTTGGGAAGTCCAGGCCCATCTCGCGATAGCGATCGGGATCGTCGCCCCAGTTCTCGCGCACCTTGACGAACAGGAACAGGTGCACCGGCACGTCCAGAATCTGCATCAGCTCTTTCCGCGAGTCGGCGCCGATCGACTTGATGGTGGCGCCGCCCTTGCCGAGCACGATCTTGCGCTGGCTTTCGCGCTCGACGTAGATCGTCTGCTCGATCCGCACAGACTTGTCCTTGCGGTCCTCCCACTTGTCGGTCTCGACCGTGGACTGGTAGGGCAATTCCTGGTGCAGCTTCTGATAGATCTTCTCGCGGGTGATCTCGGCCGCCAGCTGCCGCATCGGCGCGTCCGACATCTGGTCCTCGGGGTAGAGGAACGGACCCGGCGGCACCATGTCCGCGAGCGTCTTGCGGATGTCGTCGACGCCATCGCCCGAGATCGCCGAAATCATGAACGTCCGCACGAAAGTCATGCGCTCGTTGGCCGCCTGCGCCAGCGCCAGCAGCTTCTCGCGTTGGACCAGGTCGACCTTGTTGATGACGAGGATCTTGTCGTGATTGACGCTGGCGGCCTTGGCGAGGATCGCCTCCGCCTCCTCGTCGATGCCCGTTTTGGCATCGAGCAGCACGCAGACCAGATCGGCATCATGCGCCCCGCTCCAGGCGGTCGAGACCATGGCGCGGTCGAGCCGGCGCTTGGGCGAGAAGATGCCGGGCGTGTCGACAAGGATAATTTGCGCGTTGTTCTCGATGACGATACCGCGGATCAGCGCGCGCGTGGTTTGCACCTTGCGCGAGACGATCGTGACCTTGGCGCCGACCAGCGCGTTGACCAGCGTCGACTTGCCGACATTCGGCGCGCCGATCAGCGCGACGAAGCCGCAGCGCGTCGCGCCGGGTGCCCCGCCGCTTGCTTCAACCGTCATTGCTGCCGCCGACGCCTTCGCGTTCGATCATCACTGAGGCTGCCACTTTCTCTGCCGCGCGCTTGCTGCCGCCGATACCCTCGGCGGGGGCCAGGCCCGGCAGATCGACGGCGACACGGAACTGCGGATCGTGATGCGGGCCGGTGCGCTCGACCTCGCGATAGACAGGCGTCGGCAGTCCCTTGCCTTGCGCCCATTCCTGCAGCACGGTCTTGGGATCGCGCAAGGGCCGGCGCGGCTTGTGCATCCGCTCGGTCCAGTTGCGCTTGACGAATTCGGCTGCCGCCGCATGGCCGCCGTCGAGGTAGATGGCGCCGATCACGGCCTCGCAGATGTCGCCGAGGATGGATTTGCGCAGGCGGGCATCGGCACTGGAGCCGACCGAGCCCAGCTTGATGTCGTCGACGAGACCGAGCGACTTGGCGACGTCCGCGCAGCTCTCCTTGCGCACGAGCTCGGCAAGCCGCTTGGACAGCTCGCCCTCATCGGCGTTCGGGAAGGCGTGATAGAGCATGTCGGAGACGACGAGCCCGAGCACGTGGTCGCCGAGGAATTCCAGCCGCTGATAGCTGTCGCCTCGCTTGCGCCCGGACTTCAGGGCCGAGACATGCGTGATCGCCTGCATCAGCATATTTGGATCGGCGAAGCTGTGGCCGATCCGCGCCTCGAGCGCCGCGTTGGCATTCGTGCCCTTGGCCTTGCTGCTCCGCGGCCGTTTCTTCTTGGCAGGCGCCTTCGCCGCAGCTTCGCCCTCGGGAGCGGCTTGCACCTCGGTCGGTTGGATCGCGATGTCCTTGGCTTCGTCTTTCATCGGACGATTTTGAAGAACCGATTCCAGCGCACCGCCCACGGCCAGCGCCAGAGCATCCAGGCGTGCTCGCCTTCAGCGATGGAGAAGAAGATCATCTGGGCGCGGCCGATCAAGTGCTCCTGCGGGACGTAGCCGACCTGGCCGAGAAAGCGGCTATCGGTGGAGTTGTCGCGGTTGTCACCCATCATGAAGAAGTGGCCGGCCGGGACGGTGTAGACGTTGGTGTTGTCCATGTAGCCGTTGTCGGCGCAGTCCAGCGTCTCATAGGACACGCCGTTCGGCAGCGTCTCCTTCCAGCGCTTCACCCGGGAGATGCCGCCGCCTTCCGAGCCGCAAGGGTCCTCGCCGACATATTCGCTCATGCGCTGCCGCTCGACGGGCGTATCGTTGATGTAGAGCAGCCCGTCCCGCATCTGGACACGGTCGCCGGGAAGGCCGATCACGCGCTTGATGTAGTCGGTGGAATCGTCCTTCGGCAGGCGAAACACGACGATGTCGCCACGAGCGGGGTCCGAGCCCCAGATCCGTCCCGAGAACAGTGGCGGCGAGAATGGAATCGAGTAATGGCTGTAGCCATAGGAATATTTCGAGACGAACAGATAGTCGCCGACCAGCAGCGTCGCCTTCATCGAGCCGGACGGGATGTTGAAAGGCTGAAACAGGAAGGTGCGGATCACGAGCGCGATCAGGAGAGCATGAATGACGACTCGGATCGTTTCGCCGACGCCGCTCTCAGTTTTCGTTCCCGAAGTCACGCTCATTGCTCTCTCAATTCCGGCCGGCGATCATAGAGCGCCCTCCTCCCGCGAACGGCCCACCGGTTCGCGGCGCAAGGAGATTGTCCTGATTCTGATAGTGAGGGCCAATTCCGGCGTAAAGCCGAATTCGCCCAGGCTGATTTGCGTTCGCGGACTTTTAGACGGTTGTCGGAGGCCACGCAATCAAGGATCGCATCAAAACTGATTAAGATATTGATTTATAAAGAAAATCACAAAACGCCCGAGCCGCGATCAAGGTTTCGGCAGCGGGACGGCGGAAATGACGACAAAAGCCTGCGCCAGCGGCCAGTCGTCGGTGATCGAAAGGTCGATCCGCGCCTCGAACCCCTCCGGTGTCAGGGCCTGGAGCCGGGCCAGCGCGCCGCCGGTCAGCTGCATAGTCGGCCGCCCGCCCGGCAGGTTGACCACCCCCATGTCGCGCCACCAGACGCCGCGCCTGATGCCGGTGCCGAGTGCCTTGGAGCAGGCCTCCTTGGCGGCGAAGCGCTTGGCGTAGGTCGCCACCACCATCTTCTCGTTCTTGGCGCGCCGTTCCGCCTTGGCCCGCTCGGCCGCGGTGAAGATGCGGTCGAGAAAACGCTCGCCGTGGCGCTCGATCACCTTGGCGACGCGGGTGATGTCGATCAGGTCGGAGCCGATGCCGATGATCATGCCCGGCTCCGGCCACGATCCATCGCCGCGCGCATGCTGCGCACGGTCTCGGCCAGCCCCACGAACAGCGCCTCGCCGATCATGTAATAGCCGATGTTCAGCTCCATGATTTCGGGCAAGCTCGCGATCTTCTCCGCCGTCGCATAGTCCAGCCCGTGGCCGGCGTGAACCTCGAGTCCCGCGTCCTTCGCCAGCTTCACCCCGGCCACGATCCGCTGCCATTCAGCCTCGGCCTTGTCGGTGTGGCCATCGACGACGGCATCGCACCAGGCACCGGTGTGGATCTCGATCACAGGGGCGCGCAGCCGTGCCGCCATCTCGATCTGGGCGGCATCGGCCGCGATGAACAGCGAGACGCGGATGCCGGCCTCGCTCAGCCGCGCGATATAGGGCGCGAGCGCGCTGCGCTGGCCGACCACGTCCAACCCGCCTTCGGTCGTTACCTCCTGGCGCCGCTCCGGCACCAGGCACACCGCGTGCGGCTTGGTGGCGAGCGAGATCCGCATCATGTCGTCCGTCGCGGCCATCTCGAAATTGAGCGGCTTGGAGATCTCCGCCTTCAGGCGCGCCATGTCCTCGTCGCGGATGTGCCGGCGGTCCTCGCGCAAATGTGCGGTGATGCCGTCGGCGCCGGCCTCGATCGCGAGCAGCGCGGCGCGCACCGGATCGGGATGGCGGCCGCCGCGCGCGTTACGCACGGTTGCGACGTGATCGATATTGACGCCGAGGCGGAGCGGAGGTGCGGGCATTTCAGAACTCGCGAAATCAGAGGGAACGGCGCATGCGAGATGCGCCTATCCATTAACACGTTCGACTTTGGCGACGACCGCCTTCGCGCGCAGCTGGGCCAGGATCGCGCTGAGGTGCTTCAAGTCGTAGACTTCGAGATCGATCGTCGTCTCCGTGAAATCGGGCGAGCGGCGCTGCATGCTGATGTTGTCGATGTTGCCGTCGTGCTCGGCGATCACGGTCGCGATCTGCGCCAGCGCGCCGGGCTCATTGACGTTCTCGACCTTGATGCGGGCCGGGAAGCGTTGCGGCGCGGAATCCTCGATGTCCCAGCGGACGTCGAGCCAGCGCTCCGGCTCCTCCTCGAAATCCTTCAGGGCCGGCGCCTGGATCGGATAGATCGTGATGCCCTCGCCCGGCGTGACGATGCCGACAATGCGATCGCCGGGGACGGCGCCGCCGTTCGGCGCGAACTTCACCGGAAGGTCGGAATTGATGCCGCGGATCGGGATCGCGACCGGGCTGCGCGACTGTTCGGAGACCCCCTTCTCCTTGAGCTTGGCGGCAAGACCCTTCTTGACGCCGTAGCGCGCGATGCGCTCCTCCTTGTAATCCGGGTACATCGCACGCGCGACATGGGAGGCCTTGATCTCGCCGCGCCCGACCGCCGCCATGACGTCCTCGATCGAGGTGCGCGCGAGCCGCGGCAGCGCGCCCTTGAGCTTGTCATCGGCGTATTCGATCTTGGCGCGCTCGAACAGGCGCTCGACGATGCGCCGGCCGAGCCCGACATATTGGTCGCGCACCGCGGTGCGCGTGGCGCGGCGGATCGCGGCACGCGCCTTGCCGGTGACGGCGAGCGTTTCCCAGGCCGAGGGCGGCGCGGACTGCGCCTCCGAGGTCAGCACCTCGACCTCGTCGCCGTTCTGAAGCTCCGAGGACAGCGGCGCGAATTTGCCGTTGATCTTGCAGCCCACCGCGCTGTTGCCGACGTCGGTATGCACCGCATAGGCGAAGTCGATCACGTTGGCATGGCGCGGCAGCGCGATCAGCTTGCCCTTCGGGGTGAAGCAGAACACCTGGTCGTGGAACAGCTCGAGCTTGGTGTGCTCGAGGAATTCCTCCGGGTTCGCGCTTTCCGAGAGGATGCCGATGGTGTGGCGCAGCCAGGCGAACGCGTTGGACTCGCGCTTGAGGAATTCGGTCGGCGAACCCACGCCCTCCTTGTAGAAAACGTGCGCGGCGATGCCGCGCTCGGCGATCTGGTCCATCGCCTCGGTGCGGATCTGCAGCTCGACGCGCTGGTTGCCGGGGCCGATCACCGTGGTGTGGATCGAGCGGTAGTCGTTCTGCTTCGGCGTCGAGATATAGTCCTTGAAACGTCCGGGCACGACCGGCCAGGTGGTGTGGACGATCCCGAGCGCGCGATAGCAGGCCTCGACGTCGCTGACGACGAGGCGGAAGCCGAAGATGTCGGACAATTGCTCGAAGCCGACCGACTTGCGCTCCATCTTGGTCCAGATCGAGAACGGCTTCTTGCGCCGACCATAGACCCGCGCCCCTAAGCCCCGGTGGCGCAGATTGTTGGAGAGCTGGTCCTCGATCTCGCCGATCAGGTTGCGGTTGCGCTCAGCCAGCGCGTCGAGCCGCTGCATCACCACCGAATAGGCTTCGGGATCGAGGGTGCGGAAGGACAGATCCTCCAGCTCCTCGCGCATTTCCTGCATGCCCATGCGCCCCGCCAGCGGCGCATAGATGTCGAGCGTCTCCTCGGCGATGCGCCGGCGCGATTCCGTCGGCACGAAGTCCAGCGTGCGCATGTTGTGCAGACGGTCGGCGAGCTTGACCAAAAGCACGCGGACATCGTCGGCAATGGCCAGCAACAATTTGCGCAGATTCTCGGCCTGCTTAGCCTCCCGCGACACCAGCTCCAGCCGCTTCAGCTTGGTCAGGCCATCGACCAGCGCGCCGATCTCCGAGCCGAAGATCTGATCGATCTCGGCCCGCGTTGCCTCGGTGTCCTCGATCGTGTCGTGCAGCAGCGCGGCCACGATGGTGGCGTCGTCGAGCTTGAGGTCGGTGAGAATCGCAGCCACCTCGAGCGGATGCGAGAAATACGGATCGCCCGAGGCGCGGGTCTGCGAGCCGTGGGCCTTCATGGCGTAGACGTAGGCACGGTTCAGCAGGTCTTCATTGGTGTTGGGATTGTAGGACCTGACGCGCTCGACGAGGTCATATTGACGCATCATCCGGGCGCGAGGCCTGGCGGGGCGCGCGACCGGCGCAGTCGGGGCCACGGCAACCGATTCGGTTGCGGCCTGCATCTGCGTGGATCTGCGGCGCCGATATACCATGCCGTCCTGCCTTCAAACGGGCTTGAACCGGCCCGCTGCATACATCCTAACTCCGATCGCGCTCGTGTCCGATCAATTCAGTGACAGGGCCAAGCACCGACCGCAGCGCTATGGTAACCACGAAAAGGCCAACAAAAGCAAAGGCCCGAACGATCGTTCGGGCCTTTGATATGATCACAAGAAGAAGATGATCGCGATGGAGGAATTACTCGTCTTCCTCGGGCTGCTCCTCGGGAGGCGCGAGGCCTTCCAGGCCCTTCAGCAGCTCCTCCTCGGTCATGCGCTCCACGGCGACCTCGGTGTCGTCGGCATCGACGCTTGCCCCCGCGGAACCGATCAGCGGCACTGTATCCGGCTCGGGCTCGTCCACCTCGACGAACTTCTGCAACGAGTGGACCAGCTCCTCGCGGAGGTCCTCCGGCGAGATCGTCGTCTCGGCAATTTCACGCAAAGACACAACAGGGTTCTTGTCGTTATCGCGGTCAACCGTTAGTTGTGAACCGGATGAAATCATGCGGGCACGGTGGGCGGCCAGCAGGACCAAGTCAAACCGGTTGTCGACCTTGTCGATACAATCTTCTACGGTGACGCGAGCCATGGACTGTCGCTCCGTTGTGGGTGGGACGAAATATGTGGATGATTGGGGCTAGTTATAGGGGCCGGGACGGTTTCGCAAGACCATTTTGTGATTTGGCCTCGCCAAACCGCTCTGCTACCCCCACATTGGGGCTGGGACGGGTGGTTTTCCGGGCTGCCGTTGGGGGCGGCCCCGGGGTGTATGCAAGTCCGCCATAACTATACCTTGATTGCCCCGACTTCTCCGGATTTGCGGTTTCGACGGGTTTCTGCGGCACTCTAGAACTGCGCGGCCTGTTGTCGCCGCGCCAACAAAAAACGATCAATCACGAACGCTACGCGAGCAAACTGAATGTCACCTTCTCCTACCAACAAGATCGCGCTCTTCATCGACGGGGCCAATCTCTACGCGACGGCGAAAACCCTCGGCTTCGACATCGACTACAAGCGCCTGCTGAAGGAGTTTCAGAGCCGCGGGACGTTATTGCGGGCGTTCTATTACACCGCCATCATCGAGGACCAGGAATACTCCTCGATCCGCCCGCTGATCGACTGGCTGGACTACAACGGCTACACGGTCGTCACCAAGGCGACCAAGGAATTCATCGACGCCTCCGGCCGCCGCAAGGTGAAGGGCAACATGGACATCGAGCTCGCCGTCGACGCCATGGAGCTCGCCGAGCACATCGACCAGATGGTGCTGTTCTCGGGTGACGGCGACTTCCGCTCCCTGGTCGAGGCCGTCCAGCGCCGCGGCGTGCGGGTCACGGTGGTCTCCACCATCGCCAGCCAGCCGCCGATGATCGCCGACGAGCTGCGCCGCCAGGCCGACGTCTTCACCGACCTCGTCGAGCTGCAATCCAAGCTCGGCCGCGATCCGTCCGAGCGCCCCGCCCCGCGTGACCGCGGCGAGCGTGGTGAACGCCACCACGCCCCGCAATTCCTCCAGCGCGCGACCACGACGGCGCCGAGGGGCGATGACGACTTCGAGGAGTGAGGCGGCCCGGTCAAGCCGCCAGCCTCTCACAATCGTTCCCGACCGTGACTGCCCGCTCTGCCCGCGCCTGGTCGCCTTCCGCGAGGCGAACCGCGCGCGCGAGCCCTCGTGGCACAATGCGCCGGTTGCGCCCTTCGGCGACATCAAGGCCCGCCTCCTGATCGTGGGCCTCGCCCCGGGAATGCAGGGCGCCAACCGCACGGGGCGGCCGTTCACGGGCGATTATGCCGGCGACCTGCTCTATGCCACGCTGATCGAATACGGCTTTGCGAGGGGCACCTATCAGGCGCGTCCCGACGACGGCCTGAAACTCGTCGACTGCCGGATCGCCAATGCCGTGCATTGCGTGCCGCCGCAGAACAAGCCGCTGCCGATCGAGATCAACACCTGCCGCCAGTTTCTCGTGGCCAATCTGGCGACGATGCCGAAGCTGCGCGCGATCGTCGCGCTCGGGCGAATTGCGCACGACAGCGTGCTCAAGCCGCTGAATTTGAAGGCCTCGCAAGCCCCCTTCGGCCACGGCGCGGTGCATCAGGCCGGCGCGTTCAGGCTCTACGACAGCTATCACTGCTCCCGCTACAACACGAACACCGGCGTGCTGACGCCAGACATGTTCAGATCCGTGTTCGCGAAGGTGAAGGCGGATCTCGATTAGCTAGAGCATGATCCGGAAAAGTGCGTAGCGGTTTTCCGAAAAGATCATGCTCAAACAATAAGCTAAAGCGCGATGACGATTCATCCTAATCGCATCGCGCCTTATTGACGGGATTTGCCTTGAGCCAGGCCAGCACGTCGCCGGCGTTCCGGTCGGGCGGAAACACCGGATAGAACACGTGCGTGATCCTGGCGTCGTCGATAACAAGCGCGAGGCGCTTGATCAGCGTCAGGCCCGCGACCTCCATGGTCGGCAAGTTCAAGGCGCGCGTCAGCGCCAGCTTCTCGTCCGAAAGCACCGGGAACGGCAGATGCAGGCGCGACGCCATCTCGATCTGATAGTCGTTGCTCTGGGTCGAGAGGCCGAACACGTGCGCGGCGCCGGCGGCCTTCAGCTCGGCGTAGAGATCGCGAAAGGCGCAGGTCTGGGGCGTGCAGCCGCGCGCTCCGGGGATCATGTCCCAATCGTCGACCAGCGCGATCTTGCCGGGCTCGCCGGTGCGGGGATAGGCGAACACCACGGTGCGGCCGCGCAAAGCCGACAGGGTGACCGATGTGTCGTCGGTCGCGAGCAGGCCAATCGGCGGCAACGTCATGCCTTCGAGATGCGCGGCGGCGCCATCGTCGGAAGGCGCGGGAATCTGGCTCCAGTCGACCTCGAGCAGGTTCCGTTGATTCATCTCGTCATCCCCTCGCCCGCAGCAGCCTGCCCTTCTCCCGGCTCCAGTCGCGCTTCTTCTCGGACTCGCGCTTGTCGTGCAGCTTCTTGCCCTTCGCAACCGCCAGCTGCAGCTTGGCCCGGCCGCGCTCGTTGAAGTAAAGCTTGAGCGGGATCAGCGTCATGCCCTCGCGGTCGACCGCGCCGATCAGCTTGTTGATCTGCCGGCGGTGGAGCAGCAGCTTTCGCGGCCGCTTGGGCTCGTGGTTGAAGCGGTTGCCCTGCAGGTATTCGGGAATGGTGGCGTTGATCAGCCAGATCTCGCCGTTCTTGGAATCGGCATAGGATTCCGCGATCGTGCTCTTGCCGTTGCGGATCGACTTGACCTCAGTGCCGGTCAGCGCAATGCCCGCCTCGATCGTGTCCTCGATGGCGTAGTTGAAACGCGCCTTGCGATTTTCCGCCATCACCTTGATCGGACGTTCGTTCTTATCGGCCATGACGGGCAAACCTGATCGAGATGCGCTCGGATTCTAACAGTTCAGATGAAGTGGACGCGTCACTTCTTGAGGAGATCGCGGATCTCCGTCAGCAGCTCGACCTCGGCCGACGGCTTTGGCGGAGCAGCGGGTGCCGCCTCCTCCTTGCGCTTCAGCGTATTCATGGCGCGGATTACCAGGAACAGCACGAAGGCGACGATGATGAAGTTGATCGTCAGCGTCAGGAAGCTGCCGTAAGCAAGGACGGCGCCTTGCTTTTTGGCATCCGCCAAGTTGGTTGCGGTGACCGCCTTCGACAAGGGGATGAAGTAGTTCGAGAAGTCGAGGCCACCGGTGACCGCGCCGATGATCGGCATGATGACGTCACCGACCAGCGAGGTGACGATGCCGCCGAAGGCCGCGCCGATGATGACGCCGACCGCGAGATCGACGACGTTGCCCTTCATGGCGAACTCGCGGAACTCCTTGAGCATCCGCGCGCCCTTTTCCTCCACGCTCATGAAAGGCTCCCCCGAACGGCTAATGCGTCAGTTGACCAGACCTGCGTGAACCATCGCGCTGCGCACGGCAACCCGCGTCGGCTCGGACACCGGAACCATCGGCAGCCGCAGCGTCTCGTCCAGCTTGCCGAGCAGCGACATCGCGTACTTGATCGGCGCCGGATTGCTCTCGATGAAGAGGTTGTTGTGCAGCGGCATCAGCTTGTCGTGGATCGCGAGCGCCGCCTTGGTGTCGCCCTTCTGCCAGGCGGCGTGGAACTCCGAGCACAGGCGCGGCGCGACGTTCGAGGTCACCGAGATGCAGCCATGGCCGCCATGGGCCATGTAGCCGATGATGGTGGCGTCCTCGCCCGAGAGCTGGTTGAAGTCCTCGCCCATCGCCGCGCGCTGCTGCGACACGCGGACCATGCTGGCGGTGGCGTCCTTGACCCCGGCGATGTTCTTCAGCTCCCACAGCCGCTTCATGGTGTCGACCGACATGTCGATCACCGAGCGCGGTGGGATGTTGTAGATGATGATCGGAATGCCGATCGCATCGTTGATCGCCTTGAAGTGCTGGTACATGCCTTCTTGCGTCGGCTTGTTGTAATAGGGCGTGACGATCAACACGGCGTCCGCGCCCGCCTTTTCGGCGTGCTGGGAGAGCTCGATCGCCTCCTTGGTCGAGTTGGAGCCGGCGCCGGCGATGACGGGCACGCGGCCCTTGGCTTCAGCGATGCACCATTCCACGACCTTCTTGTGCTCGTCATGGCTGAGCGTCGGGCTCTCGCCCGTAGTGCCGACCGGAACGAGGCCGTTGGTGCCCTCGGAAATCTGCCAGTTGACCAGGGAGCGAAACGCCGCCTCGTCGAGCGAGCCGTTCTTGAACGGGGTGACCAAGGCGGTGAACGACCCTCGGAATTTCGTCTTGGCTGCCATGGACTTCCTCCGTACGCGGCGATCTCTTGAGCAAGCCCCTTCATATCGGGTCTATCCGGCCGGTAAAAGACCCGGGGTCGGTGCCAGGCTGGGTTTAGGCCGCGATTTTGCCGCGGTGCTGGTGCAAATCGGCCCGAGGTAAGCGGCTGTTGGTATTTTCTCCGCATATTCAAGCAAATTCAGCTAGGTCTTGAGCCACTTCACTGATTCGGGGCGACGAAACGCCGTGACCTCCTTTGCATCTGCCGCGTGGCGATCCCTGGGTATGGCATTGTGCCTGATGGCCGGGCTGTCGATGGACTGTGCCGCATTCGCCAAGTCCAACGAGACGGCCGCGGAGACCAAGGATCCCGCCAAGCCAGCAGCCAAGGACGCCGCGAATGGCTCGGCCAAGGGATCAACCAAGGAAACGGCGAAGGATACGGCCAAGGGAACCGGCAAGGACGCCGCGAAGGCCGCAAGCAAGGGTACGCCTGGCACCCCCGCCAAGGACGCCGCGAAGAAGCCGGACGCCGGCAAGAACGCCAGCAAGGAACCGGCGAAGGACAAGCCCAAAGACAAACCCAAGCCTGCGGCCACCGCTCCCGTTGCCACGGCACCTGCTTCCGCGCCAAAGGCAGCGCCGACTGCGAGCGGCGCGCCGCCCAAGGCAGCCCCCGCCCCGGCCGTGACTGCCACCGTCAAACCGACTGCGCCGGCCCCAGCCAGACCGGCCGCAGCTCCCATACTGGCGCCTGCAACGCGCCAGCATGCAGCGCCGCGCAAGCCGGTCATCCCGGCCGCCGTCGCTGCGACATCGTCGACGTCGCAGGCTGACAAGGACACCCTGGAGAGCGTCATCGAGCTCGTGCGTAAGCGCAAGGCCGGCGACGCCACCAATGCCGCGGCCGGCATCTCCGATCCGGTCGCGCGAAAGCTCGCCGAATGGATCATCCTGCGCAGCGAGGACAACGGCGCGACCGTGGAACGCTATCGCGCCTTCCTCTCAGCCAATCCGAGCTGGCCGTCGCAGACCTTCCTGCGCCGGCGGCTCGAGGCCGCGATGTGGGACGACAGGCGCGACGAGTCGGTCGCGTGGTCGTGGTTCGAGAACGAGTCGCCGATCTCCGCCAAGGGCCGCTTCACGCTCGCCAGGGCGATGCTGGCGCGCGGCGACCGCGCCAATGCCGAGCGGCTGGTGCGGGACGCCTGGCGCGCCGATCCGATGTCGGAAGACACCGAGAACAACGCACTCGACCAGTTCGGCGCCCTGCTCACGCCGGGCGACCAGAAAGCGCGGATGGACAACCTGCTCTACGGCAGCGAGAACGAGGCGGCGCTACGCGCCGCCAAGCGTCTCGGCGCCGGCTATGTCGCGCTCGCCAAGGCCCGCATCGCCGCGGTCAAGAAAGCGCCGAACGCGCGGGCGCTGCTCGATGCCGTGCCGCGCGAGCTGCACGGCGATCCCGGCTTCATCTTCAGCAAGATCCAGCTGCTGCGCCGCGAGGAGAAGTTCACTGAAGCCGCCCAGCTGATGCTGTCGGCGCCGAAGGATCCGGGTCGCCTCCACAATCTCGACGAATGGTGGATCGAGCGGCGCCTCCTGGCGCGCAAGATGATCGACACCGAGGAATTCCGCAGCGCCTATCTGATCGCGCGCGACGCCGCCCTGCCCTCGCGCGACATCTACAAGACCGAGCAGGAGTTCACCGCCGGCTGGATCGCGCTGCGCTTCCTCAACGATCCCGCGACCGCCGCCCAGCATTTTGCTCGCATCGGCGTCGGCAGCGTCAATCCCACCGCTCTGGCGCGTGCCGGCTATTGGCAGGGCCGCGCTGCCGAGGCGATGGGCCGCCAGCAGGAGGCACGCAACGCCTATGCGCGGGCGGCCGAGCAATCGACCAGCTATTACGGCCAGCTCGCGCGCGCAAAGCTCGGCCTGCCGCAGATCGAGCTCAACAGCCAGCCGCGCGGTCGCGGCGCCGAGCGGCTCGAGATCGTGCGCGCCGCGCAACTGCTCTACGAGCTGGACGAGCGCGAGTTCGCGATACCGCTGCTCGCCGACATGGGCGAGAACGGCGATCCCGAGGCGCTCGCGGGCCTCGGCGAGCTCACCCAGCGCTACAGCGACGCGCGCGGCATGCTGCTGCTCGGCAAGGCCGCGCTCAACCGCGGCCTCCCGTTCGACTTCTACGCCTACCCCGTCAACGGCATCCCTCAGTTCACGCCGATCGGCCCCGAGGTCGAACGCAGCATCATCTATGCGATTGCGCGGCAGGAGAGCGCGTTCAACCCGTCGGTGGTCTCGCCGGCGCAGGCCTACGGGCTGATGCAGGTGACGCCGGATGCCGCCCGCTACGTCTGCAGGCGCCACGGCGCAACCTACGACCTGGGGCGGCTGAAGAACGACTCCGTCTACAACGCCACGCTCGGCTCGGCCGAGCTCGGTGGACTACTCGAGGATTATCGCGGCTCCTACATCATGACCTTCGCCGCCTACAATGCCGGCCGCGGCAGCGTGAAGAAGTGGGTCGAGCGTTACGGCGATCCGCGCGACCCCAAGGTCGACGCGGTCGACTGGGTCGAGCTGATTCCGTTCTCCGAGACGCGCAACTATGTGCAGCGGATCATGGAAAACCTTCAAGTCTACCGCGCCCGTTTCGGCGGCGGCACCCGCTTGCAGATCGAAGCCGATCTGCGCCGCGGCGCGGTCAGCGTGCAGTAACGGGCGTCGATGGTCCGTTAGAATCAGAGCCTGGTTGCTGGGCAGGGCTCGGCAGGATTCGTCGACGGCACCAGCGACCTGACGATAGAATTGCGCCAAGCGTTTCCACGCGCCGGTTAGCTTATGCCTCACAAGGCTGGGAACGTGTCACGCTGCGCGTGGTCGGTGCGTTCCTGTTCGCAGCCGTGATCTCGTCGGGCCTCGCGACCGGCGGCTCCCCCCTTCGGCAAGAACCGCCATCCTGCCCAGCCACAGGTAACCGGCATCCAGGATCGCTATTGCCTGCAAGAACGGCGTTGGGAGAATCCTGGCAACTGCCAGTTGTCCAATTACAGCCAGTGCATGGCGACCGCGTCGGGCACAATCGATGCCTGCGGTCTCAACCCGACCTATGCCTTCAAGGAGTGGAAGGGCATGAGATGGTAGTTTGATAGCACTTTGCCGACATTCCAGCTTGCGAGCCAACAAGGTCCGCACGTTAGGCGAAGCGCTACGCTCCAAAGAAAAACCCCGGCAGTTTCCTGCCGGGGTTCATGGATCAACCTAGGGTCGATCTTAGAAGTTGCGCTGAGCGCGCAGGAGCATCTGCAGGTTGCCCTGATCCTTCAGCTCGTAGGTGGCTGCGGGCTTGGCAACAGCCAGGTTGGCCGTGTTGGCGCCCGTGACAACGCCAGAGTGCTTCTGGTCGAGCCAGACGTAGCTCACGTCAGCCGTGAAGGCGAGACCCTTGACCGGAGTCCAGACCAAGTTGCCGCCGATAACCGCAAGGTTGAAGTCGGGGTTACAGGTCGAGCCAGCGGCGGGGGCCAGAGCAGCAGCGAAGTTGGCGCAGATCAGAGCCTTGCTTTGATCGCCGTAGCGGAGCGAAGCATAAGCACCATAGATGCCCGACGCCCAGTTCGGGGACCAGTTGTGGGTATAACCACCGCGGAAGCCCCAAGTCTTGACGGTCTCGATACCGAGACCGGAACCGAACACGCCATCAGCGATACCGGCAAAGCCGATGCTCTGATAAGCGATGCCGCTGCCGCCGTAGATGAAGATGGTCTGCGGGAACAGGCTCTGGAAGTTGTACCGCGAAGCACCGTCGGTGTAGACCGCCTGCAAGTTGATCGAGTCACCCGCGCCGGTCGGGATGTTCTTGATCGACAAGGCACCCTGCACCGCCCAGCCCCACTTGTCAGACGGATGACCCGTGAGCTCCGTCGTACCGTAATAAGCCGAGTGGAGTTCGTGCGCCGCCGCCGAGATCTGGAACAGACCCCAAGCCTGATCGACACGAACCTGACCGACGATGTCGGGCATGCGCGTGCCACCCCAATCGTTGACACCGTAGATGCCCTGGATGAAGGCAGCGCCCGCAGCTGCAGTCGTGGCGAAGCCACCCACTGCACCGGCAACGCCCGTCACGCTCGCGTTCCAGAGGTTGGACTGGCCGCCAGCGGCGGTCGTCATATCCTGCAACGCGACCGAACCCGTGATGCCCTGGCCGAAATCAGCCGTGTAGGCGACCTGGTTCACACCGGTGACGTTGTTGCTGCCGCCCGGAAGGAAGTCGGGACCGCCAGCCGGATAGCTCTGCCACGGTGCGTCGAAGATCGAGACGGTGCGGCCGAAGGTGAAACCAGCGAACTGGATGAACGCATGGTAGAGGCCGAGCGAAGCCGAACCGGTCGAGATGGTCGAGGGACTGCTGAAGGTCGTGGAAGTCGAATCCCAGCTGAAGACCGTATCGGCATAGGTGCGGACCACGCCGTACTCGGTTGCCGTACGGGTATCGATGGTGAAGTCCAAACGAGCGCGGGTCTGGTAGTAGTTGTCCAGACGGTTGTTGGCGCCGCCGGGAGCACCCTGGCCAATGCCGTAGTCGCTGTTCGTGTTAAACAGCATGTCGGCACGCAGATAACCGCCGAACTTGATGCAGGTGTCGGTGCCCGGGATGTAGTAGAATCCAGCACCGTACAGGGAGCAGATCTTCACGTACTCGACCGCCTTGGCCTTCACGGGGAGATCGGCTGCCTGAGCTCCGCCCACGGCGATCAGACCCGCCGCTGAGCCGAGCAAAAGGCTCTTAACCAACTTCATGTTAAACCTCCAAGTTGCTCTTCAGGGAAGGTCACTGACCGGACGGCCAATTCCCCAACCCCCTCTAAATCACCGCTTTCGGCCCCTTCGCGTCTTCGGACACACCCGCATGAACGCGAGGGACTTAAGCGAATGACCTAAACGGGACGACCTCGGGATGCCCCCCTCCGTCGCTCAGTCACAATTACCGAACGTCCTTGCACACACAACAAGAGAACGCTCCGAAACGGGCCGGTGCAGCGTGTTTTCCAACGGGTGTTGCACAAATAACACGCAGATGTGATCAAACCGCTCTCGTAACGCATTGTTTACATTGAAGTTTTCGGAGCGGTTCCAAATGCCCTCAAAGTTCCGCACATGAGGCGCCGCGCGCGAGAGCTCGGCTTGAGCCAGCTTTGAGGCGCTCGAATCGTGGAATCAGAAGGAGACTCAGTGGGCAGGCATCGACCCGCCTCCCCGCCGCGCAAACTGACCCAGGCAGCCTGCAAATACCTCCGCCGGCCGGGGCTCGCCATCACTCTCTATATGGAAGTCACGGCTGGCGGGATAATCGGGCCGGACAGCTCGGCGAGCGAGGACGCAGAGGTGCTAGTCCTTCTTTGCACCTTTGAATTTCCTCGAAAATTCAGCGCCACGCCCTGATCCGAGCGCAAACCCGTCTGGTTTCGCAAATCACTGGGAATATTCGAGCGAAAACACGCGCTTCCAAATTGACCAGCCCGAGCAAATAGATGCATAAGGCTCGCACCGGAGAGGTGGCCGAGTGGCTGAAGGCAACGCTTTGCTAAAGCGTCATACGGTCTCAAGCTGTATCGAGGGTTCGAATCCCTCCCTCTCCGCTACCCCAGAATCCCGGAAGCAGAATCAAGGTCGCTGCGCGCGTCCAGCGGAAGGCGATGGGCGACGCCGGTACGAAAGTTCCGCACAAGGATGAGGGCGGCGAGCCCGCGCGATTCGCGCGCTCCTTATATATGTGAGCCCCCACCTAAATGCCGGATCGCCAGACCCGCCAATGCGAGGGCGCTATCAGCACGGCCTCATCGGCCCAAACATTGAACCAGATGCCGCCCTTACGCCGGCATGGAAAGGACCATGGCACAATACCTGTTTTGTGCAGACGCCCGAGTTCCAGGTCGCACTCGTCGGGAGCGATCTGAATCGGCAGCCATCGTCCATTCGTAGCCTGGTTGCTCATGCCGTCGGATTCTAGGCGACGCCATGAAGAGGAAACTTGCTCCAGCGCAAGCGCGTCCGCCCGTGCGAATGAGCGCAGGCGGCGCGGCCGTTGTTCTCGCCGGCAAAGGTGACTAGAGTTTTTGCACCATTTCGCCCGAGCACAGACCCCCCTACGTCGGGTCGAGAACCCATTGCATGTCGCAACAAGGCCGCAACAAGGGAGCCTCGGCCCCCTCCTCACTCCATCCGTCAGCTATTCTGGACCAGGCAATTGCGGCGCACCGTTCGGGCAATCTGTCGGAAGCGGAACGGGCCTACACGACCATTCTGAAGGGAAGCAGAACGCATGCCGTCGCGCTCCATATGCTGGGGCTGTTGCACGCCCAGCGCGGCCATTTTGCGGATGCCGAGCCTTTGCTGAAGAAGGCTGCACGCGTCGACCCCGGCAATCCCGACGTTCTTTTCAACTATGCCAACGTGCTGCGCGCGCTGGACAAGCCGGACGATGCGCTCGTCTGGCTTGCGAAAGTAATCGCCCTGGCTCCGAACTTCGCGGACGCGCATCTCAATCGCGGAGCGATCCTCATTGCACGGCAGCAGCTTCGCGACGCCATAGCCGAGTTTGATCGCGCCATTGCGATCGCACCGTCGAGCGCCGCGTTCGCCAACCGAGGCAGCGCGTTGCAGCAGCTTGGTCGACTCGAGGAAGCGCGTGACAGCTACGCCCGCGCCATCGAGCTTGCACCGGCCGACCCACAGAACCATTTCGCGTTGTCTGAGGTTCTTGGCCAGCTGGGGCGAGACGACGAAGCGATCGTGGCTCTGGAACGAACGGTCGCACTTGATAAGACGTTCCCGTTTGCGCTGAGCAACCTCGTTGCTTGCAAGCGGAAGCGCGCCGACTGGAGCAGCTTCGAACGTGAACAGGCCACTATGGAAGACGCTGCCGAGGCAGGCGTGCCGGTCGACCCCTTCACCTTCTTTCATGTCTCCTCATCGCCTGCACGCCAATTGACCTGCGCGAAGGCCTATGTCGCCAAGGTGACCCCCGACGGGGGTGCCGCCAGGCCCGGAACGCCGAGACCGGCGTCCCGGCTCCGGATCGCGTACATGTCGGCCGATTTTCGCAGTCATGCCACCGCGTATTTGATGGCCGGAATCTTCGAGGCGCACGACCGCGAGCGCTTCGACGTCACCGCTATCTCCCACGGGCCCGACGACGACAGCCAGATGCGCAACCGCCTGAGGGCCGCATTCGAACGTTTTGAAGATGTCAGCGATCTCGCCGACGAGGACGTCGTCAAGCTGATCGGCCAGCTCGGGATCGAGGTTCTCGTCGATCTCGGCGGCTTCACCGCCGGTGCGCGGCCGAAAATCATTGCGCGCCGGCCGGCTCCTATCCAGGTCAGCTATCTCGGCTTTCCCGGCACGATGGGCGCCCCCTATGTCGACTATCTCATGGCCGACCGGATCGTCATCCCCGAAGCAGAGCAGCCTTATTACGCCGAGAAGGTGATCTATCTTCCCAATAGCTACCAGGCGACCGACGCGAAGCGACCGCTCCCGTCAAATCCACCGAGCCGGAGCCAGCTCGGACTGGCGGACGATGCGTTCGTCTACTGCGCGTTCAACAGAAGCCCCAAGATCACGCCCCCGTTGTTCGGCGTCTGGATGCGGCTGCTCGACAAGACCCCCGGAAGCGTCCTTTGGCTGCTAGATGGTGACCCGGTCGCCATGGAGAATCTCAAGCGCGAAGCCGTTGCGCGGGGGATTGTCGCCGAGAGAATCGTGTTCGCTCCGCGCGTCCCTGCTGAGGAGCATTTGGCGCGCCACCAGGTTGCCGATCTGTTCCTGGACACATTGCCTTACAACGCCCACACCGGGGCCAGCGACGCCCTGTGGGCCGGCTTGCCGGTCCTGACGTGCCTTGGGACCACTTTTGCCGGACGCGTTGCAGCCAGTCTCCTGAACGCCGTAGGCCTTCCCGAGCTGGTGACGCGATCGCTGGAGGAATATGAGGCTTTGGCACTTCGAATCGCGCACGATTCCGAACTTCGCGTCGCGCTCAGGAGCAAGCTGGCGGCGCGCCGGACCACTTGGCCGCTTTTCGATACTGTCCGCATGACGCGGGATATCGAAAAGGCATTCGACGAAATCTGGCGCAGGCATTGCGCCGGCGAAGCGCCGGCCTCGTTTGCCGTGCAAACCTCGACCTGAAGCCGCCGCGGCGCGATGGCGCCGCCCGGTCAAGGTCCGGTTCCCAACCGAAGTGACGCTCAGTGCGCGCAGACCCAGGCTCTCGCCTCACGCTGCGCGATGGAGATCTCGGTCTCCGACATCTGCCCGGCGATTTCCTGGCGCAGCGCCACAGCGTCCTTGCGGCCCTTCAGCGCGGCGAGATTGAACCATTTGTGCGCGGCGACGAGATCGACGATGCCGGAGCGGCCGCTCGCCCAATAGATCCCGCGCTCGAACAGCACGTCCGACAGCGCGCTCGCATCGACCGGCGTCGCCGTCTCCAGATCGAAAGTACCCTGAAACATCACGCATCCCCTTTGTTCTTATGCCGCCTCGTCCCCCGAGCGCGGCTCCCGTCCAACCTCTGATGTGCATGACCCGTCCCGGGACGGTGCACTGTTCAACTCTTCCCCATCGCCGTTTGCCGGCTTGTTGGAGGCGATGATGGCGGGCAAATTTGAATGGCAGTTTAAGCATCGCGATGAAGCAGACGTAAACGCGGGCGCGCGCCTCCTGCGCCGAGAATTCAAGAAGTCCATGATTCGCAGGGACTTCTGTCATTCGTCAGATTCGGTTTACCTTGGGATTTCAGGACATCGATAACCATCGCGCGCGGTGGCGCAGGTCATGTGGTTGCTTTTCTTCAACTGGCGTCACCCGCGCCCTCGCTACGCCAAGGCTTCCACGGTATGCGGTCTCGGGCCGCCGAAGCGGCGAAGGTGGCAGGCGGGTGACCGAGTATTCCAGCGGCCGCAATCGTTCCACGACAAGCCGCGCGTGCTGGATCGGCCCGTCGGAGCCGGGCGGCGACACCGCTGGGCGAAACGGCGCGCGATCACGCCACGGGCCGCCTTGCCTCTCCAAGCCAAGCGATCAAGCCGGCACGACAGAAGCGCGCTCGGACGCGACGCGATCAAATCAACGATGTGAGGGGGAGGAATGCCGGCAATGCCCCGGCTTCAAGGGAACGAGGGCGTCGGCGAACACGTCAGGACCAGATTCCACTTTGGCCCGAAGGCCTGTCGTGAAATTGCGGAGCCCGTTTGAGGAGAACCGCACCGAACGAAGAAAACTCGTTTCTTCTGCCGGACCGCGAAAGAGAACGGTCCGACCGTTGACCTGATGTCTCGCCGACACCCTCTATCGTCGACCAGAACCTCTAGGAGGCGCTGATGACGTGCCGGCTATCTGGAGCCGGCAACTTCAGAAGCGAAGTTACTTCTTCTTCTTCGCGACCTTGCGGGTCTTCTTCGCAGTCTTCTTCACTGCGCTCTTCGCCTTCTTCGCCTTCTTCGCTTTCTTGGCCATGTTGCCCTCCGATGTGTGAGATGGCTTTAATCGCTGCGTGCACTCGGGGATCGAATGCACTCATCCCGAATACACCAACACGAAGAAAAAAACAGCTTCTCGCTTAAAGAAGTGTTGACGCAGCAAGGCGCCTGCGCTTGGCGGGCGCGACGCAGGCGCTTCGTACGACGTGCACTTGCGATCATGCAGAGCGCTCGCATCGCCGACGTTCGCGAACGATGCGATTGCACGAAAACACTATGCAGCAAGTATTTTTTCGCACGCGCGTATCGCGCGCGACCAACGCAGCGATGCGCATCGACAATCGTGCGGTCGCCTCGCAAAGGCGTTTCGCGGACTCTGAGTCGCGATTTTTGGCAACGAAAATATTTTCATGCTTAACGGCGCGGGCGCTCGCCGGAGCGCGTTCAAGCCGCCGTTTCGGGCGAATCGCGCGGCGGCGATTCGCCCCGCCGCATCGCCGTCGATCAGGATGAAGTTTGCCGTCGAGGATGCGCGCGAGCGTCGCAGCGAGAACCAAAAGCGAGGTGACGAAACGCGTCCGTCACCTCGTTCGAATGGGTCAGGCTTAGACGCCGAGCTTGGACTTGAGCAGGTCGTTGACGCTCTGCGGGTTGGCCTTGCCGCCGGATGCCTTCATGACCTGGCCGACGAACCAGCCGAGCGATTGCGGCTTGTCCTTCACCTGCGCCGCCTTGTCGGGATTGGCCGCGATGATGTCGTCGACCACCTTTTCGATCGCTGAGAGATCCGTGACCTGCTTCATGCCACGGCTTTCGACCAGCGCGCGGGGATCGCCACCCTCCTGCCAGACGATTTCGAACAGATCCTTGGCGATCTTGCCCGAGATAGTACCCTCGCCGATCAGGTCGATGATCGCAGCCAGTTGCCCGGCATTGACGGGCGAGGCCGTAATATCCCGGCCTTCTTTGTTGAGACGGCCGAACAGCTCGTTGATCACCCAGTTCGCCGCCATCTTGCCGTCGCGCGCGCGGTTGGCGAGCTTGTCGAGCACCGTCTCGTAGAACAGCGCGCTCTCGCGCTCGGCGACCAGCACGCTCGCATCATAGGCCGAGAGGCCGAAATCGGCGACGAAGCGCGCCTTCTTCTGGTCCGGCAGCTCCGGCAGCTTCGCCTTCAGCGCGTCGACGAAGTCCTGGCTGAACTCCAGCGGCAACAGGTCGGGGTCGGGGAAGTAGCGATAGTCGTGCGCCTCCTCCTTCGACCGCATCGAGCGCGTCTCACCCTTGTTGGGATCGAACCGGCGCGTCTCCTGCTCGATCTCGCCCCCGTCCTCCAGGATCTCAATCTGGCGTCGCGCTTCATACTCGATCGCCTGGCCGATGAAGGCGATCGAGTTCATGTTCTTGATCTCGCAGCGGGTGCCGAGCGGCGCGCCGGGCCTGCGCACGGAGACGTTGACGTCGGCGCGCAAGGATCCCTTCTCCATGTCACCGTCGCAGGTGCCGAGGTAGCGCATGATCGAGCGCAACTTGGTCACATAGGCCTTGGCCTGCTCGGCATCGCGGATATCAGGCTTCGAGACGATCTCCATCAGCGCCACGCCAGATCGGTTGAAATCGATGTAGGACAGCGACGGCGACCGGTCGTGCAGCATTTTGCCGGGATCCTGCTCCAGATGCAGCCGCTCGATACCGATGGTGGCCGTCTTGCCGCCGTCGAGATCGATGATTACCTCACCCTCGCCCACGATGGGCGATTTGTATTGGCTGATCTGGTAGCCCTGCGGCAGGTCCGGATAGAAATAGTTCTTGCGGTCGAACACCGAGCGCAGGTTGATCTGCGCGTTGAGGCCGAGCCCGGTCCGGACAGCCTGCCTGACGCATTCCTCGTTGATGACCGGCAGCATGCCCGGCATCGCGACGTCGACCAGCGAGACGTGGCTGTTCGGCTCGCCGCCGAAAGCGGTAGATGCGCCCGAGAACAGTTTGGCGTTCGAGGTCACCTGGGCATGGATCTCCATGCCGATGACCATCTCCCAGTCACCAGTTGAGCCCTTGAGAAGCTTGTGCGTGGCCGTGCTCATGTCCTGCTCCCGAGCAGCGTGGCAGCGATCCGCTCCCACTCCGCTTCCAATGAATCCTTTGCCGCCGGCTGGCCGGCCTGGCGGTACCAATAGCCGGCATTGCCGAGATCGCCTTCGACGCGGTGCAAATAGGCATGCACCCAGGCGGCCTCGCGGCTGCTCTCGTCCTGGACGATCTTGTGCGCGCGGTCCCAGTCGCCCTTCGCCGCCCACCACAGGCCGGCGAGCGGCGCGTTCAGGTCCGGCGCGGGCGCCGCGCCACCGATGCTCGCGATGAAATCGGCGACATTCACCACCACCTCGCGGGCGTGAAGCGGCCGGCGGCCTGCTCGATCACCTCGCCGAGCGAGAACAGCGTCTCCTCGTCAAACGGACGGCCGATCAGTTGCAGCCCGAGCGGCAGGCCCTGCACGTCCTTGCCGGCGGGCACCGCGATGCCGGGCAGGCCCGCCATGTTCACGGTCACCGTGAAGATGTCGTTGAGATACATCTCGACCGGGTCGGCGCCGCCCTTCTCGCCGATGCCGAAGGCCGCCGACGGCGTCGCCGGGGTGAGGATGGCGTCGACGCCTTTGGCGAAGCAGTCCTCAAAATCCTTCTTGATCAGCGTGCGCACCTTCTGCGCGCGCAGGTAATAGGCATCGTAATAGCCGGCCGAGAGCACGTAAGTGCCGATCATGACGCGGCGGCGCACCTCGGCGCCAAATCCCTCCGCACGGGTGTTCTCGTAGAGCTCGATGATGTTCTTACCCTGCTCGCGCAGGCCGTAGCGCACGCCGTCATAGCGCGCCAGGTTGGACGAGGCCTCTGCCGGCGCCACGATGTAATAGGCCGGCAGCGCGTATTTGGTGTGCGGCAGCGACACCTCGACCAGCTCGGCACCGGCCGCCTTCAGCCACGCCGCGCCCTCACTCCACAGTTTCTCGATCTCGGCCGGCATGCCGTCGAGGCGATACTCCCGGGGGATGCCGATCTTCATGCCCTTCACGGACTTGCCGATCGCCGCCTCGTAGTCCGGCACGGGGATATCGACCGACGTCGTGTCCTTGGGATCGTGGCCGGCCATCGAGCGCAGCAGCATCGCGGCATCGCGTACGCTGCGCGCGATAGGGCCCGCCTGGTCGAGCGAGGAGGCAAAGGCGACGATGCCCCAACGCGAGCAGCGGCCATAGGTCGGCTTGATGCCGACGGTCGCGGTGAACGCGGCCGGCTGGCGGATCGAGCCGCCGGTATCAGTCGCGGTAGCGCCCATGCAGAGCAGCGCCGCCACGGCCGAGGCCGAGCCGCCGGACGAGCCGCCCGGCACCAGCGTGGTGTTGCTGCCCTCGCGCCGCCAGGGATTGCCGACGGGGCCGAAGCACGAGGTCTCGTTCGCCGAGCCCATCGCGAACTCGTCATTGTTGAGCTTGCCGAGCATCACCGCGCCGTCGCGCCAGAGCTGCGAGGTGACGGTGGACTCGTAGGTCGGCACGAAATTGCCGAGGATCTTCGAGCACGCCGTGGTGCGCACGCCCTTGGTCGCGAACAGGTCCTTGATGCCGAGCGGGATGCCGGCGAGCGGGCCCGCATCGCCCTTGGCGATCTTGCTGTCCGCCTCGCGCGCCATGGCGCGCGCCTGATCCGGCGTCTCCATCACGAAGGCGTTGAGCACGCGCGCTTTCTCGATCGCGGAAAGATGCGCATCGGTCAGCTCGAGCGACGTGAAAGTTTTTGCCGCGAGACCCTTGCGGGCCTCGGCGAGCGTCAGCGATATCAAATCGGTCATTTATTGATCGGGCTGCAGAAGAACGGAGACAGGGTCTTGTCGTCGGCCGGGTCGTCCTTTTTGGCGGCGGCTTTCGCGGCCGCCTCGAGCTCGTCGAGCACGGCATTGACGGCGACATTGGGGTCGGCAGCCTTGCCCTGCCGCTCCATCTTGTCGAGGTAGTTCATGTAGGCCTGATAGGCCTTCTCATCGTCGCAAAGCAGGCACATCGGACCTAACCTGTTTATTCAACGACCTTCGGCACCAGGAAGAAGTGACCTTCGGTCGCGGGCGCGTTGGCAACGATATCGTCGGCGATCCCGCCGTCGTCGACCACGTCCTGCCGCTTCTTCATCTGCATCGGGGTGACCGAGGTCATCGGCTCCACGCCCTCGACATTGACCTCCGAGAGCTGCTCGACGAAAGCGAGCATGGCGTTGAGCTCGCCCTGCAGATGCGGAACCTCGCCCTCGGAAACCGCAATGCGCGCCAGATGCGCGATGCGGCGGACGGTAGCGGCGTCGACGGACATTATATAAGGCCTCTTACGGCAAAACCTATGTGCCGTATAGCAGAGGCCGGTTTTGCGCCGCAACCGGCGCTTCCCCCTATCCGGCGAGGGTCTTCATGCGCCCCAGCGCCGATTTGGCGAGATCCCGGGTCAATTCGGCGGCGGGAAGCTCGCGGCCCAGCGCAACGGCCTGCCCTGCCCAGAGATTGGTGAAATCCACCCTGCCCTGCTTTTCGGCAGCCGCTTTCAGCGGCCCCAGCGCCGTCGCGGCGTGGGGAAACGGCGGCGCATCCGGCGAGATCGGACCGGCCTCGCGCATCAGCCGGTTCTGCACCCCGCGCGCAGGCCGGCCGGTCATGACATTGGTGATGACGGTGGAATCGTCCCGCGCCTCGGCCAGCGCCTTGCGGCCGCCCGCGCTGAGCTTGGATTCCGGGCAGCGCAGATAGGCGCTGCCGATCTGCACGCCGGCGGCACCGAGCGCGAAGGCCGCGGCAATGCCGCGTCCGTCGGCGATGCCGCCCGCCGCGATCACCGGCACCTTCACGGCATCGACGACCTGCGGCACCAGCGCGAAGGTGCCGGGCTGCTCGGCGATCTTGTCGGTCAGGAACATGCCGCGATGGCCGCCCGCCTCGGCACCTTGCGCAATCACGGCATCGACGCCGTGTTCTTCCAGCCAGACCGCCTCCTTCACCGTCGTCGCGGACGAGATGACGAGGCAACCCGCCGCCTTGACGCGCCGCAGCAGCGCTTGCTCCGGCAGGCCGAAATGGAAGCTGACGACCTCCGGCTTCAGCTCCTCGACCACTTCGCAGAACGCTGCATCGAACGGCGCGCGGTTCGCAGCCGCGATCGGCGCGGAGGGATCGAGACTGTGCTCGGAATAGTACCCCGCGAGCCGCTGCTTCCACCGCGCCTCGGCTTCGCGCGTCAACTCGACCGGCGTGTGGCAGAAGAAGTTCATGTTGACCGGCGCCTTGACGCGCTGGCGGATGAGACCAACCTGCTCGCGCGCCTTCTCCGGCGAGATCATCGCACACGGCAGCGACCCCAGCGCCCCGCCCTGCGCAGCCGCAATCACCAGGTCCGCATCCATCACGCCAGCCATCGGCGCCAGCACGATCGGAAATTCGGTCTTGAAAAGATCGATCAGTCGACGGTCAGGCCACATGATGCTTGCCTCGCATTCGCTCTTCCCTCTCCCCTTGTGGGAGAGGGTGGATCGCCGCGATAGCGGCGAGACGGGTGAGGGGTTTGCATCCGCGGAAGCAGACCTCTCAGATTTGACTTCACTCTCCGCGGAAAGAACCCCTCATCCGGCGCTGCGCGCCACCTTCTCCCACAAGGGGAGAAGGAAGAACACCTCTCGCTGAATTCCGGCGTCCTGCCAGCAACTGCTCCGCCTCCGCCGCAATCCGCTCGACGATCTCCGCCGCCGGTGGGATATCATGAATCAACCCAACCGCCTCGCCGGCGATCACGGCCGCGACATCGAAATTGCCCGCCGCCCTTGCTGCCGCATACTCGGAAGCGACTGCGGCAACATTCTGCATCAGCTCGACCTCGCGGCCGATCCAGCGCTTGGCATGATCGTTGACCAGGCACCGCCCGGTAAACGGCGCCGGCCAGACATTGTTGCGGGAGAGATCGAAGAGGATGCCGCGCACGGTCGAACCGGAGTTCGCCGCGCAGATGCGGCGCTTGGCCTCCTCCGCACCGTCGGCCTCCTGGCTGGCATAGAAGCGCGTGCCGAGCAGCACGCCGCTCGCGCCCAGCATCATCATGGCCGCGAGGCCGCGCCCATCCGCGATGCCGCCAGCCGCTACCACTGGAACGCGCCCCGCGACGAGATCGACGATGGCGGGCACGAGATCGACAGTGGTGCGCGAAGCGCCATGACCGCCCGCCTCCGTGCCTTGCGCAATCAGGATGTCAGCACCGGCATCGAGCGCCTGCCGCGCCATCGCTTCGTCCTGCACCTGGCAAATCAGGCGCGCGCCGGCGGACTTGATCTTGGGCGCGAACGGCGCGGGATCGCCGAACGACAACATGATCGCAACTGGTTTTGCAGCGAGCGCGACATCGAGAAGCTCGGGCCGCTTGGCGAGGCTCCAGGTGATGAAGCCGATCCCGAACGGTGCACTGAGGTCGGCGAGCTTCGCCGTCTCCTGCTCCAGCCAGATCCGTTCGCCATAGCCGCCGCCAAGAATGCCGAACCCGCCGGCGCGGCTCACCGCCGCGACCAGGCGGCTGCCGGCAATGACATCCATCGGCGCCAGCAGGATCGGATGCTCGATCCCCAGCAGCGTGGTCAGCGACGTCGTCATCGGCATACGGCTCCTCCCCGATCTGGACAGCGAGACTAGGCGCGACTAGCATTCTCGAAAATTGAATTGTTGCGAACGCTGCCATCTCAAAAGCAAAACGACACCATGGAACTCAGCGATATCAAGACCTTCGCCGCGGTCGCCCGCACCGGCGGCATCACCCGCGCCGCCGAGGAGCTCAACACCGTGCAGTCGAACGTCACCCAGCGCGTGAAGGCGCTGGAGGCGGAGATCGGCACGCCGCTGTTCGAGCGGCACTCGCGCGGCATGACGCTGACCGGTGCCGGCAAGCGCCTCCTCCCCTATGCGCAAAAGATGGCGGCGCTGTCGCGCGAAGCCTTGCTCGCCGCGCGCGACGATGGCGAGCCGAAAGGACCGCTCGCGATCGGCTCGATGGAGACCACGGCAGCCGTGCGATTGCCGCCGCTGCTCGCCGATTTCCACCGCCGCTTCCCGGCCGTGCGTCTTTCCTTGCGCACCGCGCCGACCGCCGACCTCGTCGCCCTCGTGCTCGACGGCACGCTTGACGGCGCCTTCGTCGCTGGACCCATCACGCATGACGACCTCACCGCGACGAGCGCGTTCCGCGAAGAGCTGGTGCTGGTCAGCGCGCGCCGCTGGGCCTCGCTCGCCGAGCTGCGCGCCGGCACGCCGGAGTCGGGTCCGACCGCGCTGGTGTTCCGCACCGGCTGCACCTATCGCCAGCGGCTCGAACAGATCTTCGTCGAATTCGGCTGGCCATCGGCGGCGCGCTTCGAGCTCGGCACGCTCGACGGCATGATCGGCTGCGTCGCCGCCGACATGGGCGTGACCCTGCTGCCGCGCGCCGTCGTGGAACGCAGCGCGATGAACGGCGCCGTCGCCGTCCACACGCTGAGCCCGTCACATGCACGTGTCGAAACACTCTTCATCCAGCGCCGCGCCGGACATCAATACAGCGCGCTGAGCGGTTTTGCCGATTGCCTGAAGAAGGACGAGGACGTCATCGCGGCATGACGGAGCGCCAACGTTCCACGCCACGAAATTCGTCACAAATCCATCGCGTTTGAATCGATCCGCGCTGCGTGCTGCCATCGCAGCGCAGCACTTCGAAAAGCTTTGAAGCCCGCGCTTCTTCTACGTTAGGATAAGTGACTGGCCAGCGCGAAACCATAAACGAAGCCAAAACATCGGCAGAAAACATCGGGAGGACTATTGATGCGCAATACGCTCGTGTTGTGCTGCGTCGCCGCGTTGTCGGCGATTTCAGGAACTTCAAGCGCACAGGACTGGACCAAATCGAAATGGGGGCCGAACGACGAGATCGGCGCCGCCAACTACATGACGCCCGAGCTCGTGGTGAAGGCGGCATCGCTGGTGAAGACCGGCAAGACCTACGCCCTCGGCATCCCCGTCACGCCGCAGACGCCCGCCTACCCGCCGCGCACCTTCAAGCTCACCATTGTGCAGCCCGGACAGGCCGGCACCCCGGGTCTCGGTCCGAACAAGGCCACTTACAACGACGACATCCTCGACAGCTGGGTCGGCATCGGCAGCCAGCTCGACGGGCTCGGCCATCTCGGCGTCGAGCACGTCTACTACAACGGCAACAAGCTGGCCGATTTCGCCGATCCCAATGGCTTGAAGAAGCTCGGCATCGAGAAGGTGCCGCCGATGGTCGCCCGCGGCGTGCTGCTCGACATGGCCGCCTATTTCAAGACCGACGTGGTGAAGGAAGGCACCGCCTTCAACGTCAAGGAGATCGAGGAAGCCGCCAAGCAGCAGAACGTCGAGATCCGCCAGGGCGATGTCGTCATCTTCCACACCGGCTGGCTCAGCCTGATCGGCAAGGACGACAAGCGCTACTCGGCCGGCGAGCCCGGCCTCGGCGTCGAAGGCGCGAAGTACCTCGCCGGCAAGGGCGTCGTCGCGGTCGGCGCCGACACCTGGGGGCTCGAGGTGTTGCCGTTCGAAGGCAAGACCGTGTTCGAGGTCCACCAGATTCTGCTCGCGATGAACGGGACCTATATCCTCGAGAACATGGACACCGCCGCGCTCGCCCGGGACAAGGGCTACGAATTCCTGTTCGTGCTGGGCCAGCCGCGCTGGACCGGCGCCGTGCAGGCCATGATCAACCCGATCGCGATCCGCTGAGCTGAAAACCGGGCGAGGAGCCGCTTGCCGCGCGGCAGGCCCCTCGCCCACCCCTCCGTCACCGCGGCCTCACCTGCCACCGCCGCAATGCCACGATGGCCCAGATCGCCTCGACCAGGCCGAGCGGCCAGGCGCCTTGCAGGAAGCCATAGGCCGACCCCAGCGCGCAGGACGCCGCGAACAGCAGCACGAACCAGTGGCTGCGATCCTCCAGGGCATAGCAGACCAGCATCGCCGTCACGGCAAACAGGCCGAATAGTGTCAGTGCATCCATGGTTATCAGTTCACCCCGCAGCGCGACGCATGATATGCGCTAAAGCCATGCCGGCTCCTATCCTGCCTCTCATCGATGCTGCAACCCACTGGCCCGCGCGCGGCGCGCTGGTCGGACTCGATTTGGGCACCAAGACCATCGGTGTTGCCGTATCCGACCCGGACCGGCGGCTGGCGACCGGAGTCGAGACGATCCAGCGCAAGCAGTTCAAGCAGGATGCCGCCAGGCTGCTGGCCATCGCCACCGAGCGCAAGGTGGTCGGCTTCGTGCTGGGCCTGCCCATCAACATGGACGGCAGCGAAGGGCCGCGCGCGCAATCGACCCGCGCCTTCGCGCGCAATCTGGCCGGATTGACCGCGCTGCCCATCGGTCTCTGGGACGAACGTCTTTCGACCGCGGCGGTCGAGCGCGAGCTGATTGGCATGGACGTCAGCCGCGCCAAGCGGGCCGAGGTGATCGACGAGCACGCCGCGATCTTCATCCTGCAAGGCGCACTCGATCGCCTTGCCAATCTTCGCACGAGCCCGGGACCGGACTGATCCATGGCCGTCGTCATCGCGGCGCTGCTGCCGGTCTTCATCCTGATCGTGCTCGGCATCGTGCTGAAGCGCAGCCTGATGCGACTCGACACGCAATGGCACGGGTTGGAGCAGCTGACCTATTTCGTGTTGTTTCCGATGCTGCTGATCCAGACCCTGGTAAAAGCCGACCTCTCCAAGGTGCCGGTCGCCGGCGTCGGCGGCGCGCTGCTGCTGTCGGCACTGGCGATGTCGCTGTTGTGCCTCGCGCTGCGCCCCGCCCTGTCGCGGCTCGGCATCGACGGCCCCGCCTTCACCTCGATCTTCCAGGGGGCGACGCGCTGGCAGACCTTCGTTGCGCTGTCGATCGCCGCCAATCTGTTCGGCGATGTCGGGCTGGCGCTCGCCTCCGTTGCGATGGTGGCGATCATCCCGCTCGTCAACGTGTTCAGCGTGTCGGTGCTCGCTCGTTACGCATCGCCGGAAAAGCAATCCGGCCGCGCCATCTTCATGACGTTGGTGCGCAATCCCTTGATCTGGGCCTGCGTCATCGGCCTTACTGTCAATGTCACCCACGTGCCGTTGCCAAGGCTCTGGCATGAGGTTGCAGACGCGCTCGGCAGTTCCTCCCTCGCCATCGGCCTGCTCGTCACAGGCGCGGGATTGCATCTCGAAGGGCTCTTCCGTCCAAGCCTCGGCGCAGCTGTCGGCGTCGTGTTCAAGCTCTTGCTGATGCCCGCGCTCGCGATGGGGCTCGGTCTCTGGTTCGGGCTTTCCGGCAACAGCCTGGCGATCGTGGCGATCTGTTCGGCTGTGCCGACATCGTCCAGCGCCTATGTCCTCGCCCGCCAGATGGGCGGCGACGCCCCGCTGCTGGCGCAGATCATCACGCTGCAGACGATCTTTGCAGCCATTACAATGCCGATCGCGATCGGGCTGGCGGCCTAGCACTCGTCAATTCGAGCGCACCTCTCTGACCTCGTCATTGCGAGGAGCTCTTGCGACGAAGCAATCCAGACTGCCGCGGCGGAGAGATTCTGGATTGCTTCGCTGCGCTCGCAATGACGAAGTTGCGGCCTAGCTCCCCAGCCACATCGTCAGCACCACCGCGGTGAGATTGTTCAGCGCGTGCAGCACGATGGTGAGCCACAGCGAGCCGGAGCGGTAGCGCATGTAGCCGAACCACAGGCCGATGGCAAAGACTTCGGCGAGGAAGTACATGTCGTACTGCAGATGGACGATTGTCCACACCAGCGACGACATCAGGATCGCGCCGGGTGCGCGCAGGAAGCTCGCCGACCAGCCACGATAGAGGAAGCCTCGCGCCAGAACCTCTTCCGACATCGGCGCCGCCACCGCGAATGCGGCCAGCAGCAGCAGCGCGGCGCCCTTGTCGCGGCCCGTTTTCAACAGATCGGTCATGAAGCCCGGCGTCGCCTCGCGGCCGAGGGCGCGCGACATCGTCTCCCAGAGCAGCACGATCAGGATGAGGCCGACGGCGCCGAACAGCAGCTGCTTCCAGGACGGCCAATGCAGCGCGAGATAATCGATGAACGAAGCTTTCTTGATGCGAATGGCGAGCCAGACCGCGGCCAGTGTCGCCGGCAAGCCCATGATGACCGAGAGCGCAAGCGTCTGGGGCTCGCGGCCGACGACCTGCAGCGAAGCGAGGTCCATGGGTAGACCACGCTGCGCCGCCAGCAGAAGGACGGCGCCGATCTGCCCGACGAACATCGCAACGAAGATGAAGAGGCCCCACACCGCCGTGCCCCAGAACTTCCAGACACGCGGCGCCGCCGGCGTCGCGGTCAGCGTCGGATGATCGGGATTGAGGGAGTCCATCAGCTGGCTTTCGTTTTGGAGATTCACGGCAGCGCCCGCTCCAGCAGCGCGCGCACGGCGGCGCTGTCGAGCTCGACCGCGCCGTACATACCGGCATGGTTCGTCGCGAGGCGGGTCGCGGCAAACAATTCGGCCTGGCGCGGCGACACGCCATTGAGCGCGGCCGTCGCGGCCAGCAATGCCAGCTTCTCGACCGCAAGCCGCGCGACGCGCTCGCCGTCGGCGCGCCGAAACGTCTTGCCGATGAAGCTGGCCGCCTCGCCCGCCCCCGGCAGCCCCTTGGTCTCGGCCGCCAGCGCTTGCAGCACCGCCGTCGCCGCCTCGCCCTCGCGCGAGAGCGCGCGGAGCACGTCGAGGCACATCACGTTGCCCGAGCCCTCCCAGATCGCGTTGACCGGCGACTCCCGATAGTGGCGCGCCAGAATGCCGTCCTCGACATAACCGTTGCCGCCGAGGCACTCCATCGCCTCAAACAGGAACGGCGGCGCGCTCTTGCAGGTCCAGTATTTGATCGCGGGCGTGAGCAGCCGCATATAGGCCGCCTCCGCCGCATCGTGCGGCGTGCGGTCGAAGGCGCGGCAGAGCCGCATCACCAGCGCCGTGCTCGCCTCCACATGCAGCGCCATGTCCGACAGCACGGCCTGCATCAGGGGCTGATCGGCCAGATGCTTCTGGAACACGCTGCGATGCCGGGCGTGGTGCAGCGCATGCGCAAGCCCCGAGCGCATCAGGCCGACGGAGGCGATCGCGCAATCCTGGCGCGTCAGCTGCACCATCTGGATGATGGTACGGATGCCCTTGCCCTCCTCGCCGACCCTTTCGGCATAGGCGCCCGTGAATTCGACCTCGGATGAGGCATTGGAGCGGTTGCCGAGCTTGTCCTTCAGCCGCTGGAACTGAATGGCGTTGACCGATCCGTCCGGCGCGAAGCGCGGCATGAAGAAGCAGGTCAGCCCGCCTTCGGCCTGCGCCAGCACCAGGAACGCATCGCACATCGGCGCCGACATGAACCATTTGTGGCCGGTGATGCGATAGCCGTCCCCGTCGCGCACCGCACGCGTCATGTTAGCGCGCACGTCGGTGCCGCCCTGCTTCTCGGTCATGCCCATGCCGAGCGTCATGCCGCGTTTCTGCCACCACGGCGCAAAGCTCGGATCGTAGCTCTTGGTCGACAACACCGGCATCACGCGCGCGAGCAACTCAGGCTGCATCGCCAGCGCACCGACGGAGGCGCGCGTCATCGTGATCGGGCAAAGGTGGCCGGTCTCGACTTGCGCAGCCATGTAGAACTTTGCGGCACGAATGACCTCAGTGGCATCGCCCGCAGGTTTTCCGTCCGCCATCCACGTCGAATTGTGCACGCCGGCATGCGCACTGTGCGCCATCAGCTCGTGATAGGCGGGATGAAACTCGACCTGGTCGCGGCGATTGCCCTTGGCATCAAAGCTGCGCAGCTTCGGCGTGTTCTCGTTCGCGAGGCGCCCGCGATCGGCCATCGCCGCCGAGCCCCAATGCCGACCGAACTCGGAGAGCTCACGCTCCGCCGCCGCGCCGCCATTGGCCCTGACCGCCCCGACCAGCGGTCGGTCCACGGCGAAAAGATCGACGTCCTCGAACGGCGGCGACTGGTTGAAGACCTCGTGGGTCGCAAATGTGGGCTGGGTCATTTTGCGTCCTCGGCGCGGAATCAGTTCCGTCGCGGCTGGATCGGGAAATCATAGGCCGCCCCGCCTGCCCCCGGCAGCGAAAAATGCCACCACTCCTTCGAATAGTTCACAAAGCCTTGCCTGGCCATCACAGCCACCAGCCGCTTGCGCCAGGCGCGCTGCTCCGGAGTGATCGATGGTGCCGCAGTGTGCCCCTTCGGGTCGGTACAGTCGTAGCCTGTGCCCATGTCGACGCTGCCCTCGGGCGCCCGCGCCTCGACCGGCGCCGTGCAATCCGCATAGGTCTTGGCTGGATCATATTTGGCAGAATTGTCCGCCCTGAGATCGACCAGCGTGAGATCGAGTGCCGCACCGGTCGAATGCTGCGAGCGGCTCGCAATGTAGCCGAGGCGGAACAGCTCGGTCTTGGGGATCTTCGGATTGTAGCGCCGCTCCGACGCCGTCTCGCGGCCGTTCTGCGACCACTTGACCATGTCGAGCGAGGCCCGCGCCGGCCGGTAGCAGTCGAACATCTTGAGCGAGAGATTTTGCGCCGCCAGCTCCTGCTGCACCGCTTTCAGCCGCAGCCCCACCTCGCGCTTCACCACGCATTCGCCTGCTTGGTAGCCGGCGAGCGGACGGCCGACGAAATTGTTCGACGTGGCGTAACGGACATCCTGGATGATGCTGGGATCGATATCGCGCAGATAGACGAAGTCACCGGGCAAGCTCTGCGCCCGCACGGGAACGAGAAACGATAGTGCGAGCAGCACGACAAGCGCGACGCGCGCCGCGGTTCCGGTCCTTGCGGTCATTGCATCGGATCCGAGTTGACCAGAAGCTTCGTGATCGCCGTGTCCGTATATTTGTTGCCGGCCCAGACATCGTCGATGATGAACTGCATCCAATGGGCCGACACCGGCGGCCGCAATGTCAGCAATTGCGCCGACAGCTTGTCGTCGAGAATGAAGGTCTGCGACTCGCCGCCCGAGAACAGCACGCGGATCTGGCGAACCCTGTTGTTCTTGGCGAAGATGTCGGGGCTTTTCTGGTAGCCGTTGTGCACGTGGATCGACTTGACCCGCCGCACGGTTTCGAACTCGATGGTGATCCATTCGCCGATGCCGTTGCCGGATGCGCCCTCCACCCAGGCCGTCCCCGTCGAGGCGTCGAACAAATTCGCTGCGCCGTACGAATTGCCGAATTGCGGCTTCAGCATCGAGCTGACGCAATAGGTCTCGAAGCCGCTGCGGGCGCAGCTTTCGCCTGCCGCGGAGGGACGCGGCGGACGCATGGTGGCGCGCTCCGCGACAGCAGGCCTTGCCGGCGGCTTCGCCAGCATGCCCGCCACTTTCGGCGCCCCGTTCGACGATTCCGCATTCCAGAGAAAGATGCGCCCGCCGAGCGTCTGGTCGTAATAAGCGGGCGTCTGCTCGTGCGGTGCTGCTTGTCCTCCGGCATCCGTCGCCGTCAGCGCCAGCGCCGCCACGCGCTCGCGCACCTCGACCGCGAGGTCGCCGAGATGCAGCTCGGGCCGCTTGAGCTGCTCGACGAATGTCCGCGTGAACACCGAATTGTGCGCCGTATCGTTGCTGCCGAGCTGGTCGAGCGCGGTCTGGCCGATGCCTGCGGAATAGAGCGTGAAGATCCCGCGCGCGGGCCGGGCGTCAGCAAGCCCCCGCGTGTTCCCGATCGAACGTCCCGCGGCGCGTGGAAACGGATTGTCACGGCAGGCATCGATGACGACGAAGGCGACCCGCACTGCCTTGGCCTGAAGCTCCGCGATCACGTCGGTCTCGGCGATCGAGGCCCCGCGCACCCGCGCCTCGGCGCCCTCGTTCACGGTGGGAACGTCGCTCGGCACGAGGTAGTTCACGCCTGCGATCGCAACGCCGTGTCCGGCATAGAACACGGCGGCGGTATCGCCCGGCACGAGCCGCGACGTGAAATCCGCAAGCCGGTCGATCATGCCCTGGCGGCCAAGATTGGTCCCGAGCACGATGTCGAACCCGAGCGACCTCAGCGCGTCGGCGACGGTCGTTGCGTCATTGGCGGCCTTCTTCAATTGCCGGTCGGCCGGCAGGTTCGGATAGAGATCGTTGCCGATCACGAGTGCGACGCGTTTTTCGGCCCAAGCCGGTGTCGCAAGGCCAGCCATGCACGCGGTCGCGAGCGCAGCAACATTGCGCGCCAGTCGATTAAAATACCGCGTGCCCGTCATGATCCAGCCCGTGACGCAACCAATGTTGCGAGTCTAGCGCAAAGCGGCTGCCCCGAACACCGGCTGGCGGCGCCGCCTCCGCCGCAAAGCGCCGTGGATAAGTCCGGCGGCGGGATTTGAAGCTTGCTCCCCCCGCCGTCCGCCCCTATAGCTCTGCTTTTAATGACATCGAAATCGACCTTCGTCCTCGGCCACCGGCATTTGCTGGGCATCGAGGGCCTTTCCGCGGCCGACATCAGCGGCCTCCTCGACCTGTCCGAAGAATATGTCGAGCTCAACCGCCAGGTTGACAAGAAGCGCACCGTCTTGCGCGGACGGACGCAGGTGAACCTGTTCTTCGAGGCCTCCACCCGGACCCAATCCTCGTTCGAGCTTGCGGGAAAGCGGCTGGGCGCCGACGTCATGAACATGTCGGTCGCCTCCTCGTCCATCAAGAAGGGCGAGACACTGATCGACACCGCGATGACGCTCAATGCGATGCACCCGGACATCCTGGTGATGCGCCATCACGCCTCCGGCGCCGTGGAACTGCTGGCCCGTAAGGTCGACGGTTCCGTGATCAATGCCGGCGACGGCGCGCACGAGCATCCGACCCAGGCGCTGCTCGACGCGCTCACCATCCGCCGCAACAAGGGTCGGATCGAGGGGCTCGTGGTCGCGATCTGCGGCGACGTGATGCATTCGCGCGTCGCCCGCTCCAACATCATCCTGCTTAACACCATGGGCGCCCGCGTCCGCGTCGTCGGGCCCTCCACGCTGCTGCCGCCGGGCATCGAGCGCATGGGCGTCGAGGTCGCGCGCGACATGCGCGAGGGTCTCAACGGCGCCGACATCGTCATGATGCTGCGGCTGCAGCGCGAGCGCATGAACGGCTCCTTCGTGCCCTCGTCGAGCGAATACTTCCACTATTTCGGGCTCGACCAGAAGAAGCTCGCTTACGCCAAGCCGGACGCGCTCGTGATGCATCCCGGCCCCATGAACCGCGGCGTCGAAATCGACACGGCCGTCGCCGACGGTGCGCAATCCCTGATCCGCGAGCAGGTGGAGATGGGCGTCGCCGTGCGCATGGCGGTGCTGGAAGCGCTCGCCCGTAACCTGCCGAACGCGTGATGCCGATGCTGACCGATCGCCGCCCCATCCTGCTGGCCAATGCCCGCGTCGTCGATCCCTCCAGGGATTTCGACGGGGTAGGCGACGTCCTGATCGCCGACGGCAGCATTCGCGAGACCCGCCGCGGCATCGGCGCTGCCGGCGTCCCCGAGGGCACCGACATCGTCAATTGCTCCGGCAAGATCGTCGCACCCGGCCTGATCGACATGCGCGCCTTCGTCGGCGAACCCGGCTTCAGCCACCGCGAGACCTTTGCCACCGCGAGCCAGGCGGCCGCGACCGGCGGCATCACCACCATCATCTGCCAGCCTGACACCTCGCCGGTGATCGACAATTCGGCAACGGTCGACTTCGTGATGCGCCGCGCCCGCGACACCGCGATCGTCAACATCCAGCCGATGGCCGCCCTCACCAAGGGCATGCACGGCCAGGAGATGACCGAGTTCGGCCTGCTCAAAGCCGCTGGCGCCGTCGCCTTCAGCGATGGCGCCAGAAGCGTGACCAATGCGCAGGTGATGCGCCGCGCGCTGACCTATGCGCGCGATTTCGACGCGCTGATCGTGCATTACACCGAGGACCCCGATCTTGTCGGCGAAGGCGTGATGAACGAGGGCGAGTTCGCCTCGCGGCTCGGCCTGATGGGCATCCCGAATGCCGCCGAAGCCGTGATGCTGGAGCGCGATCTGCGCCTCGTCGCCCTCACCGGCGGCCGCTACCACGCGGCGTCGCTGACCTGCATCGATTCCCTCGACATCCTTCAGCGCGCGCGCGATGCCGGGCTCGCCGTCAGCGCCTCGGTCTCGATCAATCATCTGGCGCTGAACGAGAACGACATCGGTCCTTACCGTTCGTTCCTGAAGCTGTCGCCGCCGCTGCGCACCGAGGACGACCGCCGCGCCCTGGTGGCGGCGATCGGCTCCGGTCTGCTCGATGTCATCATGTCCGACCACAATCCGCAGGACGTCGAGGGCAAGCGCCTGCCGTTCGCGGAAGCCGCGCCCGGCGCCGTCGGGCTCGAGACCATGCTGCCGGCCGGCCTGCGGCTGGTCCACAACGGCGAGATCGAGCTGAAGACGCTGATCCGCGCGATGTCGACCCGCCCGGCCGAGCTGCTCGGCCTGTCGGGCGGAACCCTGCGCGCCGGCAGCCCCGCGGATGTCATCGTGATCGACCCCGACGTGCCCTGGGTGGTCGATCCCGCCGACCTCAAGTCGCCCTGCAAGAACACCCCGTTCGACGAGGCCCGCTTTACAGGCCGGGTGGTGCGCACCATTGTCGGCGGACGAACGGTATATGAGCATGTCTGACGTGCGGCTTCGTTCGACGTGGAGAATGGGCCTTTGGAGATGCCGCCATGGCGCTTGAACCGTTTCTGCCGGTGGCTTTCGTCATCGGCTATCTCCTCGGCTCGATTCCGTTCGGGCTGATCCTGACCAGGCTCGCGGGCACCCAGGATATCCGCTCGATCGGCTCCGGCAGCATCGGCGCCACCAACGTGCTGCGCACCGGACGCAAGAGCCTCGCCGCGGGAACCCTGCTGTTCGACGCGCTCAAGGGCACCGTGGCGGTGGTGATCGCCGGCTACATCGCAGGCCCCTACGCCGCAATGGTAGCCGGGCTCGGCGCTTTCCTCGGCCACCTCTTCCCGGTCTGGCTGAAGTTCAAAGGCGGCAAGGGCGTCGCGGTGTATATCGGCATCCTGCTGGGGCTGTTCTGGCCGGGCGCCGTCGTGTTCTGCCTGCTCTGGCTGGCGACCGCCTTCACCACCCGCTATTCCTCGCTCTCGGCGCTGGTGGCGGCGTTCATCACACCGATGTTCCTCTGGTGGTTCGGTCATCTCGCATTGTCGGCGCTCGCCGCCGTGCTGACCCTGCTGTTGTTCTACGCGCATCGCGAGAACATCAAGCGCCTGCAAGCGGGCAAGGAAAGCCGGATCGGCGAGAAGGCCTAGAGCATGATCCGGAAAAGTGCGAAGCGGTTTTCCGAAAAGATCATGCTCATACAATAACCTAAAGCGTGATGACGATTCCTAATCGCATCGCGCTTAGAGCGTTTTCGAGCGAATTGGATTCCGGTTCGCGTCGCGACAACGCCTCAAACAAGAATTTGAGGTCGGAAAAAGTACGGATACCGCCGCACCCCTTCCGCATTATATGCCAAATCCTGTTCGCAATTCTCCTGCGAGTCACGGCAGGCTGTAGCGAACTGGTTCCATGCCTGTCATCCTGATACGGGAAACGGCGTTAGGCGGTTGCTCAGAATGAGCGAGAAGATTGTCGGCGTGAATGACGGGATCGGCTCGCTCGGTGCTTCCGGCACTGCAGCAAGCCGGCTGCTCTCGGCGACCAATATCTGGTCCGACGCGCCGCTGCCCGCGCCCGCTGCACGGCCAGCGCCGCAGCCGGAGCCTGCAGTCAAGCCTGACGCTCCGCTCGATGTCGCCGTCGCCAAGGCTGCACCGGTCGCGCCCGCGCGGGCGCGTTCCGAGCAATGGCCGCCGCGAAAGCTTTCGCTGGCGCTGCAGGGCGGCGGCACCTTTGCGGCCTTCACCTGGGGCGTGCTGGAGCGCCTGCTCGAAGAGACCTCCATCGAGATCGACACCGTCAGCGGCGCCAGCGCCGGCGCCATCAATGCGCTGCTCCTCGCTTGCGGCCTGGCCGAAGGCGGCCGTGAAGGCGCACGCTCCCGGCTGAACCGGTTCTGGGTCCGGCTGATGCACGAGGCCTCGTTCCGCTCACTGATGCTGATCGGCGGCTTTTCGCCGGCGGGAAGCTCGGTCGCGTTCGGCCCGACCCTGCGCTCCGGGCAGTTCGATCCGTTCGATCTCGATCCGCTGCGGCAGGCGGTCTCCCGCGACATCAATTTTTCCGTCCTGCGCCATGCGCGGTGCCCAAAACTGCTGATCGCGGCGACGCGGATCCGCGACGGGCAGCAGCAGATTTTCGGCAACGAGGCCATCACCGCCGACGTCGCGCTGGCCTCGACCTGCCCTCCGCTGGTCCATTGTGCGGTCGAGATCGATGGCGAGGCCTATTGGGACGGCGGCTTCGGCGGCAATCCGCCGCTGCTGCGCCTGGTGCAGGACACGGCGGCAACGGATCTGCTGCTGGTCCAGGTCACGCCGACGCGCGACAGCTATGTGCCGATCACGCTCGCCGCGATCGACCGCCGGCTCGACCAGATCGCGGCGAACGCCGCGCTCAATGCCGAGATCTCCGCGATCGAATGGGCGCAGTCGCACATGGCCTCTCCGCTGCGGCTCACCAGGATCGCGGCGGAAGACTCCCTTGACGGCCTGGCGCAGCGCTCATCCACCGATCTCGGCCGCGGCTTCATTCGCCTGCTGCACCGGAGCGGCCGCGCAGCCGCCGAGCAATGGCTCGGGCAAGGTGCAGGAGCCGGCGCAGCGCCCTCAGCGCCCGCTCAGGCCCTCGCTCCTTCCGAACCTGTGCTAGCCTGATTTCGCCAGCGCGTCCTCCAGGAACCAAGCCGCCGCGAGCGCCAGCGGATCGTTGCCGAAGCGTGCGATCACCTGCACGCCAACAGGCAGGCCACCGACCTTGAGCACCGGCACGTTGACGCAAGGATTGCCCATCAGCGTCCACAGCCGGTTGTAGCGGGGATCGCCGGTGGTCGCGAGCTCCTTGGCCGGCGCGGTGCCGGGCGCGGAATAGGTCAGCAGCACGTCGAAGCCTTCGAACAATTCACTGAGCTCGCGGCGGCCGCGACGGCTGATGCGGCGCGCCTCGTCATAGTCTTTCGGCGTCAGCCCGACCGTCGCATCGAGACTGGTGCGCAGCATCGGCGCGATCTCGTCGTGACGTTCCGAAAATTCCCAGGCGAGCGCGCGATGCGCCTCATAGTCCTGGATGATCGGGTGGAGGCGCCAGGCCTCCTGCACCGCCTTGGGCAGATCGATGGTCTGCACGCTGGCACCGACGCGCATAGCCGCCTTGATCGCAGCCTGCAGTCCCTCTTCAGCCGCCGGCTCCACGGCGCCTGCGAACTCCTGCCTGACCACGCCGATGCGCGGCGACTTCGCCGGGCTGATGCCGGAGAATTCCGTGCGCCCCGTCATCGCCAGGAGACCGCGCGCAAGATCCTCCGCGCGCGCGCCGAACAGGCCGACCGTGTCGAGCGCCCACGAATAGCACTTGACGCCGACGGTCGGCAGCATCCGGAACGACGGCTTGATCGCCGCCGTCCCGCAATAGGCCGCCGGCCGGATGACCGAGCCGCCGGTCTGAGTACCCAGCGCCAGCGGGATCATGCCGGCGCCGACGGCCGCCGCCGAGCCCGAGGACGAGCCGCCCGGCGAATGCGCCGTATTGTGCGGATTGCGCGTCGGCGTCGGATCGCGCGAGGCGAATGCGGTGGTCGTGGTCTTGCCGATGATGGTGGCCCCGGCCCGCTTCAGCATCATCACCACAGGCGCATCGCTGCGCGGCTGCCAACCGCGGTAGATCTCCGAGCCCATCTCGGTCGGCATGTCAGCGGTGTCGATGATGTCCTTGATGCCGACGGCAATGCCGCGCAGCGGGCCCGCGGCTTGCGCCCTCGCGGATTTATCGTGCCGGACGAAAGCCTGAACGTCCTTCTCCTTGGCTTCGATCGCCGCATGCGACTGGGCGATGGCGGCGTCGGGCGAAAGCTCCCCCGCTTCAATGCGGCGCTGGAGGTCGGCGAGTGAGATCATGACAACATCCTTCTTATTGGCATCGCTTTTAGCATCGCAGCAAGGTCGTGCAAGCGCACGTCCCTGTTGCGCAACGCCCTCAGGTTGTTCCATGCTGTCGCTGCAAGGAGACACCGTGGACGCCATCAACAGAAGCGTGGAGCTGACCGAGGCCGAGCGGATCGACTGCCTGCGGCTGATCCGTTCCGACAATGTCGGGCCGCGCACCTTCCGCTCGCTGGTCGATCATTTCGGCAGCCCGCGCGCCGCGCTGGAGCGGCTGCCCGATCTCGCCCGCCGCGGCGGCGCGGCGCGATCGGCGCGCATCTGCAGCGCGGATGAAGCAAAGGCCGAGCTCGCCGCGAGCCGCAAGTTCGGCATCGCCTGGCGCGCGCCCGGCGAGGACGGCTATCCGGCGCGGCTGGCGATGATCGACGATGCGCCGCCGCTGCTCGCGGTGCGCGGCGACACCAAATCCCTGATGCGGCCGATGATCGCGATCGTCGGCTCACGCAACGCCTCCGGCGCCGGCCTCAAATTTGCCGGCCAGCTCGCGCGCGAGCTCGGCGAAGCCGGCTTCGTGGTCATCTCCGGGCTCGCCCGCGGCGTCGACCAGGCCGCGCATCGCACCAGCGTCGAGAGCGGCACGATCGCGGTGCTCGCCGGCGGCCACGATTGCATCTATCCGCCCGAGCATGGCGACCTGCTCGCCGCGATCCTCGACCACGCCGGCGCTGCGATCTCCGAAATGCCGCTCGGCCATGAGCCGCGCGCCCGCGACTTTCCCCGGCGCAACCGATTGATCTCGGGCGCTTCGCTCGGCGTCGTCGTGGTCGAGGCGGCGCACCGCTCGGGCTCGCTGATCACGGCACGCATGGCGGCCGAACAGGGCCGCGAAGTGTTCGCCGTCCCGGGCTCGCCGCTCGATCCGCGCGCCGCCGGCACCAACGACCTGATCAAGCAGGGCGCAACGCTCGTCACCGAAGCCGCCGACATCGTCAACGCGGTTCAGCCGATCATGGAGCGGCCGCTGATGCATCCGGCGGGCGAGCCCGACAGCGAGCCGTTCGAGAGCGATCCGCAAAGCCATGATCGCGACCAGATCACCGCCCTGCTCGGCCCTGCCCCTGTTACGATCGACGACCTCGTCCGGATGTCCGGCGCCTCGCCCGCGATCGTGCGCACCGTGCTGCTGGAGCTCGAGCTCGCCGGCAAGCTCGAACGTCACGGCGGCGGATTGGTGTCGCTGGTTTAGCCTCCCCAGGTGTCATTCCGGGGCGCGACGAAGTCGCGAGCCCGGAATCCATTCATCCACTTGATCTGTGGCCAAATGGATTCCGGGCTCCCTCGCTTCGCTCAGGCCCCGGAATGACGGGATGAACTATCGAGGCGCAACGCTAGCCGCCGTTGCGCTGGTCGAACTTCGTGCGCGCGGCCTCGATCTGATCCAGATGGTCCTTCGCCCATTTGCCGAGCGCCTCGACGGGGCGCGACAGGCCGCGGCCGAGATCGGTCAGCTCATAGTCCACCCGCGGCGGGATGGTCGGAAAGATCGTGCGCGTAACGAGGCCGTCGCGCTCGAGGCCGCGCAGCGTCAGGGTCAACATCCGCTGCGAGATGCCGTTGATCATGCGCTTGAGCTCGTTGAAGCGCTTTGGCCCGTCGCTCAGCATCATGATGACGAACACGCTCCATTTGTCGCCGACGCGGGACAGCACGGAGGCGACCCCACGGCAATCCGCATGGTTGGGATCCGGCATGGGCCTGGTATCCAGTCTCGGATTTGGCCGCAGCATTGCGGGCAATTCGGTGTGCGCAGGTTTCAATGATGTGCCCATGGCTCAAAAAAGTGCGTTCTTGCGGGGATTTCGATAGTCACACATGTAGCGCTGGTTACAAACTTATACCAGGGTGACCCCACATGAAACTCCTCCATGTCGACTCCAGCGTGCTCGGCCCCCACTCCGTCAGCCGGCAGGTTTCCGCCGCCATCGTCGACCGGCTCCGGCAGGCGGCGCCCTCGCTTCAAGTCGTCTACCGCGACCTGACCGAGACGCCGCTAGCCCATCTCTCCGGCTCGCACCTCGCCGCCGCGCAAGGCGCCCCCGCGCCGGCGGAACTCGGGCCCGACCTTGCCGCAAGCGCGGCGGCGCTGGAGGAGTTCCTGGCCGCCGACATCGTCGTGATCGGCGCGCCCATGTACAATTTCACCATTCCGAGCCAGCTCAAGGCCTGGATCGACCGCATCCTGGTGGCGGGGAAGACTTTCAAGTACGGCGCGGCCGGGCCGGAGGGGCTCGCCGGCGGCAAGCGGGTGATCGTGGCCATCTCGCGCGGCGGCCACTACGGAGCAGGGACGCCTTACGCAGCCGGCGAGCATCTCGAAACCTACCTGCGCTGGGTGTTCGGCTTCATGGGTATCACCAACCTCGAATTCATCCCGGCCGACGGTATCCAACTCGGGCCGGAGCACCGCGAGAAGGCGATCGCTGGTGCGCTCCAATCGGCAACAAGCCTGCGCGCGGCCTAACCCTCGCCGCGGCTAACGCGTCGGGCGCAACGCGAATGTTGCGCCCGAGCAAATTCGCTTGATTTGATCAGCCGCGATAGATCGGCGCGCCGCTCGGCGAGGCCACCGCGCCGCCATCGACGAAAATCTCCTGGCCCTGCACATGCGCGGAATCGTCGGAGGCGAGGAACAGCACCGTCTTCGCCACGTGATCCGTTTCACCGATGCGGCCGAGCGGCGTCGACAGTGCGATCCGCTTCTCGAACGCCTTCTCGGCTTCCGGCGTCGCGGTCGCAGGCCCCCAGATCGGGGTGCGGATCGCACCCGGCGCGACCACGTTGACGCGGATGCCGCGCGGCGACAGTTCTGAAGCCATGATCCGCGCCATCGCCCGCACGCCGGCCTTCGCCGCGCCATAGGCCGAGTAGCCGGGAATGCCGAGCACCGAGATTACCGAGCCGTTGAGGATGATCGAGGCGTTGTCGTTGAGATGGGGCAGCGCGGATTGAACGGTGAAGAACACGCCGGTGAGGTTCGTGCTGATCACCTTCTCGAACACCTCTGGTATCGCCGATCCCAGCGGTGTGCCGCCGGCGATGCCGGCATTGGCGAACACGATATCGAACTTGCCGAATTTCTCCGCGCCCTGCTTGATTGCAGCTTCCGTCGCCGCGATGTCCGTCGCGTCGGCTGGCAGCGCGAGCGCGTTCGGCCCGAGCTCCTTCGCGGCCGCCGCCAGCGTCTCCTTGTTGCGCCCGGTGATCACCACCTTGGCGCCTTCGGCCACGAACAGTTTTGCCGTTGCCAGCCCGATGCCGCTATTGCCGCCGGTGATCAGCGCCGTCTTGTCCTTCAGTCTCACGCTCGCCTCCAGTAGTTGCATAATGAAACTAAGTTGCCATCTAGGCCATTTGGTTTTATGATGCAACCACACAAGCGCGTGATCGGCGCTGGCGGCGTGTGAATGCGAAGGGACGAACGATGGTGAAACGGACGAGCTTCGAGGGTGATGCCTGCCCGATCGCGCGGTCGCTGGAGGCGCTCGGCGACTGGTGGTCGCTCTTGATCATCCGCGAAGCGCTGTTCGGCGTCCGCCGCTTCGGCGAGTTTCAGAACAAGCTCGGCATGGCCAAGAACATCCTGGCGGCGCGGCTACGATCGCTGGTCGACCATGGCATTTTGGAAACCGCCCCCGCCTCCGACGGCAGTGCCTATCAGGAATATGTGCTGACGCCGAAGGGCCGCGGCACTTTCCCGATCCTGGTCGCGCTGCGGCAGTGGAGCGAGGAGTTCGACGACCGTCCCGAGGAGATTGCGACGATGCTGGTCGATCGCGAGAAGGGCCGTCCGGTGAAGAAGCTGGAAATGCGCGCCGAGGATGGCCGCCTGCTCACGCCGGCGGAGACCGCGCTGAAGCCACGACCGTCGTCGCGACGTCGGTCGGCGTGATTGTGGCGCACCGCCCCCACGACGTCATTGCGAGGAGCCCTTGCGACAAAGCAATCCAGAATCCCACCGCGGCAAGACTCTGGATTGCTTCGCTTCGCTCGCAATGACGGGGAGAGAGCGGCGCTCAAGTCTTTCACGATCACCGGGGAGCCACCCTCACGACAGCTTGCGCTTGGTCCGTAGCCGCAGGTGCTCGTCGGCCTCGAGCTTGGTCATGCCTAAGAGATAATGCAGCACGTCCAGCTTGTGGCGCTCGGCCAGCTTGCGTAAGGCCCCGGTCTGCTCGGCGATGAAGGCCACGGCCTCGTCGGCACCGCCCTCCCCCGGTTCCTCGTGACGCGTGCCCCCCGGCGCGCCGGATCCGGCGCGCGCCCGTTTTTTTCCTGGCTTGGTCACCAGTACCCCACCCGAATCCATGCCCCGACAGGACATTACGCCCACATCAACCGCAACTCCAAGGTGGTATTCTGCAACTTTTTCGATATGAAACTTTTCCCATTGCGGCGCCTTTCAACACCCCACGATTTGACAGGGGGCCGCTCACCACCCATGTTCGGGTCGAAACGGCCGACCCGAGTCCTTTCGTTTTCGGCCCAAGATTTTCCCGTAAGCCACTGGAACTAAATGAATATCGTCATTGTGGAGTCGCCGGCGAAAGCCAAGACGATCAACAAATATCTGGGCTCGTCCTATGAGGTTCTGGCCTCGTTCGGCCATGTCCGCGATCTCCCGGCGAAGAACGGTTCCGTCGATCCCGACGCCAATTTCAAGATGATCTGGGAGGTCGATCCCAAGGCGGCCGGCCGGCTCAACGATATCGCGAAGTCGCTGAAGGGCGCCGACCGCCTGATTCTCGCCACCGACCCCGATCGCGAGGGCGAAGCCATCTCCTGGCACGTGCTCGAGGTAATGAAGGAGAAGCGCGCGCTGAAGGATCAGAAGATCGAGCGCGTGGTGTTCAACGCCATCACCAAGCAGGCCGTCTCGGAGGCGATGAAGCATCCGCGCGAGATCGACGGCGCTCTGGTCGACGCCTACATGGCGCGCCGTGCACTCGACTATCTGGTCGGCTTCACCCTCTCCCCCGTGCTGTGGCGCAAGCTGCCGGGCGCCCGCTCGGCCGGCCGCGTGCAGTCGGTGGCGCTGCGCCTCGTCTGCGACCGCGAGCTCGAGATCGAGAAGTTCGTAGCCCGCGAATATTGGTCGCTGATCGCGACCCTGCTCACCCCGCGGGGCGATGCCTTCGAGGCCCGCCTCGTCGGCGCCGACGGCAAGAAGATCCAGCGCCTCGACATCGGCACCGGCGCGGAAGCCGAAGACTTCAAGAAGGCGCTGGAACTGGCGACTTACGCCGTCACCGCGGTCGATGCCAAGCCGGCCCGTCGCAATCCGCAGGCGCCCTTCACCACCTCGACGCTGCAGCAGGAAGCCAGCCGCAAATACGGCTTTGCGCCGGCGCATACGATGCGCATCGCCCAGCGTCTTTATGAGGGCATCGACATCGGTGGCGAGACCACCGGACTCATTACTTATATGCGTACCGACGGCGTACAGATCGCCCCCGAGGCGATCACCCAGGCGCGCAAGGTGATCGGCGAGGATTACGGCAACGCCTACGTGCCGGATAGCCCGCGCCAGTACCAGGCCAAGGCCAAGAACGCCCAGGAAGCGCACGAAGCGATCCGCCCGACCGACCTCTCGCGCCGCCCCGACAGCATGAGCCGCAAGCTCGATGCCGATCAGGCCAAGCTGTATGAGCTGATCTGGAAGCGCACCATCGCGAGCCAGATGGAATCCGCCGAGCTCGAGCGGACCACCGTCGACATCACGGCGAAGGCAGGCTCCCGCACATTGGAGCTGCGCGCCACCGGCCAGGTCGTCAAGTTCGACGGCTTCCTCGCGCTCTACCAGGAAGGCCGCGACGACGAGGAGGACGAGGATTCCCGCCGCCTGCCCGCGATGAGCCAGGGCGAGGCCGTGAAGCGACAGAGCCTGTCCGTCACACAGCATTTCACCGAGCCGCCGCCGCGCTTCTCGGAAGCATCGCTCGTGAAGCGCATGGAAGAGCTCGGCATCGGCCGGCCCTCGACCTATGCCTCGATCCTCCAGGTCCTGAAGGACCGCGGCTACGTCAAGCTGGAGAAGAAGCGTTTGCACGGCGAGGACAAGGGCCGCGTCGTGGTCGCCTTCCTCGAAAGCTTTTTTGCCCGCTATGTCGAGTACGACTTTACGGCGAGCCTCGAAGAACAGCTCGACCGTATCTCCAACAACGAGATCTCCTGGCAGCAGGTTCTGAAGGACTTTTGGACCGGCTTCATCGGCGCCGTCGACGACATCAAGGAGCTGCGCGTCGCCCAGGTGCTCGACGTGCTCGATGACATGCTGGGCCAGCACATCTATCCGCCCCGCGCCGATGGCGGCGATATCAGGCAGTGCCCGAACTGCGGCACCGGCCGGCTGAACCTCAAGGCCGGCAAGTTCGGCGCCTTCGTCGGCTGCTCGAACTATCCGGAATGCCGCTACACCCGTCAGCTCGCCGCCGATGGCGAGGCGACTGCTGACCGTTCGCTCGGCCAGGATCCCGACACGGGTCGCGATGTCTGGGTCAAGGCCGGCCGCTTCGGCCCCTATATCCAGCTCGGCGAGCAGAAGGATTATGAGGAAGGCGAGAAGCCCAAGCGCGCCGGCATTCCGAAGGGCACCTCGCCCAGCGACGTCGATCTCGAGCTTGCGCTGAAGCTGCTGTCGCTGCCGCGCGAGATCGGCAAGCATCCGGAGACCGGCCAGCCGATCACCGCGGGCCTCGGCCGCTTCGGACCGTTCGTGAAGCACGAGAAGACCTATGCGAGCTTAGAGGCCGGCGACGAGGTGTTCGACATCGGCCTCAATCGTGCGGTGACGCTGATCGCGGAGAAGGTTGCCAAGGGCCCGAGCCGCCGCTTCGGCGCCGATCCCGGCAAGGCGCTGGGCGATCATCCGACGCTTGGCACCGTCACCGTGAAGAGCGGCCGTTACGGCGCCTATGTCACCGCGGGCGGCGTCAACGCGACCATCCCGGCCGAGTTCGAGAAGGACACCATCACGCTGCCGCAGGCGATCGCGCTGATCGACGAGCGCGCCGCCAAGGGTGGCGGCAAGGGCGGCGGCAAGGCCAAGAAGGCGGCTAAGCCGGCCAAGGCCAAGAAAGCGTCAGAGAAGGCTGCGGACGGCGAGGACGCCGCACCGAAGCCGAAGAAGCCGGCTGCGAAGAAAGCCGCGGCCAAATCCAAATCCGAATCCACCAGCAAGGCGCGCGCCGCCGTGCCGTCGACCGCAAAGACGTCGCCGACCAAGGCAGCCGCCACCAAGAATCCGGCAAATACTCCGGCCAAGAAGAGTGCCGGCAAGACCTGAGATCAAGAATTAGAGGTTAAGTGAAACCAAAGAAAGACCGTGGCTTTCCCGACAGGCAAGCCATCGTCGCCTTCATCAAGGCAAATCCAGGAAAGGTCGGGACTCGCGACATCGCGCGCGAGTTCGGCCTGAAGAACGCCGATCGCGCCGAGCTCAGGCGCATGCTGCGCGAGCTCGCCGACGACGGCATCATCAAGAAGAAGCGCCACAAGGTCTCCGAGCCGGACGCGCTGCCGCCGACGCTGCTCGCCGACATCACCGGCCGCGACTCCGATGGCGAATTGATCGCCTCCCCCGCCGAATGGGACGAGGTCGAGAACGGCGAGCCGCCAACGATCCTCATCGAGATGCCGCGCCGGCCGAGGCCCGGCACCGCCGCCGGCGTCGGCGACCGCGCGCTGCTGCGCGTCGAACGCAGCGATGACGATGAAGGTCCCGCCTATCGCGGCCGCATCATCAAGGTCATCGACAAGGCCAAGAGCCGCATCCTCGGCGTCTTCCGCAGCCTGCCCGAGGGCGGCGGACGGCTCGTCCCCGTCGACAAGAAGTTCGCCGACCGCGAGCTGAACATCGCGAGGACCGATACGGGCGGCGCTGAGGATGGCGACCTCGTCAGCGTCGACATCGTCCGCACCCGCGGCTTTGGCCTCGCCTCCGGCCGGGTGAAAGAGAAGCTCGGCTCGGTCAAGTCGGAAAAGGCGATCAGCCTGATCGCGATCTACGCCCACGACATCCCCTTGCAATTCTCCTCCGCCGCCGAGCGCGAGGCGGAAGCGGCAGAGCCCGCCAATCTGAAAGGCCGCGAGGACTGGCGCGACGTCCCGCTCGTCACCATCGATCCGCCCGACGCCAAGGATCACGACGACGCGGTGCATGCCGAGCCCGATCCGGATCCCAACAACAAGGGCGGCTTCATCGTCAACGTCGCCATCGCCGATGTCAGCTTCTACGTGCGGCCGGGCACGGCGCTCGACCGCGACGCGCTCGAGCGCGGCAACTCGGTCTATTTCCCGGACCGCGTCGTACCGATGCTGCCCGAGCGCATCTCCAACAATCTCTGCTCGCTGGTGCCCGGCGAGCCGCGCGGCGCGCTGGCGGTGCGCATGGTGCTCGGCCCCGACGGCCGCAAGCGCTCGAACAGTTTTCATCGCATCCTGATGCGGTCGGCCGCCAAGCTCGCTTACGCGCAAGCGCAGGCCGCGATCGACGGCCGGCCTGATGACACCACCGGCCCCCTGCTCGATCCGATCCTGAGGCCGCTCTATGCCGCCTATGCCTGCGCCAAGCGCGCGCGTGACGAGCGTGATCCGCTCAATCTCGATCTGCCCGAGCGCAAGATCCTCCTGAAGAGCGACGGCACCGTGGATCGCGTCGTGGTCCCCGAGCGTCTCGATGCGCACAAGCTGATCGAGGAGTTCATGATCCTCGCCAACGTCGCCGCAGCGGAGACATTGGAGAAGAAATCTCTGCCGCTGATCTACCGCGTGCACGACGAGCCGACCTTGGAGAAGGTTCACGCGCTCGCGGAATTCCTGGAGACGCTGGACGTTCCCTTCGCCAAGTCCGGCGCGCTCCGCCCGACCACGTTCAACCGTGTGCTGGCTCAGCTTGAAGGCCACGACTATTACCCGCTGGTGAGCGAGGTCGTGCTGCGCGCGCAGGCGCAGGCCGAATATTCCTCGGAGAATTACGGTCACTTCGGCCTGAACCTGCGCCGCTATGCGCATTTCACCTCGCCGATCCGCCGCTATGCCGACCTCGTCGTGCACCGCGCGCTGGTGCGTGCGCTTGGCCTTGGCGAAGGCGCCCTGCCCGACAGCGAGACGCCGGAAAGCTTGAGCGAAGTCGCCGCGCATATCTCGCTGACCGAGCGGCGCGCCATGAAGGCGGAGCGCGAGACCGTCGACCGCCTGATCGCCCATCACCTCGCCGACCGCATCGGCGCCAGCTTCCAGGGCCGCGTCTCCGGCGTCACCCGCGCCGGCCTGTTCGTGAAGCTCAGCGAGACCGGCGCTGACGGGCTGATCCCGATCCGATCCCTCGGCACGGAATATTTCAACTATGACGAAAGCCGCCATGCCCTCGTCGGCACGCGCAGCGGCACCATGTACCAGCTCGGCGACGTCGTCGACGTCCGCCTGATCGAGGCCGCTCCCATCGCGGGCGCGCTGCGTTTCGAGCTGCTGTCGTCCGAGACCGACAGCGGCCCGCGCCAGCGCAGGCCGCTCCGTCCGCAGCGCAAATCGTCCAAGCCGCAGCCCGGACGCAGCCCGGAGCGAAAACGCAAGCCGGAGAAGAAAAAGTCCGGCAAGGGAAGGAAGGCCAAAGGAAAGAACAAGGGTAAGGGCAAGAAGGGCAAGGCATGGTGACGATGAGCACGGCACCAAAGATCTGGACGCGCGAGAACGGTCTCGTCGAGAAGCGCGACGTCTGGTCAGCAATGAAGCGCGGCTTCCGCGGCCGCTGCCCGCGCTGCGGCGAAGGCAAGCTGTTCCGCGCCTTCCTGAAGACCGCCGACCATTGCGCCAAATGCGGCCTCGACTTCACCCCGCATCGCGCCGACGATCTGCCTGCCTATCTCGTCATCGTCATCGTCGGCCACATCGTGGTGCCGGCCATCCTCTGGATCGAGACCAATTATTCGACGCCGGTCTGGCTCAGCTTCGCAGCCTATCTGCCCTTCACCTTCGTCGCCTCGCTCGCGCTGCTGCAGCCCGTGAAGGGAGCTGTGGTCGGCTTGCAATGGGCTCTGCGCATGCACGGGTTTGACGACAACCCTCCCGATGGTATTCCGCCTGTGTAAACACGTAAAAGAACAGTTCGGGTGAGGACATGACCGATATTTCGCAGGCCGAGGAGAAGACCAGGGTTCACGAGGAGAAGGAAGCCGATCATCATCCTTACTTCCGCCCGAAGGATGCGGCGACGCTGATCCTGGTCGACCGCAGCGGCGCCATTCCGAAAGTGCTGGTCGGCAAGCGCCACGACAAGGTGGTGTTCATGCCGGGAAAATTCGTCTTCCCGGGCGGGCGCGTCGACAAGGCCGATTATCGCGTGCCCTGCGCCGCGCCCATCACCGCCGAACTGGAAGCCAATCTCGCCAAGGGCAGCCCGAAGACGCCGGCCTCGCGCGCGAAATCGCTCGCCATTGCCGCCATCCGCGAAGCCTGCGAGGAGACCGGCCTCTGCCTCGGCCGCAAGGCCGAAGGCAAAGTGCCGAAGCTCGAAGGTCCCTGGCAGCCGTTCGCGGATGCGGGCCTGCTGCCTGATCCCTCCAGCCTGTTCCTGATCGCGCGCGCGATCACCCCGCCCGGCCGCGTCAAGCGCTTCGACACGCGTTTCTTCACCGCCGATGCCTCCGCGATCACCCACCGCGTCGAAGGCGTGATCCATGCCGATGCGGAGCTGGTCGAGCTGGTCTGGGTCGAGCTCGGCTCGAAGCCGCTCGCCGATCTGCATCCGATGACGCGCAACGTGCTCAACGAGCTCGACACCCGCCTCGCCACCGGCCCGCTCCGTCACGACGCGCCGGTGCCGTTCTTCCACTTCTACGCCGGCAAGATGCAGAAGGACGTTTTGAGCTAGTTGGCGCGCTGGGGCGTAGTTCGATCAAGTCTATCCTCCGTCATTCCGGGGTGCGCCTCTTGGCGCGAGCCCGGAATCCATACTCCGGATGGTGGTTATGGATTCCGGGCTCGCCGATCCGCGTCGCCCCGGAATGACGTGCTGAGAGAGCTACGAAAAACAAAAAATTCTTCCCGCCTCCCCCAATGGCGGAGTTCCCACTCATGCCTATGTCTTTGCGAGCGTCACCAAGAACGGACACCGGGCGATGGCACAAAGGCAACTCAAGCTTGGCGCGTTCATGCGCCCGATCAGCATCCACACCGGCGCCTGGCGCTATCCCGGGGCCTGGCCCGACGCCAATTTCAACTTCTCGCACATCAAGACGCTGATCCGAAAGCTCGAGGCCGGCAAGTTCGACGCCTTCTTCATGGCCGATCACCTCGCCGTCCTGAACATGCCGATCAACGCGCTGAAGCGCAGCCACACCGTAACCTCGTTCGAGCCGTTCACGCTGCTGTCGGCTTTGTCAGCCGTGACCGAGCGCATCGGCCTGATCGCGACCGGCTCGACCACGTTCGACGAGCCCTATCACGTCGCGCGCCGCTTCGCCTCGCTCGACCATCTCAGCGGCGGCCGCGCCGGCTGGAACATCGTCACCACCTCGAACCCGGACGCGGCGCTGAATTTCGGCCTCGACGATCACATGGAGCACGCCGAGCGCTACAAGCGCGCCCGCGAGTTCTACGACGTCGTCACCGGCCTCTGGGACTCCTTCGCCGACGATGCCTTCATGCGCGACGTCGAGAGCGGCCTGTTCTTCGATCCCGCCAGGATGCACACCCTCGACCACAAGGGCAAATACTTCAAAGTGCGCGGCCCCCTCAACATCGCCCGCCCCGTGCAAGGCTGGCCCCTGATCGTGCAGGCCGGCGCCTCCGACGACGGCAAGCAGCTCGCCGCCGAGACCGCGGAAGCGGTGTTCACCGGCGGCGGCAGCCTCGCCGACGGCCAGAAACTCTATGCCGACATCAAAGGCCGCATGGAGAAGATCGGCCGTGACCCCGAGCACCTGAAGATCCTCCCCGGTGCCTTCGTCGTTGTGGGCGACAGTGTCGATGAGGCCAAGGAGAAGCGCGCTTTGCTCGACAGCCGCGTGCACTACGACAGCGCCATTGCCTCGCTCTCCGTCATCCTGGGCACCGATGCCTCCGGCTTCGATCCCGATGGGCCGCTTCCCGAGATTCCCGAGACCAATGCCAGCAAGAGCGGCCGGCAGCGCCTGGTCGATCTCGCCGCCCGCGAGAAGCTCACCGTGCGCCAGCTCGCCCAGCGCGTCGGCGGCTATGGCGGCCTGTCCTTCGTCGGCACCGCCAAGACCATCGCCGACCAGATGGAGGAATGGCTGGTCGGTCGCGGCTCCGACGGCTTCAACATCATGTTCCCGTTCCTGCCTGCCGGCCTCGACGATTTCGTCGACAAGGTGGTCCCGGAGCTGCAGAAGCGCGGGATTTTCCGCAAAGAGTACGAAGGGCCCACTTTGAGGGAGAATCTGGGCCTGCCGCGGCCGAAAAACCGGTTCTTTGAGGCCTAATGGGCCCGATTTGAGCGGTTTCCGCCGCCTGAAACCTTGACTTCCCGCCGTTTCTGACTAGGTTGCCGGCCAACGCGGGCCGTTTGGCCGGCTCCAGATTCCCCTGATATTCTGAGGTTCAGAACATGGCCAAAGCGGTCACCATCAAGGTCAAGCTCGTGTCCTCCGCCGACACCGGCTTCTACTACGTTGCCAAGAAGAATTCGCGCACCATGACCGACAAGCTGGTCAAGAAGAAGTACGACCCGGTCGCGCGCAAGCACGTCGAATTCCGCGAAGCCAAGATCAAGTAAGATCGCGGCGTAGCGCGCTAAGGATTTTTGCGGGGCCCTTGCGGGCCCCGTTGTCGTTTCGGCTCGCGTGTCCCTGCTCATGTACCCTGCTACCCAGCGCTGCGCTGCTTAGCGCAGCGAAGCAAATCCGGACCGGCTCTGCGAGATCACACTGGGACACTCCGGCGTGACGAGAGGAACTCGCTTGAGTCGTGGTTGTTGAGCCAGCATCGTCAAGCGGCTATCTTTCGGAGCGAACCTCTTGCGTTGCCGCTCAACTGACTTGATGGGAGAATCGCATGCGCATCGCTCTGCTCATTGTCGTTATGGTCATCGGATTTTCTTCCGCAGCAAACGCTCAGTATGACTATCCCTGGTGCGTATTTGGCGGAGGGCTCGGCGCTTCCGGAGACTGCATGTATTCGACGCGGGAACAGTGCCTGGCCTCGGCATCCGGGCGATCGAACACCTATTGCGATGTGAACCCGCGCGTGAGGTTCAAGCAGCACGCTCCGCAGCGGCCGCGCTGATCATGATGCGCGCGCTTGCCTGTCTGCTCTTCGTCCTGATCACCATGTCCGCGCCCGGTCCAGCGGCAGCGCAGCGGTTCGGCGGCAATTTTCCGGTATGTCTGCAGGAGTGGGAATGGGGCGGCGGCACCTACATCTCTTGCCAGTATCGTTCATTTGACGAATGCAGAGCCAGCGCGGCGGGCCGTTCGGCGATGTGCCTGGAAAACCCATATGTGCAGCGGGCGTCCCCTCCAGGCCGCAGCGCGCGTCCCCGGTAGGGCTAGAGCATGATCGGCCCGTGACGAGCGCCGATCCAGCCATCATTCCGTGCCGTCCGGCCTGCCCCGCAACGTCGACCTTCTCGGTTGAATCCCCTACATGAAACCCGGATTGCGCGGGAAATAGCTACCCCAATCTCCGAATGGTCGATTTGACATCAGCAGCATCGGGAACGTCAGCCGCATCCCGTGGTCGATTGCCGCCTTGAGCGCCGGCTCGCTCGCGCCCGGCACAAAAGCCGAAATGGCCGGACAATCGCTCTGTGCCGCGAACGACAACGCAGCGGCGAAAGCGGACTCAACCAGATCTGGCCTGTGGACTGCAAGCGGACCAATGTGTCCACCCGAAATGTAGACGTACCCGACGCACTCATTGCCGGCGTGGATGGTGAATCCGCGCGTCGTGCTGTCGCCAAGGAGAAATCGATGATGCTTCTCCCTGGAAACGCCGACTGCGCTGACATCGATCTGCGCCAGCCTGTCGTATGGGATCGCGTCGGCCGTGAGAGATTCAAGACGGAGCCGCGGCGCAGCCAACCGTGGCGCCAGGCGGTCACGAGGGACGCTGACCATGTAGATCGGAAAGCGCGGGAACAGTCCGTGGCGGATGTAGAGGCCTTGAGATACGTTGTTGAACGTGAAGGTGATCAGTGCCTTGATGGGTGCTCCGCGCATTTCTGCATGCGCGAATGCCTTGTTGATGAGTTGATTGCCGATGCCGTCGCTCTGACGATCAGGCGCGACGAACAATTGGGCCAGGAACCAAAGCTCGCCACAGACCCAACTCCACGCGAAGCCGACTATTTCTCCGTCGTCATCGGCCACCCATAAGCCCTCGGGATCATCCGCGAGCGAGAAGGCCTGAAAATTCGGCGGACGAGAGGATGCCATCTTCCCGAACCCCCGCCGTTCGGTTAGCTCATTGATGCTGGCGACCACGATGTCATCGGCCTGCTTCAAGTCGTCGATGCGAGCGGGCCTGCACACGACCGCCATTCTCTAGTCCCTCCCGGGCGTCAGCTCGCCCCGCCCACGATGCATCGGGTCGCGGCTTAGTTTCTACTCACATCTTGATGAGAGCGAGAAATCGTCAGCCGGCAATCAGGCGAGCGGCCGGATGTTCTGGTTCATCCGGAAGAAGTTCGTAGGGTCGTATTTCGCTTTGATCTGCTGCAGGCGCCTGTAGTTCCGCCCATAAGCAGCGGCAACCGGATCGCCTGTCTCATCGTCGTCGAGATAATTGACATAGCGTCCTGAGGCAAAGAAGGGCCGCATCCTTTCATAGGTTGCGCGTGCCCACGAGATGCTGCGGCTGGTATCGCTGGTCTGCGTCCATTGCGCGAGGATCAGGAAATTGTAGCCCTCCTGCCGATGCACAAATGCCGTATCCCCGGCACCCACGCGGGCCGCGGCACCGTGGATGTGCTCGAGCAGCAGCTGCCCCATCGGAGTCGGGCAGCGGGCGAAGCATTCGATCATCGTCGCGATCGCACCATCGCTCAGCTCCGTGAGGAAGTTCGACTTCCAATAGTTGAACGCGCCTTTCGGATAGTTGGCGTCGAGCATGCGGTTGAGCTCGCAATAGGTCATCGGTCCGACCGCATCCAGAATGGGAGGCCCGAACTGTTTCAGCGGCTGCATCGCTCGTTCGGCCTCGGCGACTGGACCGCAGTGGCTGGTAACCAGGGCCGCGACCTCCCTGCCGGACCCGTCGGGCGCATGGGTCAGGGATGCGAACAGCATGTGCTCGTCCGTGAGCGATCGCGTGCTGGTCCGGAAAAATTCCAGCACGTCGCGGGAACGCTCGATAGGGTGAACGATCGGGCCGCCGGTGATGATCGGCCCTACCGTATGGAGGTCGTATTCAAGACTGGTGGCAATCCCGAAGTTTCCGCCGCCGCCGCGCACGGCCCAAAATAGATCCGGCTGCTCTTGCTTGCTGGCCCGCACAACCTTGCCATCGGCGGTGACGAGTTCGACAGCCCGCAGATTATCCAACGCGAGGCCGTACTTGCCCATCAGCCAGCCCAGTCCTCCGCCGAGCGTCAGGCCCGCGATGCCGGTGGTCGAGACCACGCCGCCGGTCACCGCAAGTCCGTGAAGCTGCGTTTCTCGATTGAGCTCGCCCCAGGTGACCCCGCCCTGCGCCCATACGGTCTTGCCGATCGCGTCGACCCGGACCCCCTTCATGGGTGAGAGGTCGATCATGATCCCGCCGTCGATGGTTGCGCGCCCGGCCACATTGTGGCCGCCGCCGCGAACCGCGACCTCGAGGCCGAGCTTGGTCGCAAGTGCCACGGCATCCACGACATCAGCCGCACTGCGACATCTGGCAATCAATGCTGGCCGTTTGTCGACCAGCCCATTGTGAACCTTGCGCGCCTCGTCGTAGCCCTCGTCCGCTGGCTTGAGCAGTTCTCCTCCGAAGGAGGCGCTAAGTTCGGCGGCAGCGCTGGCAACAGATGCGATGGACATGACACGAGCTCCCTAGCTTGGCCCGCCACATCCTCGATCGCGGGCTGTCTCAGAGCAAATCCGAAGAATTCAGGTGACGATGAACTGATTTCACCTACACTCGCCGCATGCACAAGCTGCCGCCCCTGATCGAGCTCCGCGCTTTTGAGGCTGCCGCGCGTCATCTGAGCTTCAAGAAAGCCGCGGCAGAACTCGGCGTCACGCCGACCGCGATCAGCCACCAGATCGGATTGCTCGAGCAGTATTGCGGCCGCGCCCTATTCCGGCGCAGACCACGCCCTCTTTCGTTGACCGATGCCGGCGCGCGGCTGTTTCCCGCCATTCGCGGCGGACTCGAGGCGTTTGCCGCTGCCATTGCGTCCCTCAAGCAGGAAGGTGACGAGCAGCCGCTCCGGGTTACGACGACCAACGCCTTCGCTAGCCGCTGGCTCGTGCCCCGCCTGCCCCTGTGGCGGAAGTTGCATCCTGACGTGCCATTGGAAGTGATCGGCACTGACACGGTGCTCGATCTGCAGGCCGGAGACAGTGACGTTGCCATCCGTTATGCGACCAGCCGCGTACCGCCGACAGACGGAATCGTCGATGAACTCTTTAGCGATACGTTCTGGCCGATCTGCAATCCGGATTTGCTTTCAACCGGACGGCTGAAGAGACCAGTCGACCTCGCAAAGCACGTTCTGATCCACTCCTATTGGTCGCCGGCCGATCGTGAGCCACCGACGTGGCAGAGATGGCTCGGTTTGGCCCAGCGCCGGTGGCGCGAGGTGCCCCAATACAAGGACCTGCAGCACTTGAGTTTCCGGGAAGAACTGCACGCCATCGAGGCGGTGATCAGTGGGCAGGGCGTCGGGATCTTCAGTGATGTGCTCGTGGCACACGACCTCGCCGCCGGCACGCTCGTGAAGGCATTCTCGTTGAACCTACCCGGCTACAGCTTTTATGTGGTCAGCAGGCCAAGCCACCCGCGCGCGCGGACCATTCGGGTCTTTTCGCAGTGGTTGCGGTCGAGTACCTGATCCGGACCGGGTCAGCACAAAGTGCGAAGCCGGGAGAGGTCATGCGAATAACCCGAAGCGCGACCAGCAGCGCGGACCAACTCCAGCTGCGAACCGGAGCGACGGGGCCGACCCGAGAATTGACGGCGCCGAGCAGGTCACCGTTGCCCTTACGTTTCTTTAGGGTGCAGCGGAGTCGCGAAACCCGAGAACGTTACGGAGCTCCAATGGAGCGCGCTTACGACAAGCTCCACGTTACACTCAGAGTTCTTCCAGCAGCGCCTTGCTTTCCTTCAAGTCGCGAACGTCGAAGCCCTCGCTGAACCAACCGTAGACCGGCGCGAGAAGACCGCGTGCTTCATCACCCCTGTCCTGATCACGCCAGAGCCGGGCGAGACTGACGGCGGAGCGAAGTTCCCAGAGTTTCGCCTCCTGCTGGTGAGCAATCGCAATGGCGTGGCGAAACTCGGCCTCCGCATCGGCCTCCGCGCCTGGCCGAGCCCTTAGCATCAACTCGCCTCGGCGCCGATGCAGCTCGGCCTCGAACCACCGCACCCCCGATTTCTGGGTTAGTGCCAAGGCGTCGGAGAGTTGGCCGAGCCCCGTTTCATATCGTGCTCTCTTTGCCTCGGCTGCTGCGAGCTGCGCAAGGTAGAACGGAAGAGTCCATGCTGCGCCGGACGCCTGGAATCCCTCGATGCCGCGCCGCAGTAAGTCCACCCCGGCCTCGGGGTCGCCGGCTTCGGCCAGCGTCCAGCCGCGATATGCCGTCCCCATCGCGAGAAAGAAGGCAAAGCGCTGCTCGGTGGTGAGCGCAACCAGCTCGTCCGCCCGTTGCCCAACCATGCCCGCGTCTTCGAGCACGAAATGCAACCGGCAGGCAACGCTCAGCGCGAATGCGAGGCTGATCGGGTGCGACGAATCGCGGGCCTCTGCCAGAGCGTCACTGCTCTGCACGCGCGCCTGATCGGCGAAGCCAAGAAGGCCACACGTAAGCGAAAGGAACGAAAGCATCGCCACGCGGGCGTTTTCTGCGAACAGGGCCGTCAGAGAGCGCTGCTGCGCCGGATCGTAAAGGGCGAGCCCCCGCTCGAGATGGGTGCGCGCCAAGGCCAATTGTCCGCGATGAAGCCAGCTATCGCCGACTGCCCGATGACCGGCGACAAGAATGGCCGCATCGTTCTGTCGCCCGGCCAAATCGAGCAGATTCTCGGCGATGCGATGCGATCGGTCCGTTTCACCACGGACGTGATAATGCACGAACTCGCCCCAGAGTGCCTTGAGCAGATTCGGCGTGTCGTTGAGTGCCTCGCAGAGGCAACGCGCCCGGGCGTAGGCCCTGCCGGTCTCTTCGGCCGCGTGGCCCTTCGCGGCGATCAGTGCACCGCCGAGCGCGAGTTGAAGTTCAGTTTCGGTGCGCTGGCGCCCGGGAGCATCCGGCAGTTGAGATAGCAAATCAAGCGCCTTTCGCATCTGCGCGATTGCTTCTGTCATTGCCGATCGAGCCTTTGAACGCTCACCAGCCTCCTGCCAATAGGAAATCGCCTTTTCGGCCAAGCCCGCATGTCCGCAGTGGTGGGCGAGGATTTCCGGCTGCTCTTGGATGCCTCTAGCGAGCCTCTCCTCGAGTGCGCCAGCGATCCGAGCGTGCAGCTCGCGGCGTTGGCCGCGCAACATTGTGCCGTATGCCGCATCCTGGACCAGTGCATGTTTGAACAAGAAATTGGCGTCGGGCGGCTCGACACTCCCAAACACGAGGCCGGTGTTGATCAGCCGGTCAAGCGCCGCCCGCAACTCGTTGTCGCACCGCTGTGCGACCGAGGCCAGCAGATCATAGGAGAACTCGCGGCCAATAGCTGCGCCGATTTGTGCCACCTCCTTGGCGATCGGCCCAATCCGGTCGAGCCGCGCCATCAACGAAGCATGTAGCGTGGCCGGTACGGCAAGTCCGGGCAGCGGCGCGAAGGAGATCGCTCGCGCGATACTCTGGGGGCTTGTTTCGAGCACCGCTTTGGTCAACTCCTCAACGAACAGCGGCACACCATCCGTACGTTCAGCAATTTCATTGACGATTTCGGTCGGCAGCGTCTGGCCACCTGCCACGCTCCGGATGAGCGCAGCGCCCGCATTCTGGTCGAGCCGGTTCAGCACGAGCAAGCTGACATGCGGCTTTCCGGTCCATACTAACTGGAACTCGGGACGGTAGGTGATCAAGACCAAAACCGGCAGGCTTGCTACGCGATCGACGGTTCGGTCCAGCAGCTCGCGCGAGCTTGGATCTATCCATTGCATGTCCTCGAACACGATCATGATTGGACGTCTTTGCGCGAGAGCTTCAAGCTGGCGAACCAGAGCGGCGAAGCTTCTCTCCTTCTTTTGTTGCGGCGTACTCGTAACCGGTAAGTATAGATTATCGTTGGGGATCGACAGAAACTCGGCCAGGATCGCCGCGTCCTCGTTGGGCGACAATGCAGGCGACAGGAGCGCTCGAAGTTTGTCGAGCTTGGTCGTCGGTGTGTCCTCACGATCGAAGCCAGCCGCTCGCTGGAGTTGTGCGATGAAGGGGTAAAGCGCGCTTTCCTGATGATGAGGCGAGCAGAAGTAGCGCAAGCAGGTGTGCGGCTCTCGCTCGATACGCTCCTGAAGAGCCGCAACGAGGCGCGACTTGCCGATCCCCGCCTCGCCGACAAGCAGCATGACTTGACCGGTACCCGCCCGCGCATGGCGCCAGCTCCGCTCCAACCGCGCGAGGTCTTCCTCACGCCCAACCAGCGGGGCGAGGACCGAAGGGTGCAACGCCTCGAACCGGCTCTCCGCTGTTCCCTCACGAAGCACCCGCCAGGCTTGCACCGGTGCGGCGAAGCCCTTCAGCGTCACGGCGCCGAGATTCTCGTAGTCAAAGAGCCCGCCGATGAGCCGCCGCGTGTCCTCAGGGATGACTACCCCATCCGGTTCGGCGAGCGCTTGCAGTCGAGCGGCAAGGTTCGGCGTCTCGCCAAGCACGGCCTGCGCCTCCGCCGCTTCGCTGCCGATAAGGTCACCTACGACGACGAGGCCAGTCGCGAGCCCAAGACGAACCCGCAGCTCGAACTCGGCTGGGGCTCCCGGCGCGTGCCTGGTCGCGGCGATCTCAAGCGCAGCGCGCACTGCGCGTTCGGCATCGTCCTCATGCGCTGAAGGATGACCGAATAGTATGAGCATGCCATCGCCGATGTAACGGCTGACGGTGCCACCGTATTTGCGGACGACCGCCGCTACGCTATCGCGGTACTCAGCAATTATGTCCCGTAGATCTTCCGGATCGAGCTTTGTCGCAAGTGCCGTCGAGCCGACGAGATCGCAGAACATCACTGTGAGCTGACGACGCTCGGCGGAAGAACTTGGTGCGGCCAACAAGCCTGCGCGCTCCGTGACCGGTGGCACGATGGACGTCGCTGCGCCGGCCCCTCTCGTCATTTGCGGCGGTACGGTCGGCGTGAGCGCGGCACCGCAGTCGCCACAGAAGTTCTTGCCTGTCGGATTGTCGCCCCCGCACGCAGGGCAGCGAAAGAACAGCGGCGCGCCGCAATCGCCGCAGACCTTCGTTCCCTCCGGGTTGACTCTGCCGCAATTCGCGCAATCCATGGCCGCACCCGATCGAATTCCGACCGACATGAGTTCGCGTCGGTCTATGGGCGAATCTTGAAAGCGCGCTCTTTCAAGATTCTCTTCCCTCAGCCGCCTACCAAGCGCCAAGCATGATCAAACTCACAATGACCAGGAAGTAGACACAGGCGATAGTCGCAGGGAAAATGAGCCAGCCGGGCGTCATCGTTGCCTCCCGAGCGGTTGTCTCGAAAGCTTAAGCTGGCCGGCGCGATTAGGATTATGAACTGGCTAACACTCTGCAACTCAAGCCCATTTTCAATCTGAGAAGGCTGACCACAGCCTGACACGACCCAAACGCGAAATTGGCAAGCCCATGAACGACCGCCTGCCGAGTCGACGAAAAGTTCTCTCGCACGTCAGCAACCGAGCGCTTTGAGGCAAATGCAAATTTGTGAGAACGGCAGCGGTGCAAGGCCAAGGAAAACGACCACCCGCCCCGCCCTACGCTGTCCGCAGCACTGGCGTGGGCGGCTGCGACGGCCTGACAAGCGCGAACGCGACCTGCACGATCCCGCCGGCAAGGCCGAGCGCGACGCCGATGCGCCAGGCCATGGTGTAGGAGCCGAGCGCGTCGTAGAGCAGCCCGCCTCCGTAAGCGCCGAGGAAGCTGCCGATCTGGTGGCTCATGAAGGCGAGGCCCTGGATCATCGCCTGCCAGCGCAGGCCGAACATCTCGGCGACCGCGCCCGCGACCAGCGGGCCGACGCCCATCCACAGAAAGCCCATGATCGCGCCGAACAGCAGCGTCGAGAACGGGCTTGCCGGCAGCATGAAGTACCAGGCGAGTGCGAGCGAGCGCAGGATGTAGATCCCGCCCAAGAGCGCCAGCTTGTTCCAGCGTTGGCCGGCCCAGCCGAAGAACAGCGAGCCCAGCACGTTGAAGCCGCCGATCATGCCGAGCGTCTGCGCGCTCAGCATCGGATCGAGGCCGCAGATCGCGAGATATGACGGCAGGTGCGTGGTGAGGAACACGAGCTGCATGCCGCAGACGAGATAGGCGCAGGTCATCACCACGAAGGAGGCATTGCCGAACGCGGTCCTCGCCGCGGCTGCAGCCGTGGCATCATCGATCTCGTCGGCCGCCGGCTTCGGCAACGGAATCTTGTCGACGCGCCCGGCATACCAGGCCGCAGGGATCATCAGCACCGACATGATGACGAAGCCCGCGAGCCCGACGCGCCAGCCAAAGCCCTCGTTGAGCATCTGTCCGATCGGCGCCGAAAGTAGCGCGCCGAGCGAGCCCGCGCCGGAGACGATGCCGAGCACGGTCGAGCGCACCGTCTCCGGCACCGCACGTGCCGCCACCGACATCGCGATCGCCGCCGCGGTGCAGGCGAGCGAGGTCCCGATCAGCACGCCGGCGCCGATCATGATGCTGAGAAGCCCATTCGCCGTCGCCATCAGCGCGAGGCCCGCGATGTACATCAGCGCGCCGGCGATCATGATCGGGCGGAAGCCGTAGCGCACGGTGAGTGCACCGGCGGGCGGCTGCAGGAAGCCCCAGGCGAGGTTTTGCACGGCCAGTGCAAGCGTGAAATCCGAGATCGAAATGTGGATGTCGTGCGTCAGCGGCTGCATGAAGATACCGAGCGACTGCCGCAGCCCCATGCTCAAGGTCAGCATGATCGAGGCGCCGATCAGGATCGGCAAGGTGGGACGCAGAACCTGCAGCAGGGGCATTTTTCTTCTCCCTTTTGGGCGCGGCACGCGTGCCGTCGTCTGCTTTTGCCGATGTTTTTGGGTACACAGACCTGTGCACTTAGGCTATAGATGGAAGCGGCTGTCAAGCGAACAGGACGCTTAGCTCCGCATGGCTCCCCCGCCTGCCCCACAGACGATGAAAGAGCGGATCCTTCAGACCGCCGACAAGCTGTTCTATCTGCAAGGCATTCGCGCCATCGGCGTCGATACCATCGCGGCCGAGGTCGGCATCAGTAAGCGCACGCTCTACAATCACTTCCCGTCCAAGGACGCGCTGATCGCGGCCTATCTCGAGCGCCGCTTCGTCAGCGCACGCCCCTCCGACAAGCCGCCCGCCGAGCAGATCCTCGCGACGTTCGATTCGCTGGAGCGGCGCTTCGCGGCGAAAGACTTTCGCGGCTGCCCATTCGTCAATGCGGTCGCCGAGCTCGGCCCCGGCGACCGCGCCGTGAAGAAGATCGCGATCGCCTTCAAGGAAAGCCGCCGCCTCTGGTTTCGCGACCGCCTGACCGAGCTCGGCGTTGCCGAAGCGGACGCGCTCGCGACGCAGCTGGTGCTGCTGGTCGACGGCTCCATCGCGCAGGACCTCGTGCGCGATGATCCGGCGATGGCCAGAGCCGCGAAGGAAGCGGCGAAGGTGTTGTTGCGGAATGCGGGGGTGGATGTGGGCGAGGATGCGAACCCGGCGGAGAAACGGAGCAAGCGCGCTCCAGACTAACCGCTGTCGCCTGATCGCTCGCTGTCATCACCCGCGAAAGCGGGTGATCCAGTATTCCAGAGACAGTGAAGCTAGACCCGAGACGCTGCGGCGTACTGGATTCCCCGCTCCAGTGCGCGACTGCGCACAAGGCGGGGAATGACACCGGGATTTGTGGAGAAAGCGCGGGCGCCTGACTACCCGTCAGGACCATTTCGCGACCCTACCAATATGCTCCTGTTTTGCCCGACGGGTCAAACGACGCCGCTGCCGGCGCAAATTATCTCGCCACCCGCGTAACCCATTGATCCCGCTCGCGCCGGCTACTGTGCATGGGGTTGTTTTCGCAACTTTGCGCGGACGGCCCTCACGCCGCCTGCGAGACCACGCGATTGCGGCCGTCGTGCTTGGCGCGGTAGAGCGCGGTGTCGGCGCGCTTGAGGACGTCGGCCACCGCCTCGCCCTTTCGCTCGAGCGTGGTGAGGCCGATCGAGATCGTGACCTCGATGCGCTTGGCCCCCTTGTGGATCGCGAAGGGCTCACCCGCTATCGAGCGGCGCAGGCGCTCGGCGACCATGCCGGCAACATGGAGATCGGTCTCGGGCATCACGATGACGAATTCCTCGCCGCCGTAACGGCAGGCGAGATCAATGCCGCGGATCGATTTGCGCACGCGCACCGCGAACTCGCGCAGCACGTCGTCGCCGGCATCGTGGCCGTAATTGTCGTTGATCGACTTGAAATAGTCGATGTCCAGGATCATCAGCGCCAGCGGCTTGCCGCGGGTCGCGGCCTGCTCGGCGAGCGTCGCCAGATGGCTCTCCATGTAACGGCGATTGTGCAGGCCGGTCAGCGCGTCGGTGATCGCCATCTCGATCGAGTTCTGCACATTGTCGCGCAAATGATCGGTGTAGCGGCGGCGGCGGATCTGGGTGCGGGCGCGCGCCAAGAGCTCGGTCTTGTCGATCGGGCGCAGCAGGTAGTCGTTGACGCCGATCTCGAGGCCGCGCAGCAGCCGTGTCGAGTTCTCGGGGTCGGCGATCGCCAGGATCGGCACATGGCGCGTGCGCTCCAACGAGCGCGCCTGGCTGCACAGGCGCAGGCCGTCGAAATTGTTGAGGTCGAGCGAGACGATCAGGAGATCGTAGTTGCCCTCGGCGGCGTGGAACAGCGCCTCCGTCGGGTTCGGCTCGACGTCGATGGTGTGCTCGGCAGCGAGGATCGTCGCCAGCCGCTCGTAGGAGGACTGGCGGTCGTCGACCAGGAGGATGCGGCCGCCCTTGCCGGTGTCGGCGATCGCACTGCGCTCGGGCGCCTGCATGCCGATCTCGAGCGAGGTGATGGCGCGCATGCGCAGCTCATCCGTCATCATCTTCAGCCGCGTCAGCGAGCGCACCCGCGCGATCAGCACGACGTCGGAGACGGGTTTGGTCAGGAAGTCGTCGGCACCGGCCTCGAGCCCGCGATTGCGGTCGGCGGGGCTGTCGAGCGCGGTGACCATCACGACGGGAATGTGGTGCGTCGCCGGATCGGTCTTGAGGCGGCGGCAGACCTCGAAGCCGTCCATGTCGGGCATCATCACGTCGAGCAGGATGATGTCGCATTCGGCACGCCTTGAGATCGCGAGCGCCTCGGTGCCGTTCGCGGCGGTCATCACGTCGAAATATTCGGCGGAAAGGCGGGCCTCTAACAGCTTGACGTTGGCGGGGACGTCGTCGACGACCAGGATACGCGCGGACACTGTGAACTCACTTCCTATCCGATAAAACGCCGGACCGTCTCAATGAATTTGCCGACCGAGATCGGCTTGGACAAATAGGCTTCGCAGCCGCCCTCGCGGATGCGCTCTTCGTCGCCCTTCATCGCGAACGCCGTGACCGCGACGACTGGAATGGCGCGCAGCTCCGGATCGTCCTTGATCCAGCGCGTCACCTCGAGGCCGGAGACCTGCGGCAGCTGGATGTCCATCAGCACGAGGTCGGGCCGCATCTTGCGCACGAGGTCGAGCGCCTCGTAGCCGTTGCTGGTGCCGGAGGTCTGGTACCCGTGCGCCTCCAACAGGTCGCGGAAGAGCTTCATGTTGAGCTCGTTGTCTTCCACGATCAGGACGGTCTTAGCCATCCCGCCCTCCTGATTGGTCCGAAGGACCGGTACATGTGACGCCTCAGACGCCGCTTCCCGGCGTTTCGAAAACTGGATTCAAACTAGCCTCAGATTCGCTTGAGTTTCGTTAAACCCGAGGGTCCACTTTCTGCGATGTGGTTTCCAGTTGCTTGTCCGGGGCCGGAAGACTTGAGCACGAGACTCGGGCATGATGATTCCAAATTAGAGACTGAAAGTTAACGGAAAGGCAAACCGTCCCCGTGAAAAAGCCTGTTCACAACCCCCGCGAAGTCGCTGAAATCGTTGCGATTCAGGCCCTGTCCTTCGTCGCGGGCGAGCCTGAGCGGCTGGGCCTGTTCCTGGCCGAGACGGGGGTCGGTCCGGAGACCCTGCGCAACGCCGCCGCGGACCCGAATTTCCTCCTCAGCGTGCTCGATTTCGTGATGCGGGACGATGCCACGGTGAAGGCCTTTGCCAAGGTGGCGGAACTGCACCCGACCAACGTTGCCGCGGCGCGGCAGGTCCTCGGCGATGCGCTCGGTGACCCCTCCTGGGAGCGCGACGTGCCGTGAGCGTCCCAGAGCCGGCCGGGCCCCGCTGCTTCTGCCGGGATTGTCTGGCCGATCTGGATATGGGCCTGCGGCGCTGCTCGGCCTGCGGTTCCCCCCGCCTCGTCCGCCACCGCTCGCTCGCCGGCCTGACCATCGCCCATATCGACTGCGACGCCTTCTATGCGACGGTCGAGAAGCGCGACAACCCTGACATCGCCGACAAGCCCGTCATCATCGGCGGGGGCAAGCGCGGCGTGGTGTCGGCGGCCTGCTACATCGCGCGCACCTATGGCGTTCGCTCGGCGATGCCGATGTTCAAGGCACTGGAAGCCTGCCCGCATGCGACCGTGATCCGCCCGGACATGGCAAAGTACGTCCGGGTCGGCCGCGAGGTCCGCCAGGCCATGCAGGCGCTGACGCCGCTGGTCGAGCCGCTCTCGATCGACGAGGCCTTCCTCGATCTCTCCGGCACCGAGCGGGTGCACGGCATGATCCCCGCCAAGGTGCTGGCGCGCTTTGCCCGCGACGTCGAGCGCGACATCGGCATCACCGTCTCGGTCGGCCTGTCCTGCAACAAGTTCCTGGCCAAGATCGCCTCCGACCTCGACAAGCCCAGAGGCTTTGCCGCGCTCGACCAGGAGGAAGCGCGGTTGATGCTGGCGGAAAAGCCGGTCGGCTTCATCTTCGGCGTCGGTCCCGCGACGCAGGAACGCCTGGTGCAGCGCGGCTTCCGCATCATCGCCGATCTGCAGAAGGCCGACGAGATCGAGATGATGCGGCAGTTTCCGAGCGAGGGCCGCAGGCTGTGGCGGCTCGCACGCGGCATCGACGACCGCCGCGTCGAGCCTGACCGCGGCGCCAAGACCATTTCAAGCGAGACGACGTTCGAGACCGACATCCGCGATTTCGCGACGCTGGAGAAGATCCTGTGGCGACTCTGCGAGAAGACGTCGTCGCGCCTGAAGAGCAGCGAACTCGCCGGCTCCACCGTGACGCTGAAGTTGAAGACCGCCGATTTCCGCCAGCGCACGCGCTCGCAATCGATCGCCGCCCCGACGCAGCTGGCCGCGAAGATCTTCTCGATCTGCCGCGAGATGCTGGCCAAGGAAATCGACGGCACCGCCTTCCGCCTGATGGGCGCCGGCGTCAGCGCGCTGCGCGAGGGCTCGGCGATCGATGACACCGACATGCTCGACCGGCGCGCCGCCCACGCCGAACGCGCGGTCGACAGCCTGCGCAAGAAGTTCGGCAGCGCCGCGGTGATCCGCGGCATTGCCTATGAGGGCCCGGAGAAGGCGCAGGAGTGATGACGGGTGAACGCGATCTCAATGCGCTGCTGAGACTGATGAAGCCGGAGCTGCGACCGGGCACCTTCGTATTTTGCACGATCGCGGCAGACGAGACTATTCCCGCAGCAGTCGATCCGCTCCTGATCTTCCGCGAGCCGGAGGGCACAACGGTCGTAGCACCGCTGGAGGATGCCGAACGCGCAGGACTGCGCTACGAATTCGCCTCACGCCTGATCACGCTCACGGTTCACTCCGCGCTCGATGCGGTCGGCTTCCTGGCGGCAATCACGGCGCGCCTCGCCGACGCCGGCATCAGCGTGAATGCCGTGTCGGCGTTCCACCACGACCATCTCTTCGTACCGTCCGACAGAGCCGACGAAGCGATGGCGGCTCTACAAGAGCTGTCAGAGGCGAAGCACTCATAGCAGCTGTAGCCCGGATGGAGCGGAGCGCAATCCGGGACAGTGCTCCGTGGCGACAGGCTTCCCGGATTACGCTTGCGCTTCATCCGGGCTACAGGAAAACCTCAATCCGCAACCGCGACCGCCTCGATCTCGATCAGCCATTCCGGCGCAGCGAGCGCGGAGACGCCGACGAGCGTCGAGGCTGGCGGCTCCATGCCTTCGAAGAAGGCCGAGCGGGCCTTGCCGATGATGGGCCGCAGCTCCGGCTTGTAGTTCACCACGAAGGTCGTGATCTTGACGATGTTGGAATAGCTTGCCCCCGCGGCCTTCAGCGCGAGGCCGAGATTCTGCATCACCTGGGTGGTCTGCGCAGCGATATCGCCCTCGCCGACGATCCGGCCCTCCTCGTCGGTCGAGACCTGGCCGGAAATGTAGATCGTGCGCGCCCCCGTCGCGGTGACGACGTGGGAATAGGCTGGATTGTGATGCAGGCCGCTGGGGCGGAGATGGTCGAGCTTCGGCATGGGCTGGCTCCCCGAATTTGTGGTTGGGAGGGAGCGTAGCGGGAGAGTGTGACGAGAGCTAGCCCCGTCATTGCGAGGAGCGAAGCGACCAAGAGAGATCTCGTAGGGTGGGCAAAGGCGCACTTGCGCCGTGCCCACCATCCATCAACGATTATCGAGAGAAAGCGTGGGCACGATCCGCTTTGCCCACCCTACGACGCTGCTCGCGACGAGAGACCTAGCCCTCAATTACAGGGCTTGCTGTCCTTCACGTCGAACTTGCCCATGGCGCCGGAGATGACGAAATCGTTGTAGTCGAGCACGAGCTGGCGCGAGACGCCGTTCTCGTAGAGCTCGAACGCCATCGCATAGACCGGCGTCTGCTCGCCCTCCTTCTGCTGGGCGTCGCGGTCGAAATAGCTGACGGTGACTGGCCAGCGCTTGAGCGACTTCATGTGCTCGTCCGCAGTCGACGGATCGGACGAGGTGGCACGGTCGGCGGGGATCGGCTGACCGATCACGGTCAGCGTGTTGTAGACCTTCTGGCCGTCATCGGAGCCGTCATAGACGGAGAGTTCGAGCAGCGATTTGCCTTCCCTCGCCGCTGCGATGATGCGCTGGATTTGCTCGGTTGGGAACACGATCTTGCCGTCGAGCGTGAACGTCTTCGGCGCCGGAAGCTTCAGCTTGACGTTGATGTGGTCGCCGTCGCGCTCGGCCGAGCCATCGACGCGGCCGGCATCCGCCTCGTTCATGCGCGTCTCGATCTTGAAACGGTAGCTCTTGCCGGCGGCGTCCTCCCAGGAGTTGGAGCGGAGGTCGCTGAGCGTGACCTTGCCCTCGCCGCTGTCGAGCTCGGAGACCTGGCGGAATTCCGAGGTATAGCCCTCGCAGGCGTTCCCCGTGAAATTGTAGAGGATCCGGCCGCGGGCGCTATTGACCGAATTGGTGCGCGATTTGACGAGGCGGAGATCATACAGCGCCTGGTGCGCGAGAAACGGACCGTTGGCGGCCTCGGCTACGCCGCCAAGGCCGACACTGGCCGCGGCAAGCGCCATCACACCGAGCGAAGTCCGGAAAAGATGCACCATGTCTGTTCCCTGAGGAAAGCGCAGATTCGACATTTTAATGACCGTTCCATTGCGCCGCAACTGAGGCCGTCCACGTAAAATTGCCCCTCCACGTTGAACCTGCCGGCCAGCCTCAACAAAATGCAGCCCCTCCGGTTGCTTGCATGTGGCGGCATGATGGGCGAAACAGGGCGCGCCCGGCCATCCAGGGGACGCGCCGGAGCGAAGGATTTTTGGACAACGAGGTCGGACATGGCGGGCACGGTCGAGCAGAAACTGGCGGAGCAAGGCATCAAGCTGCACGAGGCCCCCTCCCCCGTCGCCAACTACGTGCCCTTTGTGCGCACGGGCAACCTCCTCTTCGTCTCCGGCCAGGTCTGCTTCGACCCCGCCGGCAAGCTGATCGCCAAGGGCAAGCTGGGGGCCGGCGTCTCGATCGAGGACGGCGCCGCAGCCGCGCGCGGCTGCGCCGTCAACCTGCTGGCCCAGGTCAAGGCGGCGCTCGGCGATCTCGATAAGGTCGTACGCGTGGTGCGCCTCGGCGGCTTCATCAACTCGGCCCCGGATTTCCTGGATGGGCCGAAGGTGCTCAACGGCGCCTCCGACCTGATGGTTGCCGCCTTCGGGGACAAGGGCCGCCACGCCCGCACCACCGTCGGCGTCGCCTCGCTGCCCGCGGATGCGGCGGTCGAGGTCGAAGGCGTGTTCGAGGTCGCCTGACGCCAAATGCGCGCTCCGGATTGGCTGACAGCGCGGCCGGTCGCCCATCGCGGCCTGCATGACATTTCGCGCGGCATCGTCGAGAACATGCCGGGCGCGGTGCAGGCTGCGATTGCTGGTAGTTTTGCGATCGAGGTCGATATCCAGCTCTCGGCCGACGGCGAGGCCATGGTCCATCACGACCATGCCCTGGGCCGACTCACCGAGGCCACCGGCGAGGTGATCGCAAAGACCGCGACCGAGCTGAAGGCCGTCAGGTTCAAGGACACCGACGAGCGGATGATGTCGCTCGCCGACCTCTGCGCCATGGTCGCCGGACGTGTGCCCCTGGTAATCGAGGTGAAGAGCCATTTCGGCGGCGATCGCAAGCTGGTGAAGCGGATGGCCGAGGTGTTGGCCTCGTATGACGGCCCCGCCGTCGGCATGTCCTTCGATCCCGACCAGGTGCTGGCGCTACGTGACCTGTTGCCCAATCGTCCGCGCGGCATCGTCGCGCAGCGGAGCTATGAGGACGAGTACTGGGCCAACCTCACCCAAGAGCAGCGTGACAGCATGCTGTACTTGCGCCACGGCTTGCAAACCCGGCCGCATTTCGTCGCCTTCAAGGCCGACCACCTGCCGGCCCCCGCCCCCTGGATCGCCCGCAACCTGTTCGGCTGCGCCCTGCTCGGCTGGACCGTCCGCACCCCGGAGCAGCGGAGCCGGGTCGGGCGGTATGCGGACCAGATGATCTTCGAGGGGTTCGTGCCGTAGGGCTTGCCCGTGTCCCGGACAAGCTGCGACGGGTGAGCGTCGCAGCGCTGAGGCGGGACCCATCTCTCCGCGAGCGCGCGGCCACATGAGCCCGGCTCAGCGGCGCACCACACCGGACGATGCTTCGCATCGCCGGGAGTGCTGCGCCGCGTCCGGGGCACGAGACCTGTGTTCCCCCGCCCTCTTGAAGTCGCTGCTGCAATGCACGATCTTGGGCACGATGGCATCATCGGAAATCACGCTCGAGGCCGTACCTTCGATTGGCGACGTGTCACCGGAGGATTGGGACGCCTGCGCCAATCCCGGCGGACGGTGCAATGGGGCTGGCACCAGAACCTCATCCGCTCTTCCAAGCGATTCCCTCGACCTCTCAAGACCCGCCTATAACCCGTTCGTCTCCCACGCCTTTCTCTCTGCGGTCGAGAAATCGGGCTCGGCCACGGTCCGGACTGGCTGGGGACCCCGGCATCTGGTCGCCAAGCTCGGCGGCCGCGTCGCCGGAATCGTCCCCTGCTATCTGAAATCGCACAGCCAAGGCGAATACGTCTTCGATCGCGGCTGGGCGGATGCCTATGAGCGTGCCGGGGGACGCTACTACCCGAAGCTCCAGGTCTCGGTTCCCTTCACACCGGCCACGGGGCCGCGGCTGCTGGTGCGTGATGGCGTCGATCGCGAGCGCATCACCGAGGCGCTGGCGAGTGGGCTCATAGCGCTATGCGGCGTCAGCAAGGCCTCCTCCGTCCACGTCACCTTCGCGCGGGAGTCGGAATGGAAGCTGCTCGCCGAGCACGGCTTCCTCCAGCGCACCGACCAGCAGTTCCACTGGCACAATGAGGGCTTTGCGAGCTTCGACGACTTCCTGGCGACGCTGAACTCGCGCCATCGCAAATCGATCAAGCGCGAGCGGCGCGATGCGCTCGCGGCCGGCATCACGATCCACTGGCTCACCGGCAAGGACATCACCGAGGATGCCTGGGATGCCTTCTTCGCATTCTACATGGAGACCGGCTCGCGCAAATGGGGCCGGCCGTACCTAACGCGCGAGTTCTTCTCGCTGATCGGCGAGTCCATGAGCGAGGACGTGCTGCTGGTGATGGCCCGCCGTAACAATCGCTGGATTGCGGGCGCGATCAACTTCATCGGCTCGGACACGCTGTTCGGCCGCAACTGGGGCGCGGTCGAGCATCACCCGTTCCTGCATTTCGAGGTCTGCTACTACCAGGCGATCGATTTCGCGATCAAGCGCGGCCTCAAACACGTCGAGGCCGGCGCGCAGGGCGAGCACAAGATCGCGCGCGGCTACCTACCCCGGACCACGCATTCCGCCCACTTCATCGCCGATCCCGGCCTGCGCCGCGCCATCGACGATTACCTCAAGCGCGAGCGCGCCTATGTCGCGGAAGCCGGACGAGAGCTCGCCGAGCTCGGCCCGTTCCGCAAAGCGGCCGACGAGGCGCCTTGACGCCTCGCCACGGCTGGTGACAGTAAGCGCAAATCGTTCGAGGAGCCGCCGCCATGACCGCCTACGACACTAACAACATCTTCGCGAAAATCCTGCGCGGCGAGCTGCCCTGCTACAAGGTCTACGAGGATGAGCACGTCTTCGCCTTCCTCGACATCATGCCGCGCGTGCCCGGTCACACGCTGGTGATCCCGAAGGCTCCTGCCCGCAACATCCTCGACATCAAGCCCGACGATTACGCCCATGTCGCCCGAGGCGCGCACAAGATCGCGGCCGCCGCAATGAAGGCGTTCAATGCCGACGGCATCACAGTGCAGCAGTTCAACGAGCCTGCCGGCGGACAGGTGGTGTTTCACCTGCACATGCACGTGATGCCGCGCCACGACGGCGTCGCCATGCTGCCGCCTGCGAGCCGCAAGGAAGACGACAAGGTGCTGCAAGAGCACGCGGCGAAGCTGATGGCGGCGTTGAAGGGGTAGCCGGCGCTGCATCCTCGTCATTGCGAGGAGCTCTTGCGACGAAGCAATCCAGACTGCCTCGGTGGAGGGATCCTGGATTGCTTCGCTGCGCTCGCAATGACGAGGTTGGAGCGGAGGCCCCTCACTCCGTCTCGAAATCGCCCGTCTGCGGCGCGGCCAGCGGCGTGAACTCGCAGCGGTCGGGCTTGATGTCGATCAGCGGCGTGTTGTCGATGCAATCGAGGCCGCGCACCAGGATGGCATTGCCCTCGATGCCGACCAGCTTGACGATCGAGGTGCCGATCGGATTGGGCCGCACCGGCGAGCGCAGCGAAAAGGTGCCGCGGGTCTTCTCGTTGTTCTTCGGGCTCTGCAGGACGATGTCGCGGCGCGAGCGGTCGAGCCAATAGAGCACTTCGAGGTTGCTGTAGAAGTCGACGCCCTTGATGGCCGGCACGAACGGCTCGAAGATCTCGAGGCGGCAGATCGGACCGTCCTGACGTCCCTGCCGCGGCGTCTCCAGCCGCGACGACCAGGGCGTGCGGATCCGGCCGATGAAGACGAGGCCGGCATCTTGCGTCGGCGGCAGCTCGATGGCGACCTCGCCCTCGCGGAGCTCCTGTTCGCGAACCATATGTCCTGTTCCCTGGCTGTTCGCTGGCGGTTTTAGCCCAACCACCACTTGCCGGCCAGCATGAAGACTTCGCCCGTGACCACGCCTGCGAAGATCGAACGGCGGGTCAGCAGGAAAACGACGAGACCGGCACCGACCGCACCATAACGCAGGACATCAGGCACGCTGGCCAGCGCCCCCGGCGGCTGGACCACGATCTGGGCGATGACGCCGGCCAGGATCGCGGTGGCGACCGCCCTGACCCAGACCAGCAGCTCCGAGCCCTCGTCGATGCCGCCGCCGAACCACAGGCCCAGCATGCGCCAGATCTGGTTGGGAACGACGCCGGCGACGAACAGCACCGCCAGCGCGTGCCAGTCGCCGATCGCTTGCGCAAAGCTCATGCGCGTACCTCCCGCCACCAGTGCACGCCATAAGCGATCGTCCCGGCGACCACGCCGCTGACGAGGATATCGAGGCCGGAGTTCATCTTCGCCGCCAGCGGATAGAGCACGATGCCCAGCACGAGCGCGACGACGTCGGCGACCTCGCGGCTGTTGCGCGCCGTCGAGAACAGGAACGACAGCGGCGTCAGCAACAGGATCGCCGCACCAAGCGTCTGCGTCAGGTTGGCGGCGAGGAAATAGCCGACGATATTGGCGACAAGGCACACGGAGACGAGCCCGCAGCCGAGCCCGTGGACGAAGGCGATCCGCCGTTCGCGCGGCACCTGCGGCAGGAAGCGGTGGCATTCGACCCACAGCGTCACTGCGGTGAGATGCGCGGCGAAAATCAGCTCGCGCCGCTTGGTCGTGGGTGTGCGCATCAGCGGCAGCACCGAGACCACCATTGGAAACAGGCGGATGGCGCTGACGGTCACCGCGATCGCCGACTGGATGATGGTGGCGCCCGAGCCGAGCGTGGTGATCAGGATGATCTGCGCCGGACCTGCCCAGACCAACAGCGTCGAGCACAATGCCCAGAGCAGGCTGAAATGGGTGTCGTGAGCGAGCGCACCGATGCCGAGATAGGTCACGAACAGCACGATGGTGAGGATCGTCTGCGTGATCGAGCGCAGTCCCCACGCGAAGGCGCGCCAGGGACTATTCCATTGCGGTGAATCGAGCGGAGGAAGCGCCACGGGAGCTTTGGCCGGTAAGGAATCGTGCCCGCATAACGGGCGAGACGGGTGCGCGCGTCAAGGAAAGGCGCGGCGGGGCTGGCATGCATGACAGCCAGGCTCACCGCCGTCATTCCGGGGCGCTGCACTTGGCGCGAACCCGGAATGACGGCTCATCCTACCCCGCCACACCCCTGTTCCTCAGCACGAAACACGCCCCGCCCGCCTTGCGGATGCGGTTGCACAGATCATCAGCCTCGGCGCGCGTATCCGCGCCGATGCGGACCTGATAGAACGCGCGCGTGCCACGGCTGCGCATCACCGAGGAGAGCAGGCTCGGATCACGCTCGCCGATCACGGTGCTCAGTTTCGTCACGGCCCGGGAATACATCGCGAGCGCCCTGTTGCGGTCGAAGCCGGCCGCGAGCTGCACGCCCCAGATCTTTGCGGCTGCAAGCTCGACATGCTGCTCGAGCTCGGCGACGAATGGATTGGGAGCACGCTTGAGCAGCGCGATCAGATCACGGCAGCTCGTCGTCGGCGAGCTCGGTGGTCCCTTGCCGGTGCTCCCCGCCTTGGCCCAGGCATCGACGCTGGTGCCGGTGATGGCATACACGTAATTGCGGGTCTGCTCCGGCATCGGCCCGGTGCCGGCGAGCCATTCCTGCACGCGCCGGGGGCCGGCATTGTAGGCGGCCGCGGCAAGGCCGAGATTGCCGAACTGGTTGCGCAGCTCATTCAGGAATTCGGCCGACTTCGGCAAAGCCTGCACCGGATTGAACGGATCGAGCAGACCGCGCTCGCTGGCAGTGCCCGGCATGAACTGCGCGATCCCCTGCGCATGCTGGCCGCTGCGCGTCATGGGCCCGACCGCATCGGCCTGGAAGCGGCTTTCCTGCCAGATCACGCGCGCGAAGAATTCCAGCGGCAGGCTATTGTCGCGCGCGGCCGCCTCCACGATCAGGCAGATCGACTCCCGCGTGTCGCTCTCGCGCGCGTCGTTCGGTTTCTCCGCCGGCTTCTCGGGTTCCGCGGCCTTCGCAGGCGCATCGGTGGGCGGCGCCTCCTCCGCGAGCGCCGGCGACAGCAGGACGACCTGGCACAACACAGCAATGACCCGAGCAATTCGCATGGCATTGACGCTATCGGACAAATCGGACCTTGACTTGGAACCAGAGCCAACTAGCAACAGACGGCAGTATCAACACCGGTCATGCCCGATGGTGACAATCTTTTTTGATCTCGACGGCACGCTGACGAACCCTAAGCCCGGGATCACCCGCTCGATCCAATATGCGCTGGAACGGCTCGGCGTTCCCGTGCCGAGCGAGGACGAACTGACCTGGTGCATCGGCCCTCCGCTGCTTGCCAGCCTTCGCAAGCTCACCGGAGCCGATGAGCTCGCCGACCGAGCACTGCAGCTCTATCGCGAGCGCTTTAGCGATATCGGCCTGTTCGAGAACGAGGCTTACAGCGGAATTACGGACACGTTATCTTCGCTCGCAGCGACACGTCAGCGCATGTTCGTGGCGACCAGCAAGCCCGCCGTCTACGCCAGCCGCATTGTCGATCATTTCGGCTTGAAGCCGTATTTCGAACGCGTGTTCGGCTCCGAGCTCGACGGCACGCGCGTCGACAAACGCGACTTGCTCCGCTACGCGCTCGACGAGGCCAAGGTCGATGCGACCAGCGCGATCATGATCGGCGACCGCAGCCACGACGTGGTCGGCGCCAGGACCAACGGGATGATCGCCATCGGCGTGCTCTACGGCTACGGCAGCGAGGCCGAGTTGCGGGAGGCCGGCGCGCATCACATCTGCGCGGCACATCCCGAGCTGCTCGGCCATTGTGTCGCTTAGGTGCTGACAGTTTCGACCGCCGCCAGCATGCCTGTCTTCGGGTGACAGTTCAGATATTCGAAGAACTGTTCGTCGGCGGCCGCCACCGTCACCTCGTGATAGAGCCGCAGCTTGGCTGACGGCCCGAGCGTCGACAGATATTTCATAGCCGCGCCGAAGATCCTGACATGGGTCGGATGCGACTCCGCCCAGCGTTCGAGCGCGGCGAGGCTCTTCCACCAGCTCTGCCCGTAGGACTTCTCGTTGACGCTGCCGTCGGCCGTCAGCACCTGCATGTAGCGGTTGGCATAGCAGCCAATCGCGAGGCCATCATCGCGCAGAAAATCCATGCCCTCGCGTAGCACCGGTTCGACGTCGTCGAGATAGAGCTTTCGCTCGGATGCTGCGGTATCGCTCCAGTCCTGCCCGGAGCGGATCAGGCAGAGATTATCGTGCGCCACGACTCTCAGCCGCGGGCCGTCGCAAATCAGCTCAGGCGCGCCACCAGGCGCCATCGCATCAGTCTGCGACAGCGGGATACGGTCGCGCATCCCGCCCCAATAGGCGTGCTCCTGCACCTCGCCGCTCATGCCTTCCGCAACGACGGCGATACCTTCTGGCCGATCGGGCGAGGAGAACAGCGTCTCGTGACGGGCCACAACGGGACGCAGCACCTCGATGAAGGTACCGATGCCGTCGCGTTGCCGCCCGGTCCACATCTCGCGAGCCCCCGCGAACCAGGCATCAAAGCGCGCGAGATCGTCCCAATAAGCGACCGTGACAACATTCTCAGACCCAAACTGATCTGTATAACTTGCCCGGTCCCAATGCGACGGACCGCCATCCATTGCGAACAGTCCTGCGAGTTCTTTCAACGCCTCCATTGCCGCCGTTGCCGCACCGCCATGCTGGACACCGAAATAGGCCATTACGACGCGGCTGACCGAAGGTTTGTAGCGCGCCACGAAGGACGGATATGGCGGCTGGTAATCGTCCGGCACGCGCTTGTGGCGCGCGCGTGGAGTTTCGAGATGCGCAGGAATAGCGGATTCCATAGCCATGCCCTCCCCGTGATCGCCGCGATCAGCTTGCCGCCGCCGCAATGTCCATGGGCTCGACGGTGTCGACCGGCAGCGCGAACTGCTCGACCCGCTGGTATCGCTTCTTGTTGAGCAGCAGCCGTGTGACGTCGGGCCGCGAATAATGTCCGGCGGGATCGGCAGCATTCTTGGCAACGCCGATGGCGCCGAGATCGATCTCGGCGATCAGCAGGCCTTCCTGATCGGGTGCCAGCTTGTCCCCGATCTGACTGCCATCGGGGCCGTAGATGGCCGCAAAGCCGCCGCCCGCATGCAACAGCGCATTCTTGTCCGGCCGGTCGCAGAGCTCGTCGATCATGGCCTGCGAGACGGTGGCGCAAGGCGCGAGCACGAAGCAGGAGCCTTCCACCGCATAGACGCGCGAAGCCGCGTTGTTGACCTCGGCCCCTAATGCCGGCGCGAAGGGATCGTAGAGCGAGAAGCTCGGCCAGGCCGCGACATGGACCTGCTCGTTCTGAGCGTACATCGCATATTTCGACAGCGGCTGCAGATGCTCCCAGCAGCACAATGCGCCGAGCCGGCCGATGTCGGGCCGCGCATGCACGGCGAGGTCGCTGCCGTCGCCTTCGCCATAGACCGTGCGCTCGGCATGGGTCGGCCGCAGCTTGCGGCGCTTTGCGATGGTCTCGCCATCAGGGCCGATCAGCCATTGCGCGAGGTAAAGGCTGCCGCCGTCGCGCTCGGACAAGCCGATCACGGCGGTGAGCCTTGCCTTGCGCACGGCCTCGCGCAGGCGTTCGGCCTGCGAGCTGTCATAGGACAGCGAATTGTCGAAATAGCGCTGCACGAAGCCCCGCCCGATCGCCCAGGCCGGGGAGTCCAGCCAGATGTGCCAGGGGTAGCCGGGGATAAAAGCTTCAGGAAAGGCGATCAGCTTGGCGCCCTTTTCCGCGGCCTCCCCGATCAGCGCGATCGACTTGTCGATCGAGGCGTCGAGATCGAGCCAGGCCGGTGCCGCCTGCACCACCGCAACCTTGTATTTCGGATGTTCGATGCCCATTGCCGCCTCCATTGCCGGTTGATCGCAAGCCACGTCCGATGCAGTCTATTTGGCCAAGCTGGGCGGCCAGGCGCTCGACCACGGCGGAACAAAAACTCGACTGGAAGGGATCGCCCGGTACGGAATTTGCCTCCGGTCAGGCTCGATCTGCGCCAACATGCGGTTTTGCAGGATGTGAAAGGGAGGCTGTCCTGATGCCAATCCAGTTCACGACAGACGGCAGTCCCGGCTACCGGCGGCTCGCGCTCTGGCAGGACATCGTCTGCGACGTCTTCGTCGGGCTCGACTGCAAGTCCGACCTCGGCAGCGCCTTTCATGGCTCGGTCACGCAGGCCTCGCTCGGCAAGGCCGTGTGCTCCGAGGTCTGCTCGGACCGCCAGCACGTCTTCCGCACACCGTCGCGCATCGCGCGCTCGGATCAGGGTTTCGTCTTAGTCGCACTCGGCAATCGCGGCAACGGTGGCGTTGTACAGGACGGCCGCGAGACCGTGATCCACCCCGGCGAGTTCGCGCTCTACGACACGACGCGCCCGTACGAGCTGAAGTTCAACGACAGATTTACGCAGACCATCTTCAAGGTCCCACGCGAGATGCTGCAGCGGCGGCTCGGCGGCACCGAGACGCTGACAGCAATGTCATTTGGCGCCGACGCACCGCTCGAGCGGCTCGCCTATGATTTCATTGTCCGGCTCTGCCAAAATGCGGATAGCTTGGCTCTGGATACGGCTACGGCGCTGTCGGAGCAGGCAGTTGATCTGCTTGCGATGGCATTGAGCGAGCGGCTCGGCAAGTCATCGCTGCCGTCCTCGACCCACCGCTCGGCCCTGCTCTACCGAGTGAAGGCGCACATCCGCGCGCACCTCGCCGATCCCGATCTCTCGGTCGCTGAAACCGCAGCCGCGCTCGGCATCTCGCCGCGCTATGTCAACGATCTTCTCGCAGACGAGGACACCTCCTTCCAGCGTCATGTCCTTGCCGAACGCCTCGCCCGATGTCGGAGGGATCTCGCCTCGCCTCTGCTCGCCCATCGCCACATCAGCGAGATCGCCTTCGCCTGGGGCTTCAACGACCTCTCGCATTTCGGCCGCGTCTTCCGCGAGCATTTCGGGATGTCGCCGCGCGACTTCCGGCAGAGCCAGTTGCGGCATTGAGGTGCATTCCAGTCGGCTGTCATCTGCACGATCAGGTCATGCCGAGCAGGGCCGGTATGTGAGCAGGTGATAGGACACGGCGCCTGCTTGCAGTATCTTCCGCCGCCAAGGCCGCCACGATCATCAGCGGCCAGCCGAGGAGCAGATCGATGGAATACCGACGCTTGGGCCGGTCCGGCCTTATGGTGCCTGCCTTGAGCCTGGGAACGGGCACGTTCGGCGGCGTCGGCCGCCTTGCGGCATGGGGCACGACGGACGCGACCGAGGCGCGGCGTCTTCTGGACATCTGCCTCGAGGCCGGCGTGTCGATGTTCGACACCGCGAATGTCTATTCGCTCGGCGAGTCCGAGCGGGTGCTCGGTGAGGCCATCAAGGGTCGCCGGGACAAGGTCCTGATCTCGACCAAGGCGACCTTCCGCTTTGGCGACGGTCCCAACGATATCGGCTCGTCGCGTGAGCACCTGCTCAAAGCCATCGACGGTTCGTTGAGCCGGCTCGGCACCGATTATATCGATCTTTTCCAGCTCCACGGCTTCGACGCCTTCACGCCGTCCGAAGAGGTGCTCTCGACTCTCGACGTGCTCGTGCGCGCCGGCAAGATCCGCTATGTCGGCGTCTCGAATTTCTCGGGCTGGCACCTGATGAAGTCGCTCGGCGTCGCCGACAAGCACGGTTTTCCGCGTTACGTCGCCAACCAGACCTACTATTCCCTGATCGGGCGCGACTACGAATGGGAGTTGATGCCGCTCGGCCTCGACCAGGGGTTGGGCGCCGTGGTCTGGTCGCCGCTCGGCTGGGGGCGCCTCACCGGAAAGATCCGCCGCGGTCAGCCGAAACCGGAAGTCAGCCGCCTGCCCAAGACGGCCGAATTCGGACCGCCCGTCTCGGACGAGCACGTCTACCGTGTCGTCGATGCGATCGACGAGATCGCGAAGGAGACCGGCAAGAGCGTCTCGCAGATCGCGCTGAACTGGCTGCTGCAGCGTCCGACGGTCTCGACGCTGATCATCGGCGCACGCAACGAGACCCAGCTGCGCGAAAATCTCGGCGCGGTTGGCTGGTCCTTGACCAAGGACCAGGTCGCAAAGCTCGATGCCGCGAGCACGGTGACGCTGCCCTATCCCTACTGGCACCAGCGCGTGACCTTCAGCGACCGCAATCCACCGGCGGTGTAGGACAGCTGCACCAAGCGCGCTTGGGTAAGCCGGCGCGCTGGCGGCCGGTTCCGGAACTATCGCGGCCCTGCCCTGTTGGCGCAATACTCGGCATGTGGCCGAGTCCGATTCGCCAACGATACGCCGCTCACGATGTCGACAGTCACCATTGAGCATGCCGACGGCCTGCCGCAGCCGCAACGCAATCAGGCGGTGCTGACCATTGCGCTCGGCATCGTCATGGCGGTGGTCGACAGCACCATCGTCAATGTGGCGCTGCCGACGATCGCGGCCGATCTCGATGCGACCCCGGCCTTGTCGATCTGGATCGTCAGCGGCTACCAGCTCGCGATCACGATCTCGCTGCTGCCGCTGGCTTCGCTCGGCGAGATCGTCGGCTATCGCCGCGTCTATCTGGTCGGGTTGGCGCTGTTCACGCTGGCCTCGGCCTTCTGTGCGCTGGCCCACACGCTGCCGCTGCTGACGATCGCGCGCATCCTCCAGGGCTTTGGCGCGGCCGGCATCATGAGCGTCAACGCGGCGCTGGTGCGTTTCACCTATCCGCGCAGCCTGCTCGGCCGCGGCATCGGGCTCAACGCGCTCGTCGTCGCCTTCTCGGCTGCGATCGGCCCGACGCTCGCCGCCGGCATCCTCGCGGTCGGAAGCTGGCCCTGGTTGTTCGCGATCAACGTGCCGCTCGGCGTGGTGACACTGGTGCTGGGCCTGCGCAGCCTGCCGCACACCAAGCCCGCGAGCCGCTCCTTCGACTGGCAGAGTGCAGGGCTGTCGGCGATCACGTTCGGCGTCGGCATCGCGGCGGTCGACAACGTCGGTCATGGCGAGGCCGCGATCACCTGTCTCGTGCAGTTTTCCATCGCGATCGCCGCGGGTGCGCTGCTGATCTATCGCGAGACTCACATGACCTCGCCACTCTTGCCAATCGACCTGCTGCGCATCCCCGTTTTCGCGCTGTCGATTGCGACCTCGATCGCATCGTTCTGCGGGCAGATGCTGGCCTTCGTCGCGATCCCCTTCTATCTCCAGAGCCGCTTCGGCTATTCGGCCGTGCATATGGGCCTGTTGATCACGCCATGGCCGATCGCATTGGCGTTTGCGGCCCCTCTCGCCGGCCGCCTGGTCGAGCATTATCCGGCCGGCCTGCTCGGCGGTATTGGGCTCACGCTATTCGCCTGCGGCCTTGGCGCGCTGGCCTTCCTGCCGGCGACGCCAACGCCGCTCGACGTGATCTGGCGGATGGCGCTCGCCGGCGCCGGCTTCGGTCTGTTCCAGACCCCCAATAACCGCACCATGATCGCAGCCGCCCCGCGCGAGCGCGCCGGCGGCGCCAGCGGCATGCTGGGGACGGCGCGCCTGCTCGGCCAGACCACCGGAGCGGCGCTGGTGGCGCTGTTGCTCGGACGGTATCCGCTTGAGGGGACCAGGCTGGCGCTCCTTGTCGGCGTTGGATTTGCGCTGTGCGGCGCGATGCTGAGCATGCTGCGGCTTTCCACTGCCGGCGCGCGCGGTGCCGAGCACGTCCGAGTGCAGGACGATCAGCGCCTGCGGGGTGAATAGCCGGACCCGACCCGGTTCGCGCGTAGTCGTGCACAACCTCCGCGTGGCTTAACTATTCGGAGCAATGGCCTATTGCCCTCCCGCCCCGGTTGCGCATAGTGGCGGTGGGACAAGGGGCATTTCATGCGTTCATTTGGAATTGTGGCGCTCAGCGTCATGCTGGGCGGCTGCGCGTCGGTCACGCGCGGTACGACGGAGAATATCAGCATTTCATCGACACCATCAGGCGTGGAAGCCGTCGTCAGCGGAATGGACGTTCCGACCACCTGCACGACCCCTTGCTCCGTGGTCGTCAAGCGGAACGCCGACATCTCGATCACCTTCCAGAAGGAAGGCTATCAGCCGCAAATCGTTCCGCTCAGCCGGGACGTCCAGACGGGCGGAGCCGCGGGTTTTGCGGGCAATCTCCTGTTGGGCGGTATCGTCGGCATGGGCGTCGACGCAGCGACCGGAGCCGCGACCGATCACAAGCCGAATCCGGTCATCGTGACGATGCAGCCGTCGGTCCCGCACGCAGCACCGCGCGCACCGAGAAAGCCGCGGCCACCGCGCGAACCGCAGGCCGGAACGTAAGGCCTCCTCGCGCAGACATCGGTGCAAACAAAAAGGCCGGCTTTGCAGCCGGCCTTTTCGATTTCATCACTGCCGATCAAACCTTGACCAGCGGCCCCTTGGAGGTCGGCCCCTTTGAGCCGCCGGGGCCACCCGGCTTGGATTTGCCCGGCGGGCGCTTGCGGGTGCCGGGCAGCTTCTCCTGCTTCGGCGTGACCGGGCCCTCGACGAATTCGAAGCCGATCTTCTCCTTGGTCTCGTCGGCCTCGTCCTTGACAAGGACGACGCGAACGTGGCCGCCACCCTTGAGCTTGCCGAACAGCACCTCGTCGGCCAGCGGCTTCTTGATGTGCTCCTGGATCACGCGCGCCATGGGACGTGCGCCCATCTGCTCGTCGTAGCCGTGCTGGACCAGCCAGGCCTTCGCCGGCTCGGACAGCTCGATGGTCACATCGCGGTCGCCGAGCTGCGCCTCGAGCTGAAGCACGAACTTCTCGACCACGGTGCCGATCACCTCGACGCTGAGATGGCCGAACGAGACGATGGCATCGAGACGGTTGCGGAATTCCGGCGCGAACTGCCGGTTGATCGCCTCGTGATCGTCGCCTTCCCGCTTCGACCGGGTGAAGCCGAACGCCTGCTTGGCGAGATCCGCCGCGCCGGCATTCGTGGTCATGATCAGGATCACGTTGCGGAAGTTGACCTGCTTGCCGTTGTGGTCGGTGAGCCGGCCGTGGTCCATGATCTGGAGGAGCACGTTGTAGAGGTCGGGATGCGCCTTCTCGATTTCGTCGAGCAGCACCACGCAATGCGGATGCTGGTCGACGCCGTCGGTGAGCAGGCCGCCCTGGTCGAAGCCGACATAGCCGGGAGGCGCGCCGATCAGGCGCGATACGGTGTGCCGCTCCATGTACTCGGACATGTCGAAGCGCAGCAGCTCGACGCCGAGCGTCGCCGCGAGTTGCTTGGCGACCTCCGTCTTGCCGACGCCGGTGGGGCCAGAGAACAGATAGCAGCCGATCGGCTTCTCCGGCTCGCGCAGGCCGGCGCGCGCCAGCTTGATCGAGGCGGCGAGCGATTCGATCGCCTTATCTTGCCCGAACACGGTGCGCTTCAAGGTCTGCTCGAGATGCTTGAGCACCTCGGCGTCGTCCTTCGACACGCTCTTCGGCGGGATCCGAGCCATCGAGGCGATCGTGGTCTCGATCTCCTTGATGCCGATGGTCTTCTTGCGCTTGTTCTCGGCGACCAGCATCTGCGCCGCGCCGGACTCGTCGATCACGTCGATCGCCTTGTCGGGCAGCTTGCGGTCGTGGATGTAGCGCGATGAGAGCTGCACCGCCGCCTCGATCGCCTCATTGGTGTACTTCAGCCGGTGATAGTCCTCGAAGTACGGCTTGAGGCCCTTGAGGATCGCGATGGCGTCCTCGACCGTCGGCTCGTTGATGTCGATCTTCTGGAAGCGCCGCACCAGCGCGCGGTCCTTCTCGAAGTGCTGGCGATATTCCTTGTAGGTGGTCGAGCCCATGCAGCGGATCGTGCCCGAGGCGAGCGCGGGCTTGAGCAGGTTCGAGGCATCCATCGCCCCGCCCGACGTCGCGCCCGCACCGATCACGGTGTGGATCTCGTCGATGAACAGGATGGCGTTGGGATGCGCCTCGAGCTCCTTGAGCACCTGCTTCAGGCGCTCCTCGAAGTCGCCCCGATAGCGCGTGCCGGCAAGCAGCGTGCCCATGTCCAGCGAGAACACGGTGGCCGCCGCCAGCACCTCCGGCACTTCGCTGTCGACGATGCGCTTGGCGAGCCCTTCTGCGATCGCGGTCTTGCCGACGCCGGCTTCACCGACGAACAGCGGGTTGTTCTTCTGCCGGCGGCACAGCACCTGGATCGCGCGGTTGATTTCGGAATTGCGTCCGATCACCGGATCGATCTTGCCGTCGCGCGCCTTCTTGTTGAGGTTGACGCAATAGGTCTCGAGCGCCTCGCCCTTCTTCTTGGCGTCCTCGTTACCCTTGGTCTCGGTCTCCTCGTCGACGCCGCGCACCGGCCGCGCCTCGGAGACGCCCGGCCGCTTGGCAATGCCGTGGCTGATGTAGTTGACAGCGTCGTAACGCGTCATGTCCTGCTCCTGCAGGAAATACGCGGCATGGCTCTCGCGTTCGGCGAAGATCGCGATCAACACGTTGGCGCCGGTCACCTCTTCGCGACCGGACGACTGCACATGGATCACCGCGCGCTGGATCACGCGCTGGAAACCGGCGGTCGGCTTGGCGTCGTCGGCGCCATCCGTCACCAGGTTCTCGAATTCGGTCTCAAGGTAGTTGACGAGGCTCGTACGGAGCTTGTCGAGATCGACGCTACAGGCGCGCATGACGGCGGCTGCATCGGAGTCGTCGATCAAGGAGAGCAAGAGATGCTCGAGCGTCGCGTATTGGTGATGACGCTCATTTGCGATCGCCAGCGCACGATGCAGGGATTGTTCAAGGCTTTGGGAAAAAGTCGGCATTCGCGTCCTCTATGGCCCCCACCATCATGATCGTCATCGCCCGGTCAGGCAACAACAACCTTTGTCACATATAGTTATACAAGACCGCGGCGAAAGACCGGTTCCGCGACTCGGCGGCGACACACTTGCGGCATTTTCGATGCAAAACCCGTTCCGATTTGGGCGGGATCGGCGCCGGCGCAGAATTCCGTAGTTCTGCCGGCTGCAGCCCACCGCGCGCAGCCGCAACGCGACAATCACACTGCGGCTTGTACAAGAGCCGGCTTCAAACGCGCCGCAAGCCGTCTTACTTCTTTTCCATCACGCACTGCAGCGGGTGCTGGTGCTTGCGGGCGAAATCCATCACCTGCGTCACCTTGGTCTCGGCGATCTCGTAGGTGAACACACCGCACTCGCCGATCCCGTGATGATGGACGTGCAGCATGATCTTGGTCGCAGCTTCGATGTCCTTGTTGAAGAACTTCTCCAGCACGTGAACGACGAACTCCATCGGCGTGTAGTCATCGTTCAGGATCAGCACGCGATACAGGTTCGGCCGCTTGGTCTTGGGCTTGACCTTGGTGATGACCGACGTGCTCGGACCCGAGGGAGTACCCGAACGATTGTCGTCATTGCTCATGCGAGGCGCGTCGGCAGCGGCTGGCGCGGACAGATCGAGGCTGGAAGTCAATTGCAGCATGGCACAGGCGTTCAAATTCCCCACGGAAGCGAATGGCGGTCACCGCGCGACCCCACCCTTCGGAGCCTGGCGCAGGCGCGCCGCCTTGGATCGCCGCTCCCGGCAAATGCGGTCGAGGCCGGATCGCTCGCCAGCAATATGGCCCTGCCCCCGGCCCGCCGCAAGCACGCGGGGGTTCAGCCCATGCGGTCGCAGCAGTCCCGATTCCCGATCCGGGCGATCCTGATCAGGTTAATCAATCCGGAGCGATTTGACAAAAATTTCCGCCCGGCACGTTTGGAACGTGTTGACCAGGAACCCGGCCGTTAACCCGGCTGCGACGGTTTTCCGCAAAACGCTCCGTTTTTCTACGGTCCAATTTACCTGCCATTCAATGGCATGGCGCGAAATCGGGCAAAACACAGATTTCGGGGATCGTCATGTCTGGTCTGCCCCTCGTCAGCCGCCTTGGTCGACAACTCGCCCGTTTCGCAGCGGCCGAGCAAGGCAATATCGCAGTGATCTTCGCCATTGCGCTCGTTCCAGTGCTGGGTTTTGTCGGCGCCGCGCTGGACTACAGCCGGGCCGTCCACGCACGCACCTCGCTGCAGTCTGCGCTCGATTCCGCAGCATTGATGGTCTCCAAAGACCTCACCAACGGCATCATCTCGGAGTCCGAAGTTGAGGCCAAGGCAAAATCCTATTTTAGCGGTCTCTATACGGGTCGCCCCGGTTTGGTCTCGACCGCAGACATCCATGCCACCTACACCCCGAAGGATTCCAATGGAATTTCGAACGTCGTGGTCACCGGATCGGGCGCCATGCCGACCGATTTCATGAAGATCGCGGGCTTTCCGACGCTTGGATACAATGGCAGTTCGACTGCGGCGTGGGGAAATACGCGCATGCGGGTGGCAATGGTCCTGGATAACACGGGATCGATGGCCCAGAACGGCAAAATGACGGCCATGCAAGCCGCGGCCAAGGACATGATCACCACCTTGTCCAACTACAACAAGCAGACGGGCGACGTTTACATCTCGATCATTCCATTCTCGAAAGACGTCAACGTCGGCACGACCAATGTCAATGCCTCATGGATCAACTGGACTGAATGGGAGGCCGAGCCTCCGATCCTCGTCAACAACAAGTCCAGCGCCTTCAATTCGGCCATCGGCGGATCGAACTGCCCCTTTTCGTACTCCACCCACGGCTTTGTCTGCATGGATCGGCCGGCCACGTTGAGCGGCGCCAACACCACCAGCAAGATACCGTCGACCGGCACCTATGCCGGTTACATCTGTCCGAGCAGAGACAATGGCAGCAAGATCTCAGGCAAGTCCGGCATCTACTACAACGGCTGCTACACCACCGCCACCGGGGCGAGCGCAAGCTGTGGATCGAGCACGAGTTGCACCTGCACAGGGAGCGGCTCGGGCAAGATCTGCCATCTCTGGCGCGGCGACGGGACCACAGCAACGGCTGCGGCAGCACCGGGTCACAACACCTGGACCGGCTGCGTGAACGACCGTGATCAGGACTACGACACCAAGAACTCCGCACCCGGTTCGGGCAGCGGGAGCCCCTCCTCGCAGTTCTATGCCGAGCAGTGGTCGGGTTGCCTTCCAGCCACCGTGTTTCCGATGAGCAATCAGTGGCAGACGCTCAAGGATCAGATCACGGCGATGTCGCCGAGCGGCAATACCAACCAGGCCATTGGTCTTGCCTGGGGTTGGCAATCCCTCAGCACGACCAACCCGCCGATCGCGGCACCGGCCAAGGCCAGCAACTACGTTTACAAGGATTATATCGTGCTGCTGTCTGACGGCTTGAATACCCAGAACCGCTGGAGCACCTCCCAGTCCGCGATCGACGCCCGCCAGGCGATCCTCTGCGAGAATATCAAGGCGGACAAGGCAAACCCGATCACGATCTTTACAATTCAGGTCAACATCAACAATGCGGACGCGAAATCTCAGGTATTGGAGAAATGCGCAACCGACGGGAACTTCCAAATGATCACGAGTTCCGCTCAAACTTCGGACGCGTTCAAGAACATCCTGACGCAGATTTCCAAGCTGCGCGTCGCGAAATAGTCCGATCAGCATCCGCAAATGAAAAGCCCGGCCAACTCGGCCGGGCTTTTGCTTTCAGGCTCGTACCAGTGCGTCAGTTCGCGGCCGGGGTGAACTTCGACACGATGGTCTCGACCGGCTTGAACGCCTGCTTGGCGAGGTCGCTGTAGAGGCCGGCGATCTTCTGCGATTCCGCGACGAAGGTCTCATAGGCGGAACGGGCAAAATCGGTCTGCGCTTCCATCGCCTTGTCCAGCGACTTCACGCCGGAAAGCTTCTCGACGAAGGACTTGGTGTCTTCGAACGACTTCTTCGTGTAGTCGCCATAGGCGCTGGCGATCGCCTGGAGGCCGTGCTGCACCGAGGTCGCGGAGGCAACGCACTGCTCGAACTGCTCTTTCCCGTAGCTCTGGAAGTCTTCAACCTTGAACATTTCGGAATCCTTTTCCCTGGCTCGCGTCGGGAAGCCCCGGCTCCCTGACTCCGCCCAAAATTAGTGCAACGCACAAAAAAGTCAAGAATCTTGTGCGTCGCACAAATCCGGCGCAAATCGCAGAGACTCCCGGGGTTTCCCGCAAGGGTTCCTTAAGCTTTTGGAAACCGGGCCACCCTACTTTGATTCCCTGGACGTGGTCACTTCCGCGAGCGGCCAAAAGCCGTTTGAGAACATCACCTTAGCCAGAACAGCGGCTCGGGTCCAACGTCCCCCGCGGTCAACACCAGCGGAGGGACAGCCTGAGCAGGTAATGATCCCGGGTCCGTCGGGCACAATTTCGCCTCACGAGCCGGTGATCAAGTCAGAAACGGGGACGGGGTTCCATGCTTCGTAAAAACTTGTCTGCCTCGCGCTGGGCGCGGGTTGGCGTTTTCGGGCTTCTTACGGTCACCACCGCAGTCATCTTCACCACCGACGCAGCCGAGGCGCGGCGCCATCGTCGACATTATGCGCACCACCGGGTGCAGCACGACGTGTCCGAGAGCTCCAGCTCGAAATTCGCGTCCATCATCATCGACGGCAATTCCGGCGCAGTGCTCCAGGCGACGAGCCCTGACGCGATCCGCCACCCGGCCTCGCTGACCAAGATCATGACGCTCTATCTGCTGTTCGAGCGCCTCGAATCCGGCAAGATGAAGCTCGACACCGAAATGCCGGTGTCCAAGCACGCCGCCGACCAGGATCCGACCAAGCTGAATCTGCGTGCCGGCCAGACCATTCGCGTCGAGGACGCGATCAAGGGCCTAGTCACCCGTTCGGCCAACGACGCATCCGTGGTGATTGCGGAAGCGATCGCCGGTGACGAGGACGACTTCGCCCGGATGATGACGCGCAAGGCGCGTTCGCTCGGCATGTCCAGGACGGTCTACCGCAATGCCAACGGCCTGCCCAACGACGAGCAGGTCACGACCGCGCGCGACCAGGCCACGCTGGGTCGCGCCATTCAGGAGCGCTTCCCCCGCTACTATCGCTATTTCGCAACCTCGACGTTCAATTGGCGCGGACAGTCGATCCGCAACCACAATCGCCTGCTCGGCAGTGTCGAAGGCGTGGACGGCATCAAGACGGGCTACACCCGCGCTTCCGGCTTCAACCTCGTCAGCTCGATCCGCCGCGGCAACCGCCACCTGATCGGCGTGGTGCTCGGCGGCCGCAGCGGTGGCTCGCGCGACGCCATCATGCGCAACCTGCTCGCGGAGAACATCGAAAAGGGCGCGACCGTCCGCACCGTCGCCGCAGTCACGGAGCGCAACGGCACTGAAGCCAACGTCGATGTCGCCGATGCCTCGGATACGCCGGCACGGCCGGCCCTGCCGGTCCAGGCCGCGGCGGCCCCTGCTCCCGAAGCCGCCCCTTCGCGCCTTGCCTCGCGTCTGTCGACGCTGGCCGCGGCGACTGCGGCGATGCCGCCCGCTCACTCCAAACCCGAAGCTCGGCCGACGGAGTCCAAGGTGGAGCCGGCGCCGCTCACCAACGGCGTGATCTCGAGCCAGCCGCTCTCCATCATCCCCGGCTCTTCCGAGCCGATGAAGCCGGTTCGGGTCAAGACCGTTCAGGTCAAGGCCGGCGCCGTGAAGGTAGCCTCCGCGGCTCCGGCCCAGGGTGGTGTCCAGGTCGTTGCGCCGCCGGTCACCAGCACCGTCCCGCCCCGTTCCGAGGTCGCGGAAACCTCAGGTGCCGTCGTCGCCAGGGCAGATCTCATCAACAAGCCGGAGGCGGTGAGCCAGCCGGACGCGCCGAAGGCCGAGATGGCCCGCACCGAACTGCCGCGGCAGCCGGCGGGCTTCGGCACCGGCAACGGCATTCTCGGCGTGCTGCCGGCGGCAACCGCCGCCGCACCGGCTCCCGCCGCTCCGAAGCTCGCCTCGGCCGACCCGGCGCCGCACCCGATCCAGATGAGCGCCACCACCAAGCCCGCCGTCACCCACAGCGGCTGGATCGTCCAGGTCGGTGCGCTCGAGAGCGAGAACGAAGCTCAGCAGCGCATCGATGCGGCCCGCAACTCGGCCCGCGGCCTGCTCAGCAAGGCGGACCCGTTCACCGAGGCGGTCGTCGCCAAGGACAATCGCAAGCTTTACCGCGCCCGCTTCGCCGGGCTCGAGCGCGATCAGGCCGAAGCCGTCTGCCGCACCTTGAAGCGTGCCGAGATCTCCTGCATCACCGTTCGCAACTGATTTCCTTCTCCGCTCCAGACCAAATGCCCGCGCCTTGCGCGGGCATTTTCGTTTTGATGCGGCGGTGATGCGCAGGCTGTTCCGGACAAGGCTGTTCCACGACAACCTCTCGTCAAGGATTTACGGTTAAAACTTTGCTCAAGGGGATCGACCACGCCGACAAGGGCGGGCGACGGCAGACAGAGCAAACGGAGCTCACGCGGTACGGGCGTTTGTAGCGTTGGTGCCGGAGTTAGCCGTTATGCGTGCGAAGCAGAGTATCCTTGGCCTCGTTTACCCGGGCAGCGAGATACGTCGAGCCCCCCTGGTCGGGATGGAGTTTCTTCATCAGGGATTTGTGGGCCCGGCTGATGTCGTCGCGCCCCGCTCCCGGCTGCAAGCCAAGGATCTGATAGGCTTCCTCCGCCGTCATTTTGCTGCTCGCCGCCGTGCGGCGCTGCCGCCCTGCCGTATCGCCCTGCGCGTTCTGACGCCAAGCGGGAAACCGGCGGTCCAGATAGCTTTCAAGTAGGGCCACGCTCTCGGCGTCGAACGTCGGGACCATCGCGAGCAAGCCGGCGAGATCGAATTCGTCGAGATTGCGCCCGGCATGAGGCCCCGCAACGATCTGGCCAGAAAGCTGGCCGGAATCGTGGTCGAGCCGCATGTCCAGGAATTGCGAGCGCACCCGCGAGGCCTGCCCGGACGGGCGCGTCGCACCGCCGCCGAACAGCCCGCCGACATTGCCGAAGCCGGCATTCGCGAGTGGTGTCCAGCCGAGCAGGCCCGCGCCGAAAATTCCGAGCGGGATCGCAACCGCCAGCTCGCCGCGCAAGCCGGTGAAGGCCGCAACCACCAGCGCCAGCACGCCGCCGCCGAACTTGAGGGTGCGCGCCAGCACCGCTGGATTGGCGGAGCGGAACATCTGGAGCAGCAGGTACAGCGTGATAACGGCGACAGCGCCGGCGATCAGGGTCATGGCCGGAATATAGTCGTGCTGTTGTCAAAAAGCATGGCGCCCAGCGCCGCAAGCCGCACCGACCGGGCCCTATTTCATCTGGCTGATCAGCTTCGCCGCGCCACTCACGCTTCCAGCCAGCTTCAACAGCGCCTCACGTCCACCCGCGGCATAGGCCGCAGCTGCCCGCAACAGCTCGCGCAGCTGCGCTGCCGCACCGGGATCGAACCGGCACCAGGCACCGCCAGTCAGCCGCGCCATCTCGCGGAAGGCCTGTTCGGCGACCGCGTCATGGCCCTCCTGAAAGACGAATACGGGCACCTTGAGCATGCCGAGCTCGCCGGCCTTGGCGCAGAGCTCGTCGCTGTCTTCCTCCATGGCATCGCCGACGAAGACCACGGCCCGCACGCCGGATGCGACTGCCTCGCGCCTGGCCTCGCTCAGGACCTTGCCGATCTGGGTATCGCCGCCGCGGCAATCGATCTTGCTCATCAGCGTCGCCAGCCTGGCGCTGTCGGAAATCCAAGCCGTGGCTCGGCACTCGTTGAGGCCGCGATAATAGACCAGCCGGATGTCGAGACTGCCGAGCGCTGCGGTCTCGCGAAACATGTCGGCCTGGAGCGCGCAGGCCAAGTCCCAGGTCGGCTGCCGGCTCATGGTCGCATCCAGCGCGAAGATCAGCCGCCCCCTTGCGCCCGGGGCATGCGGCGAGAGGGTCCGCGCCTTGGCAACGAACGCGGCGATGTCTTCCGAGGTCGAGGTTTGCGCTTGCGGCAGCACGCCGTCTGCTCGCGCCGAGACGGCATCGCGGCCGCGCGGTTTGATGGGTTCGCCCGACATCGCAGCTACACCTTGCGTCAACAGCTAATGTGGTCAGCGCATGCGGCCCGGTCAATGCGCAAAGCCTCCGCAGGCGGGCGCCGGCGGAGGCTTTGCCAATTGGTGCAGCCTTGCGACGACGTCAGCTCGGTAAGCTCTTGGACGTCAGCTCTTGGCAGGAGCCATCAGGGCGACCGGGCCCGGCTCCAGGATCTTGGGCGGGGCGGACTGCGTGTCGACCGGTGCGATCTCGCTGTCGGTCGCGCTCAGGAACTTGTCGAGCATGCTCTGGATCGAGCTTTTCGCCACATCCGGACCGGTATCGCGCATGTCGTTGTGCTGGAACTCGGTCTTCACGACCTGAATGCCTGCCTGCTCGCATTCCTCGTCGGTTGGAATCACGCCGGCGTCGGCCTTGAACTGCGGATCCTGGGAGCGGAACGACAGGATCTTGAACTTGCCCGCGGTAACGAAGGGCACGCGCAGATTGTCGAGGGTGACGACCTTCTTGACCTCATCCGGATACTGCTTGGCGAAGTACATGGTGATGTCGCCGCCCATGGAATGGCCGACCATCGTAACCTTGTCGTAATCGGCGTTGGGCTGAACCTTCTTCATCTCGTGCACGGCGAGATGGATGTTGGCGACGCCGCGCAGGATCTGCGGCAGCCGGCCGACATAGAGCTCGCCGGGCTTGGTGACCATCGGAGGATCAGTCGGCAGATCGTGCTGCGGGCTCATGACCATGTAGCCGCGCGCAGCGAAGATGTTGGCGAGGAAGCCGTATTCGGTGTTCTTGACGGTGTTGCCGTGATTGATCACCGCGACGGGCAGCTTGATCATGCCGGCATTGGCCTGCATTTCCTTGTCGCGGCGCACCGCGATGGAAACAGGCACCGGACGGTTATCGCGCGAGGCATCGTAGAATGTGATGGTCTCGTGCTTGATCGCCCACTTGCTCGCCGTGAAATAGGCGATGCCGCAGAGGGCACTGACCGAAACCAGAACGGCAATTCCACGCTTCATTTTCGTCCTCAGCCTCAGGCCTAAGCGGCCTGAATCCCTGTTGAAAATCGTGTTCTCCGGGGCTCTTCGTCCCCTTGTCGCCTATTCCCTAATATATGTCACAGCAGCGTGACAGGAAGGCTAAATGTTGTGAATCGGCAGCCCTTTCATTGTGCGTTGCACTCGTTCGGTGAGCACCCCATTCTCATACCGCTACGTGAGGGTGCAGGTCCCTATTCGACGCAACCGGTCTTGATCGGGTTCGACTCGCGCAGGGTGAAAACGCGCGCGGCGCAGTCCCGGTTCCCGCGCCAGCCGAAGGCCCGGATCGGCCGGGAGTAGCGCTATACCGCGAGGTCAGGCGCCGAGGATATCGTGGACCTCGAGCGGCTTGTCGACCTGGCTGAACCACTCGGCCCGGTTGGCCGCGCGGCGGCGGCCGCGCTCGTCGAGCGGGAGCTTGAGCTGGCGGAGCAGGCTCGTCACCTCCTCCCGCGCAGTGAGATGGCCGAGATTGGGCCGCATGCCGAGCGTGGCCTCGTCGATATCGTCCAGGGCGGTCAGGCCGCGTGGGAAGAATTCGCGGTACACGACGCGCTCGGCGAAGCCGTCGACGTAGCGGAAGCCGAGCCGCAGCGACAGATCCTTCAGGCCCTCGGCGACGAGCTGCTTGTTGCGCGAGCCGAGCATGGAAAGGCGGTTGCGCACGACGATCCAGTCTGTGGTTGCGCCGTCGAGCTGGCGTCGCTTGCGCCTGACGTCACGAACCATCTCGGCGTAGTGGCTCTCGCCCGTCACTGCGTAAGTCGCGGGATCGACGGTGCCGAGCACGTCGAAATCGAGGAAGCTGTCGTTGATCGGCGTGACCAGGGTGTCGGCCATCGAATGCGCGAGCCGCATCAGATAGCTGTCGGTGCCGGGCGTATCGATGACGATGAAGTCGAAGCTGCTCTCGACCGCGGAGACGGCTTCCATGAACTGCTGGAACTCGGAATTCTCGTTCTCGGCAATCTGCATGGTCTCGCCGAGCTTGATGCAGCGATGCACCGGCAGCTCGAGGTCGAGCTTGGTACGTTGCGCCCAGGCGGACCGGTTGCCGATGTAGCGCGTGAAGCTCTGCTGGCGACAATCGAGGTCGATGGTGGCGACGCGCTGGCCGGCCTTCAGAAGTGCAACGGCGATGTGCAAGGCCGTGGTCGATTTGCCGGAGCCGCCCTTCTCGTTGCCGAGCACGACCACGTGCGCCGAGCCGGATTGGCCTTGGCTAGCCTGCACAAGCATGGCGATCCTCAACACCCCTTGCGAATATCTTCGAGTTGACCGCGTCAGCGGTCAAGTGAAATGCGTGACAGGAAATGCAAATTGCAACGCGCCGTTCTCACGATGTGTCGCGGCGCCGTCTTTCGTCTGTGATCCAGCCCACAATGTCGCGACGTTCTACGCCGCCTTGCGCGGGATGCTGTGCCGCATCCGGATGCATGGCGTCCACGATCTCCGCTTGTTAAGGTTAGCCGCCGGGCGCGACGCCCGCACCTGCGCCGCTTCCCAATCGTCGAGTCCCAATGTCAGCAAGCCCATTGATCGCCCGCACGGTCCCCGCCCTGCGACGCGCCGTCGACAATCTCCGCAAGCGAAAGGCCACGATCGCACTGGTCCCGACCATGGGGGCCCTCCATGACGGGCATGTGTCGCTGGTTCGCCTCGCCAAGCGGCGCGCCAGCCGCGTCGTGGTGTCGATCTTCGTCAACCCGACCCAGTTCGCTCCGACCGAGGATTTCGGCGCCTATCCGCGCACCTGGAAGGCCGACATCGCCAAGCTCGCGGCCGAGGACGTCGATATCGTCTGGCACCCGAGGGTCGCGGCCATGTATCCGGAGGGGTTTGCCACCCGCATCGCGCCGGAGGGGCCGGCGCTCGCCGGCCTCGAGGACCGCTTCCGCCCGCACTTCTTCGGCGGTGTCGCCACGGTCGTCGGCAAGCTGTTCACGCAAGTCCGGCCGGATGTCGCGATCTTCGGCGAAAAGGATTTCCAGCAATTGCGCGTGGTGACGCAGATGGCGCGCGACCTCGACCTCGGTGTCAAGGTGATCGGCTCCCGCACCGTGCGCGAGCGCGACGGACTCGCGATGTCCTCGCGCAACGTCTACCTCTCGCCCGAGGAGCGCCAGACCGCCATTGTCCTCTACCGCGCCATGAGAGAGAGCGCCGGGCGCATCCGTGCCGGCGATTCGATCGCACCGGCGATGGCCGGCGGTGCGGACATGGTCAAGGCGGCCGGCTTGGTGCTCGACTATTACGAGGTCCGCCATGCCGAGACGCTGACACCGGTCACCTCGCGCAAGGACGGCCCCTTGCGGATCCTGGTCGCAGCCAAGCTCGGCACCACCCGGCTGATCGACAATATGGCTGTTTAGAGCAGTCCGAGGTCACGCAGCTCGCGCCGCATCGGCTCCGGCATCGCCGCAATCGAGCCGGCCGCTGACTTGCCGAGATCGGCCGGCACGGAATCGTCGGTCAGATAGCGCCAGCCCTGGAACGGGCGCATCGGCCGCGGCGAGACCGAGATCACTTTCGGCTGCATCACGATCCGGCAGCGCCCGATGCCGTCCTTGTCGCGGAACGGCTCGATGCCGATGATCTTTTCCCGCGCGGCGATCTCGCCCTTGATCACCCAGTAGAGCGAGCCGCCGGCGAGGATCTCGGCGTCGCGCTTGGGCACCATGCGCGTGATGTGGATGTGATGTTGCGGCAGACCCTTCTTCTTGGCGGTCTGCATCCGTTCGGCCACCCACTCCTTCAATTCCTTGACGGAGTCGCAGCCGACGGCGAGCTTGATCAGATGGAGTGGCATGCCCAAGCATTAGCCGGGCAACCCAGCATTTGGAATGCCGATCTACTCGTTATCCGCAGGCGCGGGAGCGGCGGTCGAGGCCGGCGGCGGCGCGAGCGGAACCGGCGCCGCAGGCGCACGCGCAGCCTTTTGGGGCGGCGGCTTCTTCGCAGCCGGCGGGCTCGATGCCGGAGGCGCTGCGGCCTGTGCGGAGGCCGCGGCCGGCGCACGCGGTGCTGCCACCGCATTTGCGGCCGGCGCGGCCTGGCGCGTCGCCGCCGTGGGCTCCGGATTCATGATGCTCACCGGCGGCGTCGAGGACGCGCTCGGGAACTCGGCATTGGTCGGCCTGCCCGTCGGCATTGACGGCGGCAGTCCGGCGAGCGCGGCGTTGGCGGGCATCGCCGCTGCGGCTGCTGCGGGCGCGTTCCAGGTCGGCGCATAGCGCGCGACCAGGGTCTCGTAGAGATGGGAGTCCATGTTGGCGGCAACCTGCTGCTGGTCGGTCAGCGAGCGGAACGCGGCGCAATCGAACTGCGTGCAGCCGTCACGCGCCACCAGCACATGTGCAACGAGACCGTAACGATCTCGCTCGAGCGACTTGCGCAGCACCTTCATGTCGAGGGTCAGGCTCTTCTCCGCCGTGGCGACATCGCCGAGCGCGGTCAGGCGGTCGATCCTGGCGGCGGTGTAGGAGACCGCCGCGGCCGCAGCGTCAGGCGCGCCGAACAGGGCCTTCTCGCAGCCGGCGCCAACGGCATCGCCGGCGAGATCGTCGAGACAGGACAGCGCAGGCAGACTCGCGCTCACCACAGCCTGCGCGCGCGCCTCGGCCGGAGCGGACGGCGCGTCCGGTCCATAGAGACGCACCGTGGCTGCGCCGGCGATCGCGATGGATAGCAGGGTAATGACGGTCAGCGCGCCGTTCGCGACCGATCTGTCGGCGCGCAACAGCGTGATCAGCAGAATCAATCCGAAGAATCCGGCAGCCGCCAGCGTCATCCAAATCGGGAAGGCCGGCGAGAGCCAGATTTGGTCGAGCGAAGTGGCCCATGCCCAGTTCATGCGCGACGTCCCCTCACGCGAGCAAAGAGCGGATGGTCAAGCGAGCACCGCGAGTCGGCAACTGCCCCGCCCACCCTTGTGAAGGTGAAGCGGGCCTTTTGACGGCGGCAGAGTACAATTCCCGGGAGGCGCCTATGCACTGACGGCGTCGGCCTTCAGGAGAGCGCGAGCTGGCTTTCCTTGGCGACGCGCTCGAAGGCTTCGGTCGAGCTTTTGATCCGATACTGGCAGTCGTCGCCTTCGGTCGGGAGCAGACGGATGACCTCATACGCGCCGCTCGCAGCCGGACGCGCGACATTGCTGGCCGTGAATAGGACGCGCGTTCCCACGGGGAATTTGTGCTTCAACACCCTCTCCATTACTCAAACAGCGCCCGCCTCGCCCAGTGTCCCACTGCGAGGGCCGGCCGGAAACCCGGGCGGCTGTATAGCACGCGTCCGATGCTTTTGGCCAGCGCCATGCCGGCATGGCCCGCGCACAATTTTTGCAGTTATTTCAGGATGATAACGGGACAGCCGGTGGGGCGATGGTACCGGCGGAGCTGCTTATTCCGCCGACCTGTCGCAGGCCTGTCGCACCCTCCTCCCGATCGGCTGGCGTCCCCGCCTCCGGCCGGCGCCGGTCGGACTGCCGCTCAGGCGTCCTCGAACTTGGCGATGACGAGCGTTTCGGCCAGTCCATCCCGGGTCCATTCCTGGAACGCCGGCAGCGCCATCATGGTCTCCATGTAGGCCCTGGTGTCCGGCGCCACCTCGATCGCATAGGTGCGGAAGCGGTGCACGACGGGGGCATACATGGCGTCCGCCGCACCGAAGCGGCCGAACAGGAACGGTCCCTGTGCGCCATAGCGGGTGCGGCACTCGCGCCAGATCTCCTCGATGCGCGCGATGTTCGCCTTGGCATCCGCCGACAGCGCCACGGCGCGGATCGGCCGGTGCAGGTTCATGCCGCATTCGTTGCGCAGCGCCACAAAGCCGGAATGCATTTCGGCGCATACCGACCTGGCATGCGCGCGCGCGGCGACGTCGTCAGGCCAGAGCTTCGCTTCCGGATAGCGCTCGGCGACGTACTCGATGATGGCAAGCGAATCCCACACGGTGACGTCGCCGTCGACCAGCACGGGCACCTTGCCGGCGCGGCTGAAGGACAGGATCTGCGCCTTGTCGGCGGGATCGTCGGTGTAGAGCGGGATCAGCGTCTCCACGAACGGGATGTCGTTGGCGCGGAGCGCGAGCCAGGGCCGCATCGACCATGACGAGTAGTTCTTGTTGCCGATCGCGAGTTTCAGCGCAGCCATGTCACTGGTCCTTCGTTGAGTCCTGCAGTTGCAGCCGCTTTTAGCGCCATCGCCTGCCGCCAATCAATCGTTGCTCGCCCGCTTTGTGGGAGCTGAAATGCGTCGGCCTCGTGCTGATTTGCGTCTACGCCTTCTTCAAATTCGCCTGGGCCTATCGCCTGTTCAACTATGTCGCGATCCTGTTCGGCGGTATGCCGCCAGCCTCACAGCGCGACACCCCCGAGGCCGAAGCCCACGTCATCCGCACCTCGCGCCTGTTCGAATCCGCCGGCCGCCACTTCAACCGCGGCCAGCGTGCCTTCTTCTTCGCGCTCGGCTATCTCGGCTGGTTCGTCAGCCCCTGGGTGCTGTTCGTGACCACGGCAGCGGTCGTGGTCGTGACCTGGCGGCGGCAGTTCGCGTCCAGCGCCTGGGCCGCGATGGCACCGGGGCGGTGGATGGTGGTGAGGGGAGGAAGCGAGGGCATTGAGCCACGTGTCCCGGACAAGCTGCAACGCGTGAAGCGTTGCGGCGCAGAGCCGGGACCCAGCGCCACACGGATTGCTCGGAGGCATGGGCCCCGGCTCTGCAGCGCATCGTCGAACCGGACGATGCTTCGCATCGCCGGGGGGACGCTGCGCTGCGTCCGGGGCACGAGATCAGATCACAGACAGGCCTTCGCGATCTCGCGGCTGCTTCGCCCGAGCTTTGCTTCGTCTCGCCGCCCTCATAGCCAAGAGGGCGCAGGGAAGGCCGGGTGCCGGCGGCACCCGCGGTCCGCTGCGCTAGAGCACACGCAGGAAGAACCGCACAGCAGCATACAGGTGAAGCCCAACACACGGCCTTCCCTGCGCGATGGTCGGACGGCTTATGCCGCGCTCTCCCGGGAGCCGAGTTCCCTTTGGCCTCCCTCACTCCCGCGAAAGTCACCGGCACCGCGCCGGTTGACGCGAGGGCCGCATTCGCCAGAGCTTGACCGTAGCAACGACGGCCAGGACCACACGGTTTTGCCGTACGCGCGGTTCGTTGGCGCCGCAGGGTTCGACGGCGTTGTGCACGTTGCCATCGAAATGCCGGCGCGACGAACCTGACAGCGCCGCTCGTCCGTACGAAGCCTCGGGGCTCACGGAGAGCAATCCGCCCTGCCCTCAGCTCTCGTACACGACGCTGCCGCGTCCACCGCAAGCCCGGCTCGCGACAATGACGACCTCATGGTCGCCCCTCGAGATTGAGCCGGGTTGGGCGACACATACGTCATTTCCGAATTTCGGTAAAGCGGAATATTTTAGAGCGGGCAGGTTGACAGAGAAGCGAAACACCCTGCTCTCGTAGCCCGGATGGAGCGCGAGCGTAATCCGGGACAATTCGAGCTGCCGGGCGAGCAGCCCCGGATTACGCTTTGCTCCATCCGGGCTACACGACTACACGACGACGCGCTATCCGCCGAAATCCTTCGGGCTGAACGGCAGATCCAGCACCTTCCATTCCCCGTACAGATTGGCCGGCAACATCTTGTAGGGTTGGCAGTTCTGCAGCGCGCTCGTTGCGGACTTGACGATGGCCACGCCCTTGGCGGACGGCGGCGCCTCGATCAGGATGGGCTCGCGCGCCAGCGTGCCGTCGGTGGCGAACACGGTGCGCAGCTTGACATGAACGTTGTCGGTCGGTGCGACGCCGGGCGGCAGCTTGGCGCAGCCGCGCAAGTGACGGCGAAGCTCCGCGATGACCTCGGGCGGAAGCTTCGCAGCGATTGAATCGTTGGCATCCCCGCCGTCGTCCTTGGCGCCTTTCGGCTCGACCGGCAATTCGGGCGGCAAGCCCAGCATGACCCCGTACTTGATGGTGACGTCCGGTTGCGGCGTCTGATAGGCCGGCGGCGGCGCGGCCTGCGGCGGCGGCTGCGCGTTGGCCTCACGCTCCTTCGAGGCCTGCGGCTGCTTCTGCTGCGGCTCGGGCGAGGCCTGCTGTGATGGCGATGGTGCTGCCGCCTGCGGCCTGGCCGCAGGCTTCGATGCTTCCGCCTTGTCGGTGATATCCGGCTTCGGCAGCTTCAGATCGGGGAGCGGCTCTGGCGGCTTCGCCTCTTCCTTCTTCTCCTCGGCCTTGGTTTCCTCCTGCTTCACCTGCTCCGGCGTGACGATGTCGACCGCGACGGTTTCGGGCGGCTGGCTATGAAACGGACGGACCTCGCTGATCACGATGATCAGCGCCACCAGCGTCAGATGGGCGATTGCCGAGGCGGCAATGTCCGTCCGTATGATCTTCCCCAGTTCCATCGACCGATCTTGGGTTGCCGCCGCGGTCCTAGCATACCCCGGGTCCCTCTCAATCCCATTTCGGGGCGAAGCCAAAGTCGGTCAGGCGTCCCTTCGGATTGGCGAGCGCGGCGATCCGGTCCATCTCGTCTTCCGACAGCTCGAAATCGAAGATCTCGATGTTCTCCGACAGGCGCTCGATGCGCGAGGTGCGCGGGATCGCAGCGACATTCTGCTGCACCAGCCAGCGCAGGCAGACCTGCGCCGCCGTCTTGCGGTGGACGCGACCGATCTCGGCCAGCGTCTGGTCGGACTTGATGCGGCCCTTGGCGATCGGGCTGTAGGCGACGAGGGCAAGGCCATGCTGGTCGCAGGCTGCCCTCACCTTCGCCTGATCGAGATAGGGGTGATACTCGACCTGGTTGCAGACCAGCGGCTCCGCCGACAGCGCGACCGCCTGCTCGATCAGTGCCACGGTGAAATTGGAGACGCCGATGTGGCGGGTCAGGCCCATCGTCTTTGCATGCGACAGCGCGCCCAGCGTCTCCGCGAGCGGCACATGAGAATTGGGCCAGTGCAGCAACAACAGATCGACCGAGGGAAGCCGCATACGAGCGAGGCTCTCCTTCACCGAGCGTTCGAGATCATGGGGTGCGAAATGGTTGGTCCAGACCTTGGTGGTGAGGAATACGTCGTCGCGGCGCACGCCGGAGGCGCGCAAGCCGTCGCCGACCTCGCGCTCATTGTCGTAGACCTGCGCGGTGTCGATATGGCGATAGCCGAACCGTAGCGCCTGCTCGACCACGCGCGCGGCCGGCCTTCCGCTCAGCTCCCAGGTTCCGAGACCGATCGCCGGAATCCTTGCGCCATTGCCCTCGACGAACAGCATGAGGAATCTCTTCCGTTGCGACAGCCCCAGACGTCATTATGGACCCGGTCGATGATGCTGCCAACGGAAGCCGCGGCAGCCAGGCAGAATATTCGATGCAGGCCTAACGGGAGGTTGTGCGTCAGGCCTCGGCGTCAGGCCTTGGCGTCAGGCCTTGGCGTCAGGTCTTGGCGTCAGGTCTTGGCGTCAGGTCTTGGCGAGCGCCTGGAACACCGTGTCGGGGGCATGCGCGATCACCGTGAGCAGTGCGCGGGCCGGGCCGCGCGGGGCGCGCTTGCCCTGCTCCCAGTTGCGGATGGTCTCGACGGGAACGCCGAGCCTGGCGGCGAACTCCATCTGGGTCAGGCAGGCGCGCCGGCGCAGATCGCGCACCGCGAGCGGGCCGCTGTCAGCCGGGGCGGCATTGGCCGTCGGCTGAACCGAAAGCGGCTGGACCGGAAATTCCTGCCCATTCCGCAATTCGACGATCCGTCCGTCCGCCTTCAGCCGCAACCGCATGCCCATTCCCCCAAGCAAAGGCGATGATGCGGCAGGTCGCTTAAAGTCGGATTAAAGACGGTTGTCGTCATTCCGGGGCGCGCGAAGCCCGAGCCCGGAATCTATTGTGCAGCGTCGACGCGGACAAATGGATTCCGGGTTCGCGCCAAGTGGCGCCCCGGAATGACGATGGGGTGAGACCTACTTCAACCCGAACCAGAGCGTCGCAATCCCGAGGAAGGAGAAGAAGCCGACGACGTCGGTCACGGTGGTCACGAACGTGCCCGACGCCACCGCCGGGTCGGCCCGCACGCGATCCAGCGCCATCGGGATCAGGATGCCGCCGAGCGCGCCGGCCACGAGGTTGCAGACGATGGCGAGCCCGATGACGATGCCGAGGCCCGGGATCTTGAACCAGGCCACCGCGGCGATGCCGGTGATCACGGCGAAGGCGAGGCCGTTGACGAGGCCCACCAGGGCCTCGCGCATCACCACGCGCCAGGCGTTGGAGGAACCGAGCTCGCGCGTCGCCAGCGCCCGCACCGCCACCGTCATGGTCTGGGTCGCGGCATTGCCGCCCTGGCTCGCCACGATCGGCGCCAGCACCGCGAGCGCGACCATCTTCTCCAGCTGGCCCTCGAACAGGCCGAGCACGGAGGACGCCAGGAACGCGGTGGCGAGGTTCACCAGCAGCCAGTTGAAGCGGCCGCGGGCGATGGTGAGGAACGTGTCCGACAGCTCTTCGTCGCTGGTGACACCGCCGAGCGCCTTGAGGTCCTCGTCCGCCTCCTCCTCGATGACGTCGACGACGTCGTCGACGGTGATGACGCCGACGAGGCGATCCTGGGTGTCGAGCACGGGCGCGGCGACGAGATTGTATTTGCCGAACATGCGCGCCACCTCTTCCTGGTCCTCCAGGACGGAGACGCGGCGGCGGTCCTCGTCGGTGAGCTCGGTCAGCGCCACCGGCCGGCGCGTGCGCAGGAGCACGTCGAGCGGCACCGCGCCCTGCCAGTGCTGTTCCTTGTCGACGACGTAGATCTCGTAGAAGCGGTCGGGCAGATCCGGCGTCTCGCGCATGTAGTCGATCGCCTGGCCGACCGTGAAATCCTGGGGCACGGCGATGAACTCGGTCTGCATGCGGCGGCCGGCGGAGTTCTCCGGGTACAGCAGGCTGCGCTCGAGCGCGACGCGCTCCTTGAGCGGCAGCTTCTCCAGAATCTCTTCCTGCTCCTCGGCACCGAGGGTTTCCAAGAGCTCGACCGCATCGTCGGATTCGAGCTCACGGACGCCCTCGGCGACCGTCTCCGGCGGCAGCTCCTCGAGGATCTCCTCGCGGACGGTCTCATCGACCTCGTTCAGCGCCGAGAAATCGAAATCGCGGCCGGTGAGCTCGACCAGGCGGACGCGGTCGTCGGGCTCGAGGGCGCCGATCAGATCGCCGAGATCGGCCTCGTGCAGCTCCGCGACGCAGGCACGCAGCGCCGCGCTGTCCCCGGCCTCGATCGCACGGGCGACCTCCTCGACGAATTCGTGCCTGATATCGCCGTCTTCATTGCGCATCGGCACGTGGTCGAGTACCGAATCCGCAGCCGATGGGGCAACGTCCAGATGTTCATCCATGGCGCGCCTCGCCGTTTGACAGGTTGGAACCGGTGGTGTGAGCTGAGGCTTCAGGCAATACCCACAAGGCAAAGCCGAGCGCAATGGCAAAGATGCTGCGACTAAGGTGGACCTCGACCATGGCGGGCGCGCTTGTCGCAACCGTCATCGGCAATGCCGCGACCGTCATCGGCGCCGCCGAGACGGAGGCCGCCGAGTGCCCGCGCAAGGACGCGCTCGGCACCTCGCGCGTCTTCAGCGTCGATCCCAAGACCTATCCGCGCGTGGGCCTGAAGAGCTTTCCGCAGACGCTGCCGCTGGCCGATCGCGAGGTCGTGCTGACCTTCGACGACGGGCCGAACCCGCCGACGACGTCGAAAGTGCTGGCGGCGCTGGCACAGGAATGCGTGCGCGCGACCTTTTTCCTGATCGGCCAGCACGCCTCCGAGCACCCGGACATGGTCAAGCGCATCGCCCGCGAGGGCCACACCGTCGGGCATCACTCCTACTCGCATCCGTTCATGGGGCGTATTCCGTTCGAGAAGGCCATGGCCGACATCGATCGGGGCATTGCCGCAGACGAAATGGCGCTACACGGAGTCTCGACGACGACACCCTCGACGCCGTTCTTCCGCTTTCCCTATTTCGAGTCGACCCAAGCGCAGCTCGACCTGCTCCAGTCGCGCGGCATCATTGTGTTCGGGGCCGATTTATGGGCCAGCGACTGGGAGGAGTTGACGCCGGAGCAGCAATTGAAGCTCGTCACCGAGCGTCTGGCCGCGAGCGGAAAGGGCATCATCCTCTTCCACGACAACAAGGCGCGCACGGCCGCAATGATGCCGGCGTTTCTACGGTATCTGAGGGAGAACGACTATCGGGTGGTCCACATCGTCCCGGCGGGCACATCACAGAAGAGCGCCGATACGCGCTGATGCCGGAATGTCACGCCCGGGCAAAATGGGGTGATTTGGGGCCAATTAACACTCTGTTCATGCTACCCCGTGAAGATGAGAGCGGCTGCGGCTGAACCGTTTTGAGCCATCTCCGACCTATCTAGGGCGCCAAATTGCATGGGGGCAGACGAGGTTCATGATCGGAAGTAGCGTTGTTTTGCGGACGCGATCGTGGATCGTCCTCTGTCTGGGAATGCTCACCGCCGGTTCGCCGGCCGCGCTCGCAGCCGAGTGTCCCGGCCACCCCGACGCCCTCGGCACCTCCCGCACCCTCGTTGTCGATCCGCGCGAACATCCGCTGATCGGCACCATGCAGTACCGCGAGACGCTGCCGCTGAAGGACCATGAGGTCGTCCTGACCTTCGACGATGGTCCGATCCCGAAATATTCGAACCAGGTGCTCAAGATCCTCGCCGACGAATGCATCAAGGCGACCTTCTTCATCGTCGGCAACCAGGCCAAGGCCAATCCGGAAGGCGTGCGCAAGCTGGTCGCGGCGGGCCATACCGTCGGCACGCACAGCATGGACCATCCGCTGACCTTCGACCGGATGCCGATCGAGAAGGCCGAGGCGGAGATCAATGGCGGCATCGAATGGACCGCAGCCGCGATGACCGATCCGTCGCAGCTCGCCCCGTTCTTCCGCATTCCCGGGCTGATGCGCGCCGAGGGCCTCGAGAACCATCTGATCTCGCGCGGCCTCCAGGTCTGGAGCGCCGACTTCCCGGCCGACGATTGGCGGCACGTCTCGTCCGACCGCGTCTACCAGCTCGCGATCCAGCGGCTGGAGGCCAAGGGCAAGGGCATCCTGTTGCTGCACGACATCCAGGCCCGCACGGTGGCGGCGCTGCCCAAGATCATCCGCGACCTCAAGGCGCGCGGCTATCGCATCGTGCATGTGGTGCCCGCCAGTCCCGAGCGGCCGGCGACGCCGACCACGCCGGTCGAATGGCTGATGCATCCGCCATCCGAGACGACGCCGATCGCGCGCTGGCCGCGCGTGCCGCGTTTCGTGTTCACGCAGACCAGGACGCTGCCGGCGCCTGCGCTCGCGAACCTCAATGTGCAGGGCGAGCATCAGTCGCTGCTGCCGCGCCGGAGCAAGGGCCAGATCAACCTCGCATCCACCCTGCCCGTCCCGGGTCGCGATCTGTTCGCGATTCCGGAAGGCTCGGTCGAGGTGCTGATGTCGACGACCTCATCGCGGCGCGCCGCGACCCGGCTCGCCATGGCGGCCGAGAGGCCACATCCGGCCAAGGACAAGGCAGCACAGGGCAGAGGCGCGAAGGGCAAGACGGCCAAGCTGCATGGGCGGCGTACCGCCCAGGCGGCGCCGGCTGCAGCGGATCACGCCGCGCAGCCCGTCGACATCGTACCCAAGAGTACCGCAGCGAAGAGCGCCGCGGCCAATGGCGCGGCCTCCAAGGGCGTGCCGCCCCGTCCGACCCGCGTCGCCAGCCTGAAAAAACGCGCCTAAAGCGCGATGAGATTAGGATGAATCATCATCGCGCTTTAGGTTGTTGTTTATGCATGATCTTTTCGGAAAACCGCTTCGCACTTTTCCGGATCATGCTTTAGCTGCTATTGCCGCATGATGGCGGCGACGCAGAGCAGCACGATCAGCGCCAGGAAGAACAGGTCCATGTAGGACTTGAGCTCGCCGTCCCGCCGCAGCCGCGCGACGTCGGTGATCACCTGCTTGCGCGCGGTGGTGCTGCCCGAACCGTCGTTGATCGGAGGCTGAAGGCGCTTGGTCTCGGCCTCCAGCTTCTCGATCTTCTGGAAGAAGTAGAACGCCCGCAGCGTCGAGGCCGCGCGCATGGCGGCATAGACCAGCACCAGGATCGCCAGGATCGCCCGGTTCGGATACTTTTCCATGAAGTTCAAGCTGAAGTAGACCACCGCCATGAAGGCGAAATTGGTGAGGAAGCGGTAGACGAAACTGAGAAAAACCATGCTGGCTCGAACCTTGAGGGGGTCGCAACCATATGGTGTTGCGACGTGCGGGATCGGGACCCAGACCGGAACGGCGAGCCTGGATACGGCCCGTCTACGCCAAGTTTGTTTCAACAAAGATACTGCCGCCCCCGCAACTAGCCGCCTTTTAGCCTGAGGCGGCCATAAGGCAAGCCGGAGCATGGCCCCTGGCCTCGCGCGCGCGAACGGCCCGCAACGGCTCAATGGCGATTTGGCCGAAGGCGCGGTAAACTGTGACCGCCACCAGATGTGGGGTTCTTCCGATGTCGAAGAAGGGAATCACGGGCCACGACGACTGGGTTCTGACCGAGGCACTCGCGACCGCCCTGGTCGCGCTGGAGCAGCTCGAACCGAAGCACCAGCCGAACGCGCATATGGAGGACATCCGCAAGCTGCTCGCGAACGGCAAGGAGCCGGCAGCGGTGAGCCTGCATCTTGCGCAGGCCAAATGCCGTCTGTTTCCCGAGCTCGACCCGCTGCAGATCTACCGGGAATACGGCATCGGCGAGGAGTATGGCTGAGGCCGCCGGTCGACGATCGAGCTCAAGGCCCGCCGGCGACCGATCCTGCGATCACCATGACAAGCGCGCCGAGGTCGATCTTGCCGTTGACCGTCAGCTCCTCCGAGGCCGCTCCGTCTCCCGCGCCCTGCACCTTCAGCGATTGCGGCCGGTCGGCGGCCTGACGCTGCAATTCGCCGACGATCGCTTCCTTGAGTTTCTCTTCCAGCATAGGCACCTCCTCAAGCCGCCATCGCGCGGCAGGATTGGGCGCAGGAGCGGCACGTCGCGACGCATTCGTCCATGCCGCCGATCCGGGCGCAATCCTCGGCACATTCGGTGCAAATTTCGGCGCACTCACCGCAGGTGTGCTTATGATGCGGCGTGTTGATCAGCATGAAGTGCGCGGCGGTCCGGCAGATCTCGGCGCAGGCCATCATCAGGCGGAAATGTTTCGGCTCAACATGCTTGCCGCCGGTCTCGAGGCAATGGTGCATCGCCGTGCCGAGACATGTCTGGTAGCAGCTCATGCAAAGCGCGATGCAGCGGGTCATGTCTTCGGATTGAGCCATCGGTTGTCTCCAGTTGCGCGCCCCGCTCCGCTCGACCAAAGCGGGGCAACGCGCTTCGTTCCCGGTTCCAGTCGATTGTGAGGGCCACCGCCGTCCCATCACGCAAATCGCGGCGGCAGGCTGTTGTGGATCGTGCAGGCCGCGATGGCCGCGTGGCCGAACGCGACCGAGATCTGGTGCAGGTCGGTGACGACGTCGCCGATTCCGTAGAGCCCGGCGACCGACGTGCGCTGGTGATCGTCGACCTTCAAATGACCGTCCGCAGTGTGGTCGGCGCCCAGCGCCATCGCGAGCTGGGAGCGGACCTCCGCGCCCATCGCAGGATAGACGATGTCGAATTGCGCGGTACGTCCGTCGGCGAAATCCGCTTCAACGCCGCCGCCTCGCCGCGCCAGGCGCAGCTCGGGCGCGAACACGATTCCGACGCCCGCCTCGGACAGCTCCGACGTTGCGGCCTTCGCGTCGTCCGCGCCGGTCGCAAGCAGCGTCACGTCGCGCGCATAGCCACGCAGGAAGAGCGCCTTTGCGGCGGCACGATCCAGCGGCCCGACGACGCCAATGCGGCGGCCGGTGGCCTCGAAGGCGTCGCAGATCGGGCAATAGCGCAAGAGTCCGTCCGCGACCGCCGCGCGCCACTCCGCGAACGGCGGATGGGTATCGACGATCCCGCAGGCGAGAATGACTGTGGCGGCCGAATGCCCGCGGCCATTCCAGCTCGCTTCAAAACCGTGTTCGTGACGCTGCAACGCCGTGACCTCGGCCTCCACGCGTGTGACGGCGAGCTCGTTCAGCTGGGCCGACATCCGCTCGATCAGCTCCGCGCCGGACAGGCCGTGGACGAAGCCGGGGACATTGTGGCTGCGCGGGATCAGAGCCGCCCGGCTCGCGCCGGCGTCCACGACGCAGACGCGGCGGCGGAAGCGCGCCAGATAGATCGCGGCCATCAGTCCCGCCGGCCCGCCTCCGACGATCAGGCATTCAAGGGGTGGCGCGCCAGTCATTTGGGGTTCGGGTCCGCAAGACCGGCGCCGGGCTCATCGAGGCGCCCGCTTCGCGCGAGCCGGACGGCATTGCCGAGCGCGCGCGCCGCATTCTGCACTTCCTGCTGGAATTCGCGGTCCTCGTCGAGCTCACGATGGGATGTGGCGTATGGCTCGTCGTAGCCGACATAACCGTCGAGCTCGGCGTAGCGCCCTGCCGAGATCAGCTGCATGTCGGTCAGCCAGTCGGACAAGGCCCGTCGCACGCCCTCGGCGCCGACCGCATCGCCGTGAACGACGAGGCCGAAATGGCGGCCGGCGAGATGACGCGGATAGGGCCAGCCCTTCAGCTCGATCGCCTTGGCTTCCGCGGCGTTCTTGCCGTGGGTCGAGGTCGGATCGGGATTGCCGCCGTCGGCGCAGACCATGCGGTCCATCATCGCCTTGAGACCGGCGGGCACGTGATACCAGTTCACGGGCGCCACGATCAGAATGCCGTGGGCGGCAACCCAGAGCGGATAGATCTCGTTCATCCAGTCGTGGGTCTGGCCCAGCGAGTAGTTCGGATAGCAGCTGCACGGCCAGTGGCACAGCGGCATGGCGGTGCCGACGCAGGACTTGCAGGGATGAATGGTTTTGCCGAATTCCGAAGCGAGGCGCGACAGATCGAGGATGTCGACGGCAAATCCCATCTCGATGAAGACGGGCTCGGCCAGCTTGACCAGCCGCCAGGTCTTGGACATCTCGCCGGGACAGGTGTGCTCGCTGCGGGCCGAGCCGTTGATGATCAGGATGCGCGGCGTCTCGTCGGCATCGTCGTGGCGACGCTGCGCCTCCAGGATTTTTGAGCGCGCATCGAGCCAGTCGACGGCAAGATCGTAGTTCGGGTCGGAAAAGCCTGCGCCGGCCTTCCGCGTCAACGGTGCCTTGCGCGAATGGCTGTAGGCGTCCCAGGCCGCAGCGATGATGGCATCGAGCTCGCGCCCAAGCGGAGCAAAGGCGGGATCGACGAACTGACGCTTGTAGCGCCGCTCGAACTCCTCACGCGACAGCTTGACGGGCGGCATCCCCTTGCGAATGTCGGCGTCCGTCATGCTGGCTCCTGGCGAAGTCGAATCCCTCCGACCCAACCCGGCGCCCAGCGCGCGGTTCCCAAGCCTTACTGGCGAACAAGCTCCTGCGGCGCATCGAATTTGGCGATCCGTTGATCGAGCCGCCACAGCTCGATGCGATGCACCAGGACGAGCGAGGCGGCTTCGCGCTTGGCCTGCTCGTCGTCGTCGCAGACGAGGTTGATGCATCCGAACACGTGCCCGTCCGGATCGATCTGGAACGCGCGGTAGTGCTTGATACTTGCCACTATAGGTGTCCTCGCCTTGGAGCGACGGGTGCGCTGAGCCAATCCGTGAGGTTCGAGGTCACTTCGTTCTGCTTGGCGCGACGCAGCAGCATCTCGCGTTCCCTGCCCGGCGGCAGGTCGCGTGCCCGCTCGCGGGCGCTTTCGGCAAAGGCGGCTAGCCGCTCCTGAAGCGTTTGGGTCTGTTTCCTGCGGTTACGTTTGGCGGTCATTTGTACTTTTGAACTTTCGTGGACAATTCGGTTGAAAGGAAATCGGCCCCGGCGGGGGATCGGGCGCCGGGGCCCAGGCTCTCTTGTCACTCAAGTCGCTTGCCGGTCGAGGCGGCTCGGCCCGGCAACGATTGTAGCTTCCGTCGCAACAGCCGGTTCCGGCATTTCAATAAGTTAACGCTGCGAGATTTTGCGCAAATCACAACCGCAGGACCGATCGATCCGGACTGCGCCGGAACCGAAATGCTGATTCGTATGTTCAAGGACGACCTGAAGGAGGATCATCATGGCAAAAGCAGCATTGAAACGCCCGGGGTCGCCGATCGGCCGCAAAGGACCGCGCAAGGCAAATCCCGCCTACAAGCGCCGCGCGCGCGAGCCGTGGACAGCGGCGGATGTGAACAAGCTGAAGCAGCTTGCGAAAGGCAACACGCCGACCGGCGTGATGAGCATCAAGCTGCAGCGCCCCGTCACGGCCATTCGCAGCAAGGCGCAACGCGAAGGAATATCGCTGCGGCCGGTCAACCGCTCCCCGTACAATCGGCGAAGCAAGGCCGCGAAGCGGCGCTGACGACGCGCATCGCGCCGGGCTAGCTTGGCGGCTGCAGGTCCGGCGACCGCAGCCACTCGCTCATCTGAGACCCAGTTTCCGCCTGACGCGCCTTGCGCAGGACTTCGTCGCGCGCCGCGCCGGGCGGAAGCAAGCTGGCCTGTTCACGGAGCCGCTCCGCCTCGGCGGCGAGCCGCGCTTCCAGAGTGTCGACTTGCTTGAACCGATGTCGCGTCCTCATGAGGCGTCCTCCTGGTGCATGAGGTCGAGCGCGCCGTTGCGTTCCGACGGGTGTTGATGCCAGGCTACACAGCCTGGCCAACGATCTAACGTTCCAGAAAGGGAACGGTTGCCTGTTTCGGCGAAAAGACCGGAGTTAGGATTCTTCGTTGTCCCGGCGCGCCCTGATCTCGGAGCGAAGCATGGCGCTGTCCATGATGGCGAGGCGCAAATCGTTCACCGCGTCGCCGTAGCGTCCCGCGACTTGTCTGTGCTGCTCTCGGAGGGCGCGGCTCTCTTCGATAACGCGTGTTGCGCGGGCAAACAGGGTCTCTGGCATCAGGCATCATGCGACGGAGAGTCGCGAGCGCGCACTTGCATAGGTTACTCAAATGGCGCCAACGGCTCAAACAGCGTCGCCGATTAACCTGGATCAAGCCGTCACAACCCCGCCGGACCGCCCTCAACCACGCATCGGTAGGCCGACACAGGAATTGATCGGCAGATCCCCGATTTCCTTAGCTGACACGCCACAGCGGGTGTACGGTCACCTCATCACCGGCTGTGGCTCTGCCGTAGGCGCCGGTGGCTGAGAGACCGATGGTGCTCCCGCCTGCATGACCGGGGGAGCGCCTGATGGCGAAGCCAACTCGTTATCCGTTGCAGTCCGATGAGAAGCACGTGCAGCAGGTTCGCAAGGCGATCCGTGAATCGCTGGAGGTATTGACGCTTCCTCGACCGGATACGTTCCTGGGCCGGAAAACTCACGAGCCTTTTCCGAGTGAAGACGATGTTGGTGTGCAGGACGGACAGCGCTCCAAACCGGCGTGATTGCGAGCAGGACGACATCCTGTTCCGGCCCATGTCAGCGAAATGACTCGTCTGGCCGCGACGGAACGGCGTCAACGGACCGCTTCAGTCGCCCGGTAGATCCCGAGATAGCTAGGCGAATACAGCGCCGCGTTCTTGAGCGCATCGAGGTCCGGGATGGTCAGCGTCCGCTCGCGCAGCACGATCAGCTTCGCCGCGCGCAGCTCCTGGAGCGTCCGATTGAGGTGAACGACCGAAAGCCCCGTCGCATCGGCGAGATCCGTCTGCGTGACGGGCATGAGGCAGGAATTGCCGTCGACCAGTCCCACCGGGCGAAGCCGCTCGAAGATTTCGCAGAACAGGTGCGCCACGCGCTCCAGCGCGACGCGGCGGCCGAGATTGATCGCCCATTCGCGCTGGATCGCGCTGTTGAGCAGAGTCTCGCACCAGAACGCTTCCGAGAGCGTAGGGTTGTTGGCGAGGAGGTTCTCGAAGCGGGCGCGCTTGATCTCGGCATAGACCACGGGCGTCAGCGCCACGATGGAATGATCCATCTCCGACAGCAGGTAAGCATGCGCATCGCAGCTTTCGCCCGGGAAGATGAAATTGACGATCTGGCGCCGGCCGTCATCGAGCGTCTTGTAGCGGCCGAGCCAGCCCGACAACAGGACGCGGACGGCATCGACGGGATCACCCTCGCTGATCAGATCCTCGCCGGATCCGGCGCGCTGGAGGCCCTCGAGCATGGCGTATTCCAGCGATGCGCGAGCCTCGGCCGACAACGGCCGTAGCGCGCTCAGCCGACGAATGGCCGGCTCCAAAACGCTGCGATCGGCTGTCGACAACGGCATCAGGCGGCGACCACCGGTGTATGGAAGGCACGCTTGGTCAGGGGCATGGTGATGGTGCATTGCAAGCCGGCCGGGTTGAATGTCATCGTGGTTTGCCCCTTCAGCTCGAACGCCAGCGTGCGCTCCAGAAGCTCGGTCCCGAAACCTTTTCGCGGCCTGGTCGTGACGGCGGGCCCGCCGCGCTCCCGCCACTCGAACACCAGATCCGCCGGCTCGGTGCTCTCATCGACGCGCCAGGTGACCTCGATGCGCCCGCCTGGCTGACTGAGTGCCCCGTACTTGAGCGCGTTGGTCGCGAGCTCGTGGATCGCGAGCGCGAAGGTTTCGGCGGCCTTGGGCTGGAAGCGGATCTTGGGACCCGAGACTCGCATCTGCTCGCCTTCGCGGGCATTGTAGGCGAGCAGCTCCTCCACCACGAGATACTCTAGATCGACGCCGCCTTCGGGATCGCGCGTCACCAGCGCCTGGGTGCGGGCGAAGGCATTGAGACGGCCGTCCAGATGGGAGGCGTATTCCTCCACGGTCGAGCTCGTTTCCGCCGAGCGGCGGGCGATCGAGCGCACCACGCCGAGCGTATTGCGAACCCGGTGCTGGAGCTCGGCCAGCAGCAGGCGCTGCCGCTCCTCGGCGCGGGTGATTGCGGTGACGTCGATGAAGGTAATGACGACACCCGCGATGAAATTGTCGACGCTGCGATACGGCAGGATGCGCACGATGTAGCGCGCGCCGCTATCCGGCGCGCTCAGCTCGCGCTCGATGCTGGCGAGCGTGCGCAGCACCCGGCGAATGTCGTCGTAAAGCTCCTCGATCGGGATACGTGCCTTGATATGGCTGATGGGCCGGCCGGTGTCGGTCTCGACCAGATGCAGGAGCTGGGTGATCGCGGGCGTGAAGTTCATCACGCGCAGATCGTTGTCGAGGAACACGGTTGCGATCTGTGTGCTCTCGAGGAAATTCTTCAGATCGCTGGTGGCACGCGTCAGCTCCTGAACGCGGTGCGCGAGCTCGCCGTTCACGGTGGTCAGCTCCTCGTTGACCGACTGCAGCTCCTCGCGCGAGGTCTCCAGCTCCTCGTTGGCCGACTGCAATTCCTCGTTCAGCGATTGATATTCCTCGTTCGAGGATTTCAGCTCCTCGTTGGTGCTCTCGAGCTCCTCGATGGTCGCCTGAAGGCGCTCGCGTGTCGCACGCAGATCGTTCTCGAGACGCTCGATATGCTCGGTGCGCACCAGGGCGTTGGGATTGGCGGCGTCGGCCTCGATGGTCCGCGCCGGGCCGTCCTTGAACAGGACGACGAAATTGCGGTGGCCGCCGGCGCCCTCCTGGATCAGCTCGACCGTAATGTCCACCAGGACGCGGTGACCGTTCACCCCAAGTTGCACCTGCTCGGCATGGACGGATTCGTTGGTCTCGGCGGCGCGGCTGAGCGCGGTGCGCAATTCCAGCCGGAGATCGCGGTGCGCGAGCTGCAGCAGGTCGAGCGTGGCGGCGCCCGCCGTCGGCTCGATGTAGCGGCCGGTGCGCCCGGAGAAATGCAGGACCTGGAAATTTTCGTCGGTGATGACATAGGCCGGTGCATAGCGCTCCGCGATGCGCTGCGCGCGCCGCTCGAGGCCGACGTCGGGCCCGAACGAGCGAACCGCCGGCACCTCGACCGGCACCCGGCCGGCCGCGGTCGTGATCGGAAATTCCGGCGGCAGCCGCGTTCCCGTCTCGAGCTTCTTGAATATCCGGGCGCGGCGGTCGACCGGCGCGAACAGCTTCGGATGCCGGGTCACGTTCTCGGAATTGCCGAGGAACAGATAGCGCTCCGGCAGCAGCGCGAAATGGAAGAGCGGAATCACGCGGTTCTGCAGCTCGGCGTTGAGATAGATCAGCAGATTGCGGCAGGAGACGAGATCGAGCTTGGAGAACGGCGCATCCTTGATGACGTTGTGCTGCGAGAAAATGCACATCTCGCGCAGCTCCTTCACCACGCAATAGGTATCGCCCTCGCGCACGAACCAGCGCGCCAGCCGCTCGCTGGTCATGTCCGCCTCGATATTGGTGCGATAGCGGCCGACGCGGGCGGTCGTGAGCGCCCGCCCGTCGATGTCGGTGGCGAAGATCTGCACCTGCGGCACGGAATCCATCCGCGCCATATACTCACGCAGGAGAATGCCGATCGAATAGGCCTCCTCGCCGGTGGCGCAGCCGAGCACCCAGACGCGGACCTGCTGGCCAATCCCCTTGCCCTCGAAGATCTTGGGAATGATCTGCGTCTCCAGCACCTCGAATTCGCGCTTGTCGCGGAAGAATTCGGTGACGCCGATCAAGAGATCGTTGAAGAGATTTTGGGCCTCGTCCTTGTCGTTGCGAAGGAGATCCACATAAGCGGCAATGTCGTCGATCCGGACCACCTGCATGCGCCGCTGCACCCGGCGCAGGAAGGTGTTCTGCTTGTAGCCGTGAAAATCGTTGCCGGTCTTGTTGCGCAGGATGTCGGCGATGCGCGACAGCGAGGTGGCGGCCGCAGCCAGGACTTCGTCGAAGCCCTGCTTCTCCTCCAGACGCCTGAGATGACGGGCATAGACCTGGATGTGCTCGGGGATATCCTCGGGCGGAAGCACATAATCGGCAATCGCAGCGGGCGTGTTGCCGTCGAGATGCCCGGCCTCCTCCGCGTTTCCGATCTTCTCGGCGATGGCGAGGCCGCCGTGATCCTTCAGCGTCGCCGTGCCCAGCGTACCGTCGCCCCCGGTGCCCGCAAGGATGACACCGATAGACTGCTCGGCGCGCTCCTCGGCCAGCGAGACCAGGAAGCTGTCGATCGTGGCGCGTTCGCCGGGCGCCTGCTCGGCCTTGCGGATTGCGAAGCGGTCCCCCTGGATGGTGGTGATCATGGCCGGTGGACACAGATAGATCGTGCCGCCTTCGACCGGGCGGCCGTCGGCAATCTCGACCACCTTGCTGCCGTTGGAATTCTGCACGATCTCGCGCAGCCGCGGCTCGTCGAATGCTTCGTGGTGCTGAAGCGCCAACACGATGGCCTGATCGGTCGCGACCGCCATCTTGGCGAAGAAGCGCTCGATGCTGTCCAGCGCGCCCGGCGAGGCGCCGACCCCTATGATCAGCGGGGTCCTGCTCTGGCGCTGTGCATCGACCGGCTGGTCGCTGACTTCGGTCATGGCTCTGGCGGCTCACTGGCTGGCGGGAACCCGATGGGCGCCCCGTCCTGCACATAGCAGAATTCAATATTATCCCAACACATCAAAGGCAAAAATGTCCCGGGCATCTCTTTGACCCAGCTAGCCCGATTGAGGGGACAAGCGCGAGTGGGCCGCCTGCTGCTGCGCTGCGTCGCACAGCGCAGCTTGAGAGATGGGCGTCGCGCGCCCTACGCTTCCGGATTGACCTCGTGCTGGAGAAAGGCGACGCGCTGCTCGATCAGGGTGCGGTGGCGCTCCCATTCGACCAGCGTCTGCTTGAGCAGGTCGACCAGCCGCTCCGCCTGACAGGTGTCATGACCGCCCGCCATGAGTTCGCGCACCCGGTCCTCCTGATTGCGGACCCGCAGCCAGCCTTCCTCGATATCCCGCTCCGCCTTCACTAGGAGGCGTCGCTCGGCATCGAGCTGCGCGACGCGTTGGGCAAGGGGGATGGCCATGGCGGCGCCTTACGCCTCCCGTTTGCCTACGGAAGGATCCAGCGACTTTAGCACGACGCGTCGGATCATGTCGGCATATTCGCGGTATTCGAACGCCCGAGCCTCGTACATCTCGGCGACGGCAGCCCGGCCGCTGCGCCGGCCGTCGGCGGCCATGCGCTGCACCAGCTCCGCCCGCTCCTCGATAATCCGCAATGCCACGCGCAAGGCTTCGTCGACGCGCCCCTCCTGCTCCTTGGCGAGCGCATCGGCGGTGAAGCCGTGGCCGACCTGGCAGCGGAAACGCATCGGGCGGGCATTCTTGACCTCCGAGAGCACCCCGCCGCAGGATGGACAGGTCAGGGCGACAGGGTCAGCCATGGCGGCGAGATTGTCGCTTCCGATCCGCTCACCGGCCGCGATCTCGACCTCGAGCCTGATCTCGGGCGGAATCGGCAGCGCGGCGCCGGCCTGCTCCCTGACGAGCTCGGAGAGCACGTCGCCCATGGTGGCGCCGGGAACGCAGAGATCGACCGTGGTCGCCTCCATGGCGCGCCGCGGCATCTCGTCCGAGATCGCGTCCGCGGGGTCTTGCACCACGGCCATCCCGCCGCAGCGTTTGATGGCGTTGAGGCCGGAAGCGCCGTCCGACAACAGGCCGCTCAGGAGCACGCCGATGACGCGCGGCCCGTGATAGAGCGCGGCGGAGCGGAACAACGCATCGATCGCCGGCCGCACCATGTTCTCGCGCGGGCCGCGGCCGAGGAAGATGCGGTCCTCCGTGACGAGAAGATGATGGTCCGGCGCACCCAGGTAGATCTGGCCGGGCTCGATCTTCATGCCGTTCTCGGCCTGCCGCACCGGAAGTGGACCGGCACTGCCGACCACGGTGGAGAGGATGCCGATGCCCTGCGCCGGAATGTGCAGCACGACGAAGACGGCGGCCGGCAAATCCGCGGGCAGACGGCCCAGAATCTGCTTCAATGGAGCGGTCGCCCCGGCCGAGCCCCCGATGACAATGATGTCGCGGTTGCCCATGGAACCCGCCTCCAATTGCATCGTTTGCAGTTTGCACCAAGGCGGATCGCCGGCTTATGTTCCTATGCGTTTGGAGGCCGAGACAGCATGGCGACATCGTCGCATCAGCGCGCAGAGCTCAAGGGGCGCCGCATCTTCGTGGTCGAGGACGAGTATTTTCTCGCCGATGACATCGGCAAGACATTCCGCGCGCTGGGCGCCGAGATCGCCGGTCCCGTCGGCGATCTCGAAGACGCGCTCAAGATCCTGCACGACGGCACCGTCCTGGACGCCGCCGTGCTCGACGTGAACATCCGCAGCGAAATGATCTTTCCGATCGCCCGCGAGCTGAGAGCGCGGAACGTGCCCTTCCTTTTCACCACCGGATACGACAAGATCACGCTCAGTCCGGAATTTCAGGACGTGCCGCTCCTGGAAAAGCCGATCGATCTTGCGGCGATGGCACGGAAGCTCACCGGACTCATCGCCGAACAGCCGGTCTAGCAAAAGCGGTTGAAAGCTCGCAGCCGGGCGACGATCAAAATAGATGCGCGAAAGCAAGCCACGCGGTCACCGCCAGGCACAGGATAACTGCGGCGTAAGGTAGCGCGATGCGCAAGACGGCAAGCTCCCCACCTTCAGCTCATCATCATCCAGACGATCGCAACCATCATCACGAGAAAACCCGTAACGGCAGTCGCGATAAAGGCCTGTTCGATGCGATCCATCGCCAGAGCAGCCCCCCTCTTGGTTCAGCCCGTACAATTTGACGGTTTGAGGGCCGCGGCGCATTAGGCTATGTGAATCGGGGGTCTGCTTTCTCTTCGCAGAGGGTTCGCGCGCTTCGCAACATTGCGCGCGCGTCGCTCTAAGACCTTGCGGTACCGGGCTCCGCCATCTTGCGGTGCTGCTTGGCCAGCATCTCGTTCGGCGTGACGTTCGCGACCGTGGTCTGGATCTTGTTCTTCAGCCCGGTGACGATATCGGCCTCACCGCGCAGCATCGCATCGAAGCCGGCCTTGGCAACATCGTAGGCGCCGTCCTTCTTGTCGGTGCCGACCTTGGTGTCCATCATGTCGGCGCGGCGGAAGAACTCGGTCTCGGTCGCCCCCGGCATCAGGCAGGTCACGGTGACGCCGCTGTCGCGCAGCTCCTCGCGCAGCGCAAATGAGAATGAATCGAGGAACGCCTTGCTGGCGTTGTAGGCGGCCTGGAAACTGCCCGGCATGAAGCCGGCGATCGAGCCGGTGATGAGGATGCGGCCGGCATTGCGGCGAAGCATCTCATGGCCGACGCGGTGGATCAGATACAGCGTGCCGGTGATGTTGGTGTCGATGAGGTGTTTCACCCTGGCAAAGTCCTGGTCGAGGAACGCCTTGCCGAGGCCGATGCCGGCGTTGGCGAGCAACGCGTCAATCGGCCGGTCGCCGACCGCCGCGCACAGCTTGTCGACGCCCTCGGTGGTCGCAAGATCGGTCTCGACCGGCTCCACGCTGCCGCCGAGCCGCCGGAGATCGACGGCCACCTGCTCGATCTGGGACTCGTCGGCCGCGACGACGAGGTTGAACCCCGCCTGCGCGCAGCACCTGGCGAGTTCCAGACCGATACCGGTTGAGGCGCCTGTGACGACGGCGAGTTGATTGGCGGGCATGCGCACATCCTTGGAATTGAGGTGATCACGCTCAATCGCCGCCCTGCTCCCTCGTTCCTATTTGCGCAGTGCGAAGAATTTGCGCGCGGCGATAGCAACCATCGTTCGTGCCTGGACTTAGATGGCACGTGGCTCAACCGGGAGGACGGACGATGAAGGCGCTGGTCTGGCACGGCAAGGAGGACATCCGGTGCGACACCGTCACCGACCCGGAGGTCCAGGATCCGCGTGATGCCATCATCAAGGTGACGAGCTGCGCCATCTGCGGCTCCGACCTGCACCTCTTTCACAATTTCATCCCGGGCATGCTGCCCGGCGACATCATGGGCCACGAGACCATGGGCGAAGTGGTCGAGGTCGGCTCGGGCGTCGACGGCAAGCTGAAGAAGGGCGACCGCATCGTCGTGCCGTTCACGATCATTTGCGGCGAATGCGACCAGTGCAAGCGCGGCAATTTCTCGGTGTGCGAGACCACGAACCGCAAGCGTCATCTGGCCGACAAGGTGTTCGGACACACGACGGCGGGCCTGTTCGGCTACACGCATCTGACCGGCGGCTATCCCGGCGGCCAGGCCGAATATCTCCGCGTGCCCTTTGCCGACGCCACCCACATCAAGGTTCCGGCCGGCATCCCGGATGAGCAATTGCTGTTCCTCAGCGACATCTTCCCGACCGGCTGGCAGGCCGCCGCGCAATGCGACATCGAGCCGACCGATACGGTCGCGATCTGGGGCTGTGGCCCGGTCGGGCAGATGGCGATCCGCAGCGCCATCCTGCTCGGCGCCAACCAGGTGATCGCGATCGACTGCCTGCCCGAGCGGCTCAGCATGGCCGAGGCCGGCGGCGCCACCACGATCAACTTCGAGACCGAGAGCGTGGTGGAGCGGCTCCAGGAGCTGACCGACGGCAAGGGTCCGGAAAAATGCATCGACTGCGTCGGCATGGAATCTCATGTGATGCCATCGCTGCCCGACACCCTGCTCGACCGCGCCAAGCAGATGGTGATGGCCGAGAGCGACCGGCCCCACGTGCTGCGGGAGATGATCTATGTCTGCCGTCCCGGCGGCATCATCTCGGTGGCCGGCGTGTACAGCGGCCTGTCCGACATGCTCCCGATGGGCGCCTTCATGAACAAGGGCCTGACGATGCGGACCGGCCAGACCCACGTCAACCGCTGGACCGACGACCTGCTCCGCCGCATCGAAGAGGGCGAGATCGACCCGTCCTTCGTCATCACCCACACCGTCCCGCTCGCCCAGGGACCGGAGATGTACCAGGTGTTTCGCGACAAGCGCGATTCCTGCGTCAAGGTCGTGCTGAAGCCCTGAAGGAGCTAGCCATGTTTCATTTCTCCAACATCGTGCGCACCAAGGGCGACCCCAAGATCGTCGAGGGCGGACCGAGCCTGAAGCAGCCGGCGGACCAGCTCGCGCGCGCACTCGGCTGGTTCAGCATCGGCCTCGGCGTCGTCGAATTGTTCGCGCCGAGGCGCGTCACGCACACGCTGGGCATGGAAGGCCATGAGACCCTCGTCCGCGCCTTCGGCGTGCGCGAAATCATGGCCGGGATCATGACGCTGTCGGTCGAGAAAAACGCCGGCCTGTGGGCTCGCGTCGGCGGCGACGGCCTCGATGCCGCCGCGCTGCTGTCCGGGCTGACGGCGGACAATCCCAAGAAGGGCAATGTCGCGCTCGCACTGCTGATGGTCGGCGGCATCGCCGTGCTCGACTACCGCGCCGCGCAGGACACCAGGCCACGCCGCCCGCCGCGCGATGCACGGCGCAAGCTCTATCCGAACCGCAGCGGCTTTCCCAAGGGCATCGAGAGCGCCCGAACTGCGGCAAGGCAGATCGCGGCGCATGCCAAAACAAACCATGTCAATACAAACGAGGTGAAGCAAGGTGATGAGCGACGCGTCCCGTGATGAAGCCGCGTGGTGGGAATCCGCCGTCATCTACGAGATCGCGCCGATCTCCTTTCAGGACTCGAACGGCGACGGCAAGGGCGACCTCGCCGGGCTGTTGTCGCGCATCGACTATCTGAAGTGGCTCGGCGTCGGCGCGGTCTGGCTGACGCCGATCTACAAGAGCCCCTTCCGCGACCTCGGCTATGATATCTCCGACTATTGTTCGATCGATCCCGCCTTCGGCAGCCTCGAGGAGTTCAATCGCCTGCTCGAAGCGCTGCACGCTGCGGGCATCCGGCTTATCCTCGACCTCGTCCCCAATCACACCGCGAACGATCACGCTTGGTTCGTCGAGAGCGCAAGCTCGCGCAACAGCGCGAAAGCCGACTGGTACATCTGGGCCGATCCGGCCGAGAACGGCGGGCCGCCCAACAACTGGCTGAGCCGGTTCGGCGGCAGCGGCTGGGAATGGTGCGAGGCGCGCCGGCAATATTACTATCATTCCTTCCTGGTGGAGCAGCCCGACCTCAACTGGCGCAACCCGCAAGTGCGCGCCGCGATCGCCGACGCCATGCGGTTCTGGCTCGACCGCGGCGTCGACGGCTTTCGCGTCGACGCCAGCGCGGTCCTGATCAAGGACCAGCTCTTGCGCGACAACCCGCCGAACCCCAACGCCGAGGGCAAGCCGCCACCGCAGCGGCACACGACGGTGTTCACCGACGATCGGCCCGAGACGATGGATTGCATCGAGTTCATCCGCGAGGTGATCGACGCCTATCCCGGACGGATGTTGTGCGGCGAGGTCCAGGGCAAGACCGACCGCATCGGCCACTTCTACGGCAACGACCGGCCGCGCCTGCATCTGCCGCTCAATTTCGCCCTGCTCGATTCCAAATGGGACGCCCTCTCGCTGCAGGCCACGGTCGACGCCTATCTCAACGCCATCCCTGATGATGGCTGGCCGGTCTGGGTCATCGGCGGCCACGACAAGCAGCGGATCGCGAGCAAGATCGGCGAGGCGCAGATGCGCGTGCTTGCGATGCTGCTGATGACGCTGCGGGGAACGCCGTTCTTCTTCATGGGCGACGAGATCGGCCGCAAGCGCGTGCCGATTCCGCAGGGCCGCGTCCGCGATCCCTTCGAGAAGCTCGTGCCCGGCTACGGCCTGTGCCGCGATCCCGAACGCGCACCGATGCGGTGGGATGACAGCCGCGATGGCGGCTTCACGACGGGCCGCCCATGGCTGCCGCTCGAGCCGCCCGATGGTGCAGCCAATGTCGCCGCACAGCAGCGCGACGAGCGCTCGATCCTCGCTCTGTTTCGCGCGCTGATGGCGCTGCGGCGCGAGCATGCCGGCCTGCAACGGGGCGCCTACGAGCCGCTGCGCTCGCAGAACGATGTCCTGGCCTTCAAACGGACGGAAGGCCGTAACGAAATTCTGGTCGCGCTCAATCTCGCGGCCGAACCGCGGAAATTCCACTGGCAAGGTCGCGGCCGTCTTTTGATGTCGACGCATCTGGATCGGCCGCCCGAGCCCGTGCCGGATGCGTCCATCCTGCTCCGGGGCAACGAAGGCGTGATCATCGCGCTCGAAGCGCGGTGACGTCAGGAGGAACCATCCGCGTCGCGAAGAGTCTGATCAAGGCTTCCGGCGTCTCCCCCCGCCGCCGGAGGCAATTTGCAAGACCGCAGCCCCGGCGCCCACGCCCCCTTCAGGGCGCCGGGGTAGCGGCGTGAGCCACGGCAGGACATATCGGAGGCAGCTCATGGGCAAGACCAAAGGTCTGCAGCAGCGGATCGCCGGCAAGACCAAGCAGGCCGTCGGCGAGATCATCGGCGACCAGGATCTGCACGATGACGGCAAGGCGCAGGCCGAGCGTGGGCGCGACGAACAGGACAAGCCGAGCGAACTCAATCCGCTGAAGAAGCTCAAGCAGCTGACGTGAACGCCGAGCCGCGACCAGCACTCACGAGTGGGGCGCGGCGCACCACCGGCGAGCGGCGGCGTTCGCGCTGGATTGCCGCGGCCGCACTCGGCCTGATCAGCAGCACTTTTTCGACCATCGTCAGCCAGCTCTTCGCTGCCCGCATCGGCCGCGATGCGGCGGTCGATTGGATGACGGTTGCCGCGATTCCTGCGCGCGACTGGGCGATCAGCTCCGAGCCATCCTGGAGCGCGATCCTGGCCGGGATCGCCTTTCACCAATGGGCCGATTTTTCCTGGGCATTGGTTTTCTTCGGCGTGCTCGGACGCTGGACGGCCGACTTGCGGCCGATGACGATCCTGCTGCTGGCGCTGCCCTGGGCCGCGTTCTCTTCAGGCATGGAATGGTTCGTGCTGGTGCCGCTGTTTCCATTCTGGCAGCCGCTGTTCACGCTGCAACAACCCTACTGGATCGGGCTGCTGGTGCATGGCTCCTCCGCCGTGATGTATCCCCTGTTCGCGCGCCTGCGCTGGAGGCGCGGGACTGCGCCTGACAGCGACGTGCGGTTCACGAATATGTGGATCACCGGCGCGCTGGCCGTGATTGCGCTACTTGGGGCGGTCGCATTGTTCGGCGGTCATGGCTACGAGCCGCCGTGGATGGGCCGCGACAGGGATCAAGACCAAGCCTACATCCGTCACATGACAACGCATCATGCCCAGGGCATCGAGCTGGCGCGGACGGCTGCCGAGCGCGCGCAGGATCCGCATCTGCGCAAGCTCGCAATGCTGATGGTCGCGAGCCAGACCGGAGAGAACCGCATATTCGAGAATTGGTGGCTGAGCTGGTTCGACACGGAGATGCCCGATTGCAGCACCGAGGAGCGGGCGGCGATGCCGGGCTTCCTGACGCCGGCCGAGATGCGCCAGGTCAAGACCGCGCCGCCGGACCAGTTCGACATGCTGTTCATCGAGGCGATGAGCCGGCATCACCGCGGTGCGGTCAGGATGGCCGACCAGATGTGGCACAGCCGCGGCGACCCTCGTCTGCGCATCATGGCGCATGCCATCCGCCACGAGCAGCAGGGCGAGATCGCGCTGATGCACGGCACGCGCGGCCTCGCCGCCGTGACCACAGGCGTCCGCAACATGCTCGGCGACAACGTCAATTGAACGTGAGGATCTTGTATCGGCAAGCGGCCTGCTGCCTCGCCGATACTCCAGACGAACCTATCAAACGTTAATGCTTTCCGCCGTCATTATCGGCCACACTTGGGCCGACGGGGGCCGTCGGAGATCAAATGCAGGCAGGATTTGCTTTCTCGAGGCTGGCCGACCGCCTGACGAGCCTCGTCGAACTGACGCGGGAACATCTCGATCTGCTTGCGGACATGCCGAGCAGCATCGCGCATTTCGGCGCGCATCAGACCATCCTGCGGCACGGTGATGAGGCAACGCAATGCTGCCTGGTGCTCCAGGGATATCTGTCCTGGCAGAATGACGAAAGCGCAGATGGCCAGATCACCGCGATTTGCGTGCCCGGCGACATCGCCAACCTGCAAAGCCTGTATCGCCCGCGCATCGAGGGCAACCTGACCGCGCTCGGTTCCGCAATCGTCGCGCTCGTGCCGCACCGCTTCTTTCGCGAGCTCGCGGTGCGATCTCCGGCAATGTCGCACGCCTTGCTGTTGATGCTGCTTGCCGATCACGCCATCCAGCGCAACTGGACGGTGAACCTCGGCAGCCGGGACGCGTTGACACGCGTGGCGCACCTGCTCTGCGAGATCACGGTGCGGCTGCAAACCGTCGGGCTTGCCCGGGATTTCAGGTTGTCCTCGCCCTTCACCCAGTCCGACCTCGCCGCAGCCTGCAGCATCTCCCCGGTCCATGCCAACCGCACCATCCAGGAGCTGCGCCGCTGCCATTTGCTGCAATGGCAGGGCAAGACCTTGACCATCACGGACTGGCCGGGCCTGGTCCGGCTCGCCGGCTTCGACCCAACCTACCTGAGCATGCGGTCCGGCGCGGACGATGCTCGGCCGCCGCATGCGAGACCGGTGGCGGCCGACGTCGCGGTCGCTTGATCCGCCTCGTGGGCGCGAGGACCTTGCGCGGCTCAATGACGTCGGACCCTACTCCCGCCAGACCTCGGCCAGCTCTTCCGCTGTCACCAGGTCGACCTGGCCGTGGAAGCGGGTGCGGTACATCGTCATGAGCGCGTCGTGGCCGACGTCGGACGAGCTGCACAGCGCGTCCTCGACAAGGACGATCCTGAAGCCGAGATCGACGGCGCTCAGGACCGTCGAGAGCACGCAGACGTCCGTCTCCGCGCCCGATATCACGACGGTGCCGACGTTCTTCTCGACCAGCAGGCTCGCAAGACCGGGATTGCTGAACGCGGAATAGGCCGGCTTGTCGATCATTGCCGCCGGCGGAACGAAACGTGCCAAGGCCGGCACGAGCTCCAGAGCCGATGACGGCAGATGCCTGCGCGTCGCCTGGCGCCAGCGGCGGAAATAACTCTGCCATTGCCCCGGGCGGTCCTCCGGATCCTGCGGGGTGATGAAGCGTGTGAAGATCGTTCTCTCCGCGTGGCGCGCAACGACCGAGACGACCGTCGGCAGCACCCGCTCCATCCAGGGCGTCGCCCAAAGGCCATCGGGGGCGAAAATGTTCTGCATGTCAATGCACAGGTGAACGGCGCCGCGGATCTCGGCAACATCGGACATAGCGTCCCTCATCGTCCTCCACCTTCAAGCGCATTCGGCGACCAGTTGCGAATGCGGGGCGAGGGCTTTGGTTCCGACTCGCGGCGTGCAGCGCGAACCCCGCCCAGAAAAGCTATAAAAATGAAGGTGGTGCGCTCGGAGGGCGGTCGCATTTTCTGCGAATTCAATGAGTTATCGAGGACTATCAATGCATCAGGGGCATTTCAAGTCTAAGAATATCTTTCAGGAAGGCCACCCAAGGCGCGTCTTGTCGGGTGGCGTTTTTCGAGAGATCGCGCTGTCCCACGGCACGATTGGTCCCACGCCGGCCACTCAAGGATCTAGGCTGCATATCAACCGACCAGTATGCGGAGCAGGCTGTTCAACATCGGCCCTGCGTCCTGCTCGCGAGACAATGCAACATTTCAAATCAGTAGGTCATGGTGCGCAGCTACAGGGGCGTGATGGGGACCGTTATTGCCATGGTTGGCCGCGGGATCATCCAGTCCGTTGGGCAGGATTTTGACGAGGATATCGAGGGTGGCCGTCTGACCGGGCTTGACGCGTGGATCGAGCGGAATGTGGACCTCTCTAGGTTCAATCGTGACGATGGGAGTGAAAGGAGTTGCGTCGCTGTCGAAGCGGAACACCCGCTCTTGATCGGCGGCGCCGGTCTCGAACGCAGCTTTAGCCGGCTGTGCGGCCTCCGATGCGATTGCGGCAGGTTGCGTAGCGTGCTGCGAGTTTCCGTTCCCTGCACTATCGCCTTTTGTGGCGCTCGATTCGGCAATTTCAGCTGCTGCTGATGCCTTTGCGGAGGTCGAGTGTGAATTGTATCCTGAATTGCTATGCTGCAGGTCAGCCAGTTTTGCCGTGGCCACTGCTGCCGACGCGCTTGCGTCCGATGCACGATGATTGTCGCCCTCACCGACACTCTTCTCGGACATGAAGACAGTTTCAGCCAACTCGGTGGTTGTCGCCTTTACAGGCTCCGGCTCCGCCGTTGCAACACTTTCGTCAGCCTTCGGGCCGTGAGCAGAGGTCGAGTGCTCCCATTTGTTACTCTGCTCCACGCCGCTGGGCTCTGCCATCTTCGCTGACTCGCGCGTATAGGCTGGAGTCCAGGAATGATGCTCATTGTCATTGCCGAGGCCATTGCCCGGTGTCGCCTTTGCTTCGGCCGTCTCGGTGGCCGCCGTTGCCGACCCTCGCTCCGACGCGCGCGAGTTGCTGTGGTCCAGGCCGCCTGGTTCGGCCGCTTTTGATGGCCCTGACCAATCGTCCGAAGCCAGTGGGTCATGCGCGGTGTCCTTGCCGGCGCGATTGTCCGGCATGGACTTCGCTTCGGCCGTCTCCGTGGGTGCCTTTGCCGACCCTTGCTCCGACGCGTGCGAGTTGCTGTCGTCCAGACCGCCTGGTTCGGCCGCTGCTGCTGGCCCTGACCAATCGTCCGATGCCAGTGAATCATGAGCGTTGTCCTTGCCGGCGCGATTGCCCGATACGGACTTCGCGTCGGCCGTCTCCGTGGCCGCCTTTGCCGACCCTCGCTCCGACGCGTGCGAGTTGCTGGCGCCCAGGCCGCCTGGTTCGACCGTTTTCGCTGGCCCGGACGAATCGTCCGAAGCGAGTGAATCATGCGCGTTGTCCTTGCCGGCGCGATGGTCCGGCATGGACTTCGCTTCGGCCGTCTCCGTGGGTGCCTTTGCCGACCCTTGCTCCGACGCGTGCGAGTTGCTGTGGTCCAGGCCGCCTGGTTCGGCCGTTTTCGCTGACCCTGACGAACGGTCCGAAGCCGGTGGATCATGCGCGTTGTCCTTGCCGGCGCGATTGTCCGGCATGGACTTCGCTTCGGCCGTCTCCGTGGCTGCCTTTGCCGACCCTCGCTCCGACGCGTGCGAGTTGCTGTGGTCCCGGCCGCCTGGTTCGGCCGCTTTTGCTGGCCCTGACCAATCGTCCGAAGCCAATGAATCATGCGCGTTGTCCTTGCCAGCGCGATTGCCCGGCATGGACTTCACGTCGGCCGTATCTCTGGCGCCGGCCATTGCAGACATTTGCTCGGGAGCGTGCTGCGCCCCTTCGCGGTCGTCCCTGTGCGCTGTCGCGAGGCTCGATTCACCAAAATCGGCTGCTTCCGGTGCGTTTTTAGAGGTTGAATGCACCGGCTTGCCATGTTCCGCGCTGCCTGTTTCTGCCGTCTTCCCTGACCTTCCCGAAGGGTCCGAAGCCGGGGATTGATGCTCGTTCTCATCACCGACATCACTCCCAGGTATGAAGCCACCGTCCGTCTGCTCCGCACCTGTTTCCTTTGCAGGCCATGGCTCCAGAACATGCTGTGAGTTACTGCCGCCCGCGCTACCGGCCGCTGCGATGCTGGGGCCGGTGCCTGCATCGTTCCCCTGACTCTTCAATGTAAGACTTTCAACTTCCGTTACCGCTGCAGCATGAGCAAGCACGATCGGTGATATGCGAGCCGACCCCTCGGTCCCATCCACGCTCTCTTCCGTTGTGCGGACCGGCGCGAATTCAGTCCTCAAGCCGGCATCAGCCAGACTGTCCCAAACTCCATTGGTCCCGAATGTGCTCTCTCTCGTCCCGATACTTGCATGGGCACTGTCGGTACTCAGAATAGCTTCGATTGCAATCACGGATGTCAGCGCTTCTTCGAGCTGCTCCAACGTGAGAGCGGCCGCCGCGGCTGTCGGCTGGCCGACAAAATCCGATTCTGCGATGGATACAATTCCCGGCAGATGGATTTCCAACAGGTCGCGGTCTCCGATCTCCAGAACATGATCGGTCGCATTCACATAGACGATCGTTTCATTGGTTGTGGAGTTGAAGATCCAAGCGACGGTGTGTGGCGGTATGGACTTGCTTGCTGCTGTCATATGAAGCCTGGCAAGGGCTCCGAAAGCCGCAAGATTGATCCTGCTCGGCCCAGACGCGAAGTTGAAGACAGAGTCGGAAGAGGTAGAACTGGAATCGGTCGGGTCGCGATGAACAACGTTTTCAGCGACGTTGCCGCCCATCGGCTGATCGTGGCTATATCCGCTACTACCGGCATCGTGACTGAAGTGCACGAGGCCGGCAAGTTTTTGGAGAGTCTCCCCTACGGTACCATCACTCGAGTGGCCCCGAGTGCCTTCTCCGGCGGCGCTTTCATTTTCAGCGGCCACAAACGCGGAAGGCAGGCGAGAAGCCTGCGCAAGGAAACCCGGGACTGAATCATCTACATGATGATCGTCGGCATTGGTGATCGCAGCCAGTTTGGTGGCCGCATTGTATCCGGTAACGTCCACGAAGCTGTCGAGCGGCGCTTTGGCCGGGTCATGCGACGGCAATGCCAAATGGGGATCGCTGAGTGTGTAGATCAACGCACCGGTGAGGGTGGCGAAAGTACCATACCCTCCGTGAATCAAAGTCGGATTGGATGTCAGCCGCGAGAATAGATGTTCCTCGGTGGAGTCACCTCCAATCTTCGCGTCGTTCATTCCTCGCAGGGAAGGTGTGGCCAAACCGGGCGTGCTTGATCCAACAGAACCGTAGTCCTTCCACGATTTCGAGCCTGCGGATTGCTCAGCGGTGCGAGGCGCTTCCATTGCCGAGGCCGCTGTCGAGATTTGGCTCGCCCCGACAAAAACGCCTCTCTGAGTGAGCGACGGCTTTTCGTCGGAATCCGCGACGATGGCGTGACGGAGGATAGCTCGCTTCCAGAGCTCATATTCGGCATACTCCACCGCGGGGCCGGTGCTGTCGTCATGCGGAAGAATGTCGTTTGCCTCCGACGCCTTGAGTTCGTCCGCAATGGCGACCGCCAGGAGAGCCAGCGAGAGCATTCCGAACCCGGACGGGCGTTGTAGCAATGCGAGGGTGGCGAGCACCGTCCTGTTGGTTATTTCAAGCTTCTGAAATATGTTGTGCAGGTGTACTTTAACGGTTCCATCTGAAACGTTTAGCTGGTGCGCGATCTCCTTGTTCGACATTCCTTCTGACACCAGTCGTACAATTTGACGTTCGCGCGGCGTCAATAGCTCCAGTAGGTTGTCGATTTTGCTGCTGTCGGTTTTCTCGACGGTTGGCGAGAGATCGGACTGCTCCAAAAAGCTACGCTTCGTCATCAGTCGCAGCGATCGCAGCACAGCGTCCGGTGCAACATGCTTCGCGATTGCATCACACGCGCCAGCAGCGATGGCCAAGGTTAGATCGTGGTCCGTGTCGGAATCTGTAAAGAACACCAGGCGCGTGGGCAGCCGATCAGCTTTCGCAATGACGAGGATCTCGGATGCCGTTAGATCTGGCAGGGTGTCAGCAAGAAGTGCAACGTCGGGTGTCAAATTCCGCATCGCTTGGATGCAGCTTGTCCCGTCGCTGCACGACGCGATGACGTCGAAGTCCGGCTGTGCCCCGAGTATCGACTCTAGCCCCCGTAGAACGATCGGCTGTCGATCTACGATCACAAGCCGGACGGGCTTGAGTATCCGCTCTTTCGCAGACGTGTCTAACATGGACTCTGCCTCGACCCGGCCGTCTATGTCCTTCGGCATATAGCCGAGACCGAGTGAAGTCATTAAAATACAACGAATAGAATAAAGAAAGAGATTTAATCCGGTTTAACCATATCTAAAATCGCGAATTGACGTGCAAATGTGCCCATTTGCCGTAAGTCCTAGCCTTTTGCCGAACAGTACGGCGACGCCAGGCCGTTGGGTGGGCTTCGAGTGGGGCACACGAACGGCACACGAACGGCTCACGGCCGTCATTCCAACGCTATTGGTCCCGGCGGCCAGAACGCCATCTTGGAAATTGTCCGCCCCTGAGACGAGACTTTCAGAGCGCGCTCGCGATCCGCGCCTGGCGCGCTTCACAACTCAAGGCCGATCAGCTGTTCGGAGACTGATCGTTGGCTGGGATGCTGTTCAGCCGCAGCGCAGGCTGCCGTCGGCGAGTCGACGACATCAATTGCAGGTCAGCGACAGGTCTGTATAAGCGCAAGCTGGAGTCGCGGGCGCAAGCCGTTCCTGCGATTGGCAGACCAGCGCATGCTAGCCTTCATCGCAGGAACCATATCTGTGGTTGCCAGTTGACTGCTGTTGAGCTGCACGCCGGACAGCAGCTCGACGAGCCGGCATGAGTTCTCGCGCCGAACATCCGTCGGGGGTTGATCCCATGATGGACCACGCGACCAGGGTTGGTAATCGGTTGTTAGCAGCGTTGCCGCCGGCGGATTTTGCTTTGCTTGCACCTCATCTGCGGAAGATCGTCATCGAGCGCGATACGGTGCTCGTCCGATCAGGCGATCGGATCGAACATCTTCTCTTCCCCCTGAGCGGCGCGATAGCCACTATCATGGAGCTGCCGAACGGGCAGACGGTCGCCACGACGATAGTGGGGCATGAAGGGGCTGTGGGTCTGACGTCAGCGCTTGGCGCATCCCACTCGCCCGTGACGGCCGTTGCTCGCATCGCCGGGACCGCGCTGCAGATCTCGCCTGCGCAATTCCTGACAGCGCAACATTGCAGCCCCGCCGTCGCAGCGATGGTGCAAGTGTTCACGAGATCGTTGCTGACGCAACTCCAGCACGTGGCTGCCTGCAACGCATTACATTCTGTCGAAGCCCGCTTGGCGCGCTGGCTGCTTCACATTCACGATCGGGCAAATGGCAGCGATCTCCTCCCGCTGACCCAAGAAACGTTGTCGGAATTGCTGGGCGTCCGCCGCACCACCGTCACACATGTCGTGAGCACAATGCGAACATCAAGAGCACTAAGATCCAATCGACGTGGCCAGCTTGAAATCGATCGGCCGCGGCTCGAAGCCATGGCATGCGAATGCTACAAGGTCATGAGCCGCAGAATCGATCGGATCGTCTCGCAGAGCACGGTCGGGCTCGTTCATAGGCCTCCAGCGCGGAGCGCCTCCCGCTCGCCTGGCGGCCGAATAGCCGGGACAGGCTCTTAGAACCAGTTCGTTTTCGCGAACCACCCCGCATGTGCCCGCGCCATTCGGCAAACCGCGCGAGGCTCGGTCGCTGCAAACGTCCGATCCTGCGCGGCATTTTTTTCGACTTTGCGGCCGGCTCCCGGCCGAAGCGAGCAATGGACGAAAATTCCTGTCATCCACTCGCCTTGGGACGCTCGTCACAACAGCCCGACTTCTTGCGAATGAGCGGTATGGCCATGAGCTTTGCATGTGCGAAGCCGGAAGGCCCACCCGCGGTCCGAGCGGGGTTGTTGGCGCTGCCTGCCTTGCGCAGCTTGCGCTGAAGATTCTCCTCTCGACCTACCCGCTCTCTGAGCTTTTCAAGTTCCGCAAGCTCTGCCACCAGCGCCTCGAGACGTTCTCGAAGCAGCGCCGCAGGACTCTCCGCTCGAACGCGGATATTCATGACACGCTCCTGATCGAGGTCTTGAGAAGAAGTCGCATAAGCTCAGGAAAAGTATGTAATTCACCACAATCGCATGAACATTTGGCAGTGTTTACACCGCAAATCGCGCTGCGGCGGTGCAACAAGGGACGACTCGGCCGGAGTTTAAGAAAGGTCCAGCCCTGCCAAACCGTACGGCGCCGCAGGCTCACGCATGGGCTGAGAAGACTGCTATCGGCTGGATTCGGCTGCACTCGAAATCCTGGTGTTAGCTCCCGGACACTCGGCCTTGCGCTTTTCCTCGTCTTCTTCTGCGCAATCGAGCCCACCACTTGCGTTTGGAATTCCAGAGCTGCCGCCGGTTGCGAAAGGCCCTTTCGCACTGCCTCCGCCACCGCCAGACCCGCCGCTACCGCCGGATCCGCCACCGGCTGCCCCTCCTCCGGCGCGAGATGATTTAGCAGAGCCCCCGCCAGGGGCTCCCCCGCCCCCTGTTGACCCGCCGCTGGAGCTCCCCGGTCCCGATACGGACGACCGGTCGTTATCGAAGAACGACGATTGCCTCCCATCCTTCTGCGTCACTCCACGCAGGCCCCCCGAGCTTGCAATGGCTCCTGAGGTCAGGGAAGTGGATAGAAGCAGAGTCATCACTGGGGGTGTGACGGCCGCAAATCTTCCGCAGGTTTTCAAGAACGCCCGCCGGTCGTCATCTTCGTTGCCGTCCCGGGTCACAACACGCTCTCCTCGGTTTAAAATATTAATTACGGTATTATACATTAAATGTATTTTCAACCGATAATTTTCTTTATGTGAGTGGTGTTTCTTGACGTGCGCCGTCAATTGATCGTGGCAATTTCCGTACTCGTTCCTGTACTTCCTGGCCTTCGGGCGCAGCTTCGGAGTTGCGCTCGCCATTTAATACGATTAATTTGCGTTTTAACGGACGTCGAGCGCAGGGCTCGATTGCAACGGATGATGACGATGCCACTGCAATTCCACCGGTCTGTCCGCGACATGGAGATCTGGAGCGCAACCAGCGAGGGCTTCTCGTTCGTGATCAGCTTCGGAAGCCCGAGAGGCCCCGGCTTTCATGGCCGCGCCGGCTATTTGGCGAGTTGGCGTCCGCTCCACAAAAACCAGGCCGCAATCAAGATTGGCGGTTCGCCCTTTCGAACGTTAGCCGAGGCCGAAGGGGCCTGCAGCGACATGGCTGGGCTTCTGGCGCCACGATAACCCACCGCGCACGTTCGGAAGAGCCAGACACTCCCATTATTTCACGCTCGCCGGATCCTGATGCAACAGATCAGGGGGATCCATCTTACGTGACGCGGCATGCAGCTCGTTTCGCGAAATCGCCAATGCCGCGAGAATCGTGCGATTGCTGATGTCCAGCTTTTGGAAGATATGATGAAGGTGGACCTTGATCGTACCGTCGGCAAGGTTCAACCGACGTCCAATCTCCTTGTTCGATAGACCCTCCGACACAAGCCGCATGATTTGCCGCTCCCGGTCCGTCAGTTGTGCCAGGGGCTTCTCATCGGGGCGGGCCTCATCATTGGCTAGCCATGCGCTCGGCGAGGCCGCTGCTTGGCCCTGGGCGGCTTTCCGCAGCGTTGAGACCAGCATCTCGGCATCCGAATCCTTCGAGAGGACGATGCAGGCGCCCTCCAAGGCCAGCCTTTGCAACTCACAATCCGCCGCGACACCGGCGAAAAAGACTACCGCGGGACTTGGGCCTGAAGCGTTTGCGGGAGCGAGGATCTGCTGCCGGCTGACATCAGGCAGTGCAGCATCGACGAGCGCGACGTCCGGCACAAGAAATCGGATTGCCTCATTGCAGCTTGCGCCATCGCTGCAGGACGCAACGATCGTAAAATCACGCTGCGCTGCAAGAACGCTCCTGATCCCTTGCAAAACGATCGGATGTCGATCCGCGATGACAATTCTGGTGCGGTGCATGCTTCCCCTGCCTATCGCTAACAACCCCCCGTGCAGCCGTTTAATCCAACAATTTCTTCCAAACGCGAGGATGACGGGTCCGCTCGGCGACAATGTCACACAGTCTCAAATCCTAGACAGCCGAACGTTCGACGACTGCGCCACGGTAACTTGACCGGCAAGTATGCGCAGCACCGTAAGAATGCGGTGCTCAACATTCGAGGCCGCAAGCTTGTAGACGAAAGCCAAATTTCGACAACGCATGATAGATTCGATCAGAAAATTCTCCCGTAGAATGTCTAGGCGCACGGATCGGCTGCTGTGTCATGATGGTCAACATCCAATTAACTTCGTTGGCACCGTTATTACCAACGATATATTGGGTCATTCACGATTCAAATCTAACATTCGACGAAGTTTCGACGAACACGAGATCGTTCAAAAAGCCACGTTATTGAAGGGAGGAAAAGTAATACTATTCATCAAGGCGAAGCTGGTTAGTAAAGCACGAAAACGGCTGCGTCGCGCAGCCAGTGTAGCAACGACGAAATCCGGTCACCCATATTGGAGCTGCATATTCGTCAATTCAGCAACTTCAATGAGCGGTCATGGAGGGCATCGTTGGCAATGAGTAGGTGGTCACATGTATTCTTCAGCAGTTTTGCGTCAAACTCATCAGGCTCTCATCATTCAATTCACTGAATTGCAGAACTTGCGTAGCCGCGTGTCGAAGGCCGAGCAGCGATTGCTTGCGCCGAGGCGACGAGCCCGGGGGCGGAGGGCGAAGCGACCGCTGGTTCGGAGGCACGGGCCCAGCCGGTAACTCCGACCACCACGCACACTGGCGCAGCGGCACGGGTGATCGTGCTTGCCGGACCCCGGTTTGACCTGATAAGCCCCCCTCCTGTTTCGGTTCGGAGGTAGTGGGGACGGCTTCCATGGAGAACGATGATTGGGCATCTATGACCACAGCTGAGCTGTGGCGACTCTACGATGAGGTCACTGCTGTTCTTAGTCGCAGGATGACCGCGGAAAAAGCCAAGCTCGAAGAGCGGCTTCGCAAGATCGAAGGTAAGACCGGGGGGCAGACCGAGGGACGTGCACGCCGCCCCTACCCTCCCGTGCTGCCGAAGTATCAGAACCCTAAGAACCCGTCCGAAACCTGGTCCGGCCGTGGTAAGCAGCCTCGATGGCTGAAGGCGCAGCTTCGCGCCGGCAAGAAGCTAAACGATCTCCTGATCGACCGCCCGTCCGCACAACGGCGCCGCCGGGCCGGCTGAACCTCCGACCGGTCCCCGGGACGGTGGTGTCAGGGCTGGGCCGCCAGGCGCCACTTTAGCGAGTGCTATCTTCTTTCCCGTTAGGACTGCCGTCCCCACCACCGTTGCCCTTGCCATTATTGCCCTGCACAACTTTTCCGCCAGAACTAGCGATGGCGGACGAGGTCAGAGAGGTCGAAAGCAGCAGCGTCATCACGGGAGGAGTGACGGCGGCAAATTTTCCACAGCTTCTCAAGAACTCACGGCGGTCTTCACTATTGGAGTCAGTCGGGTTCATCGGCGCTCTCCCTGCGATGGTCATAGAAAATAAGCGGATTTGGATGCATCGCAAGTTAAATGTGTTAATTCAACCAATTTAATTGCCACCTTCCGCAAGTCCACGCCACTAGCGTGCCATGTCCCGGGAGCTATTCCTTCGAAAGGAATGCACGAAAACGCAGCGTGGACACACGCTGAACAGGGGAAACCGATGCCGGCGAGCGGCCAAGCGTTCTTTGATTCGAGGCGGTTGATTGACGGCGGTCCGGGACCAAAACAACGCGATACTAAAAATAATTGAAATCCCAAAAATATAACTCTAATTTTTGAATCGGCGGTTCGCCCGGGCAGGTACCTCATGTCCACTCCGCGAAGGCCGTCGATTTTAGATGGACGCCGTCGGTACGAGTCAATTGACGACGACGCAAATGGGCTTTTCTGATGCATTCAAAGCTCGATCCCAGCATGTCTGATCACAATTTGGACCAGTGGCTCGCCATCGCGCGCGAGTTCTTGCAGGCTCTGGCAGCTCGCAAGAGGAAGCAGTTCGATCGGAGGGTGTCGATCGGAGACCTTCTCACCGAGCGCGAGGATAACGCCGCAGCATATGGCTTTGGAGAGGGCAGCACGATGTACGACAACGTGCTCGTTCTTGGGCGCGTCAAGGTCGGACGGAATACCTGGATTGGACCGGGATGTATTCTGGATGGTTCAGGTGGAGATTTGCAGATCGGCGATTGGTGCTCCATCTCTGCTGGCGTTCAAATCTACACGCATCACACGGTAAACCGCTCAATTTCGCTCGGCCGGGATCCCATCGATTGCGCGCCCACCTCGATCGGGAATGGAGTCTACATCGGGCCGAATTCGGTGATTCAGATGGGTACAACCATCGGCGACCGCGCCATTGTAGGCGCGAACTCGTTCGTCGATAGAGACATTCCCGCGGGTGCAAAGGCGTTCGGCTGTCCAGCGCGAGTTCAGCTTGCGTCTAAAGCCACATAATGCAAGCCGCATTAGGCGCTCCTGGGAAGGCCGGACTACCGGTGCTTCACGATGCGGGTGGAGGATCTATTCGGTGATTCCGGGCTCATCTCCGTAGTCATTGCAAAGATCGATGGCGGCGTCTTCGTTCTCGATATCTGGCTCATGAGTTGCCGCGTGCTGAAGCGCCAGGTCGAGGACAAGATCATGTATGAGATTTTTCGACTCGCAGAGGTGGCCGGTTGCATGACAGTGCGCGTCATTTATCTTCCGACGACCAAGAACCGTATCGTTGCCGAATTCAACGAGGAGTTTGGTTTCGCGCGTACGGAAGACTCCGCAACCCGAAAAGAGTTCGAGCTGGAGGTGAGGAAGTATCAGGTGCGTTCGACAAAGATAGATGTTGCCCGGAGAGCCTATGAAGCAGGCTGAAGTATTAGCGAAGTTGCAGGAAGTATTCGACGGAATCTTCCTCGAGAAGATCGCGGCCACCCCCGAGCTCTCGGCGGCGGACGTCGATGAGTGGGACTCGCTCATGCAGATCTCGCTCGTGATCGCCGTCGAGCAGAAGTTTCGCGTTCGATTTCGCGTTGGCGAGGTCGAGGCGGCGCGGAATCTGGGTGAGTTCGCCGACCTAATCGCGAAGCGGATGGAACCATAAGAGTTGGACATCGCGAGTGCGTTCGAAGCTGGGCAAACGGCACATCCCGCTGAGTGCACGAGATCCGTGACGCGCGCCTGCCTTCAAGCTCAAGAGAAGTTGACGAACGGCGCTACTCCAAAGGCATAAATCGCTTCCGATTTAATATTTTTAATGTTATTTAAATATTGTTAATATGAACCAACATGACTGCCGCGATCAAAACTACAACCCGCACAGTTGGTGTTGCTACTTTAGATAGCGTTTGATCACGCTGGCTAGCTGGGGGAGTACAACTGACGTGGTCGGCAAGCGGATCCGCGTGAATGCCACCTACACCGACCTGTTCGGCGCCAGCGAGAACGTGACCAGCGCGGCCACGGCGACGGTTGCCGCTGCGAGTGCCACCACTACGCTGTTCACCACCCAGACGCCTGTCATCACCAATGCCAACGAC
>NZ_JADYVH010000060.1:0-357 GCF_020193615.1 Bradyrhizobium sp. IC4059
GAGGGCGCCAAGGCGGCCGCCGCGATCGCCTCCAACCAGGAATGGCGCGAGACCCGGCCGGCGCAGTTCTCGTGCAGCGAAGCCGATCTCGTCGCAAAAGTGTGCGAGGTTCTGGGCCGCCATGACGTGAAGTGGGGCTAGCTATTCGCAGGCCGCGTCATGGCCGGGCTTGTCCCGGGCATCCACGTCTTATTTGATAGAAGAGAACGTGGATGGCCGGGACAAGCCCGGCCATGACGACAGCAGCAGGGAGAGAACAATGCCTGAGATCACCATCAGCATGGCCGAAGGCCGTACCGACGAGCAGAAGGCCGGCATGATGCGCGACATCACCCAGGCGCTGGTGAAGAATCTCGG
>NZ_JADYVH010000061.1:0-248 GCF_020193615.1 Bradyrhizobium sp. IC4059
CTCTGCACCAGGCTCGTGCTGCCGAACGCTTCGATGCTGGTCATGGGGATGCCGGTGACGCCATCGCCGTTGAGGTCCTGATGGAAGCGGGTCTCGGCTTGCTCCAGCGTGGCGCTGGTGTCTGACACCTGACCGGTGCTGGTGGCGAAGTTGCCGCTGCTGTCGGTCGTCCAGATCGCGAACTGATCGCTGCCCGAGTACTTCCACGCCACCTCGTAACCGCTCGAGGTCTGCTCCGCGGCGATCGG
>NZ_JADYVH010000062.1:0-227 GCF_020193615.1 Bradyrhizobium sp. IC4059
TGGGTGGTGAACAGCGTAGTGGTGGCACTCGCAGCGGCAACCGTCGCCGTGGCCGCGCTGGTCACGTTCTCGCTGGCGCCGAACAGGTCGGTGTAGGTGGCATTCACGCGGATCCGCTTGCCGACCAGGCTGCTATCGAGGGTGAGGCTCGAGGTCGTGGCGGCCAGGTTCGTCCAAGTGGTGCCGTCGGGGCTGCTCTGCCAGTGATAGGTGATGCTGGCGGGCGC
>NZ_JADYVH010000006.1:0-539186 GCF_020193615.1 Bradyrhizobium sp. IC4059
CCGGCGCGAGCGGTGCGGTCGTCACCGACGGCGACGGCAATTCGACCGTCTATCTGCAGGCCGGCACGGTTGCCGACGTGCTGAACGCGATCGACCTTGCCACCGGCGTGCAGACCGCGACCATCGCAGCCAACGGCACCGCGACGTTTGCGGCCGCCTCGGGCCAGTCGAAATCGTCGATCAACTCGTCAGGCCAGCTCAAGATCGCCACCGGCATCAACGCCGACCTGTCGATCACCGGCACAGGCAACGCGCTGAACGTGTTCGGCCTCGCCGGCAACACCGGCAGCGCCACCGCATTCACCGCGGCCCGCACCTCCGGCATCGGCGGCATCGCCGGCAAGACCTTGACCTTCACCTCCTTCAACGGCGGCACGGCGGTCAACGTCACCTTCGGCGACGGCACCAACGGCACGGTCAAGACGCTCGATCAGCTCAACACCAAGCTGCAGGCCAACAACCTGTCCGCAACGATCGACGCCAACGGCCTGCTGACCATCACCGCCTCCAACGACTATGCGTCCTCCACGCTCGGTTCGACGGCGGCGGGCGGTGCGATCGGTGGCACGCTGACCTCGGCGCTGACCTTCTCGACGGCTTCCACGCCCGTCCAGGATGGCGTTGCCCAGACGGCGCGTGCCAATCTGGTGACTCAGTTCAACAATATCCTGAACCAGATCGACACCACCGCGCAGGACTCCTCGTTCAACGGCGTCAACCTCTTGAACGGCGACCAGCTCAAGCTGGTGTTCGACGAGACCGCCAAGTCGAGCCTGAACATCACGGGCGTGACCTACAATTCCAAGGGTCTCGGCCTCGCCTCGCTGACGGTCGGCGTCGACTTCATCGACAACGCCGCCGCCAACCGGGTGCTGACCAACCTCAACGCCGCATCGAGCACGCTGCGCTCGCAGGCCTCGAGCCTCGGCTCGAACCTCTCGGTGGTGCAGATCCGTCAGGACTTCAACAAGAACCTGATCAACGTGCTGCAGACCGGCTCGTCCAACCTGACGCTGGCCGACACCAATGTCGAGGCGGCCAACAGCCAGGCGCTGTCGACCCGCCAGTCGATCGCGGTCTCGGCGCTGTCGCTGGCCAACACGTCGCAGCAGAGCGTGCTGCAGCTGCTCCGCTAACAAGCGGCTGAAATCACTGACTAAAATCGAGCGGCGGGGCCTTGGTCCCGCCGCTTTTTCTTTGCGTCCGGGGGCGGGCAGGGGCGTTCATCGGCGGTTAACCCTATCCCTTAAACCGCCGTTAACCATACTTTAAAGGACACCTCGTAAAACTGGACAAAAGGCCGGCTTTCCAGCCCGCGCGGCCGATTCGTATCCGGTTCAAGAGGAAGACTCGCCAATGTCCAACATCGTTCTCTCGGCGTCAGTTCGCCAGAACCTGTTGTCGCTGCAGTCGACGGCCGACTTGCTGGCCACGACGCAGGAGCGGCTGTCGACCGGCAAGAAGGTCAACACGGCGCTCGACAATCCCACCAACTTCTTCACGGCGCAGGGGCTGGACAACCGGGCGAGCGACATCAGCAACCTGCTCGACGGCATCAATAACGGCGTCCAGGTGTTGCAGGCCGCCAACACAGGCATCACCTCGCTGCAGAAACTGATCGACAGCGCCAAGTCGATCGCCAACCAGGCGCTGCAGACCACGGTCGGCTATTCCACCAAGTCGAACGTCTCCACCACGATTCCCGGCGCGACCCCGGCCGACCTGCGCGGCACGACCTCCTATGCGAGTGCGACCGCGAAGAGCAACGTGCTCTATACCGGCGCGGCCGGCGGCGTGACCCCGGTCACGGGAACTGCCGCACTCGGCGCCTCGCTCGGTTCGAGCGCCGGCACCTTCACAGGTACGGCCGCGCTCGCGGCCGACGGCACCACCGCGCTGTCCGGCACGGCGACGCTGGTCGGCACCACGGCATCGACCACCTTCGGCACGCCGCCCGCGGACGGCGACACCATCACGGTGAACGGCAAGACCATCACCTTCCGCACCGGCGTTGCTCCGAGCGCCCAGCCGACCGGCTGGGGCCTCGACGCCAGCGGGCACATCGCCACCGATGGCAACGGCAATTCGATCATTTATCAGGGAACGGCGGCGGCGCCCCTAGCGACCGTCAACGACGTCCTCACCGCCATCGACCTCGCCAGCGGCGTCAAGACCGCAACCATCAGCGCAGGCGCGGCGACATTCGCGGTCAGCGGCTCGGCCGGCCCTGTCGGCACGCTTCAGGTAGCATCGTCCATCTCGGGTGGTGGCGCGGTGACGCTGAAGAGTTCGACCGGCGCCGATCTGAGCGTGACGGGCAAGGCCGACTTCCTCAAAGCACTCGGCCTGACGTCCGCGACCGGCGCGGGCAACGCGAACGTGACCGCGAACCGCTCGACGACCGCGGGTTCGCTCGGCACCCTGGTCCAGGACGGCTCGACGCTGAACATCGGCGGCAAGACCATCACCTTCAAGAACGCGCAGACGCCGCAATCGACAGCGAGCGTGGCCACCGGCTATGGCGTCAGCGGCAACGTCGTCACAGACGGCAACGGTAACTCGACGGTCTACATCCAGAGCGCGACGCTGACCGATCTGCTTAACGCGGTCGACCTCGCCACCGGCGTCAAGACCGCCAGCATCTTCAACGGCGCGGCAACCATCTCGACCACCGCGGGCCAGATCCCGTCGTCGGTCAACAGCAGCGGTCAGCTTGCGCTCTCGACCGGCATCAATGCCGACCTGTCGATCACCGGCACCGGCAATGCGCTCAGCGCCTTCGGCCTCAGCGGCAACACGGGAACGGCGACGGCCTTCACCGCGGCGCGCACTTCGGGCGTCGGCGGCATCAGCGGCAAGACCCTGACCTTCACCTCCTTCAACGGCGGCACGCCTGTCAACGTCACCTTCGGCGACGGCACCAACGGCACCGTCAAGACGCTTGACCAACTCAACGCGCAGCTTCAGGCCAATCACCTGACGGCCACGATCGATGCCAACGGCGTGCTCACGGTGACCACCGTCAATGAATACGCCTCTTCGACGCTCGGCTCGACGATCGCGGGCGGCGCGGTCGGCGGCACGATCACCGGCGTTCTCGCCTTCACCACCGCGCAGCCGCCGGTCCAGGATCCCGTGGCGCAGACCGCGCGCTCCAACCTGGTCAACCAGTTCAACAACATTCTGGCCCAGATCGACACGACCTCGCAGGACTCCTCCTTCAACGGCGTCAACCTGCTCAATGGCGACACGCTGAAGCTGGTCTTCAACGAGACCGGCAGCTCCACGCTGAGCATCAACGGCGTGGTGTTCAATGCGGCGGGCCTCGGTCTCAGCAATCTCGTCAACGGCGTCGATTTCATCGACAACGGTGCCACCAACAGGGTGCTGGCCAGCCTGAACGCGGCCTCGAGCACGTTGCGTTCGCAAGGCTCCACGCTCGGTTCGAACCTGTCGATCGTGCAGGTGCGTCAGGACTTCTCCAAGAACCTGATCAACGTGCTGCAGACCGGCTCAGCCAACCTGACGCTCGCCGACACCAACGAGGAAGCGGCGAACAGCCAGGCGCTGTCGACGCGCCAGTCGATCGCGGTCTCCGCGCTGTCGCTGGCCAACCAGTCGCAACAGAGCGTGCTGCAGCTGCTCCGCTAATTCCGCAGCGCAACTTCGCTATTCGAGATTACGCGGCGGAGCTGATGCTCCGCCGTTCTTTTGAGGAAGATCGCTAAGACGAGATTAGCCGAGATCGACGCGCATCACGCCAGGCGAGTTTACATCGTGCGTGCGTAGATCTAGCGTTGCGCTGACGAAGGACTCCGTGCCCCGTAATTCTGCGGAGTACTTCCAAGCACGATACGTAAGCAAATCTTAAGCGGTGCTGCCTAGGGTTGGGAAAGAAATCCTTAAGCGCGTACAACGCGCTAGGTAACCTCCAGGGTGTGATTGATGTCGAATTCCGCTGCCTCGGCTTATGCGCGTGTTGCAACCACCACCGCATCTCCTCGCGACATCGAGGCGCAGACTCTGCTCAAGGCCGCCAACAAGCTCCAGGACGCGGTGAACAACGCCGATCCGCTCAGCGAGCAGACCATGCAGGCCCTGATGTTCAACCGCAAGCTCTGGACCATCTTCCTGAGCGAGGCGATGCGCGACAGCAATCCGCAGCCGATCGACGTCCGGCAGAAGATCGCCAACATCAGCGTGTTCGTGTTGAGCCAGACCGCCGCGCTGCAGATGAGCCCGCAGTTCGATCACTTCCGTCCGCTGATCGAGATCAACCGCAATATCGCGGCAGGGCTGTCCGGACGGCCGTGACGGAATTCGTGATGGTCGCATCACGAGCACATCGGCGAAACTCGCAATTTAGGCAGGAGCTGATCGCGGCCAGTGGTCTTGCCTCGGCACGCGAACTCCGCGCTGACCGATGACGGCCAGACGCAGAGTAGAAACATCGGCATCGATCGCGTGATCGTTAGGCGCTGAGATCCGTGCTGAGCGGACGCGAGGGCTCGGACTTCATGTCCAGTGCGTGGAAATAGGCACGCCGGCGGAGCATCGCCTCGTCAGGGAACTGGTTCACCACCGTGTCGGTCTTGTCGTTGACGACCTGAAAGACGAAGGACGCGGCCGCCTGGTCGAAGACGACCTGGCGCGAGATGTTCTCGTGGTTCGGCAAATCATTGCGCACCGGCGCGCTCGTATCGCTCGCGGCGACCGTTTGCCTCACCGGAAGATCAGTTTGCACAGCCTCGTTCGCCGCCGAATTCGACGTCGGTACGATCTGCACGGGGGCCGGGATCCCCACCGGCCTGATGCTGAAATCTGTACTCATGGCAGCCTCCTGGTTGCCTTACGTGAGTCAAATCCCAACCCCTCTAATCACGCAAGCATGGAACACCAGGACTGAACACCCGGTAAGGAAACATGCCTAACCGCGCGACGCCATCGCCGCGCGGTTTTTCCTAAAATTGTCGGTTGTTCTCGTGCTGCTCAGAGCGAGCGGCTGACCGCAAGCGGCGTGATATGGCGCGGACCTGGCGCTGCGCTGCGCCCGGCGGCGGTATAGGTGTTCGGCACGTTGCGCTTCTGGATCTCGGCGTTGACGCCGCGCACGACGCTTTCGGAAACCGCGTGCGCGGTCGCGAGCACGGTGAGATTGACCTGGAGCATCGCGCGGAACGCATCGTGGTGGCGATGCAGCGTCGAGAGGAGCTCCGGCGCGGACTTCGCGAGCTGGTCCTGGTTTGCCTTCAGCTGGCCGACTGCGCTGACGTAGCTGCGCGACAATTCCTGCTTCTTGCCCTCGAGCGTCATCGCCTCGCGGACCTTGCCGGCGCGGACGAGCTCTGTCTCGCGGTCGATCAATCCGAGCAGGGCGCTCATCGCGTCCATTAGGCCTTCGGCGAGCTTGCGCGCCTCGCTGCTGACGGGCGCGCTGCCCGGGCGCTGGGCCTGCATCGGCTGACGTGAGGCGTTGAAATGGTTCATCTCGTTTGACCTTATGCCGTGCGGATCGTTTTCGCCTGCTGCAGGATGAGGGTACGGTAGACGTCGCTGGCGATGCCGACGCCGCCGGCCTGGGCGAAGTTCTTGGAATATTGCTCGGTCAGCATCGAGCGCCATACGCCGGTGCCGGGCGTGTCGCCGAACGGGCCTTCGCCTTTCAGGCCCGAGGTCATCTGCGCGAACATGCTGTTGAGGAACATTGCCTCGAAGTCGGTGGCGGTCTTCTGGGCCTTGGCCTGTTGCTGCGGCGAGACCTTTTGCAGCGCGGCGGCGAGCTCGAAGTCCGGCCGGCCGTTCCGGCTCTCGACCGAGAAGGCCGAACTGGTGGCGAGGCGCGGGGTGTTGATCGCGCTGGTCTGCATCACATCACCTCGATGTCGGCTTCGATGGCGCCGGCGGCCTTGATCGCCTGGAGGATGCTGATCATGTCGCGGGGGCCGATGCCGAGGCCGTTGAGGCCGTCGACGAGCTGCTGGAGCGAGACGCCGTCCTTGACGAGCGCCAGCTTCTTGCCGTCCTCGGTGACGGTGACGCTGCTGCGCGGCGCGACCACGGTGCGGCCGCGTGACAGCGGATTGGGCTGGCTCACTTGCGGGCTCTCGGAGATGGTGACCGTGAGGTTGCCCTGCGCCACCGCGACGGTGGCGACGCGGACGTCGCGGCCCATCACGATGATGCCGCTGCGTTCGTCGATGACGATCTTGGCGGCGAGATCAGGGTCGACCTGGAGCTGCTCGATCTCGGTGAGGAAAGCGACGACGTTGCCCTTGAACTCGGGCGGGATCGACAGCTGCACCGTCGAGGGATCGATCGGCTCGGCGGTCTTGACGCCGAGATAGTCGTTGATTGCGGCCGCGATGCGCTTGGCGGTGGTGAAGTCGGGGTTGCGCAGCGCCAGGCGGACGTTCGGCAGCCGGTTGAGCGCGAACTCGATCTCGCGCTCGATGATGGCGCCGTTGGCGATGCGTCCCACCGTCGGCACGCCGCGCACGATCTTGGCGGCCTCGCCCTCGGCCTGGAAGCCGGAGATCGCGAGCGAGCCCTGCGCCACCGCATAGACGTTGCCGTCGGCGCCGAGCAGGGGGGTGACCAGCAGGGTGCCGCCCTGGAGGTTCTTGGCGTCGCCGAGCGCGGACACCGTGACGTCCATGCGCGTGCCCTGAGTGGCGAAGGCCGGCAGGTTGCCCGTGACCATGACGGCGGCGACGTTGCCGGTGCGGATGGTGGCGCCGCGGATATTGACGCCCATGCGCTCGAGCATCGCCTGCAGCGACTGCTTGGTGAAGGGGATGTTGTTGAGCGTGTCGCCGGTGCCGTTGAGGCCGACGACGAGGCCATAACCGATGAGCTGGTTCTGCCGCACGCCCTCGATATTGGCGAGGTCCTTGATGCGCGAGGTCGCCGCCGCCGAGGTGACCGACAGCGCCAGCGCCGACAGCGCGGCGCAGGCCAACCCAACAATCCTCACCCAACGAACGCCTGGCATCTCTGCTCCCCAAGGCCCCTAGAAAAGGCTCCGCAAATCGGACAGGACTTGCACGACACTCCCATGACGAGCTGGTCCGGCGCTTTCCTTGCGAGCGCTGTGCCAACGCCTGGTGGCGAGCTAGGTGGCTGAATAGCTTGAATAAATCTGTTGCGTCCGCTATCAGCACTGGTTCGCCCTGAGGAGCGAAACTGCCGCCTGTCGGCAGATTTTGCCGGGCCGTTTACGCACCGTTAACCATAAGACAGCGAAGGTGAGGCATCGATCACCCGGATTCTTTCCGATGCGCATCTACGGACCCAACGGTACGACGCTTGGCACGCCGGCCAGCCAGGCCAAGCGGACGGGCTCCGGCAGTTTCGTGCTGCCCGACACCTCATCTGCGCAGGAGACGCGGAGCGCTGCCGCACCGAAGGCGGCCGCCAACATCGATGCGCTGCTAGCGTTGCAGGGTGTCGAGGAGGATCCGGTCGAGCGCCGCAAGCGCTCGGTCGCCCGCGGCAGGACTGCGCTCGACGTGCTCGACGATCTCAAGATGGGCCTGTTGTCCGGCAATCTCGACGCCTCGACCGTGATGCGGCTGCGTGATGCGGCGGCCCACCTGAAATCGTCCTCAGGCGATGCCGGTCTCGATGCGGTGCTCTCCGAGATCGAGCTGCGGGTCGAGGTCGAACTGGCGAAGGCCGGGCAGGCGTAGTCACGGAGGCTCTTACGCCGCTTCCTCCTTCAACTGCGCATCATAGCGGCGCTGGGCGGCGAGCACGTCTTTCAGATTTTGCTCGGCCCAATCGCGTAAGGGATCCACAGCCGCCGCCAGTGTCAGGCCGAGCTGGGTGATCGAATATTCCACCGTCACTGGCACGGTCGCGATGGCGCGGCGCCTGATCAGGCCGTCGCGTTCGAGCGACTTGAGCACCTGGCTCAGCATCTTCTGCGAGATGCCTTCAATCGTGCGGCGCAATTGATTGAAGCGCATCGGCTCCTCGCGCAGGAGCAAGAGGATCAGCACCGCCCATTTGTCGCCGACGCGATCGAGGATTTGGCGGGTGGGGCAGTTCGCTGCGTAGACGTCGGGTTTCATCGTCGGTTCTCGGAAATCCATACCGTTGCTTGGCATCCGCGTGCCGGTTGTACGCGATCAGTTACCTCAGCGTAATCAGGTAAGCACAAAGTGCTCTCTTAACACCAGCATTCTTTGCGATATCTAGTCTCTGTCAGTTACCATAGAAGCAAAGGAGCCTTCCATGAAAATCGCAGTCGCCGGCGCCTCGGGCCGGGCGGGGTCGGAGATCACCAGGGAACTGTCCCGCCGCGGCCACACGGTCACGGCCATCGCCCGGAACCCGGAAAAGATTGCGGCCCTGCCGAACGTCACGCCAACCAAGGGGGATGTGCTCGACCAGGCGGGCCTCGCCAAGCTGTGGGCCGGTCACGACGTCGCCGTGAGTTCCGTGCACTTCCTGGCCAGTGATCCGCTCAAGCTGATCGGTGCGGCGAAGGACTCCAAGGTCGGTCGCTACCTCGTGGTGGGCGGCGCCGGGAGCCTCGAGGTTGCCCCAGGCGTGAAGCTGGTCACGACTCCCAATTTTCCGGCCCACTACAAGGCCGAAGCGGAGGCGGGCTCGGCCTTCCTGGACCTGCTGCGGCAGGAAAAGGACCTGAACTGGACCTTCATCTCGCCCTCGGCGCTGTTCGAGGAGGGGGAGCGCACCGGCAAGTTCCGGCTCGGGACCGACCAGCTTCTCGCAGATGCGAACGGCAAGAGCTGGATCACCTTCGCCGACTACGCCATTGCGCTCGCCGACGAGATCGAAAAGCCGGCCCACCTGAAGCAGCGCTTCACGGTCGGCTATTAAGGGCGGCCAGCTGCCTCCAAGCCCTCAAGGATAAACCTTCCTGTGCAAGGGCTTGGGGGCGCGGATCGGGCGGTGAGGGAAATATTGTCTGTCACGGGAGGCCACTATATAAGGCCCGGCTCAACGGACCCCGGTCCGTCCGCGAGTCGTTGCTTAAGAAGATAGGCCTCCCTTGGAAAAGTTGAAAAACTACCGACCGACCGACAAAGAGCCTTTCATGAACGACCGGCAGAAGGAGTACTTCCGTTTGAAGCTCCTCGCCTGGAAGGATGAGATCCTCAAAGAATCCAAGCTCACCCTGCAGGCTCTGCAGGAGGAGAACGTGAACCACCCCGATCTCGCCGATCGGGCCTCGTCCGAAACCGACCGTGCCATCGAACTCCGCGCCCGCGACCGCCAGCGCAAATTGATCGCCAAGATCGATGCCGCGCTCCAGCGTATCGAGGACAACACCTACGGCTATTGCGAGGAAACCGGCGAGCCGATCTCGTTGAAGCGGCTCGAGGCCCGGCCCATCGCGACGCTCTCGGTGGAAGCGCAGGAGCGCCACGAGAAACGCGAGAAGGTCTATCGCGACGAATAAGGTCCGAGCCGCAGAGATGCGGCTCTTTGTTTTTGGACGCAGGGCGCCATTTCGCGCCATGCTCCGCATATTGCCCACAGCTTGCCGTCGCGCCCACCATGGCGACAGCGCGATCGCGAAAAGTGAATCGCGATCAACGGGCTAGACCGGATTGCTCCGAGCTCACGTGAGTTCGGATGAGAAACAGCCTTCACTTCAGGTGCGGGAGATTTTGCGAGTCGCATCAACGAGATCGACTCTGAAGTTGAGACGCTGATCCAGCTGCATCAAGCATCGCTGCAATCAGGCCTGCTGCGACGTCTCGAGACGGGCATTCCCATAAAGCCTGGACCAGCTCAATATTTCCTTAAACGCCAACAACAGGCCGTGGGCCGCATCGGTCAGCTCGTACTCCACCCTCAACGGCTTTTCCGCGAAGACAGTGCGCGACACGAGGCCGTCCTGCTCGAGCTCGCGCAGCTGCGTGGTCAGCATGTGCTGGGTGATGCCGCCGATCGACGCAAGGCGCCGAAACGACCGCGCCGTTCATCAGCGCAAACAGGATCTCCAGTTTGAGGGGAATGCGGGTCATGAGCACTGTTCTGGTCACCGGCGGGTCGGGCTTCGTCGGCATCCATGTCGTCCTGCAACTTCTGGCCGCCGGCCATGCCGTGCGGACGACGGTGCGACGGCCGGAGCGCCAAGCCGATGTGCTCGCCATGCTGCGCGAGGGCGGGGCGGCGACGCCCGAGAGCGTGGCCTTCGTCACCGCCGATCTGACCCGGGACGACGGTTGGGCGGCGGCGGTCGCGGGCTGCGACTACGTTCTCCACGTGGCGTCCCCGCTCTCGACCACCGTCCCCACGGACGAGAACGAGATGATCATCCCCGCCCGCGACGGAACGATCCGGGTGCTCCGGGCCGCGCGCGCGGCCGGTGTCAAGAGAGTCGTCATCACCTCGTCGCTGGGCGCGATCGGCTATGGCCATCCGCCGCGCGACAAGCCGTTCGATGAGACCGAATGGACCAATCTCGCCGGTGTCGACGGCCAACCCTACGTCAAGTCCAAGACGCTGGCCGAGCGGGCGGCTTGGGATTTCGTCGCGCGCGAGGGCGATGGGCTGGAGCTGTCGGTGATCAACCCCGCCGGCATTTTCGGGCCCGTGCTGGGGCCGGACTTTTCCGGCTCGATCGAGATCGTCAGATCGCTGCTCGACGGCGCCATGCCGGCCGTGCCGCGGGTCTATTTCGGCGTGGTCGACGTCCGCGACGTCGCCGAGCTGCACCTGCGGGCGATGACTGCGCCGGAGGCGAAAGGCGAGCGCTTCATCGCGGTCTCCGGCGAGACGATGTCGATCCTCGACATCGCCCGCGTGCTGCGGCGGGAACTCGGGCCGCGGGCGCGCCGGGTTCCGTGGCTCCAGGCGCCGGACTGGCTGGTGCGGCTGGCCGCGCGCCGGATTCCGCTGCTGCGTGCGGTCGTGCCGATGCTCGGAAAAGTCAGGCATTCCACCAGCGCCAAGGCCAAGTCGCTGCTCGGCTGGCAGGCGCGCTCCAATGAGGAGGCGATCCTTGCGACCGCCGAGAGCCTGATCCGGCTCGGCCTCGTCAAGGGGTGAGGGCACGCCACCCGCGCTTGTCAGGCCGGGGCGGGGATGCTGAAGTGCCGCCTTGGACTGCGTAGCGTGGGAGGCGGCGCCGATGGACAAGATTCTCGAAGCCGCAAAGGCGATCGCGCTGGCGCGTCGCAACCACGCCCCGCTCGCGGCGCTGGAGCGCCCCCCTGCGGACGAAGCCGAGGGCTATCAGGTCCAGCGCACCCTGCACGATCTGCTGCTGCCGCATGTCGGTCCGCTCGTCGGCTACAAGATCGGCTGCACCAGCCAGGTGATGCAGGACTATATCGGCATCCCGCACCCTTGCGGCGGCGGCGTGTTCCAGAAGGGCGTCCATGACAACGGCGCCAAGCTCGCCGCCTCCAATTATGTCCGGGTCGGGGTCGAATGCGAGATCGCGGTGCGGCTGAAGCGGGACCTTGCCGCCGGCGAAGCGCCGTTCACGGCCGAATGGGTCGGCGAGGCGGTCGAGTCCTATCATCCGGCGATCGAGATCGTCGACGACCGCTACGTGAAATGGGAGACGATGGGCGCGCCGACCTTGATCGCCGACGATTTCTTTGCCGCCGGCTGCGTGCTGGGCCCATCGGTCCCGCGCTCGTCGGTGCCGGACCTCAAGGCGGTCAAGGGCCGCGCCATCGTCAACGGCGAGGAGGTCAGCCACGGCACCGGTGCGGACGTGCTCGGCCATCCCCACAACGCGCTCGCCTGGCTGGCCAACCATCTCGCCGCCGAGGGCAAGGGGCTGCACGCGGGGCAGCTCGTGCTCACCGGCAGCCTGGTGAAGACGCTGTGGCTGAAGGCCGGCGACAAGGTGCGGATGGAGCTGGACGGGCTCGGCGTGGTGGAGGCGGAGTTTACGTGAGGGGCATTGGTCCTCTCCGCAGTCATTCCCCGCGAAGGCGGGGAATCCAGTACGCCGCGCAGAATCGATTTAACCACTGACGTCTCGGAATACTGGATCGTCCGCCTTCGCGGACGATGACGGGGCACACGCTTCTGCCTTCATTTTTCCGTCGTTGCGAGGAGCCCTCGCGACGAAGCAATCCAGTCTGTCTCCGTTGAGGGATTCTGGATTGCTTCCGCCTTCGCCAAGGCTTCGGTGGACAAGTCGCTGCGCTCGCAATGGCGGAGTGTGCTGTCGCGGCGTTGCAATAATGTCGCGGACCTGCCTCGCAGTACGCAGCTTCTGACACATCCCGACAAAGGCATCTTGCGCCCGCCGGCAATCGGGTCTATGAGCCCCGTCCCATTCAACCTGCGCGTTCAAAATTGAGGAGACCAGCCGTGAGTACTTTGTGGCGATCGACACATTCCGTGCCGACGCTCTCAGTGCGTCCGGCTGACAGTCATCCAATCATGTTGAACGACAATGGCACAGTCATTGATTCAGCGCCGGCGGGAGGCCGAGCGCGCGCGGGTTGAAGCCTACGAGCTGTCGCTGCGGCATGTGTCGCAGCGGACGCGTCCTCCACCGGATTTCGAGAACGCGATCAAAGAGGCCAGGCGTGGCTTCGAGGCGAACGTCCTTCGCGATGCTTCGGCATGGAAGCCGCAGCTGAAGACTCGCGACGCCGCGCGTCTTCGTCTTGGCGCCGCCCGCTATCTCTTTGCGCGCTATCCTGTCGCTGAGCATCTGGAGCAGATCTGGATCGACAGCGCGGGACTGAGCCGCGACGAGATCATGTTGCGCAAGCGATGGTATGTCGTGGCGGCCGGCGGCGGTTCGCTCTACGCCGCCGGTGCGGCCGAATGGCTGTCTCGCAAGGAGGTCCATGCCTTCCTCAATCCGTTGGGGAAGGTCGGCTTCGAGGCTGCGATCTGGCAGGCGATTGCGCGTTCCTATGCGACCGATCCCGCTGTTGCGATGCGGATCGCGCGCACCAGGATCACGCAGACGCAGCGCGCTCAGCATCGCTTCTGGCGCGAGGTGGTGCGCTTCTTCTGCGCGCAACCCACCACGGTCGAGGACATGGATGACTTCCATGACTACCTCGCCGATTGCCACCGGCGTGATCCAGAGTACACCCTCAAGGGGCGTTCACTGATCTCGCTTGGGCGGCAGATGCGCGAATGGCATCGCGATCTCGATGCCATTGCTCGTATCGAGGCCGCACGCCGTCGCGCCGAGGCGGCGCGAAACCGTGCGCGGGGGCTGGCAGCAGGCCCCGAGCAGAGCGAGGACCGTTGGCTCGGTGCAGCGATCGCGGACTGGTCATGGACAAAGTCGTCCAAGGACCGGGCCAAGCGCGAAGAATATGTTGTGATCCAGTTGAGGACGGCAGCCGATCTCGTGGCTGAGACGCGCAGCATGCGTCACTGCGTCGCCACTTACGCGACAAAGTGCATTGCCGGGCATGCCTCGATCTGGTCGCTCCGTCGCCGTACCTCGGGTGACGTCCAGCGGCTGCTGACCATCGAGCTTGATACCCGTTCCAGGGCGGTTCAGGTTCGCGGGTTTGCGAACCGTCCGCCGTTTGCCGAGGAGTGCAAGATCCTCCAGCGATGGGCGCAAGCACGCGGGATCATGCTGCTGTGAGAGAAGCCTGCGCCGCTTCGGCGGCGCAGGCAAAATACATGCGGCCCTCGCCAGGGGAGCTAGCGAGGGCCGCGTAGTACATCGTCGTTCGCGCCTTTAGTTCGCGAGCACGATGTGGGAGCTCTTGAAGGCGCTTAGAAGGGCAGCAGCACGTCCATGACCTGCTGGCCGTAGCGCGGCTGCTGCACGTCGGTGATCTGGCCGCGGCCGCCATAGGCGATGCGGGCCTGGGCGATCTTGGTTGAGTCGATGGTGTTGTCGCTCTGGATGTCTTCGGGGCGGACGATGCCGGCGACGATCAGCTCGCGAATTTCGAAGTTGACGCGGATCTCCTGCTTGCCTTCGACCACCAAATTGCCGTTCGGCAGCACCTGGGTCACCACCGCGGCGACGTTGGTCTGCAAAGCTTCCTTGCGGTCGACGCTGCCCTTGCCCTCGCTCGAGGAGGTCGAGTCGGCGGTCAGAATGCGGCCGGGGAGGATCTTGTTGGCCTGAGTGATCGTCTGGGAGCCGATGAAGTCCGTGATCCCGGAATCTTCCTTGTTGCTGCGGCTGCGCGAGGTGTCGTTCTCGATGTTGGCCTTGTCGGTGATGTTCACGGCCACCGTCAGGAGATCGCCGACCTGGCGGGCGCGCTGGTCCTTGAAGAAGGCGCGGCTGCCGTTGCGCCACAGCGAGTTCGGATTGTAGGAGGCGACCTCGGGCTTGGGCATCGGCATCTGCACCGGCTTGTAGCCGGGCTGCGTCGTCGGGTTGTCGATCGCCGACAGCTTCGGCTGCTCGCCGATCTGCGACAGGCGGTCGATCGAGGAGCAGCCGCTCGCCAATGCGCAAGTTGCCAGCAGCAGGGCAGAGATCGCGATGCGACGAAGGCGGGAGGCCGAACTGAACGTGGACATGAATCTACTCTGACTTGGCTGGAGCTTGCGAGAGGCGAACTTGCGGAATCTGGGCTTGGGCGATCTCGGCTGCGGACGCGGGTGCCTGGACCAGGCTCTGCGCCAAGGCAGCGGCCGCCGGCACGGGGTCGCGCTTGACCGACGAGGTCTGCTCGACCGCCGGTGCCATCGGTGCGGACTGGCTGGCGCCCTGCACCGTGATCTGGCCGCGGCCGGTCACGATGCCGGTCAGCGTGCGCTTGGAGTGCAGATTGAGCACGCTGACGGTGTCGCCCTCGGCGCCGCTCTCGATCGCCTTGCCGCGCGTGGTGAGATAAAGGCCGGGCACCTGGTAGATGATGGTGACCGCCTGGTCGCGCACCACGAAGTCGGGCCTGACGAGGTCGGCGGCGCGGATCGGCGTGCCCGCGCGCATTGCTCGGCGCAGCTGCATGCCGATGCTGCGGTCGCGCGAGGCAGGCTCGCCGGTGACCTCGGCCTTCGGCCGGCGCTCCAACGACAGGTCGGAAGATTTCAGAAGCTCGGCGCGGTCGATGTCGCGGGTCAGCACGGCCACCTCCACCGTCTCGATCGCGGTGCCGGTGAAGCGCAGCTTGGTCGGTGCGGCATTGCCGTCGTTGGCAATCTCGAAGGCGATGTCGAAACGGCCGCTGCGGGCATCATAGCGGGTTGCGACCGGCTGCAGCGCGCCGCTGTTGGAGGCGTCCAGCCGCATCTCGGCGACGCTGCGGTCGAACGTGATGGTGATGTTGGCGGCGTCTCCGAGGCCGAAGCGGCGCTCGAGCGCCGCGGCGACGGCGTTCTCGATATCCTTGCTCGCGAGCGTGCGGGCGAGGCGGGTGACCTGGACCTCCTTGATGTCCCCGGTCATGACGCCGATCACCTGTTTGGCCCGCAGCACCGACAGCACCTGGCCGACCGTCAGCGTGCCGGTGGTGCCGAGATCGGGCGAGCGGTAGACCGGGATCAGCGCGGCCGATCCGGCGTGGTCGATGAGATCGCCGATCCGCACCACGTCCGAGGTCACGGTGACGCTCGCGCGCAGCGTCGGCGCGGCGATGAAATCGTTGGCGGCCGCTGCCGGCAAGGCCAGCGCGAGAAGGATGGAGATGGCGGCGAGGGTGGCGCGGATCATCGTCATCACCTCAGCGGAACAGCGCCGTGGTCGATTGCATCATCTGGTCGGCGGCGCTGATCACCTTGGCGTTCATCTCGTAGGCGCGCTGGGCGGCGATCAGGTCGCTCATCTCCGAGACGACGTCGACATTGGCCTGCTCCAGGCTGCCTTGCGTGAGCTTGCCGTAGCCTTCGGTGTTCGCGGTGCCGTCCTGCGGCGCACCGGACGAGGGCGTCTCGGTGAACTGGTTGTTGCCGACCGGCTGCAGGCCCGCCTTGTTGATGAAGCGCGTGACGCCGATCTGGCCGACGATCGAGGAGGTGGTTGAGCCCGGCAACGTCACCGAGACCTGGCCCTGCTCGCTCACGGAGATGCCCGAGGCGTTGTTGGGAATGGTGATAGTGGGCTGCACCGGATTGCCCTGCGCGGTGACGACGCGGCCCTGATTGTCCATCTGGAAGGTGCCGTCGCGGGTGTACTGGAAGGTGCCGTCGGGCATCAGGATCTTGAAGAAGCCCTCGCCCGAGATGGCGAGATCGAGGTCGTTGCCGGTCTGCGACAGCGTGCCTTGCGTCATGCTGCGCGGCGTGCCGACGGTCTTGACGCCGCCGCCGATGTCGACGCCGACCGGTAGGATGGTGCCCTGGTCCGACGATTGGGCGCCGACGCGGCGGACGTGCTCGTAGATAAGATCCTGGAACGCCGCCGTCTGCTTCTTGAATCCGGTGGTGCGGAGGTTGGCGATGTTGTTGGAGATCACCTGAACGTTGAGTTCCTGTGCCGCCATTCCGGTCGCTGCGGTGTGAAGCGCCTGCATCTCAGTTCTCCTTCAATCAGGCCGGAACGTCGGCGAGCTTCTCGATCGCCGATTTATGGAGGTCGCTCTGCTGCTGCAGCAGGTTGGCGACCGCGGCGTAGCTGCGCATCACCTCGACCATGCGGGTCATCTCGCCGACCGCATTCACGTTCGACTTCTCGACATAGCCCTGCTGCAGGGTGGACTTGGTGTCGGGCTGCTGGTTCGCCGAGCCGGCGGCATAGAGATTGGCGCCGAGCTTGGTCAGCTTGGCCGGATCGTCGAACGAGACCATGCGGATCTTGCCGCGGATCGAGTCGGTCCGCGCCGTGCCCTCGAGCACCGTGACGGTGCCGTCGGGCGCGACGTTGATGTCGTGGTCGGTCGGCTGAAAGGTGATCGGGCCGGCATTGCCAAGCACGAGATTGCCGTCGGCGGTGACGAGCTGGCCGGTGCTGTTGAGCGAGAACTTGCCGTCGCGGGTATAAAACTCGCCGCCGTTGGCCTGCACTGCGAAATAGGCGCCGCCGTTGATCGCCATGTCGAGCGGATTGTTGGTCGGCTCCAGCGGCCCCTGGCTGATGTTGCGGAAGGTGCCGCGGTCCTGGACATAGGAGACCCGGCGGTCGCGGCCGATGAAATTGTCCTCACGCGCGTTCGAGTTCAGATATTCCTCGAACAGCGAATGGTCGGACTTGAAGCCGTTGGTGTTGGCATTGGCGACGTTGTTGGCGATGACATCCATCTGCCGTTCCAACGTCATCTGCCGTGACAAGCCGATCAGACGCGCGTTCTGCATCGGAAATCTCCCCTGAGCGGATCTGCCATTTCGCTCTCCCAAGCGCCTTGGCGGACCCCGTGACCGAGACCGTCGGGCTCTCCCAAGCCGTGCGGTCTCGGGCCTGTCTCAGCGAAAGCCGTGCCAATCAGGAAAATCACGTAACTTCAATGTGTTGGCGACTTTCGAGGGGCGCGAGCAGGCGGCAGAAAGGTTCTGTTAGCCATGTTTGCCCGGCAGATTTTTCCTAGCGGCGGCCCAATCGAAAGATTCCGTTAACCATTATTACCGTAGCGTTTGCGCATCAGAGGAGCGCATTGCGCTGGGGCATTCGTATCGCGTCATTGTCTGCCAGGAGGCTTCGCTCTTTCGACCCCTTTGAGAGATGAACGGGCGCGGCAACCATGGCAGAGAACGAGGAAGGCGGCGCAGCCGCTGATGGCGCGGAAGCCGCTCCGCCGAAGAACAAGCTCAAGCTCATCATCATGGTCGTCGGCGCGCTCGCCGTGCTCGGCGGCGGTGCTGCGACCTGGTTCTTCTTCTTCCGTCATAGCGGCGATGAGCATCATGCCGAGGCCGCGCCGCCGCCGAAGCCGCCGGCCTTCGTCGACGTTCCCGACCTGATGGTCAACCTCGCCGGTTCGCCCGGCGAGCGCGTGCAATATCTGCGGTTGAAGATCGTGCTGGAGCTGAAGGAAGAGAAGCAGATCGAGGCGATCAAGCCGACGATGCCGCGCGTCACCGACATCTTCCAGACCTATGTGCGCGAGCTGCGCCCGTCCGACCTCAACGGTTCGGCCGGCATCTTCCGCCTCAAGGAGGAGCTGACCAAGCGCGTCAACGCGGCGGTCGCCCCGATCCAGGTCAGCGCCGTGCTGTTCAAGGAAGTCGTGGTCCAGTGAGCATGACGGACTAAGGATCATGGCGGGCAACGACCAAGTCGACCAGGATGCAATTGCCGCCCAGTGGGAGGCCTCGCTCGATAGCGAGGATCCCGCCGAGGCGGCAAAGGCTGCCGCCGAGAACGAGCTATCGGAGACGATGGCCCTGCAATGGGCCGCCATGGTCGAGGACGGCAGCCGCGATCTCGGCACCGGCAAGAATTCCGGCGAGCGGGTGTTGTCCCAGGAGGAGATCGACAATCTCCTCGGCTTCACCGTCGGTGACGTCACGCTCGACGACCATTCCGGGATTCGCGCGATCATCGATTCGGCGATGGTCTCCTACGAGCGCCTGCCGATGCTCGAAATCGTCTTCGACCGCCTGGTCCGGTTGATGACGACCTCCTTGCGCAATTTCACCTCCGACAACGTCGAAGTCTCGCTCGACCGCATCACCTCGGTGCGCTTCGGCGACTACATGAACTCGATCCCGCTGCCCGCCGTCCTCACCGTCTTCAAGGCCGAGGAGTGGGAGAACTTCGGCATGGCGACGGTCGATTCCAACCTGATCTATTCGATGATCGACGTGCTGCTCGGCGGCCGCCGCGGCACCAGCCAGCTGCGCATCGAGGGCCGGCCCTACACCACGATCGAGACCGAGCTGGTCAAGCGGCTGGTCGAGGTGGTGCTGGCCGACGCCGAGCAGGCGTTCCGGCCGCTGTCGCCGGTGACCTTCTCGATCGACCGGCTCGAGACCAATCCGCGTTTCGCCGCGATCAGCCGTCCCGCCAACGCCGCAATCCTGGTGCGCCTGCGCATCGACATGGAAGACCGCGGCGGCAATATCGAGCTGCTGCTGCCTTACGCGACCATCGAGCCGATCCGGGGCGTCCTGCTCCAGATGTTCATGGGCGAAAAGTTCGGCCGCGACCCGGTCTGGGAGGGCCACTTCGCCACCGAGATTGTGCAGGCCGAGATCGCCGTCGACGCCGTGCTCTACGAGGCCGACATTCCGCTCAAGCAGCTGATGCGGCTCAAGGTGGGCGACACGCTGCCGCTCGACATGCGCGCCGACGCCAACGTCACCGTGCGTTGCGGCGACGTCACGCTGACCGAGGGGCGGATGGGCCGGGTCGGCGACCGCGTCGCGATCCGTGTGACGAAACCCTTGCGCAAGCCAAGTACGACACTTGCGATGTTCGAGAAGGTGGACGAGCAGAACAAGATGATGGAGGCCCCATGAACCACTCCCTGGGAATGGCGATCGAGACGCTGGTGGCTATCCTGCTGATGCTGACGATCGTCTACTGCGTCACGCTCAACAAGCGCTTGAGGCGGCTGAAGGCGGACGAGCATTCGCTGAAGGCCGTCATCGCCGAGCTGATCACCGCGACCGAGATTGCCGAGCGCGCGATCGGTGGGCTGAAGCTCGCCGTGCGCGACGTCAACGAGAACCTCGGCAGCCAGCTCGCCGCCGCGACGCAGATGTCGGATCAGCTCTACAAGCAGCTCGGCGAGGCCGACAACGTGGTGCGGCGCCTGTCCAAGATCGCGATCGCCGCGCGTCCCGTCACCAATCCGGAGACGGTCGCCGCGCCCGCGGCCAAGCCGTCGTCCGCGAAGGCGGTGGCGGCGGCCGCCGAAGCCTTCTCCGAGCGCCGACGATCCAACGGCCTTGCCGCATGAAGCCTGGGTATGAAGTCATTTCGTAACATCCGCGTCATTCCCGTCGTCCTGGTCGCCGTCGCCGGCCTCGCCACGCTGAAGGTGGCGGGCCTTGCGATCAACGGCGGCTATGTCTTCGACTACAAGCCGAACCAGGGCAAGAAATCCTGGGCGGAAGAGAACCTGAATTTCCCGACCGGCCGCGAGGATCCCGACATCACCGGCTCGACCCCTGCGCCGAAGGAAGCACCTAAGCCGGCAGCGCCCGAGACCAAGATGGAGGGTGGCACCGTCGTCAAGATCGACGAGGGGCAGCCGCAGGTCTCGGCCGCGGAGCGCGCGATCCTGGAACGGTTGCAGGCGCGGCGTCAGGAGATCGAGGCGCGCCAGCGCGAGATCGACATCCGCGAAAGCCTGCTCAAGTCGGCCGAGAAGCGCATCGAGACCAAGGTCGAGGAGATGAAGGCGGTGGAAACCCGCATCTCCGCGACCCAGGCCGAGCAGAAGGCCGCCGAAGCCCAGCGCATGAAGGGCCTCGTGACCATGTACGAGGGCATGAAGCCCAAGGATGCCGCGCGGGTGTTCGACCGGCTCGAAATGGGCGTGCTGATCGAGATCGCCTCGGCGATCGCGCCGCGCAAGATGTCGGACATCCTGGGCCTGATGTCATCGGAAGCCGCCGAGCGGCTGACCGTCGAGATGGCCCGCCGCGCCAATGGCGGCGGCGATCAGTCCGCCTCGGCCGGCGAATTGCCCAAGATCGACGGCAAGCCGACGCAAAAGCCGAATTGAGGCTCGAGGAGAAGCGCGCTTTCAATCCGCGCGCTGTCGACTGAAGCCCAGAGAAATGCCTCGTGCGCCTAATTCGCGAAGGCCTGTTGCACCCTGCGAACAGGCGGGCGCAACTGCTGCTCCATCTGGGCGAGGATATTGACCTGCTGCTTGATCAGCGCCGCCTTCGAGACGCGGGTCACGAGGTGCAGGGTGCTGTGGCAACAGGCACATTCATATGTCTTCAGGGCATATCCTCTTGCAATCGGGACGATCGCGACGACCGCTCTTGCTCTGCTACACACAATGCAACCGGCTTCTCCGCTCATTGATTACCCCCAGAGCTAACCAATGCGATTTGCATCGCCGAGATTCACATCTGATTCAGAGTCGCGCGCGAACCGCAACGAGCCGAAGGTTGTGAGTGCGCGCGCTCAGCAACCCGTCAAGGTGGAAATCAGAATCCCGTAGCGGATGCAGCCGGGGCAGGCGGCATCCTCCGGGACTGCGATGACTTGACGCGCGCAGGTGTGAAGTGGCGTACAGTGGTGCTCAAGGCGCCGTCCTACGCTTCGGTCATTCGCAGTCGGCAGCGCAGGAGGAGGCCATGAACTACTCGTCCGCAGCAGAACGCGTCATCGAGGCCGTCAACCGGATGCTCATAGCGGCGATGACATCCGCATGGACATCCGCGCTAAGCCATCAGCATGCCGCGCCGCCGGATGGCGAGGCCGGCAACGATGATCAATCTTCTCTTGGCGAAGAGAGCTCCTCGGCGCCCGATGGCGCCGGGACGCAACACTGAAGAGCCCATTGGCTCGGGGCGTCACAAGATCAGATCGTGCAAGCCGTGGCCGTGAGCCGGACTTGGGCCATGAGGCGGATCAACATCGGGCGGAGATGGTTCAGGCGTGAACGCCAGCTCGAGCCCGTGGAATCCTCCAGCGTGGCCGGGATGACCGGCGAGGTCTAGATGATCCGGCACCACGCTGTGCTGTGAGCCCTGCGAAGCGTTATCCTTGAACTTGAACGACTCGCCGAGCTGCTGCGTCTCGCTTGCAAGCGAATGGTTGGCGCCTCCGCTCGACGACTTCAGAAGGCTCGGATTGAGCGTCGCCTCTGCCATTCCATCGTTGGCACGACCGTGGCCATGCGCCGCCTCGTCGGCGTTTCCTTGAGGCGAGGCGCCGTGATTCCCGGCATTGTTCCCCGGTGCAAGCCCGCGCCCGGCGTGCTGTTCGGCGGCATGCTGGTCAAAATTCAGCGCGGCGATGGCAATGTCAGGCATGTGGCCGCTTCCAGCAATCGCGCCACTTTTGGCCAGCAATGCTGTGTCGGGACCGGCCAGGTGGTCGAAGACAAAACTGGCCTCCGTCGGTGCGGCGACGTATTGCGACATCGTAGACGGTCCGCTGCCCGAAGGAGCTACTGCAACAACAGCGAGTGTTTCGGTCGAGGGCGTTTGCATCGGGTCCGAACTGGAGATGCTCGAATATTCAGTTTGTTCGATCTGGTCCGAAGACGTATCCAGGTTGTGGAGCGGCTCGCTTGACTGGATGTCCGGACTCTCTGCGAGGAGCGTGCCGTCGCCGCTTCCGGAGTCGGACGAGATTTCGGAAGTGATCGTCATTAGCCCGGCCGCATCACTCTGCAGGGTTGCGGTGAGGTCGGTCAGCTCGCTGGCGACCGCCACTACAGGCGCCGCTGGCGCCAGGATGAAGTCCGAGGCATCGACGGTTGCAATCCCCTGCAAATGGATTTCGAGCAGACTGGAATCGCCGATGTGCAGGGTCTGGTCCGTTGAGTTGACGTACACGATGGTTTCGTTCGACGCGCTGTCATAGATCCAGGCGATCGTATGTGGCGGCACCGTCGTGTTGGTTGAGCTCAACGCCAGGATGGCAAACCCGAGCGCGCCAAAGGCGGTCAGGTCGATCCTGTCCGCTCCCGATGCGAAGTCGGTGATGGTGTCGAACTGACCGGCACGGGAATCGGCAACGAACAAATATGCGAAACGATCGTTGCCATTGCTGCCGGTGAGTTGGTCCGCACCAAATCCGCCGGTTATGGTATCGGCGCCGTTGTTGCCGTTTACCGTATCGTTTCCCGAGCCGCCGTAGATGGCATCATTGCCATCGTTGCCCTTGATCGTGTCATTGCCTGAGCCGCCATAGAGAACGTCCGTCTTGCCGGTCCCATTGACCGTATCACTGCCGGCTCCCGCATAGATGACCTGACCTGTGTCGCCGCCGCCGGCGATGGTTTCGCTCCCCGGCGTTCCGTACACGTTCGGAGGATCGGAGATCACGACGGATCCGGTGGCCAGGTTGTCAAAATCGTTGGGGTCGGCATCACTGGCGCCATGAATGGCGACGGTCACCGTCTGCGTGGTACCGTCGATCGCGGTCACCGTGAATGTGTCGGTCAGGGTGTCGCCGGAATCGAGAGCCTCAACCACGCTGTTGTTGTTGTCGAGGGTGTACGTCCATGCGCCGGCTGCGGTCATCGTGAAGGTGCCGTATCCGTCGTCGCTCGCGGTCGGTGAAGAGATCGCGGTGAACGTATTCGGCGCGTTGTCGACGTCGGTATCGGTCAGCGTGCCAGTCGCGATGGGAGCGCCGGGCGAGAAGGTTCCTGCCTCGGTCACTGAGCCGGTCGTGGTGCCGGAAATGAGGGCCGCGTCGTTGCTGCCGTGAATGGTGATCGTCACCACTTGTAGCGTGCCGTCGAGGGTCGTGACAGTAAAACTGTCGGTGAGTGTGTCCCCGACATTCAGCGCCTGCACCGCGCCGCTCGCATTGTCGAGCATGTAAGTCCACGCGCCGGCGGCGGTTAGCGTAAAGGTGCCATAACCATTCGTGCTTGCCTTGGGCGAACTCACCGCAGTGAAGGTATTGGACGCATTGTCGACGTCGGCGGCAAACAGCGTGCCGGTTGCGCTCGGGCTGCCCGGTGTCGCATTGGCAACGCCGCCGGCCTCGGTCACCGCACCGGTCGTGGTGCCGGAAACGATGGCGGCATCGTTGGTGCCATGGATGGTGACCGTCACCACTTGGGCGGTTCCATCCAGAGTGGTCACCGTGAACGTGTCGGTCAGCGTTTCGCCGGTATTGAGCGCCTGCACCGCAGCGTTGGCGTTGTCGAGCGTGTAGGTCCACACGCCGGCAGCCGTCATGGTGAAGGTGCCGTAGCCGGCGGCGCTCTGCGTCGGCGAGCCGACGGCCGTGAATGCATTTGCGATCGTGTCCACGTCGGTATCGGTGAGGGTGCCGGTCGCGATGGGCGTGCCGGGGTTAGCACTGGCGACGCCGCCAGCCTCGATGACGGCGCCGGTCGTGTCGCCGGAGATGACCGCTGCATCACTGGCTCCCTGGATGGTGATCGTCACCACCTGGGGCGTGCCTCCGATCGTGGTCACCGTGAAGCTGTCGGTTAGCGTTTGGCCGGCATTGAGCCTCTGCACTGCGAGGTTCGAATTGTCCACGGTGTAGGTCCACACGCCGGCAGCCGTCATCGTGAAGGTGCCATAGCCGCCGGTGCTCGTCGTTGGCGAACTCACGGCCGTGAACGTATTTGGTGGGTCGTCGACGTCGGTATCGGAAAGCGTGCCGGTCGCAATCGGCGTGCCGGGCGTTCCATTGGCAATGCCGCCAGCCTCGACGATCGAGCCGGTCGTGGTGCCGGAGATGATTGCAGCGTCGTCGACACCGTTGATGGTGACTGTGAACGTCTGACTCGCAGAACTGAGGCCGTCGGAAACCGTGATGACGAAACTATCGGTCGTGGGCGCCTTCAGCGCGTTGATCGCGATGCTGTCAGGCACGAACGTGTAGGCGCCGCTCGTACTGTTGACGTAGAGCGTTCCGTACGGACCGGGCTTTGACAGGTCGTATGTCACTCCGCCGAGGACCGTCTCGCCGGCGGTTGCCCCTATGACGCCAAAGGTCAGCTTGGCGCTGCCGCTGGTGCTGCTGGCAGCGAAGATTCCGCTCGTCGCAGTGAATGTATCAAACACCACCGTATCGAGCTCGGTCGGCCCCGCTCCGGTGCTGAGTGTCGGCGGTATGGGGTCGAAAACGGGAATGGCGAATGGCGACACAGGCGCCAGCAAATTCTGCAGCGAGGGCGCGTCGGGCTGAATGAAATTGATCGGCTGCAGCGATTGGGTTTTGACGAAGGGAGGCGTGCTCGAGCCATGCGGCCCCTGTCCGTCCAGATTGGCGAGCACGTCCTGCTGTGCGGCGCGCAACTCGTCCATGCGAGCGGCCGAGTTCGCGACCTGATTGACACTGATGGTGGATCCCACTTTCTTGACGATGATCGTTTCGCCGGGATCATCGACGATGATGTGCCGTGGGATCGGCTCCTTGGTCACGAGCTCAAAGGCGCCGTGCGCAAGGTCCTTGTAAGTGATGGAGTCGTCATCCAGGAATGTGACGTCCGGGTCCGCGGCCTCGGCATTTTCCGCGACCGAGAAAGTCAATGCTGCAAGCGTCAGCATTCCGAAACCGCCCGCGTGACTCCGGGCGCGAATACCTGCAATTGGCGTATTCAGCTGGATAGACCCGGTTTCTCCCAGCCGACCTGGTACGAAACTGAAGCTGCCTCGGGTCACGTCGAACAGGACTGTAGGTGACGTGCCTTCGACGTCGAAGACGAATTCGCTCAGCGCCAGGCGCGTGTCGCAGGAGATGTTGAAGAGAGTACCGTCGATGAAGCGAATCGTGATCTGTCCGTCGGCGTCGGTCTCTATCACGTCGGCCCGGTAGACAGGCGCGCCGGCTACGGCCTGTGTGGCGACGCCACTGGCTCGCGCGAGCGTGCCGCAGCCGATCGCTGTATGAATATGGCCAATGATTTGGACGGGCAGGGCCGCGGCGGCCCTATTGCCAACCCGGACATCGGATGCAACCAACATGGCTCGACCTCGCCTGGGTGATCGATTCAGGCTCGGCGTGCTGCCATGGTCTTTCGGGGCGGCCCTCGCCAAGGGACAAATATCCTGGGCGCTGGCAGCCGAAGGCTTGCCCGCCGAAATCATCAAGTCTGGTCCAGAGAGACGCATGGCGCGGGGACGGCGGCGCGTAATGCCATTCCCGGCGCATATCCCTCCCGCTAAAGTGATTAAATTGACAAACGAGAGCTTATTTAATTTGTGGCCGCTTCCGTAGGGCCGCGGTAAATTAGAACGATTAAAATTATTAAACAAGAAATTTATTTATTGCGGCGGCGCTTCGCGGTTCAAGAAGTGAGCCGCCGCTAGCGGTAGGATCTTCTCGGAAAGGGCGGATCATGTGCAGACCTACGACAGCCGCTTTGGCGACCGGCTTGGTCTTGGCGCTTGCCAATTTCTTGCCGAGTGCGGCTCAAGCGCAAATCGATTCCGCCGGGCCCGCCGTCACCAGCTCGTCTTCCAAACCGATTGGCAAGGTGGTGGCGGCCACAGGCTCCGTCACGATCGAACATGCGGGCGCAGTGATCGTTCAAGCGAATGTCTCAAGTGAGCCCGGCCAGGCCAAGAGGGGTGATCCCGTATATCTTGGTGACGTGGTGCTGACCGGAGACGACGGCCGGGTCGGAATAAATCTTAGCGACGGCAGCTCGTTCAATTTATCGAGCAACGCCCGTATGGTGCTGGATCACTATGTGTATGAGCCGGCCGGCAAGTCCAACGCGACCCTGTTCAGTCTTGCCAAGGGAACGTTCACTTTTGTTGCGGGCAATGTTGCGAAGACCGGCGATATGAAGGTCGATACGCCCGTTGCCACGTTGGGGATCCGAGGTACGACGCCGCACATCGAGATTTCTGATGACGGGTCAGCCAAATTTTCGACGCTGATCGAAGAGGGCAAAAGCAAGGTCCTGAAGAAGCCGCCGGCCGGCGCGGCGCCGGAGCCCGATCGAAGCGCCAATCGCAGGCTCATTATCTGTCGGGGATGCTGAGAAGTTTGCTCGGCCGAAGCCGCCGTGATGCCGGCGCAGCGTCCGGCCCGGCAGAGAGACGCAACATGAGTGCTTCGTTTCGCTCGCGGAGTTCGGCGCTTGGTGTGAAAATCGCACGGGCCAGTGTCATCAGGGCAGGGATGCTCATTCTGATCGTTGGACTCTCCGGTTCGTCAGGCTTGGCGCAGACGTCGAAGAAGAGCAGCTCACTCAAGAATATCGAGCTATGTAACGGGTCAGATCGGGTCTCGCCCGAAGCTCGCATCGAGGCCTGCACGGCCTTTATCGATGCGGGCGAGGGGAGCACAAATGGCTTTGCCGTCGCCCACAACAACAGGGGCAATGCCCATAGCGCCAAAGCCGACTACGAAGGCGCGATCAAGGATTTCGTCGCAGCGACCCGGCATAACCCGAATTATGCGAAGGCCTTCAACAACCTCGGAGTGGCCTATCTGAGGACGGGCTCGCACGACCTTGCCCTTGGCGCTTTTCAGGAGGCGCTGAAGCTCAACCCCAACTATGCCACTGCCTTTGCCAACCGTGCGGCAGCGTTCTTGAAGAGGAATGCGTACGACCGTGCAGCGCAGGACTATGACGAAGCAATTCGCCTTGACCCGAAGCTGGAGGCGGCCTGGAGCGGACGCTGTTGGGCCCGGGCCATCCTCGGCGCCTTGCAGGCTGCGATGGAGGATTGCGAGATGGTGCTTCGATCGGGAGCGGGTAACGCCGCGACATACGATTCGCGAGCCCTGATAAATCTGAAAATGGGACAACTCTCCGCGGCTATCGACGACTACAACGCGGCGCTGCGGTACGCCCCCAAGCTGGCGAGCGCGCTGTACGGTCGCGGGGTCGCCAGATTCAAGCTCGGCGACACAGACGGCGGCAATAGCGATATCTCGGCGGCCAGAAGGATCGAGGCGCGAATCGCCGAAGATTTTGTCCGCTATGGGGTGCCGCAAAGGGACTGACAGGCCGCGACATCGTGCAGCCGTTAACAACTGCTTAACCGCCTGCGTCTCAAATTCAAACTCGCGGAACGGCCCCCGCTCCATCCGGCACGGCATGCTGTTCCCGCAAATCAAGACATAGCATTAACAAGTCCTTAATTGGCGAGACCTACAGTCGACGGCACGGGCCGGCGCCAGTGCCGGCATGCCCGCCGAACCGGAAGAAATGCCGCCAATGGCGCGAGAGGCTGCCGCTGGATTTGTGTCGCGAGCCCGCGCATCGGCGCGGGGCTTGTCGCGTCACGCCCGCGCCGCGGCCTTGCTGGCGGCCTGTCTCCTGCTTGGCCTTGCGGCGCCCGGCCGGGCGGCCGATCCGATCAGGGGCGAGGCGACGTTTTCAGCCGGTGGCGGCTTTGCCCGTCTCGTCATCAAGCTCGGCGAGGACGTTCCCTCCGAGGTGACGACCGCGGGCTCGATCCTCGTCATCCGCTTCGACCGGCCCGTCGATGTTCCCGTCGAGCGCATTCCAGAAGGCGCGCCCGATTACGTCAATTCCGCCCGCCGCGACCCTGACGGCGGCGCCATCCGCCTGTCGCTGGCGCGGCGCGTCACCGTGAACACCATGAACGCCGGCGAGCGCACCTTCATCGACCTGCTGCCCGAGGGTTGGAAGGGGCCGCCGCCGAGCCTGCCCATGGACGTGGTCAAGGAGCTTGCCGAGCGGGCACGCGCGGCCGAGCGTGCGCTGCGCGCCCAGCGTGCCGCCGCGGAGTCCAGGAAGCGTCCGCCGATCCGCGTGCGCGCCTCGGTGCAGCCGACCTTCGTGCGCTTCGTGTTCGAGATGCCCGACGGGGTCGGCGTCTCCTCCGTGCTCAACGAGCAGAAGCTGACGCTCGTCTTCAACGCCAATCTCAATTTCGACCTGGCGGACGCGGTTCTCGCCGCGCCGCCGAACGTCGCCTCGATCAAGCAGAAGTCCGATATCGACCAGACCAATGTCGAGATCGCGCTGATCGGCGATGCCGACGTGCATTCGTTCCGCGACGAGAAGAACTACGTCGTCGACGTCTCCTTCCAGCCCGACAAGGGGAAGTTGGCGGCAACGCCCGAGGCGACGATCGCGCAGATGAAGCCGGTCGGTCGCGGGCCGGCGGCTGCCGCTGCACCTGCACCTGCACCGGAAAAGCCCGCCGCCGAGAAGAAGGACGCCCATCGCGAGATCCCACCGCCGACCTCCGAGACGATCGCGCGCGAGGCCAGGATCGACATCAAGCCCGAGGTGAAGGTGGAAGCGCCCGCCGCGCTGCCGCCCGCCGAAGCGCCGAAACCGGCAGCCTCTCCCGCGGCCGAAGCGGCCCAACCGCCCAAGGAAGCTGCGAAGCCGGCGGCTGCGCCTGCGCCCGTCGAAGCGCCCAGGGAGGTCGCGAAGGAACCGGTCAAGGATGCCGCCAAGGATGCTGGCAAGGATGCTGCCAAGGCTGTGCCGGCGGAGGTGCCGGTCGCGCCCGCGATTGCGAGCGTCGATGCGCGCCGCGACAGTGACGGCTTGCGCGTGACGTTCCCGTTTCAGGTCGCAACGCCGGCGGCGGCGTTCCGCCGCGGCGACACGGTGTGGCTGGTGTTCGATACGCCGAAGCCCGTCGATATCGAGGTGATCCGCACCAAGGGCGGCGCGATGATCGGCGAGGTCGGCCGCGTCCCGCTCGACAAGGGTCAGGCGGTGCGCATCCGTCTCACCCGTCCGCTGGTCTATTCGCTGACGAGCGAGGAGGTCGGCAAGGAGACCAACTGGATGTTGACGCTCGCCGACAAGATCCAGGCGACGCCGCTGCCGCTGATGATGTCGCGCAACATCACCGATCCCGCGCTCGCCAATATCGCGATACCCTTCGCCAATCCAGGCCAGCTGCACAAGCTCACCGATCCCGATGCCGGCGACACGCTCTATGTCGTCACTGCGCTGCGGCCGGTGCGCGGCTTCATCAAGCGGCAGGACCTCGTCGATCTCTCGCTGCTGGAATCCGCGCACGGCATCGCGATCCGGCCGAACTCCGACGAGATCGGCGTCGAGGTCGGCTCCGACAAGGTCATTCTGGGCAAGAAGGGCGGCTTGACCCTGTCGCCGGTCGACATCTCGGCCGAGCGGGCGCCGACCGCCGTGCGCCCGATCTTCAGTCCCGAAGGCTGGCGCAAGGGCCAGTCGGAAAACTTCATGGCGCGCCAGGCCGAACTGATGACGGCGATCTCGGCGGTCGAGCCGGCGCTGCGTTCGCTGCCGCGGCTCGATCTTGCGCAATTCTACATGTCGCGCGCCATGTATCACGAGGCCAAGGCCGTGACCGAGGTGATGCTGAGCGATCCGCTCAACAAGGAGGAGAGCGGCGCGCTGATCATGCATGCGATCGCCAACATCCTGATCGGCCGGCCGGCGCAGGGCCTGAAGGATCTCGCCAATCCTGCGATCGGCAATAGCCACGATTCCCAGCTTTGGAAGGCGCTCGCCTATGCGCGCCAGGGCAAATGGGCCGATGCGCGCGAAAAGTTCAAGAACGTCGAATTCGCCATCGCCTCGCTGCCGCTCGACATCCAGCGCATCGTGACGATGGACGCGATGCGCGCATCCCTCGAGGTGAAGGACTATGCCGGCGCCTCCAAGCGCCGCAACGAGCTCGAGGTGGTCGGTGTCCCGCCCGAGGCCGCGCCAGGCTTCGCCGTGCTGCGCGGCCGGCTCGCCGAGGCGCTCGGCCACGACAAGGATGCGCTCGACGATTACAAGCTCGCGGTCGCCTCGAATGACCGTCCGGCTGCGGCCGAGGCCAAGCAGCTCGAGATCGCGCTGCGTCAGAAGCGCGACGAGATCGGCAAGGAAGAGGCGCTGCGCGAGCTCGAGACGCTGTCGATGACCTGGCGCGGCGATGCGATCGAGGTCAAGACGCTGCAGATGCTGTCGCGCCTCTATGCCGAGAACGGGCGCTACCGCGATGCGCTCACCGCCGCGCGCACCGCGACGCGGCTGCAGCCGAACGCCGAAGCCTCGCGTCAGGCGCAGGATCTCGCCTCCGAGCTGTTCACGCAGCTCTTCCTCGGGCCGAAGGGCGACGAGCTGCCGCCGGTCGAGGCGCTCGGGATGTTCTACGAGTTCCGCGAGCTGACGCCGATCGGCCGCCGCGGCGACGAGCTGATCCGCCGTCTCGCCGACCGTCTCGCCTCGATCGATCTGCTCGACCAGGCCGCCGAGCTCCTGCAATACCAGATCGATCATCGCCTCGAAGGCGCCGCGCGCGCCCAGGTCGCCGCGCGCCTCGCCATGATCTATCTCGCCAACCGCAAGCCCGACTTGGCCATCACCGCGCTGCGTGCGAGCCGCATCAGCGATCTTTCCGGGGAGCTCCGGCAGCAGCGCCTGCTGCTGGAGGCGCGTGCGCAGAGCGACGTCGGCCGTCACGATCTTGCGCTCGACATCGTCTCCAACGTCGCCGGGCGGGAAGTGCTCCGCCTGCGTTCCGACATCTTCTGGGCGGCGCGGCGCTGGCGCGAATCCGCCGAGCAGATCGAGCTCTATTACGGAGACCGCTTCCGCGACTTCAAGCCGCTCAATACGGTCGAGAAGAGCGACATCATCCGCGCCGCCGTCGGCTACGCCCTCGCCGACGACTCGATCGGCCTGTCGCGCTTCCGCGAGAAATACGCCCCGCTGATGAGCGAGAGCGCCGACCGTCTCGCCTTCGACATTGCGAGCAAGCCGGCCGCAGCCTCCAGCGCCGAATTCGCCGAGATCGCCAAGCTCGCTGCCAGCGTCGACACGCTCGACGGCTTCCTGCGCGAGATGAAGCAGCGCTTCCCCGACGCCACCGCCCGCGCGCCCGGCGCGCCGCAGGCCAAAGATACGAGCGACCACACCGGCTCGCTGCCCACGATCCCGGTCGTGCGGCAGATCAAGATGACGCGGTAGGACTGTCTCCGCGCGAAGCGCGGCCCGCGACCGCGCCACAAGCTCGTCATTGCGAGCGCAGCGAAGCAATCCAGACTCTTTCCGCGGCGGCAGTCTGGATTGCTTCGTCGCAAGGGCTCCTCGCAATGACGAGGAGGGAGCGGGGGCTGTCGCTGAGAGCGGAAAGGACGCAGCAGCGAACGAAGCCTTACCCCCCGTAACTCTGCACCAGGCTCCCCGCCACCAGCGACCAGCCGTCGACCAGCACGAAGAAGATCAGCTTGAACGGCAGCGAGATCGTCGCCGGTGGCAGCATCATCATGCCCATCGACATCAGCACGGAGGCGACGACGAGGTCTATGATCAGGAACGGCAGGAACAACAGGAAGCCGATCTCGAAGGCGCGCTTCAGCTCGGAGATCATGAAGGCGGGGACGAGGATGCGTAAGGCGAGATCGTCGGGCGTGGCCGGCGGCGCCTCGCCGGAGAGATCCAGGAACAGCTTCAGGTCCTTTTCGCGCACGTTCTTCTGCATGAAGCCGCGCAGCGGCACGGAGGCGCGCTGGAACGCGTCCTCGACGCCGATCTGGTTGGCGACGAGCGGGCGGATGCCCTCGTCGTAGGATTTCTGCAGCACCGGGCCCATCACGAAGAAGGTGAGGAACATCGCGAGCGCGATGATCACCGAGTTCGGCGGGGCGGTCGCAGTGCCCATCGCGGTGCGCAGCAGCGACAGCACCACCACGATGCGGGTGAACGACGTCATCATGATCAGGATCGAAGGGGCGATCGAGAGCACCGTGAGCAGCGCGATCAGCTGGATCGCGCGCTCGGTGACGCCGCCGCCACCGGCGCCGCCGCCGAGATTGATGCTGATGTCCTGGGCATGCGACGGCATTGCGAGCGAAGCCGCGCCGACCAGGACAGAAAGGAAAAGAACTCTACGCGGGAGGGCGGGCAACCTCACGAAGACGGCTTCGGACGGCCGAGCAGGGAGGCCATCTCGTCTTCGAGATTTTCAAAGCTGGTCTTTTCCGCAGCCGGCTTCGCCGGCGCAGCGGGCGGTGCCGGCGGCTCGCTGCGGGCGGCGCGCGCCGGAGCGGGCGGCGGCTCCGGCGCAACCGGAGGCGCGACCGTCTCCCCGGCCGGGCGGCGCAGGGCAGCCTCGAGCCGCTGCGCCATTTCGGCGAGATTCTGCTCGGCGCTCGAGGGCGCGGCAGCCGCTGCCGGCGGCGGAACGGGCGCAGCCTGCGGCACGGGCGGAGGAGGAGGTGGTGCAGCGGCGCGCTCGGCCCGCACCGGCGGCATCTTCATCGGCTCACTGCCGCGCGGCGGACGCGGCATCAGCGGCGGCTCGCCGCGGGCGATGCGCGGCGGCAGCGGCTCGGGCCGCGGTTCGCGCTCGGGACGTGGCGCGATCGGCTCCGGCGTAAAGCCGCCCAGAGCCGGCTCGCTGCGGCGTTCGGCCAGTGCAGGCGCAGGCCGGCGCACCTCGTCGGCGAAGGATGGCCGCGCGGGCCGCGGCGGCGGCTCGGGCATTTGCGGTTCGGGATGATCGAGCAGCTCGGGCCGCGGCGCTTCGTCGGCCCAGCCGCCGGCATCGGGCATGGGGGCAAGGCGCGGCGGTTCGGCGGCACTCGGACGTTGCGGGATCTGGTCGCGGCTGGGCGCGGCGCGAACGATGTTGGGCTCGACAACGATGTCGGTTGGGCCGCCGATCATCAGCAGATGCTCGACATTGTCGCGCCGGACCAGCACCAGGCGGCGCCGGCCGTCGACCGCGGCGGCGTCGATCACGGCGAGCCGGGGCATCCGGCCGCGCTGGGTGTTGGCGCCGATGCGGCTACCGGCGAATCGGCGAACCAGCCATGCAGCGACGCCGATCAACGCCAGAACGACGATGAACGCGACGATGAAGGTGATAGGGCTGCCTTGCATACTTGTCCCCGACAAATGGCGCTTTTTTCGTGCCCATGGTCAGTCGAATCGACCACCGGCGGACGATGCCCCAAACTGCGATTTCTTAACGTTCCACGGCAAGTTTTGCCGTCCCCAACTCTTAATAACCCATGAATCGCCCGATCCAAAACGACTTCTTGCCCTGTGCACGTCTCGCCAAACGGCTGGGTTAATGCCACTTTTCGCGGCGTCGAATGGCGGGGCGCAAGAATCAGTTTCGGCTGGGGACATGCATCACGACCGGTCCTTAACCAGCTGTTAACCATACAGGCGGCAAATTCTGCCTAGCGGCGGTCCCTAGGGTCCGTCGGGGCGGAGGGAGCCGCGACGATGTCCATCAACGATATTCCGGAACTGTCGGTGCTTCGCACCAAGATGCAGTGGCATCAGGAGCGCCAGCGCGTCCTGTCCGAGAACGTCTCCAATTCCGACACGCCGAAATTCCGGCCGCGCGACCTGGTCGAGCCGAAGTTCGACAAGGCCGGCGCCGTCACGGGGTCCATGGGGCCCTTGGTCCTGACCCGGACCAGCGCCTCGCATTTGGCGCCGTCGGGGGCCCCTTCCGCCTTCGACCAGAACAAGAACGCGGGTTTCGAGACCCGCCCCGCCGGCAATGCCGTCAATCTCGAGGAGGAGATGATGAAGGCCGCCAGCAACCAGATGGACTACGCCGCGGTGACCTCGCTCTATTCGAAGAGCCTGCGCCTGCTCAAGACCGCGATCGGCAAAGGTTAGGCCCTAAAGGAGGCGGATCATGGCAAATGACAGCAGCGACTTCGCCCGCTCCATGGCAATCGCGACCTCGGGCCTGCGCGCGCAGGCCGGCCGCATGCGGGTGATCTCGGAGAACATCGCGAATGCGGACTCGACGGCGCAGACTGCCGGCGGCGATCCCTACCGGCGCAAGGTGCCGACCTTCTCATCCGCGCTCGACCGCACGCTCGACGCGCAGGTCGTCACCCTCGGCAGGATCAAGCCCGACCAGTCCGCCTTCCGCGTCCGATACGAGCCGAACAATCCGGCTGCGGATGCCAGCGGCAACGTCAAATATCCCAACGTGAACTCGGTGGTCGAGATGACCGACATGCGCGACGCGCAGCGGTCCTACGAGGCCAACCTCAACATCATCAGTGCGACGCGCCGGATGATCCAGCGCACGCTCGACATCCTCAAGAGCTGAACAGGACATTTGAGCCATGGCATCACCGACAATTGCCGCCAATGCTTACGCCAGCCTCGCCCGCGTGCTGGAGAACACCGGCGCCGGCAAGGGCAGCGAACCGAACGGGCAATCCTTCGCCGCGCTGCTGAAGGACGCCGTCGGAAGCGTCGTGGAATCCGGCCGCAAGTCCGACGCGCAGACGGTCGCAATGGCCGCCGGCAAGGCCAACGTGATGGACGTGGTTACGGCGGTCGCAGACACCGATGTCGCGGTGTCCACGCTGGTCTCGGTCCGCGACCGCGTCATCGCGGCCTATGAAGACATCATGAAGATGCCGATCTGATGCGCGCCGTCATTCCGGGGCGCGACGAAGTCGCGAGCCCGGAATCCATGGTGCGACCAACGCTGCGGCTAAATGGATTCCGGGTTCTCGCTTCGCGAGCCCCGAATCACAAACAATTTCAGAGTGAGAACTCCCAAATGACCGGACCCGAGACCCTCGACGTCGCGCGCGATGCGATCTGGACCATCGTGATCGTGTCGTCGCCGCTGATGGTGGTCGGCCTCGTGGTCGGCGTCATCGTGTCGCTGTTCCAGGCGCTGACGCAGATCCAGGAGCAGACGCTGATCTATGTGCCGAAGATCCTCGCCATCTTTGCCACGATGCTGTTGGCGCTGCCGTTCATGGCCGATTCGATGCACGCCCACATGCTGCGGATATCGTCGCGAATCATAGGCGGCTGAGGCACTATGCGTGAATTATGCGCATCGACGTCTCGCTGCTGCCGGCGCTCGCCGCTTCCTTCATGCTCGCCTTCGCCCGGGTCGGCGCGATGGTGATGCTGCTGCCCGGCCTCGGCGAGACCAACATCCCGACGCGGATCAAGCTGTCGATCGCGCTGTTGCTCACGCTGATCATCCTGCCGCTGCATCGCAACGCCTATCAGGTCGACATGGGCTCGCTGGCGCCGCTGCTGGTGCTGATGCTGCATGAGATCGCGATCGGCATCGTGCTCGGCGCGACCGCGCGCGTGACGTTGTCGGCGCTCCAGGTTGCGGGATCCGTGATCGCGCAGCAGATGGGGCTCGGCTTCGTCACCTCGGTCGATCCGACGCAGGGCCAGCAGGGCGTGCTGGTCGGCAACTTCCTGACCATGCTGGGCGTGACGCTGCTGTTTGCCACCGACAGCCATCATCTGGTGATCGCGGCGCTGAACGACAGCTACAGGATCTTCTCGCCGGGTGAGACCGTATCGAGCGGCGACGTCGCCTCGCTGGCAACGCGCGCCTTCTCCGCCGCGTTCCGCCTCGGCTTGCAGCTCTCCGGGCCGTTCCTCGTGTTCGGCCTCGTCTTCAATATCGGACTGGGCGTGCTGGCGCGGCTGATGCCGCAGATGCAGGTCTATTTCGTCGGCGTGCCGCTGTCGATCTTCGCGGGCTTCCTGGTGCTTGCCGTGGTGCTCACCGCGATGATGGGCACCTTTCTCGACTACTTCATCGGTGTCATGCACCAGATGATGCCGCTCAAGTGAGGGGGATCGATCGGTGGCGGAAGACAACGATCCCGAAAGTCAAACAGAAGACCCGACGCAAAAGCGCCTCGACGATGCGCTCGAACGCGGCGACGTCGCCAAGAGCCAGGAGATCAACACCTGGTTCATGATGGCGGGCGGCACGCTCGTCGTCTCCACCTTCTCGGGCTCGGTCGGCAGCGGGCTGCTGACGCCGATGCGCAACCTGCTTGCCAATTCCTGGATGATCAAGACCGACGGCAAGGCCCTGCTGGCGCTGATGCAGCAGATCGAACTCGCCGTGCTTGCCGCGGTCGGCGTGCCCCTGTTGATGCTGGTGCTGGCGGCCATCGCCGGCAACATGCTGCAGCACCGGCTGGTCTGGTCTGCCGAGTCCCTCAAGCCCAAATTCAACAAGATTTCGCCCGGCGCCGGCTTCAAACGCATCTTCGGCAAGCAGGCGGCCGCCAATTTTCTCAAAGGCATCGGCAAGCTCGTCGCCTTGGCCGTGGTCATGACCATGATCCTGTGGCCGGAGCGGCACCGCATGGAGGCGATGGTCAGGCTCGATCCGGCCGCCATGCTCGGCGCCAGCACCAGCATGACCATCCAACTGCTCGGCGCGGTGGTCGCCGCGCTCGCGATCGTCGCCATCGCCGACTATTTCTTCCAGTACCGAAGTTGGTTCCAGCGGCAGAAGATGTCGCTCCAGGAGATCAAGGAAGAGTACAAGCAGTCCGAAGGCGACCCCCACATCAAAGGCAAGATCAGGCAACTCCGGCAGCAGCGCGCCAAGAAGCGCATGATGGCGGCGGTTCCCAAGGCCTCCGTGATCATCACCAACCCAACCCACTATTCGGTAGCGCTGTCTTACGAGCGCGGCATGACCGCGCCGATCTGCGTCGCCAAGGGCGTCGACAATCTCGCCTTCAAGATCCGGGAGATCGCGCGCGAGCACGACATCCCGATCGTGGAGAACGTGCCGCTGGCCCGCGCGCTCTACGCCACCGTGGACATCGACCAGGAGATCCCGACCGAGCACTACCATGCCGTTGCCGAAGTCATCGGCTACGTCATGCGCCTGAAGCGCGGATTCAGCGCCGGACGGGGATAAGATGCCCGAAAAGTACCGGAAATGGCCGTAATCTGGGAATCAGCGTACCTTTTGCCGTTGCTGCCCTTGCACCTCAGGGTCCGATTCAGGCAGGGAGGACCCCACGCGCCCGGTGGCGCGTTGATTCTCTGCCGACAGGCTGCGCCAGCTCGAGAATGACCGCCGAGACCGACCACGACCTCACACGCGAGCCCGTTGCGGCGCACGAGCCGTCGCCGCGCTCGGGCAGCATTGCGCTGGTGCTGTTGGTGGCCGCCGGCCTCGTCGCCGTGGCCGTCGGGCTGATGACGCTCGGGCGCGCGCAGGCGCAGCCCTATATCCTCGGTATCCTCGCCGTGCTGGCGATGGTCGGCCTGTTCAACCTGTTCGCCTTCGCCGCCGGCATCATCCGCTTCGCCGACCGCAATCTCGACGATCCCGTCATCGGCCGCATCTCCGATCACGCCTTCGACGGCCTCGCGGTCACCGACGCGCGCGGACACGTGGTCTATTCCAATGCCGCCTATCTGACGCTGACCGGCGCTACCGGCCCGCAGGACGTGCGCCCGGTGGAGCGAGTCTTCATCGGCAACCCCGACGTCTCGGAAGCCGTGTTCCGGCTGCTCAAGGCCGCGCGCGAGGGCAAGCGGCAGCAGGAAGAGGTGCGCATCTCCGGCCATGACGGCAATCAGGGCCGCTGGCTGCGCATGCGCGTGCGCCCGCTCGGCACCGGCAAGCGCGAGGCGAAATACGCGGTGTGGTCGATCGCCGACATCACGCGCGACCGCGAACGCCAGGAGGACGTGTTCCAGGAGCTCCAGCACGCGATCGAATATCTCGATCACGCCCCGTGCGGCTTCTTCTCGGTCAATCCGGCCGGCGAGCTCGCCTATGTCAACGCGACGCTGGCGAACTGGCTCGACTACGACCTCGCCGAGATCGGCTCAGGCGGCCTGAAGCTCACCGACATCGTCTCCGGCGACGGCGCTTCGCTCTTGACCTCGATCGTGGCGGTGCCGGGCGAGGTGAAGACCGAGGTGTTCGACATCGACCTGCGCATGCGCACCGGCAAGACCATGCCGGTGCGGCTCTATCACAAGCTCGCCTTCGGCGCCGACGGCGCGCCGGGGCCCTCGCGCACGCTCGTGATCAGCCGCGCCCGCGACGAGCGAAGCGACCCTGATCGTGCCGCCGAAGTGCGCTTCATGCGCTTCTTCGACCATACGCCGATGGCGATCGCGACCGTCGATCGCGCCGGCAACGTGGTGCGCGCCAATGCGCGCTACGCCAAGCTCAGTCAGGCGCTGGGGCTCGACACCTCTTCCAAGTCGATCTTCCGCGCGGTCAATTCGCGCGACCGGCATCTCCTGATCGCGGCCATCAACCAGGCCGCCGAAGGCAAGGCCGATATCGCGCCGGTCGAGGTGGCGCTGGAAGGGACCAAGGAACGCTGGGGCCAGTTCTTCGTGACGCCGGTCGATTCGGCCGAGACCGAGGCGGAAGCCGCCATCGTGCACATGCTCGAGACCACCGAGCGGCGCGCGCTGGAAAACCAGATCAACCAGTCGCAGAAGATGGAGACGGTCGGCCAGCTCGCCGGCGGCATCGCCCACGACTTCAACAACGTGCTGTCCGCCATCATGATGGCGAACGACTTCCTGCTGAACGCGCACAAGCCGACCGACCCGTCGTTCCAGGACATCATGCAGATCAAGCAGAACGCAACGCGCGCCGCCACCCTGGTGCGGCAGTTGCTGGCGTTCTCGCGGCGGCAGACGCTGCGGCCGCAGGTGCTCGATCTCGGCGACGCGCTGTCCGATCTCACCATGCTGCTGCGCCGGCTGATCGGCGAGAAGGTCAAGCTCGACCTCGTCCACGGCCGCGACCTCTGGCCGGTGAAGGTCGACGTCTCCCAGTTCGAGCAGGTGATCGTCAACCTCGCGGTGAACGCGCGCGACGCCATGCCTGACGGCGGCAAGCTGATCATCCGCACCGCCAACGTCACCAGCGACGATTCGGGCAAGCTCGCCTACAAGGGCATGCCCGCCGCGGATTATGTCCGCATCGAGGTCGCCGACACCGGCACCGGCATCCCCGCCGACATCCGCGACAAGATCTTCGAGCCGTTCTTCTCGACGAAAGAGGTCGGCAAGGGCACGGGCCTCGGGCTCTCCACCGTCTACGGCATCGTCAAGCAGACCGGCGGCTTCATCTACGTCGATTCCGAGCCGGGGCAGGGCACCTCGTTCCACATCTTCCTGCCGCGCCACATCGCCGAACCGGAGGTGCAGGTCGAGCAGCCCGCAGCCGCAATCGGCGCGACCAGCGACGCCGCGAAGGAAGCCGCGCCCCCCGCGGCGGCAGAGGCGAAGCCGCGTACCGACCTCACCGGGCAGGGCACCATCCTGCTGGTCGAGGACGAGGAGGGCCTGCGCGCGCTCAATGCCCGCGGCCTGCGCTCGCGTGGCTACACCGTGGTCGAGGCCGAGAATGGCGTCGAGGCCATGGAGGTGCTGGACGAGCAAAGTGGCGCGATCGATCTCGTCGTCTCCGACGTCGTCATGCCGGAGATGGACGGCCCGACGCTGTTGAAGGCAATGCGCGAGAAGAACCCCGACATCAAGTTCATCTTCGTCTCCGGCTATGCCGAGGATGCCTTCGAGAAGAGCCTGCCCGAAGGCCAGCAGTTCGACTTCCTGCCAAAGCCCTTCACGCTCAGCCAGCTGGTCGCGGCGGTGAAGGAGACGATGACGAAGCAGGGGTGAGACCTGCCGCTCTCCTCGCAATGACGGCTGGTGGGCCAGCTCGGCTCGCGGACCCGGGGAAAAGCGGAAATCGGGTCGTAAACCCGGCGGTAAGCATCCTCCAATGGTTCACGTAAAACCCCTGTCATATATGGGCTTTTGCCACATCCCCGCGACTGAGGGCCGCAGCCGCAAGTTCCGAAACCGGCTTCACTTTTCGGGAAGTCTGACCATCTTAGGGGCACGTCCCCATGCCGGGGATTTGGGAAACGCACATGACTTTCTCGCTTCGCTCCCGGAAATTCTTCAACACGATCGCCGTCGTGCTGGCGCTTGCGCTGCCGACCGCGCTGACGATCTCGTCGGCCGACGCCCGCGCGGGTGGCGGCATGTCGTCCGGTTCGCGCGGTACGCGCTCCTATTCGGCGCCGCCGTCGACCACGACCGCACCCGGCTCGGCCTCGCAGTTCAACCGCACCTACACCCAGCCGGGCGCAGGCATGAACTCGGCCGCGACCGCGCCGGCGCGCGGCGGCCTGTTTGGCCGCGCCGGCGGCTTCATGGGCGGCCTTGCGGCCGGCTTCCTCGGCGCCGGCCTGCTCGGCATGCTGTTCGGTGGCGGCCTGTTCGGCGGCCTCGGCGGCCTGTCCTCGATCATCGGCCTGATCATCCAGATCGCGCTGGTGGTGCTCGTGGTCCGGCTGGCAATGTCCTGGTGGCAGCGCCGTCACACTCCGCGGGCGGCTTACGCCAATGCTGAGGCCGGCGCAGCGCCCGGACCGCAGACGAACTATCGCAGCGGTCTCGGTGGCGGCCTCGGTGGCTTCGGCTTCGGCGCCAACAACGCGCCGCTCGAGATCAAGCCGGACGACTATGAGGCGTTCGAGCGCCTGCTCGGCGACGTCCAGGCCGCCTGGTCGAACGAGGACGTGGCCAAGCTGCACACGCTCGCGACGCCGGAAATGGTCTCCTATTTCGAGCAGGACCTCGCCCAGAACCGCGCCCGCAACGTGGTCAACAAGGTCACGGAAGTGAAGCTGTTGCAGGGCGACCTCGCGGAAGCCTGGCGCGAAGGCGAGACCGACTATGCCACGGTGGCGCTGCGCTTCGCGCTCACCGACAAGACGGTGGATCGCAACACCGGCGCAATCGTCGCCGGCAGCGAGCAGCCGGGCGAGGCGACCGAGATCTGGACCTTCGCCCGCCGGCCGGGCACAGGCTGGGAATTGTCAGCGATTCAGCAGACCAACTGATCGCGGACGAGATGAGGAACCAGGGCGTCGTGCTTCGGCACGGCGCCCTTTTCTTTTGGGCCTCTCGCAGCACGGCATCGGAATAAGCGGGGGCGCCTCGGGTTGAAGTCAGGCGGCGAACAAAAACAACGTTGGGAGGACAGGATGATCCGTATCGAGAAATCCATGACGATTTCCGGTGTTGCGCTGGCCATGGTCTTGCTTGCTGCCCCATCGGCGCAAGCGCAGTCGGCCGACATGACCTTCTTCGTGACCTCCAACGGCCCCGGCAAGGGCGCCGATCTCGGCGGCCTCGAAGGAGCCGACGCGCAATGCCAGAAGCTTGCACAAGCTGCCGGGGCCGGCACCAAGACCTGGCGCGCCTATCTCTCGACGCAGGCCGCCGACGGCAAGCCGGCCGTCAACGCCAAGGATCGCATCGGCAAGGGGCCGTGGCAGAACGCCAAGGGCACGGTGATCGCCAAGGACGTCGCCGAGCTGCACGGCGCAACGAACAATCTCACCAAGCAGACCGCGCTCAGCGAAAAGGGTGAGGTCATCAATGGTGCCGGCGACCAGCCGAACCGGCACGACATCCTCACGGGATCGCAACCGGACGGCACCGCGTTTGCCGGGCCGGACGATCGCACCTGCAAGAACTGGACGTCGAGCACGCAAGGCGCTGCGATGGTCGGCCATTTCGATCGCCGGGGTCTGCGCGACGACGAGCCCTCGAAATCCTGGAATAGCTCTCACCCCTCGCGCGGGCCCGACGGCGGCTGCTCGCAGGCCGATTTGAAGACCACCGGCGGCGACGGGCTGCTGTACTGCTTCGCGGCGAATTGAGACGCTGAGTTCTCTCCACCGTCGGAGCTCTCTCCATTCGTCATCGCGAGGAGCTCTTGCTACGAAGCAATCCAGAGTGTCTCCGCGGAGGCATTTCTGGATTGCTTCCGCCTTCGCCAAGCCTTCGGCGGACAAGTCGCTTGCGCTCGCAATGACGGCGTATGTTGAACCGCCGTTCCGCCTCACGCTGACGGAACCTTCAGCCACGTGCTACATTGGTCCGATCGCCTCCACGCTCACGGACCTCCCCCATGAAATACGAGCTCTACTACTGGCCCGAGATCCAGGGCCGCGGCGAATATGTGCGGCTGGCGCTGGAGGAGGCGGGCGCCGCTTACGTCGATGTCGCGCGCGGTCCGCGCGGATCGGCTGTGATGATGAAGATGATGGACGCGCAGAAGGGCACGCCGCCCTTTGCGCCGCCGTTCCTGAAAGCGGGCAAGCTCGTCATCGGCCAGACCGCCAACATCCTGCTCTATCTCGGCTCCCGCCATGGGCTTGCGCCGAAGACGGAAGCCGGCAGGCTCTGGGTGCACCAGCTTCAGCTCACGATCACCGACTTCGTCGTCGAGATCCACGACACCCATCATCCGCTCGGGCCCTCGCTCTATTATGAGGATCAGAAGGCGCCGGCGAAGAAGCGCACGGCCGACTTCTGGGACGAGCGCGTGCCGAAATATCTCGGCTATTTCGAGCGGCTCCTCGCCGGGAGCGGCGGCATTTACGTGACGGGCCGGCGCCTGACCTATGTCGACCTCTCGCTGTTCCAGCTCGTCGATGGGCTGCGGTATGCTTTCCCCAAGCGCATGAAGGCGTTCGAGAAGGATGTCCCGGGCCTCGTCGGCCTGCACGACCGCATCGCCGCACGGCCCAACATCCAGGCCTATCTCGCAAGCGAGCGCCGCATTCCCTTCAACGAGCAGGGCATCTTCCGCCGCTATCGCGAGCTGGACCGATAGCGGCTTCGTGCAGTTGGCGCGTTCACCAGACGCCGGGGATGAGGCGATGGCGCACCCGCGCCGTGTAATCGGTGTAGCCGGGCAGACCCTCGCGCAGCGTGCGCTCCTCGATCGGAATGCGGACCGCGAGCAAGGCGAGGAGGAGCGGCATCATCGCAAGTCCCCACCACGATCCCAGCAGCAACGGCACGCCGGTGAAGAACAGGATCATGCCGCTGTACATGGGATGGCGGACATAGGCATAGGGTCCGGTCGAGATCACGTGCTGCGCGCGCTCGGCTTGCAGCTTCACCACGGGCGCGGCGAACGAGTTCTCGCGGAACACCCACATGGTGAACAGTGTCGAGCCCAGGAACAGCCCGAGTCCGAGCACCTGAAACGCCGTCGACATGTCAGAGGATCGAACACGCCGGTCGAGCCCCATCAGGACAAGCCAGGCCAGGATGGCGACGATGAACAGCGCCATGAACATCTTGTCGGCGGCGGGCTGATCCTTTTGCAGCACCGGCCGCAGGCGTTCGGCGAGCAGCGCCGGATCGGTCCGGTAGAGCCACCAGCCGCAGAGTGGGCCGAGCAGGGCGGAGGTTGCGAGGAAGGCCCAGGCCGACGGCCAATGCAGCGTCCCCGCGCACGCGAACAGCAGCGCGCCCATGCCGACGACGAACACGGTGTTCCGCAATAGCAGCCGTGCGAACATGCGCAGGTCCCGAGTGAACGGCGCATGATCCTGGTGCAGCTATCCGGCAAAGATGCGGCCGGACACGCCAAAAGCCCGATCGACCGGATCGGGCGCTTCGGTCTCGGGACGCCTGATCAGGCGAGCTGATCGATCCGCGTGCCCTGACCCGGCGGCAGCGGCGCCGGCGGCTGCGGCTTGAAGGTCGGATTCTCGTCCTTGACCTTTGTCTGATCGTCCTGCGGCTTGGTCGTGTCGTAGTTCGGAACCACGATCGCGATCGGCGGGGGCGCAACGGTAGAAACCTTCATCCGCAAATCCTCACACATGGAAACAATCAAGCCTGCCCTGCGAGGAGCGAAATTTCCTTCAAGCCAATCGTTAAAATGTGAGGGAATTGGCGCGGTGAAGGCTGTGCACGCGTGGCATCCGCAAACCGAGACGACGAGGCCTCTCCCCGTCATTGCGAGGAGCCCTTGCGACGAAGCAATCCAGACCTGCTTCCGCGGATACAGACTGGATTGCTTCGCTGCGCTCGCAATGACGGAGTATGCGGCGGACGCCATCGCGCGATACGCACCCCGCAAGGGTGCGGAAAGAGCTGGCGCGTGCCCTATTCGTCCTTGCCGCGCGTGATGGCGATGGACGCCTCTGTCTTGGTGCGGGTGCATTCCATGTTGAGCCGGCGGTAGCGCATGGTGACCTTGTCGCCGCGCAATAGACCCATCCGCTTCAGGCAGCGCGTCGCTCCCGTCGTGGTGTCGTCCTTGGTCACGGTGAAGACGATCGCCGCCATCGAGCCGACCAGCGCGTAGAATTCCGGCTTCGGCTTGCGATCACCCTTGGCGTAGAGCTCGATGGAATATTTGTCGCCGCGGCAACCCACGGACAGCTCCTTGGCCGCCGGGTGCGTCAGGTAAACGACATTGGCGGCGCGAAAATTCACCTTGAGGCGATCGACCTGGCTCGCCAGCTCCTTGGCGCTGTCGTCGCAGCGATCGGCGCGGGCAGGCGAAGCGAGAGCCACAAGGCCGGTGAAGGCGGCGGCGACCAGGATCGCGCCGCGGACGTTCAGTTTCAATGTCATGATGAAAAGCCCCTTAGGGAACGCATTCAAGCGTCGGCGGACGCGAATCGCAAGGGTGGGCAGAGGCATTTCCACGAGCTGTGCCAATGCCTTCCCGTGCCGAACCTACCCCTCCCATGCGCACCGCTCCCTTTCTTTTCTGGCTAGAATGCGCTTAGAACGCTTCTATGCTGAGAGGCCCGCCACGGCCCCAAAACCCCGAGATTTGCCCCATGAACGCTCCCACCGCCTTCCCCGACCAGTCCAAGCCCGTTCCGCCCTACAAGCACACCCCGCTGTTCCCGCTGGGCAAGGACGAGACGCCCTACAAGAAGATTTCGTCCGAGGGCGTCAGGGTCGAGAAGGTGCTCGGCAAGGACATGCTGGTGGTGTCGCGCGAGGCGCTGCGGGCGCTGTCGGAGGCGGCCTTTGGCGACATCAACCACTATCTGCGCCCCGGCCATCTGAAGCAGCTCCGCGCGATCCTGGAGGACGGCGAGGCGAGCCCGAACGACAAGTTCGTCGCGCTGGACTTCCTCAAGAACGCCAATATCGCGGCCGGCGGCGTGCTGCCGATGTGCCAGGACACCGGCACCGCCATCATCATGGGCAAGAAGGGCTGCAACGTCATCACCGACGGTGACGACGAGGCGGCGCTGTCCGAAGGCGCGCGTGACGCCTACCTGCGCCGCAATTTGCGCTACTCGCAGGTCGCGCCGCTCTCGATGTACGAGGAGAAGAACACCGCCAACAACATGCCGGCGCAGTGCGAGATCTACGCCGAGGGTGACGACGCCTACAAGTTCATGTTCATGGCCAAGGGCGGCGGCTCCGCCAACAAGAGCTTCCTGTTCCAGGCCACGCCCTCGGTGCTGACCAAGGACCGGCTGCTGGCGTTCCTGAAGGAAAAGATCCTCACCCTCGGCACCGCCGCGTGCCCGCCTTATCACCTCGCCATCGTGATCGGCGGCACCTCGGCCGAGCTGTGCATGAAGACGGTGAAGCTCGCTTCGGCGCGCTATCTCGATGCGTTGCCGACGCACGGCTCGCCCGACGGCAACGCCTTCCGCGACGTCGAGATGGAGAAGGAAATCCACAAGATGACGCAGTCGCTCGGCGTCGGGGCGCAGTTCGGCGGCAAGTATTTCTGCCACGACGTGCGCGTGATCCGCATGCCGCGCCACGGCGCATCGCTGCCGATCGGGCTTGGCGTGTCCTGCTCGGCTGACCGCCAGGTGCTCGGCAAGATCACCAGGGACGGCGTCTATCTCGAGGAGCTCGAGCACAATCCCGCGCAATACCTGCCGCAGGTCGAAGAGTCGCTCGGCGGCGAGGTCGTCAAGATCGACCTCAACCAGCCGATGAAGGACATTCTGGCGACGTTCTCGAAATATCCGATCAAGACGCGGGTCTCGATGACGGGCACCATGATCGTCGCGCGCGATAGCGCCCACGCCAAGCTGCGCGAACGGCTGGAGAAGGGCGAGCCGCTGCCGGACTATTTCAAGAACCATCCGGTCTATTATGCCGGTCCCGCCAAGACGCCCGAGGGCTACGCCTCCGGCGCGTTCGGTCCGACCACCGCGGGCCGCATGGATTCCTTCGTCGACCAGTTCCAGGCTGCCGGCGGCTCGATGGTGATGGTCGCCAAGGGCAACCGCGCCCCTAGCGTGCGGGAGGCCTGCAAGAAATACGGCGGCTTCTATCTCGGCTCGATCGGCGGCGCCGCGGCGAACCTCGCCGAGCACTGCATCAAGAAGGTCGAGGTGCTCGAATATCCCGAGCTCGGCATGGAAGCGATCTGGCGCATCGAGGTCGTCGATTTTCCGGCGTTCATCATCATCGACGACAAGGGCAACGACTTCTTCAAGGAGTTGAATTTGGGCTAGTTGCTTCACCCGCACGCGCGCGGGGGAAGATGCTCGTGCCGTAACAATGATCGTCATGCCCGGGCTTGTCCCGGGCATCCACGTTCTTAGTGCCGCAAAGAAGCCGTGGATGGCTGAACAACAAGCCCGGCCATGACGAAGCCAATGCTTCAGCGCCTCAACTGCAATTCGTGACCTGGTTGGAGCACAGCGCGCGCCACCAGCCGCGGACGCCGTCGTGGCTCTCGACCAGACCCCAGAGCCCACTGCAGGCGAAGATGCGCTTCGGGCCGCCGTCGGTGTCGAGCGGCCCGCCGAGCTCGCGCTGGGCCGGCATCCATTTGGCATCGATGAAGGGCGCCTGAAACAGCCCGCCCATGCGCGTGGTGCCATTGGCATAGTTCGCGCCGACCTTGTTCGAGGCGACCCAGCCGCGCCCGGCATAGGGCCTCGGCGCGCTGCGCGGATATCGCGTCTCGTCCTCATAGTCCTTGCCCGGCGGCCTCGCGTCTTCGATCAGGAACCAGCCGTCCCTGAAGCCGATGATGCCGAATTCGGTCAGCCAGCCGCCCTCGGGCGTGTTCTCGGCGCCGCCGAGCCTCAGCCGGTAGGGCGGCGGCAATGTGCCAAGCACGCGCGCCTTGATCGACGGCTCGGCGCGCACGTTGAGGCCGCTGGAATCCTTGTCGATGGACCAGGCGCCGAGATCGCAGGGCTCGGTGCCAGCAGGCAGCTTTGCGCGCTTGGCGGCGAGCTCGGCGTGCATCCCGGCGAAATCATTGTCGTCGTTATCAGGGGCCGGCCCGGTGCGCGGCTTCAGCTCGGCTGACATCGCCCGCGTCGCGTCCGCAGTCAGCGTGACGACCAGAACCTGGCGCGCCGCAAAGACGCTCCCCGGTGTCTTCGGATCGTTCGATGTCGCGGGATAGACCGCGAGATAACCGGTCGACCTCTCGGTTCGATAAGCGGTGCCGGCAACATAGCCTGCCGGCACCAGAGCGAGCGCGCTCGCGCGCCACGCCGGTTCGCTGTCACCTGCGCGCGCGGCCTGTGCTACGGCAGACAGGACTGCCGCCGCGATGAGGAGGAGCGCACGCATCGGTGCAGCGCGCGGTTTACGCCCGCGCGCCCGTGAAGGGGAAGCTGCCCATCGGGCCGATGCCCATCTCGCCGCTGATGCTGTCGCCGGAGACCGTGCCGGTGAATTCGAGCGTGAGCGGCATCGGCTTGTCGATCGAGACCTTCCAGGAGACGTTGTCGCCGGAGACGGTGCCGTCGAAGATCTCGGTGGTATTGCCTTCCGCGCCCTGCGTGCCCGTGAGCGTGCCGCCAGCAGCCTTCAGGCTCAGCGTCGCCTGGCGCTCGCCCATCGGCGTCGTCATGGTCAGATTCCAGTTGCCGTCTACGGCCATTTCCGTCTCCCGAACAGATTGCGGCGGTCCGCGACGATCCGCGGCCGTCCCTGGCCGAGCCTATAGCCCAACTCGCAACTCCTGCCTAACGCTCCGGTAGGGCATTTAGGCGCGGGCAGCGGCGCGTCGGCGGTTGGTTACGATCAGCCGCAGAACGAAGTACTGCACGGCAAAAGCCAGGATCTTGGCGCCGCCTGCGACCACCATAAGATAGAAAGCCCAGAGCTTCAGATCGCCGGTGGCGGCGACTGCCATCATGCCGGCGCCGATCACGAACATCAGCGCCGCCCAGGCATAGCCCGCGATGGTGACATATTCCGGGACGGTCTCGACGATGACGGGCGGCATGTAGCGCAGCATCCAGCCGCGCTTGAGCATGATCGCGCCGATCGCGAAATGTGCGATCGAGGGTTTTGCCAGCATGAAGCGCGGATCATTGGTCAGCAGCGTGATACCGCCGAGCACGATGACCAGAGCGAGGCTCGCATAGGTCATGTAGTGGAGCGGCTGTCCCTTGAGGCGCGCATAGAGCACCTGCGCGAACGCGCCGGCAATCGCCACCGCCGTTGCGAGGATCACGTTGTCGGTGAGGAGATAGACGGCCAGGAAGATGATAACGGAGAGGAGGTCGGAGGCGAGGCGGGCGAATACGTCCTTCATCGTCATTCCTGTTTAGCGGTCGTGGGCAGGGCGCAGACTGCCGCACCCTACTTGATCCGGCGATGCCCGGCATATCACTTTGTGAAGACAACCGCGCCGCTGCGACATGGCGCATGGCACCCCTCAAACCGACCAGAATGCCAGGCTAGGACCAGCAGCGCAGGATTCGGAACCGCAATAGGCAGACCGCGATGGTCGAGACAGGGAGCCGCGCCGGCTCAACCACATCACAACGTCAAGACGACGTAAACGACCTCCAGAAAATGAAATGCTGCAACGAGCTGGCCGGTCATCTCGTCGACCAGCCCCGTCCAGGGCAGGCGCGACACCATGGGGAGTGCGGCGGCGAGCAGAAGGCCGGCCGCGAGCAGGGCGCCGCCTTCGAAGAACGTGAGGCTGCGCCGGCGCAATCGCATCGCCAGGAATGCAAGTGCGGCGCCGGCCGGGGCGAGGACAGCGATGGAGTCCGCGGTGATCGAGAGCATGTGCATCGGCCTTCTTTGACCACGCAATATCCACGTGGATTCCGGGATCGCGATCTCCTCGCGCCCGTTGACGAGGGCTACGCCGCGCCGACCCAATTGCCGTGGAAGCCGTCGGGGACGCGATGTCCGAGCTGCACCAGGGCGGCAGGACCCGCCTCGATATCGGTGGCGTTGAACACGGCGAGATCGCTGCGGTTCTCCCGCGCACGCCAGACCACCGCGAGCAGCCAGCCGTCGCCTTCGGCGGCATCCCTGGATCGCTCGACGAAAACAGGCTCGGAGATGGTGTCGCCGGCCGGCAGCAGATATTGGCCGAGCCGCCTGCCGTTGCCGTCGACATGGACGATGCCCGACAGCGCGCCGAACATCGGCAATTTCGGATTGGCACAGGCGTACCAGCCGTGACGGCTCTTCAGCCCGGCGCGGCGATCGTCGATGCGCGGGAATTCCCCGGTGAGATCGTCGAGATACGTCTGCTGGAAGCGGTCGGTATTGCCTGCGAGATCGAAGGTCCAGCGGCATTGGCGGGCGCGCGATTTCTCGGGATCGGTGGGGCGGCCGTCCGGATGCGGAAACAGCGGCGCTTCCTCGAACTGCATGACGTCGGCGACGATGCGGTTTTCGTCCTCCCACGCATTCATGACATGGAAGACGTAGCAGGCTTCGGCACGAAACCAGACAATGTCCTTGGCCGTGCCGCTGCGCTTCATCACCCCGACATAGGCGCCCTTGTCCGGCTCCCAGGCATAAGGCGGCCGTCCGCTCATCGCGCGCTCCATGCTGCCCGTGATCGGCAGGATCGGAAACAGCACATGGTTCGCGGTGACGATGAAGTCGTGCACCATGCTGGCATAGGGCGCCTCAAACCGCTCGAAGCGCGTCGCCTTGCCTGTTGCGTCGATCGATCCGTAGGAGAGGGCAGGCGTCAGCGGGCCCGCCGCGTTGTAGCCGAAGAACACCAGCTCGCCGGTGACGGGATCGATCTTGGGATGCGCGGTGAAACTGCCGGCGACGCGGCCCTGGTAGTTGTGATAGCCGCGCGTCGCCAGCGTGCCCGGCTCGATCTCCGTCGGCAGGTGCGCTTCTTCCAGCGCCAGCAGCTTGCCGGCGTGGAAGATGATGTTGGTGTTGGCGACGCCGCCATCGGTCAGGTTTGCCGGCGCATCCGGCAGCTTGCGGCCGAAGCCGCCGAACAGCGCGCGGCCGGCGTCGTGCTCGGCGAGCCATTTCGGCGTGCGGACCCAGCGGTTGCGGTAGCTGGCGCGCCCGTTCTCGAGATGGAAGGCGTGCAGCATCCCATCGCCGACGAACCAGTGCGCGCCGGGCGAGTCGAACTGCGGATTGGGGCCGTTGCGATAGAGCGTGCCGTTCAGCTCGCGCGGCAATTCGCCGACGATCCTCAGGAAGGGCGCGTCGGCCTCGAACGGGATCGGCGCGATATTGTTGCTGCGCTCGGCCATGGCGTCGTGCTGCACGGCGAATCCTCCCTATCTTTACATCGTAAAGATTGGATAGACCCGATCGCAGCTTTCGTCAAGCGAAATCTTTACACTGTCAATATTGCGTCATATAGCTTGCAAATGGCCAAGACAGACACCAAGGGCGACGCGGCGCGCAGCCCGCGTGCCTTAAGAAAAACCACCTCGACCGCGGCATCGCGCACCTCGCGGCGGGCGAGAAGCGCCAAGACCGAGACGCCGTATCATCACGGCGCGCTCCGCGAAGCGCTGCTCCAGGCCGCCGAACGGGTGCTGGAGCGCGACGGGCTCGCTGGCCTGACGTTGCGCGCGGTGGCGCGCGAGGCCGGCGTCTCGCATGCCGCTCCCACCCATCATTTCGGCGACCTGACGGGCCTGCTCAGCGAGCTCGCGGCCGTCGGCTTCCGCCAGTTCAACGCGGTCATGAACGCTTCGTGCGATGCCGCCACCACGCCGCTCGAAGCCGCGCTGGCGCGGCCGAAAGCCTACATCGCCTATGCGCAGGCCCATCCTGGCATGTACGGCATCATGTTCCGCACCGAGCGGCTGGATTATTCGAGGCCGTCGCTGCACGAGGCGGCCGAGGCATCCTTCGCGGGCCTTACCAATGCGATCGGCATGATGCGGCAGGAGCAGATCAGCGGCGACGCGCTGACGCTGAACCAGGGCGCCGCGATCGCGCGAGCCTGGTCGCTGGTTCACGGCTTCACCATGCTGCTGCTCGACGGACGGCTGAAGGACATTCTCGCGCGGCTGCCGGAGGGAACGACGGCCGAGCGGCTGCTCGAGACGATGCTGACCGCTCCAGTGACCGATAAGCTGCCCGGCTCCTGATCACCAGGTGTGACGCAACTCTTGCTTTATTCAAGCGTTGATGCGCCATGGCAAAGGCATCGCGCTCTCCCTGGAAACGTGCCAAACCCCGTAAGCGCGCGGGTAAGGCATCCAAGCATCTCAGTCCTGCACAGAAATCGGCGGCGAAGGCACGCGCCCGCCGCGCCGGGCGACGCTATCCCAACCTCGTGGACAACATGCGCGTGGCAGCGAAGAAGACCTCCAAGAGGAAGACGCCTTCCAAGTCGAAATCCTCCAAGGCAAAGTCTGCGAAGAAATCTGTCAGGAAAACCGGCAAGCGTAACGCAAAGAAGACCTCAAAGTCCTCGCGCAAGCGCGTCGCCTCCGCGCGCGAAAAGGATCCGCGGGGCGGGCTGACAGCAGCTGGCAGAAAGGCTTTCGCCCGCAAGCAGGGTTCCCATCTGCGACCAGGCGTCACCAAGAAACAATCCGAGATGACCCCGCAGGAAATGCGCCGGAAGGGAAGCTGGGCGGTTCGCTTCTACGGCCGCGCCAAAGTGCCACCGCTGGTCGATGCCAAGGGTCAGCCGACCCGGCACGCATTGTCGGCACATGCCTGGGGCGAGCCTGTTCCGAGGACGGTGGCAGCGGCCAGGCGCATTGCCGCGAAGGGCGAGCGCCTGCTGGCGCGCTACCGCCGCATCAAGGACAATGCCTAGCGCATTGTCGCGAGCTCGACGGCGCGGCCGCGTGTGCCGATGATCTTGACCTCGTCCTTGCCGCAAGCGAAGCCGCGGGCGAGATCGTCGGCGGCCTTGCGCGCGAGCTCGTTGGCGTTCGGGTTGGCGATCGCGTCGACATAGGCGACGTGGCAGACCGGGCCCGGCGGCAGCCGGGTCACCACCAGCATGGCCTTGGTGTTCGGCCGCCCCTGCTTGTCGGGATCGGAATTGTCGGCGATGTGCCAGCGCTGGATGATCGCAAACGGCTTTGCGCCGGCCGCGCGCCATTCGATAGTCGTCTCGGATGAATTGAACGGGGCGAACCAGAGGTTGGCCGCGGGTTCCTCGCTTGCTGCCTTGCGGTTGCGCCCGACCGAGACGATCTCGCGAAGATCGTCCTCGGCGATCAGCACGATCAGCCCGTCCTTGCCCGGACAAACCCGCGTGCTGCTGCCGTCGAGCGCGCTGGGCTTGCCGATCTGCCGGCAATCTTTTGGTGCCGCCGAGGTGTAGCTGCTGGCCACGGATTGAGCCTCGGCGCCGCTCAGGCCAATGCAAGTCATCAGGACGGCGAAGCCAATAGTAGTGATACGGTTCATGTGAGGCTTTGGTGGAGTGGGAACTCTTCATCCCATCAGACGTCTTGATTGTGGGCAAGGTTCAAACAGAGTTGGGATATACCTGACAGCAGCACGGAATCGTTCTACAAGAGCGGCTTCGCTTGGGCTCCTCCTGCCTGGTTCGCGTTCTCATTTTCTCGATCATGCCAGCCATCTCGAACAAACCTTATCGCGTCGGCCGCTCCAAGACCGGACTCGGCCTTTTCGCCACCAAGCCGATCAAGAAGGGTACCCGGATCATCCGCTATTTCGGACCGATCCTGGATTCCAGGATTCCCGAGCAGGACGAGATCGAGAACAAATATCTGTTCGAGCTCAACGGGCGCTGGACTATCGACGGATCCGTGCGCAAGAATCTCGCGCGCTACATCAATCATTCCTGCCGGCCCAACGCGGAATCGGACGTTCGTCCGCGCGAGCGCAAGGTCTATATCCGCGCCATCAAGAACATCGAGCCGGGCGACGAGATCAACTACGATTACGGCACCGACTATTTCAAAGCCTATCTGAAGCCGATCGGCTGCAAGTGCGATTCCTGCGAGAAGAAGCGCAAGAAGCTGCGCGCCGAGGCGAGGGCCGAAGCCGCCAAGGTGAAGGCGCGGGCCGAGCGCAAGGCGCAGAAGGCGGGCGCGAAAAGCACGGCTACGAAAAAGAAGAAGCTGAACGGCAAGCACTTCCCCGGCAAGGTCGGTCGCGCCAAGGCGTAGCCTCGCGCAGCACCCACCGGCTTTCACGAGTCCCCCTGATTGATCCTCAGGCTGCCGGCTGAAATGCAGCGGAGTCTCCACCACTCCATCATTGCGAGCGAAAGCGACTTGTCCGCCGAAGGCTTGGCGAAGGCGGAAGCAATCCAGAATCCCACCGCGGAAAGACTCTGGATTGCTTCGCTGCGCTCGCAATGACGCTGTTGATACAGCGCGTTCAGATGTCGCACCGTCGCCCTGAGGCGGCCGCCTCTTCGACGGTTCTCGAAGGGCGACGGCCCGCGTGCATCGGGATCGTTCATCCTTCGAGGCTCGCTGCGCGTGCGCCTCAGGCCCCGTAGATGAATTGAGTCTTGCGAAACCCATCGCTGTTCCGCGCCACTCGCCGTACTCGCTGCCTACCGGCGAGGCGTCGGGCAAAACACCCAAAATCTGTCGATCTCGGCGCGCAAAAATATATCGCTTTTCCGAATTTCGGATTTGTGGCATGTGTTGCCTATTCCGGCCCCTGCCAGAGGGGCGCTTCGCGATCGTCACGAGATGCGGGCCGGGGTGCGGTGGACGCGGTAGCGCCGGCGCGATTTGCGTGAGGACAGGGCGGGCAACCGTGAGTCTCAGGCGATGCGCATACGACACGGCGCGGTCAACGCGACTTGGTTGATGGTCTGGGATGCGCACACTAAGCCCCGGGCGCCGAGGCCAAATCGTCCGCGGACGGAGAAGTCGTGTGGTCCTGACGCCCGGGGTCTGTGCGTCAAGCCTTGCGGTGATGCGGCGGCCCGACTGGGTGCGCGCATCAGAAGCCGCAAGGCGACGGGGGCAATAGTGCAACGCTCCCCGAGGAGAGCACGAAGGACACCGTTAAAACCATCCGCGCAGGGAAGGCCGGGCGACCGGCATCACCTGTAGTCCACCCCGTGTGCATTTCCTTGTACACGGACTCGGGTGCCGCCGGCGCCCGGCCTTCCCTGCGCCCTCCGGCAACCGAAGGGCGCAAGCAACGAAGCAAAGCTCGGGCGAAATCCGCCGCGAGAACGCGAGGTCATGCATGCATCCGGGGACGATCCCATATGACGAAGCCTTCGCGTTCCCCGGTTTGCGCCGCGGAGCTGGCACGCAAGGATCACGCCGCCACGGCGCGCCCGCTCTTCTTCAAGCCCACATATTGCAGCTCGGCGAACACGCCGGTGGCTATGGCTTGCGCGACGACCATGAGCTCGCCGGCGAGGTTCGGCGACACCGCGCCCGAAAGCAGCAGCGCGATGCTGCCAACGGTCCAGGCGGCATTGCCGATCACGACCAGTAGCACCAGCGATTTCGCGACCGTGGCCCGCGAGGCGAGCCAGCCGACCAGGGCGGTGTAGGCAATCAGGAACAGGCCGCTCTCGCGCAGCAGCGCTTCGGGCAGGTTGAACAGCGCAGCGAAAGCGCTCGCGCCGAAGGTGAAGCCGAGCGCGGCGACGCCGCTGAAGACGGCGTCGGCGAAGAGGGCGCGGCGCAGGAAGGTGGATGCATCGATCATCTCAGGTCTCCTTGGTTGGGCTGGGGTGGAACTTTAGTGCCGACCGCGCCACCAGGCGCGGAGCAGACGGGCGAGCCGGAACGGGCAGAGGCTCCTGCCGACGCCGTGCTCGAAGGCGATGACCTGCGCGACCACATAGTCGCCGGTCGAATGCAGCAGCGGCTCCGGCATGTTGAGGCTGCGCGCCAGCATCCGCGTTGCGAACGCCATGGCCCAGGGCAAGACGTGGTCTGCGACGGTCCGGTAGAGCAGCAATGCGATCATGGTCATCTCCTGTTGCGACCAAAGATGCGCGTGCTCGTCCCCCATTTCGATTACCTCGGTGGTAATGGAAGCGCCTAAATTCGCGTGCTAGTTTTTGATCATGAACGCACATGCATCCACCGTACGTACCGAACGCAGCCAGCCGGTCCATATCGGCGACCATTTGCGGGAATGGCGGCAGCGCCGCCGCATGAGCCAGCTCGATCTTGCCGGCGAAGCCGAAATCTCGGCGCGGCATTTGAGCTTCGTCGAGACCGGCCGCGCCGCGCCGTCGCGCGACATGGTGCTCAGGCTCGCCGAGCGCCTGGACGTACCCTTGCGCGAACGCAACGTGCTGCTGGTCGCGGCCGGTTTCGCACCGGCCTTTCCGCAGCGCCCGCTGGAGGATCCCGCCTTGAAATCAGCCCGTGCGGCGATCGACCTCGTCTTGAAAGCCCATGAACCCAATCCGGCGCTTGCGGTGGACAGGCACTGGAACCTGGTCTCCGCCAATCGCATGGTGGCGCCGCTGCTCGAGGGCATCCCGCAGCATCTGCTCGGCCAGCCCATCAACGTGCTCAGGCTCGCCTTCCATCCCGAGGCGCTGGCGCCCCGCACGGTCAATCTCGCCGAGTGGTGCGGGCATCTCCTGGAACGGCTGCACCGGCAGTGCGAGGCGACGGCCGATCCGGAGCTGATCAAGCTGTACAACGATCTGAAGAGCTATCCGATTCCGGCGCGCTCGGCGCCGCTGCCAGCCGACAACGTCGCGATCCCCTTCAAGCTGAGGCATGGCGGGGAGATCCTCAGCTTCTTCTCCACCACCATGGTGTTCGGCACGCCGGTCGACATCACCCTGTCGGAGCTGGCGCTGGAGACGTTCTTTCCGGCAGACGAGCGCACCGCCGAACGGCTGAAGCAGATGGCGGCCGGGCTGCGCTAGCGCCGTTTACACGACGGAGCGGCGCTCGCATAATCGGCGGATGGACACACGCTCCTTCCGGCGATTGCGGCCGGCCAATCCCATCGGCGATCTCCTGCGCGGCTGGCGCACCCGTCGTGCATTGAGCCAGGCGGAGCTGGCGTTCGAGGCCGGCATTTCGGTCAAGCATCTGAGCTATGTCGAGACCGGAAAGGCGGCGGCCAGCCGCGACATCCTGCTGCAGCTCGCGTCCGCGCTCGATCTGTCGTTGCGTGATCGCAATGCGCTGCTCGAGGCCGGCGGCTTCGCGCGGCAATATGCGAGCGCGATCTGTCGGCGCCGGAGCTTGCCGAGGCGCGGCGTGCCATCGACCTGCTGCTCAGCCGTCACGAGCCGTTCCCGGCGATCGTCACCGACCGGCGCTGGAACGTGATGCAGGCCAATCGCGCCGCCGCGCGCCTGATGACCATGCTGCTTGGCCCTCTCCGCATGCAGCGCCCGCTCAACCACATGCGCATGTTCCTCGCTGCCGACGACTCAAGCCTTTCGTCGAGAACTGGTCGATTGTCGCAGCCGCGCTGCTGGCGCGGGCGCGGCATGAGGCGATGGCCGCGCCGCTCGATGAGGCCCTGCAATCGACCTGGCGCGAATTGATGCGGCTGCCGCAGCTGCCTGCGCCGGCGACCGAGGACAACGCCGCCCCGGGGCCGCTGTGCGAGGTGCGCCTGCGCAAGGGTGATATCGGCATTGGTTTGATCGGTGCGGTGCTGACGCTCGGCACCCCCCAGGACGTGACGCTGCAGGAGCTTCGCGTCGAGATGTTCATGCCTGTTGATGCCGCGTCCGAGGCCGCTCTGATCGCGCTTGCAGCTCAGGACGCCTGAGCCTGCACGGCTTCGCGCCGCTCGAAGCTCATGGCCTGCATCACCTTCGCGAACGGCCCGTTGCGGTCACTCAGCGTCGCCGTGGTGAGGCCCGCGCCATGGGCGCCGACGCGCGTCGCGGCGCGGATCAGGATCCATTCGCCCTCGGGCGGACGGAAGAAATAGAGGCTGATTTCCGGGTTGATGAAGGTCCATTGACGCATGTCGACGATCTGCGCGACGCCGCTGGAGAAGTCGGCGGCCTGCACCGCCTGGAGCAGCGGCGTGTTCGGCTCGCCCTCGACCAGCGGCGCATCGAGCCGCATCCAGGCCGCGGCCGGGCCCGGCTTCTCCAGCGCGCCCTCGATGAGCCGCACCGACACGTTCTGGAAATAACGGCTCCATTTCTGCGCGAAGGCGGGCGGCGGGCTGCCGGCCTCGGGCCCACTGTCGGGGGCCAAGGGCCTTGCGAAGGGATCGATGGGCGACTCGCCGCTCGGCGCCGTCAGCAGCGCCGTGCAGCGGCCGATCTCGGTCTCGCCGTCCATCAGCCGCACCTGCAGGGTCTTGGCCTTGCGACCGTCGCGCAGCAGCTCGCTGACCGCCCTGAACAGGCGCAGGCCCGCCGGCCGCCACAGATCGAAGGTCAGACGCCGCACCGCAAAGCCGGATTTGGCGGCGAGGCGCTCGACCTCGCGGGTCATCAGCGCGGTGGTGGCGCTTCCCTGCAGCATGTCCGGCGACCACGGCCCGCCGGCATGCTCGGTGGCCCGGAACAGATCGCCTTCCGGCTCGAAAATGGCGTTCATCGCGGTCTCCTCTTTGGGCTTGATTGTGGCCGTAAGTATCGTGGCCGTAAGTATCGGGGCGGGGAGAACCGGTCACAATAACCGCAGAGGTGAAGTCGTGAGCCATGCAGGACGGGTGCCTTGCGCCGCCTCCGGTTCGGCCTATGTTCGGGCGGACCCTCGAAGTGCCCGAAGGAGGCGCCTGACATGAGCACGCTGAAACCGCTCCAGATCGACGTCGTCTCTGATGTGGTCTGCCCCTGGTGCTATATCGGCAAGCATCGCATCGAGAGCGCGCTGGCGCTGGTGCCTGACGTTCCGGTCAAGCTCAATTTCCGTCCCTTCTTCCTCAATCCCTGGGTGCCGCGCGAGGGCATCAGCCGCGAGGCCTATCTCACCCAGAAGTTCGGCTCGGTCGAAGCCTATAAGGGCATTGCGGGACGCGTCGTCGCGGCCGCGAGCGAGGAGGGGCTCGTCTACAAGCCGGAGCTCGTGGCGCGCCAGCCCAACACGACTGACTGCCACCGCCTGATCCTCTGGGCGGAAGCGATCGGCAAGGCGCCTGAGATGAAGCAGCGCCTGATGGAGCTGTACTTCCGCGATGGCGGCGATCTCACCGATGTGAACGTGCTGGTGCAGGCGGCCGCCGACATCGGCCTCGATGCCGACGACGTGCGCAAGCGCCTCGCCACCGACGAGGACGTCGCGCGCGTCTCGGCAGATGCGCAGGAAGCCGCCGACAAGGGCATCTCCGGCGTGCCGACCTACGTCTTTGCGCAGAAGTACGCCGTCTCCGGCGCGCAGGATCCGAACCTGCTTGCCCGCGCCATCCGACAGGTCTCCGAGGAGATCAACGCGCAGGCGGCGGAGTAGCTTTTTATTTTCGGAGCCGGCGAACCACGCCGCGCGCGGCCTCGTGCGCGGCGTTGAGGCCGACCAGCGCGCCGTGAATGAGCGCCACGACCGGGTCGTGCCGCCGCAGCGGGATCAGCACATCGCCGATGGCGAGGCGTCCGCGCCAGATCGGGTTGATCATGGGGTGATCGGCATTCGCCGTCGAGTCCGCGCTGGCGACGGCGGGGTCGGCGCAGAGATGGCGGGTGAGGTCGAGCGTGAGCTGCACGCCCGGCGAATATTTTGCAAAGCGCTCGTCGATCCCGAGCTTGAAGAAGAAGGCACGATCCTGATGGCGCAACACGATGCCGGCGGCAATCGGCGTCGCGCCGGCGCGAAGGGTGACGATCTCGCACTGCGCGGTCTCTGCCAGCGCCGGCACGGCGCGGCGAATGAAGGTCGCGTCGCCCGGATGCTGGACCAGCGCGGTGCCCCGCTTGCCCTTCCAGCCGCTCGCTTCGAGCTGCAGAAAGGTTTCGAGCGCACGTCCGATCTGGTCGGAGCTGCGCGCGATCTCGAACACGACGGGGCCGTGCTCCTCGAGACGGTGACGCTGGCGCCGCAGCTCCTTGAGCTTCTTGGCGCCGAGCGCCTCGCGCAACAGCGTGTCGCCATCCTGCGACGCATCGAGGCTGGCGCGGATGTAGGAGCTGAGGATTCTCGGCTTCAGGCCGTCGCGCTTCAGCACCTGGTTGAGTGATGCCATGGCTGCGCCATCGAGCGCGACGTCGGTCAGCACGAGCGCATGCGCGCCGGCCTCGCGCGCCTGCTGCAGCAGACGCGCAGCGGCTTCGAGCGGAGCGTCGCGGTCGAGCAGCGGGCTGCACAGCGTGCCATAGGGATGCGCGCTCACCAGGGCGGGCAGGGGGATCTTCAGGGCGCGCCAGAGTGAGACCACCGGCATCAGGCCGATCAGCCGGGCCGAAGTGCCGTCAAATGCGGACAGTGCCGAGGCATCCGTGCGACCGCGCGCAGTTGCGCTGACGGCGAGCTCCCAGGCGGGCAGGTAATATCCGTTCGGCTCGATCGCCCGCTGCGCCAGCGCGCGCCATTGGCCGGTGTCGACGGCCGCAAGCGGAACAGGCGCGCGCGCCATCGCGGCATCCCTTGCCGATGCCGGATTGATCGCAGCCTGATGCGCGATGTCGACCACGTCCCGTCGTCCCCGTTCACACGAGCTGGGGCCCGATGCCACCGGCCATGCTTAGCGCAAAGATTGGAAAATACCGTTGGCACGCCGCTGCAATTCGAGCGGTAGTGTTAACATTCCATTCAGCATCGGGCCGGGGGTGACCCTGAGGAATCGTGGCTAGTCTCCCGGCACGAAATGATCGCGGGTGCTCGCGCGGCCGCCGCTGGCGGTATCGGTGATGGTGATCTCGATGTCGCGGGAGGTCTTCGGCAGGTCGCTGGGCCCGACCTGTACCGACAGCCTGACCTCGCGGGTCTGATCCTGCCCGACCTCGATGATGGGCTTGCCGCTAGGTTCCGCCTCGATGCCGGCGACGCGAATGGTCGCGCCCGGCAGACCGGAGACTTCGAGCGCAAACGATCGCTGTGCACTCTTGTTGAGGATACGCACGGTGTAGTCGTTGCGCACGCCGCCGTCCGAAAGCTGGACGAAGAGGGGATTGCGCTCGTGCAGCACGTTGACGTCCATCGTCGCGCGAGTGGCGAGAGTGTACAGCATGATGCTGCCCACAATGGCGATGGCCGCGGCATAGATCAGCGTGCGCGGACGGATGATGCGGTAGATCGGCGGCTTGCCCTCGCGTCGGCGCTGCATGTTGATGTCGGTGTCGTAGCCGATCAGGCCCTGGGGCCGGCCGATCTCGCGCATGATGTTGTCGCAGGCGTCGATGCACAGGCCGCACTGGATGCAGCCGAGCTGGATGCCGCGACGGATGTCGACGCCGGTCGGGCAGACATTGATGCACTGATGGCAGTCGACGCAATCGCCGGCGGGATCGCCATGGGCGCGCGCGGCATCCGCCTTCTTCACCGACATGCGCGGCTCGCCGCGGTCACGCCGATAGGTGACGTTGAGCGCCCATTCGTCGGTCAGCGCCGCCTGGATCCGCGGCCACGGGCACATGTAGATGCACATCTGCTCCCGGGCGTGACCGGCAAAGACATAGGTCGTGGCGGTGAGGATGCCGATCCAGAGATAGGCGATGAACGGGGCCTGGAAGGTCGCGAGCTCCTTCACCAGCGTCGGCGCGTCGGAAAAGTAGAGCACCCAGGCGCCGCCGGTCCACCAGGCGATCATGATCCAGAGGAAGTGCTTGAGCGCGACCTTGCGAAGATGGTCGAACGTCCAGTAGCGCTTGTCGCCCTGCATGCGCTCGCGCCGGTCGCCCTCGACCCAACGCTCGACCGCATAGAACAGGTCGGTCCACACCGTCTGCGGGCACATGTAGCCGCACCACAGCCGCCCCGCGACCGCGTTCATCAGGAACAGAATCATCGCCGCGATGATGAGGAGGCCGGTGAAATAATAGACCTCCTGCGGCCACAGCTCGATGAAGAAGAAGTAAAAGCGCCGATGCGGGAAGTCGATCAGCACGGCCTGGTCGGGCAGGCCGGGTCCGCGATTCCAGCGCACGAACGGCAGCAGGTAATAGGTTCCGAGCGTGACGCACAGGATCGCCCATTTGATGCGGCGGAAAGGACCATGGACCGACTGCGGATAGACCTTCTTCCGTTTCTCGTAGAGAGGTCCCTCGATGAAGGTGTCGTCGGTCATGGCAGTGCTCCCCGCGTTTTGCGAAGGCGAGAGTCCGACTTGCCGGCGCAGAAGAGCCGGCAAAGAATCTCCAGCACTGCGCGGACTTTCGGGCTCGCGATGTTGTAGTATATCGTTTGGCCGTCACGCTTTGGTTTGACCAAGCTCAATGCGCGCATCTTTCCGAGATGCTGGGATAGCGCGGCCATGGTATTTGCGCCCTACGCAAGGGCGCTCTCGCTCAGGAGAGGTCATGGTCACGACGTCTTTTACGCCGATCGCGTCGCTCGTTGGCGGTGCGATGATTGGCCTCGCGGCCGTTCTGCTGATGTGGGCAACGGGTCGGATCGCCGGCGTCAGCGGCATCGCGGCGCGGCTGTTTCCGCCCTATGAGGACAGCGAACTCGCTGGGCGCCTTGCCTTCGTCGCCGGTCTTGCTGCTGCGCCCGTGCTGGTCCGGCTCGTCACCGGAGGTCTGCCGGAGCAGACGATCGCGGCGGGGCCGGCCCTCCTGATCATCGGCGGATTGCTCACGGGTTTCGGTTCGGTGTGGGGCAGCGGCTGCACCTCGGGCCACGGCGTTTGCGGCCTGTCGCGGCTGTCGGTGCGCTCGCTGGTTGCGACCATCACCTTCATGGCCGCCGGCATGGCGACCGTGTTCTTGATGCGGCACTGGAACTGACGGCGATGGCAATCCTGGTTCAATTCGCGATTGGGCTGATCTTCGGCCTCGGCCTCATCGTCTCCGGCATGTCGAACCCCGCAAAGGTGCTGAACTTCCTGGACGTCGCCGGCATTCAGGCAGGGACATGGGATGCAAGCCTCGCCTTCGTGATGGCGGGCGCGGTGGCCGTGACCTTCGTCGGCTTCAGCCGCGTTCTCAAGCTTCCGCGTCCATTCTTCGCTGATCGTTTCTATTTGCCGACGCGGCGAGACATCGATCCCAGGATCGTCGCAGGTCCGGCGATCTTCGGCATCGGCTGGGGGCTGGTAGGCTTTTGCCCGGGGCCGGCGCTGACCGCGCTCGGATTTGGCTCGCTCTCCGCCGTCATCTTTGTCGTGGCGATGTGCGCCGGCATGGTGCTCGCCCGCTTCATCGCTCAGCTGCCGTCATCGACGCGCTACATCACGCCGGCCGATCCACTCGAAACCTGAGGTCACGGGACCGGGCGAATAGTCTCGCCCGGTCTCCGACCATTAAGCCTTCATCGCTCACCAGCTACCGACGCCGACGCTGACGCCGGGCGCGCGAATGCCGACGCCGGCGCGCGGGCCGTCATCGTAGTGGCGATGATAGCTCCGGCGCTCATAGTAGCGGTCGCGCGGCATGTAATTGTAGGAATCGCGCACGATCACGCGCGACCCGCCGCGCGTGCGATAGCAGCGACCATCCTCGTCGCAGACGAGTCGCACCTGCTGCACGAGATCCGGATTGGTGTATTCGCTGGTCGTATAGATATCGGAAGCCTTGGCCCCCGAGGCGGCGGCCAAGGCCCCCACGCCTGCCAGCAGCGCAATAGTCAACGTCCTCATCATGTCCTCCTCGAAACTGCCCTCGGCGGTAACAAGAAGGGGAGGCGGTGATCGTTCCGGGTCATCTACAGGTTTTTCCCGGAACCTGTCGTCAGGGGCGGGTTCCTAGATCGGCTCGTAAGTCTCCGTGCCGCAGATGTCGTCGGCGTCGGCGCGCCGGCGGTCCACGACCCTGCCGTCGTTGATCGTCACGATGTAGGTCTGGGCGCCGAGCGACGTACCGGTCGCCGAGGTGAGCTGCGCGCGGACGCACGCGGTCCAGCCCGGTCCTCGCAGCTCACGATGCGGCGGGGCGACGTGAACCTCGCGCGGATAGGACGTTGCGAGAAAGACGACGTCGATCTGCTCGCGCACCACGCGCTTGACGTCGGGCGGCGCTTCCGGCGGCTGCTCGGGCTCCTTCATGCGCATGAATTCCGGCACCGGTGCGCGGCTGTCGGCAAAGCCGCAGGCACCGAGCGCAAGCGCGCCAATGAGCAGCGCCGCATGAGCAATGATCCACAACATCCGTGAAAGGTCCCCTGCGGGCCGACAGATAGGCACGAATGCGATCGGACGAAGTCCAGGCCGATCAAGATTTGCTGAGGTCCCGGAACCCGGACATCGCTATTCCGCGATTGGGGGCTGGCTTGTACCCCAGAGGTGGGGAATTGCGGTAATGCGGATTCTGGTCATCACGCCGCCGTGCTGGCGCTGAGGGCCGCCTCAGCGCAGGCGCAGTGCCCGCCCAATGACCGCGTCGAGTCGATCGACGTTGCGGGGCTCATCATCGCTCGCGGGTGTTACGCGCGTGATTGCGAGCCAGTCATGATGGTGGTGTGCACGCGATGCGAACCTTCGTTCACATCGCGCCCGCTATTGCACGAAAGCGAGGCCGACGCGCTTGTCGCTGCGCCAAACTGTGCGACAATGCCGTACGAAATGGTCACAGGCGATCGAGAGCGTGACCGATTGCGGCAACATGACGGGAGTGTCGAGGTCGATCGCCGCGCCGCCCGCCGACATGTTTCGCACCGTGCAAGGAATGCCGCTGTTTTCGAACGTGATCTTTCCGCCCTTGAAAACACGGTGACGTTGCGATGTGCGCTTCTCAATCATGCATCAGTCCTGCCGCTGAGTATGAAGTAGTGCATAGAAATTACGTTGAACTAAACTCAATACTGGCGCTACTTGCACGGCGTTTCAGACTTTGTTTACGACGTTAGAGCGGCGAGCCGCTCGTGCGAACCTGCCCAAAGAGCCTACCCAAAGAGCCTACCCAGGTGCCTTTCCTTTATGGCGTGACACGCCGATGGAGATATTGATGAAGACTTCGCTTTCGATTTTGTTCGCCGCAGCGCTCTCGCTGGCCTCGATACCCGCCCACGCCGTCAAGTGGGACCTCTCGACCATGACCTGCAAGCAGTTCCTCGAGAGCGGCGAGGACAACATCGGCGTCGTGCTGACCTGGATGGACGGCTGGTACAAGGGCGACGAGGACAACGCGATCATCGACACCGACATCTTCATCGAGAATGCCAAGAAGTTCGGCGCCTATTGCGGAAAGAATCCGACCGTCAGCGTCGTCACCGCGGCCGACGAGATCCTCGGCAAGTGACATTGCCGGCGCAATGACGGCAAGCGCGATCGCGCTTGCTGTCCCGACCCGATTTCCATCGAGAGCCGCGTCGAGCCTTGCGCTCCGCGCGGCTCTCTCGTTTTCAGCGCGCGTTCACCCCGGCAGCATCGCGAACGCGCTCGACACCATCGCGGTCGGCTTGCCGTCGGCGGCCGAGAGCAGCGTGACGCGGCCAAAGCTCATGGTGCGCCCGAGCCGCACCACGCGTGCATCCGCCAGCACGTCGGACGAGGAGATCGCGCGCATGAAATGCGTGGTCTGATCGACCGTGGTCATGGGACGGTAGCCGCGATTGGCCGCGAGGATCGCGATCACCATTGCGGTATCGGCGAGCGCCATCAGGGCCTGGCCGCAGACCACGCCGCCATTGCGGCACAGCCGCTCCGAAAACGGCATGCGCAGCAGCGCGCCGGGCTGCCAGTCCGGGTCGTCCGCGGGCTGTACATGCTCGATGCGCTCGACCGCGAGGTTGAGATCCTGGACCCAGGGCGCAAAGACCTCGCCGAGGATGCGACTGGCGTCGGCGGGGCCGAACTCGGCTTCTGGCTGCATTTGCATGGCTGTCGCGCTCTCCTGTGTTGCCGGATGTTTCACCGCATTGTGCGCGCATCGGCGAGGCAAAGTCACCCGGTCTCGCGCCGGCCGCCTCGGCTTGAAAATGCCTGACTTGGCCCGATATGATGCCTGGCTTGGGTAGGGGCGGATATGTTGCGTCGCTGTGTCCTCGTCTTTTGCATGGGCCTGCTCGGTCTCGCGCTGAGCGGGTGCACCAAATGCGGTCCGATCTGGGACGATTGGCTGCAGGCGCCCAAATCATGCCGATCGGATCGGCACTAGCTGCCACCGGGTCGTGACCGGGCTGACGAGGATGACACGGCGCGGGGCGATCCGCGCCTCATGAAAGACTTAAGGAGTGGATGATGAAGCTTTTCCGTTTGGCCGCGGTGCTGGCCGTGCTGGCGGGACCTGCCTACGCGCAAATGCCCAACATCAATTTGATGCAGGATGCCCCGAGCAAGTCGCCGGAGGAGAAAGCCATCGAGGCCGAACGTGAGAAGGCCTACAAGGAAACGCTGAAGAAGATTCCGGATACCAAGGCGTCCAGCGATCCCTGGGGCGGCATGCGCGCCGAACAGCCGAAGCAGCCGGCGGCGCCGAAGGCGTCGGCCGCGACCAGTGCGCCGAAGAAGGCCAAGAGCGGGACGGCCGCCAACTGACCCGTTCCGGGGAGGCACAATGCTCCTCGGAAGGACTCCTCTTGATCCGGCCCGCGCCCTACATTTGGCTGAGCGTAGTGCGTCAAGGAGGGCAGGACATGGCCGATCGTCCGCGGGATCTCGCCGAGCGGATGGCGCGTCGGCGCAAGGCGGCCGGCAAGCCCGGCCAGTCCGCCGGCGATGGCTATCTGCGCGAGACCTTCACGCTGCCGCGGGCGGCGGCGCGGGAGCGGGCGCAGGCCTTCTTTGCCCGCTATCCCAAGGCCGGCTATATGAGCGAGGTCGAGACTTGGCGCGAATTGCCCGGCGGCGATATCGAGTTCACCATGCGTCGGCTGCCCAGCGCGGACTGACGCTGGCTATGGCGCGCTTTGGCGCATGAGGTCGAAACGGTTCAGGCCGTCTTTCGCCCGATCGCCTTCAGCTCCCGGTCGATGCGCAGCTGCACGCGCCGGATCGCCAGCAGGTCGATCCGGGTCTCGGTCTTGATCCGGTCGCCGATGCGAAACTGCCATTGCCAGATTCCGGGAATCGCCGTCTTGGCGATGGTGAACTCGACGCCCCTGTGATTCATGGTCACCTCCCACGATTCACCCTCATGCCTGCAAACATGTCGGTCGTCGCAATATTCCGCAGAAAGCAAAATGTCGCCCACGGCCTCCGTGGTTCTCCGACCATGAACAAAGTTCCTGGAGCCCGGACGCGATGCGTTCGGCAGGCCGCGGTTCCAACCTGCGGCGCCGGATCCGCTTTAGGTTAACGGCATGTGCCTTGCTTGCCGATCACGGGCAAGCAACCATGGGCGCCTCATGCTCGGCATTCCCCGCCGCTACTCGCATTTCGTCTTCGGCATCATCCAGTCCGGGCTGACCTCGCTGATCGCGGCGGGGATCGCCAGCTTTCCCGCCGGCAGCCCGATGCTCTTCGTGCGGCACTGGATGGCGTCCTGGCTGATCGCATGGGCTGCGATGCTGCCGGTCGTGCTGCTGGCGGCGCCCGCGATCCGCGCCTTCTCGCTGCGCCTGACCCAGGAGGAGCGGGAGCCCCGCGCCGGCCGGTAGCCGGGCGAGCTAGCCGGCTGGCTGACGAAAGCAGGCGCGCGAGGCCGCAGACTGGCCCCGTACCGGTCCCAATTTCGACATCCGTCCGCACCACTGCGGACACACCCGTCGGCAAGATTTTATCCGTTCGGCGCAGCCATGGGGGAAACGTGGCGCGCCGGAAACGGGGTGGCATCATATGGATAACGTAGAGCGGTCATTCGCCGCCGCGACGGCGGCTGGCTTCGTCGTGCTGGTGATAGGTCTGGTTCTGCTGGCGGTGCTCTAGCAGGCGCTGCTGCAGACGGAACTGACGTGCTGGGCCGTCCCATCGACGGCGCCGGCCCGCCTTGCCTCTCAAAAGTGGCAAAACAACCCCATGCACAGTAGGGGTCCTGGCGATTTCATCGCTTCGCCAATGGGTTGCTGGTAGTATTCAGCTACCTACTGCATCCGCGGTTGCGGCGCCCCGACCGGCGATGCCGATCGGAGGTTCCGGCCAAGGAACAGAGCGGAGTGCCGCATCGCGGGCGGGCCTGGCCCGCTCCGGACGGCGGTCCTGGCAGTGCCTAATGAACCTTGATCTCGTTCAGCGGCAGACGGAGCTCGGCGGCGCGCTCTTCGCGGTCCTTCTTGCGGAACTCGTTTTCCTTGCGCTCGAACTTCACCATCTCCTCGTGGGCGGCGTCCAGCAGCGGCTTTCGCCTCAGCGTATCGTGCTGCGTGTCGTTGTTCGTCATGACCAGAGATCCCCAAAAGTTGCGGTCCCATCCCCACAGAAGGCCCGAGACCGCGAAAAGGTTCGGTGCCGTAGGATTACGGAAACATGACGGCGCCCAGTCGCGCGTCGTTGATCCCGGTCATGGTCGCTTCGAGGAACCCGGCGTAGGCGGCTATTCCGGCGGCTGCAGCCCCGGCGATTTGACCCAATCGTTCAGATGATTGGCAACGTCGGCCTGGCGCGCCTTCTTGAGCAGCGCGTCCCGCTCCGGCCCGGGAGGTAGCTTGGACGCCTGCTCGCGGACCTGCTTCACCCATGCCGACAGCCGGTCCTGAAGGGTCAGTTGCTGCTTGAAACGTCGTCGCTTCAACATGGCGCGCTCTTTCCGTGCGAGGAGGCGGGAGCGCGAGGTCAGCGTTCTCATCACCGATAGTGGCCAGGGTCCGCGCGGTGATGATGCATTAGGATCCAGAAGTGGATCCGCGTCTGTTCAGTTGTGCACGCAGTGCGGACGGCGTGACGATCCAGCATGGCCGGTTCGACCAGCTCCGTTGTCTCCTGGTCCAGTCAGAAAGACAAAATCCGCAAAAGAACATATTGCGAACGTAGAACAAATGGGGTACATTGCTTTTATCGCCGAGCTGCCTCGCAACCGTTTGTCCCTCACGCGAATCCTCGCCATAAGGAGCACGACCCAATGTCCGCAACTGCCCTGCGTATCGTCGAAGGATCCTCCATGGACAAGAGTAAAGCTCTGGCTGCCGCGCTCTCTCAGATCGAGCGCCAGTTCGGCAAGGGCTCTGTGATGAAGCTCGGCAAGAACGACCGCTCCATGGACATCGAGGCGGTGTCCTCCGGCTCGCTCGGGCTCGATATCGCGCTCGGCATCGGCGGCCTGCCCAAGGGGCGCATCGTCGAGATCTACGGGCCGGAATCGTCCGGCAAGACCACGCTGGCGCTGCATACGGTGGCGGAAGCGCAGAAGAAGGGTGGCATCTGCGCCTTCATCGATGCCGAGCACGCGCTCGATCCGGTCTATGCCCGCAAGCTCGGCGTCAACATCGACGAGCTCCTGATCTCGCAGCCCGACACCGGCGAGCAGGCGCTGGAGATCTGCGACACCCTGGTGCGCTCGGGCGCGGTCGATGTTCTCGTGGTCGATTCGGTGGCGGCGCTGGTGCCGAAGGCCGAGCTCGAGGGCGAGATGGGCGATGCGCTGCCGGGACTTCAAGCACGGTTGATGAGCCAGGCGCTGCGCAAGCTCACGGCCTCCATCAACAAATCCAACACGATGGTGATCTTCATCAACCAGATCCGCATGAAGATCGGTGTGATGTACGGCTCGCCGGAAACCACCACCGGCGGCAATGCGCTGAAATTCTACGCCTCCGTCCGCCTCGACATCCGCCGCATCGGCGCGATCAAGGAGCGCGACGAGGTGGTCGGCAACACCACGCGCGTCAAGGTGGTCAAGAACAAGCTGGCCCCGCCGTTCAAGCAGGTCGAGTTCGACATCATGTACGGCGAGGGCGTCTCCAAGATGGGCGAGATCCTCGATCTCGGCGTCAAGGCCGGCATCGTCGAGAAGTCCGGCGCCTGGTTCTCCTATGACAGCCAGCGCCTCGGCCAGGGCCGCGAGAACGCCAAGGCGTTTCTGAAGGGCAACCCCGACATCACCGCCAAGATCGAGACCGCGATCCGCCAGAATTCCGGCCTGATCGCCGAGCAGATTCTCGCCGGCACGCCGGAGCGCGACGCCGACGGCGAGGAGCCGGCGGACGAGTAAGACCTAACGCGAAAATTTTTCGCGAGGAGCGGGCACTGAGGACGTTGAGTTGCCGACGTCTTCGGTGCCCGTTTCGTGTTGCGTGAGGGCGCGTCGACGATGAAGCGTGTGATTCTGACTAGTTCGTCCGGCGTTGGTCTCACCTATGCCGGTCGTGCTGACATGGTCGTCCCGTTGATCTTTCGGTTCGTTTGGGGGCCGTTGCCTACGTCGCACCACCTCGAGGACTATCTTACGGGAGGCTATTACAGGGGCGATCCGGAGGTGCGGTGGTCCGATCTTGTTGGCCGGTTGCCTCAGACCGGTCTCGCACACAAGGAGACTGGCCTGGTTTGGTTTTGCGAGACCTATGGCGTCGAGTTCATCGAGCTGTGGTTCGACCCTGAGCCTAACAGTCAATTGCAACTGATCTGGATCCTGGACTATTTGCGGTCCCATCCATCGATCACCCATTGTCTGAGACTGCGACGGGTCAATTTCGATCTGCGCGAAGCGGACGGCCCGCAACTTCGCGATCGTACGGTGCGGGAATCGGAGATCGCAGAGTGCGACTTCGAGATAGCCAACATGGCCTGGGAGGCGTATCGGGCGCCGACGCCTGAACTTTGCTTCGGGTTGCTGACAAGGGATTTACCCAGGCTACCTTTCCTGAAGCCGGCTCTGGAAGCGTTGCTAGCTGAACTGCCGTCACCAATCACCGGATTGGGCGCGACGGAGGCGCGGCTTATCGAGCTGATTGCAAGGGGCACAACCGTACAAAAGAACTGTTTCAGCCGGGCGGGCTGCTCGAAACGCGCGTGTTCGACCAGTGGGAGCTGGGTCCGTTGCTCGAAGGGCTTGCGTCGGGCCCGATGCCGGCGGTCGCAGGTCTCGATCCGAAACTCGCGACGCTCGCCCCGCACGATGCGCGAGGTCGCAACGCCGCCTATCGTCGGAGCCGGTTGTCGCTGACCGAATTTGGCAAAGCGGTTCTGGAGGGCCGCGAAAATTTCCGTCGCCACAATCCGATTCGACGTTGGTGGGGCGGCACGCTGCTCACCAATGAACGGCTTTGGCGGTGGGATGGCGAGCGCCGGTTGTTGATTGCGCCCTAGCGGCGCACGCAGTGCCGTAGGGCCGAAGGCGTAATCCACCACCGTTCGGTTCAGCGGACGCAGAAGTGGTGGGTTACGCGTCGCGGACTGCGCTTTGCGCAGCCGCGAGGCTAACCCACCCTACACATCCTACTCCGCAGCTTCTGCGTAATCGCTCACCGGCGGGCAGGAGCACACCAGATTGCGGTCGCCATAGACGTTGTCGACGCGGCCGACGGGGCACCAATATTTGTCGGTGCGCGAGACGCCGTCGGGGAAACACCCCTCGCTGCGGGTGTAGGCGCGCTTCCAATCGTCGTCGGCGATGTCGTGCACGGTGTGCGGGGCGTGGCGCAAGGGCGAGGCTGCGATCTCAAAGCGGCCGGCCTCGACCTCGGCGATCTCCTTCCGGATCGCGATCATGGCGTCGCAAAAACGATCCAGCTCGGCCTTGGATTCCGATTCGGTCGGCTCGATCATCAGTGTGCCCGGGACCGGGAAGCTCATGGTCGGGGCGTGGAAGCCGTAGTCGATCAGGCGCTTTGCGATGTCGTCGACGGTGACGCCGCTCGTCGTTTTCAGCGGACGGGGATCGACGATGCACTCATGCGCGACGCGGCCCTTCGCGTTCTTGTAGAGCACCGGGAAATGCGGATCGAGGCGCGCTGCGATGTAATTGGCGTTGAGGATCGCGATCTCGGTGGCGCGCTTCAGGCCCTCGCCGCCCATCATCAGGATGTAGATGTAGGAGATGGTGAGGATCGACGCCGAACCGAACGGCGCGGCCGAGACCGGGCCGACCGGCGCGTCTGCCTTGGTGGAGGGATGGCCGGGCAGGAACGGGGCGAGATGCGCCTTGACGCCGATCGGGCCCATGCCGGGGCCGCCGCCGCCATGCGGGATGCAGAAGGTCTTGTGCAGGTTGAGGTGGCTGACATCGGCGCCGTAGTCGCCGGGCCTGCTGAGGCCGACCTGCGCATTGAGGTTGGCGCCGTCGAGATACACCTGGCCGCCATGGCCGTGCACGATGTCGCAGATCTCGCGGATATGCTCCTCGAACACGCCGTGGGTCGAGGGATAGGTGATCATGACAGCTGCGAGGTCGTTCGCGTGCTTCTCCGCCTTGGCGCGGAGATCATTGACGTCGACGTCGCCGTTCTTCTCGCAAGACACCACCACCACGTCCATGCCGACCATCGCGGCCGAGGCCGGATTGGTGCCGTGGGCGGAGGAGGGGATCAGGCAGATCTTGCGATGGCTCTGTCCGCGCGCGGCATGATAGCCGCGGATCGCGAGCAGCCCGGCATATTCGCCCTGCGCGCCCGAGTTCGGCTGCAGCGAGATCGCGTCATAGCCGGTGATATCGCAGAGCCATTTCTCCAGGCGTGCGAACAGCGCGTGATAGCCTTGAGCTTGCTCGCGCGGGGCGAACGGATGCAGCGAGCCGAATTCCGGCCAGGTCAGCGGCATCATCTCGGTGGTCGCGTTCAGCTTCATGGTGCAGGATCCAAGCGGGATCATGGCGCGGTCGAGCGCGAGGTCGCGATCACTGAGCTTGCGCATGTAGCGCAGCATCTCGGTTTCCGAGCGATGCGCATGGAAGACGGGATGGGTCAGGAAGGCCGTAGCGCGCTTCAATTCGTCCGGCAGCGCCTCGCGCGTCTCGGCGTCGATCTCGGCATAGGCAAGCTTGCCGCCGAAGGCGCGCCAGACCGCTTCAATCGTCGCAGGCGTCGTGGTCTCGTCGAGCGCGATGCGAAGAGCCGTATCGCTGACGCCGAGATTGATCTTCTCGCTTGCTGCCCGCGCGACGATCTCGGCGCGCTTGCCGCCGGCATCGACGCTCAGCGTGTCGAAGAAGCTGTCCGATTGCGGCGCGAAGCCGAGCTTGCGCAGGCCGGTCGCGAGCACGGCGGTGCGGCGGTGGACGTTGCGCGCGATCTGCGTGAGGCCCTCGGGGCCGTGATAGACCGCGTACATCGAGGCGATCACGGCGAGCAGCACCTGCGCGGTGCAGATGTTGGATGTCGCCTTCTCGCGGCGGATGTGCTGCTCGCGGGTCTGCAGCGCGAGGCGATAGGCCGGCGCACCGCGGGAATCGACGGACAGGCCGACGATGCGGCCGGGCAGCGAACGCTTCAGCGCATCGCGCACCGCCATATAGGCCGCGTGCGGTCCGCCATAGCCCATCGGCACGCCGAAGCGCTGGGCCGAGCCGATCGCGATGTCGGCGCCCAGTTCGCCGGGCGAGGCGAGCAGCGTCAGCGCCAGCAAATCGGCGGCAAGAATCGCGAGCGCGCCCTTGGCCTTCAGCGCCGCGATGGCGGGCCTGAGGTCGCGCAACGCACCGGAAGAGCCCGGATATTGCAGCAGCGCGCCGAGCACGTCGGCCTTGTCGAGATCGGTGAGGGGATCGCCGACGACCAGAGTCCAGCCGAGCGGCTCGGCGCGGGTGCGCATTACGGCTAACGTCTGCGGGTGCACGTCCTTGTCGACGAAGAAGGCCTTTGCCTTCACCTGCGAGTGGCGCTCGGCCAGCGCCATGGCTTCGGCGGCGGCGGTGGCTTCATCGAGCAGGGAGGCGTTGGCGACGTCGAGCCCGGTGAGGTCGCAGATCATGGTCTGGAAGTTGAGCAGCGCCTCCAGCCGGCCCTGGCTGATCTCGGGCTGATAGGGCGTGTAGGCCGTGTACCAGGCCGGGTTCTCCAGGATGTTGCGCTGGATCACCGCGGGCAGGACCGTGCCGGAATAGCCTTGGCCGATCAGCGAGGTGAAGACCTGGTTTTGACGCGCAAGCTCGGTCATGTGCGCGATCGCCTCGGTCTCGCTCAAGGGCTTGCCCAGATCGGGCGGGGCGGCCTGCCGGATCGAGGCCGGCAAGGTCTCCGCGATCAGCGCATCGACGCTCTTGGCGCCGACTGTCTCGAGCATGGCGGTGACATCGCGCGCCGATGGGCCGATGTGGCGGCGGACGAAGGAGGTGGCGGTGTCGCCGTTGGACTTGCGGTGCGCGGTCATCATTGGGTCCTCGCTTCAGATTTCGCTGTCAGTGTCATGCCCTGCGAAGGCGGGGCATCCAGTACTCTCCAGCAGCGCGGCTTGAGCCGAGAAGCCGCGGCGTACTGGATCGTCCGCCTTCGCGGGTGATGACACTGAGCATGAGGTTAGACTTCGCTTCATCTCACGCCGTATGCGCGTTGTAGGCGGCTTCATCCATGAGGCCGCCGAGCTCGCTTCTGTCGGCAATCTTGATCTTGAAGAACCAGGCCTTGCCTTGCGCGTCCGAGTTCACCAGCGCCGGCTCGGATGCGAGCTCGGCGTTGGTCTCGAGCACTTCGCCAGAGATCGGCGCGTAGACGTCGGAGGCCGCCTTGACGGATTCGACGACCGCGGCGGCTTCGGCCTTCTTCAGCGCGCGGCCGACCTTGGGCAGCTCGACGAACACGACGTCGCCGAGCTGCTGCTGCGCGTAATCGGTGATGCCGACGGTGGCGACATCGCCGTCGATCGCCAGCCATTCGTGATCAGAGGTGTACAGCGTCGTGGTCATTTCGAATCCTCAGCGTTTGTAGGTGTTCTTGACGAAGGGCATGGCGGCGACCTGCAAGGGCAGTCGCTGGCCGCGCACCTCGGCGAAGAGTTTTGTGCCAAGCGCGCTCAGATTCGTGGGCACGTAGCCCATCGCAACCGGCGCATTCAGGCTCGGGCCGAAGCCGCCCGAGGTGACTTGTCCGATCGGCTCGCCGCCCGCGTCATTCGCAAACAGCAGCGCGCCCTCGCGCACCGGCGCGCGGCCTTCGGCGCGCAAGCCGACGCGGCGGCGGGATGCGCCGCCATCGAAATGGGCGAGGATCTTCGCAGCGCCGGGAAAGCCGCCGGCGCGTGCACCGCCGCTGCGGCGGCTCTTCTGCACCGACCATTCCAGCGCGGCCTCGGCCGGCGTGGTCGTGGCGTCGATGTCGTGACCGTACAGGCAGAGCCCGGCTTCCAGCCGCAGGCTGTCGCGGGCCCCGAGGCCGATCGGCAGCACGTCGGGATTTTCCAGCAGCATCTTTGCGAGGCGTTCGGCATCGCCTGCTGGAACCGAGATCTCGAAGCCGTCCTCGCCGGTGTAGCCGGAGCGCGAGACGAAGCACTTGATGCCGGCAACCTCGTGCGGGCCGGCGTCCATGAACTTCATGCCTGATACCTCTGCACAGAATTTCGCCAGCGCCGCTTCCGCCTTCGGGCCCTGCAACGCGATCAGCGCGCGGTCGGCAAGCTGCTCGATCACGCAGGCGTCGGACAGGTTCGCGCGCAGATGCGCCTCGTCCTGGGCTTTGCAGGCGGCGTTGACGACCAGGAACAGGTGATCGCCGAAATTGGCGACCATCAGGTCGTCGAGAATGCCGCCGTCGTCATTGGTGAACTGGGCGTAGCGCTGCCGCCCTGCGGCGATCGCCACGATATCCTGCGGCACCAGCCGCTCCAGCGCGCGGGCGGCGTCCTCCACATTGCCGGATTTCGGCCGGAGCGCGAGCTGGCCCATGTGGGAGACGTCGAACAGGCCCGCTTTGGTGCGGGTATGGAGGTGCTCCTTCAAGACGCCCGCGGGGTACTGCACGGGCATGTCATAGCCCGCGAACGGCACCATCTTGCCGCCCAGGGACACGTGGAGGTCGTAGAGGGGGGTGCGTTTCAGGGTGTCTTGGTCGTGCGCTAGCATCTTGAGGGCCCTCGGCGGTTCCCCGGGGAGGATTCCCCGATGGACACCAGTCGAAGCCCCATCTGTCGCTGTGCCTGAGAGTATTATCCCGTCGGCGGACGCTGTCCGGGCCTACACCCGTCGGCGCCTCTTTCCAGATGCTGTCAAAGCCACGCGGTCCTTTTGCCTGAGAGTTTCCGGGGCGGTTGCTCCTTCGGCGCCGGCTGCCTAAAGCCGGTCTCTCCCGACGTGGCCGTACGATACAGATGGGTAGAGACCACAGCGGAGCCAAGCCTGTCAACGCGACACTCGCGCCTTTCAACCGGATTGCGCGGCTGCGGCAACCCTCTGATCTCTCTGCACAGTTTCTGGACAGCGAAGCTGGCCTTGTCTAAAAGCGCTTTGGCCCGCAGATATCAGCCTTAACGGTCCGGTTTGGACCGCGAAAAGCGGGCCCAAGCATACCCGATTGGATGAACATGAGCGGCGTCAACGAGATCAGGTCGACCTTTCTGAACTTCTTTGCCGAGAACGGCCACGAGATCGTGCCGTCCTCGCCACTCGTGCCGCGCAACGACCCGACGTTGATGTTCACCAATGCCGGCATGGTGCAGTTCAAGAACGTCTTCACCGGCGTCGAGAAGCGGCCCTATCAGCGCGCCACCACCTCGCAGAAATGCGTGCGCGCCGGCGGCAAGCACAACGACCTCGACAATGTCGGCTACACCGCGCGCCATCTCACTTTCTTCGAGATGCTCGGCAATTTCTCGTTCGGCGATTACTTCAAGGAGCGCGCGATCGAGCTCGCCTGGAAGCTGATCACGAGCGAGTTCGGGCTGAAGAAGGACAAGCTGCTCGTCACCGTCTACCACACCGACGACGAGGCGGCCGGCCTGTGGAAGAAGATAGCCGGCTTCTCCGACGACCGCATCATCCGCATCCCGACCTCGGACAATTTCTGGGCGATGGGCGACACCGGGCCGTGCGGCCCGTGCTCGGAGATCTTCATCGACCGCGGCGAGCACATCTGGGGCGGTCCTCCGGGATCGCCGGAAGAGGACGGCGACCGCTTCCTCGAATTCTGGAATCTCGTGTTCATGCAATACGAGCAGGTGACGAAGGAGGAGCGCGTTAATCTGCCGCGTCCCTCGATCGACACCGGCATGGGCCTGGAGCGCATGGCCTGCATCCTCCAGGGCGTCGAGAGCGTGTTCGAGACCGACCTGTTCAAGAACCTGATCGACGCGACCTCGTCCGCGCTCGGCAGCGGACCGAACGAGCAGAACGTCGGCTCGTTCCGCGTCATCGCCGATCACTTGCGCTCGTCCGCCTTCCTGGTCTCCGACGGCGTGCTGCCCTCGAACGAGGGCCGCGGCTATGTGCTGCGCCGGATCATGCGCCGGGCGATGCGCCATGCGCAGCTCTTGGGTGCCAAGGAGCCGCTGATGCACCGGCTGGTCTGGGCGCTGGTGCGCGAGATGGGCCAGGCCTATCCGGAATTGATGCGCGCGGAAAAACTGATCGAGGAAACGCTGCGGCTGGAAGAGACCCGCTTCCGCAAGACTCTCTCGCGCGGCTTGGCCATCCTCGACGAGAAGAGCGCGTCCTTAAAGAAGGGCGACATGTTCGACGGCGACGTCGCCTTCACGCTCTACGACACCTACGGCTTCCCGCTCGACCTGACGCAGGACGCGCTGAAGTCGCGCGGCATCGGCGTCGACCAGGCGGCGTTCACCGACGCGATGGAGCGCCAGAAGGCCAAGGCGCGCGAGTCCTGGAAGGGCTCGGGTGAGGCGGCGTCGGAAGCGATCTGGTTCCCGCTGCGCGAGAAGCTCGGGGCGACCGAATTCCTGGGCTACGAGACCGAGAGCGCCGAAGGCGTGGTCTCGGCGCTGGTCAAGGACGGCGCCGAGGTCACGAGCCTCAAGGCCGGCGAGACGGGTGCGATCGTGCTGAACCAGACGCCGTTCTATGCGGAGTCGGGCGGCCAGGTCGGCGACACCGGCGTGCTCTCGGGCGAGGGCGGCATCAAGGTTCGCGTCACCGATACGCAGAAGAAGCTCGGCGATCTCTTCGTCCATATCGGCACGGTCGAGAGTGGCGAAGTGAAGCTCGGCACGGCGCTGCAGCTCGAGGTGGATCACGCACGCCGCTCGACCATCCGCGCCCATCACTCGGCGACTCACATTATCCACGAGGCGCTGCGCCAGGTGCTCGGCGATCACATCGCCCAGCGCGGCTCGATGGTCGCGCCGGATCGGCTGCGCTTCGACTTCGTGCATCCGAAGCCGATCACGGCCGAGGAGCTCGCCCGGGTCGAGGACATCGCCAACGACGTGGTGCTGGAGAACGACGAGGTCACCACGCGCGTCATGGGCGTCGACGAGGCCCGCGAGGCCGGGGCGCGCGCGCTGTTCGGCGAGAAATATGGCGACGAGGTCCGCGTCGTCTCGATGGGCAGGACCGCGCGCGAGCGCGGCGCCAACGCGCTCGGCTGGTCCGTCGAGCTCTGCGGCGGCACCCATGTGAAGCGCACCGGCGATATCGGCCTGATCACGGTCACGAGCGAGAGCGCGGTCGCCTCGGGCGTGCGCCGCATCGAGGCGCTGACGGGCAACTACGCGCGAAAACATGCCAACGACACCATGGCGCTGGCGAAGATTGCGGCGAACGAGCTGCGCACCTCGCTCGACGACGTGCCGGCGCGCATCTCAGCGCTGATGGAGGAGCGCAAGAAGCTCGAGCGCGAACTCTCCGATACCCGCAAGAAGCTGGCGATGGGCGGCGGCGCTGCCGCCGGCAATAACGGCGCAGCGTCGGGCGTGCGCGAGGCCGGCGGCGTCAAGCTGATGGCGCGTGCGGTCGAAGGCATCGAGATGAAGGATCTCAAGAGCCTCGCCGACGACGGCAAGAAGCAGATCGGCTCGGGCGTCGTCGCCATCGTCGGCGTCACCGGGGACGGCAAGGCCGGAATTGTGGTCGGCGTCACGCAGGACCTCACCGCGCGCTTCAACGCGGTCAATCTGGTCCGCATCGCCTCCGAGGCGCTCGGCGGTAAGGGCGGCGGCGGCCGGCCCGACATGGCCCAGGCCGGCGGGCCCGATGGCGCCAAGGCCTCCGAGGCCCTGAGCGCGATCGAAAAAGCGATGGCGGGCGCTTAGCTCAATGTCTACCGGACTGGCGAGCGCTCAGCCCTCTTCAGGAACACGTAGTCGGCGGAGTAGGGCGCGCTCCTGAACTCGCCGGCCTTGTTGTCGCAGGCACCGTCGAGCTTGCCGCCATGGGTGTTGATGCGCTGGACCGTGGTCACGGGCGTGAGTGTGCCGCTGCCGCGATGCGAGGTGACGTTCAGTTTCAGCCAGGGAATGTCGGCTGCGGTCGCGCCCGGCGCATTGCCGGCGGCTTTACCCGTCACCGCGCTGCCGTCGGCGAGCTCCCAGTTCGGCCCGGCATAGTGTGATCGGCATGGTCGCATCTCCGCGCGAGGGCCACAGAATTGAAAAAGGGCCGCGCTTTGGCGCGGCCCTTGATCATGTCTGGCCCGGTCGGGCGAAATTGCGGACAGCTTACGCCGCCAGCTCTTTCGTGAGGTTCTCGGCGACCTTGTCGAGGAAGCCGGTGGTCGAGAGCCAGCGCTGGTCGGCGCCGACCAGCAGCGCAAGGTCCTTGGTCATATAGCCGGCCTCGACGGTGTCGACACAGACCTTCTCCAGCGTGGCCGCGAACTTGGCGAGCTCGGGGTTGTTGTCGAGCTTGGCGCGGTGCGACAGGCCTCTCGTCCAGGCGAAGATCGACGCGATCGAGTTGGTCGAGGTCTCCTTGCCCTTCTGGTGCTCGCGGTAGTGGCGGGTCACTGTGCCGTGGGCAGCTTCCGCCTCGACGGTCTTGCCGTCGGGGGTGAGCAGCACCGAGGTCATCAGGCCGAGCGAGCCGTAGCCCTGCGCGACCGTGTCGGACTGCACGTCGCCGTCGTAGTTCTTACAGGCCCAGACATAGCCGCCGGACCATTTCAGCGCCGAGGCCACCATGTCGTCGATCAGGCGGTGCTCGTAGGTCAGGCCCTTGGCGTCGAACTCCTTCTTGAACTCGCGGTCGAAGATGTCCTGGAAGATGTCCTTGAAGCGCCCGTCATAGACCTTGAGGATCGTGTTCTTGGTCGACAGGTACACCGGGTAATTGCGCAGCAGGCCGTAATTGAAGGAGGCGCGGGCGAAGTCGATGATGGAATCGTCGAGATTGTACATCTCCATCGCGACGCCGGCGCCGGGCGCCTTGAACACTTCCTTCTCGATCACGGTGCCGTCCTCGCCGACGAACTTCAGCGAGAGGGTGCCCTTGCCGGGGAACTTGATGTCGGTGGCGCGGTACTGGTCGCCATAGGCGTGGCGGCCGATGATGATCGGCTTGGTCCAGCCGGGAACCAGGCGCGGCACGTTCTTGCAGATGATCGGCTCGCGGAAGATCACGCCGCCGAGGATGTTGCGGATGGTGCCGTTCGGCGACTTCCACATCTGCTTGAGATTGAACTCCTTCACCCGGGCTTCATCCGGGGTGATGGTGGCGCATTTGACGCCGACGCCGACCTTCTTGATCGCCTCGGCGGCGTCGATCGTCACCTGATCGTTGGTGTGGTCGCGGTATTCCATGCCCAGGTCGAAATAGAGCAGCTCGACATCGAGGAACGGGGTGATCAGCTTGTCCTTGATGTACTGCCAGATGATCCGGGTCATCTCGTCGCCATCGAGCTCGACGACGGGATTGGATACCTTGATTTTTGCCATGATCGGGGAAGCCTCTTGGGAACGGCGCTTTCGGCGCGCCACGGGAATATCCGCCGCCTCTTAGCACCTGATAGCAGCGGGCGAAAGCCAAGGGATTATGCACTTTTAGCTCATCCAGCTTGCGCAGGCGGGAAGCGGCCGGCCGGCCCTCGGCCAGACCTTCGGGGCACGTTCCAGGCGAGACTCAAAAGTCGAATCCAACCCGTTATTTCCCTTGAGAATTTTGTCAGGACAGGCAAACGACAGGCGGGCAGCGCCCGAGCCGGCCGGTCGCCGACTTGAATCGATTCCTAAGAACGGCCTCGCCAAGGCCTTGAGAGACAGTGTGAAAGCAAAGAGAGATGTCGGGGACTGACAAAAGCAAGGCCGGCCTTTCCCTCGACGGTCCCATCGTGATCCTGGTCGAGCCGCAGCTCGGCGAGAATATCGGCATGGCCGCGCGCGCCATGGGCAACTTCGCCCTCGACCGGATGCGCATCGTCAATCCCCGGGACGGCTGGCCCAACATCGCGGCCCAGCGCGCCGCGGCCGGTGCGGACCATATCCTGGAGAAGGCGCAGCTGTTCGACACGGTCGAGCAGGCGGTTGCCGATCTCGACCTCCTGTTCGCCACCACCGCACGCCCCCACGACCAGGCCAAGCCCGTGGTGGGGCCGGAGGCGGCTGCCGCCGAGATCGCGGGGCACGTCGCGACGGGCGGCAGGGCCGGCATCCTGTTCGGCCGCGAGCGCTGGGGTCTGACCAACGAGGAGGTCGGGCTCTCCAACCGCATCATCACCTTCCCGGTCAATCCGGGCTTTGCCTCGCTCAACCTCGCCCAGGCCGTGCTGCTGGTCGGCTATGAGTGGTTCAAGCGTGCGACGTCGGGCGCGTTGCCGCACGCCATGCCTGAAAGATCCGAGCGCGCCTCGCAGCACCAGATGCAGGCCTTCTTCGACAATCTCGTGCGCGAGCTCGACAAGGTCGAGTTCCTGCGCCCGGCCGAGAAGCGCGACACCATGCTGGTGAACCTGCGCAACATCTTCACCCGGATGGAGCCGACCAAGCAGGACATGCACACGCTGCACGGCGTGATCATGGCGATCGCCGAGGGGCGCAAGGGTCCGGCCAAGGGCGGCGTGCTCGACGGCGAGCAAGCCACGCGCCTGCGCGCGCTGCTGGCCGAGCACGGGCAGGGCGGCGGCGTGCCGGACAGCGGCTCGACCGTGCGGGGCCTTGCCCGCCTGCTCCGCCGCAACCCGACCGACGCCGAACGCCTGCTCTGGCAGGCGCTGACGCGTGATCGCCGCTTCGCAGGTGGGTTCAAGCGGCAGACTCCCGTGGGGCGCCACATCCCCGACTTCGTCTCATTCCCGCACCGGATCGCGATCGAGCTGGTGAACCCGGGCGAGGGGGAGGCGATTGTAGCCGATCGCGCGTCGCGGCGGGCGTGGCTGGAGGCGCGGGATTATCGCGTGCTCGACATTCGGGCCGTGGATGTGGAGCGCGATCTCGAGGCGGAGCTGGTGCGGCTTGCCGAGATGTTGGGACAGTAGGGTCAGTGGGCCGCGCTGTCATCGAAGCGGGCGGATGCGGCGATGATGGCGGCAAGCAGCGCGGCGATCAGGATGATGGCCAGTGCGGCTGTCCACCCATAGGCCTCAACGGCACTTCCGACCGCGACAGGTCCGGCCACCTGGCCGAGATTGCTGCCCTGCATCACCAGTCCGGTGACCACAGGAATGAGTGCGGCGGATGGCGCGAGCAAGGGGATCGATGAGATCAGGACGGCCGGCATCAGGCCACCGACCGCAGCGAACAGGATGCACAGCAGAAGCGTGGGCGTATCGCCGAAGATCTGCAGGAAGATGCCAGGAGCTGAAAAGCCCATGGCCAGACAGGCCGCGAAGATCAGCACTGAACGCCGGGCACCGCGCGCGAGCAGGTAGCCGGCAGCGACATTGCCGATGATGTTGCTTGCGGTGGCGAGGGCACTGAGCATGCCGGCCGTGCCATGGGGGATGTTCATCCGTTCCATCAGCAGCACCGGGAGGAAGCTGAACAGCGCGAAGAACATCAGGCTGTAGAGGACAAAACATCCGGCCAGCAGAAGCGGGCCTTTGCTTGCCGCCACGTACACGGCATCGGACATCGTCCGTCGCCACGATGCCGGGGTGCGCTTCGGAGCGGCCGGAATACTCATCCACGCGGCCACGATGGCGATCGCTGCAGGACCGGCGCTGCCCCACCACAGTGCGCGCCAGTCGCTGAAGAACGTCCCGACGAGCATCGCGAGCGCAATGCCGCCCGGCATGAAGCAGCTCCACAGGGCAAGCGGAACGTCCTGTTGCCCGGACGGGACTGCTCTGTTCAGGATCGCCGGACCCGCAACAATGATCAGAAGAAATCCTGAGCCTTCTACGATGCGCGATGCGAGAAGCACCGCATAGTCGGTTGCGAGCGCGCCGATGATGGCGCCAAGGATGAGCAGCCCGAGGCCGAGAATGAGACTTCGCCGATCTCCGGCGCGGGCGACGAGGGAGCCGGCAGGGATACCGCCCAACAGGCCGAGAACAGCGATGATCCCGGTCAGCCAGCCGGCAGCGGCGAGGTCAAGGCCCAGATCCTTTTGCAGCATGGGCGTGGCGATCGCAGCCTTCCCCACCTGGATCGCGGCGACGGCGCCGGAGCCCACGACGATGCTCACCACATGCCAATGCCGATCTCGCAAGGACGAGGCAGGTGCTGCCGCCGCCATCAGGCCGCCTCCGTGAGCCGCCCAGCGGCCAGGGCGCGAGCGATCTCGGCGACATGTCGTCCCTGAAAGCGTGCCCCGGCCAGTTCGTTGGCGCTTGGACGACGATCCCCGCCGCTGCCGTCGTCGGCGAGGGTCGATGCGCCGTAGGGCGAGCATCCGGTGACCTCGTCCATGCGCATCTGTCCCTTGAATGTGTAGGGCAGCCCGACCACGACCATGCCGAGGTGCAGCAGCACGCTGTGCACGGACAGAATGGTGCTTTCCTGGCCGCCATGCTGGCTGCCCGTCGATGTGAAGACGCTGCCGACCTTGCCCACGAGCTTGTTCTCGAACCACAGGCCGCCGCACTGGTCGAGGAAGTTCTTCATCTGCGCGGCCATGTTCCCGAAACGCGTCGGGGTGCCAAGGATGATCGCGTCGTAGTCCGGCAATTCGGCCACGGCGGCGGTGTCGGCGCGTTGATCGACCTTGTATCCGGCCCTCTGCGCGACGTGGTCGGGAACAATTTCCGGCACGCGCTTGATGGCGACTTCGGCTTCGGCCTCCCGTGCACCCCGGGCCATCTCTTCAGCCATCGTCTCGATGTGACCGTAGGACGAGTAGTACAGCACCAGGACCTTCGTCATTTTGCTTCCTCGCTCTTAGGTGGAGGCTAGCAGCCAAAATAGGTCTGTGCTTGATCAGCGGTAGCGCGATAAGATCGATGAGTTCGATCGATTGGATAGATCATGCTGGACGTGCTGACGCTAGATCAGTTGCGAACATTCGTGACGGTGGCGGAATGCGGGAGCTTCCGGGCGGCCGCGGCTCGGCTGTCCCGTGTTCAGTCCGCCATCAGCCATGCCATCGCCAATCTGGAGGCCGAACTGGGTGTTGCGCTGTTCGATCGCACGGGTCATCGGCCGGTCCTGACGCCCGAGGGGCAGTCACTGCTCGCCAACGCGCGTGACATTCTCCTCAGGGTCGATGCGATGCGGGCGCGAGCCCGGGGCCTTGGCGAGGGAGTCGAACTCGAGCTTTCCCTGACAATCGACACGTTGTTTCCGATCGGCATGGTCGGCGCAGCATTGACGAAGATGCGCGCTGCCTATCCCTCGGTTTCAATCAGGCTTGCGGTCGAGCCGCTGGGTGGACCGATCGCCTCGCTGATCGACAAGCGCAGTTCGCTTGCGATCGTGGTCGGCGAGGATTTTCGCGATCCGCGGATCGCACTCGAGGCGATCTCGTCGGTCGAGCAGGTTGCCGTCGTTTCCGTCGATCACCCATTGGCGAGGCGGCAATCGCGCAACAGGATCAGCCTTCAGGATCTGGCCGATCATCTGCAGATCGTTCTGTCCGATCCGACGCCGCTGACGGAAGGGCGCATGTTCGGTGTGCTTTCGCCCCAGACCTGCCGGGTCACCAATCAGGACACCAAGCATGCGATGATTCTCGCCGGTCTCGGCTGGGGCCGCCTGCCGTTCTGGCTGGTGGAGCGCGATCTGAGGGAAAGGCGCCTCGTGCGCCTTGCCACCACCGCCCTCGGACGGCGCAGCCAGGTTGCCGCAGAAGCCTATCTCGCGCACCGGCTGGACCAGCCGCTCGGACCAGCCGCGCTGGCTTTTCGCGAGGCCTTGTTGCAGATCGCCGAGGCGTAGGCGGACAGCTCGAGGCGCGTCGCGTGCTCGACATTAGGGCAGTGGATGTGGAGCGGTGATCTGGGGGTGGAACTGGTGCGGCTTCAGGGGATGATGGCCAAGTCGCCTGAGCATCGGGCCGCACGGACCCGTCGCCTGCAAGTGCGCAACCAAGGGCTGTGCATAGACAAGATTGGTTGCTATGAAGTCTCTGGAAATTGAGTGGGGACTGCATGTTTGGAAGGATCGGCCGCGCAGGAGTTCGTGCGGCAGCAAGCTTCGGTGTTGTGGCGCTGACGGCCTTGCTCGAAATGTCAGGCGCTCGCGCGGAAATGCCGTTGGCTTCCAAGTGTAACGCGGTCGGCAATTTCAGCCTCGATGACAGGATCGCAGGCTGCACCGCCATCATTCAGGCGGCGGGGACGGGCATGCAGCAAGGTGTGGTCATGGCGCGCTTCCGCCGCGCCATGTTCTACCGCCAGAAGGGCGAGATCGACCTTGCGATAGCGGACTACAACGAGATCATCTCGCATTATCCAGACAATCCGAGCGCCCGATTCGAGAGGGCTTCTGCGTTTCTGCAAAAGCGAGATTCCGACGCCGCTCTATCGGATTACGACAAGGCGATTGTGCTCGATCCCAAAAATACCCAGGCATATCTGGGGCGCGCGCGAATCTACGGAGAGAGAGGCAACTTCATCCGCGCTATCGCAGACTACGATCAGGCCCTGCTGATCCATCCGGACAATGTCCAAGGGCGTGTCGAGCGAGGTCTTGCTCACCTCCGCAATGGGGATGCCGATCGTGCCATGGCCGACTGTGATCGAGTGGTCGGGATCAGCCCGCAAGACGGCGGTGGCCAGCTATGCCGCAGCCGAGTTTACTTCGCCAGGGGGCACAGAGAGCGGGCATTGGCCGAACTCGAACAAACCATCCAGAACAAGCCAAGGAACGATTCTTTCTATTACTTTCGTGCCGAATCCTTTCTTCAACTGGGCGAGTTCGACCGGGCCATTGCGGATTATGACGAGATCATTCGGCTGGCACCAAGAGAGCAGCGCGCATACTACAGTCGCGGGGTTGCGTACGTAAGAAAAGGCGATCTCGATCGCGCGATTGCCGACTATACCAAGACGATCGAGTTCAATTCCGATCCGTCCCAGCGGGCGCGTAGCACGGAAGCTCACTACAGGAGCGAGCTGGCTCCAGCCCCGTCCAATCAGGCTGTTCAGCTCAATCCAATGTACAAGGCCGCTTATCTGGCGCGCGGAGAAGCGCACAGCAGGAAGGGCAATGCCGATGGAGCAATGTCGGATTTTGCTCGGGCGATACAGATCGATCCGGCCTATCGGGCTGCGTACGTCTACCGTGCGGCCGAATACAGGGCCGCGCGTGATCTCACGCGGGCGATGGCCGATTGCGACCGCGCAGCGTCGCTTGACCCAAAGGATGTATATCCTTACGTCTGTCGTAGCTTGACCTACCTGGCTATGGGCGATTCGGAGCGCGCCGTTGCGGCGTGTGACCGGGCAATCGAGCTCGCTTCGAAGGCAGCCGGCATCTATCGTCCCTGTGCCATGGTACAGCTTCAAGCCGGTTTTCCGGCAAAGGCGGTCACCTATCTGGATCGGTCGAGGGAGATTGATCCCAAGGACAGCTACACCGCGTTGTGGCGCGAGATTGCGGCCCGGCGCGGGAATGCGGCGAGTACGCTCTCGGATGCGACTGGCAAGCTCGACATGACTAAATGGCCTGCGCCGATAATCCGACTATTCTTGGGAACGACTTCGGCCGACGACGTGCTGCACGTGGCCGACGATCCCGATCCGATTAAGAAGAAGGGCCAGATTTGCGAAGCGAATTTCTTCACCGCTGAACTCGCTTTGCAGCGTGGGTTGAAGGAGGAGGCGCGGCGGCTGTTCGGACTGGCGCTTGTAGATTGTCCGCCGATGTTCGTGGAAGCACAGGCGGCCGCAGCTGAGGTCAAGATGCTCGGTGGGAGCCCCTAGCAGCATTTGGGCACAATGTAGTCCAGTTTGAACGACATCTTAGGACGGACAAAGCGTAGCTTGCCGCCATGCTTTGAGCGATCAACTGAGGCGGTAATGGTGGGCACGGCGTTGCGCGCCTTTGCCCACGATATTTTCGTAGCCCGGATGGAGCGGAGCGCAATCCGGGACGGTGTCCCCGCATTCCGCTGCGCTCCATGCGGGCTACAAGAAAAGCGCGATCACACCGCCTCGAGCTGCTCCGCCGCCCGCTTCTTCTTCGTCTTCGCCTGGCCGAGCAGGGGGCCCGCCGTAAGCGCTGCCGTATCGGCCACGCCCGGATCGCGCGAGATCATGGCGGCGACGATGGCGCCGTCGATGATGAGGCCGAGCTGATGCGCCAGCACAGCGGGCTCGGCTGAGCCGAGCTCGCCGGCGAGCTTCTCGATGTGGCCGAGCACGATCTTCTTGTGCTTCAGCGCGATGTTGCGGAATTGCTTGGCATCCTTGTCGTGCTCGCCGACGGCGTTGATGAAGGGGCAGCCGTAGAAGCGCTCTTCGGCGAACCAGCTCTTCAGCGCGGGGAAGATGCGTGTGAGTTTCGCCTGCGCATCGCCGCCGCCTTGCTCCATGGCGCCGATGAACCATTCGCGCCATTGCTTGCCTTCGCTCTCCAGCACCGCGTTGACGAGGTTGGTCTTGGAGCCGAATAATTTGTAGAGCGTGGTCTTGGCGGTGCCGGCCTCTTCGATGATCGCATCGATGCCGGTGGCGTTGATGCCGTTCTTGCAGAACAGATGCGTTGCGGCGCTGAGCAGGCGCCCGCGTGCGGATTCGTCGTCGCCGGCAGCGGCGTGGGGCGGATTCTTCTTCGATGACGGCTTTGCCATGAGCGACAACTTAATCGCAGCCGCCTCGCATCAGCAAGCCGCATCTGTTCGACGCCGAAAAGATTCGCATCCGCGCGCGCGTCTGCTCCGCCTTTGAGCAGGAGTGGGCTGACCAATCTGCAGGCAGCGACGCTTAAGCGGCTCCAAAGCCTCGCCTTTTGTTTTTCGCGAGATCTGGCACGCTCCATGCAGGGAAACAGACCGTTCGGTATCCTGCCGATTTCCACTTCTGCCAGGGAGAAGATTGATGACTGCCGTCGTTCAGAAGACAGTGCTGACGGGGTGCCTCGCGCCCATCGACAAGAACGGGCTCGAGCAACTGATTGCCAACGGCAAGGCAAATCCGAAGGTCATCAAGACCTTGAAGTGCAAGACGGTCGCGGAGGGCAAATTCCGCCACGCCAACTATATCCGCAACCTGCCGCCCTACATCGTCGACGAGCCGCCGGGGCTCTTGGGTGACGACACCGCGCCCAATCCGTCGGAAGCCTCGCTCGCCGCGCTCGGCTCGTGCCTTGCGGTCGGCCTGCATGCCAACGCCGTGCACCGCGGCTGGATCGTCAACAAGCTCGAGCTCGAGCTCGAAGGCGATCTCAACATCACTGCGGTCTGGGGCACCGGTGACACCTCCGACAAGCCGGTCGGCTTCACCGATGTCCGCGTCAAGGTGGACATGGAATGCGAGGGCATCTCGCCGGACGAGATCAACGCGCTGGTCGCCCATGTGAAGAAATGGTCGCCGGTCGCCAACACCTTCACGCGGCCGGTCAATCTCGAGGTCGGCATCTAGCAGACGGCAATCAGGACAGGGCGCGGGAGACGATCATGGGTTCACTGGCTTTATCGCAGGCCGACGTTCTGGATCAGCCCGCACCGTCCATTGCGGGCGAGGTGGCGCGGATCGCGCGCCAAGAGCTCGCGCCGCTGGCCGCCGGCATCGACGACGGTTCGGTCTATCCGGCCGAGGTGCTGCGCAAGTTCGGCGCGGTCGGGGCGTGGGGCAGCCACGTGCCGCACGAAGGCCCCGCCGATTTGCGCTGCGCGATCCAGGCGATGGCGGCGATCGGCGGGGTCTGCGGTGCCACGGCCTTCATGGCGTGGTGCCAGAACACGCTGGTCTGGTACGCGGCGAACTCCACCAATGTGAAGCTCGCAAAGCGCTTCGGCGACGCCTTCTCGAGCGGTCGCGTGCTCGGCGGCACCGGGCTCTCCAATCCCATGAAGAGCTTCTTCGGCATCGAGAAGCTCAAGCTGAAGGGCCGCAAGGTCGAGGGCGGCTACATCGTGCGCGGTGCGTTGCCCTGGGTCTCCAATCTCGGCCCCGATCATTTCTTCGGCACCATCTTCGAGCGCGAGGACGAGCCGGGCATCGCAAGTGGCGAGCCCGGCACTGTCATGTTCCTCGCCGACTGCTCGGACCCTGCGATCACGCTGACGCCCTGCAAGCCGTTCCTCGCGATGGACGGCACCGGCACCTATGGCGTGCAGTTCCGCGACGCTTTCGTGCCCGATGAGCTGATCCTGGCCGATCCCGCCGCGCCCTTCGTCAAGAAGATCCGCGCCGGCTTCATCCTGCTACAGGCTGGCATGGCGTTAGGCGTGATCAAGGATTGCATCAACATCATGGACGAGGTCGACAATCCCCTCGGCCACATCAACCGCTATCTGCCGCAGCAGCCGGTGCATTTCCGCGAGCTCGCCGCCGAGCTCGAGGCCGAGACCATGGCGCTGGCGCGCGATCCCTACAACGAGGAGGAAACCTACTGGCGCAAGGTGATCGCGCTGCGGCTTCGCGCCGGCGAAGCCAGTGTCGTGGCGGCGCATGCGGCGATGCTGCATTGTGGCGCGCGCGGCTATCTCAAGAGCCACCGCGCGCAGCGGCGCCTGCGCGAGGCCTATTTCGTCGCGATCGTCACGCCGGCCACCAAGCAGCTGCGCAAGATGCTGGCCGAGTCCTGAGCTCTACGAGTCCACCCGAAGACCCCCAACCTCAACGGAGAGGCTGCCATGACTGACGTTCTGATCACTGCCGTCGAACTCGCCGATCTCTTGAAGACCGAGCCGTGTGTCGTCATCGACACCCGCAATCCCGACGCCTACGCCGCCGGCCATCTGCCGGGCGCCGTCAACGTGCATGAGATCTTCACGTTCCTCGCGACCTCCACGCCCGAGGGCATGGCCGAGCTCAAGACCAAGTTCGCCGATGCGTTCGGCAGCGCCGGTCTTTCCGGCAAGGAGACGGCGGTGATCTACGAACAGTCGATGAACTCCGGCTTCGGCCAGTCCTGCCGCGGCTATTACCTGCTCACCATGCTCGGCTATCCCAAGGTGAAGGTGCTGCATGGCGGCTTCGACGCCTGGTCGGCCGCGGGCTTCCCGGTGACCAAGGATGTGCCCGCGCCTGAGAAGGCCTCGTTCTCGTTCGTGCCTGAAGCGGGCGAGATCCTGATCGACGCCAAGACCATGCTCGCCGCCGTCGGCAAGCCGGGCATCGCGATCCTCGACGTGCGCGACGTCGACGAGTGGATCGGCGACAGCTCGTCCCCGTACGGCAAGGATTTCTGCCCGCGCAAGGGCCGCATCCCGGGCGCGGTGTGGCTGGAATGGTATCGCATGATGAAGCCGACCGTCGAAGGCCCGCGCTTCAAATCCAAGGACGAGATTCTGGCGGAATGCGCCACGGTCGGCATCTCGCAGACTACGCCGGTCTATCTCTACTGCTTCAAGGGGGCGCGCGCCTCGAACACGTTCCTGGCGCTGAAGAACGCCGGCGTGAAGGACGTGCGGATGTATTTCGGCTCCTGGAACGAATGGTCGCGCGATCCCTCGCTGCCGATCGAGCAGGGCCTGCCGATCGCATCGGACGTCACCACCAAGGCCGCCTGAGCGCGCGCCTCGTCCTTCGAGACGACCGCTTCGCGGTCTCCTCAGGATGAGGCTAAGCGGCACCGGTGTCTGTTGATACTGTTGCCGCGCCCTCCGACCTCATCCTGAGGAGCCCGCCTAAAGCGGGCGTCTCGAAGGATGGGCCCCTTGCGGACGAGGCGCGATTCCCAGCGCCTTGATCCGTGAGGCCAGCGTGGTCGGCTTGATGTCGAGGATCTCGGCGGCGCCGCCGGGGCCGAAGACTTTTCCGGCGCAGGCCTCAAGCGCGGCGAGAATGTTGGCGCGCTCGTGGTCGCGCATTTCCGACGACGTCATGATTGCGGGGCGCGCGTCGGGCCTCTGGCGGGTGGCGCCGCTGGGCGCTTGTTCACCTGAAGGATCGGGCAGATCGATGCGCAGGCGGCCGTTCTGCGACAGAATCGCAGCGCGCTCGATCACGTTCTGGAGTTCGCGGACATTGCCGGGCCAGTTGTAGCGGGTCAGCCGCCGCGCATCGCCCTCCGACAGACGGAGGTTCGATTTCAGCGCCTTGCTCTCGCGCGTCAGGAAATGCTGGGCCAGCAGGGGAATGTCCTCGCGGCGTTCGCGCAAGGGGACGGTCTCAATCGGAAACACGTTGAGACGGAAGTAGAGATCCTCGCGAAAGCGGCCGCGCTGGACCTCCTGCTTGAGATCGCGATTGGTCGCGGCGATGACGCGAACGTCGACGGCGCGGGTGCGCGCCTCGCCGACGCGCTCGAAATGGCCTTCCTGCAAGACGCGCAGCAGCTTGCCTTGCAGCTCGAGCGGGATCTCGCCGACCTCGTCGAGGAATAGCGTGCCGCCGTCGGCGAGCTCGAAGCGGCCGATGCGGTCGCGCGTTGCGCCGGTGAAGGCGCCGCGGACATGGCCGAAGAACTCGCTCTCGAACAATTCGCGCGGGATCGCGGCGCAGTTGACGCGGATCAGCGGCCGGTCGCTGCGGGTGGAATCCTCGTGGATGGCGCGCGCGATCAGCTCCTTGCCGGTGCCGGATTCGCCGGTGATCATCACCGCCGCGGTGGTCGGCGCCACCAGCTTGACCTGGCGCAGCGTCTTCTGGATCGCCTCGCTTCCCCCGATGATGCCGCGCGGGTTGGTCTCGATGCGGATTTCCTCCTGGAGATAGGCGTTCTCCAGCTCGAGCCGCTCGCGCAAGCGGTCGACCTCGGCAAGGGCCGCGTGCAGCTTCTCGGCGGCCTCGCGGCGCTGGCTGACATCGCGAAACACCACGACGGCGCCGACCACGACGCCGCGATCGCGGATCGGTGTCGAGGTGTACTCGACCCAGGCGGGCGAGCCGTCCTTGCGCCAAAACACCTCGCCGTCGACCTGGTGCACGGCGCCGTCGCGGAATGCCGCATAGATCGGGCAGTCGTGGTTGTGATAGTGCCGGCCATCGTGGTGGGTGTGGTGGACGATCGGGTGGATCTCCTTGCCGACCAGCTCCTCGGCGGTCCAGCCCAGCATGCGCTCGGCCGCAGGGTTGACGAAGGTGGTCTTGCCTTCAGCGTTGACGCCATAGATGCCTTCGCCGGCGGCGCGGAGGATCAGCTGGTTCTCGCGCTCGATGTCCTGGAACACGCGCTCGACCCGCTGCCAAGTCGAGATGCCGCCGCGCATGTGGTCTTCGGCGGCAGCATCGACATTGCGCCGGCGGCGGGCTTCGAGGTCGGTCAGCGTCAGCAGCAGCAGCGTGCGGCCGTCATGCGGCAGCAGGCAGCCGGCATATTCGAGCTTGAGATCTTGCCCGGTGGCGTGACGGGGATTGAGCGCGGTGGTCCAGTAGGCGCCCTTGTGCAGCACGGCCTGGGTGAAGACAGTGAGGGCGGCAAGCTCGCCGGCGTGGAGCGTGCTGGCCCTGGTCTGCCGCAGCAAAGCGCGGTCGTAACCGAGCAGGGCGCAGGCGGCGGGATTGGCATCGACGATCTGGTCGCCGTAGGGATCGACCAGCAGCATCGCCTCGACCGAGGATTCGAAGGCCGCGATGCGCGGGTCGATGACGGGGGCCACCTCGTCGTGGGCGGGCATTGGCGTCGTTGCCATTGCGAAATCTCGTAATTGAACTACGAAATCTCGTTTATCACGAGTTTTCGTAGCGGCCAAGCGCGGGTGAAAATGCTGCGTCATCAAGGCAATGTCCGCTTCTTCGTCGGTGGCATGCTCCTTGCGTAATTCCTTCTCGCATTGACGCGCAGGAGGGCCGATGTCCACGTTCGACAATCCGTTTGATCCCGATCGCAAGCTTCGAGCCGGCTGTGTTTGCGGCCAGCATCGTTCCGCAGCTGAGCATGAGCAGGCGACGGCGCTGCATTGCGAGCCGGTCGCAAGCGAAGAGCAGCGCTACGAGGGCGTGGTCGCCTCCGCATTGATGCGCGCGATGTTTCCGCAGGACGTGGCGCGGCGCGCCTTCCTGAAGTCGGTCGGAGCATCGACCGCGCTCGCGGCGCTGTCGCAATTCTTCCCGATTCGGACGGCGACCGAGGTGTTCGCGCAAGCCGGCGCGCCCGAGAAGAAGGACCTCAAGGTCGGCTTCATCCCGATCACCTGCGCCACGCCGATCATCATGGCAGCGCCCATGGGCTTCTATGCCAAGCACGGCCTCAACGTCGAAGTTGTGAAGACCGCCGGCTGGGCCGTGATCCGCGACAAGACCATCAACAAGGAATACGACGCTGCGCACATGCTGGCACCGATGCCGATCGCGATCTCGCTCGGCCTCGGCGCCAACGCGATTCCCTTCACCGTCCCGGCCATCGAGAACATCAACGGGCAGGGCATCGTGCTGGCGAGCAAGCACAAGGACAAGCGCGATCCGAAGGACTGGAAGGGGCTGAAATTCGCCATCCCCTTCGACTATTCCATGCACAATTACCTCTTGCGCTATTACCTCGCCGAGCACGGTCTCGATCCCGATACCGACGTGCAGCTGCGCTCGGTGCCGCCGCCGGAGATGGTCGCGAACCTGCGTGCCGACAACATCGACGGCTTCCTCGCGCCCGACAACATCTGCCAGCGCGCAATCTATGACGGCGTCGGCTTCATGCATCTCCTCTCCAAGGAGATCTGGGACGGCCATCCCTGCTGCAGCTTTGCCGCCAGCGGCGAGTTCATCACGTCAGCGCCGAACAGCTTCGCGGCGCTGACGCGGGCGATCGTCGATGCCACCGCCTATGCTTCCAAGGCCGAGAACCGCAAGCAGATTGCCGAAGCCATCGCGCCGGCGAACTACATCAACGCGCCTGTCACCGTGCTGGAGCAGGTCCTGACCGGCACCTACGCCGACGGCCTCGGCGGGGTGAAGACCGATCCCAAGCGCGTCGATTTCGATCCGTTCCCCTGGCAGTCCTTCGCGGTGTGGATGCTGACGCAGATGAAGCGCTGGGGCCAGATCAAGGGCGACGTCGACTACAAGGCGGTGGCCGAGCAGGTGTATCTGGCAACCGATACCAAGAAGCTGATGACCGAGATGGGCCTCACGCCGCCGGCGAGTGCCTACAAGTCGTTCGCGGTGATGGGCAAGAATTTCGATCCGGCCAAGCCCGAGGACTATCTGGCGAGCTTCAAGATCAGGAAGGCGTCGTGATGGGAGCTCCCGCCGCTTTCGTGTCCCGGACGCGATGCAGCACTCCCGGCGATGCGAAGCATCGTCCGGTGTGCTGCTTCGCTGAGCCGGGACCCAGTCAGACCCCATGGGTCCCGGTTCTACGGCGCATCACTTCGTGCTGCGCCGCGCCCGGGACATGAGAGGGCGCAGTATGACCTCCTCCCTTCGCCTCCGCGCCGGCCTCGTCTCCCTCGTGCTGCTCGCCGCTTTCCTCGGCATCTGGCATATCGCCACGCGCTCGACCGCCGCGACGACGACGATGAGCCCGGAATACGCCAAGCTGATGGGCCTGACCGCAACGCAAGGCAAATCTGCCATGCCGGGGCCGCTCGATGTCGGCGCCAAGCTGTGGGAGCACCTGAAGCGGCCGTTCTACGACAACGGGCCGAACGACAAGGGGCTCGGCATCCAGCTCGGCTATTCCATTGCGCGCGTCGGCACCGGCTATCTCCTGGCCGTGCTGGTGGCGATCCCGCTCGGCTTTCTGATCGGCATGTCGCCGCTGCTGAGCAAGGCGCTCGATCCGTTCATCCAGGTCTTGAAGCCGATCTCGCCTTTGGCCTGGATGCCGCTCGCGCTCTACACCATCAAGGATTCCTCGGTCTCCGCGATCTTCGTCATCTTCATCTGCTCGATTTGGCCGATGCTGCTCAACACGGTGTTCGGCGTCGCGAGCGTGCGCAAGGAATGGATCAACGTCGCGCGGACGCTCGAGGTCGGCACCGTCAGGCGGGCCTTCACCCTGATCCTGCCGGCAGCGGCCCCGACCATCCTGACGGGCATGCGCATCTCGATCGGCATCGCTTGGCTCGTGATCGTCGCCGCCGAGATGCTCGTCGGCGGCACCGGCATCGGCTACTTCGTCTGGAACGAGTGGAATAATTTGTCGATCACCAACGTCATCATCGCGATCCTCCTGATCGGGATCGTCGGAATGCTGCTCGACCAGATCCTGGCGCGCTTCACGCGCATGGTCACGTTTCCGGAGTAGAGGCGATGACCGACAAGTTCATCTCGATCGAAGGCATCGCCAAGCGCTATCCAGGTGCGGGCGGCGCGACGACCACCATCTTCGAGAACCTCTGGCTCTCGATGGCGCGCGGCGAGTTCGCTTGCGTGATCGGCCATTCCGGCTGCGGCAAGACCACGGTGCTCAACATCCTCGCCGGGCTCGATGCGCCGAGCGAGGGCGCGGTCATCGTCGACGGTCAGGCGATCTCGGGCACCAGCCTCGACCGCGCCGTGATCTTCCAGAGCCATGCGCTGCTGCCCTGGCGCACGGTGCTCGGCAACGTCGCCTATGCCGTCAGCTCGAAATGGCGCAGCTGGGACCGCGCCAAGGTAAGGGCGCATGCGCAGAAATTCATCGATCTGGTCGGCCTCTCCGGCGCCGAGCACAAGCGTCCCTCGGAGCTGTCGGGCGGCATGAAGCAGCGCGTCGGCATCGCACGGGCGCTGTCGATCACGCCGAAGATGATGCTGATGGACGAGCCGTTCTCGGCGCTGGACGCGCTGACGCGCGGCACGCTGCAGGACGAGGTGCGGCGGATTTGCCTGGAGACCGGGCAGACCGCGTTCATGATCACCCACGACGTCGACGAGGCGATCTATCTCGCCGACAAGATCTTCCTGATGACCAACGGTCCCGGCGCGGTGCTGGCGGAGGTGGTCGAGAACCCGCTGCCGCGGGACCGCGGCCGCACCGACCTGCACCGCCATCCGCTGTACTACGCGCTGCGCAACCACATCATCGATTTCCTGGTGACGCGCAGCAAGACCTTTGCCGCGGAAACGCCGAACCACGATCCGCGCAACGTGCCGACGGTGCAGATCGGCAAGCCCGGGCTCTCGATCGCATCAAGCGGCGAAGAGCCGCGACAGACCTGGATGCCGGGGACAAACCCCGGATTGAGCGCCTGATTTTGTAGACGCATGATCCACGGAGAAACCGCTTCACACTTTTCCGGATCATGCTTTTGAAAGGAGACCCCGACATGAAACGCGAAGACCTCACCGAGAAGCTGCTCGACATCAAGCGCGAGAAGGGCTGGAGCTGGAAGCACATCTGCGAAAAGATCGGCGGCTATTCCGAGGTGCTGATCGTCGGTGCGATCATGGGCCAGATGAAGCTGACGAAGCCGCAGGCTGCCAATGCCGGCGAGCTGTTCGGCCTGTCGAAGGCGGAAGTTGCCATGCTCAACGAGGTGCCGATGCGCGGCACCGGCACGCCGATGCCGCCGACCGACCCGCTGATCTACCGCTTCTACGAGATGGTGATGGTGAACGGTCCGGCCTGGAAGGCGCTGATCGAGGAGGAGTTCGGCGACGGCATCATGTCGGCGATCGACTTCGACATGGGCATCGAGCGCGTCGCCAACCCCAAGGGCGACCGCGTCAAGATCACCATGAGCGGCAAGTTCCTGCCGTATAAATATTACGGCGCCAGCGGCAACGTGCCGGAGTACGGCTTCAAGGAGGAGTGACCGCGGCGAAGGCGGCGCGCAGCTCGCCGACCGGCGCCATCTCGCGGATGTAGGTGAAGGACCCCTTGTCCTTCATCTCGCGCGCGCAGTTCAGGAACGCTGCGAGCGCGTAGCGCGACATGGCTCCGCCGACGCTGATGCGCTTGACGCCAGCGGCGGACAATTGGTCGACGGTTAGCGTCGGGTCGGCAAAGCCCATCACGTGGTTGAAGGGCTTGCCCAGCGAGGACGCCACCGTCCTGATCGTGGCGAGATCGTACAGGCCCGGCGCGTAGAGGACGTCGGCGCCGGCGGCCTCGAAGGCCTGCAGGCGGCGGATCGTATCGTCGATGTCCTTGCGGCCGTGCAGGAAGTTCTCGGCCCGCGCCGTCAGCGTGAACGGAATGGGCAGCGCGCGTGCCACCTCCACCGCGGCCTGGACGCGCTCGACGGCGTGGGAGAAGTCGTAGATCGGGCGATCGCGATCGCCGCTGAAATCCTCGATCGAGCCGCCCACCGCGCCAGTGTCTGCGGCACGCCGAATAGCTTCGGCGGCGCGTCTCGGCTCATGTGCGCCGCAATTCTCGAGATCGACGCTGACGGGCAGGTCGGTGGCTTCGACGATCGTGCGTGCGTTGGCGAGGATGACGTCGAGGCTGACGCCGCTGCTGCCGAGCATGTTGGCGACCCCGAGGCTCGTAGTGGCCAGGGCTTCGAAGCCCATCGCCGCGAGCAGCTTCGCGGTGCCGGCATCCCATGGATTGGGAATGATGAAGGCACCGGGCCGCTCGTGCAACGCGCGAAACGCTCTCGCCTTGTCCAACTGGCTCGTCATGGCTCGTCTCCATTGTCTGTCCCAACGAGCTTTAGGCGCACTTCCGTCATCCGCCAAATTTGTTATTCTGTGAGATATCATCAGCTTTTTGCATGAGGTCGCGATGGACAGTGACGCCCTCAACACCTTCCTGACGGTTCATCGCAGAGGCGGGATTTCGCATGCCGCGAAATTCCTGCACCGCTCGCAGCCGGCGATTTCGCGCCGTATCGCTCTATTGGAGCAGGAGCTCGGCGTTCCCCTGTTCGAGCGCGTGGCAGGCCGCACGCGACTCAGCGATGCCGGGCGCGTGCTGATCCCCTATGCCGAGCGCGCAGTGGCCGCGGCGCAGGATGCCGAACAGGCGATCCGCGCACTGACCAAGCAGAATGCAGGGCCGGTTTCGCTGGCCGTGACCGGGACGCTCGCTGACAGCCGCCTCTCGACCATCATGAAGCGGTTTACCAAGGAGCATCCCGCCGTCGTGCTGAGCTTGCGGACGGCGACCAGCGCGGAGGTCAGCGATCTCATCCGGCGCGGCGAGGCCACGATAGGCCTGCGCTACAACGCCGACGGCTCGGGCGATCTCGCCTGCGAGCAGATCCTGCGCGAATCGTTGCAAGTGGTCTGTGCGCCCGACCATCCTCGCGCCGGACAGCGGGTGAAACGCCTCGCCGAGCTTGGTGGCGAGCGCTGGATCGCATTCCCCGAGATTCGCGGGCGCCGCGAGATTGCCGCGGCTCACGTGTTCGCGCTGTTTCTGACGCGGGGACTTGGCGAGGTGGAATGGACGGCCGTGGACAGCCTCACTGCGCAGAAGCGGCTGGTGGAATCGGGCTTCGGTCTTGCACTGCTGGCAAAAAGCCATGTGGCGGAGGAGCTGCGTGCGGGCTCGATCGCGACGATCGCCGTGGGCGACCTTGGTGCGCACCAGGATATCATCCTCGTCACGCGTCGTGACGGGTTTTTGAGCGCTGCCGCAGAGCGCCTGCTCGAAACCATCCGCCGCAACTATGCCGGGCCGAATGTCTCGACCACGCGGGAAGGCAGAAGAAGAACGCCGGCGCGCAAGGCTATTGCGCGCCAGCGGGTCGGTTGACTCGATTATTTCCCCGCCTTCACCTCGGCGGCGGCAACTGCGAGCAACTCGCTCATCTTGGCGCGAATCGCCTGCTCGGTGACGGTGACGTTCTTGGCGGCGAAATCGGCCGTCAGCTTGCGCACGACGTCGGCATCGCCGGCCTCCTCGAAATCGGCCGCGACGACCTCCTTGGCATAGGCGATGGCGGCATCACCCGTGATGCCGAGCTTCTCGGCTGCCCACAGGCCGAGCAGCCGGTTGCGGCGGGCCTCCGCCTTGAACTTCTGCTCCTCGTCGAGGGCGTACTTCTTCTCAAAGCCTTCCTGGCGTTTGTCGAACTCGCTCATGCCTGTTCCAAATCCTCGCTGAATGGAGCGGGAGCCTTCCGTTGCGGCGACCCGGCTGCATGCCTACATAGATAGCACGAATCGGCAAAACAACGGGCCGTTAAGCCGCAGGCAAGACGGTATAAGTTGGTGCCGGACGGCCGGATCGATTGTGCTCGGACAGCCAATCGGATAGGTTGCCTAAGGCTTGGTTCCCGTTCTGTTTCCAACGGGTTATAGATGGGTTCCTGGCCGTTCACGGCAGCTCCGCTGTGGGTCGTAATCCTAGTCAACCGGAGCACACCAAATTCATGGATTTCAACAAAACACGGTACATCCCCATGAGCCGTCGGCGTCGCATTTATGAAGGCAAGGCAAAGGTTCTTTACGAAGGCCCCGAGCCCGGTACCCTGATCCAGCACTTCAAGGACGACGCCACCGCGTTCAATGCGAAAAAGCATCAGGTGATCGAGGGCAAGGGCGTCCTCAACAACCGGATCTCGGAGTACCTGTTTCAGCACCTCAACGACATCGGGGTGCCGACCCATTTCATCCGCCGCCTCAACATGCGCGAGCAGTTGATTCGCGAGGTCGAGATCGTGCCGCTGGAGGTGGTGGTGCGGAACGTCGCCGCCGGCTCGCTGTCGCAGCGCCTCGGCATCGAGGAGGGCACGCAGCTGCCCCGCTCGATTATCGAGTTCTACTACAAGAACGACCAGCTCAACGACCCCATGGTGTCGGAAGAGCACATCACCGCCTTCGGCTGGGCGACGCCGCAGGAGATCGACGACATCATGGCGCTCGCCATCCGCGTCAACGACTTCCTCACCGGCCTCTTCCTCGGCATCGGCATCCGCCTCGTCGACTTCAAGATGGAGTGCGGGCGCCTGTTCGAGAACGAGATGATGCGCATCATCGTCGCCGACGAGATCTCGCCGGACAGCTGCCGGCTGTGGGACATCAAGTCGAACGAGAAGCTCGACAAGGATCGTTTCCGCAGGGATCTCGGCGGCCTGCTCGAGGCCTACACCGAAGTTGCAAAGCGTCTCGGCATCCTCATGGAGAACGAGCGTCCCCAGGGCACCGGCCCGGTGCTGGTGAAGAGCTGAAGAGGACTTTTGACGTGAAGGCACGTGTCACCGTTACCCTGAAGACGGGCATCCTCGATCCGCAGGGCAAGGCCATCGAAGGCGCGCTGAAGTCGCTCGGCGTCGACGGCGTCGCCAGCGTCCGCCAGGGCAAGGTGTTCGACATCGAGCTCGCCGGCGCCGACAAAGCCAAGGCGGAGGCGGCGCTGAAGGAAGCCGCGGACAAGCTCTTGGCGAACACCGTGATTGAAAATTATGCGATCGAGATGAAAGCCTGAGCGGAGTGGCGGATATCGGCAAAGAGCTGATTTTCGAGCTGCTGAAGCAGATCGAGCAAACGCTCGGTGATGTCGAATACAAGATCGACGAAATCAGGTCTGAGCTGAGCGCCTGTCGAGAAGAGCAGCTTCTCATGCTGCACGACCTTCAGGTGGTGCAGAGCACGTGGTCTGGCAGACGAGGCATGTAACCAGTCTGAGCGTCTGGACTCACAGCCATCCCACCCGCCGAAAACGCCAGTACAGCCCGCCGCAGGCGGTCAGCATCACGCCGAGCAGCATGAAGTAGCCGTACTCCCATTCCAGCTCCGGCATGTGCTTGAAGTTCATGCCGTAGATGCCGGCGAGCGCGGTCGGGACCGCGATGATGGCGAGCCAGGATGCGAGCTTCTTGGATACCGCCGTCTCCTGGGCCTGGCCGACCAACAGGCTCGCCTCGAAGGCGAAGGCCAGCACCTCGCGCATGGAATCGATGCGCTCCTGGATGTTGCGGACGTGGTCGGTGACGTCGCGGAACAGCGGCTGCATGGCCTGCCGCACCATCGAGAGGTCGTCATGCTCCAGCCGGCGGCAGACCTCCACCAGCGGGCCGATCGCGGTCCTCAGCCGCAACAGGTCGCGGCGAAGCATGTAGAGCCGCTCGATCTGCGCCTTGCTGATCTGCTTGGAGAGCACGTCGTCCTCGATGCCCTCGACCTCGTCGTGGATGCTCTCCAGCACGGGCGAGTAATTGTCGACGATGAAATCAAGGATCGCATAGAGGATGTAGTCCTCGCCGCGCGCGAGCGCCCGCGGACAGCTCTCGCAGCGCTCGCGCACCGGCGTGTAGGAGGTCGAGGCGCCGTGGCGCACCGAGACCAGATAGCCTTCGCCGACGAAGATGTGGGTCTCGCCGAAGGCAATGCGCCCCTCGATCAATTGCGCGGTGCGCGCGACGATGAACAGGGCCTCGCCATATTGCTCGATCTTCGGCCGTTGATGGGCGTGGTTGGCGTCCTCGATCGCGAGGTCGTGCAGGTCGAACTGCTTCTGCACCGCGCCGAGCAGCGCCATGTCGGGCTCGTGCAGCCCGATCCACACGACATGGCCGGGCTTTGCTCGCCAGCTCGAGGCCTCGCTGATGGCGATATTGGCGACCCGGCGGCCGTCGACATAAGCGCCGGCGGCGACCACGCCCTCGGCGGATACTGCTTCGGCGAGAGATGCGGGCAGCGACGGGACGTTCATGGCTTCAATCCCGGGCAAATCGAGCGGCCAAAGGCGCGTGGCTATGGCCTGTGTACAAGGGCGCTCCGCAACGCTAGCACTGGTAAAATCTCCGTCAAATGGTTATGTCTGTTCACGAATTGGCCCGTTGGCCAGCCTCGATTCCCAGCCGCGTCGGAACCTCTGCCATGAAAGCCGCCATCCTCGTCTTTCCCGGAATCAACCGCGAGCGCGACATGGCGCGCGCGTTGAGGCTGATCTCCGGCAGCGAGCCCGCGATGGTCTGGCACGCCGAGACCTCGCTGCCTGCGGGCACCGATCTCGTCGTCGTGCCCGGCGGCTTCTCCTACGGCGATTACCTGCGCTGCGGCGCGATTGCGGCGCGTGCGCCGGTGATGGATGCGGTGCGCGACTATGCGGCCAAGGGCGGCCTCGTGCTCGGTGTCTGCAACGGTTTTCAGATCCTCTGCGAGTCCGGCCTCTTGCCGGGCGTGTTGATGCGCAATGCGCGGCTGAAATTCATCTGCCGCGACGTGCATCTGCGCGTCGAGCGCTCCGACACGCCATTCACCCGCGGCTACAATGCCGGCCAGGTGATCCGCGTGCCGGTCGCCCATGGCGAGGGCAATTACGAGGCGGACGAAGAGACCATCAAGCGGCTCGAAGGCGAGGGGCGGGTACTCTATCGCTATTGCTCCGCTGCCGGCGAAGTCGACGATTTCAACAACATCAACGGCGCCGCGCATTCGATCGCCGGCATCGTCAACGACCGGGGCAACGTGCTCGGCATGATGCCGCATCCGGAAAACCACGTCGAAGACATCATGGGCTGCACCGATGGTCGCGGCTTGTTCGCCGGTCTCGCCCAGCATCTGGAAAAAGCCGCGTGATCTCGTTCGTGGTGAAGCGTGCGCTCGCCGCGATCGCGGCGCTAGCGTTCGCGACATTTTCGATCGCCACTTGCGCATCCGCGCAGGATTATCCCAAGCGTCCCATCACCATGATCGTGCCGTTCGCGGCCGGCGGCACCTCAGACGTGATCGCGCGCGCGGTGGCCGAGCAGATGGGCATCGCGCTCGGCCAGACCATCGTGATCGAGAATGTTGCGGGGGCCGGCGGCTCGACCGCGCTGGCGCGGGCCTCGCGCGCCGAGCCGGATGGTTATACGATTGCGATCGGCAATGCCGGCACCAATGCCGCGACCTACACGATCTATCCAAAACTGCCGTTCACGCCTGATTCCTTCGTGCCGATCGCGATGGTGGCGAAGACGTTCGGCATCATCGCGCTGCGCAAGGACTTTCCGGCGAAGGACCTGAAAGAGTTCATCGCCTATGCCAAGGCCAATCCGGGCAAGATCAATCTCGGCCATGCCGGCGTCGGCTCCTCGAACTATCTGATCTGCAAAAGCTTCGTCACAGCAGCCGGGATCGACGCGACGCTGATCGGCTATCGCGGCGCCGCGCCCGCGCTGACCGACGCGGTCGGCGGCCAGATCGACGGCGTCTGCGACGCGGCCGCCTCGGTGTCGCAGTCGATCAACGACAAGCTGGTGAAGGGCCTCGTGGTCGGCTCGACCGTTCGGCTCTCAACGCTGCCGGATCTGCCGACCTCGGCGGAAGCGGGCCTGCCCGAGTTCGAGGCGCAGGGCTGGAACGGCCTGTTCGCGCCCAAGGGCACGCCGCAGGCCGTGCTCGCCAAGCTGAATGCCGCAGCGCGCACGGCCGTCGAGACCGAAGCGGTGAAGAAGCGCTTCGCCGACCTGTCGACCGTCGCGCCCGATGCCGACGAGCACGCGCCCGACGTGCTGCAAAAGCTCGTGACGCGCGACGTCGAAAAGTACCGCAAGATGCTGGCGGACGACGCCAACAAGTAGCCCGGCCAAGTTGTCTGCTGGCGGCCGGCGTATGGCCGCCCGGAAGCTTACTGGAGCACAGGAATGCGGGCGATGACCTTGATCTCGAAGTCGAAGCCGGCAAGCCAGTTCACGCCGACGGCCGTCCAGTTCGGATAGGGAGGATCGCCGATCTCCTCGGCGCGAACGGCCATCACCGTCTCGATCTGGCTCGCCGGATCGGTGTGGAACGTGGTGACATCGACGACATCGTCCAGCGTGCATCCACCAGCGGCGAGCACGTCACGCAAATTGGCGAACGCGCGCCGGACCTGGTCCTCGAATACCGGTTCGGGCGAGCCGTCCTCGCGGCTGCCGACCTGTCCCGACACGAACAGCAGGTCGCCGGAGCGGATCGCCGCGGAGTATCGATGCACTTGATAGAGCGCGTGGCGGTTGGCGGGGAAGATTGCCTCTCGCTGGGGCATGGCAGGGCCTTTCGGTTGATGGGCGTGAGCGGATCGTGGGTGTTCCATGGCTGGCGCGTCACGGCAATTTCAGATACGTTTCGTATGTGAGATATCGCTCACATACGAGGCGTATGTCAAGGGGCAGGGCATGGCAAAGGGGAAGCGCGCCGCGGCCATGGCGGAAAATCGGGCCAGCCTCATCCGCGCCGCACGCGCGGCATTTGCCACGCAGGGCTATGCAGACGCGTCGATGGACGAGCTCACTGCGGCCGTCGGTCTGACGCGGGGCGCGCTGTATCACAACTTCGAAGACAAGAAGGGGCTGCTCTGGGCCGTCGTCGAGCAGATCGACGGTGAAATGGCGGAGCGGCTCCGCATCGTTCGGGAGCAAGCGCCCAACCCGTGGCTGGGCCTGCTCGCCGAGGGAAGCGCCTATATCGAAATGGCGCTCGAACCTGAGATCCAGCGCATCATGCTCCTGGATGGACCTGCCGTGCTCGGCGATCCCTCCAAATGGCCCGGCGAGAACGCCTGTCTCGATATCACCATGCGAACGATCCGTGCGCTGATCGAGGAGGGAATCGTGAAGCCGGTCGATGTCGAAGCGGCGGGGCGGTTGCTGAACGGGGCTGCGCTCAGCGTCGCCTTGTGGGTCGCGGCAGCCGACGATCCCAAGAATGTGCTGAGCAAGGCCGTCGACGCGTTTCGAGTGCTGGCGAGTGGATTGCTACGCGAGGCGCGTGAACCTGCATAGGTTTTGCGGCGACTGACTCCTCGTCACCATTACGGCGCGCGTTCGGGTTCGCTGTTTCTTGCCGGTTGAGGCAACTCAAAGTTGTTTCATCGGTTCGATTGCGATATCAGGAGGCCGGCTGTCGTTGTGCTTTCCGGATGTCACATGCCCGTTGCTTTGGTCGTTCTGCTGCTCGATATCACGCTGATCTATCACGCCTCGCGAACCGGACGGTTGCGGCCCTGGGCCTTCATCATCCTGCTGGTGCCGATGATGGGCGCGATCGCCTATATCGCGGTCGAGCTCATTCCCGAATGGTTTTCCAGCCCCGGCGCGCGGCAGGCGCGCCAGCGTGTCGCCAATCGCCTCGATCCCGAGAAGCGCTATCGCGAGCTGTCCGACCTACTCGCCGGCACCGACACCATCGCCAACCGTGCGGCGCTGGCGGAAGAGTGCGCGAATATCGGCCGGTTCGGCGAAGCTGAAGCGCACTATGATCACATCCTGAAGCTGCCGATGGGCAACGATCCCGCCTATGTGCTGCGCAAGGCGCAGGCGCAATTTGCCGCCAGCCGCCCGGCCGAGGCGCTTGCGACGCTCGACGATCTGCAGAAGCAATGGCCCGATTTCGATTCCGCCGACGCGCATCTGCTCTATGCCCGCGCGCTCGCCGAGGTCGGACGTGTCGACGAGGTGCTGGAGGAATATCACGCGCTCGCCGGATACTTCCCCGGCGCCGAGGCGCGGGTGCGCTACGGCATGCTGCTGCAAACGGTCGGGCGCACCGCAGAGGCACGCATGGTCTTCAACGAGCTGCTGATCCAGATGCGCCGCGCGCCGAAATATCTGCGCAAGGCGCAGGCCGAGTGGCTGTCGATCGCGGAGAAGCAGTTGTCGGCGTGAGGAGTCAGGCCCGCGTGAGTTGTTCTGATGCCTTGGGCGATTCCTTTTGATTGTTCGGCCCACATTTGAGAGAACGTTCCTGCCCGTTGACGTCGCCGAGCGGCGTCGTCATTCGCAGCAACGCCAGGAAGCATGCAACATGGTGAGTGATACAAACGTCCGGGCTGGTCAGTGCCATTGTGGAGCGGTGCGTTTCGAGGCGACGCTGAGCGACGGTTTCAATTCGATCCGCCGCTGCACCTGCTCTTACTGCCGGATGCGCGGTGCGGTCGTCGTCATGGCGGAGATGGGCGGCATAAAGTTCCTGAAGGGCGAGGATGCGCTGACGAGCTACCGCTTCCATACCGGATCAGCGCAGCATTTCTTCTGTTCCCGCTGCGGAATCTACACGCATCATCAGCGTCGATCGGACCAGAATCTGTATGCTGTCAACGTGGCTTGCCTCGACGGGGTAAGTCCGTTCGATTTTCCTGAGGTGCCCGTCATGGACGGTGTCAATCACACCAACGACACAGGAAAACCGACGCGCCGTGCAGGTACCCTCCGCTTTATTTCGGCGGATTGACCATCGCCGTCGGCTACCGCCACTTCAACCGCTCCGCCGGCACCGTCATCGCCGCAACACCGGCCATCACCAGCAATAACCCCAGTGCGAGGTTCGACGGCACGCTCTCGCCGAGCAGCAGCACCGAGAGGCCGACGCCGATCGGAATGCGCAGATAGCCTTGGGCGTTGGTCGTCAGCGTGCCGAGCCGGCCGAGGCAGACGTAGAACAGCAACAGGCCCAATGCGCTGGAAACGATGCCCATGACGATGGTGGCGACGATCGCGGTCGGAGTCGGTTGCAGCGTCCAGGGCTGGTCGATGATCAGCGCGGGCGGCAGCAGCACGAGACCGCCGAACAGCAGAGAGCCGGTTGCCACCACCATCGGATCGTACTCGGAGAGACGGAGGCCGAAGATGGTCGCGCAGGCAAAGGAAATGGTGGCAAGCAGGATCGCGATCTCCGCTACGATCTCGCTGCCAAGGCCATGCAAAGCATCGAGCCCGACGATCGCGACGGTGCCGGCCAGTCCCAGGATCGCGCCCGCGAGCTTGAGCAGCGTCGCCGGCTCGTGCCGCGTGATCAGCGAGGTGATCAGGAAGGCGAAGATCGGCGTCGTCGAAGCCAGCACCACCGTGTTCGACGCCGGCACGTATTGCTGCGACCAGGTGATGACCAGAAACGGAAAGGTCGAGTTGATCAGCTGCTGGGTCGCAAACAGCTTCCACGCCTTCACGTCGGTCGGCAGCTTGACGCCGCGCATCCGCAGGATCGCGAACAGAAAGAGGAACGCGATCAGCGAGCGCGCCGAGATGAAGGTGATCGGCGGAATGGTGGGAAGCGCTAGCTTGGTCAGCGGATAGGTCGAACTCCAGCAGCAGGCGAGCGCCAGCAGCAGCGCATAATCGCGCCAGTTGCGTGCGCCGGTGGCGATGGACGGCAACGGCGTTGATGCGGCCGCCGTCGCGCGACTCGCCTCGGATGTGCTCTGCGGCACCTTGTTCTTGCTCCCCGGCGCGAAAGCGCTTGGTGGGAAGTCTGGGCGAGTGGGCGCGAAAAGGGAAGGCGTCGAGCTATGCGTTTGGCTGAGGGAGTGCCTTCCGCTTCATCCGCTTGATCGTTCCGGAAAAGGTCAGCAGCAGTCGCTCGCCGGACATCATCTTGCCGCGCAGGAAGATCAGCGAGCCGCCGGCGCGGGTGACCTCGCCGGTGCATTCGATCAGTTCGCCCTCGCGTGCCGCATCGAGGAATTCGCAGGCGAAGTTGGTCGTCACCGCCCGGCTGTCCAGGACATGGGTGGCGATCGCAAACAGGGAGTAGTCGGCAAAGGCCATGTAGCAGCCGCCATGGACGTTGCCGGAGCCATTGAGGTGCTTCTTCTCGACGCGGAAGGCGCTGCGGACGCTCCCGTCCGCTTCGATCCGGTGCCAGAAGGGGCCGACATGGGACTCAAAACTGTCGCGAATCCAGGTCCGCCAGCCCACAAATTCGCCCTCGGTGGCGACATGGAGGTCGGGGCGGCGCGGCGGGGGCGCTTTGGTCAATTCGTGCAAGGAAATAGGCCTTCAATTGCGGGTCTTTAGACCTTAAATCCGATCCGACCGCGCCGTGCAATTCCCGTTCCCGCCGGCCCTGCCGGCGCAAAACGTGGGACAGCGGGAAAATGCGCCATAAAGGGCTTTTCGAAGCCGTCCGATGTTCCTAAGAACGGCCAAACCGCCGCCGAAAGCCTCGAATCCATGAAGAACGAACCCAAGATCACCCCGGAACTGGTTGCCGCCCACGGGCTCAAGCCCGACGAGTATGAGCGCATCCTGAAGCTGATCGGGCGGGAGCCGACCTTCACCGAGCTCGGCATCTTCTCGGCGATGTGGAACGAGCATTGCTCGTACAAATCCTCGCGCATCCATCTGCGCGGCCTGCCGACCAAGGCGCCCTGGGTGATCCAGGGCCCCGGCGAGAATGCCGGCGTGATCGACATCGGCGACGGCCAGGCTGTGGTCTTCAAGATGGAGAGCCACAACCATCCGAGCTATATCGAGCCGTATCAGGGCGCGACCACCGGCGTCGGCGGCATCCTGCGCGACGTCTTCACCATGGGCGCGCGCCCGATCGCCTGCCTCAATGCGCTGAGCTTCGGCGCGCCCGAGCATCCGAAGACGCGGCATCTCGTCTCCGGCGTGGTGGCGGGCGTCGGCGGCTACGGCAATTCCTTCGGCGTGCCGACGGTGGGCGGCCAGGTGCGCTTCCACACCCGCTACGACGGCAACATCCTCGTCAACGCCATGGCGGTGGGCCTCGCCGACGCCGACAAGATCTTCTACGCGGCGGCCTCCGGCGTGAACATGCCGATCGTATATTTGGGCTCCAAGACCGGCCGCGACGGCATCCACGGCGCCTCGATGGCCTCGGCCGAGTTCGACGACAAGTCCGAGGAGAAGCGCCCGACCGTGCAGGTCGGCGATCCCTTCGCCGAGAAGCTGCTGTTAGAGGCCTGCCTCGAGATCATGGAGAAGGGCTGCGTCATCGCGATCCAGGACATGGGCGCGGCCGGGCTGACCTGCTCGGCGGTGGAGATGGGCGCCAAGGGCGACCTCGGTGTCGACCTCGACCTCGACGCGGTGCCGACCCGCGAGACCGGCATGAGCGCCTACGAGATGATGCTCTCGGAGAGCCAGGAGCGCATGCTCATGGTGCTCAAGCCCGAGAAGGAGAAGGAAGCCGAGGCGATCTTCAAGAAGTGGGGCCTCGACTTCGCCGTGGTCGGCTACACGACGCCGAGCAAGCGCTTCGTGGTCAAGCATGGCGGCGACGTCATGGCCGATTTGCCGATCAAGGAGCTTGGCGACGAGGCGCCGGTCTATGACCGCCCGCACGTCGCCTCGGCCGCGCTGCCCGTCGTGCATGCCCGCGACGTGCCGGCGCCGATGGGCCTTGGCCTTGCGCTGGAGAAGCTGATCGGCACGCCTGACATGTGCTCCAAACGCTGGGTCTGGGAACAGTACGACCACGTCATCCTCGGCAACACCATGCAGCGTCCCGGCGGCGACGCCGCCGTGGTGCGCGTGCAGGACGGGCCGAAGGGCCTCGCGCTCACCGTCGACGTCACGCCGCGCTATTGCGAGGCCGATCCCTATCAAGGCGGGATGCAGGCGGTCGCCGAAGCCTGGCGCAACATCACCGCGGTCGGCGGCAAGCCGCTCGCGATCACCGACAATCTCAACTTCGGCAATCCTGAAAGGCCCGAGATCATGGGCCAGTTCGTGGGCTGCCTGAAGGGCATCTCGGAAGCCTGCCGCACGCTCGACTTCCCGGTCGTGTCCGGCAACGTCTCGCTCTACAACGAGACCAATGGCCGCGCGATCCTGCCGACGCCCTCGATCGGCGGTGTCGGCCTGCTCGACGATTTCACCAAGTCGGCGTCGCTCGCCTTCAAGGCCGAGGGCGAGGCGATCCTTCTGATCGGCGAGACCCATGGCTGGCTCGGCCAGTCCGTCTATCTGCGCGACATCTGCGGCCGCGAGGAGGGCGCACCGCCGCCGGTCGATCTCGCCGCCGAGAAGCGCAACGGCGATTGCGTACGCGGCATGATCCATGCGGGCACCGCCACGGCCGTGCATGACCTTTCCGACGGCGGCCTCCTGATCGCGCTGGCCGAGATGGCGATGGCGGGCGGCATCGGCGCCAAGCTGCTGGCGGCGCCGACTGCGCTGGTGCCGCAGGCCTACTGGTTCGGCGAGGACCAGGCGCGCTATCTCGTCACCGTGCCGGAAACCGAAGCCGGCCGCGTGCTCGCCAAGATGCGCGGCTGCGAGGTGCCCTGCGTGCGGATCGGCACCACCGGCGGCGATGCCATCGCGATCGCCGGCGAGGCGCCGGTTACGATCGACAGCTTGCGCAAATCGTACGAGCGCTGGCTGCCGGAATATATGGGTGGGAAGGCGGCATAAGGCGCTGCCACAAATCAGATCTGTAGCCCGGATGGAGCGTAAGCGTAATCCGGGACCGCTATCACTTGTGGCGAGGTCCCGGATTGCGCTGCGCTCCATCCGGGCTACGGACCGAGAGACCGCGCCTCACAACACCTTCGACGCGCCCGGGATCTGCCGCAACGCTCGCGTCAGCGCCCAGCTCGCTGCGACAGTCAGGACGAACCCGACCGTGGCCTTGACGATCGCCGGCAGGTCATAGTCGAACAGCCAGTATTGCAGCCACAGCGCGATCGGATAGTGCACAAGGAACATGCCGAACGCGTCGCCCTGCATTGGATCGAGCAGCCTGGCTGAGCCTGATTGCTTGAATCTCTGGAAAAGGGCCAGGATCAGAAACATGATCGCCACGCTGAAGACGGTGAAGCAGATGGCATAAAGCGCTTCATACCAGTCCGGCAACGGCGACGGGTTGCCCAGTATTTCGCGCTTGATGAAGATCAGCCCCCACAACAGGCAATACGGAACGATCGCCAGGACCATCCAGTCCCAGCTGACCTTCGCCATGCGGCCGTCGACAGAGAGCAGCCCACGATCCATTTGCGCAACGCCGATGCCGGCACCGAAAAAGAAATAGGTCGCGTACAGCATCACGCGCCCGTGCTGGACCGAGAACGGCCCGAACTCGAACCAGCTGCTGTGTCCGTAGTGAACCAGCCCGGGAATGTAGAACGCGGCGGTGACCGCCAGCATGACCGCAAAGAACACGGCGGGCCGGCGGCGACCATGTAGCGAGAGGCGATTGATCGGATCGAGCAGGTTGGGTGACAGCCGGTACAAAAGGCAAGCAACCAGGTCGAAGGCGAACAAGACCCACAGGAACCAGATCGGCCCGCTCGGCCACGGGCCCTTCGTGACCATATTCCACCAGAATTCCGCAAAACCGATCTCGGGATGGTGCCGCAGGGAGATCGCGTAATAGGCGAGCGGAATGACTGTAAAGGCGCAGATCGCGAAGGGTAGGCCAAGCCGAAGCAGGCGATCTGCCAAATAGCTCCGGACTCCCTTCCGGGCGATGCCAGACCAGGCGAACAGTCCCGACAGGAAGAAGAACATCGCCATGAAGAAGCTGTCGGTGGCGAGCACGATCATGTCGAAGCCGAAGAAATAACTCGGATCGGTATGCCCGAAATAGGTATAGGGGATCACCGCGTGATGCAGCAGCACCACCAGAGTGAGGAAGGTGCGGGCGCGATCGATCGCCAGATTGCGCACCTTGCTCGTGGGCGCGGCATGCACCTCCGCGCCGATCGTCGCTGAATGTGACATCGTCATCGTGGCCGCCCCGATCCTGACCTCGGCTGGACTGTGCCGCCGGGAACTCGATTCAGCAAGGGCCGTTTGTTTCGGAGGTCGCCCCCGACTACCTCTAGGAACCAGTTCCTCGCAGCAATGTTAGCGTTCGCCGAAAACAGCGTAGGCCGTGAGACGCGGCAGTTCGGAGCTGGCGATGTCGATCCTGAAATGGGCCCTGATCTTCCTACTTGTCTCGATCGTGGCCGGCGTGCTCGGCTTCACCGGAATCTCGGCCGCCTCCGCCGATATCGCGCGCTTCCTGTTCTACGTCTTCGTGGCGATCTTCCTGGTGCTGCTGATACTGGGACTCACGATCTTCAGGACGTAGCTGATTCAGCCCTCTCCGCCGTCATGGCCAGGCTTGACCTGGCCATCCACGCCTTACCGCGTACAGAACGTGGATGCCCGGGCCTTCGCCTCGCCGGAGCGGCTTCGACCGCGCAGGCGGGACAAGCCCGGGCATGACGGTCGTGGGCTGCGGCGCTTATCCCACTTCCTCGATCTTCACCTTGTCCGGATAGAACGCGAGATGGCCTGAAATCTCCGTCATCGCGGGGAAGGGTGTCTCGTAGGTCCAGATCGCGTTGTCCAGCGTCTTGCCGTCGGCCTTGACGCTGTAATAGTTCGCGTCCCCCTTGTAGGGGCAATGGGTGACGCGGTCGGTACGCTCCAACAGGGCCATGTTGGCGTCCTCCCGCGGTACATATTGCACTGCCGGATATCTGGCCTCTTTCAAGGTCAGCGCCTTGCTGGTCTCGGCGATCACGATGTCGCCCGCCGTGACGCGGACGCGCCGGGGATTTGGGGTGATGGTGATCGGGTGGTCGGGCCCTGGAAGCTTCATGATTTCACGCCTTTTCGATCAATCTGCCGCGCGCGGCACTTTGTCGTGCCTTTGTCCTGATGGGATCAGGGATATAGTGCCGGAAAGCGTGACGTAGAAGGCCGTTCACGCTAAGTTTGACCTTGCCGGCGAGGGGACCCCCGGCAGCGATTCGATGATGAGGCTGTTTGCAGCCGAGATAAGGAGCAAGACCCGAATGCCCATGGACGCCCACGATATCGAGGCGATGATCAAGGCAGCGATCCCCGATGCCGAGGTGACCATCCGTGACCTCGCCGGCGACGGCGACCACTATGCCGCGACCGTGATCTCGGAATCCTTCCGTGGCAAATCGCGCGTCCAGCAGCACCAGATCGTCTACCAGTCCCTGCGTGGCCAGATGGGCGGCGTGCTGCACGCGCTGGCGCTGCAAACCGGCGTGCCAGGTAACTGACGAAGCTGCACCTGACCTGACCAGCGCCACGAGGGGACGATGATGGCTGCGGACAATCCGCACGGCGCGATGTTCCGCGTCATTGTGCCGAACCAGCACAGCCGCGTCACTTTCGTCGAGCTGTTCTTCGACCTTGTCTTCGTCTTCGCCGTCACGCAGATATCGCACACGCTGCTGCACCATTTCACGCCGCTCGGCGCCGTGCACGTCGCGGTGCTGTTTCTCGCGGTGTGGTGGCTGTGGGTTTTCACCGCCTGGGTTACCAACTGGCTCAATCCCGAGCTGACCCCGGTCCGGCTCCTGCTCTTTGCGATGATGTTGGGCGGCCTCGTGCTGTCGACCACGATCCCGACCGCCTTCGAGGGCCGTGGCCTGTGGTTCGCGATTGCCTATGCGGCCATGCAGGTGGGGCGTACCGCGTTCTGGCTGCTCGCAACGCCGCTGCATCGAACAGCGGTGCGGCATAACGCAATCCGCATCCTGACCTGGCTGTCGATCTCCGCGGCGTTGTGGATCGCGGGCGGCCTGGCCGAGGGCGAGAGGCGGCTATGGCTGTGGATCGCGGCGGTTACCTGGGAATACATCTCGCCGGCCGCGCGGTTCTGGGTGCCGAAGCTGGGCTTTTCTTCCGTTGAGGCCTGGGCGGTCGAAGGCGGCCATATGGCCGAGCGTTGCGGTCTATTCGTCATCATCGCGCTCGGCGAGGCCATTATCGTCAACGGCGCGACCTTCGCTGAACTGGAGTGGACCGCGAGCAACATTCTCGCCTTCGTCTCAGCGCTGGTCGGCGCCATCGCGATGTGGTGGATCTATTTCCACAAGGGCGCGGAGGCCGGCTTGGAGCGGATCTCGAAGTCAAGCGAGTCCGGCCGCCTGGCGCGGCTCGCCTACACCTATCTGCATATGCCGATCATCGCCGGCATCATCCTGACCGCGGTCTCGGACGAACTGGTGCTGAAGCATCCGTCCGGCCATTCCGACGTCCGCACGGTTCTGAGCACGATCGGCGGCCCGCTGGTGTTTCTGATCGGCACCATCCTGTTCAAGCACGCGGTCCGCGGCTTCCTCCAGCTTTCGCACGGCATCGGCATCATCCTGCTGCTGGTGCTGTGGTGGTTCGCGTCGGAACTGTCGCCGCTGTGGCTGTCAATGGCGACGAGCGCCATCTTAATCGTGGTGGCGGTGTGGGAGTCGGTGTCGCTGGGGTCGAAGGTGGAGGAGGCCGGGGAGCATTGAAGCCCGGCCTTACTCCGCGACCTCCAGCGCGTGCACCGAGAACATCTTCGCCGCATCCGTCCAGCTCTCGCGGACCCGCCAGCCCGCGCCCTGGGCCAGCGCGGCAAAACGCGCGATGCTGTATTTGTAGCTGTTCTCTGTGTGGATGCTCTCGCCCGGGCGGAACGAGAAGCTGGTGCCCAGCAGGCGCACGGTCTGGCTCTTCCTGCTGATCAGGTGCATCTCGATGCGGTGCCGCTCGCGGTTGTAGATCGCGCGATGGGTGAAGGCGGACAGGTCGAAATTGCCGCCGAGCTCGCGGTTGATGCGCACCAGCACATTGAGGTTGAAGCGCGCGGTGACGCCGGCCGCATCGTTATAGGCGTCGAAGAGGATCCGCTCGTCCTTCTCGAGATCGGCGCCGATGATCATCTGCGCGCCCTTGCCGAGGATCTTGCGCGCGCTTTTCAGGAAGGCCTGCGCTTCCTGCGGCTCGAAATTGCCGATGGTGGAGCCGGGGAAGAAGCCGACCTTCGGCATGGATGCAACCTGCTTGGGCAGCTCGAACGGCGTCGTGAAATCGGCCGCCACCGGATAGATGCCGAGCGCCGGGAAATCCCGCTTCAGGCCGCTCGCCTGTGCCTTCAGGAAGTCGCCGGAGATGTCGACGGGGACATAGGCTGCGAATTTGCAATGATCGAGCAGCAGGCGCACCTTCGTGGTCGCGCCGGCGCCGAACTCGACCAGCGCGGCGTGCTCCGGGATGATGCTTGCGATCTCGCTTCCGCGCTCCTTCAGGATCGATAGCTCGGTGCGCGTCGGATAATATTCCGGCAGCTTGGTGATCGCCTCGAACAGCTCCGATCCGGTCGCGTCGTAGAAGTATTTCGGCGACAGCTTTTTCGGCTGCTGCGAGAGGTCCTCGATGGCCTCGCGGGCAAAGGCGGTGGTCTGCTCGTCGGGAAGATGGGCCTCGGCCAAAGCGCTGGCGTGCACATTCATGATACTCTCCTGAACGCGCTGTCCGGCGCGCATCTGTCGTCGGAATACTTAGTCGTAATCGGCAAGCCGCAACCCGGTGAACTGCCAGCGGTGGTGCGGATAGAAGAAGTTGCGATAGGTGGTACGACTGTGGCCCTGCGGAGTTGCAAGCGAGGAGCCGCGCAGCACCAGCTGGTTGACCATGAACTTGCCGTTGTACTCGCCGAGCGCGCCTTCGACGGCGCGATAGCCGGGGTAGGGCGCGTAGGAGCTGCGGGTCCATTGCCAGACGAGGCCGAAGGCGTCGTTGAGCTGGCCAGCGCGGGCCGCGACCTCCCATTCCATCTCGGTCGGCAGGTGTTTTCCGGACCAGCGCGCGAACGCATCCGCTTCGTAATAGCTGATGTGGCAGACCGGCGCGTCCGGATCGACCGGCTTGAGGCCGGCCAGCGTCATCACCTGCCATGCGCCGTCGACCTCGCGCCAATAGCCGGGGGCTTGCCAGTCTTCCTTGCTGGCCGCGGCAAAGCCGTCCATCAGCCACAGGGTTGCGGTCCGGTAGCCGCCGTCCTGCATGAAGGCGAGCCACTCGGCATTGGTGACCAGATTGCGGGCGATCCTGACCGGACCGACCAGGGCGCGGTGCGCCGGCTTCTCGTTGTCGAAATGAAAGCCGTCGTCGACATGGCCGACGGTGTGGATGCCTTCGTTCAGCGTCAGCCAGTCATCGCCGCCGCGCGTTGCGGCCGGGAAGCGCCAGGCCGGGTCATACGCCGGATAGATCGGGTTCTGCGCAAAGGCATGCAGGATGTCGGTGAACATCAGCTCCTGATGCTGCTGCTCGTGATTGAGCCCGACCTCGACCAGCGGCGCGATTGCGCGGAGCTTGTCCGCGCCCGCCTCGCGGAAGAATTTGCTGACCGCCGTATCGACGTATTTGCGATAGGCGCCGACCTCGTCGGCGCTGGGGCGGGTGATGTCGCCGCGATGATTGCGAGCATGTCGCGGGCCGGCGCTGACGTAGTAGGAATTGAACAGGAACGCGAAATCGGGGTGGAAGGGCCGGTAGCCCGCAGCATGCTCGCCGAGCAGGAATTGCTCCCAGAACCAGGTCGTATGGGCCCGGTGCCATTTGGTCGGGCTGGCATCCGGCATGGACTGGATCTGCTGGTCCTCGGGCGACAGCGGTGCGGCCCGGCGTTCGGTCTCATTGCGGACAGTCGAGAACGACGCTTCCAGCCGCTGGGCGAGTTCGTCCTCGCGGGACGACGGTGACGAACGCAGGGAGGCCGTGGCTGAGGCTTGTTTCGTCACGTTTTTCTCCAGACAGGACAAGAGAACGTTGTTCGCACGACCCGGTTCCATGAACAGGGTTCGTCCTAGATAGGGGCTCCGTTACGGTATGAAAGTCCTCTGCGGCGATGATATTGATGTCATCAGCCTATGGACCCGGCTGGGGTCAATCCGGCCGCGGGGACCCGTCGCCGCCATTTTACTTTGGATGCACAACGGTTTGGGCTACATATATGGGCAGGTATCGGGTTAAATCGGCTGAGCCGGCCCGAAGCAATTGGTGAGGGCTCTGCCCCAGAAGGACACGGATATGAGCATCGCGGAATTCATCGACAATGAAGTGAAGTCGAACGACGTGGTTCTGTTCATGAAGGGGACGCCGCAATTTCCGCAGTGCGGTTTCTCCGGCCAGGTGGTCCAGATCCTCGACCATATCGGTGTCGGCTATAAGGGGCTCAACGTTCTCGAATCCGCCGAGCTGCGCAACGGCATCAAGGAATATTCGAACTGGCCGACCATCCCGCAGCTCTATGTGAAGGGCGAGTTCATCGGCGGCTGCGACATCGTCCGCGAGATGTTCCAGGCCGGCGAATTGCAGCAGCTCTTCTCCGAGAAGGGCGTCGTCGTCGCGGCCTGACACGTGACCGTGCTGACGCGCCGGATTGGCGGCGCGGAGCTCGAGGTCATCGTCGCTGATATCACCACACTCGGCGTTGACGCCATCGTCAACGCCGCGAACACGTCGCTCCTTGGCGGGGGCGGCGTGGATGGCGCGATCCATGACGCCGCTGGTCCCGAGCTTCTCGCCGAATGTCAGACGCTCGGGGGATGCCCGACCGGCGATGCCAAGATCACGAAGGGCTATCGTCTGCCCGCCCGATACGTGATCCATGCCGTCGGTCCGGTCTGGCACGGCGGCACTCGCGGCGAGGCGGCGGCACTTCGTTCCTGTTACCGCCGTGCGCTGGAGCTCTCCCAGGCCAATGGGCTGACTTCGCTGGCGTTCTCCGCGATCTCGACCGGCGTATATCGTTTTCCTGCCGACCAGGCGGCAAAGATCGCGGTCCATGCCGCCATCGAAGCCCTGCCTGCTGCGCCGCTGGTTGCGCACGTCATATTTTGTTGTTTCTCGGAGGCAAGCGCCGCCCTCCATTCGGATGTCTTGGCGCGGTACGGCAGCCCTTGTGCCTGATGACGCGGTCGGTACACTCCGAGGCGCCATGTTCCGGGGAGGGGATATGATTTCACAATTTGGACTGCGTGCGCTCGCCTGCGGCGCGTTGGTGTCGCTTGCCACGATCTCGCCGGCGCGCGCGGAGGGCACTTACGAGATTCCGGCCGGCGCACGTTTCAACCAGGAGAAGCTCGGCAGGATCACCGAGTTCTTCAAGAACGAGGTTGCGACGGGCAAGATCGCCGGTGCAAACGTGCTGATCCAGCAGCATGGCAAGCCGGTCTATCACGAAGTCTTCGGCGTTCAGGACGTGGTCAGCAAGGCTCCGATCACGGACAAGACCATCTTCCGCCTGTTCTCGATGACCAAGGCGATCACTGCGGTGGTCTCGATGCAATTGGTCGAGGAGGGCAAGATCAAGCTGGACGATCCCGTCTCGAAATACATTCCCTCCTTCGCCAATGTGAAGGTCGGTGTCGAGAAGAAGGCGGAGGACGGCACGAAATCGCTCGAGCTGGTGCCGCCGAAGCGGCCGATGACCGTGCACGATCTGATGACGCACACCTCGGGCATCACCTACGGCTTCTACGGCGACAGCCTGGTCCGCAAGGCCTATCGCGAGGCCAACATCTATGCCGGCGACTTCGATCTGGCGGAGTTCGCCGAACGCATCGCCAAGCTGCCGTTGCACAACCAGCCGGGCGCGCTCTGGCAATACGGCCACTCGACCGACGTGCTGGCGCGTGTGATGGAGGTCGCCGCCGGCAAGCCGCTGATCGACATCATGCGCGAGAAGCTGCTCGATCCTCTCGGCATGGTCGATACCGGCTTCTTGGTCACGGACCCCGCGAAGCAGAAGCTTCTGGCCCAGCCCGTGCCGAACGATGCCGATTTCCGCGTCGGCCGCATCAATGATCCGACGGTCGTCAAGAAGATCCAGTTCGCCAGCGGCGGCATGGTCACGACCATGGCGGATTACAGGCGCTTTTCGCAGATGCTGCTCAATGGCGGCAGTCTCGACGGCAAGACCATCCTCAAGCCCGAGACGTTCAAGCTGATGACCACTGATCAGGTCGGCCCCGGCTCCGGCGTCGAGCGCGACTATTTCTATTTCCCCGGCGACGGCTTTGGCTTCGGCCTTGGGCTTGCGGTCCGTACCGAGCCCGGCAATGCCAAGCCGCCGCCGCCCGGCAACCTCGGCGAACTCAAATGGGACGGCGCCTCCGGCTGCTATTTCGTGATCGACCCCAAGCAGGACATGTTCTTCGTGCTGCTGGAGCAGACCCCGAGCGAGCGCCAGCGCGTGCAGCGGACATTGAAGCAGCTGGTTTATGAAGCCATGGAGAAGTGACATGAACGGGCGCCGCGCGCTGTTCGCGGCGCTCGTTCTTTTGTTCGGCGCCGTAAGTGCGCGGGCGGGCTCGGAGGGCCGCGCGCACAGATTCACGCCCGAAGGCCTGGCAAAAGTCTCCGACTACATCAGGAATGAGATCGCGACCGGCAAATTTCCGGGAGCGATTCTGCTGCTCCAGCAACACGGCAAGCCGGTCTACTGCGAGAATTTCGGCGTCCGCGACGTCGCGACCCAACTTTCGATGAGTGCGGACACGATCTTCCGCCTCTATTCGATGACCAAGCCGATCACCTCGGTCCTGGCGATGATGCTGGTCGAGGAGGGTAAGCTTGCGATCAGCGATCCCGTCTCGAAATACATTCCGGCCTTTGCCGGCATGAAGGTCGGCGTCGAGAAGAAGGCCGAGGACGACAAGGTCTCGCTGGAGCTGGAGCCGCTCAACCGTCCGGTGACGATCGAGGATTTGATGCGGCATACCGCCGGGATTCCTTATGGCTATTATGGCGGGGACCTGGTGAACAAGCTCTACGCCGACGCCGGACTGTTCGACAGGAATTCGACCAATGCCGAATTCGTCGCGAAGATCACCGCGCTTCCGCTCGCCGAACAGCCCGGCACGATCTGGGACTACGGCCACTCCACCGACGTGCTCGGGCGCATCATCGAGGTGATCTCGGGGACATCGCTGCTCGAGTTCGCGAAGACGCGGCTGCTCGATCCACTCGGGATGAAGGACACGGCGTTCTACGTCGCCGATTCCGCCCAATGGCCGCGTATCGCCGAGCCGATGCCGCAGGATCGGGCGATCAGCCCGATCACGCAGGTTCGCGATATCAGGAAACCGCTGCGATGGGAGTCGGGCGGCGGCGGCCTCGTCGGCACGGTCGGCGATTATGCCCGCTTCTCGCAAATGCTGCTCAACGGCGGCACGCTTGAAGGTCGACGCTATTTGAAGCCGGAAACCATCGCCTTGATGGCGAGGGATCATATCGGTCCCGAAACCCGCGTCGAGCGCGACAAGCACTACTATCCGGGTGAGACCAGCGGCTACGGCCTCGGCTTCGCCGTACGTACCGCAGTGCCGCCGGGCACGAACTGGCCGCTTGGCGAATATCGCTGGGACGGCGTTGGCGGCACCTTCTTCTTCATCGATCCCGAAGACGACCTGTTCGGAATCTTCATGGTGCAGACCCCCTCGCAGCGCGGCCGGATCCAGCTCGAGCTGAAGACGCTGATCTATCAGGCCTTGGGGCGGTGAGACCTCTCCCCCTTTGCGTAGCCGGATGGAGCGAAGCGCAATCCGGGACGTCCTCACCGCGTGGATAGATCCCGGATTTCGCTGCGCTCCATCCGGGCTACGGGGCTGAGCTTTACGCCCCGCGCACGATCTCGCGCACGTACCCGATCGTCTCCTCGATCTGGCTCGCATTGACGTCCAGATGGGTGCAGGCGCGGATGCGGCCGTCCATCATCGCGAGCGTCACGCCGCGCTGACGGAGGGCCGAGACCATCTTGTCGCCGGGAATGCCGGCGCCGTCGGGCTTGAAGAACACGAGATTGGTCTCGGGCTCCTGCACCTCCATGCCCGAGATCTGCGACAGGCCGCGGGCGAGCGCGCGCGCATTGGCGTGGTCGTCGGCCAGGCGCTCGACGTGGTGGTCGAGAGCATAGATGCACGCTGCGGCGCAGATGCCGGCCTGCCGCATCGAGCCGCCGAGCCGCTGCTTCCACTGCCAGACCGCGTCGATGAAGGCGCGCGAGCCTGCGAGCACGCCGCCGATCGGTGCGCCCAGGCCCTTGGAGAAGTCGATCCAGGCCGAGTCCCAGCCCGCGGTCATGTCGCGTGGCGAGATGCCGCTCGCGACCGTGGCGTTGAGCAGGCGCGCGCCGTCCATATGGGTGACGAGGTCGTGCTGCCTGGCGATCGCGACGATCTCGTCGAGCACCGCCTTCTTCCAGATCGTGCCGCCGCCGATATTGGCGGTCTGCTCGACGCTGACGACGGTCTGCGGCGGCTGGTACCGCGTGCGCGGATGCAGCGCCTTGCGAAGAGTCTCCGGCGTGAACTGGCCATCGGGGCCCTTGAGCTGGGTGACCTGGAAGCCGCCGATTGCGGCATGCGCGCCGCCTTCGCGCGCGATGATATGCGCGGTCTCATGGGCGAGGATCTCGTCGCCGGGGCGGCAATGCACCAGCGTCGCGGTGACGTTGCACATCGTGCCCGAGGGCATGTAAACCGCAGCTTCCTTGCCGAGCAGATCGGCCACGCGCTCGCACAGCGCGTTCACGGTCGGATCGTCGCCGACCTGTTCGTCGCCGACTTCCGCCCGCGCCATCGCCTCCCGCATCCCTGCCGTCGGCTTGGTCTGCGTGTCCGAGAGCAGATTGATGCGCACCGGCGGCGCCTTGGGATCGACGGGGGGAGGGGTGTAGAGCATGGCGTGTCTCATCTCTAGTCGAACAATTGCGACGTATTGCGTGCGTGCCCCGATGACCTGTACTAGCCACGAGAACGTTGAGCGACGCGCTGTCGCGCGGCGAGGAGGATGTCGTCTGGCGTGTCTGCTGTGAAGATATTGCAATCGGGCAGAGCGAACAGCCCCTGATATCGGCAGATCTGCTCGGCGCGGGAGAGGGCCTCCCACGCGCGAAGCGCCGCTTCAGTCGGCGTTGCAGAAGGCAGAGTGTTGGCGAACTGGTCGGCCGCGCGAGACATCGATGACATGCTACCAAACAAAAAGGCCCCGGAGAACCGGAGCCTTTTGAATGTCGATCTGCCGAAACTTATCAGCGCGAATAGAATTCGACGACCAGATGCGGCTCCATCTGCACCGGGAACGGCACGTCGGAGAGGCCGGGGATGCGGGCGTACTTCGCGGTCATCTTGCCGTGGTCGACTTCGAGATAGTCGGGGACCTCGCGCTCGGGAAGCTGGCTGGCTTCGAGCACGTGGGCGAGCTGCTTGGAGGCTTCCTTGACCTCGACCACGTCGCCGACCTTGAGCTGATAGCTCGAAATGTTGACCTTGCGGCCGTTCACCTTGATGTGGCCGTGGTTGATGAACTGGCGTGCGGCGAAGATCGTGGAGACGAACTTGGCGCGGTACACGACCGCGTCGAGACGACGCTCCAGCAGGCCGATCAGGTTCTCGCCGGTGTCACCCTTGAGGCGGCTGGCCTCGACATAGATGCCGTGGAACTGACGCTCGGAGATGTTGGCGTAATAGCCCTTCAGCTTCTGCTTGGCGCGCAGCTGCACGCCGAAGTCGGAGAGCTTGCCCTTGCGGCGCTGGCCATGCTGGCCGGGGCCGTATTCGCGGCGGTTGACGGGACTCTTCGGGCGGCCCCAGATGTTCTGGCCCATACGGCGATCGATCTTGTACTTCGCCTCACTGCGCTTAGTCATCGCGTCCTCTTCAGGTCATGGTTTGAGGAAACGCGCCCTCCTGTGTGACGGGATGATCCCGGCACCGACAGGTCCGATCCCCAAAGCTTAAGGGAGAGGACCACGGGTCGCGAAACGCGTCGCGGGCCGAAATCGGCCCGCGAGCAGGCGGCTTTTAGGGGACTTTGGGGTTGGCTGTCAATTCTTTAGCCTGTCATTCCGGGACCTGCGACGACGGTATTCTTATGTCCTGACCGCCCGGACCGGCTTTGACCCCGCCGCCCGCAATTCGGCAGCAATTTCAGTGTTCAGGACCTGTTCCAGCCGGGTCAGGACCCGCGCGATCGGGGCGGCGTCGGTGACGCGGTGGTCCCAGCGGATCACGACATGGATGGTCTGATCTGGCTCGACCAGCCCATAGCTCAGGACAAAGGGGCCCGGCGTGATCGGGTGGAGCTCGCCGCCGCCGTAGGCGGCGACCGAGCTTACCGCAAAGCTGCCGAACCAGTTACCGCGCTGACGGCCGAAATTCAGACCGATGGCCAAGGACAGGCGCCGCAATGGCAAAGGCAGGCGGGTCGCCCGCATGATCTTGCGGTACATCGGAACATCCTCGATCGGGGCCGTCTTGCCGCGTCGGATTTCCGCATCGACTTCTGCCAGCGAAAGAGCCTCGGGACCCGCGATTCGCTGCAGCAGCACGCATTCCTCGCCATCCTCGACCCGCGCGATCGCGACCGTCGCCACGCTCTTTGGAAGCTCATACAGAGCCGGCCAGGGCCATTTGACGTAAAGGGTGCGCAGGATCGGCTCGTCCTTTGCAACCAGGGCGAAAGCCTTGACGAACATCGCGGCCCAGCCGGCGGGCGCGGCCGCGTCCGCGCGGGCCTCCAGCAGGGGGCGGATATTGAGCGAACGGGCCAATGAAACGAAAGGTACGCCCTTCGAGGCGTGCATGAGGTCGCAGATCACACGACGACGCAGCGAAATGGTCTTGGGCGTCCCGCGCATAGGCCTCCGGTTCCAAATCAAAAGATCAAAATATGTGCAACGAGCGGGGCCCGCCTGCTCGCTCTAGCACGAACCAACCCGCTTGGGGCCGGTCGGTTCGCCGCACCGAGCAGCGCCAAAGATGGACCCCCTTTAGACCAAAAAATCATCCATTTTCAATGATTTATATCTCGATCAGGCGCTCTTGGTCGCGTCGGTCGGTCATGCGTCGATCGGCCCGATCAGCGCCTGACCCCCTCGTAGGCCGCCATGATGCCGCGCTGGAACAGCGACCAGTCGAAGCCCAGCGCAATCGCGCGGTAGCCGCGGTCGATCAGCGCATTGGCCTGATCGGCGGTGCGCGCCACCCCGCCGATCGGCACCCCGCTCTTGAGGATGCCCGCCTCGGCGCGCGCGATCAGGTCCAGCAATTGCGGATCATCCATCTGGCCGCGCTTGTTGATGGAGGTGGCGAGATCGCCGGGACCGATGACCGCGACATCGATACCGGGCGTTGCCATGATCTCGTCGATGCGATTGACCGCGTCGACGTGCTCGATCGTGATCATGCAGATCATCTCGTCGTCGACAGAGGCCATGTAATCAGGCATCGACTGGCCCCAGCGGAACGGCGCGTGGAAGGGACCCCAGAGCCGATCGCCGCGCGGCGGGTAACGCACGCTGCGCACCGCTTTCTCGGCATCCGCGCGGCTCGTGATCATCGGGAAGTTGATGCCGAAGGCACCGATGTCCATCGGCGCTTTCGCCAGCCACGGCTCGTTGGCGGCGATCCGCACCAGAGGCGTGCACGGCGTGCCCGTGGTCGCGGCGATCATCGCGTGGGCTTCGGTCAATCCGATCGGGCCGTGCTCGAGATCGACGATGATCCAGTCGAGCGAGCGCGCCATGATCTGCACCATCTGCACGCTCGGGATGGTCGCGATCGCACCGAAGGCGGGGCGACCCTCGCGCCAGAGCTGGCGGAGGCGGTTCAGCGGCTTTGCGGGGACCGACATGGAAAGTCCTGCGGGACGATGGCGACGGCAAAGCCTAGCAGCGCGCCGCCAGTGCGCAAGCTCAGGCCACCGCGCGTCCGCCGAAGAACGGCGTCAGCGTGGCGCTGAGACCATGCACGCGGTTCGATGTAAAAATCATCTCGGCGCCGGACTGCGCGATGCCGCCGGTCGGCGGGCCGAGCAGGTCGGAGACGCGACGGGCGATCGCGGGCGCCGGATCGATCCAGTCGACCGGCCAGGGCGCGAGCTTCTTCATCCGGTCCAGCAGAAGCGGGTAGTGCGTGCAGGCGAGCACCACGGTGTCGGTGCGCGCGCTCGCATCCGAGGCGTCGCCGACGAAGCAGGGAGCGAGCTCGGCGAGGATGGCTTCGTCGCTGATCGGGCTACCGCCGAGCGCGGCTTCGGCCAGCGAAGCGAGCTCGGGCGAGCCGACCAGCGTCACCTCGCATCCTTGTGCGAAATCGCGGATCAGCGCCTTGGTGTACTCGCGCTTCACCGTGCCCTTGGTGCCGAGCACCGAAACGCGGCGGGTCCTGGACTGCGCACAGGCCGGCTTGATCGCCGGCACCGTGCCGACGAAGGCTACGGAATAGGCGGCGCGCAAGTGAGACAGGACCAGGGTGGAAGCCGTGTTGCAGGCGATGACGACGAGGTCTGGACTATGCCGGCCGATCAGCTCCCCCATCAGCGGCACGACGCGGGCGATGATCTCGTCCTCGCTGTGGTGGCCATAGGGGAAGAAGGCGTCGTCCGCGACATAGACGTAATGCGCGTCGGGCCGCGCCGCCACGACCTCGCGGAGCACCGTGAGCCCGCCAAGGCCGGAATCGAACACCAGGATCGTCGGAGAATTGGTCACGTCGCCACCCTAGCCCGGCATGGTTACCATTCGGTTTTTAGGGCGATTTTGCGGCGATCCCGCAAAGACCGGGGGGCGTCTCGTGTCACGGACGCGCTGCGTCATCATCCCCGGCGTCAGATCGGCCGCGCGGCGCTCACGCGATCCTGTTGGTGGTGGTCCCGCGCTCGGTTGCCAGCTGCTTCTGCAGGCGATCGATGTTCTGCAACAGGCGCTGGCTGGTCAGCACCAGGAAGTAATAGCCGAATTGCGGATCCTGGAAGTAGATCTCGAGCAGCCGGTCATAGGTGATGGTCAGCACCTGGCCGTCCTCGATGCATTCGACCGTCCCCGTGCGCCGGTTGTCCGGCGTGAGGAAGCCGAGCTCGCCCATCAGCGCCCCGGGCCCGATCTCGACGTTGATCTCCTTGACCAGGAACTTGCCGGTGACGGTGAGGAACATTTCGTTGGCTGGGTCACGCATCTTGAAGAGGATGTCGCCGCGCCGGTATCTGCGCTCGGTCATGAATGGCTTGAGCCATTCGATCGACATGTCCCCTTCGGCCGCATGGCGCGCCTTCTTGACCAGCTTCAGCATCTGCCGCAGGCGCAGCGCGTTGATCGGAAGCATCAGGAGATAGAGCAGGAACGTCGCGACGTTGGCGGAGAGCGCGCCGAAGAGAGCGAAGAACGCGCAGCCGATCATGTTGGCGACGCGCAGCGGCACCATTGTCCGCATCAAGAGGGTGGCGACGAAGAAGACCGCCCCGACCACGGCGAACAGATTGGCGAGCGTGATATTGTGGACGAAGATCTCCAGGAGCCGGTTGAAGATCGCCTCGTAGGTGACGCTGTCGGGATCGAGGCCCATCTGGACCAGGATTTTCGCGATCCTGAGGTTGTCCGTGGCCGCTTCAAGGATGCGGTCGAGGATCGACGAAATGTCTGCGCTGCCGGACGGCATGGTACTAACCCCACGTAAGGCATTCAGTCCTGGTCGGCACCCGTATAGCCGAAATCGAATGACGACCGCTTGAATGACGCTTCCGGCCATCGTGCCGCAAGGGGCAAATTTTAGCCTGATCGGGCGTTTCGGCAATTGCCCGTTGGTTGCGCGTCCGGCCGCGCAGGCCCGTGATTCGGGCCAGCCGTGCGGGCTTGAGCGTCGCTGACGGGCCCGAAGCGACCTTCGTTTACGGCTTGGCGGCGGGTTGCACGACCCGCTGCTCGACGAGGCCGAGCCGCCCCGGCAGAGAGCCGGCGCGCAGCAGCATGGCGACGCTGTTGGCCTCTTCCAGGGTGAAATTGCCGGAAATCTGGCCGGAGCCGCCGGTGATGGGCTCGCGGATCACGGGCGCGGAGATCACCTTGTCGTCGAGCACGATGGCAAAAGGCTTTCCGACATTCTCTGCCGTGATATGGGCGAAGCGCCGCGTGCCGCGGCCGTTGAAGCGGAACGATGCGATCGGCTCCTTGCTGTCGCCGGTCAATCCCGGGCCGGCATAGCTGATCTCGCCGCCCTCGAGGGCGCTGTCCTTGGCGACGAGATAAGGAAGCTTGTCCTTGAAGCCGAGCAGGACTTCCGTGCCCGCCGGCGGTGTGCCCGATTGCGCCTGCTCTGCGGACATCGAGAGGTCGATCAGGCGGAAGCCGACCTTGACCTTCCTGGCGAAGATCGCGGTGATTTGCTCGGGCTCCATCAATCCGGGCAGGAAGATGCGGATACGGTCCATTCCCTCGGGCTGGACGCTGGCGAGCTTGACGCCGGCGTCCTTGAGGCGCTGCTCGATCATGGCGATGGAATCTTCGACGAGATCGCGCAGCCGCGCGGCTGATGCGGCATCGGTCGGCGCGAGCCTGAGCAGCCCGTCGCCGGCGTCGGTGACGTTGAGCGCGTGTGTCGGCAACCCCTCCGCCGCCGCGACGAGCTTGCGCGTGAGCTGTTCGCGGCCTTTGCCGTCAGCGATCTTCACGTCGACGCCGCCGTCGCGGATCGCAAGTCCGGAGAACGCGATGCGGCCCTCGCGCAGAATCTTGTAGACGTCGTCGCGCAAATCCGTGACGACCGCCTCCCGCAAGGCATCGGTGTCGACCCTGTAGACGATCCGCGATCCGCCCAGCTTCTCCATCTTGTCGGCGATGAAGGCGGCGACCTTGACCCGCACCTTGTCGAGCTGGCTGTCGGCAAGCGAGGCACCGGGCAGGGCGATCGCGGATACCATTGTGAACGCAGCGACCAGCCGTGCGATCCGGTTCCGCAGGGGCGTCGTCATGATGACCTCGAGTCTTGCGGCAGGGCGCTGGCGAGTGAATTCAGTGGCAGTTCTTGGTCCCTCGATCAGGCGCAGAGGTTCAAGTGGCGCAGCCGGTAGGCAATGGACGAACGGCAAATCATCCATCATTCTGGTCCGGCTCGGCCGAACACGGCCGAGACCTCGCCGAACCAAACTGTCAAAAGATACGGCGGCGGGGACATGCATCTGAGGGAGGACGGAATTCATGGCGGGCATCCACGCGCTCGATCGGTTGATCGGCAACGACTATCCGGAACTGTTGACGGACGAGGAGGTCCGGGCCTTCGAGCAGGTCCCCTACGCCGACCGCGTCGCGGCCGAGAGCACCTATGACGCCATCAGGCTTGGTGCCGAGCGCAATCCCGACGGGGCGGCGATCCAGTTCCTGCAAAATGCCGATCCCGCCGACGCGCCGCTGGTCGTCACGCACCGCGATTTCATCGCGCGCGTCACCCAGGCCGCCAACATGTTTCACGCGCTCGGCGCCGAGAAGGGCGACGTCATCAGCTTCATGCTGCCCTTGGTGCCGGATGCGTTCGTCACTCTGTTCGGCGCCGAGGCCGCCGGCATCGCCAATCCCGTCAATCCGCTGCTCGAGCCGCACCAGCTCGCCGAAATCCTGGAAGCTGCGAACACCAAGATCCTGGTGGCGCTCGGGCCGATGCCGGGCACCGACATCTGGCAGAAGGTCGAGCAGATCCGCCCGCATCTGAAGCATCTGAAAGCCATCGTGCAGGTGTTCGGCGGCGGCGATCCGGCCAATGGCATCTTCGCCTTCAGCGACCTGATCAAGCAGCAGCCGTCGGATCGGCTGGTCAGCGGGCGCAAGATTCGCGGCAGCGACATCGCAGCCTATTTCCACACCGGCGGCACCACGGGTACGCCCAAGCTGGTGCGGCATACCCATGCCAACCAGGTCTATCAGGCCTGGGCACTCAATCTGCTGTTGAAGGGCAAGCCCGGCGCCAACCTGCTGTTCGGCATGCCGCTGTTTCACGTCGGTGGATCGCTGACCCAGGTGCTGACGACGCTGTCGGGCGGGGGCTCGCTGGTCGTGCTGTCGCCGAGCGGCTGGCGCAACCCGAATGCGGTGAAGAACATCTGGCAGCTCGTCGAGCGCTTCAAGCCCGAAGCGCTGTCGAGCGTGCCGACCGTGCTCGCCGCGACGCTCGCGGTGCCGCCGGGGAATGCGGATATCTCGAGCCTGAAATATGCGGCCGGCGGCGGCTCGGCGATTCCGGTCGCGGTCGGCTCGGCGATTCAGGAGACGCTGAAGCTGCCGGTGGTCGAGGTCTACGGCATGACCGAGACCTCGAGCGTGCACACGCTCGCTTATCCGGGCCGGCCGATCCGGCTCGGCTCGGTTGGCCTTCCCATGCCCTATGCGCGCGTGCGCATCGTGCAGCTCGACGCCGACGGCCGCCTGATCCGCGACTGCAAGCCGGACGAGATTGGTGTCGTCATCATGGCCGGGCCCGGCGTGTTCGGCGGCTATCTCAACGACGAGCACAACAAGGGTGCCTTCATCGACGGGGTCTGGGTCAATTCCGGCGATCTCGGCCGGCTCGATGCCGACGGCTATCTGTGGATCACCGGCCGCGCCAAGGATCTCGTGATCCGCGGCGGCCACAACATCGATCCGGCGCCGATCGAGGAGATCATGTTCCGCCATCCCGCCGTCGGCTTCGCCGCGGTGGTTGGCCAGCCCGACGCTTACGCCGGCGAACTGCCGGTGGGCTACGTGCAGTTGAAGCCGGGCGCAAAGGTCGAGCCGGGCGAGCTGGAGGCCTGGGTGCGCGAGCGCACGCCGGAGCGCGCCGCCGTACCGGTGCAGGTCATCCCGATCGATCCAATGCCGGTGACGGGCGTCGGTAAGGTGTTCAAGCCGCAGCTGCGCTGGGACGCGGCCGCGCGCGTGTTCACCAAGGTGCTGGCGCCGCTGGTCGAGCGCGGCATCGATTGCAAGGTGAAGGTCGGTCCGCACGGCAGCCACGGCTCGATCGCGACCGTGACGCTGACGGGCCTGCCGGCTGGGCAGCGCGAAGCGGTGGAGGGGGAGGTGCACGCACTGCTCGCACCCTTCGTGATGCGCCACGAGGTGGTGCAGGCGTAGGTCCGCGCCTGCGGGGCGAGGGCTGACTGCATTAGCTATAAGCCGCGATCGAGGCGTTTATGTGATGGGCCTCACATAGAAAAATTTGGCTTTCGTCGGCGCTCCGAATAGTCTCAGGAAATTGCATCCGAGGGGGCTGCAGTGATTCCGTTTCGGCTATTTGGTTTATTGATTTTTGCGACCTTACTGGCCTGCGGATCGGCACACGCCGATCGGCGGGTCGCGCTCGTCATCGGCAATTCCGCTTACAAGAGCGCGCCCAAGCTCACCAATCCCGCGAACGATGCCACGCTGATCGGCGGCATGTTCAAGAAGGCCGGCTTCGATTCCGTCGATGTCAGGCTGGATCTCAGTGCGAGCGAGATGCGGCGCATGTTGCGCGAGTTCGCCGGCAGGTCACGCGATGCGGACATGGCGGTGATCTACTATGCCGGCCACGGCATCGAGCTCGACGGCAACAATTATCTCATTCCGACCGACGCGACGCTGGAGACGGATGGCGACGTTCTCGACGAAACCATTCCTGTCGAGCGCGCATTGTTCGCGGTCGAGCCGGCCAAACAGCTGCGCCTGATCATCCTCGATGCCTGCCGCGATAACCCCTTTGCGAAGACGATGAAGCGCACGCTGGCCTCGCGGGCGATCGGACGCGGCCTCGCTAAGGTCGAGCCAACCAGCCCGAACACGATGATCGCCTTCGCCGCGAAGGCCGGCTCGACCGCATCCGACGGCGATTCTCGCAACAGTCCGTTTGCTGCCGCGCTGGTCGAGCACCTGCCGAAGCCGGGCCTCGATCTGCGCAAGGCGTTCGGCTTCGTGCGCGACGACGTGCTCAAGACCACCGGCTACAAGCAAGAGCCCTATGTCTATGGCTCGCTCGGCGGCGACGACGTGCCGCTCGTAATGAAGCCGGCCGCAACCGGTCCGCAGGCAAACCCTCAGGACGCGGTTCGCAGGGACTACGAGCTCGCGCTCCAGCTTGCGACGCGCGATGCCTGGGGAGCCTTTTTGGCGACCTATCCGGACGGCTTTTATGCCAGCCTCGCCAAGGGACAGTTGAACAAGATCGGTGCCGAAGAGACGCGTCTGGCTGCCGAGCAAAAGGCCAAGGCGGCCGAGCAGGAAAAGGCAAGGCTGATCGCCGAGCGCGCTCAGAAAGCCGAGCAGGAGAAGGCGGCTGCTGCTGCGAAGGCCGCTGAAGAGGCGCGAATCGCTGCGGAGAAGCAAAAGCAGATTGAACAGGCCAGGGCGGAAGCGGCCGAGCAGCAGCGCAAAGCTGCCGAGGCGGCGGCCGCGAAAGCGCTGGCCGAGAAACAGGCGGCAGAGAGGGCCAAGGCCGAGCTGGCGGCCAAGCAGGCCGCCGAGAAAGCGGAGCAGGCCGCCAAGCCGGCCGCCGATCGGCAGATGCCCGAAGTCGAGAACCAGAAAGTGGCTGCGCTCTCGCCCGGACCCACATCCACATTATCGGCGGCCGAGCTTTCCAAATCGGTACAAAGCGAACTGCGCCGCGTCGGTTGCCTGACCTCGTCTGCGGAAAGCGAGTGGAGCTCGGCCGCGCAGCGCTCGCTGACGCTGTTCAACAAATATTCCGGCACCAAGTTCGACGTGAAGCTGGCCAGCGTCGACGCACTCGATGCTTTGAAGGCCAAGCCGGGACGGGTTTGTCCGCTGGTGTGCAATTTCGGATTCAAGGCCGACGGCGACCAATGCGTGAAGATCACCTGCCGGGCCGGTTATCGTGTCAACGACGATAACGAATGCGAAAAGGTGCAGGAGAAGAAGCCGGTTGCGACGCGCGAGAATTCCAGACCGCGAGACGATGAGCGGAAGGCAAGCGAGTCCGCGCCGTCAAAACCGCAGGCGACCGGTCAGGTCTTTTGCAACAGTGCAGGGTGCCGGCCGGTCCGGCAGGGTTGTCGGCTCGAGACGTGGGGCAATAGGACTGCCGGCCAAACGGCCGGCGGCGGCACCAGCATGGTCGAAGTCTGCAACTGAGCTGGTGATTGCCCGCCTGCTACCCCGCAGGCATTCGTGTTTCCACCAGCCGCGCCCAGAACGAGGCGCCGTGACCCAGAATGTTGTCGTTGAAGACGTAAGCCGGGTGGTGACACTCGTTGCCGTCGCCCATGCCGACCAGCACCATCGCGCCGGGGCGTGCTTCCAGCATGAACGAAAAGTCCTCGGCGCCCATCATCGGGACGAACTTGTCGTTGACGCGCTCAGTGCCGACGATGTCGCGCGCGACGTCGGCGGCGAGTGCGGCCTCGCGGGCATGGTTCATCGTCACCGGATACATCCGCGTGTATTTCGTTTCGGCCGAGCCACCATAGGCGCGGGCGATGCTGTCGGCGACTTCGCCGATGCGGCGTTCGACGAGATCGCGCACTTCGGGGTCGAGCGTGCGCACGGTGCCGGCGAGCTCGGCGACCTCCGGGATGATGTTGAAGGCGGTGCCGGAGTGGAATTGCGTGATCGAGATGACGGCGGACTTCAACGGATCGACGTTGCGCGCCACGATCGATTGCAGGGCATTGACGATCTGCGAGCCGATCAGCACGCTGTCGACCGATTTGTGCGGACCGGCGCCGGCGTGGCCACCCTTGCCGCGGACGGTGATCTGGATGTTGTCGGAGGAGGCGAGCATCGCACCCGGCGTGGTGGCGAAATGGCCCTCGGGCAGGTTCGGCATGTTGTGCATGCCGTAGACCTCCTGGATGTTCCAGCGCGTCATCAGCCCGTCCTCGACCATGGCCTTGCCGCCGCCGCCGCCTTCCTCGGCGGGCTGAAAGATCATCACGGCCGTGCCGTCGAAATTGCGCGTCTCGGCAAGATATTTGGCCGCGCCCAGCAGCATCGCGGTGTGGCCGTCATGGCCGCAGGCGTGCATCTTGCCGGGCACCTTCGAGGCATAAGGCACGCCCGAGGTCTCCATGATCGGCAGCGCGTCCATGTCGGCGCGCAGGCCGATGGTCTTGCCGGAGGCCGACTTGCGGCCGCGGATCACGCCGACCACGCCGGTGCGGCCGATTCCCGTCACCACCTCGTCACAGCCGAATTCGCGCAAGCGATCGGCGACGATGCCGGCGGTGCGGTGGACTTCGTAGAGCAGCTCGGGGTTCTCGTGGAAGTCATGGCGCCAGGCGGCCATTTCGTCGGAGAGGGCGGCGACGCGGTTGACGATGGGCATGAGGTAATCCGTTTTCTGGTTGTCGTTTGTAGGGTGGGTTAGCCCCGTGGATGCGCAAGCGCATCCACTAGGCGTAACCCACCACGGTTTCCGTGGGAGCGAAAGAGGTGGGTTACGCCCAGCGGACTGCGCTTCGCGCAGGCCGCAAGGCTAACCCACCCTACGATCCTACGCTTCCCCGAACACGCGCCTGAAGATCGTGTCGACGTGCTTGAGGTGATAGCCGAGGTCGAACTGCTCCTCGATCTCGGCGTCGGTGAGATATGTCTTCACCTCACTGTCCTTCTTCAGCAGCTGGAGGAAGTCGCCTTCGCCGCGCCAGACCGGCATGGCGTTGCGCTGCACGAGCCTGTAGGCGTCCTCGCGGCTGGCGCCCTTCTGCGTCAGCGCCAGCAGCACGCGCTGCGAATGCACGAGGCCGCCGAGGCGGTCGAGGTTCTTTTGCATGTTGGCGGGATAGACCAGCAGCTTGTCGATCAGGCCGGCGAGGCGCACCAGCGCGAAGTCGAGCGTCACGGTGGCGTCCGGGCCCATCATGCGTTCGGCCGAGGAGTGCGAGATGTCGCGCTCGTGCCAGAGCACGACGTTCTCCAGTGCCGGCGTCACATAGGCGCGCACCATGCGGGAGAGGCCGGTGAGGTTCTCCGACAGCACCGGGTTGCGCTTGTGCGGCATGGCGGAGGAGCCCTTTTGTCCCTCCGAGAAGAACTCTTCGGCCTCGAGCACCTCGGTGCGCTGCATGTGGCGGATCTCCACGGCGATGCGCTCGATCGAGGAGGCGATCACGCCGAGGGTCGAGAAATACATCGCGTGACGGTCGCGCGGGATCACCTGGGTCGAGATCGGCTCCGGCACGAGTCCCATGGCCTTGGCGACATGCTCCTCGACGCGCGGATCGATCTGCGCGAAGGTGCCGACGGCGCCGGAGATCGCGCAGGTCGCGACCTCCTTGCGCGCCGCGATCAGACGGTCCTTGGCACGGGTGAATTCGGCATAGGCATAAGCGAGCTTGAGGCCGAAGGTGACGGGCTCGGCATGGATGCCGTGGCTGCGGCCGATAGTCGGCGTCATCTTGTGCTCGAAGGCGCGCTTCTTCAGCGCGGCCAGCACCTTGTCGAGGTCGGCGAGCAGCAGGTCGGCGGCGCGGGTGAGCTGGACGTTGAGGCAGGTATCGAGCACGTCGGAGGAGGTCATGCCCTGGTGCACGAAGCGCGCCTCGGGGCCGACGATCTCGGCGAGGTGGGTGAGGAAGGCGATGACGTCGTGCTTGGTCTCGCGCTCGATCTCGTCGATGCGGGCGACGTCGAAGATGGCGTCCTTGGCCTTGGCCCAGACCGTCCGGGCGGCCTCCTTGGGGATGGTCCCGAGCTCGGCGAGGGCGTCCGCCGCATGCGCCTCGATCTCGAACCAGATCTTGAACCGGGTCTGCGGCTCCCAGATCGAGGCCATTTCCGGGCGGGTGTAGCGGGGGATCATGGGGCGGCTCCAGGAAGGTGGGCGGGCGGTCCCGAGAACGGCGGCGCCGGCCAAAATGCTTTTTACGCCGTGATGTAACAGAGCAGGCAGGGCGAAACAAACGGTCTGGGCCCCGGAAGAAGGGCATCGCCGACCTTTCCACCGGACCGGCCGGCCGGGATGGCGGCGCTTGGCCGCAGATATTAACTGTCAATCACGGATCATTGACTGACAGATATTGAAATCTGTCAGCGAGACGTGTATATCCGTTCTCGGACGCTCCGATTGGGCGTCCCGCGACAAGCCCCGGGGAGCCCGACATCCGAGCCACGCTCGGATCGGAGGGCGGATTGAAGAGCGGGGACCGTGGACGAATGGAGACTTAGACAATGACGACCGAAATCCTCAATTTCACTGGCGTGATTGGGCATTGGCTCAATTTGCTGGTGGCGCGCCAGATCGCGGCGCAGGCTGCAAAACTGCCGCATTAAGGCATAGGCTTTCCGAAACGACCGGCCAGGGCGCTTCGGAAGCAGCCCTACTGTCGGAGTAAACTGAGCCCTGAACGGGAACATGGTGCTGGCATGAATGAAGCTGTTGTCTTGACGCCGGAGCGGATCCTCGAAGTCACCGAGGACGTGCTCAGGCGTTACGGACTTGCCAAGGCCACCGTGGTCGACGTTGCCCGTGCGCTCGATGTGAGCCACGGCAGCGTCTACCGTCATTTCCCCAGCAAGGCCTCGCTCCGCGAGGCCGTTGCCAAGCGCTGGCTGGACCGCATCGACGCCCCGCTGCTGGCGATCGCCAGGGAGCAGGGGTCGGCGCCCGACAGGCTCGACCGCTGGCTGCGCACGCTGTTCGCGGCCAAGCGTTCGCGTGTGCTCGACGATCCTGAAATGTTCGAGACTTATCTGACTCTGGCGCGTGAGGCCTGCGCGGCCGTCAAGTGCCACAAGGACACTATGATCGACCAGATCGCCGCGATCCTGACCGACGGCGTGCAGCAGGGCGAGTTCGCCGTGGGCGACGTCAAGGTGACCGCGCGCGCGATCTTCGATGCGACCGTCCGCTTCCACCATCCGGCCCATGCCGAGGAATGGAAGGACGCCGATCTCCCCGCGCGCCTCGATGCGACGCTGGCGCTGCTGCTGCGTGGGCTGAAGGCGGCCTAAGGCCGCAGAACCCGTTCAGCCCTGGGTGCTGTCAATCAACCTCGCGTTTTCTGGAGAGCGGCGCCGTCGCGGGGCAAGGGTGCGGATGCCGAATGTCTGCGCGTGTGGAAGGCAGGATCGGACGATGGCACGACCGGCGGACTATCCGGATAAGCGTTGACCGCGATTTCGACGGCATCCTTCGATCGCCTTCGAAGCCGGTAGAATGTCAGCTCCTGATCGAACATCGGGCAGCGAAAGTGGACGATGGCGGTGTCCGGCAGACGGCAAAGTTCGTCGATGAGCTCGCCTACTGTGATGATGGGGGGATGGTCGACTGCTTTGGGGTGACCCTTACTCATGACCCTTTACTCCTTGTCTGCCGTACTAACCGGAGCCGGATCGGAACCGTTCCAATTTCGTTCGGCAGATTGAGGATCGCGAGGGATGAGCCTGTGCGGCAGCTTTGCTGCTAGATCCTCGTCAGCCCGCAGGTCGCGGCGAGCCGCACCAGCTGCGCATCGGTGCGCGCGCCGGTCTTCGACTTGATCAGGTAGTGATAGTTCTGCACGGTCTTGACGCTGAGATTGAGATGCGCCGCGATCTCTTCGGTGGTGGCGCCGCCGGCGAACTGGCGCAAGATCTCGATCTCGCGCTCGCCCAACTGGTCCAGCACCGAGCCGGTCGGCGACAGGCTGTCCTCCGCCAGCACATGTGCGATGTCATCGCTCATGGCGCGCTCGCCGCGGGCGACGCTGCGAATGGCGTTCACGACCGCGGACGGCTCGCTGCTCTTGGTGACGAAGCCGGAGGCGCCAGCGCCGAAGGCCGCCTTCACTAGCACGGCCTCATTGTGCATGGTGAAGACGAGAATGCGCGCCCGCGGGCTGCGGGCGCGGATGTTGCGGATCGCCTCCAGCCCGCTCGCGCCGGGCATCGAAATGTCGAGCACGACCACGTCGGGGTCATGCGCCTTGAACGCGCCGTAGGCGTCGGCGGCGTTGTCGGCTTCCGCCACGACATGCAAATCGCCCTGGCTCTCCAGCACGCGCCGATAGCCTTGCCGCACGATCGGATGGTCGTCGACCAGCAGCACGGAGATGCCTGTTGCCGCCACCTCGTTCATCCCGGCCTCATGCAGCGAGCGGGATGGTCGCGGCAACGCTGAGGCCGCCGCGGGCGGGCAGGATCGACAGCGATCCGCCGGCCGCCGTGACGCGCTCGCGGATTCCGGTGAGGCCGAAGCCGGCCGATTGCGCGACGCGCTCCGCATCGCCGCCGCCGTCGTCCTCGACGCGGATCAGCAGCGCATCGTCCTCGCCGGCGCGCCGCTCGACACGGAGCGAGATCTCGCGCGCTGCACTGTGGCGCAGCGCGTTGGTCAGGCATTCCTGTGCGACTCGATAGGCCGTGGTGGCGGCCGGGCCGCTGATATCGGTGAGGTCGCCCCTGAGATCGAGCTGGATCGCCGGCCGCGCCGCGCTGTGCGAGCGCCAGCTGTCGACGAGATTGACCAGGCTCGCCTCGAGCCCGAGCTCCTCCGGCAGCGGATTGCGCAGCCGGTTCAGCGCGTCGCGCAGCGAGGCCATCAGATGGTGCGTCGCCTGCGAGATCATGCGCGCGTCCTGCGCGATCCCATCATCCTTGTGCTGCTTCGTACTCGCCGTCTCGATCGTGTTGGCGAAGGCGAGAATGGCGGATAGATTCTGCCCGAACTCGTCGTGCAGCTCGCGGGCGAGCGCGCGGCGCTCGTCGTCGCGGATCTCGATCAGGCGGCGCGTCAGCGCGGCGCGCTGCTCGGTCGCTTCCTCCAGCCGGCCGCCGAGCTCGCCGACGGCGCTGCCGATCATCGCCAGCTCCATCGAGCGGAAGCGCGGCAGCCTGGTGCGATATTGGCCGCGCGCCATGCGCTGAAGCGCGGTGACGATCGCGCGCGCCGGCGCCAGCGCGTGCGCGATGGCGAGCGAAGCAAGCAGGGCGATCGCCGCCGCCATCAGCAGCGCGACGTCGATGACGTTGAGGACGTAGTCCCAGGCGAGCGCGATCGCGGCGGCCGCATGGGGCGTCGCAACGACGGCGCCGGCGGCTGCGGCGCGGGGACTGACGGGCCGCACCACCTCGGCGTGGCTGCCGAGGAAGCTCGGCACGATGGCGGCGAACCAGCGCGGCGGCGTCTTGCCCAGCCCCTCGCTCTGGCCGCAGAGCGGCTTCTCGAAGGCCGCCGCGGGCTGGAACTCGACGCAGACGCCGGGCGAGATCAGCTTCATCGTCTCCAGCGTGCGCCACTCCGGAACCGGCAGGAGATGCTCGCGCGCCCTGCTGCTGCGCAACAACAGCTCGCGCCAATACAGCGCCTGAAGCGCCTGCGCGACCCGCTGGGCCGACGCCGCCGTCGCCCGATCGACGCTGCGATAGGCATCGAACGTGGCCCATACGGTCGCGGCTCCCAGGCACAGCGCTACGATTAGAAGCAGGCGAGCTACAAGCTGAAGCACGAGGCGCATGCGATCACCCCCGACGTTTGCTAAGGTCAGCCTAACAACGCCGCCGTGCCTTGCCAATCGCAGAACGCTAGGGATTGCAGCTCGGGCAAATTTCCCAAGCCGGATTGGGCATGGGTCTTTGGACCTGAAACGGCGGCTTTGATCTAATCGGTGAGGACACGTTGCAGGCCGGCGCCTGCAAGCCAGGAGCGGTGCAGCATGAGTTCGATAACGATTGGACCAATCGCAAGCCAGGCTGCCGATCCATCCGAGCGCAGCGCGCTGCTGTTCTGGATGATCTTCACCGGGCTGTCGATCTTCGCTGTCGTGCTGCTGTGGCGCTTCGGCCTGATTCACCTGATGCTGACCTCGGATCGCACCTACATTTCAGCGGTGATCGCGGCGCTCTACGTCCTCACCTGCGGCCACTGCTTCCTGCGGACCCGGGCCATCGCGCGGGAAGGGGCGGCGACGCGGCGCTGCCGCGCGGTGCTGTCGGCAGCGGGCGGCAGCAAGGCGCTCGATGCGAGCGCCGTGGCGCTGCCGCGCGGTCTGGTGCGCGACCACATCGAAAGCCTGGTGACCAAGGCCGCGGCGCAGGACTACCGGCCGGTCGACCAGACGCTGCTGCTACGTAATCTCGCCGATCGCTTGCGCGGCTCCAACGGGTTCGGCGCCTTCGTCTCCGATACGCTGATGAAGCTCGGTCTGCTCGGCACCATCATCGGCTTCATCATCATGCTGGCGCCGATCGCGGGGCTGGACGCCGCCGACAAGGTCGCGATGCGCTCCTCGATGGGCTTGATGAGCGACGGCATGGCGATCGCGATGTACACGACGCTGGCCGGCCTTGTCGGCTCGATCCTGATCCGCATCCAGTACTACATGCTCGACGCCGCGACCCAGCGGGTGTTCTCGGACGCGGTGGTGCTGACCGAGACCTATGTGACGCCGGTGCTGGAGCGCAAGGGTTCGGGAACGCCGTCATGATGGATGATTTCGGTCTCTATCCGCGCGAGGAGCCGTTCGACCCGCTGGGCGTGATGCTGTTCAAGGCGCTCCAGGTGATCGCCTTCCTGTTCTTCCTGGCGCTGCTGGCGGTCTCCCCCGACGCCAAGGACGGCAAGATCGATTCCAAGGCGGAGTTCATGATCACGCTGGACTGGCCGGACAACCACCCCGACGATCTCGACCTGTTCGTGCAGGATCCCGCCGGCAACATCGCCTGGTATCGCCACCGCGAGGCCGGCTTCCTCACGCTCGACCGCGACGACCGCGGCGGGGCCAACAATTTCATCATCGTCAACGGCAAGAAGATCGCCTCGCCGATCCGCGAGGAGATCGTCACCGTGCGTGGCATCCTCGCCGGCGAGTACGTCGTGAACGTCTCGCATTTCGTCGCCACCACGGGCGAGCCTGTGACGGCCAGTGTGAAGGTGCAGAAGCTCAATCCGACCGCGCAGGTGATCTTCGACAACAAGTTCACGCTCGACCACACCGGCGACGAGAAGACCGCGGTCCGATTCCGGATCGATGCGGAAGGCAAGGTCGTCGATGTCGATCAGCGGCCGAAATCGCTGTTGGAGACGTTCCGCAGCAGCTGGCGCAACGGCGGCGATCTCGATGCCAGGACCGGTGTGAGCAGGAACGCTACGAGGGTACGCCGTGAGTAACCTGCAAACGGTCATCCTGACGCTATCGGTCGCGTATGCCGTCATCGGCGCGCTGCTGCTGGTCGTTCTGGTCTATGCGCGGCTGCACTGGTCGCTGAAGGCGGTCGCCGTGGTCGTGACCAGCACCTTCTACATCGTCAGCTTCACCGAAATGCGCGGCCTGCTCGGTTGGGCCAGCACGGAGCGGCTGCCGACCACCTTCAAGCTGCTGAAGGCCCGCATCGTCGAGCCGCATTCGCTTGAGGGCGATCCCGGCTCGATCTATCTCTGGGTCGAGGCGCTGGACGAGGACAATCGCCCGAGCGGCATCCCGCGCGCTTTTCGTGTGCCGTACAATGACCGGCTGGCCGACAAGACCCACGCCGCCGAGAACGAGATCGCGGCCGGACATCCGCAAGGAGGGCGCGCGGCGGATTTCGGCGGCGGCGACGGCAGCCTGATCGACTTGGTTCGAGAATATGTGACGCCGAAGACCATCCTGGAGACCAGCGGCGGCGATTCCTCGACCGGCGAGTTCACTGCGCCGCCGGCCGGTGCCCAGGACGCGGTATTCACGCCGATTCCGCCGCCCCGGATGCCGCCCAAGGACGAGCAATAGGCCCATCACCATCACTGCAGAGCAGCGCTGGCAAACGGCCCAGTGCTGGCGCATCCTGTTGACCTCCCTCAATTTGGCCTCATCGGCCCCGAATAAGAATCTGAGGGGTGGAGGGTGCGTGCTTCTCGCTGTCTTCTCGGATATCCATGGCAACAGGCAGGCGTTCGAGGCCTGCCTGAAGATCGCGCGTGCGAAGGGCGCGGAGGGCATCGTCCTGCTCGGCGACTTCGTCGGCTATGGCGCCGATCCGGAATGGGTGGTGGACACCGCGATGGAGCTGGTCGCGCAGGGCGCCGTCGCGGTGCGCGGCAATCATGACCAGGCGATCAATTCCACGGCCGAGACGATGAACGCCGAGGCGCAGATCGCGATCGAATGGACCCGCGGCCGCCTCGACACGGCGCAGCGGCGGTTTCTGGCCGAATTGCCGATGCAGGTGGAGGACGATGGCCGCCTGTTCGTGCATGCGGAAGCCTCGCATCCCCAGCGCTGGCACTATGTCCGCTCGACCGTGGACGCCGCCAAGAGCCTGATTGCGACACGGGCCCACGTCACCTTTTGCGGCCACATCCACAGGCCGGCGCTCTATTCGATGTCGGTCACGGCGAAGATGACGAGCTTCGTGCCGAAGACCGACGTCCCCGTGCAGCTCCTGCGCGGACGGCAATGGCTCGCCGTGCTCGGCTCGGTCGGCCAGCCCCGCGACGGCGATCCGTCGGCGGCCTTCGTGCTGTTCGACACCGAGTCGTGCCAGATCACCTATTGCCGCGCGCCCTATGACGTCGAGACCGCAGCGAGCAGGATCCGCGACAACGGCCTGCCGCCTTGGCTTGCCGACCGCTTGTTGCAGGGGCGCTGACGGATGCCCAAACCCCTGGTCAAGTCAGGCGCGGAGATCGACGGTTTTACGATCGGCGAATGCGTTCATGCCGGCGGCATGGCGACGCTGTGGACCGTCACCCATCCCGGCATCGACGTGCCCTCGCTGATGAAGATCCCGCGGGTGTCGGAGGGCGAGGACGCCGCCGCGATCGTCTCCTTCGAGATGGAGATGATGATCCTGCCGCGGCTGGCGGGGCCGCACGTGCCGGCCTGCTTCGGCACCGGTGATTTCGCCCGCCAAGCCTATGTCGTGATCGAGCGCATTCCAGGTGCCACGCTGTACAAGCGGCTCCCCGACCTGCCGCTGCCCTATGACGAGGCGCGGCAGCTCGTCGCCAGGATCGCCACGGCGCTTGCGGATCTGCACCGGCAGAACGTGATCCACCACGACATCAAGCCGAGCAGCATCATGTTCCGCGAGAGCGGCGAAGCGGTGCTGATCGACTACGGCCTGTCGCATCACAACCACCTGCCGGACCTGTTGCAGGAGGAATTCCGCCTGCCTTACGGCACCGCGCCCTATATGGCACCCGAGCGGCTGCTCGGGGTGCGCGACGATCCGCGCAGCGATGTGTTTTCGCTCGGCGTGCTGCTCTATTTCTTCACCACCGGCGAGCGGCCGTTCGGCGAGGGCGAGACGCTGCGGGCGATGCGGCGCCGGCTGTGGCGCGATCCGCATCCGCCGCGGAAGCTTCGTGCGGATTATCCGCCCTGGCTTCAGGAGGTGGTGTTGCGCTGTCTGGAGATCGAGCCGGTGTGGCGCTATCCGACCGCGGCCCAGCTTGCCTTCGATCTCGCTTATCCGGACCAGGTCAAGCTCACCGCGCGCTCGGAGCGGGTGAAGCGCGATTCCCTCGGCATCGCCTGGCGCCGGCGCTTCAACCAGGGTGTCATGGCGCCGCGCGCGAAATCGGATGTCGCAGCCCAGATCGCATCGAGCCCGATCCTCGCCGTTGCGCTCGACATGGCGGAGGGCGCTCCGGAGCTGAACGAGGCGCTGCGCGTGACCACCCAGCGCATCCTCGCCACCTTGCCCTCGGCGCGGCTTGCCTGCGTCAACGTGCTCAAGCTGAACCGGATTGCGATCGATCGGACGTTGGACGAGCAGGGCTCCAACAAGCATATCGATCGTCTGGTCGCGCTCAGGCATTGGGCAACGCCGCTCAAGCTGGACGAGAGCCGGCTGTCGGCTCATGTGCTGGAGGCGGTCGATCCCGCCGCCGCGATCCTGGAGTTTGCCAAGGCCAACCAGGTCGACCACGTCATCATCGGCGCGCGACAGAGCTCGTTCCGGCGCATGCTGCTCGGCAGCGTGTCGGCCAAGGTGGCCTCGGAGGCGAGCTGCACCGTCACCGTGGTGCGGCCGCCGCGATTGGCGGGGGACGGCGGCGGGCCGGAGGCCGGCGAAGGTTAGGCCGGCCGGGGCGATTTGCGGGCCGGATCAGGCCGCGTGGACGGCAAACGCGCGCTTGCGGCGGATCGGCCAGGAGAATTGCGGTCCCGGCTCGCCGTGATCGGCGCTGCCGCCGAAATACTGGATGATCTCGCGGCAGGGCTCGCAATTGAACAGGTTACGCGACGCGGACGCCTTGGTCATTTCCTTCAGGCAGTTCGGGCAATGCGGTTTCATGGGCGGTCCGGAAAAGAGGTCTTAGTGTCGGCGCGGCGAGCCAAGCGAACGGTCGAGGTCCGAATTGTCGAGCCCGGCATCGTCGTCCAGCGTGCCATCGGCGCGCTCGAGGCGGCCGAAGAAATAATCGAGGCTCGGATGCGGGCGCCGTGGAATCCGGCACCGGCGCTTCGGCTGACGCCTCACGAGTGCGATCTGCATGACGTCAGCCTCTGGTGCGGTCGCGGCGGATGTTGCGGGCCGGACGTGCCGGGGCCTCGACCGGTCCGGCCGAGGGACCGAACACCACAAACGCACTGAAACCAATCCACAACGCCACGCCAGTCCAAACCAGGGTCGTCGTCATGATGTGCTCCCGCGAAAACAGGCAGGAATCACTTGCAATGATTTGCGCGAATCAGTGAAGTCCGGATGAGTACGGACCAAGGCTACAATTTTAAGCTTTGCGCCTTGCAGAACCCGTGGAAGCCGCAGTTCTTCCCGCGTGCGACCGACGTACTTTGCCGGTGCGCGCATGATCGAGGATATCCCGGATGCGCCTTGCGTCTCGAACACAGCGAAACCCATAGCGCCCGGTGTAGTCGGTATCGGGCGAACGGGTCGAGCGCCCTGACGCAAAGTTCAGGTGGCCGACGCCGCCGCCGATGTCGAGGATTTCGAACACTTCATCCATGGCGTCGAACGAAGTAGCGGTCACGCTGCGTCTGCTCCAGGCCGTGCGCACGATCAGCGCGCGGCGGTCGGTGATCACATAAAGCGTCTGCAGGTCTTGCAGCAGCATCACGAACGGAGCTGCAATCATCCCAACTCCAATCATTGCCAGAGGTTGGGTCGCTTGGTCGATCCAATCGTTGCTGACGGCGATGACGGTCAGCAACAACCAGGGAAATCCGATCCACCAGAGAAATCGCCACATTGTCGCGTTGGCGATGGCGTCGGGCTGCCCCTGCCAGACCACTTGCTCTCCATCCTGAAGGGACTCGGCGAGAAGACGAAGCAGGCCGGCAGTAAACGGAGTGGCGCGGAGTTTATCCATTCCACTTGGTCGTAGCGGCCGCGGCTCCGGTTCGGATAGCGATGGTCTCAGATCGCCTCGCCGCGTGCCCCAAGTGCCGCGTTGCGGATCGCGGCGATGTTGGTCTTGTAGGCCTCCTGCGTGCCGCCTTTGAACACCGAGGTGCCCGCGACGAAAGCGTTGGCGCCGGCCGCGGCGAGCGCACCCGCAACATCGGGGCCGACGCCGCCGTCGACCTCGATGTCGATCGGGCGGCCCGCAACCATCGCGCGGATGTCCCGGATCTTGTTGATCGCGGAGGGGATGAAGGCCTGGCCGCCGAAGCCGGGATTGACCGACATCACCAGCACGAGGTCGACGAGGTCGAGGACGTATTCGAGCGCGCTGATCGGCGTCGCCGGATTGAGCGAGACGCCGGCCTTCTTGCCGAGCGCGCGGATCGCCTGGAGCGAGCGGTGCAAATGCGGACCTGCCTCCGCGTGCACGGTGACGTGGTCGCAGCCGGCCTTCGCGAAGGCCTCGAGATAGGGATCGCAGGGCGAGATCATCAGATGCGCGTCGAAGATCTTCTTGGTGTGCGGGCGCATCGCCCTGATGACGTCAGGACCGTAGGAGATGTTCGGAACGAAGTGCCCGTCCATCACGTCGAGATGGATCCAGTCGGCGCCGGCGGCGTCGACGCTGCGCACCTCCTCGCCGAGCTTCGAGAAATCCGAGGCCAGGATCGAGGGCGCGATGGCCAGGGGGCGGGGGGCGAAAGCTTGGGTCATGGCGCGTTTTCCCGGGGCGGACGGACGACGAATGGCCTCGCCTAACATGGGCTCTTGTGGCGGGCAATGCAGAAGGGGCGCGCTTCCTGTGGGCGGAAATTTCTGCCGCCGGCGGCATGAATTGCCGATGTTCCCGCGGCCTGCACGACCCGACGGATGCGGAATTCGTTGAGCTTTTCGCGATGGCACGGCGCTTGCTGACTTCAGCCGCAGAACATTGGTCGCGGCATGCCGCATCCTGTTGGAGTTGTGCAATGTTGTTCGCCCTTGGTGCGGTATCGAGCGCGCTCGACGCGATCCAGTCGCTGACAAACGCGAAATCGTCGTCGGCGGCGCACAAGACCGGCTCCTCGCAGAGCGCGCCGACCAATCCGTTCGCAATCGACAGCGGCAGCAGCAGCACGACCGGCGCGACCTCGTCGGTCAATGCAGGTAAGTATCCGCAGATTTCGGCGGAGACGATGAATGCGCTGTTCGCGGCGCAGGGCCAGTCGGCCAACGGCACATCCTCGTCGTCGAAGGGCCGGGAGGCTGCGCTGAAGGATCTGTTCTCGCAGATCGACGCTGACGCCGACGGCAAGATCACCAAGTCCGAGTTCGAGGACGCGCTCGGCGCGGGCGGCACCAACCTGGCCCAGGCCGACGATGTGTTCTCGAAGATGGACGCGAATGCGGATGGCAGCGTCAATCTCGGCGAGATGACGAAGGCGCTGAGGGGCGGTCACGGCCGTGATCACGCGGAAGGCGCGGACGATGGCTCGGATTCCTCGTCGCAATCCAGCCGCGGCTCGACGTCGACCACGACGACCAATGCCGACGGCTCGACCACCACCACCGTCACCTATGCCGACGGCTTCAAGATGTCGACCACGGTGCCGGGCGCCGCCAGCTCGTCGAATGCGAAAGGTGGCGGAAATTCGCCTTATGATTGGTTCGGGCAGATGATGCAGCGCCAGGCCCAGGCTACTGCGGGATCAGCAGCTTCATCGATGTCGATCAGCGTGTGAGCACATCCCGAAGCTAACCGGCAGGTTCGTGCGTGATGTCACGACAGGCATAGCGGTCGCGGATCTCGCGATTGAAGAACGTTCCTTTTGCGCGCGCATCCCTGAACGCAGCAGCGATCTCGGGCGGAACATCCTCATAGACATAGAGGCGCCCGCTGACGAACGTCACCTTCAGTTCGCGTCTCTCTGGCGCATAGCGAAAAAAGCGGATCACGGAAGAGGGCATGGCCGCACACCTTGTCCGCCGGGTAACGCTTGGGTGACGGTTTCGTTTCTAGCCGAACCGGTCCTTCCAAGCCGCCTGCGCGCCCGGAAACGGTAGGGCCGTCGCGCTGTAGACGCCGCGGGCGATCGCGCGGGCGACCACGTTGGCGGCGATCGTGCCGAGCTCGGTGAGGCCAACCAGCGGCTCGATCGGCGTTTCGCAGGTGGCGGCGGCGAACAGCACGTCGCCGTCGGTCGGCGCATGCACCGGATAGATCGCGCGGGCGAAGCCGGTATGCGCGATCATCGCCAGCCGCTTGGCCTGGGGCTTGGTCAGCGCCGCGTTGGTCACGACGGCGCCGATGGTGGTGTTCTCGCGCGCGCTCGCGGCAGGACCGCCCTTGATGCGCATGCGGAGCATGTCCTCGGTGAACTTGTCCGGCAGGCCGCGTCCACCGAATTCGCCGTCCACTTCGAACGGCGCCGCCCAGAACCACGGGCCATTGCCGACGGTGACGCTGCCCACGGCGTTGACGGCGACGATCGCCGCGACCTTGATTCCGCTTGGCGTCGCGGCCGATGCCGAGCCGAGCCCGCCCTTGAACGTCGCGGTGGTGGCGCCGAAGCCGGCGCCGGCGCTGCCAAGCGCGAAATCCGCGCTGGTGGCGGCAGTCGCCGCGGCATAGCCGAGGTCGCGATACGGCGAGAAGCGTCCCCAGGCCTTGTCGCCGCCATTGAGCAGGTCGAACAGGATCGCCCCCGGCACGATCGGGATCAGCGCTTCGCGAACCCGGTGGCCGCGGCCCTGCTCGGCGAGCCAGGCCTGCACGCCGCCGCCGGTGTCGAGGCCGAAGGCCGAGCCGCCCGACAGCGCGATGGCGTCGACGCGCTCGACCGTGTTGGCGAGATCGAGCAGTGCATCCTCGCGCGTGCCGGGGCCGCCGCCGCGCACGTCGATCGCGGCGATCGCAGGAGAATCGAAGATGATCGCGGTCGCACCGGAACCGACTTTCGGATCTTCGGCGTGGCCGACCCGGACGCCGGCGATATCGGTGAGAAGGTTCTTCAAGGCGGCCTCGTGTTTGAGAATTCACGATCTGCGATAGCGCAGCAATGCCGCAGGCTCAACCGGCGAGTGCGGTCCTCAGCATCTTGGCGAGCTCGGACTTGCGGTAGGGCTTGGCCAGCAGCAGCACGCCGGAATCGAGCCGGCCGTGATGGACGATGGCGTTCTCGGTGTAGCCCGAGGTGAACAGCGTCTTCAGGTCGGGGCGGCGCTTGTGGGCTTCGTCGGCCAGCTGGCGGCCATTCATGTTGCCGGGCATGATGATGTCGGTGAACAGCAGGTCGATGGTCTCGTCGCTGTCGATGATATTGAGCGCCTCGGCGCCGTTGGCGGCCTCGAGCGCGGTATAGCCGAGGCTCTTGACCTGCGTCACGACATACTGCCGCACCAAGGCATCGTCCTCGACGATCAGGATCTTCTCGTTACCGCCGGTGATTGGCGCATTCTGGAGCGATTCGAACTCGGTCTCCTGCACACCCGTCGAGCGCGGCAGGTAGATCTTCACGCTCGTGCCGTGGCCTTCCTCACTGTAGATCTTGATGTGCCCGCCCGATTGCTTGACGAAGCCGAACACCATGCTGAGCCCGAGGCCAGTGCCCTTGCCAACCTCCTTGGTCGTGAAGAAGGGATCGAACACCCGGTCGATCAGCTCGGCAGGGATTCCGGTGCCGGTGTCGCTGACCGCGATCATCACGTAATTGCCGGCAACGACGTCGGGGTTCATGCTGGCATAGCCGTCGTCGAGGAAGATGTTGCGGGTCTCCAGGACCAGGGTGCCGCCCTCGGGCATGGCGTCGCGCGCGTTCAGCGCGAGATTGAGGATCGCGGTGGAGAGCTGGCCCGGGTCGACCAGTGTCGGCCAGGCATCCTCGGTGAGCTGCGGCATGATGGTGATCTGCTCGCCGAGCGTCGGATGCAAGAGCTTGGCGGCTTCGAGCGCCAGTGCGTTGACGTCGATCTCGCGCGGCTGCAGCGGCTGCTTGCGGGCGAAGGCGAGCAGGTGCTTGGTCAGCTGCGCGCCGCGCTCGGCGGCGTCGTCGATCAGCTTGGTGATCGCGGCAAGATCGGGCCGGTCGGCGACCGCGTCGCTGAGAATGCCGATCGTGCCCGTGATCACGGTCAGCACGTTGTTGAAGTCGTGGGCGACGCCGCCGGTCAATTGGCCGATCGAGTCCATTTTCTGGACCTGCCGGAGCTGGGCTTCGGCGGCCTGCTTGTCGGTGAGGTCGCGGCCGATGAAGAAGTGGCGTTTCACCGGCTCGGACCAGGTGCCCATCCAGTTCAGCGTGACCTCGTGACCGTCGTAATGGTAGTAGCGCGCCTCGAAGCTGCGCTTGACCGCGCCGCGACGGGCCGCGCGCATCTCGCTCCGCGTCTTCTCGAGATCGTCGGGATGGATGAACTCGATCGCGCTGTGCCCGACCATGTCCTCGGGGCTGTAGCCGAGAATGTTCTGCACGCTCGGGCTGACCTGGACGAAATTGCCGTAGCCGTCGGTGACCAGGATCAGGTCCTGCGATGTCTCGAAAATCCGCTGGCGTTCCTCGGTCTCGCGGCGCAGCTTCTCTCTAGCCTGCTTTTCTTCCGTGATGTCATGGGCGATCTTGGAAGCGCCGATGATCTCTCCATCGTCGGTCCGCAGCGGCGAGACGTTCAGGACGACGTCGAGCGGGCGGCCGTCTTTGCGGATTCGGACCGTCTCGTGCTGGGCGATCGATTCATTGCTGGCGATCTGGTTGAGGGTGCTTCTGATCTCGCCCTTGCGATCCGGCGGCACGATGATGTCGATCGGCTTGCCGACGGCCTCGGCGGCGGAGTAGCCGAATAGGTTTTCGGCGGCCTTGTTCCAGCTGGTGATGATGCCGTCGAGCGACTTGGTGATGATCGCGTCATTGGAGGATTCGACCACGGCGCCGTACAGCGCGAGGCGCTTGCCGAAATAGTCGCGTTGCGAGGCCGATTGCTGGCGCAGCTTTCCGACGAGGCCCACTGTATGCGCCTGGAGGCGGACATTCTCGATCAGAAGCACCGCGAGCACGAAGGTCGCCGCGGCGAGGCCGTAGAGCCGGCCGGCATAGAATCCGAGATCGAAGCGCGCGACGTTGACGATCGCCGACAGAGCGATGTCGAACAGCCAGGCGCACATGACCACCATCAGCCAGATGTCGATCACCGTATGCGGCCTGCGGAACCAGAGCGAGACCAGCGCGGCAAAGCTCAGCGACCACACGAAGGACACGACGCCGATCATGGTCGCCGTGTAGCGGCCCTCGCTCAACAGGACCGGCAACAGATCGTGCTGCGCGGTGACGATCCAGGCGAAGACCGCCATCGCGGCGACGACGCCGAGCCCGCAGGCATAAATCGCGGTGCTTACCGCGCCGCGGATCCGGGGCCCACCGTCTTTCTCCTTCAGCCAGGCATATGCCATCACGCAGAGCGGAAAGCCGGCGTGCCAGATCATGTAGAGCCACACCGTGGTCTGTCGGCCCGCGCCCAGGAGTCCGGTCGGGGTGAACAGCCCTGGGAAGGTGAGGGCATGAACCAGCGCCGCCGCGGCGGTGAAGAGATAGCCGCTGGCGAGCCACAGCAGCGCGCGGGTGCGCAGGATCGCAAATTGCGACAGCAGCAGCACTGCCGTGACGATGTCGCTCACGGCCAGCGCGGATTGATAGCTGGCGACGAAGGCTGGCACCGGCAGGAGCGGGGTACCGGCGAAGGGCACGGCTGCGGCGAACAGGAGCGAGGACACACCGACAATCGTCAATGCTGCAGTGCGGTCGGCCGACGTGGCCGGCAGGGTCGACAGAAATGTGCTTCGGTCGATCGGCGCAGGCACGTCCATTTCGCGCGAGTCGATGGGCTTGAGCATCTCCGCTAGTCTCATTCGCCGGCAGTCCGTTCATCGTAGCGGGTTCTGCGCGCAGGTGGTCACGGAACCGGTTTACGACTCAACCGAGGGTTACAGCTTACCTAATTTCGGTGAGAGCACGGAACAGGGATTGGTAAGGGGCACTTTACTGGGCGGTGTCATAATGCCCTGCCGCTGCGGCCGGTTCCAGGCTTGAAACAGGCGATTTTGATTTCGAGATCGGGAGTTTGCCCCCATGCCCCGCGTTCTCATCATCGACGACCAGAAGGACGTCCGCGCGATGGTGGCGATCGTGCTTCGGGTCAACCATTTCGAGGTCGTGGAGGCCGAAACCGGCGCGGCGGGGCTGAAGGCCTTTGCGGAAAGCCGCTTTGACGCGGCGATTGTGGACATCTTCCTCGGTGATACCAGCGGCGTCGACGTCATCACCGTCTTGCGCGAACGCGCGCCGGCGCTGCCGGTGATTGCGGTATCCGGGGTGACGGCACTCGATTTCATGGACCAATCGCCCCACCTCGCCAACGTGGTCGGCCTGCAAAAGCCGTTTCGGCCGAACGATCTGCTGCAGGCCCTACGGAAGGCCCAGGCCGCGGCCGGCGGCGAGATTTCGGCCGCGGTCTGACCGGCAAAAGAACGCCCCGGCAAGCCGGGGCGTGGTCGCGATGGCGGGAGCTTTCGGGGGATCGCTGATCGGGATCCCCGAAGAGCATTCTCGATCAAGAGCCCTTGGCGCCGAGCTCGGCGTAATTGCCCTTGGCGTCCCACTTGTAGACGACATAGTCGATCTGCTTGAGGTCGCCCTTGGCGTCAATTTCGATCGGGCCGAGCACCGTGTCCCACTTGCCGGCCTTGATGGTCTCCATGACCTTCTTGGCGTCGGTGGTGCCGGCCTTCTTGACCGCCTGAGTCCAGACCTGCAGCGCAGCGTAGGTATAGAGCGTATAGCCTTCCGGATCGATGCCCTTGGCCTTGAACGCCTCGACGATCTTCTTCGCGGTCGGCTTGTTGCGCGGGTCGGGACCGAAGGTGAACAGCGTGCCTTCGCCGGCGGGACCGGTGATGGAGGCGTACTCCTTGTCGGCGAGCGCGTCGCCCGACATCAGCACCGTCTTCATGCCCTGATCGCGCATCTGGCGGAGGATGAGGCCGGCTTCCTGATGGTAACCGCCGACATAGACGAGCTCGACATTGTCCTTCTTCAGGCGCGAGACGATCGCGTTGAAGTCCTTGTCGCCCTTGTTGTAGGATTCGTACATCTTCTCGGTGATGCCGGCCTTGTTGAGCGCCTTCTTGGTCTCGTCGGCAAGACCCTTGCCGTAAGTGGTCTTGTCGTTGAGGATCGCGATGTTCTTGCCCTTGTAGTTCTTGGCGATGTACTGCGCGGCGATCAGGCCCTGCTGGTCGTCGCGGCCGCAGACTCGCGCCACGTTCCACAGCTTGCGCTCGGTGAAGAGCGGGTTGGTCGAAGCCGGGGTGATTTGCAGGACGTTGCCGTCCGCATAGGCTTCAGAGGCCGGGATCGAAGACGACGAGCAGAAATGGCCGGCGACGAACGGGATCTTGGCGCCGGCGATCTTTTCCGCGATCGAGCGGGCCTGTTTCGGATCGCAGGCGTCGTCCTCGGCGTTGAGCGCGAGCTTCTTGCCGTTGACGCCACCGGCGGCGTTGATGTCGGCGACGGCCATCTCGGCGCCGTTCTTCATCTGGCGGCCGAAGGCGGACTCGCCGCCGGTCATCGGGCCTGCGACTGCGACGGTGACATCCTGCGCGAATGCCGCGCTCGATAGCGCGAGCGATGCGCCGAATGCCAGACCGATGAGCTTCAGTGATTTCATGAGATACCTCGCGGGTGGTCGCCTGTGGAAGTTGCCGGGCATGCCCGGTTCAAACCGGCGCCATTCTTGAATGAATTCGAGGAGAAGTCACCGGCAAAATACGGGCATACGCCAAGATATCTAGCCGCATTCTCGCGCAGGGCGGGGCCGGTCAGTGCCGGCCGCCTTCCAGATAAGCGGCGCGGATTTCGGGGCGCTGCAGCAATTCGGCGCCGCTGCCGGCCAGCGTGATCAGGCCGTTGACCATGACATAGCCGCGATGGGCCAGCTTGAGGGCGTGGTTGGCGTTCTGCTCGACGATCAGCACGGTCAGGCCGTCCTGCCGGTTCAGCGTGCGGATGGCGTCGAAAATCTGCCGCGCGATCAGCGGGGCGAGCCCCAGCGAGGGTTCATCGAGCAGGAGCAGGCGAGGGCGGCTCATCAAGGCGCGGCCGATCGCCAGCATCTGCTGCTCGCCGCCGGACAGGGTTCCGCCGCGCTGGGCGAAACGTTCCTTCAGGCGGGGAAACAGGGCGAACACGCGCTCGAGCGTGCTCTCCCGTTCCGCCGGCGTGCTCTCGGTGACGTCGGCCCCCATCTGGAGGTTCTCGGCGACGCTCATGCGCGGGAAGATGCGACGGCCTTCGGGCGACTGCGCGATGCGCAAATGGGCGATCTCGTGGGTCGGGACGGCCGTGATGTCCTTGCCCTCGTACAGGATCTGCCCGGCGCGGGCGCGCGGCTTGCCGAAGATCGTCATCATCAGCGTCGACTTGCCGGCGCCGTTGGCGCCGATCAGCGCCACGATCTCGCCGGAATTGATGTCGACGTCGACGCCCTTCAAGGCCTCGATCTTGCCGTAGGCCGCGCGCAGGCCCCGGATCGCGAGCAGGGGGGATGCCGCCGTCACGATCCGCTCTCCATGACGGCCATGGCCTCTTCCTCGTCGGCGCCGAGATAGGCGGCGATCACCTTGGGATCGTCGCGCACCTCGCGCGGCGTGCCTTGTGCGATCTTCACCCCGTGATCCATCACCACGATGTGGTCGGAGATCTCCATCACCACCGACATGTCATGCTCGATCAGGAGGATCGACGTTCCCAGGTCGTTGCGGATCGAAAGCAGGAGCTCGTTCAACGCGGCGCTCTCTCGCGCGTTGAGGCCGGCAGCCGGTTCGTCGAGGCACAGCAGTGCGGGCTCGGTGCACATCGCGCGCGCGATCTCGAGGCGGCGCTGATCGCCATAGGCGAGATTGCCGGCGGCGTCGTCCGCGCGGTCCAGCAGGTTGACCCGCTTCAGCCAGTCGGAGGCGAGATCAATCGCGCGCTTTTCTGCGTCGCGATAGGCGGGCGCGCCGACAAGGCCGAGCAAGGTGAAGCCCGAGGCGCGCATCAGCATGTTGTGCTGCGCCACCATCAGGTTTTCGAGCACGGTCATCCCGGGAAACAGGCGGATGTTCTGGAACGTGCGCGCGACCTTGGCCTGTTTGGCGATACGGAAGTCATTGAGCCGCTGGAGCGCGATTTCCTTGCCGTCATCGTGGGTGAGGCGGATGGCGCCGCCGGTCGGCTTGTAGAAGCCGGTGATGCAGTTGAACACCGTGGTCTTGCCGGCGCCGTTCGGCCCGATCAGCGCGGTGATCTTCTTCCGCTCGGCGGCGAACGAGAGATCCTGCACGGCGACGATGCCGCCGAAGCGCATCGTCAGCCGGTCGACGCTGAGGATCTTGTCGCCGCTCATCCGTGTCCTTCCTTGACGAGGTCGGAGGAGATGGCCTGCGCCTTCTTCAGATAAACGGTCGGCGCGCGATGGCCGACCAGGCCGCGTGGCCGCCAGATCATGATCAGCACCATGGCCCAGCCGAACACCAGCATACGATAGGTCTCGAGGCCGCGGAACAGCTCGAAGCCGCCGATCATCGCCAGCGCGGCGAGCGCGACGCCCAGCTGCGAGCCCATGCCGCCGAGCACGACGATGGCGAGCACCAGCGCCGATTCCTGGAAGGTAAAGGATTCCGGGCTGATGAAGCCCTGGCGGGTGGCGAAGAACGCACCGGCGAAGCCGCCGAACATGGCGCCGGTCGCAAATGCCGTGAGCTTGGTCGTCGTGGTGTTGATGCCGAGCGCGCGGCAGGCGACCTCGTCCTCGCGCAAGGCTTCCCAGGCACGCCCGATCGGCAGCCGGCGCAGGCGGATCGTCGCCCAATTGGTGAGCAGCGCCAGCGCCAGGATCAGATAGAACAGGAAGACGATACGGTGGGTCGCCGAGTACTCGATGCCGAGCTTGTTGGCCAGCCCATCGTCAGTGTTGCTCAGCGGAATGCCGAACAGGGTCGGACGCGGAATACCGGACACGCCGTTTGGTCCCCCGGTCAGATCCTGCCAGTTGATCAGGACGAGGCGGATGATCTCGCCGAAGGCGAGCGTCACGATGGCGAGGTAGTCGCCGCGCAGGCGCAGCACGGGGAAGCCGAGCAGCACGCCCCAGAACGCGGCGAGGATGCCGGCGAGCGGCAGGCAAATCCAGAACGACCAGCCGAAATTGGTGGCGAGCAGCGCGTAGGAATAGGCGCCGACGGCATAGAACGCGACGTAGCCGAGATCGAGCAGGCCGGCGAGCCCGACCACAACGTTGAGGCCCCAGCCCAGCATCACATAAGTGAGCACGAGAATGGCGAGGTCGAGAATGTAGCGCTGGTTATAGAAGATCACGGGCACCAGCAGCGTGAAGATCAGCAGCGCGGGCGCAAGGTAGCGGCCGACCAGCGACACGCCCTTCTGCAACGCTGGCGGCACCAGCCTCTCGGTGCCGGCCGGGCCGATCCATTGCCTGAGCAGCTCGATCACGATCGAGCCGCCGAACACCGCGGCGACGAGGGAGGCGAGCTCGCCGAATCGCGTCCAATAGGTGAGCTGGCCGTCGGAGCCCGCCTCGGTGCGGACGCCCACCATCAGCGAAAACAGCACCAGCGCGATCACTGCGTTGATGACGGCGGTCTTGAGGAGAGCGGGGAGGCTCGTTGCAGGTTTGGTCGTGTGGGTGGAGGGTGCTGTCACGCGGCCGGTCCGTCAGACTTTCTCGACTTCGGGACGGCCGAGCAGGCCGGTCGGCATGAAGATCAGCACGACGATCAGGATCGAGAACGCCGCGACGTCCTTGTATTCGACCGAGAAATAGGCCGACCAGAGCGTCTCGATCAGGCCGATCAAAAGCCCCCCGAGCATGGCGCCTGGCAGCGAGCCGATGCCGCCGAGCACGGCGGCGGTGAAGGCCTTGATGCCGGCGACGAAGCCCATGAAGAAGTCGACCAGGCCGTAATAGAGCAGGTACATCAGGCCCGCCACGGCGGCGAGCGCCGCGCCGATCACGAAAGTCATGGAGATGGTGCGGTCGACGTCGACGCCGAGCAGCGCCGCCATGGTCTGATCCTGCTCGCAGGCGCGCATGTCGCGGCCGAGCCGGGTGCTCGACACCAGCCAGGTGAAGATCGCCAGCAGCACGATGGTGGTAATGACCACCATGATCTGAATGTTGGAGAGCTGGATCACGAAGCCCTCCTGGCTCTCGTGCAGCGTGTAGCCGCCGGTGATGAAGGGCGGGATCGGCTTGACGCGGGCGCCTTGCGCCACTTGCGAATAGTTCGTCAGCACGAACGACATGCCGATGGCCGACAGCATCGGGGCGAGGCGGAAGGAATGGCGGAGCGGCCGGTAGGCGATACGCTCGATGGTCCAGCCATAGAGCGCCGTGATCGCCATCGACACCAGCAGCACTACGAGCAGGATCAGGGGAATGGCCGTGAGGCCGAGCGAGATCAGGATCAGGAAGGTGATGAGGGCGATGAAGCCTCCGATCATGAAGACGTCGCCATGGGCGAAGTTGATCATGCCGACGATGCCGTAGACCATCGTGTAGCCGATCGCGATCAGGCCGTAGATCGAGCCGAGCACGAGACCGTTGATGAGCTGCTGGGCGAAATAATCCATAAGCTGCCGTACCCAAACTTGACGCGGCTCAAAGGGAGCTCTTGCAGAGAGTTCTTGGGCCCCGGCAGCCCTTGAGCATTTGGGTTTTGTAACAGGAGGGAACTGGCGGCTGCAACTGGCCCGGTCTCCACCTTAAGGCTTGTACAGAGATCATTTCGGCGCCGGGTTCCCTGGGTCCTACGAGGAACCCGGTTCCCGAGGCAACCAAAGTGGATGCCGGCCGTTGTCTCCCCTCTGACGTCCAACAAGGGAGTTTCCCCGAATGACGAAGCAGCAGAACCAGAATCCGGGTCAGCAGAATCAGAATCCCGGCCAGCGCAATCCGCAGCAGGGTGGTGGCCAGAAACCCGGACAGCAGCAGCAGGACCCGCGCCAGGGCGATCGCCCGGGCCAGCAGCAGGGCGGCCAGCGCGACCAGGAATAGCGAGTTTGGGAGCCCAGGAGTGAGGAGAGGCCCCGCCGGAAGGCGGGGCCTTTTTTCTTGGGGCAATCGTTTGCCCGTCATTCCGGGATGGTGCGTCAGCAGCAGGCCCGGAATCTCGAGATTCTCAGATGCGCAATTGCGCACCATAGTTCGGCTCCTGCGAGCCGCCCCGGAATGACGAAAGCGGGCGGGCAGTTAAGGTAAACAAAGGGTTTAAATTGCCGCCACAGTCTGATGCGAGTTAGCTCAGGCATGGCCGCCGCCTTCGATCGAAGGCTCGGCAAACCAGGCGGGAAGCGGCATGTTCAGGAATTGGCGGATCGGCTCGGTCAACGGCGCGCTGCTGGGGGCCTATTTCATTCCCGTCTGGAGCCTCATAGCCTTCAGCATCATTGTCGCGCCCGTGCGCGGCCTCTACGAGCGGCCGAGCGTCGCGGTGGCGCTGTACCTGAGCGACCATCTGCAGATGGCGGGCATGGACACGGTGCGTGCCGCCTGGCTGCTGGCGCTCGGAAGGCTGACCGTGGTGGCGTTCTTTGCGATCTACCTCGTGCTGCTCTGCATTCCCCGCACCCGTAAGGGCGGCGGCAGTGACGAGGCGCTCGGGATTGCGCTGGCGATCGGCAGCCTGATCTCCTTTGCCAGCATGGTGATGGCCTCGAAGGTCGGCGAGATGGCCGCGCTTCGGCTCCACGCCACCGAGCTCCTGATGCTGCTCGGTGCCGCCGTCGTGCTCGTGATCGAGAAGCCGGAGGCAGCGTCGAAGGCGGCCGAGGTCGCCGCACCGCCGAATCTTCAGCCTCTAGGTCTTGAGCAGGCCGAGCTCCTGCACAATCGCTGAGGCTTCCTTGACGGCGTGGTTCGCCGCCGGCACGCCGCAATAGATCGCCTGCTGCAGCAGGATCTCCTTGATGTCGTCGGGCGTGAAGCCGCCCTCGGCCAGCGCCGCACGCACGTGCAGGCGGAATTCGTCCCATTGCCCGAGCGCGACCATGGTGCCGATCACCAGCACGCGCCGCGTGCGCTCGTCGAAATGCGGCCGCGTCCAGATCTCGCCCCAGGCGTAGCGGGTGATCAGGTCCTGGAAGTCGGTGTTGAAGGCATTGCGGTTCGCGATCGACTTGTCGACCCAGGCATTGCCCAGCACCTTGCGGCGCACATTCATGCCGGCATCGCGGCGCTTCTGGTCGTCCATTCTGTTCCTCCTCTTTCGTCATTGCGAGCGCAGCGAAGCAATCCAGAAATGTGTCCGCGGAGACGGACTGGATTGCTTCGTCGCTACGCTCCTCGCAATGACGGTTGTTGCTAGCGCTGCGTCAGGAACCCCACCACCGCATCCGTGAACGCATGCGGCTGCTCGACGTTCGAAATGTGCGCGGCGTCGATGATCGTCATGCTGGCGCCGGGAATGCTGGAGCGGATCAATTCGGCCGCCGAGATCGGCGTCGCCACGTCGTGGCGGCCGGCGATCACGAGCGTCGGACTCTTGATTTTCGGCAGCAGCGCGCGCTGGTCGAGCGTCGACAGCGCCTCGCAGCAGGCGAGATAGCCCTCGACAGGCGAGGCGAGCAGCATCGACTTCATCTTCGCGGTGATCGCAGGCTCGCGCTCGCGGAAATCCTGGGTGAGCCAGCCCGCGATCACGGCATCGGCGACGGCGGCGATGCCGCCCTCCTTTACCGCCTTGATGCGGTTGTGCCAGTTAGTTGGATCGGGATAGTAGCAGGACGTGTTGGCGAGGATCAGCTTGCCGAACCTTTCGGGCGCATTGGCGCCGAGCCATTGCCCGACCATGCCGCCCATCGACAGGCCGCACCAATGCACCTTCTCGATGTTGAGGTCGTCGAGAATCGCGAGCACGTCGCGGCCGAACCGCTCCATCGTGTAGGGGCCAGGCGGGACGTTCGACTTGCCGTGGCCGCGGCGATCGTAGCGGATGACACGGAACACCTGCGTCAGCGCCTTCATCTGCGGCTCCCACATCTGCAGCGTGCAGCCGAGCGAGTTCGACAGCATCAAGGTCGGCCCGCCGTCGCGGCCCTCGACGGAGACGTTGAGCAGGCATCCGTCGGCATCGATCATGGGCATGCGGCGTCTCCGTTCTTAATCTTGATCGAGGTTGTCGAGCAGCCGGTCGATCAGCGCCTGTGACGCCCCTTGATAGGCCATCGGCTCGAACAATGCCGCAATTTTTTCCGGCGAAAGGTGCGCGATGACTTGCGAATCGGCCGACAGCACCTCGCGCAGATGCTTCTTCTCGGCGACGGCACGCTTGCTCGCGGCCTCGACGAGATGATGCGCGTTGCTCTTGCCGATGGCTTCGGCGAGCGCGAAGGTGACGGCCTCGGCCATGATCAAGCCATGCGTCGCATCGAGATTGCGGAGCATGCGCGCTGCATCGACCTCGAGACCCTCGGCGATGTCGACGACGGCAGCCAGCGCGCCTGATGTGACCAGCATCAATTGCGGCAGCGTCGGCCATTCCGCGTGCCAGGGGCCGGCACTGCGTTCGTGGTCCTGCACCTGGGCGGCGAAGATCGTCGCGGCGAGCTGCGGGGCCATGGTGGCAGAGCCCAGCGCGCTTGCGGCGGCGACCGGGTTGCGCTTGTGCGGCATGGTCGAGGAGCCGCCGCGGCCTTCGCCGGCGGGCTCGAACGCTTCGGCGACGTCGGTCTGCATCAGCAGCGAGACGTCGCGCGCGATCTTGCCGCAGCTGCCGGCGAGAATGGCGAAGCAGGATGCGGCCTCGGCGATGCGGTCGCGATGGGTATGCCAGGGCGCCTCGGGCAGCGGCAGGTCGAGCTCCTGCGCCAGCCGTTCGGCCACCGCGAGCCCCTTGTCGCCGAGCGCAGCGAGCGTGCCGGCAGCGCCACCGAATTGCAGCGCGAGGCCCTCGCGGGAGAGCCGCCGCAGGCGGCAGCGGGCGCGGGCAAGGCTCGAGGCGTATTCGGCGGCCTTCAGCCCGAACGGCATCGGCAGCGCATGCTGGAGCCAGGTCCGCGCCACCATCGGGGTGTTGCGATGGCTGCGCGCCAGCGCGGCAAAGCCCTTGATGGCACGGCTGAGGTCGGCATCCAGCGCCGCGATGCCGGCGCGAAGCATCAGCATGGTCGCGGTGTCGATGACGTCCTGGCTGGTCGCGCCCCAATGCACGTAGCGCGCGGCCTCCGCGTCATTCTTGCCAACATTGGCGGTCAGCATCTTGACCAGGGGAATCGCGAGATTGCCCGACCGCGTCGCGGCCTCGGCCAGTGCGGCCATGTCGAAGCCATCGGCCTTGCACGCCGCCTCGATTGGTCCGATGGCGGATGCGGGAATCACCGCACTGGCCGCCTCGGCCCGTGCCAAGGCTGCCTCGAAATCGAGCATGTTCTGCAAGGTCGACCGATCGTCGCAGACCACGCGCATGGCGGCGCTCGACAGCATCGGTGCGAGCAGGGGGGAGATGGATGTGCTCATGTTGCGCGCGACCTAATCATCATGGCCCGGCCGTGCCAATCCCCCACCGCCCGCACACGTCATTTTGCAGTTGCGAATATGCATTGCACGTGACCGGGCGCCGGCCTTTTCTTTGCCGCGCCGCTGCGTTACTTGATCAGCACTATAGTTACGCGATCCGGGAGGCACCCTCATGGCCATGACGATGAACGGCGAAGTCCAGCTTGCAGCGCCGCGCGAGGCCGTGTGGGCCAAGCTCAACGATCCCGAGGTGCTGAAGGCCTGCATCCCCGGCTGCGAGGAGCTGGAGAAGACCGACGACGGCGGCTTCCGCGCGACGGCGAAGATGAAGGTCGGGCCGGTGTCGGCGCGCTTCAAGGGCAAGGTCACGCTGTCCGATCTCGACCCGCCGAACGGCTACAAGATCTCCGGTGAGGGCGAGGGCGGGGTGGCCGGATTCGCCAAGGGCGGCGCGACCGTCAAGCTCGCCGAGAAGGACGGCGGCACGCTGCTCTCCTACGACGTCGAGGCGCAGATCGGCGGCAAGTTGGCGCAGCTCGGCCAGCGCCTCATCAACGGCGCCGCCAAGAAGCTTGCCGATGAGTTTTTCGCGAACTTCGCCAAGGCCGTACAGGGCTGAAGGTCCAATACCTTTAGGGTAGCGCCTTCGGCATGGCGCCTTGCGCCCGGGGCGATGTTGCCCCGGGGCATAATGGCCCATATGATGGGTTGGAATAATTATAAGAACCGCTTCGACGGGACCCGTCGGGGTGCTGACAGAGAGTGCTTATGGCAAAAATCTCCCTCATCGTGAACGGCAATCCAGTCACCGCCAATGTCGATCCCCGCACGCTCCTGGTGCAATTCCTGCGCGAGAATCTGCGGCTGACCGGCACCCATGTCGGCTGCGACACCTCGCAGTGCGGCGCCTGCGTCGTGCATCTCGACGGCAAGGCCGTGAAGTCCTGCACCACGCTTGCGGTGATGGCCGATGGCCACGAGGTCAAGACGATCGAGGGGCTGGCTGCGGACGGCGCGCCGCTGCATCCGATGCAGGAGGCCTTCCGCGAGCACCATGGCCTGCAGTGCGGCTTCTGCACGCCCGGCATGATCATGACTGCGATCGACATCGTGCACCGCAAGGGCCACGAGCTCGACGACCACACCATTCGCGAGGAGCTCGAAGGCAATCTCTGCCGCTGCACGGGCTACCAGAACATCGTCGCCTCGATCTCCGCCGGCGCGAAGGCGATGGCCAAATCCGACCTCGCGTAACGCGCCTCCCGCGATCAGGACATACAGATGTACGAATTCAAATATCATCGCCCTGGGACCGTTCGCCAGGCGGCCAACCTCCTGGTGAAGAACGAGGACGCCAAGGTGATCGCCGGCGGCCACACGCTGATTCCCGTCATGAAGCAGCGCCTCGCCAGTCCCCCGCATCTGGTCGACCTCTCCCACATCGAGGGGCTCAATGCGATCGAGATGAAGGGCCGCTCGCTCGTGATCGGCGCCACCGCCAAGCATGCCGAGGTCGCGACCTCCGCCATCGTCGGTGAAGCCATTCCGGCGCTGGCGAATCTCGCCGGCGGCATTGGCGATCCCGCCGTGCGTCACAAGGGCACGATCGGCGGCTCGCTCGCCAACAACGATCCGACTGCCGATTATCCGGCCGCGGTGCTCGCGCTCGGGGCCACCATCGTCACCAACAAGCGCCGCCTCAAGGCGGAAGAGTTCTTCCAGGGCCTGTTCACGACCGCGCTCGAAGCGGATGAGATCATCACCAAGGTGATGTTCCCGCTGCCGAAGAAGGCCGCCTATGTCAAGTTCCGCAACCAGGCCTCGCGCTATGCGCTTGTCGGGGTGTTCGTGGCGCGGCGTCCTTCGGACGTGCGCGTTGCCGTCACCGGTGCGGGCTCCGAAGGCGTGTTCCGCGTCACCGCATTCGAGGAAGCCTTGAAGAAGCGCTTCGCCTCGAAGGCGCTGGAGGGCATCGCGGTACCGGCCGAAGGCCTCAACAGCGACATCCACGGCAGCGCCGAATACCGCGCGCATCTCATCGGCGTGCTGACGCGGCGCGCCGTCGATGCCGCCAATGCCAAGGAATGAGCTGACCTCATTCCTCGGTCCAGACCTGTCCCCGGTGAGGGCGAAGCGAGACTGGCTTTTTCATGACTTCAGCGGCTACTTCTTCCGGTGCTTTGCCGGCATCGGTCGATGCGATGCTCGAACTCCTGACGTCGCGCGGCTATCTCGCTGAGCGCTCGCTGGCGACGGTGACGTATCTGTCGCTGCGTATGGGCCGACCGCTGTTCCTGGAAGGTGAGGCCGGCGTCGGCAAGACCGAGATCGCTAAGGTGCTCTCGGCGGCGCTGGGGCGGAAGCTGATCCGCCTGCAGTGCTATGAAGGCCTCGACGTCTCCTCCGCGGTGTATGAGTGGAACAGCGCGTCGCAGATGATCGCGATCCGGATGGCGGAAGCCGCGGGCGACACCGATCGCGATCAGCTTTCGAGCGATATCTTCGCCGACCGCTACATGATCAAGCGGCCGCTGCTCCAGGCGCTGGAGCCTGATGTCGCCGGTCCGCCGGTGCTGCTGATCGACGAGCTCGACCGTGCCGACGAGGCGTTCGAAGCCTACCTGCTCGAAATCCTCAGTGACTTCCAGGTGACCATCCCTGAGTTCGGCACCGTGAAGGCGCCGCATCCGCCGATCGTCATCATCACCTCCAACCGTACCCGCGAGATCCACGACGCGCTGAAGCGGCGCTGCCTCTATCACTGGGTCGACTATCCCGCTGCCGAGCGCGAGCTCGCGATCGTCAAGACACGTGTGCCCGGCATCTCCGCCAAGCTGTCGCAGCAGGTCGTGCGCTTCGTGCAGGCACTGCGCAACCAGGACTTCTACAAGTCGCCGGGCGTTGCCGAGACCATCGACTGGGCCACCGCGCTGTCGGAGCTCGATGCCCGCTCACTGACCCCGCAAGTGGTCGGCGACACGCTGGGCGCGCTGCTCAAGTACCAGGACGACATCACCCGCATGCAGGGCGACACGCTGCAGAAGGTGCTGAAGGACGCGACGAGCGAGAATTGATCTCGCGCGTCATTCCGGGGCGCGCGTTAGCGCGAACCCGGAATCCATCGGCCGCAGAGTTGGTGGATGAATGGATTCCGGGCTCGATGCTGCGCATCGCCCCGGAATGACGACCGAGGGTGCTGAACCAATGGCCATCAACCACCTTGCTCCCGAAAAGACCGAGCAATTCGCCGACAACATCGTGGGCTTCGCACGCGCGCTGCGTGCGGCCGGCCTGCCGGTCGGGCCGGGCGCTGTCATCGATGCCATGAGCGCGCTGCAGGTGATCGACATCGGCAGCCGATCCGACGTCTTCACCACGCTGGAGGCGATCTTCGTCAAGCGCCATGAGCATGCGCTGATCTTCAAGCAGGCTTTCAACCTGTTCTTCCGCGCCTCGGAAGAATGGAAGCACATGCTGGATTCGGTGCCGCTGCCGGACGAGGCCAAGAAGAAGCCCCAGGCCGGCGCCCGCCGCGTCCAGGAGGCGATGGCGCAGCCTCGCATGACCGAGACGCCGCAGCACCAGGAGCAGGATCTGCGCCTGTCGGTCTCCGACAAGGAGATCCTGCAGAAGAAGGATTTTGCGCAGATGAGCGCGGCGGAGATCGCCGAGGCGCTCCGTGCCATCGAGCGGATGAGGTTGCCGCAGGCCGAGCTCTTGACGCGCCGGCGCCGGCCCGATGCGCGCGGCCTGCGCCTCGACCTCCGCCGCACGCTGCGCGCCTCCTTGCGCACCGGCGGCGACATCATCGACATCCATCGCCTCGGGCGCATCGAGAAGCCGGCGCCGATCGTGGCGCTGCTCGACATCTCGGGCTCGATGAGCGAATACACCCGTCTGTTCCTGCACTTCCTGCATGCGATCACGGATGCTCGAAAGCGCGTTTCGGTGTTCCTGTTCGGCACCCGCTTGACGAATGTCACCCGTGCGCTGCGCCAGCGCGATCCCGACGAGGCGCTGGCGAGCTGCTCGGCCTCGGTCGAGGATTGGGCCGGCGGCACCCGCATCTCGGCCTCGCTGCACAACTTCAACAAATTGTGGGCGCGCCGGGTGCTGAGCCAGGGCGCCATCGTGCTCCTGATCTCCGACGGGCTGGAGCGGGAGGCCGATTCCAAGCTCGCCTTCGAGATGGACCGGCTGCACCGGTCCTGCCGGCGGCTGATCTGGCTGAACCCGCTGCTGCGGTTTGGCGGCTTCGAGGCCAAGGCGCAGGGCATCAAAATGATGCTCCCCCACGTTGACGAATTCCGCCCGGTACATAATTTGAGTTCGATCCAGGAGCTGATCACGACGCTCTCCCAGCCGCTGCCGCCGCATCACCGCAGCCTGATCCGCTCCGCAGCTTGAGAGGCCAGCCATGCTCGATCGCGACGAGGACATCCTGAAGGCGGCGGAGGACTGGCAGAAGGCCGGCCGTGGCGTCGCACTGGCGACAGTGGTGGAAACCTGGGGCTCGGCGCCGCGCCCGGCGGGCTCGAGCCTCGTTATCAACGACGAAGGCACGTTCTTGGGGTCCGTCTCCGGCGGCTGCGTCGAGGGCGCGGTGGTTACGGAGGCCATGGATGTGATCCAGAGCGGCAAGCCGAAGATGCTGGAGTTCGGCGTCGCCGACGAGACCGCCTGGAACGTTGGGCTGTCCTGCGGCGGCACCATCCGCGTCTTCGTCGAGAAGGTCGGTTAGCCGTGAAGCTCGACATCCTGCACGAACTCAATGCCGAACGCGCCGCGCGCCGGCCGGTCATCCTGGTGACGGACACCGAGAGCGGCGAGCAGCGGCTGGTGAAGGCGAAGGATTTCGCCGGGGATCCGCTGCGCGCCGAGCTGGAGAAGCAGCTTCGCATGGGCAAGAGCACCAGTGTCGAGGCCGGCGGCAAGAAGCTGTTTCTCAACGTCTACGCCCCGACGGCAAAGCTCGTCATCATCGGCGCGGTCCATATCAGCCAGGCGCTCGCGCCGCTGGCGCGCTCGCTCGGCTATGACGTCACCGTGGTCGATCCGCGCACGGCCTTTGCGAGCCCCGAGCGCTTTCCCGACATTCCGTTGATCGCCGAATGGCCTGATACTGCGCTGCCGCCGCTTAATGTCGATGCCTACACCGCGTTCGTGGCGGTGACGCACGATCCCAAGATCGACGACCCCGCGCTGCTGCACGCCTTCGAGCGCAACTGCTTCTATATCGGCGCGCTCGGCTCGCGAAAGACGCATGCCAAGCGTGGCGACCGGTTGCGGGCGCAAGGCGCCAAGGAAAGCGACATCGCGCGCATCCACGCGCCCATTGGGCTAGCGATCGGCGCGGTCTCGCCGTCCGAGATCGCGGTGGCGATCATGGCCGAGATCACGGCCGTGCTTCGGCTGCCTCCCAAGGAAAAAGAAGAAGCGGCATGAAGTTCGGCCCGGCGAGACCCAGGGATGCGATTGGCGGGGTGACCGTCCACACCCTGCGCCAGGGATCGCTGGTGCTGAAGAAGGGCACGACGATCGGACCTGCCGAGGTCGAGGCGCTGGAGCGCGCCGGCATCAAGGACATCGTCGTGGTGCGCATGGAGGCGGGCGACGTCTCCGAGGACGTTGCCGCCGCCAGCATCGCGCTCGCCATCGGCGGCGAGGGCATCCATGTCGAGCGCGCTTTCACCGGCCGTGCCAATCTGTTCGCCGCGCGAGCGGGCGTGCTGGTGATCGATCGCGCCGCGGTCGACCGCATCAACAACATCGACGAAGCCATCACCTTTGCCACGCTCGCCGCCTACAAGCCGGTAGTCGAGGGCGAGATGGTCGGAACCGTCAAGATCATCCCGTTCGGCGTCGAGGCGAGTTTGCGCGATGCCGCGGTGAAGGCGGCGGGCAAGGACGTGCTGAAGGTCGCGCCTTACGTGATCAAGCGCGTCGGCGTGGTCTCGACGCTGCTGCCGGGCCTGTCCACCAAGGTGATCGACAAGACGCTGCGCGTCACTGCCGAACGGCTGGCGCCAGCCGGCGCCAGCATCATCGCCGAGCGCCGGGTCCCGCACGAGGAGCAGGCGCTGTCGGCCGCGATCAAGGAATTGCTCGGCCTCGGCGCCGAGCTCGTGATCGTGTTCGGTGCATCCGCGATCGCTGACCGCCGCGACGTGATTCCGGCGGCCGTCACCGGAATCGGCGGCGAGATCGAGCATTTCGGCATGCCGGTCGACCCCGGAAATCTCCTGCTGATCGCCCGCGCCGGCGAGGTGCCGGTGCTGGGCGCGCCGGGCTGCGCGCGCTCGCCGGTCGAGAACGGTTTTGACTGGGTCTTAATGCGGCTTCTCGCCGGCATCAAGGTGACCCGCTCCGAGCTGATGGGCATGGGCGTCGGCGGCCTCTTGATGGAGATCGTGACGCGGCCGCAGCCGCGCGCCAAGCCGGAGACCGAGGGCAACCGCCAGGTCGCGGCCATCGTGCTCGCGGCGGGACGCTCGACCCGGATGGGCGGGCCGAACAAGCTGCTCGCCGAGCTCGACGGCAAGAAGCTGGTGCGCCTCGCGACCGAGCAGGCGCTGGCCTCTAGGGCATCCGAGGTGATCGTCGTCACCGGCCATCAGGCCGAGCTCGTCGAGCAGGCGCTACAAGGCCTGAAGGTGACATTCGTCCGCAATCCGGACTTCGCCGGCGGCATCGCCAGTTCGGTGAAGGCCGGCATCGTCGCCGTTCCCGAGACCTGCGATGGCGCCGTCGTGTGTCTCGGCGACATGCCGCTGATCGACGCCGGCCTGATCGACAGGCTGATCGACAGTTTCGCGCCCGACCGCGGCAATCTCATCGTCGTTCCCGTCAGCGAGGGCCGCCGCGGCAACCCCGTGCTGTGGTCGCGCCGCTTCTTCAAGGAGCTGATGACGCTCGACGGCGACGTCGGCGCGCGGCATCTGATCGCCAAGCACACTGAAGCCGTCGCCGAGGTGCCCGTCGACGGCGAGAGCGCCTTCCTCGACATCGACACGCCGCAGGCGCTGGAGGCGGCACGGCGGGGCTGAAGATGCGTAGGGCGGATTAGCCGAAGGCGTAATCCGCCGCTGTGTTTCTCCGCGGAAACAAAAGAGGCGGATTACGCTTCGCTAATCCGCCCTACGGGACTACGGCATCCTCCAAGCCTGCCGATTTCAACCACCCGTTCACCATCTGGAAACGACCGCCGCTTAGAGTTGCCGCCACCTGCCTTGGGGGGAGGGGTTTTTCCATGGCTTCGAACGTCGTCGCGCGCCGTTGCGCGATGTTTTTCCTTGCGCTGTCCGTTTTTGCATCCGGCGCGCGCCATATGACAGAAGCCCAGGCCGCCGGCGCTTTCGCGGTCGGCAAGTGCGGCGCTTATGGCCAGGCCTATGATTATGGCCACGAGGACGAGGCCCGCGCCGCCGCGCAGAAGCAGTGCAAGGGCGATTGCACCACCATGACGATGAAGCGCGCCTGCGCTGCGATGTCGGTCGATATGACCAATCCCTGCGGCGCCTACGGCTATGCCGTCAAGCCGAATATTTCCGCCTCGCTCAACGCCGCTACGCGCGAATGCTACAAATACGGCGGCAAGGAATGCGTGATCCGCGCCTGGGCCTGTGACGCCAAGGGGTGATTTTCTCTTGCTGTCGTGATCGGGCGTTGCGTAGCATCGCCAGGGAATGACAGTGGAAGGCATACATGCAGTTCGACACCAAGATCGCGGTCGTGATCCGTACCGATCTTCAGGCCTGGCAGAAGCTGAACGTAGCCTCCTTCCTCACCAGCGGCATCGCCGCGGCCTTTCCGGAATGCATCGGCGAAGCCTATGAGGACGCCTCGGGCACGAAGTATCATGCACTGATCGGCCAACCGATCCTGATCTATGGCGCCGACGGTCCGGCGCTGTCGCGCGCGCTGGACCGCGCGCTCGCCCGCAACGTCAAGGCGGCGGTCTATACCGAAGACATGTTCAAGACGACACATGATGCCGCCAACCGCGAGGCGGTGAGGGCGGTTGCGCGTAGCGACCTCAATCTCGTCGGCATTGCGATGCGCGCCGAGCGGAAGGTGATCGACAAGATCGTCGACGGTCTCAAGTTCCATAGCTGACAGATCGAGAGCATCGCGCGGCGTCATCGGGGTGTCATGATGGACCCGCCCTTGCGCAAACATTGTGCTTTTTGACTCTCGTCAAGGGTGCGCCGGGCGGCGTCGCTATTCTGCTTCACAAAGCACAAGGAGCAGACCGATGCCGACCATGAAAGCCGCAATCGTCAAGCAATTCGGCAAACCGCTGGTGATCGAGGACGTGCCGGTGCCGCAGCCCGGTCCGGGCGAGGTTCTGGTCAAGGTCAAGGCCTGCGGCGTCTGTCACACCGATCTGCACGCCACCTCCGGCGACTGGCCGGTGAAGCCGGTGCCGCCCTTCATCCCCGGCCATGAAGCCGCCGGCATCGTCGCCGCGCTCGGGCCCGGCGTGAAGAATCTGAAAGTCGGCGATGCCGTCGGCGTCGCCTGGCTGCACGACGCCTGCATGTCGTGCGAATATTGCGAGACCGGCTGGGAGACGCTGTGCGAGCACCAGCACAACACCGGCTACAGCGTCAACGGCGGCTTTGCCGAATATGTCATCGCTTCGGCCGCGTTCGCCGCCAAGCTGCCGGCGACGATCGATTTCGCGGCCATCGCGCCGATCCTCTGCGCTGGGGTCACCACCTACAAGGGATTGAAGGAAACCGAGGCCAAGCCCGGCGAGTGGGTCGTGATCTCCGGAATCGGCGGGCTCGGCCATGTCGCGATCCAATACGCCAAGGCGATGGGGCTGAAGGTCGCCGCGGTTGATATCGCCGAGGACAAGTTGGAGCTGGCGCGTGAAACCGGTGCCGATCTCGCGGTCAACGCGCTGGCGGATGGTGCAGTGGAGAAGGTGCTGACGGCGAGTGGGGGAGGCGCGCATGGCGTGCTGGTGACGGCGGTGTCGACTGCTGCATTCGCTCAGGCGCTCAAGATGGTGCGTCGCAAGGGCACTGTCAGCCTCGTCGGCCTGCCGCCGGGCGAATTCCCGACACCGATCTTCGACGTCGTGCTCAAGCGCATCACCGTGCGCGGCTCCATCGTCGGCACGAGGCGTGACCTCGACGAAGCCATCGCGTTCGCCGCCGACGGCAAGGTCAAGGCCGAGGTGACCAAGGTGCCGCTCGCAGCGATCAACGACGTCTTCGACCGGATGACGGCCGGCAAGATCGACGGTCGCATGGTGCTGGATTTTGGCTAAAGCGTTTTCGAGCGAAGTGGACACCGGTTCGCGTTAAGAAAACGCGTCAAAACAAGAATCTGGCGCTTTACCCTGGCGGCATGCCGTCGAACTTCACCAGGCCAGGGTCGAGAGGATCCCACTCATGACCGCGCGCGGCGAAGGTCACCGCCTGCGGCCTGTAGCGGGCGGGCTCGTCGAGGCTTGCCGCCCGGATCGTGAACACGTCAGGCTGCGCCGCGAAGGTCATGTAGACAGCTACGCCGCATTGTGTGCAGAAGCCGCGGGTCTTCACCTTGCCGTTGTCGGCGACCATGTCCCAGTGCCTGGCATCGCCCGTCAGCGTGACGCCGGCGCGCGCGAAGGTCGCGTACGAGCCATGGCCGCTGCCGCTTTCCCGCTGGCAGTCGCGGCATTGGCAGTGATTGCTGAAGAGGGGCTCCCCTTCAATCGAATAGCGGATCGCGCCGCAGGCGCAGCCGCCGGTATAGGGCTTCTCCACCGCAATATCTCCCACTCAACCTTCGCCGCTGATCTCGTCGAGCTTGCGAACGACCTTCTTCCAGCCGCCGCTCATCACCGTGTAGGCCGACTCGTTCCTGGGCAGGACGAAGCCCGCATGCACGAGGCGGATCCGCGTGCCGGCTTCGACCGGGGTGAGGGACCAGGTCACGACGGTGTCGAGCGGGGCGCCATAGCCGGTGTTGCGCTCGTCGCCGCCTTTCCAGGCGTAGACGAGGCGGCTGAAAGCCACGACCTCCAGAACCCGGCAATGGATCACGCCGTCCCAGTTGCCCCCCGGGGTGGTCTGGAAGGTGAAGGCCTTGCCTTCGACGGCTTCGAAGCCGGTCGGCTGCATCAGCCAGCGCCCGATCAGCTGTCCGCTGGTCAGCGCCTTCCAGATCGTCTGGGCTGTGTGAGGGAAGACCTCGTCGATGACGATGTCTCTTGTGTCGGCTTTCAACGCGGCAGCACTCACGGGTCGATCTCCTTCAAGAGGTCACGCAGGTTCCGGAAACGCTCGCGCCAGAAGACGCCGTAATGGTCCATCCAGGTGACCAGCGGCTCGAGTCCCTGCGGCGCGGCGCGGTAATAGACGTTGCGGCCCTCGGCGCGCTCGGCGACGAGGCCCGCTTGCTTCAACGATTTCAGGTGTTGCGAGACGGCTCCTTGCGTGACGCCGCTGCCGCGCGTCAGCTCGGCGACGCTGATCTCTTTGCTCTCGAACACACGCTCGAACACGGCGCGGCGGGTCGGATCGGCAAGGGCGCGCATCACGGTGGTGACGGGGTTTGGGGTGGCTTCGATCATGCCATCAAATTAGCGGATACTAATGCATTAGTCAACACTAATTCGTCTGGACAGTCGCCGCCCCCGCGCGCTCTTGACTATGACTGACCAGTCAGTCATATATATCGAATGACGAAGAAGCCGACCAAAGCCGCCTTGCCCTCCGCCGCTCCCACCGGAGCGAACGACCCTGGGACTGCTGGCCCCGATGCAGCGCCTGCCTCGAACCGCGCCTCGCGTGCGGCGGAGCGGCGTGCGGCGATCGTGGAGGCGGCGATGGAGGAGTTCATCGCGCGCGGCTTTGCCGCCACCAGGCTCGACGACATCGCCAAGCGCGCCGGCGTCGCCAAGGGCACGATCTACCTGCACTTCAAGGACAAGGAATCGATGTTCGAGGAGCTGGTGCGCATCGTCATCGTTCCCGTGGTCGCACGGCTTACCACGCTGCCGCCGCCGGCAGGCTCGGTGCGCGACCTCATCGAGACGTTCGCCGGCAACTTCCTGAAGGAGGTGATCGGCACGAGACGGGGCGATCTGGTGCGTCTGATCGTGGCGGAGGGGCCGCGCTTTCCGTCCGTCGCCGACTTCTACTACCGCGAGGTGGTCTCGCGCGGGATCACTGCCATGCGCGCGCTGATCGAGCTCGGCATCGCCCGCGGCGAGATCCGGCAGAAGGACCTCGCGCACTATCCACAGATCCTGGTCGCGCCCGCGATGATCGCCGTGATCTGGCAGAGCCTGTTTGCGCGGCATGCGCCGCTCGACGCGCAGGAGATGCTGCGCGTTCATCTCGATTTGATTTTTGGCGAACGGAGGACGACATGAGGTCGTCGCAAGTGATTTCTTTCTTGGCATTGGTCCTTGTGCTCGCAACTGGGCTTGCGGGGTGCAAGGAGAAGCGCGATCCCGGCTTCCAGGGCTGGGTCGAGGCCGACATGATCTTCGTCAGTCCGGACGAAGCCGGGCGCGTCACCAAGCTCAATGTCCGCGAAGGCGACGAGGTCAAGGTCGGCGATCACCTCTATTCCGTCGATGACGATCTCCAGCTTGCCGACCTCAACCAGCAGAAGGCGACGCTTGCGAATGCGCAGCAGACCTATGACCGTGCGGCCTCGCTGAACAAGACCGGTTCGGGCACGCAGGCCAATCTCGATTCCGCCGTGTCCGCCTTGCGCGTCGCGGAGGCGCGGGTGGCGACCTCGGAGACGCGGATGGCGCGGCGCAAGGGCTTTGCGCCGGTCGCCGGCACCATCCAGCAGATCTATTTCCGCGAAGGCGAGATGGTGGCGGCGCAGCGGCCGGTGCTCTCGATCATGCCGCCCGGCAACATGAAGCTGCGCTTCTTCGTGCCGGAGACCGAGCTGCCGAAGCTCGCGATCGGCGACACGGTGCGTGTCTCCTGTGACAATTGCGCCGCCGACCTCACCGCGAAGATCTACTTCATCGCGACCTCGGCCGAATACACGCCGCCCGTCATCTACAGCCTCGAAGAGCGCAACAAGCTGGTCTATCTGATCCAGGCGCGACCCTCGCGGCCCGATGCCTTGCGCGTCGGACAGCCGATCGATATCCACCTCAATCCCAAAACTCCTGAGACCAAGACACCGGTGGCGGACAAGCGATGAGCAACGGCAACGGCATCGCAATCGACGTCAAGGGCCTGACCAAGTCATTCGGCGGCCGCGAGGTCGTGCACGATCTGTCGATGCAGGTGAAGCGCGGCTCGATCTACGGCTTCCTCGGTCCCAACGGCTCGGGCAAGACCACCACCATCCGCATCCTCTGCGGCCTGCTGACGCCCGACAGCGGCGAGGGCACCTGTCTCGGCTATGACATCCGCCGCGATGCCGAGAAGATCAAGCGCCAGGTCGGCTACATGACCCAGCGCTTCAGCCTGTACCAGGACCTCTCGGTGCGTGAGAACCTCGAATTCGTGGCGCGGCTCTATGGCCTCGCTGACGCGCGCGGCGCCGCGCGCGACATGATCAAGCGGCTCGGGCTCTCGGGGCGGGAGGAGCAGCTCGCCGGCGAGCTCTCGGGCGGCTGGAAGCAGCGGCTGGCGCTCGGGGCCTGCACGCTGCCCAATCCACAATTGTTGCTGCTGGACGAGCCGACCGCCGGCGTCGATCCCAAGGCGCGGCGCGATTTCTGGAACGAGATCCATGCGCTGGCCGCCGAGGGCCTCACGGTGCTGGTCTCGACCCATTACATGGACGAGGCCGAGCGCTGCCACGAGATCGCCTACATCGCCTACGGCTATCTGCTGGCGCACGGCACGGTGGAGGAGGTCATCGCGAAATCCGCGCTGACGACCTATACCGTCACGGGCGACGACCTGAACGAGCTTGGCGCGGCGCTCACGGGCAAGCCCGGGATCGACATGGTGGCGCCGTTCGGCACTTCGCTGCATGTTTCCGGCCGCGACGTCCCGGCGCTCGAAGCCAGCATCGCGCCCTGGCGCGAGAGAGGCGGCCTGCACTGGCAGAAGTCCAAGCCCTCGCTCGAAGACGTGTTCATCGAGCTGATGGGACGCTCCAAGGACAATTTCCAATGAGCGCGGTAGAACATCCCGAACCACGGCGCGAAATCCGCGAGCGCTTCGGCTTCCTGCGGCGTTCCTACGCTATGCTGGTCAAGGAGTTCATCCAGCTGAGGCGCGACCGCGTCTCGTTCGCGATGATCGTGATGCTGCCGGTGATGCAGCTGATGCTGTTCGGCTATGCCATCAACACCACGCCGCGTCATCTGCCGAGCGCGGTGCTGCTCCAGGAGGATTCCGATCTCGCCCGCTCGGTGCTGAAGGCGCTGGAGAACACCAAATATTTCCGCTTCCTCTACGAGGTTCACGACGTCGACGATTTCGACAACCTCCTGAAGTCCGGCAAGGTGCTGTTCGGGGTCGAGATCCCGCGCGGCTTCGAGCGGGCGGTGCGGCGCGGCGACAGGCCGGCGCTGCTGGTCGCGGCCGACGCCACCGATCCGGTCGCCGCAAGCGCTGCGCTCGGCTCGCTCGGCATGATCGTGCAGACCGCGCTCGCGCACGATCTCTATATCGGCGAGCCCCCGGAGATGCCGTTCGAGATCCGCGCCCACGCCCGCTACAATCCGGCCGCGAATTCCAGCCTCAATATCGTGCCAGGCCTCGTCGGCACCATCCTCACCATGACCATGCTGATCTTCACCGCGCTCTCGGTCACGCGCGAGGTCGAACGCGGCACCATGGAGAGCCTGTTGTCGATGCCGATCAAGCCGATCGAGGTGATGTTCGGCAAGATCGTGCCCTACGTGCTGGTCGGCTTCGTCCAGGCCTTCCTGATCATCAGCATCGGTGTCGGCCTGTTCGGCGTGCCCGTGCTCGGCAATCTCGTCCTGCTGGCGCTGCTGTCGACGCTGTTCATCACCACCAATCTGGCGGTCGGCTACACCATCTCGACGCTGGTTCAGAACCAGCTCCAGGCCATGCAGATGTCGATGATGTTCTTCCTGCCGAGCATTCTGCTCTCCGGCTTCATGTTCCCGTTCGCAGGCATGCCGGCCTGGGCGCAATATCTCGGCGAATGCCTGCCGCTGACCCATTATTTGCGGATCGTCCGCGCCATCATGCTGAAGGGCGCGACCATGGAGAATTTGCGCTTCGATACGCTGGCTCTGGCGGCCCTGATGCTGCTCGCCATGACCGTCGCGGTGACGCGCTTCCGCCGCACGCTGGATTGAGGCACAATACCCCGGAATCGAGGGGCGGAATGGCCAAGTTTGCGAGCAGGAAGACGCGGCAGCATGCCGTCTTGTCGGAGGACTTCGAGCGCGAGCTGACGCGGGAGGTGCTGCGCACCGAGCTGTTGCGGGTCCGGGCGCTGATCGCGACCGGCTGCGTCATGACGCTGTTCCTCACCGCGATCTATCTGATCGACCCCGCCGTGGTGAACCGGGTCTGGCGCGGCACCGAAGGGTTCGCCGAAGTCTACGGCCTGCTCGTCGGGTTCATTTTGTTCGAGGTCTGGGTCCACACCCAGATCAGGAAGAACCTCCGCCTCGATCGCGACGTGCCGGTGGCCAGGCGCTATATCGGCACGCTGATCGAGACGTCGCTGCCAACCGTGATCCTCATCCTGCAGATCCGGACCATGGGCGCGACCCAGGCCCTCGGCTTTGCCGTGCCGCTGATGTATTTCATTTTCGTCATCCTCTCGACGCTGCGGCTCGATTTCTGGCTCTCGACCTTCACCGGCTTCGTCGCTGCTGCCGAGCTGTTCGTGGTCGCACTGGTCTACGATCCCTCGAGCAGCGTCGGCGAGCCCCAGCTCTATTTTCACGCGGTCCGCAGCACCATCATCCTGATCTGCGGCGTGCTCGCCGGCGCCGTCGGCGCGCAATTGCGCCGGCAGTTCGCCGCGAGCATCGCGGCCGCCACCGCGCGCGACAGGGTCACCAATCTGTTCGGCCAGCACGTCTCGCCGCAGGTGGTGGAGCGGCTGATGACGGCGGGAACGGGCGCTAGCGGCGACGTCCGCCGCGTCGCGGTGATGTTCGTCGATTTCCGCGGCTTCACGGCCGGTGCGCAGTCGCGCAGTCCGCAGGAGGTGGTCGACCGGCTCGACAGCGCCTTCGCCGTCCTGGTCGACATTCTCGACCGCCAGGGCGGCATTGTGAACAAGTTTCTCGGTGACGGTTTCCTCGCGCTGTTCGGCGCGCCGCTGGAAGCATCCGATGCCGCGCACCGCGCGGTCGCCGCCGGCCGCGAGATGCTCCGGGCAATGGACCGCATCAACGCAGAGAGCAGCTGGCCGCTGCGGATCGGCATTGGCATCCATTTCGGCGAGGTCGTCGCCGGCAATATCGGCTCGCCCCGGCGCAAGGAATACACGGTCATCGGCGATACCGTGAACTTCGCCTCGCGACTCGAGGCGCTGAACAAGGATTTCGGCTCGCAGCTCTTGATCTCGGCGTCCGTGCGCGAGGCGCTGGGAGCCGACGGCAGCGATGCCGTCGCGCTCGGCGAGGTCGAGGTGCGCGGCTACGAGCAGAAAGTACCGGTGTTTCAGCTGGGGTAATGTGCATCACACATCGGCGCGCGCAGTTCACTTTCATCCAAGCGATTGCTCCGATTGCACTCGATTTTGGGGCATGACGAGCGATGTTTTCGGCTTGTAGAGTGCTGCGCGATGCGGCCGGTCGCGGCCGCGACTTGCATGCGGAAGTGACGATGCAGCGCCGCTACATCACCGTCGACGTGTTCACCGACCGCACCTTCGGCGGCAACCAGCTCGCTGTGGTGCTCGATGCCGGCGGGCTGACGACGCAGCAGATGCAGGCGATCGCGACCGAGTTCAATTATTCCGAGACCACTTTCGTGCTGCCGCCGCGCGACAGGGCCAACGACGCCGAGGTGCGCATCTTCACGCCGGTGCAGGAGATCGCCTTTGCGGGCCATCCCAATGTCGGCACCGCCTTCGTGCTGGCCTCGATGGCGAAGGAGCCGAAGCCACGCCTGCTGTTCGAGGAGAAGGCCGGGTTGGTCCCGGTCGAGATCGTGCGAGAGCAGGGCAGGGTGATCAGAACCGAGCTCACCGCGCCGCAGCCGCTGCAGCGGCTCTCAACGCTGTCAACAGCGGAAGCCGCGAGCTGCATCTCGCTCGTTGCCGACGACATCAAGACCGACAATCACGAGCCGCAGATTGTCACCGTCGGAAACGCGTTTCTGGTGATGGAGCTGCATTCGCGCGAGGCGCTGAAGCGGGCCCGGCCCGATGCTGCGGCCTTTGGCAAGGTCTTGCCGCGCGATGGTGCCCGCGCGGTGTGGTTCTATACGCGCGATGTGCCGGCGGCGGAGGCGCCTTGCGAGCGACAGGCGCGCATGTTCATGCGCGGTGCCAGCGGCCTCGTCGAGGATCCCGCCACCGGCAGCGCCACGGTTGCCGCCGCCGCGCTGTTCGCCGATCTCGATCCCGCGCGCGATTGTGAGCTCAAGCTCACACTCGGCCAGGGTTTTGACATGGGTCGTCCAAGCATCCTCTCGACCCGCGTACGCAAGCAGGACGGCAAAATTGTATCCGCTCACGTCGGCGGCGCTTGCGTGCAGATGATGAAGGGGACGTTCCGGCTGGCGGGGGAGGGGTAACTTGTCATTCCGGGGCGCGCGTAGCGCGAACCCGGAATCCATCTAGCCGCAGTGTTGGTGGAGGAATGGATTCTCAGGTGCGCAATTGCGCACCATAGTTCGCGCCAAGAGGCGCGCCCCGGAATGACGGCGACAACTACACCTGCCGCCCAGCCAAATTCTTCACCGCAACCCCATCGCGCTCCTCGATGATCTCCGCGATCATCTGGCGGTGGCAGTGGGTGTGGTCGCGCTCGTAGCAGAGCAGGCACACCGGGCCGGCCGTTTTCACCAGCGCAGAAAGCTCGTCCATCTCTTCCCTCGCCTGCGGCGTCTTCAGGTGCTTGGAGAAGATCTTCTCCAGCACGTCGTATTGACCGCTGCGGGCGGCGAGGCGGCCTTCCTTCGGCGTGCCGAGCGCGGCGAGATGGACATAGCCGATGCCGCGCTCGTCGAGGCCCGCCGCAAGCTGCTTCTTGGAAAAGCCCGGCCGACGCGACGACGTCACCGCGCGCACGTCGACCACGAGCTTGACGCCGGCCTGTTCCAGCTCGTCCAGCACGGCCTTCGGCGGTGTCTGCTCATAGCCGATGGTGAAGAGCTTCTTCGCCTTTGCCATGGGACCCTCAACTCACCCGTGCGATCAGTTCCATGGCGCCGTGCGGTGCGCGCACCTTGCCCTCGTGGATGACGTAAGCGAACACGTCGCGCGGCTCCTTCTTCGGCTTGGCCTTGTCAACCTTCGGGAGATCGTCGGGTTCACCGCCCGAAGCCCAGTCCTGGAAGCGCTCGGCCCAGGCGTCGAGCTGCTTTGGCGGATAGCAGGTCTTGATCTCGTCATTGCCCTTCTGCAGCCGCGCGTAGACGAAATCGCCGGCGACATCTGCGATGGCGGGATATTTGCCGTGCTCGGCGAAAACCACGGGCGTCTCGAACTCGCGGATCAGCGCCACGAAGTCCGGCGTGCAGAAGCTGTCATGGCGCACTTCCACGACATGGCGCAGCGCGCGCCCCTCGAGCTTGCGCGGCAACAGCTCCAGGAACTTGCCGAAATCGGCGCCATCGAACTTCTTCGTCGGCGCAAACTGCCACAGCACCGGCCCGAGATGATCGCCGAGTTCCAGCACGCCGGAATCGTAGAACCGCTTGATGGAATCGCCGGCCTCCGCGAGCACGCGGCGGTTGGTCGCGAAGCGCGGTCCCTTCACCGAGAACACGAAACCGTCAGGCACCTCGCTCGCCCATTTGCGAAAGCTCTCCGGCTTCTGCGAGCCGTAATAGGTGCCGTTGATCTCGATCGAGGTCAGCTTCGAGGCGGCATAGGACAGCTCCTTCGCCTGCGCCAGCTTCTCCGGATAGAACACGCCGCGCCAGGGCTCGAAGGTCCAGCCGCCGATACCGATGAAGATGTTGCCGGATTTTTTGGACGCAGTTTTTGCTTTGGCCACGGGAGGATCTCGCATCGACGGGGAGGGATCTCATCCTAATCAAACCAGATGTGATTGGCCAGTTGGCCGGTCCGGTCTAAGCTCGCGACGGGCCCGCGAAGAAGGAGAACAAGATGCGGATGCTGCTGGTGGGGGGCGCGCTCGTCATGATGACATCTGCTGCCATGACAAGTTCTGCCGTGGCGGATGACGACGTCACGAAGGGCGCGCAGAAGCTCGCTCAGCAGGGCCGCGACGACTATTGGCATTGCCTCGCGCGGGAATATTCGCGCGAGTCCAATCAGGGCCTGTCGGAGCAGGATTTCGGCCGCTCGGTTGCCGGAGCCTGTCCGTCGGAGCGGCAATATTACCGGGTCACGCTGCTCGATTATCTCACCACGCAATATCCTGATATCGATGCCGGCGCTCATCTCGCCACCGCGAACAGAGCGGTGGAGGCGGCGCAGAAGGACATCGTGATGGCCTTCGTCAAGCACCGGCCGCCCCAGAAGTACCCCAGAAGTAGGGGAGTGGCGAATCGCGAATAGGGCGACAAGGCAGGCCATGCTCATTCGCCACTCGCCATTCGCGATTCGCCCTGGGCCTTCCAGTCGCGCGCTCATCCATGGTATCAGTGAGCCCGTCTGGAGCTGGAACTTGCATGTCGTCTGAGTCGGTGGGTGGCATTCTGGGGGCGATCGTCGCGGCGGTCGTCCTTGCGGTTGCCGTCGTGTTCGGGCCGATCGGCCAGTACGGCAAGCCGCCCAAGCCGGCGAAGGCCGAGCCGGCGGCGGCGGCACCCGCAGCCCCGGTCGCGCCCGCGCCGCGCGGGCCGGTCATCCGGGAAGTGCCCAACCAATAGGGGTCTGAAAATCGGATTTCCGCCCCCTTGCGGAACGCTTTTGCCATTCCCATCTAGCTTCTAACGGCGACGTTGAGCGTAAAGACCTCCGTCGCTGGAACGACCTTGGAATAGCTTAAGGCTTGCGCCGGATGTACGCGCGGCCCGCCGTTCCGGGGTCGTTGGCATTTTAGGCCCCTTTTCGGCCCTTCCCCAGACCCCCGGCTTGGCAGCGCAGGATGCGGCGGATATACGCTGCCGTCATGAACGAAGCGATCAGACCGGGCATCGACAACCAAGCCCACGAGGGGCCGGAACTGTCGGTCATCGTCCCAACTTTCAACGAGCGCGACAACGTCACCGTGCTGTACCGGCGCCTCGAGGCGACGCTCGCCAACGTCGTCTGGGAAGTCGTGTTCGTCGATGACAATTCGCCCGACGGCACCTGGGATGTCGTGCGCGAGTTGGCCCAGCGCGACAGCCGGGTGCGCTGCGTCCGCCGCATCGGCCGCCGCGGCCTGTCGGGCGCCTGCATCGAGGGCATCCTTGCCTCCAGCGCGCCCTATGTGGCCGTGATCGATGCCGACCTCCAGCACGACGAGACGCAGTTGCCCAAGATGCTGCTCTTGCTCGCGAGCGATCAGGCCGACCTCGTCGTCGGCAGCCGCTACATCGAGGGCTACAAGAGCGAAGGCTTCAACAGGCAGCGCGCCGGCGCCAGCGCGCTCGCGACCGAGGTCGCCAAGAAGATGCTGCGGGTCGAGATTGCCGATCCCATGAGCGGCTTCTTCATGATCCGCCGCGACCGCTTCGAGCAGCTCGCGCCAAAACTCTCCGTGCACGGCTTCAAGATCCTGCTCGACATCGTCGCGACCGCGCATGGCAGCTTGCGGGCGGTCGAGATTCCCTACACCTTCGGCGCCCGCCAGCACGGCGAGAGCAAGCTCGATTCCATGGTCGCGCTCGACTTCCTCGGCCTCGTCTTCGCCAAGCTGACCAACGACATCGTCTCGCTGCGCTTCATCCTGTTTGCGATGGTCGGCGGCATCGGCCTCGTGGTGCACCTGACCACGCTGTTCATCGCGCTTCGCCTGTTCAACGTGCCGTTCCCGGAGGCGCAGGCCGCCGGCGCCATCGTCGCCATGACCAGCAACTTCATCCTCAACAACTTCCTCACCTATCGCGACCAGCGGCTGAAGGGCTTTGCGCTGCTGCGCGGCCTGATCGCCTTCTACATCGTGTGCAGCGTCGGCCTGCTCGCCAATGTCGGCGTCGCCTTCTCGGTCTACGACCAGGAGCCGATCTGGTGGCTGGCCGGCCTGGCCGGCGCGTTGATGGGCGTGGTGTGGAACTACGCGATGTCCGGACTGTTCGTCTGGCGCAAGAAATAGCGCGTGATGGGCGGGGCCGACGCGCGGATCGTCCGCAACACCGCGCTGCTGATTTTTGCACTCGTCGCGTTCCGGCTGGTCGCGGCCGCGTTCACGCCGATCACGTTCGACGAAGCCTATTACTGGATGTGGTCGAAGAGCCTCGCCGGGGGCTATTACGACCACCCGCCCATGGTCGCCTATGTGATCCGCGCCGGCACCATGATCGCGGGCGATACCGAGCTCGGCGTCCGCCTCGTCTCGATTCTGCTCGCGCTGCCGATGAGCTATGCGGTCTATCGCTCCGCCGCAATTCTGTTCGGCGGGGTGCGTGTGGCCGCGACCAGCGCCATCCTGCTCAACGTGACGCTGCTGGCTTCCGTCGGCACGCTGATCGTCACGCCCGATGCGCCGCTGCTGGTCGCCTCCAGCTTCGTGCTGTTCTTTCTCGCCAAGGTGCTGGAGACCGGACGCGGCGCCTGGTGGCTCGCGGTCGGCGCCGCCGTCGGCGCGGCGCTATTGTCGAAATACACCGCGATGTTCTTTGGCGCCGCGATCCTGATCTGGCTCGCTTGCGTGCCGAAGCTGCGGCGCTGGTTCCTCTCGCCCTGGCCCTATCTCGGCGGCCTCGTGGCGCTGGCACTGTTCTCGCCGGTGATCCTCTGGAACGCCGACCATCAATGGGTCTCGTTCGCAAAGCAGCTCGGCCGCGCCAGGATCGAGGACTTCCGCCCCGTCTTCATCGCCGAGCTGATCCCGACCCAGATCGCGTTCGCAACCCCGCTGGTCTTCATCCTCGGCGCCATGGGCCTGCATGCGCTGACCTGGCAGCGCGTCGGCGCGCTGCCCTCGCGCGTGCTGATCGAGACGATGTTCTGGACCATCGTCGTCTATTTCGTCTGGCATTCGCTGCATGCGCGCGTCGAGGCCAACTGGTTCGCGCCGGTGTATCCGCCGTTCGTCATAGCCGCGGCCGCCGCGGCCAATCTTGCGCAATGGAAGCCGCGTCAGCGGCGCCTCGTCGACGTTTGCCTGCGCTGGGCCGCGCCTGTGGGCATCGTCATGTTTGCCGCCTTGATCGTGCAGGCCAATACCGGCTGGTTGTCCGGATATCGCCGCGATGCCACCGTGCGCAGTGTCGGTGTCGGCTGGCGCGAGCTCGCGGCCGGAATCGAAGCGGTGCGCGCGCGCAGTGGCGCCACCTGCGTGCTGGCGCAGGATTACGGCACCACGAGCTGGCTCGCATTCTATCTGCCGCGCGGCACCTGCGTCGCGCAGCAAAGCCAGCGCATCCGCTGGGTCAACATGGCCGAACCCGATCCCAAGCTGCTCGCAGGCAAGCTGCTCTATGTCGACGAGCTGCGCGCCGACGGTCATCCTGCCCTCAATGCTCTCTTTGCAAAGGTGACGCAGGTGGCGCAATTGCAGCGCAAGCGCGGGCCGCTCGTGGTCGAGACCTACGGCATCGACCTGCTGGAAGGCGCCAAGGGCGAGGTGCTGGACCGCTCGCCGCCGCCGGAAGCGCGGTAGCGCCTTAATCAATCATCTCGGCCTTGTCAGCATCCTGCCCCGGCCCATCGCGATCGCGCCAGAACCAGACGGTCACGACGCCGGAACGGCCGCGGACCCGGGCGAGCAGGGGGCCGGACAGAACACCGTCGGGCGCGCCCTGGAAGTCGGCCGCATCCAGCAGCGTGTCGCTCAGCGCAAGGCGCGCATCGTTCTGGGCGGCAATCTCCATCAGCCGGCTTGCGACGTTGACGGTGTCGCCCGTCGCCGTGATGTGCTGATGGCTTTCGCCGAGTCGCGAGGCGACGATCGGGCCGCAATGCGCGCCGATCTTGTAGCCGAGCTGACCCGCGATCGCCGGCGGAAGCGAGGCGATCCAGCGTGCGAGGCCGCGATGCAGATCGACCGCGCATTTCAGCGCGCGCGCCGAATCGTCGGGCATGGCGCGCGGCAGCCCGAACAGGATCATGGCGCCGTCGCCGAGAAAGCCCGTGATCATGCCGCCGCAATCGATCGCGATCCGGTCGATCAGCGCATGAAACGCCTTCAGAATATCCGTGAGCTCGTCCGGATCGATCCGCTCGCTCAAACCGGTGAAACCGGAGAGATCGACGAACACCACGGCTGCATCCTGCCGCACCGGCTTCGACAGGAAGTTCGGATCTCGCGAGAGCCAATCCCGCAGCGCCGGAGCCTGGAATTGCGCAAGCGACCTGCTCTTAGCGGCGAAATATTGCGTGCGGCGGCCTCCGGCCCACAGCTGCACGCCGGCAAAGACCGCAACCGGCGGCACGGCGGCGGCGAGCGTGGTCGCGGCGTTCAGCCAGACGCCGTGCGTGAACGCGAACAGGTTGAGCCCGGCCCAGGCGATCATCACCGCGGCCGCCGCCATGGTGCCGAGTGCGATGCGCCGCCAGGCGAGCAGGCCGACCAGCAGCACCGGCAGCAGGATCGCCGTGAGCGCGTCGGCAATGCGGACGCGGTGGTCACGCAGGATGGCGTCGCCGGCGACGAGATGCGTGATTGCGGTCGAGACCACCTCGACGCCGGGCATCAGGGAATCGAACGGCGTCGGATAGAAGTCGCCGCCGCCGGCGACGGAGGCGCCGATCACGACGATCCGGTTCTCGATGGCCGCGCGATCGAGCGTGCCGTCGAAGATGCTCTGTGCGCTGACGGTACGGATGGTGCGGCGCGGGCCGTAATAGGTGATCGGCAATGCCAGATTGCTGTCGGTCGGCACCACGCGATCGCCGAGCATGAGATGGCCCGGCGCGACGGTCAGCGGCTCGTCGAGCGCGCGCGCCGCAACGCGCAACGGAAACGACAGCTCGACCTTGTCGCGGGTCCGGAACAGCATCGGCACCGAGAGCGGCGAGCCCGATTGCCCGGTCGCGACGTTGACGATGCCGACCTCGGCGTGATCGGCGAATGCGGGCAATGGCTGCAGGAAGCGCTCGGCCTCCGGCAGCACGGCCAGCGGACCTTCGCTGCTGGGTGACACGGTTTCGCTGGCCGAGGGGAAGATCGCGGCGGCGGCGAGCACCATGCGGCCGGTGGCCAATGTGTTGGCCAGCGTCGCATCGCCGATCGCGGCGCTGCGGTCGACCAGCAGCAGGTCGATCGCCACGACCTTCGGCTTAAACTGCACGATGGTATCGACCACGCGGGCAAGATCGGCGCGCGGCAGTGGATAGGTGCCGCCGCGCTTCACCACCGTGTCGTCGATCGCAACGATGGTGACGAAATCCGGCGGACGCCGCACGCCGCGCGCCTGCGTCCGCCAATCCGTCAACGTGGCTTCGAGGCGGTCCAGGAAGCGCAGATGGCCGTGGGCGTGCGTGGCATAGATGCCCGCGCCCCACAGCGCGGTGAGGACGAGTGCCACCAGGATCTGAACGCGTCGGCTGCGCATGCGGTCTTGCAATCGTATAATCCAAATCTCATGGGCCGGGCCTTGCCGGCCCCGGCTCATTGCCCGAGTCTGGCCATGAGCGCGTCGACGCGCGGCTGGCCCCAGGTCTTGACCGTCAACGGGCCGGTTGGCTCGACATCGACGCCTTCCCCGGGTCCAAGCACGACGCCGCGTCCACGAGCCCTGCGGCTCACGCCGACCCGGCCGTCTGCGACGAACACGGAAGTCTTGGTGTCGGCGACATCGACCGCCCATTTCGTGCCGCGTACTGCGGCAATCGCTTGCGGCGTCAGCACCTTGAAGGGATTGCCGCGCGGCTTCTTGGGCACCTCGATCAGCAGCGCTTTGCTGCTCAACTCCACGGAGTCTATATGTCCGTCGCGGTTGGCGTCCTTAAGTTCAAATCTGGCGCCGTTTTCCGCAACGATGGTGATGCCGTTGTCGCAGCGCCAGGTCTGCGTCCCGGCAGCCGACGGCGATGCCGTGCAGCCCGCATTCGCCGCAGGCTGCGCAGTCGCAGATCCGATCAACAGAAACGACCCCGCCAGGGCGAAAAACCCCGCGCGCGCAATCCCTCTCATGCCAGCCTCCGTTTGCGTGCTCGGCACAGCTCAGGGCAGGATGATACGGTACCGTATCACGCGCAGAGGCTGCTGAAAAGTGCCGAGGTGGGAGCTATTTTCTCGCACCCGCGATGTCCAGAACCGAGGCGATCAACTTTCAATCACGGCGCCGTGCCGCGGTGCCCGGCGCGTCATGAGCATGCACCGTTGTCGCGCGGCCGACGAGGCCCAATCCGACGCGTCGCCCACCAGCCTCGCGCAACGCTGGCGCGTTACGTTCGGGGGCAGTGGAGGGCCACGAAAATGACGTTCTCAAGTGCGTCATGGATGTGGCCGCAGACGTCCGCAGAGCCTGCTGAACCGGCCGAGAATTATAGTTAACAGACCCGACTAAGTCCGTAGTTCTGCGGGCGTTTTTCTCAAAACGGGACAGCGTTAACGAGTCGCCGCAGATCCGCCCGAACTTAATCCGCATTTAACTAAAAGTCGCCTTAATGACGCTCCGACCCTCTGCGAGATGCTGTTCCCGGATCGTGACCAGCGGCACTTCGAAGGGGGACAGAGTGACACCGTCCTGGACGCAAGGCGAATGAGTACGAGTATCGCTGCGCAGAGTAACGCGGCACGGAAGTCCAAGAATTTCTCGAAGAATAATTCGCGGAAATCTTCCCGGAAAATGATCACGATCAATTGGCTTGGCGCCGCGGCGATCGGCTGCGCCGTGGTGGGCGCCGGCTGGACCATCCACAGCAACATCTTCGGCGCGAGCGTCTATCCGACCGTCGGCAGCAGCGGCTACGACGAGCCGGTGATCAAGCGCGCGCCCAAGGTGGCGCTGCGCGAGGCCGGCGAGGCCATCAAGGAAACCTTCGCGCTGCTGCCCGACCGCCTCCAGGTCGCAGCTCCGATCTCGCGCGAGATGTTCAACGAGCGCTTTGCCGCGGCCGCAACGCAGGGCGTGCCGTCGAATGCCACAAGCGCCGCACCCCCGGCGCAGGTCGTTGCGGTGGCCAAAGACGCCCCGAAGCAGGGCGTGATCGCGAAGGTCGCGGAGGCGCTGAAGCCGGCGGCCAAGGGCGCCGACAACGCCGCGGACAAGACCAAGCGCGCGCCGGCTGCCCAGCTGCAACTCGCCTCGGCCGACCCGGCCGAGATCGTGCCGGCGCCTGAAGCCAAGCAAAAATCCTTTGCCGATCGCGCCAAGGCCGCGGTGATGTCGATCACCGCTCCGCGCCAGGCGATGGTGGAAAAGCTGTGGGGCAAGCGCGAAGCGTCCGGCGGGCTGCTCGCCTACGCCTCGGCCGATGCCAGCATCACTGCGTCCATCGCCCCGAAGGAGCAGAACCCGATGTTCGGCGGCGCTCCGCCTTATGAGCGGGACACCGCGGTCTACGACATCACGGCCAAGATGGTGTATCTGCCCGACGGCACCAGGCTCGAGGCGCATTCCGGCCTTGGCGCCAATCGCGACGATCCGGACTCCCGCCGCCTGCGCATGCGCGGCGTGACGCCGCCGCACATCTACACGCTGAAGCCGCGCGAGGCGCTGTTCCACGGCGTGCCGGCGCTGCGCCTCACCCCGATCGGCGGCGAGAGCGCGATCTATGGCCGCGACGGCCTGCTCGCCCACACCTTCATGCTCGGGCCGGGCGGCGATTCCAACGGCTGCGTGTCGTTCAAGGACTATTACGCGTTCCTCGACGCCTACCGCAACAAGGGCATCCGCAAGCTCGCGGTGCTGGCGCGGGTGCAGTGAGGCGAGCTCAGGCCGCAACGGTCTTGCGCAGCGCCATCTCGGTCGCGATCGCGCGCCGGACCGCGGGGCGGGCCTGCATGCGTTCGAGATAGGCCGCGAGCGGTGGCCATTGCGCGATGTCGATCCCTGCCGGACGGAGCAGAAGCAAGGTCCAGGTGAGATGGGCATCGGCCACGGTGAAGGCGTCGCCGACGAGGAATTCGCGGCCCGCCAGATGCGCTGCCGGCACCGACAATGTCTGCATGATCCTCGCGCGCGGCTTGGCCAGCGAGCCGTCGTCCTTGTACCAGAAGGTTGGAAACAGGAACGCCTTGTGGATCTCGGCGCCGACGAAGCTCAGCCATTCCTGCAGGCGATAACGATCGATGTCGCCGGGCCGCGGCGCAAGGCGTGCCTCCGGCTTCACATCGGCGATGTATTGCAGCACCGCTGCGCTTTCCGTCAGCCGCTCGCCGTTCTCCAGCACCAGGACCGGCACCGCGCCCTTCGGTGACACCTCACGGAAGTCGCGGCCGTCGTCCACGAGCCGCTTGGTCCAGATATGGGCGAGGTGATACTGCGCCTCGATTCCGGCCTCCAGCAACGCGATGTGGCTCGAGAGCGAGCAGGCCATCGGAAAGAAGTAGAGCTGCAGCATCGGGAAGGTCTCCTCAGGTCAGCACGTCGCTCTGCGCGATGATCGCGAAGCGGTCGGACAATTCGGCCAGAGCGACCTCGTGAACGATTCTCGCCGGCAGCGTGCCGCCGCGCCCATCGGGAAGATCGCGGGTGGCGCAGGCGTCGGCCGCGATCGTCGTGCGCAGGCCGAGATCGAGCGCGGCGCGCGCGGTCGAAGACACGCACATATGCGTCATGAACCCTGCGAGCACGATGTTCTTGCGTCCGGTCGCGGCCAGCCGGGCCTGCAGGTCGGTGCCGGCGAAGGCATTCGGCAGCGCCTTCTCGATCACGGGCTCGGTCGCGAGTGGCGTCAGGCGTTCGACGATCGCGCCGCGCGCCGCCTCGCGGTCGAACAGGCCGCCGGCGCGGCCCTTGTGCGCGACGTGGAAGATCGCAGCTCCGCTCTCCCGTGCGCGCGCGAGCAGGCGCGCAGCCGCGGCGATCGCCGCTTGCGCCTCGGGCAGGGCGATGGGGCCGGCGCAATATTCGTTCTGGATGTCGATCAGAACGAGGCATGTCTCGTTGAGCTTGGGCGGATCGAGATCGGCGCCGGCGAGTTCGAGCAGCGTCTTTGGAGCGGTCATGCCGTCAGGCTTTCGTGAATTCGGATGCTTCGACACTAGCGCAGCAGCAGCCTGCCATTGTGCAGGACTATTGCAGCTGATGGCTGCGAATTTGCAGGTAGCGTGCGGCGCCTGCTAGGCTCGCCCCGATGAATTGGGACGATCTGCGCATCATCGCCGCGGTCAGGGACGAGGGCACCTATGCCGGCGCCAGCGCGCGGCTGCGCATCGACGAGACCACCGTCGGCCGCAGGCTTGCGCGCATCCAGCGCGATCTCGGCGTGAAGCTGTTCGATGCGGTGGACGGCGTGCGGCGGCCGACGCGCCAGTGCGAGGCGGTGCTCGCGCATGTCGGTGCGATGGCCGCGCATGCGGCGGCGATCGACCGCATCAAGGAGGGCCAGGCCGGCCCGGTCGGGCGGCTGCGCATCGCCTCGACAAATGCGGTCGCCGAGGAGCTGCTGGCGCCGCATGCGAGCAGCTTCCTGCGCGATCATCCGGGGCTGACGCTGCAATTCCTCACCGCGAGCGGCAACGTCAAGTTCTCGCGCTGGCAGGCCGATCTCGCCATCCGCCTGCGCAAGCCGGAGAAGGGGGACTTCACCATCTCCAAGCTCGGCGACGTCAGGCTGTACTTCTTCGAGCCCGCGGACCGCGGCGGCCGCGAGCCCGTTGCGTGCGTCTATCCGGACGAGCTCGACGCGATCCCGGAAGCGCAGTTCTTACGTGCGAAGCGGCTGACCAACATGCGCTGCATCACCGACAATATCCGCATCATCCGCACCATGATCCAGTCGCATCTGGCCATCGGCGTGCTGCCCGAGCACAGCTGCGCACCCCTGCTCGCCGACCGCAGCCTGCGCGCCACCCTGCTGCCGAAGCGCCGCGACGTCTGGCTGCTCGTGCAGAACCACCTCAAGCGCGATCCCGCGACACGCGTGACGATCGCGTGGGTGAGGGCGTGCTTCCAGGACAGTGCGCGCAAATGATGCCGCATATCGCCGCGATCATCGCGCCACGCTGCGCACGCTGCGACGAAAAAACTTCACCCGCCCCCTTGCAACCCGAACGTGCCTGGTCTATTAGCGCCGTCCTTCGCTAGGCCATGGGTTCGGGCTCGCTGAGATCCCGACTGGCGCGGGCCGGGTCTTGCCGGTTTCGTGTTCCGCCGAATGAAGGAGAAACGCAGGACGTAGCTCATGGAGAGCGTCGGGTTGAACACCCGAAGGCATCGGTTCGATTCCGGTCTCTTGCACAAAGGATAGCTCAGTTTGGTAGAGCAGATGACTTTTACTCATCGGGTCGCGGGTTCGAATCCCGCTCCAGCGCTCCGTCTCAGCGTGAAACGCTGATACCTCTGACGAGGACCGGACGCGCGCTTCAGTCGCGGTCCGGCCGTTTTGCCGCAAGGCTTTCCGTCCGAACCTAGACACTGTGAGACCGGCTTTGCGCCGCGGGTAGATACCGCTTGCGCTGATGCCGGGTGGCTCCGCACGGCCGCGCGACACGTCTCGCGCGATCGCGCGCGTGCGCCCGTCGTCATGCAAGCTCAAGCCCCGGCCCGCCGATTTCGCGGGAAGCGTCGTCCGCGTCCTCACGTCCTTTGCAGGTGTAACCCGCTATCCGGCCGCGCTCGGCCGGAGGCAACTGAAGGAGGCGTGCCATGACTTTGAACAAGACTTGGCATTTGCTGATGCTGAACGTGACGGTGAAGGATGGCGAGCGTGCGTTGCTGACGCGCAACGGGCAGCTCGTGCGCGTGCTCGCGCCCGGCAAGCATCGCCTGTTCGATCCCCTGCACGAGCTGAAGGTCGAGGTGCTCGACGTGGTCCGCAGCGAATTTCCTGCGGAGCGCTACGCAGTGCTGAAGGCCGCGCGGCCTGACCTTGCCGCCGAGCTGTTCGAGGCGGTCGAGACCAAGGCGGACGAGATCGCCATCGTCAGCCTCGACGGCCGGCCCGTGCATCTGATGACGCCTTGGCAGGTGCGCGTCTACTGGAAGGTCGCAACGCGCATCGATGTCGAGCGCATCGATGTGTCCAGCGACGTCAGGGTCGACGCGCGGCACCTCACCATGATCGAGCGCAGCCGCTCGACCGTCATGAGCGAGTCTGTGGTCGAGAACCACGAAGCGGGCCTGCTCTATGTCGAGGGCCGGCTCGTGGAGCGGCTCGCGCCCGGCCGGCACGCCTTCTGGACCGTCGGCCGCAAGATCGAGGTGAAGCGCCTCGATCTGCGGCCCCAGGCGGTCGAGATCACCGCGCAGGAGATGCTGACCAAGGATCGCATCGCGCTGCGGGTGACGCTGACGGCGTTCCGCCGCATCGTCGATCCCGAGCGCACGGTGGCGACCGTGCCCGACGTGGATGCGTGGCTGTACCGCCTGGTGCAGTTCGCGATCCGCGAGGCGGTGGCGGGCCGGACGCTGGACGAGGTGCTGTCTGCGAAGGCGGCGCTGGATGCGGAGCTGCGCGACTATGTGCGTGCACGCGTCGCGGTATCAGGCGTGGAGGTGACCGAGCTCGGCGTCAAGGACGTGATCCTGCCCGGCGAGATCCGGGAGCTGGTGAACAAGGTGGTGGAGGCGGAGCGGGTCGCGAAGGCGAACCTGATCCGCCGGCAGGAGGAGACCGCGGCGACGCGTTCGCTCCTGAACACTGCCCGCCTGATGGAGGAGAACCCCCTGCTGCTTCGGCTCAAGGAGCTGGAGTCGCTGGAGCGGCTGGTCGAGAAGGTCGGCCGCATCGACCTCCATGCCGGTGAAGGCCAGGGCCTCGATGCCCTCCTGACCCGGCTCGTGCGTCTGAAGGCGCACGAGAGTGCATGAACCGAAGGGCCGCCCACGGGCGGCCCTTCACATCGGCGTTGCTGCCGTCTGCGATGAACGCGATCGGCGCGAGGCGCGACCAAATTTGAGCTCGTCGGGGATTGAGCGCGCTCGCAGGTTGCGTCATCTTGGGGCCGCAACGTCTTGATCAGGGAAGGCCCATGACCGTTCTTCAGGAATCGATCCGCCCCGCGGCACGATCCAGCGACTGGAAGGCGATCGTCGTCCTGATCCTCATGATCCCGGTGCTGTGGTCGCCGGTGATCCTGTTTCGCTTCGTCCTGTATCAGCCGTTCAACATTCCGTCCGGTTCGATGACACCGGCGCTGATGGTCGGCGACTACGTCTTCGCCGCGAAATACGCTTACGGGTATGGCCGCTATTCCCTCCCATTCGCGTCGTCCTGGATCTCGGGCCGCATCCTCGCCGCCGATCCCGAATACGGGGATATCGTGGTATTCCGGACGGCGAAGGACAGTTCTGCCGACTACGTCAAACGCGTCGTCGGCCTGCCCGGAGACCGCATCCAGATGCGGCAGGGCCGGCTCATCCTCAACGGCCGCCCGGTGACCCGCGTCGCCCTGGAGGCGACATTTGCCGGCGACGCCTGCGGTGTCGACGACCGCGCCGCCGTCAAGCGCTGGCGCGAGACGCTGCCGAGCGGCGCGTCCTATGTGACCTACGACTGCCTCGACAACGGCTATCTCGACAACACAGACGTCTTCACCGTGCCGCCGGGCCACATCTTCGTGCTCGGCGACAACCGCGACAATTCCACCGACAGCCGCATGTCGACATTCGGCTTCGTCCCGATGGACAATCTCATCGGCAAGGTGACGCGGATCTTCTGGTCGCTCGACGAAGACGGCGAGCCGCGCTTCGAGCGGCTCGGGAAGGTGGAGTGAGGCTTGCTCCGTCATTCCGGGGCGGCGCGCAGCGCCGAGCCCGGAATCCATAATCACAGGCGGACGGGAATGGCCTACTATGTCTACATCCTTGCGAGCAAGAAACACGGCACGCTCTACATCGGCGTGACCAACGACCTGGTGCGCCGCGTGTATCAGCACAGAACGAAGACCGTCCCCGGCGTCACGAGCAAGTACGGCGTCGACAAGCTCGTCTTGTTCGAAATCTACGACGATGCCGTGAGCGCCATCGCCCGCGAGAAGGAGCTCAAGAAATGGCGGCGCGACTGGAAGACGCGTCTCATCGAGGAGCAGAACCCGAACTGGGATGATCTCTATTCGGGGATCGCCAAATGAGGTTCATTCTGCACTCCTTGTCATTCCGGGGCGGCGCGCAGCGCCGAGCCCGGAATCCATAACCACAGCCAGATGGAATGGCCCGCTATGCCTGTCGCCCGTAAGAAGGGGTGCAAGAAGTGGCAGTGGGACTGGAGGACTCAGTAGTCGAGGATCGGAATTTGGACTGCGCTGATCTCCATTCCGGGATAACCAACTGAATTTCGTGGTTATGGATTCCGGGCTCGCGCCCAAGAGGGGCGCGCCCCGGAATGACGTGCTCCCCAAAAAAACAAAAACCCCGGCATCGCTGCCGGGGTTTCGCATTTCGTCGTTTGCCTGAGAGGCTGGATCAGAAGTCCATGCCGCCCATGCCGCCGCCCGGAGGCATCGCGGGGCCGGCGCCGCCCTTCTTGGGCAGCTCGGCGACCATGGCTTCCGTGGTGATCAGGAGCGCAGCCACGGAGGCAGCGTTCTGGATCGCGGTACGGACCACCTTGGTCGGGTCGATGATGCCCTTCTTGACGAGGTCGGCATATTCGCCGGTCTGGGAGTCGAAGCCGTAATTGTAGGCCTTGTTCTCCAGGATCTTGCCGACGATCACCGAGCCGTCTTCACCGGCGTTGATCGCGATCTGGCGAGCGGGGGCCGACAGCGCCTTGCGCACGATCTCGACGCCGGTCTTCTGGTCGTCGTTCTTGGTGCGCAGACCCTTGAGCTGCTCGGAGGCACGGAGCAGGGCGACGCCGCCGCCCGGGACGATGCCTTCTTCCACGGCCGCGCGGGTCGCATGCATCGCGTCATCAACGCGATCCTTGCGCTCCTTCACCTCGACCTCGGTCGCGCCGCCGACGCGGATCACCGCGACGCCGCCCGCGAGCTTGGCGAGACGCTCCTGGAGCTTCTCACGGTCGTAGTCCGAGGTGGTCTCCTCGATCTGCGCCTTGATCTGGGCCACGCGCGCCTCGATGTCGGCCTTCTTGCCGGCGCCGTTGACGATCGTGGTGTTCTCCTTGTCGATCATCACCTTCTTGGCGCGACCGAGCATGTTGAGCGTGACGTTCTCGAGCTTGATGCCGAGATCTTCCGAGATCGCCTGGCCGCCGGTCAGGATCGCGATGTCCTGCAGCATGGCCTTGCGGCGATCGCCGAAGCCCGGAGCCTTGACGGCCGCGACCTTGAGGCCGCCGCGCAGGCGGTTCACGACGAGGGTCGCAAGCGCTTCGCCTTCGACGTCCTCGGCGACGATGACCAGCGGCTTGCCGGTCTGCACCACGGCCTCGAGCAGTGGCAGCAGCTCGTTCAGCGAGGAGAGCTTCTTCTCGTTGATGAGGATGTAGGCGTCGTCCATCTCAACGCGCATCTTGTCGGCGTTGGTGACGAAGTAGGGCGAGATGTAGCCGCGGTCGAACTGCATGCCCTCGACCACGTCGAGCTCGGTCTCGAGCGACTTGGCTTCCTCGACGGTGATGACGCCCTCGTTGCCGACCTTCTTCATGGCGTCGGCGAGGAACTTGCCGATTTCGGCATCGCCGTTGGCCGAGATGGTGCCGACCTGGGCGATCTCGTCGTTCGAGGTGACCTTCTTCGAGTTCTTCTCGAGGTCGGCCACGACGGCTTCGACCGCGAGGTCGATGCCGCGCTTGAGGTCCATCGGGTTCATGCCGGCGGCGACCGACTTGGCGCCTTCCTTCACGATCGCCTGGGCGAGCACGGTGGCGGTGGTGGTGCCGTCGCCGGCCGCGTCAGCGGACTTGGAGGCGACTTCGCGCACCATCTGCGCGCCCATGTTCTCGAACTTGTCGTCGAGCTCGATCTCCTTGGCGACGGTGACGCCGTCCTTGGTGATGCGGGGAGCGCCGAACGACTTGTCGAGCACAACGTTGCGGCCCTTCGGACCGAGCGTGACCTTCACCGCATTGGCGAGAACGTCGACGCCGCGCAGCATCTTGTCGCGCGCTTCAACCGAGAATTTGACTTCTTTGGCTGCCATCTGGAGTTTTCCTTAGGTGAGTTTGACTGGAGGGGAGGAGAGGGGCTCTTAAGCCGCCTTCTTCTTGGACTCGCTGACTTCGAGAACGCCCATCACGTCGCTCTCCTTCATGATCAGCAGGTCCTGGCCGTCGATCTTGACCTCGGTGCCGGACCACTTGCCGAACAGCACGCGGTCGCCGACCTTCAGGTCGATCGGGATCAGCTTGCCAGCTTCGTCGCGGCCACCGGGACCAACGGCGACGACTTCGCCCTGGGAGGGCTTTTCCTTGGCAGTGTCGGGAATGATGATGCCGCCAGCGGTCTTCTCTTCTGCGTCGATGCGCTTGACCACGACGCGGTCGTGAAGCGGACGGAATTTCATGCAGTCCTCCTAAGCAATTGCACGTGTTGAGGATTTGGAGATTGTTAGCAGTCGTTGCCCGTGAGTGCTAGCACGGGCGAGCCTGAAATAGGACAGGAATTTTGCGGGAGCAAGGGTTTGTAGCAGAAAAATTAGCAGCCGAAAGCGCGGACTGCCAGAAACCCCTCGCCATCGTTAACCGGGCAGCCGTGACCGTATTAGCACGGAGTCGTCTCTGCTGCTAAAGCATTGAATTTCAACAGCTTGTTAAACTTTTGGGCTTGAGATGAGTTGTCAGTTTGCGTCACATTTCTCGTCTGTGAGCGCATCGTTTCCGGGTGGCTCCCCGGGGCACGGACCAAGCCACTCGCCGAATGCGCTCCTGCAAAGGAGGTTTGGCATGGGACTGCGCGTTGGGGGCGTTTCCGAGGAATTCCGGAAACAGATGCTGGGCTACGGGCTGACGACGGCACAAATTCTCTATCGGATGCCGGATCATCCCTCGCTGCTCCAGACCTATGTCTGGCAGAACTACGACATGTTTCCGAAATTCCCCGCGCTCACCGATTTCCTGGCGTTCTGGCAGGAGAAGCTCGACGGTCCCCTCCATTCGGTGACGGTGGCGCATTCCAAGCTGATCAAGCCGGCCGAGCTCCGCGCCGTTGACGGCGTGTTCCGCCTGCATTGAGGCCGCGTAGGGTGGATTAGCCTGCGGCGGCGCGACGCGCTGCCGCTGGCGTAATCCACCTCGTTTCTCTCCGCGTGCCGAAACAGAAACGGTGGATTACGCCTTCGGCTAATCCACCCTACGAGATCACGCAATCAGACGCCGCCGCTGCAATAACGCGTCCACATCGCGCGATAGGCCGCGTCCACCGCGCGTGCATATGAGACGGGGTTGCCCGCGGCCGCGGCGTTGATCGTTGCGGGCAACTCGCGGCGCAACTTGTCGAGCTCGCCGATCTCGGCCGCGCGGCTGGCCGCGATCTCGACATAGGCCTCCTCGCTGTCGGCGACCCAGTCCGGCAGGCCAAGTGCGGTGAGGATGGCGCCGGCAGCGCGGCCGGGCAGGCTGTTGCCGAGCTTCGCCACCACGGGCACGCCCATCTGCAGGGCTTCCCATGTGCTGACGCCGCCGTTCTGCGGAAACGGATCGAGGGCAATATCGATGCGATTGAACGATGCCAGATGCTCGTCCCGCAACGTGGCCCCGAGCAGATCGACGCGTTCGGCCGGCAATCGGCAAGCCGCAAATCGCGCCAGCAGCTCGTCGCGGACCAGCTGGTCGTCGAGAGCCACGTCCTTGATCAACAGTCGCGAGCCCGGCACCCGCTCGAGGATCCTGGACCAGACTGCCGCCGCCTCGTCCGAGATCTTGCTGATGCGGTTGAAGACACCGAACGTGACGAAGCCGTTCGAGAGTGCCGGCGTCTTGCCCTGCGCAATCCCGGCCGGCAGCGGCGCCAGCGTCACGAAGCACGGCAGGTCGACCACCGTCTCTGCAAACAGATGCCGAACGTCGTGCGGAATCCCGACCGGATCCGAGAACAGATAGTCGATCGTCGGCAGCCCGGTGCCGGTGCCGTGGCCCCAGCCGTGCGCCTGGATCGGCGCCGGCTTGCGCGCAAATACGCCGAGGCGATTTCCTTTTGTATGGCCGGACAGATCGATCAGGATATCGATGCGATCGTCGCGAATCTGGGCGGCGAGGCGATCGTCGCTCCATTGCGAGGCGTCACGCCAGCGATCGGCGATGCCTTGAAATTCGCGTGTCGTCGCGTCCTCCTTCGCCGAGCACGAGTAGCACACGATCTCGAACTGGGCGCGGTCATGGTGTTGCAGGACGGGCTTGAAGATGAACGCAGCCGAATGCGCGTTGAAGTCCGACGAGACGTAGCCAAGCACCAGGCGGCGATCCGGATCGCGGCCGTTGTCATGCGGTGCCGCCGCTTCTGAAGCGATTCTCGCGCCGATCCGCTCCCACCATACGCGTCGCGCCTGCTGATGCCGCTCGACGCTGGCGTCCGGCACAAAATCGAGCGTGAAGATCTTGCTCGAGATCGCGCTCTCGAGATCGGGCCTGATATCGAGGGCTCTGTCGAAACTGGCGAGGGCTTCGTCGACCCGGCCTAGTCCGGCAAGACAAAGGCCCAGCACCAGATGAGCCTGATCGGAATCGGGCGCGATCGCGAGCGCCTTCTCGCAATCGGATAGTGCCTGGGCCACCTGCCGGGTCTGAAGCAAGACATTGGCGCGCCAAAGCCATCCGTTCACGTCGTCAGGGGCGAGGGCGATTGCCCGGTTGCAATCCGCCATGGCCTCGTCGAATCGCTGCAGCTCCCGGAGTGCCACGGCGCGGTTCGCCAGCGCCGCCGCATAGTCGGGCTTGATCGCGAGCGCGCGGTTCAGGCTTGCAAGAGCCTTGTCGTAGTTGCGCAGACGGCAGAGCGTGGAGCCGCGGCCGTTGTGGGCTTCGGCGAGGTTTGCGTCGACGGCGAGCGCCCGATCGTAGCTGTCGAGCGCTTCCTGGTAGCGATCCAGGGCCGCGCTCGCGTTCCCGAGATTGGAGAGAGCGAGGGCGTAGTTGGGCCGCAAGGCGAGCGCCTTGCGATAGCTCTCGCGGGCATCATTGTGACGTTTCAGCCCGTTCAGCGCGACGCCCAGGCTCATATGGGCTTCGGCCGATCGCGGATCGACGACAACCGCCCGGCTCAGCAGGCTCTCGGCCTGCTGATAATTCCCGGCATCGGACTCCAACGCGCCGAGCATATGCAGCGCGATGAATTGATTGGGCGCGATCTGCAGGAGCTGGCGATAGGCAGCCTTGGCCTCGAGCAGGCGGCCCTTCTTGTGCAATTCGAGCGCTTGCCCGAGCAAGGGCAGCACGTCGGCCTTTTGCCGCTTCTGAAGCCGGGCATTTTGAAATGCACGCTGACCGACATTGCTGCCCATGAATCAATTCCCCGGATGTCCCGGGCGAGACTAGTTCAGCGCGAGAACGAAGACGAGACGACCCCCGCCCGCCACGCCAGCTTGGGGCAAGCTACGAAGCGATGCGGTGATCGCGTGATTGGCCTCAGCCTCTTACCCTCCAGGGGAGGGTCCTGGAGGGGGAGGGTGACAGCGCGGATGCGGCACTACTCAACACGACCAGGTCTGCGATTGCTGCCTCGCCCACGACTGGATAAGCTGACCTTCAAGCCATACCGCGCGACGGCGGCTCAGAAACAGGGAGGCAGACAATGGCCAAGCAAAAGGCATCGAGGCCCGCATTGAAGACCGCGGTGAAGAAGCGGAGTGGCGCCAAGGCGGCGGCGCGATCCTCGGCACGCAAGGCCGTGAAGGCGAAGGCGCGCACTGCCGCTGCGAAAAAGCCCGCACGTCCGAAGCAGCGCATCGCCGTCAGCCATCACCGCGAGGAAGACTTCAAGGCCGACGGCCTGCGCGCCTACGCGAAGTATCGCGATCTCGGCATCGGCGAGGCGACCCATGGCCTCGCGCAGGCGCATGTGATCCGCCTGCAAGGTCCCTGCAACCCGGCCGAGGTGTCCAAGCTCCACTATCACGACGTCGAATTCCAGATGGTCTACGTGCTCAAGGGCTGGGTGAAGACCTATATGGACGGGCAGGGCGAGACCTTGATGCAGCAAGGCAGCGCTTGGACCCAGCCGCCGAAGATCAGACACATGATCCTGGACTATTCGGACGACGTGGAGCTGCTGGAGGTGATCCTCCCCGCTGAGTTCAAGACGGTGGAGCTGAAGGCGTAAGCGCAACTCTCGATCGCTAAAATGCGGTCGATCCGAGAAACCGGGCGGTCAGCAATCGGGATGATTTCGGCCGCCCCGCAAGCCTGGTGCTAACCAGTCGAAAATACCTCTCGCGTCAACTCAAGGCTGTGTCAACGCGGGAAATGCTTTCATGGCGACCAACACTTTTGGCCGACGCGGCACCGTAGCGCCAGCTCCAAGAGCATCGTTTCAAGCCGCCGCCGCGCCGGTCGCCATAGAGAAGCCCTCGTCCAGCGAGGAGACGCTTTTTGCCGACAACAAGCTTCTGGCCGACATCCCCTTCCTCACCATCGGCCTGATCTTCGGTCTGCTCCTGATCTTCGTTCTGCAGCGTAGTCTCGCCATCGACATCGCGCGGGACGGCGACATTGATGTGCGCTCGCTGATCGCTCAGGGGGCGTCCGGCTACGATCTCGTCGTCGGGAGGGGAGAGTGGTGGCGAATCGGCCTTGCGCCGCTTCTGCATGGCAGCGGGTGGCACCTCGTGAGCAACTGCGTGGCGCTGTTCATCGTCGGCGTCAGGCTGGAGTCGCTGATCGGCCGCGGCTGGTTTGCTTTGATCTTCGTTGCCAGTGCATTGGCCGGAGAGGCCGGCTCGCTGCTGGGCAACGGTCCCGGCACGGTCGGCGTCGGTGCGTCCGGCGCCATCACCGGGCTGATCGCCGCGCTGTTCGTGGCGAGCTTCGATCCCGAAGCGGACGCCGATCAGACCATATCGAGGCTGAAGACGTCGCTGTTCTTCGGTGTTCCCGCACTGCTGCCAATGGCCTTTGGCGCTTCCGGCAACGTCAACTATTACGCCCACGCAGGCGGTGCGGTGGCCGGCGCCGCGCTCGCCGTCACGCCGTGGCTCGCCTTCTGGTCCTATGACAGCCTGCCGCGGAGCGCGAGCATGACCTTGCTGGCAGGATCCATCGGATCTCTCATCTGCGCCGGCTTCGCCGCCGCGCATTATTCGGCCTACATGGCCGATGCCGCGCACTATATCCGCGCCTCTGAAGTGCCGATGAAGGGCGACGAGATGGCCAGCCGGTCGCTCGATCTCGTTAGCCGCTACCCGAAAGACGCGCGGGCTCACGTCTACCGTGCTGTCTTCTTCCTGGAACAAGCGGATATCAATGCCGCCGAGAGGGAAGCGCAAACCGCCATGTCGCTCGCAGCTTCGGACGTGGCGGGTGGGCCGGTGCGCTCCGGGGCGCAGGGCTTGATGGCGGTGTTGCTGTGGGTGCAGGGGCGAACCAGCGAGGCAAACGCCATGGCGGCCGAGCCTTGCCGCGCCAAGATGCCTGAGGTGCGTCGCATCCTGCAGAAGTCGAAATTGTGCGGTTGAGGCAAAGATTCTCGCCGCCGTCATTGCGAGGAGCTCTTGCGACGAAGCAATCCAGACTGTCTCCGCGGACGCATGTCTGGATTGCTTCGCTTCGCTCGCAATGACGCGTGGAAAGAGAGCCTACGCCAACACCCCCACCACCGCTCCCATCAGGCACGTCGTGAGCGTCCCCGACACGATCGACTTCAGCCCCAGCGCATTGATCTCCTCGCGCCGCTCCGGTGCCATCACCCCTAAGCCGCCGATCATGATGCCGAGGCTGGCGAAATTGGCGAAGCCGCACATCGCATAGAGCATGATCAGGCGCGAGCGCGGATCGAGCGTATCGGGCGGCAGCTTCGAGAAGTCGACATAGGCGATCAATTCGTTCAGCACGGTCTTGGTGCCCATCAGGCTGCCGGCGGTGATCGCTTGATCCCACGGCAGCCCCATCAGCCAGCACACCGGCGCCATGACGAGGGCGAGCAGCCGCTGCAGCGAGATCGCGGCGCCGCCGACGTGCGGGAGCAGGCCGAGGATGGCGTTGACGAGATAGACCAGCGCCACCAGCACCAGCAGCATCGCGACGATGTTGATCAGCAGCTCGATGCCCGCGCTGGTGCCTTTCACGATCGCGTCCATCGTGCTGGCGACCTCCATCTGCGGATCCTCCAGCGCGCCGCCGGTGCGCTTGTCGGAGGTTTCAGGGACCATGATCAGGCTGACCAGGATCGCCGCCGGCGCGCCGAGCACGGAGGCGATGACGAAATGCGCGGCGGCGTCGGGAATGAGCGGCGCCAGCAGCGTCGCATATAGGACCAGCACGGTGCCGGCGATGCCGGCCATGCCGCCGGTCATGACCAGGAACAACTCGCTGCGCGTCATCTGTGCCAGATACGGCCGCACGAACAGCGGTGCCTCGACCATGCCGAGGAAGATGTTGGCGGCGGTCGAAAGCCCGACGGCGCCGCCGACGCCGAGGGTGCGCTCCAAGAGCCAGGCCATGCCGCGGACGATCGGCGGCAGCACGCGCCAATAGAACATCAGCGTCGTGAGCACGCTCATGACCAGCACGATCGGCAGTGCCTGGAACGCCAGGATGAAGTCCGCGCCTGGCGCCTTCAGGTCGAAGGGCAGGGGTCCGCCGCCGATATAGCCGAACACGAAGGCGGAGCCGGCCCGCGAGGCCGCCGAGATCGCGCCGACCGCGTCGTTGATGGCGCCGAAGGCATGGGCGACGACCGGCAGCTTCAGCAGCACGAGGGCGGTGACGAAGGTCGCGGCGAGGCCGATCGCCGCCTGGCGCAGCGACACCGCGCGCCGATTCTCCGCCAGCGCGAAGGCGATCAGCAGCAATGCGAAAATGCCGAGTGCAGATTGCAGGCGCAGCATGATGTCTCAAGCCCCTCGATGATTATGGCCGCCCATGCGTTGCAAAGGCAATGCCGGGAGCAGCCGGGAACGACCAGTGTTGACAAGCGGGGCCACCTCGGCCACCCCGGGGGCCTTCGATATCGAGGGAAAGAGCGGTCCGAGCGTGACCGAAGAGGCGATGCCAGAGCAGCCAATATCCGGACATCGACCGGTCACCGCCGGTGAGCTCCTCCGCCATCCCGCTTTCCTGTTCTTCCTGCTCTCGCGCAGCCTGTCGCGCTTCTCCAGCCAGATCGCGGCCGTCGCGATCGGCTGGCAGATCTACGATCTCACCGGCTCGGCGTTCGACCTCGGGATGGTTGGTCTCGTCCAGTTCCTGCCCACCGCGCTTCTGGTGTTCGTCGCCGGCCACGCCGCCGATCGCTACGAGCGCAAGCGCGTCGTCCAGCTCTGCCAGCTGGTGGAGGCCGCGACCGCGCTCTATCTCGGGGCCATCACCTATCTCGGCGCGGTCAGCGAAGTGCAGATCTTCATCGCGACTTTCCTGCTCGGAATCGCCGGCGCGTTCGAGAGCCCGACCACGGCGGCGCTGCTGCCGCTGATCGCGCCGCAGGGCTCGCTCCAGCGCGCCACTGCCGTCTCCAGTGGGGCGGCGCAGGTCGCGACCATCACGGGACCTGCGCTCGGCGGCATCGCCTATGCGGTCGCCCCGCACCTTGCCTATGCCGTGATGGTCCTGTTCTGGGTCTTGGGGATGATCTTGACCGGCTTCATCCGGCCGCGCCCGCAGGCGATCGCGAGGGAGGGGATGGACTCGGACAACATCTTCGCCGGCGTCCGCTTCATTCGCAGCAACCCGGCGATCCTCGGGACCATCTCGCTCGATTTGTTCGCCGTGCTGTTCGGCGGCGTCACGGCGCTGCTGCCGATCTATGCCCGCGACATCCTCCAGACCGGCCCGGTCGGGTTAGGCGTGCTGCGCGCCGCGCCTGCGGTCGGTGCCTTGCTGATGACCATGGTGCTGGCGCGCCACGCGATCTCCCGGCATGTGGGCCTCCGCATGTTCCAGGCCGTGATCGTGTTCGGCCTCGCCACCATCGTGTTCGCGCTGTCGTCCTGGATGTGGCTGTCGGTGCTGTCGCTTGCAATCCTCGGTGCGGCCGACACGATCAGCGTCGTGATCCGCTTCTCGCTGGTGCAGCTGTCGACACCCGACGAGATGCGCGGCCGCGTCGGCGCGGTGAACTTCCTGTTCATCAACGCCTCGAACCAGCTCGGCCAGTTCGAGAGCGGAGTGGCAGCCGCGCTGCTCGGCGCCATGCCTGCCGCCGTGCTCGGCGGCGTCGCCACCGTCGCAGTGGCGCTGCTCTGGATGAAGCTGTTTCCAGCCCTGCGCAAGGTGGAGAGCCTGGAGTAGGTCCTCCGCTCTCTCAACGTCATTGCGAGGAGCTCGCGACAAAATTGCGTAGCAATTTTGCGCTGGTGCGACGAAGCAATCCAGAATCTCACCGCGGCGGCAGCCTGGATTGCTTCGCTGCGCTCGCAATGACGATTGTTGAGATGGCGTGGGGACTTAACTCGCGTCACGCCCGCAGCCCGGCAGCAGCAGGCGCCTCTTGACGCCTACTGTGCATGGGGTTGTTTTCGCGCTTTTTGTTCAGCCCCGCCCGACGAACGGCATCTTGGTCGCCATCACCGTCATGGTCAGCACGTTGGCATCGAGCGGCAGGCTGGCCATGTAGGCCACGGCATCGCCGACTGCTTTCGCGTCCATGCGCGGCTCGTGCTTGGTGGTGCCGTCGGGCTGCAGCACGCCGGGGCCGTTGACCATGCGGTCGGTCATCGGGGTTGCGGCATTGCCGATGTCGACCTGGCCGACGGCGATGTCGTACATGCGGCCGTCGAGATTGCTGGCCTTGGTGAGGCCGGTGATGGCGTGCTTGGTCGAGGTGTAGGCCGCCGAGAATGGCCGCGGCGCGTGCGCCGAGATCGAGCCGTTGTTGATGATGCGGCCGCCGCGCGGGGTCTGATCCTTCATGATGCGGAAGGCGTGCTGGGTGCACAGGAACGGGCCGGTGAGGTTGGTGTTCACGACGGCCTGCCATTGCTCGAGGCTGAGATCCTCGAAGTTGACGGCCGGCGCGCCCATGCCGGCATTGTTGAAGAGCACGTCGAGCCGGCCGTAGGTCGCCTTCACCTTGTCGAACAGCGCGGCGATGGAGTCCGGCTTGGTCATGTCGGCGGTGACGCAGAGGCTTTTTCCCGCGGGACCGAGCTTTGCCGTCTCCTCGAGCATGTCGAGCCGGCGGCCTGTGAGCACCACGGTGAAGCCGGTGTTCATCAGCGCCAGCGACGCCGCGCGCCCGACGCCGGTGCCGGCGCCCGTCACCAATGCGATCTTTTTCGCTTCACTCATCGTTTCCTGCCTTTTCTCTTCTGCTGTCAGGTTTTGGGTTCTTTGTCGTTCTTGTAGGGCGGGCGCGGAATGTTCTGATGCGCCGCGCGCAAGGCCGCCGACCAGCGCGAGCGCAGGTCGTGGAAATAGGGCTCGCCTGCCTCGATGCGGTGGTTGAGATCGGCCTCGCAGGCATCGTTGCGCACCACCAGCACGTCGATCGGCAGGCCGACGCCGAGATTCGAGCGCATCGTCGAGTCCATCGAGATCAGGCCGGTCTTCAGCGCCTCATAGAGCTCGACGTCGTAATGCATGGCACGGTCGAGCACCGGCTTGCCGTATTTGTGCTCGCCGATCTGCAGGTACGGCGTGTCGGTGGTGCACTCGATGAAATTGCCAGCGGTGTAGACCATGAACAGGCGCATCCGCGCGCCCTTGATCTGGCCGCCGAACAGGAAGGAGACGTCGAAGGACACGTCCTCGGATTTCAGCGCCGGCCCTTCGGTGGCATGCACCGCCCGGATCGCCCGGCCGATGCGCTGGGCGGCCTGGAACATGGTCGGCGCGTTCATCAGCGTCTCGATCTCGCCCGTATTGGGATCTTCGAGGCCCTCGGTCAGCGTCGACAGCACCGACTGGCTGATGGCGAGGTTGCCGGCACTGGCGATCGCCATGATGCGCTCGCCGGGCTTGGAGAAGATGTGCAGCTTGCGGAAGGTCGAGACGTTGTCGAGGCCGGCATTGGTGCGGGTATCGGCGATCATCACCAGACCGTCCCGAACCAGGATTCCGCAGCAATAGGTCATTTCCAGTCCCCGAACGCGTTTGCGCGGAATTACTAGCCAATTTCAAGGGCCGCTCCAACCCCCGATTAAGCCCGTCATTCCGGGGCGCGACGAAGTCGCGAGCCCGGAATCCATTCCTCCACCAACTCTGCGACCAGATGGATTCCGGGTTCGCGCTACGCGCGCCCCGGAATGACGGTGCGAGACGGCAAGCTAGTCAGCTGCGTCGACCAGAAACGCCTCATCAACCGGCACGCCGAGCGCCGTCACCAGCCGGTTGGTCTCCGCGGCCATGCCGACGATGGCGAGCAGCTCCCCATATTCGGCCTCACTCATGCCCTTGGCCTGTGCCGCGGCCGTGTGGGAGTGGATGCAATAGCTGCAGCCGTGTGCGATCGAGACCGCGACGTAGAGCATTTCCTTGACCTTGGGATCGAGCGCGCCGGGAGCCATCACCTCCTTGATGCTCTCCCAGGTCCGCCGCAGCGTCTTCGGATCATGGGCCAGCGCGCGCCAGAAATTGTTGACGAAGTCCGATTTCCGCACTTTACGGATGTCGTCGAAAACGGCTCGCGCTTCGGCCGAGAGTTCATCATCCGAAAGCAGTTTCACAGTCGCCATGGCTACCTCGCGGGTTGATCCGATCCCGCGATTGTAGCACGCCGAATGTGTTCGGCTGGCGGCTCCTAGCTCTGCCGCTGGGACTGCGATTGCGACTGCCCGCCGCGGCCGGCCTGTTCGACCTTCACCGCCACCGTCAGCGTTTCCGTGCCGCCGCCGTAGCGCGTGCCGCGCACCGGGGCCGCGCCGAGATAGTCGAGCCCGATCGCGAGGCGGACATGCGCGTCGGTGGCGCAGATGCTGTTGGCGGGATCGAAGCCGACCCAGCCGAGATCGGGCACGTAAGCCTCTGCCCAGGCATGGCCGGCGTCTTGGTGCACCGTGTCGTCCGCACGCAGGAAATGCCCGGAGACGAAGCGCGCCGGCACGCCGCCGGCGCGGGCGCAGGCGATGAAGATGTGCGCGTAGTCCTGGCAGACCCCGCGCTTGAGCGTGAACGCCTCCGCTGCGGACGTGCCGCTGTTGGTCGGGTCCTCGTCGAACGTCATGTGATCGGCCACCTGCGTCATCAGCGTGTGCAGGAAGCCCAGCGTGTCGCTCTCGGCCTCGCTGCGCAACTGGCGCGCGACCGCCGTCATCGCCGGATTGACCGAGGTGAGGTCGGTGACGCGCAGGAACATGCCGGGGGGAAAGCGCTCATCGCTGCCACGCAGCACGCCGCCGGTGTCGTGGGTCTCGATCAGCCCTTCGGCAATGATCTGGATGTCGCCGACGGGCCCGCAGGACAGCACGTGGGTGACGTTGCCGAACGCGTCCTCATGCATGTCGAGCTTGGTGTCGGTGGAGACGTCGATCTGCCATTCCGCGACGTATTGCCCGTCATGGCTGCCCGGCGTCATGCGCAGGATCTGGATCACGCTGGTGGCCGGCGGCTCGTAGCGATAGGTCGTGGTGTGCTGGATTCGCAGGCGCATGGTGGACCGTGTCGTTTGTTGTAAGGCGTGACTGCCGTCGCAAAGAAGCTCGTCATGCCCGGGCTTGTCCCGGGGCATCCACGTTCTTCCTCGTCGCGCAAAAGCAAGAACGTGGATGGCCGGGACATCTAGCGCGAAGACGCGCTTCGCGCTTTTGCCCGGCCATGACAATATCCCCTGTCGTCAGTCGAGCGACATTAGATCAAATACTGCTTCGTGATGATTTCGCCCAGCCTGGAATTGTCCGCGATGAATTCCTGAATGAATTCATGCACGCCATGCTGGAAAATGTCGTTCATGTTGCTGTGTTCCAGCCGGTTGCGGATGCCGCGGGCGTGGCGCTGGGCCGGGCCCTGGCGGCCATAGGCGACGCCGATCTGGTCGAGGTTGCGCACGAGGTTGCCGTAGCAGCTGGCGAGCGAGCGCGGCAGCGTGTCGTTGAGGATCAGGAGGTCCGCGATCAGCCAGGGCTTCAGCGTCTCGCGATAGACCCAGTGATAAGCCGTCAGCGCCGAGACCGAGCGCAGGATCGAGCTCCACTGGTAGAAGTCGAGCGGCCCGCCGACATGCTCCTCCTCGGGCAGCAGCACGTGATACTTCACGTCGAGGATGCGCGCGGTGTTGTCGGCGCGCTCAAGGTGCACGCCCATGCGCGAGAACCAATAGGCGTCGTTGCGCAGCATGGTCCGATAGGCCGAGCCGTCGAAACGCAGCGAGGTCTCCTGCACGAAGCGCAGGAATTTTGCGAGGTCCTCGCGCGTCGAGGTGCCCTTGCTCCACACCGCCTGAAGCTCGATCCAGGCCGAGTTGATGGTGTCCCACATCTCGCTGGTGAGGGCCGTGCGCACCGAGCGCGAGTTCAGCCGCGCCGCTTCGATACAGTTTCGGATCGAGGACGGGTTGTTCTGGGAGAACGAGAGATACTCGACGACGTTGTGCTCGTTGGCTTCCTCATAGGCCTGATAGAAGCTCGCGGCGACCCCGGCCGTGAGCAGCGCCGAATCCCATTCATTGGTCTTGCCGATATAGGCGGCGGGAAGCGCGGTGACGCGCAGCGTCGCATCGATGGTGCGCGCGAGATATTCGGCCCGTTCGACGTAGCGGGCGAGCCAGTAGAGGTTTTCGGCGGTACGCGACAGCATCTCTCTACTCGTCCAGAATCCAGGTGTCCTTGGTGCCGCCGCCCTGGCTCGAGTTCACCACCAGGGAGCCTTCCTTGAGCGCGACGCGGGTGAGCCCGCCCGGCACGATGGTCGTGCTCTTGCTGCCCGTGAGCACGAAGGGGCGAAGATCGACGTGACGTGGAGCGAGGCCCGACGCCGTGCAGGTCGGGCAGGTCGAGAGCGCCAGGGTCGGCTGGGCGATGAAACCTTCCGGCTCGCGCTTGAGCTTGTCGCGGAACGCTTCGATCGTCGCCTTGGTCGCGGCGGGGCCGATCAGCATGCCGTAGCCGCCGGAGCCGTGCACTTCCTTGACGACGAGCTCACTTAGATTGTCCAGCACATAAGCGAGGTCCTTCGGCTCGCGGCAGCGCCAGGTCGGCACGTTCTTTAGGATCGGCTCCTCGCCGAGATAGAATTTCACGATGTCGGGCATGTAGGAGTAGATCGCCTTGTCGTCGGCGATGCCGGTGCCGACGGCGTTGGCGAGCGTGATGTTACCGGCCGCGTAGGCCGACATCAGTCCGGGCACGCCGAGCACCGAATCGGGACGGAAGGTGAGGGGATCGAGGAAGTCGTCGTCGACGCGCCGATAGATCACGTCGACCCGCTTCAGCCCTTCCGTCGTCCGCATGAACACTTCGTTGTTCTTGACGACGAGGTCGCGGCCTTCGACCAGCTCGATGCCGAGCTTGTCGGCGAGGAAGGAGTGCTCGTAATAGGCCGAATTGTAGACGCCCGGGGTGAGCAGCGCCACCGTCGGCTCGCCGGAGGCGCTTTGCGGCGCGACCGAGCGGAGCGCTGCGAGCAGCTCGTCCGGATAGCGCTCGACCGGCGCCACCCGGTGGCGGGCGAACAGATCCGGAAACAGCCGCATCATGATCTCGCGGTTTTCCAGCATGTAGGACACGCCCGACGGCGTGCGGGCGTTGTCCTCCAGCACGATGAAGTCCTCGGCGTCGACCCGGACGATGTCGATGCCGGCGATGTGCACGTAGACGTCGTGCGGCACCTGCTGGCCGTTCATCTCGGGCCGGAACACCGGGTTCTGGAAGATCAGATCGTCGGGCACGATGTCGGCGCGGAGGATGTCGCGGCCGTGATAGATGTCGCGCAGGAACATGTTGAGCGCGCGCACGCGTTGCTTCAGGCCCTTCTCCAGCCGCGCCCATTCCTTGCCGGACATGATCCGCGGAATCACGTCGAAGGGGATCAGGCGCTCGGTGGACTCGGAATCGCCGTAGACCGCGAAGGTGATGCCGATCCGGCGAAACAGCAGCTCAGCTTCCTGGCGGCGATATTCGAGCGCCTCGGGAGGCGTCTCCTTGAGCCAGCGCGCCAGCTCCTGATAGGCGGGGCGGAGGTCCCCGCCGGGAATGTTCATTTCGTCAAACGCGACTGCCATAGATCCCGACTTGTCTCCCCAGGCGTTGCGCCATGCGCCAGTTCGCGTCGGCCTTGATGAGACCGCAACGTCCTGTGGCCATGCGTCAACAGTGCATGACTTTCATGTGGTAGCAAGGGCCGGGCCAGCGCGATAAGCATGGAGAGGGGGCATTTGCCGGCGACGGCCGGCGGCGTGCCTGAAAAAATGGCTGAAGACTGCTTATTTCAGAAGCAAAACCGCGTGACTTCAACGCGTTACCTCGGCAAAGTCGGCGTCACAGGTGAGGGACTTAAGGCATGAGCGAGATCGTCACGGCGGGCATTCTGGTCATCGGAGACGAAATCCTGTCCGGCCGGACCAAGGACAAGAATATCGGCTTCATCGCCGAATACCTGACCAATATCGGCATCGACCTGAAGGAGGTCCGCATCGTCTCCGACGACGAGCCGGATATCATCGCTGCACTGGATGCATTGCGGCATCGCTACACCTACGTCTTCACCACAGGCGGCATCGGGCCGACTCATGACGACATCACCGCTGATGCCGTGGCCAAGGCGTTCGGCGTCGGTATCGACCATCACCCGGAGGTCGTCGCCCGCTTCCGCGAGCGCTGGAGCGAGCAGGACCTCAACGAGGCCCGGCTGCGCATGGCCCGCATCCCCGACGGCGCCGAGCTGATCCAGAGCGCGACCATCCTCGCCCCCGGCTTCAAGATCGGCAACGTCATCGTCATGGCCGGCGTGCCCTCGATCATGCAGGCGATGATGGACATCGTCTCGCCCAAACTGAAGTCGGGCGTGCGCATGCTGTCGGACTCGGTCCGCGCCAATGCGCGCGAGGGCGACATCGGCGGCCCGCTGCGGGCGATCGCCGCCGCCCATCCCGACACCATCATCGGCAGCTATCCCTTCATGGACGAGGAGCAGAAGCCCAACACCAATCTGGTGGTGCGCTCGCGCGATCCCGAGAAGCTCGCGGCGGCAATGGCCGCGGTGAAGGAAATGCTGGCGGGATTGAACGTCAACCGCTAGCAGGAATTGCCGGACGAGATTGCAGGAGATAGGCGATGGCTGGTGAAGCACCGGAACTGAGTGCGCAGGAGCGGGCAGGCAAGGCCTTCCCCGTCTCGTGGGACCAGTTCCACCGGGATTGCCGGGCGCTGACCTGGCGGCTCAACGAGGTCGGTCCGTTCCATGCGGTGATTGCGATCACCCGCGGCGGCCTGGTGCCCGCCGCGATCGTGGCGCGCGAGTTAGGGGTGCGCGTCATCGATACGGTCTGCGTCGCCAGCTACGACCACAACAAGCAGGGCGAGCTCCAGGTGCTCAAGGGCATTTCCGAGGCGACCATGACGCTCGGCGGCGGCACCGGCAAGGGCCTGTTGATCGTCGATGACCTCGTCGATACCGGCAAGACCGGCAGGATGGTGCGCGAGATGCTGCCCGATGCGCATTTCGCCACCGTCTACGCCAAGCCGATGGGACGCCCGCTGGTCGACACTTTCATCACCGAAGTCTCGCAGGACACCTGGATCTTCTTCCCCTGGGACACAGCACTGTCCTACCACCCGCCGCTGCGCGACGGCGCGGCGTGATCGTCATTGCGAGCGAAGCGAAGCAATCCAGAAATGTATCCGCGGAGGCAGCCTGGATTGCTTCGTCGCGAAGGGCTCCTCGCAATGACGGGTTGAGACACCGATGCCCCTGCAAAACCGCGTCACACCCACCGGCGAGATCATCGCCACCCCACACCGCGGCCTGTTCACCGGCAATCGCGGCATCATCCACGATCCCGCGACGAAGACGCTGTTGAAGAAGCGCTGGTCGACGCCGGCCTGGATCACATGCCTGTGCGAATTCCGCGGCTGGCGGCGGCCGGTGATGGCGCGGCGGAGCTGGACCGAGCTGTTCTTTCTCGACGAAGCCACCGCCTTTGCTGCCGGACATCGCCCATGCTTCTTCTGCCGGCGTGACGATGCCCACCGGTTTCGCGCGGCATGGGAGAGGGGAAACGGCGCAAGCAAGGTGAGCGCAAAGTCGATGGACGCAAAGCTGCACCTGGAGCGTCTGGATCACGGCCGTAAGCGCCTGCACCCACTGCGAGGGCCGCTCGCAGACTTACCCGATGGCGTGATGGTGCAGCAGGGCGAGCAGAGCTATCTTGTGACGAAAGGCCGGCCGCTGCTTTGGTCGCCAGCCGGCTATGCCCGTACCGAGCACGAACTGTCGAGTGCGATGCTGCTGACGCCTCCATCCACATTACGGGCGTTCAGCGCCGGATATCGACCGGCGTTGCATCCGACCGCTCCGGACTAGCCGAGCGACCTGCGGATCACCGCCATCACCCCAGCCTCTCGCGCGCCAGCGCCGCGCCGGCGCCGAGCGCCATCAGCTTGGCTTCGGCGATCTCGCGCCGCATCGGCGCCATGCCGCAATTGGTAGTGGCGATGATGTTGCTCTTGGGCACGAAATGCGACACCGCCTCGATCACCTTCACGACGTCCTCGGCGGTCTCCACCATGTCGCTGGCGACGTCGATCACGCCGGCCTGCACGATCTTGTTCTTCAGCAGCGCGAGCAGGTCGAGCGGCACCTTGGAATTGCGGCACTCGATCGCGACCTGCTGGATCGGGCTTGCGTCGATGGCCGGAAAGATCTGCTCGTATTGCCGCCATTGGCTGCCGAGCGTCTCCTTCCAGTCCGTATTGGCCTTGATGCCGTAGCCGTAGCAGATGTGCACGGCGGTGGCGCAGGCGAGGCCCTGTGCGGCGCGCTCCAGCGCCTTGATGCCCCAATCGTTGACCTCGTCCATGTAGACGTTGAAGGCGGGCTCGTCGAATTGCACGAGATCGACGCCGTCGGCCTGCAAGGCCCTGGCTTCCTCGTTCAAGAGCTCGGCGAAGGCAAAGGCCATCTTGACCCGGTCGCCATAGTAGCGGTCGGCAATGGTGTCGATGATCGTCATCGGGCCGGGCAGGGTGAATTTCAGCTGCTTCCTGGTGTGCGTGCGCGCGACGCGCGCCTCGAAGGCATGGACGCGGTCCTTCAGCCGCAGCGGCGCGACCACCTGCGGCACCATCGCCTTGTAGCGGTCTTTCCGGATGCCCATCTCGACCTTGTGGGCGAAATCGATGCCCTCGATCTTCTCCAGGAAACCGTGCACGAAGTGCTGCCGGGCCTGCTCGCCTTCGGTGACGATGTCGATGCCGGCGTCCTCCTGGAGCTTCAGCCAGATCAGCGTCGCATCGCGCTTGGCGCGGAGCAACTCGTCGCCTTCGGACTTCCAGGGCGCCCAGAGCATGTTCGGCTCGGCGAGCCATTCCGGCTTCGGCAAGGAGCCGGCGATCGTGGTTGGAAACAGCATGGCGGCCCTCCCGGCAGATTGTTGCGCCCCTTCCTGCCATGTCCTAACGTCGAGGTACAGAACAACAAAAGTCGTCATTGGCTGGCGGCAGCGATAGGGACGGCGCAAGGGAAGGCCCATGATCGACCTCTATTACGCGCCGACGCCGAACGGCTGGAAAATCTCGATCATGCTGGAGGAGCTCGGGCTTCCCTATCGGGTGATCCCCGTGAACATCCGCGCCGGCGAGCAGTTCAATCCTGAGTTCCTGGCGATCTCTCCGAACAACCGCATTCCCGCGATCGTCGACCACGAGCCCGCTGATGGCGGCGCGCCGTTCTCGGCGTTCGAGACCGGCGCGATCCTGATCTATCTCGCGGAGAAGACCAGCCGCTTCCTGCCCGCCGATTGGCGCGGCCGCTCCAGCACGATCCAATGGGTGATGTGGCAGATGGCGGGCCTCGGGCCGATGCTCGGTCAGCACGGCCATTTCGCGCTCTATGCGGCCGAGAAGATCCCTTACGCAATCGAGCGCTATCGCGACGAGGCGGCGCGGCTCTACGGCGTGCTCGATTGCCAATTGGCCAGGACCGGCGCCTATGTCGCCGGCGACTATTCCATCGCCGACATCGCCTGCTTCCCCTGGACCATGACCCACAAGGCGCAGGGTTTTACGCTCGACGACTATCCCAATGTGAAACGCTGGTATGCCGAGGTCCGGGCAAGGCCGCAGGTGCAGGCGGGGCTTGCGATCGGAAAATTCGTGAAAGAGCCGTTCGACGAGGAATCACGCAAGATCATGTTCGGGCAACGGGCTAAGGAAGTGCTGGGAAGGAAGTGACTCGTCATTCCGGGACGCGCGAAGCGCGAACCCGGAATCCATCAGGCAGCGTACCGAGAGGCGAAATGGATTCCGGGCTCGCGCCAAAGGGGGCGCGCCCCGGAATGACAGCAAAAAGGAACCCCCATGATCGAATTCTTCTTCGACTGCTCCAGCCCCTGGACCTATCTCGCCTTCCACAACATCCAACCGCTCGCCAAGGAGTTCGGAGCCGACATCACCTGGCGGCCGATCCTGGTCGGCGGCATCTTCAATTCGGTCAATCCGAGCGTCTACGCGCAGCGCGAGAAGCCGGTGCCGCTGAAGGCGCGCTACATGAAGAAGGACCTCGCCGACTGGGCACGTTCGGCGGGTCTTCCCATCAAGATGCCACCGACGGTGTTCCCGGTGAACAGCGTCAAGGTGATGCGCGGCTGCCTCTGGCTCGGTCAGGACATGGTGCCGTTCGCGACATCAGTGTTCGAGGCCTATTGGGGCGAGGACAAGGACATCTCGCAGGACGCGGTGCTTGCGGAGATCTGCAGGAGGGTCGGCATCGACGAGCAGAAGTTCTTCGCCGGTATTGCCGAGCAGGGCATCAAGGACCAGCTCAAGGCCAATACCGAGGAGGTCATCGCGCGCGGCGGCTTCGGCTCGCCGACGATCTTCGTGAACAAGACCGACATGTATTTCGGCAATGACCGCCTGCCGCTGATCCGCGAAGCGCTTTTGCGCAGCAAGGCGAGCGCGGCCTGATGGTGCGCGCCGTCGTCTGCCGCGAACTCGGCGCGCCCGAGCGTTTGCTGTTGGAGGAGTTTCCGTCGCGCGCGCTGAGGCCGGGCGAGGTGCGCGTCGCCATCCGCGCCGCCGGGCTGAACTTCCCCGACGTGCTGATGGCCGCCGGCGAATACCAGCTCAAGCCGGAGCTGCCGTTCACGCCGGGCATGGAAGCGGCCGGCGACGTCACCGAGGTGGCATCGGAGGCAAGCGGCGTTGCCGTCGGCGACAAGGTCATCGTGAAGATGCGCTTTGGTGCCTTCACGGATGAAGCGGTGGTGATGCCGTCGCAGCTCACTCCCATGCCGTCCACCTTCGACTATGCGGAGGCTGCCACCTATCTCGCCGGCCACGGCACGGCCTATCACGCGCTGATCGATCGCGGCCGGGTCGCGCCGGGCGAGGTGCTGCTGGTCCACGGTGCCGGCGGCGGCGTCGGCCTTGCCGCCGTCGAGATCGGCAAGATGCTGGGCGCGACCGTGATCGCGACCGCCTCCAGCGACGAGAAGCTCGGAATCGCGAAATCGCGCGGCGCCGATCATCTCATCCGCTACGACCGCGAGCCGTTCCGCGATGCCGTCAAGCGCATCACCGACGGCCGCGGCGCCGACGTCGTGTTCGACCCCGTCGGTGGCGAGGTCTTTGAAGACTCGATGCGCTGCATCGCCTGGGGCGCGCGGCTCCTGGTGATCGGCTTCACCGGCGGCATCGGCTCGGCCAAGACCAATCTGTTGCTGATCAAGGGCGCCAGCGTGCTCGGCGTACGCGCCGGCGAAGCGGTGCGGAAGAATCCTGCGCTCGGCGAGGTCCGCCTGAAGGCGCTTTTGCAATGGGCGGAGGAGGGCAAGCTGCGCCCCAACGTCTCGCACCGCCTGCCGCTTAAGGACTATGCGAAGGCGATGCGGTTGTTGCTCGACCGCAAGGCGATCGGACGCGTCGCGCTACTGATGTGACGTCCGCGCGACGGTGTCGCGGCCGCCCGGCGCATAGCCGAGGCAGGTCCGCACGATCTGGCCGCAGACGGCGTCACGCGCATTTCCGATGTCGGTATTCCCGGCATATTGCACCTCGGTGACCTTGCCGCGAGCAAAGCGCAACTGCACGCGACAATAGCCCGACGGCGCCTGGCCTCCGATATTCAGGCCGGGCGGAAGCGTGAGCGTGGGCGGCGCGATGCCGCCGGGAGGGCTCGCCGCGTGCTCGTACATCCAGATCTCGCCCGAACCGTCCTTGGCGGTTCCGGCCGGCAGGCCGGCGCACATGCGGATCGCCGACTGGTCGAGACCGATCAAGCTGGCTCGTCCGCGCTGCGCCCACTCGGCGTCCTGCTCGGCACAGCCGGCAAGGACGAGTGGCGCGAGAGCCGCCATTCGCAGGCAAAGTTGCATCGGCATCGCTTCCCTGTGCGATGCGAACGATAGCGCAAGGTGGTTTTGCGATGCAGCAGGCCTGTCGACCGACTGTCCATGCGCACTTGGCATGGATCAAACAGCCGAGTTGCGCGTTAAGGCGCGCTACGCGCTCGTCACTTGTACTCGCGCTCCGTCCACCACGGGAAGTAATCCGGCATGTCGGTGGACACCTTGTTCTTGAAGTGCGCGGGACGCTTCTCCAGGAACGACACCACGCCTTCCTTGACGTCGTCCGAGCGGCCGCGGGCGTAGATGCCGCGGCTGTCGACCTTGTGGGCTTCCATTGGATCGTCGGCGCCCATCATGCGCCACATCATCTGGCGGATCAGCGCGACCGACACCGGCGCGGTCTTTGCCGCAAACTCCTTGGCGAGCGCTCGGGCGGTCGGCAGCAGATCATCGGGGGCCACGACCTTGCTGACGAGGCGGCCCGCAAGCGCTTCCTGCGCCGGGAAGACACGGCCCGAATAGCACCATTCCAGCGCCTGCGAGATGCCGACGATGCGCGGCAGGAACCAGCTCGAGGCCGCCTCGGGCACGATGCCGCGCTGGGAGAACACGAAGCCGAAGCGCGCGGCCTCTGAGGCGATGCGGATGTCCATCGCGAGCTGCATGGTGACGCCGATGCCGACGGCCGGGCCGTTCACCGCCGCGATCACGGGCTTGAGGCATTTGAAGATGCGCAACGTCACTTGGCCGCCGCCGTCACGCACCTGCGGGTCGCTATAGTCGACCTTGCCGTCGGCAAAACGCTTGACCGGCCCGCGCCGCGCGTCGCGATCGAACGTGTCGGCACCGGAGGAGAGATCGGCGCCCGCGCAAAAGCCGCGGCCGGCGCCGGTGACGATGATGGCGCGGACGTTATCATCCTTGTCGGCGGTGTCGAACGCGTCGATCAGTTCGGCTTGCATCTGCGCGTTGAAGGCGTTGAGCTTGTCGGGCCGGTTCAACGTGATGGTGAGGATCTGATCGGCGACCTCGTACTTGATGGTCTCATACGCCATGGTGGTTTCCTCTTCCTTGGTTCTTTGTCCGTCTGTCTAGCACGTCATTCCGGGGCGCGCGAAGCGCGAGCCCGGAATCCATTTCTCCACACTCCTTGCGGATGAATGGATTCCGGGCTTGCGCCAAGAGGGCGCAACCCGGAATGACGACGGTGCGTTATTGGGCCGGCGGCTTCGGCCAGGGCCGCTGCGGGCCGCGCAGACCTTCGAAGGCCTTGGCCATGCCGAGCACGCCGATGTCGTCGAAGCGGCGGCCGACGATCTGCACGCCGATGGGAAAACCCTTGGTGTCGAAGCCGCCGTTGAGGGAGATCGCCGGGTTCTCCGACATATTCCACGGCACGGTATAGGCGATGTGCTCGAACGGCTTCATGGGATCGTTGGTCGGCGACGCCCATTCCGCCGGAAAGTTCACGTTCGGCGCGGTCGGCGAGATCACATAGTCCAGCTCGCAAAAGAGCTTCGCCGCAGCCGCGCGGATCGCCATGGTCTGGTTGAAGCCGCGGATGACGTCGACGCCCGAGAGCTTGGCCCCGGACTCGCCCCACTTGAAGATATAGGGCAGCACCTTGGCCTGCTCGGCCGGCGTCAGCTTGGACAGATCGTCCCACATCCGCGCGCGCCAGAAATTGTCGAGACCGTCGAGCATCTCGCGCGTGAGGATGCCGTCGACCTCGGTGACGACGCTGCCTGCGGACTCGAATGCCTTCGCGGCCTTCACTGCGACCTCGCGCACCGGCTTCTCCAGCGCCAGGCCGCAGCCGGGATCGAGCATCAACCCGATGCGTAGTTTTCGCGGAGATTTCTCCAGCCCCTTCCAGTTCAGCAGCTCGGCCGGCAGGCTCATGCCGTCGCGGCGGTCGGGCTTTGCGATCGCGCTCATCATCAGCGCGCAATCGTCGACCGTGCGGGTCATCGGGCCGGCGACACGGCCGACATAGGTGGGGTCGATCGGCACCCGGCCAAAACTCGGCTTCAGGCCGACGAGGCCGCACCAGCCGGCGGGCAGGCGAACCGAGCCGCCGATATCGGTGCCGAGATGCAAGGGCCCGTAGCCGGCCGCGGCGGCGGCGCCTGCGCCGGCGCTGGAGCCGCCCGGGTTCTTGCTGAGATCCCACGGGTTGCGCGCGAGCGCATGGAACGAGGAGAGCCCGGAGGACAGCATGCCGTAATCGGGCATGGTGGTCTTGGCGAAGATGATGCTGCCGGCCTCACGCAGCCGCGCAGCGGGCGGCGCGTCCTTCTCGGCCGGCACGAGCTTGACGCTGGCTGCCCCCAGCGGCACCGGCACGCCCTTGGTCGCGATGTTGTCCTTCACCGTCACGGGCACGCCGTCGAGCGGCCCGGAGGGCTCGCCGCCGGTCCAGCGCGCGGTCGAGGCCTTTGCGGCCTCGCGCGCGGCATCGGGGTCGAACGCATAGAGCGCCTTCAGATGCGGTTCCCACGCCGCGACATGCGCGAGCACGTCCTCCAGCACCTCGCTCGGCGAGAACTGCTTGGCACGATAACCCGCGATCAGGTCGACCGCGGACAGATCGTGCAGCGAGGTGACCGCTTCCTCGACGCTCTTTTTATGCATTGCCACCCACCGGCATGCGCGTCTCGACGATGCGGGCGAACATGCTGGCACCGATCGGCAGGATCTTGTCGTCGAGCACGAAGCCGGGATTGTGCACGGGCACCGAGCCGTCATGGCCGACCCAGAAGTAAGCGCCGGGAATCGTCTCCAGCATGTCGGCGAAATCCTCGCTGCCCATCTTCGGCTGGATGCGGGTGATCACGTTGGCGGGATCGACGATGGTGCGCGCGACCTCCTCGACCACCTTGGACTGCTCGACCTGGTTGACCAGAACGCCGAACGTGTCGCGGATGTCGGCTTCGATCGTGCACTGATAGGCGGCGGCGATGCCGGCGCAGATGGTGCGGATGCGCTCGGCGATCAGGGCGCGGACTTCGTTCGAGAAGGTGCGGATGGTGCCGCACAGATGCGCATCGCCCGGAATGACGTTGTAAGCCGAGCCGGCATGGATCTGGGTGATCGAGATCACCGCGGCTTGCAGCGGGTCGACGTTGCGGCTGACGATGGTCTGGATCGCCTGCGCCAGTGTGGTCGCAATGACAACCGCGTCCTTGGAGCGCTCGGGCATCGCGCCATGCGCGCCGTAGCCGGTGATGCGCAGGTCGAAGAAGTCGGCACTGGCCATGGCCGGGCCCGGCAGGATCGCGATCTCGCCATGGTTGAGGTCGGGCGCGTTGTGCAGGCCGTAGAGCTCGTCGCAGGGAAATTTCTCGAACAGCCCGTCCTTGATCATGGCGCGGGCGCCGCCGAGGCCTTCCTCGGCCGGCTGGAAGATCAGATGCACGGTGCCGTCGAAATTCCGGGTCTCGGCGAGATAGCGCGCGGTGCCGAGCAGCATGGTGGTGTGGCCGTCATGGCCGCAGCCGTGGAAGCGGCCGGGGATCTTCGAGCTCCACTTCAGATTGGTGTTCTCTTCCATCGGCAGCGCGTCCATGTCGGCGCGCAGCCCGATGCGCTTGCTGCCGGTGCCCTTGCCCTTGATGACGCCGATCACGCCGGTGCCGCCGAGGCCGCGATGCACTTCGATGCCCCAGCTCTTCAGCTTGTCGGCGACGATGCCGGAGGTGCGCACTTCCTCGAAGCCGATCTCGGGATGGGCGTGGAGGTCGCGCCTGATTGCGGTGAGCTCGTCGGCGTAGCCGTCGATGCGATCGATCGTGGGCATGTGGTCCTGTCCGGTTAGCGTGAGGGAGGCGTGAATACGGGGCCGTTCGGCTTGATGCGGATGCCCGGGCGCAGGCGCGTCCAGGGTAGCGAAGCGGTGTCGGCCGGCATCGCACCGGGCGCGGCACAGATCATCAGCTTCTCGGCGATCGGCTCGAAATCGGCGCGGAAATGCACCGAGCTCTTGTTGACCAGGATTTTCTGTTCGGTCGGCTCGATGCCGACATAGCGGTACATCGCCTGGTCGGCGAGCTGGGCCTTGTGCGAAGAGACGACGATGCGGACATCGCCGATGCGCAAGGCTGCGGACGGGCCCATCTCCATCTCGCGGCCGCCGTAATAGGGACCGGGCGCGATGAAGCGGCCGTCCGAGAGCTGCTCGACCACGAAGGTCTCGCTATAGGGCTCGTCGCCGGGGATGCCGGACTTGCCGCCGAGCGACAGCGTCACGGTGGCGCCGACGCCGGCTGCGTGCGCGGCCTTGGCCGATTCCGGATCGTAGATCGCGCCGGTTGCGGCACTCGCCTTGTTGCGCACCAGCGCGCGCAGCATGCCCGTGGTGTCGGAATCGCCGCCGGCGCCCGGATTGTCCTGGGTGTCGGCGATGATGATCGGCTTGCGCGCGCCCTTGGCAAGTTCCATGGCGTGGCGCACGCCGTCGTCGGGCGTCCAGATCTTGCCGTCGAAATCGTTCTCGTGGCTTTCGATCAGCTTCAGAAGCGCGTCGGCCGCACGATCGGCGTCGTGTTGCGTCTTGCCGTAGGCGAACACGCTGGGGCCGCAGTCGCGGAAATCGGCGGCGGGAAAACCGGGCGCGAAAGAGAGGGTGGGAACGGCATCGCTCTCCAGCGCGGCGAGTCTTTCGTAGATGCCTTTGGTGGGCTGGTCGTTGGTGCATTGCCAGCTGATCGGGATCAGGAATGGCAATTGCCGGAAGGCCTTTGCGAAGCGCTGCTTCGTCTGCAGCAGCAGCGCGAGATGGCGCGCGCAGGCGCGGCCGGTCTCGGCCATGTCGACATGCGGATAGGTGCGGTAGGCGATCAGCGCGTCGGCATGCTCCATCATCTCGGGCGTGACGTTGGCGTGGAGATCGAGGCTGGTGACCAGCGGAACATCCTTACCGATGACGCGGCGCACGCGCGCCAAGATCTCGCCTTCGCCGTCGTCGAGATGCTCGGTCACCATCGCGCCGTGCAGGTCGAGATAGACGGCGTCGATCGGGCCGGCGGCGGCGATGCCGTCGACCATGACCTTCACGATGCGCTCGAATGCGTCTTCGGTGACATGCGCCGACGGGCTCGCGCCGCAGGCGATGGTCGGAATGAGTTCCCAGCGGTTCGCCTCGGCGCTGTCGACGAAACCGGCGAGCCCGACATTGATGCGGCGCATCACCTTCAACACGTCGGCACCTTCAGTCATCGCCGGCCAGCCGCCGCCATGCTGGAAGTCCGCGAATGTCGCCTTCGTCGGAGCGAAGGTGTTGGTCTCGTGCAGGAAGCCGCCGACGGCAATACGTGTCATTCAGTTCAGTCCCGATTGAAAGTGCGCGACGTTAGCCTTGCCCTTGCGAGGAGGGCAAGGTGAGGAAGCACTCGCGACGTGCATAGGGTCAAGACGATTTGGGAATGCTGCGCCCCATACTCCGCCGTCATTCCGGGGCGCGCCCTCTTGGGCGCGAGCCCGGAATCCATCGTGCGACAGAGTCCGCGGCTAAATGGATTCTCAGGTGCGCAATTGCGCACCATAGCTCATCGCTTCGCGATGCCCCGGAATGACAGAGGAGAGAGCTACAGTGTCGCCCCCACGCCCTCGGCCACCGGCCTGAAGTTCGCAAAATCCCAACCCCGCCCGGGCGCCGCATCCAGCAGCGCCTTGGTGTAGGCCTCCTTAGGATGCGTCAGCACTTCGGCGGCCGGTCCCTGTTCCACGACGCGGCCGTGCTGCATCACCACCACCTCGTCGCAGATCTGGGCTGCGACACGCAAATCGTGGGTGATGAACAGGATGGCGATGCCGAGCCGCTTCTGGATCTCGTCCAGGAGCTCCAGCACCTGCGCCTGCACCGAGACGTCGAGCGCGGAGACCGCTTCATCCGCGACCAGCACGTCCGGATCGAGCGCGAGCGCCCGGGCGATCGCGATGCGCTGGCGCTGGCCGCCGGAGAATTGGTGCGGATAGCGCGACACTGCATCCGGCGGCAGGCCAACCAGCTCGAGCAACTCGCGCGCCCGCTTCATCGCGTCGGCGTGCGCCACGCCGTAATTGACCGGGCCTTCGGCGATGCTCTCGCCGACGGTGACGCGCGGATTGAGCGAACGATAGGGATCCTGGAATACGATCTGGATCTTCTGCCGATGCGGCTGCAACAGGCGGCGCGAGATGTCGGCGATCTCGCGGCCGGCGAGGCGCACGCCGCCGGAAGTCGGATCGATCAGGCGCACGATGCAGCGCGCAACCGTCGACTTGCCCGAGCCGCTTTCGCCGACGATGCCGAGCGTGCGGCCCTTGCGCAGGGTCAACGTGACCTTGTCGGCAGCGACGACCTCGCGGCCTTTGCCGAAGAAGGCGCGCTCCTTGTAGACCTTGCCGAGCTCGTTGGCCTCCAGCACCACGGGCTCGCGGGTTTCCTCGCGCGGCGGGCGCGGCACCAGGCTCGGCACCGAGGAGAGCAGGTTGCGGGTGTATTCCATGGTCGGATTGCGCAGCACGGTCTCGAGCGGACCGGTCTCGACCAGGCGGCCCTGCCGCATCACCGCGACGCGATCGGCAATCTCGGCCACCACGCCCATGTCGTGCGTGATGAACAGCACGGCGGTGCCGTGATCGCGCTGGAGCTCGCGGATCAGGGACAGGATCTGCTTCTGCGTGGTGACGTCGAGCGCGGTGGTCGGCTCGTCGGCAATGAGCAGCTTCGGCTCCAGCACCAGCGCCATCGCGATCATGATGCGCTGGCGCTGGCCGCCGGAGAGACGGTGCGGGTAGGAGGCGAAGATGCGCTCGACCTGGGGCAGGTGGACCTGCTCCATCATGTCGAGAATGCGCTTCCTGCGCGCTTTGGCATCGAGTTTGGTGTGGGCGCGGAGCACCTCGTCGATCTGGCGGCCGACCGGAACCACCGGATTGAGCGCGGTCATCGGCTCCTGGAAGATCATCGCCATCTTGGTCGCGCGCAGCTGGCGCAGGCGGCGGTCGGTGGCGGTGAGCAGCTCCTCGCCGACCAGCTTCACGCTGCCGCCGGTTGGCACCAGGGTGCCCTTCGGCAACAGGCCCATCGTGGTGAGCGAGGTCACCGACTTGCCCGAGCCGCTCTCGCCGACGAGGCACAGCGTCTCGCGCTCGCGCACCTGGATCGAGATGCCGTCGATGATGTTGGCGCCTTTCGGCTGCTTGCCGATGGAGACGACGAGATTGTTGATGTCGAGGATGGTGTCGGTCACGTCAATTCTCTCCGTCATTCCGGGGCGCGACAAAGTCGCGAGCCCGGAATCCATCGGGCCGCAGCACGCGTGGTGAAATGGATTCCGGGCTCGCGCTACGCGCGCCCCGGAATGACAACGCTACTCGCATCACTTCCCCTCCCGCTGCTTCATGCGCGGATCGAGGGCGTCGCGGGCGGCGTCGCCGATCAGGTTGATGCTGAGGATGGCGATGGAGAGCAGCAGGCCCGGCCAGAAGATCAGCGATGGCTTGATCTGGAAGTACTGGCGGCCCTCGGCCATGATGTTGCCCCAGGTCGGCGTCTCCGGCGAGATGCCGGCGCCGAGGAAGGAGAGGATCGCCTCGGTCAGGATGGCGCTGGCGCAGATATAGGTGCCCTGGACGATTAGCGGCGCGATCGTGTTCGGCATCAGGTGGCGCCACATGATCTTCGGCAGGCTCGAGCCGACCGAGATCGCGGCCTCGACGTAAGGCTCCTCGCGCGCCGACAGCACGACCGAGCGGACCAGGCGTGCAACGCGCGGAATCTCGGGGATCGTGATCGCGATCAGCACGGTCCAGAGGCTGGCGCCGGACAGCGACACCACGGCGATCGCGAGCAGGATGCTCGGCATTGCCATCAGGCCGTCCATGACGCGCATCATCACGGAATCGACCAGCTTGAAGAAGCCGGAGACGAGGCCGATCGCCAGCCCGATGGCGATCGACAGGATCGCCGCACCGATGCCGATCAGAAGCGAGATGCGGCCGCCATAGATCACGCGCGACAACACGTCGCGGCCGTAGGCGTCGGTGCCGAGCAGGAACTGTGCGGAAGATGGCTTGAGCCGCTGCGACGGGGCGAGCTGGATCGGATCATGCGGCGCGATCAGCGGCGCGAGGATCGAGACCACCACGATCAGCGCGAGCAGGCACGTCGCGGTGGCGATGATCGGGGTCGAGGTGAGGAATCCGAATCGCGGCCGCAGCGGCGACGTGATCGGAATGGAGGACTGGGGAAGGGTATCGACCGACATTTTGTTCTTGTCCTTGCCTCAGTACCGGATCCGGGGATCGAGCAGGGTGTAGGCGACGTCGATGAGAAGATTGACGACGACGTAGATCAGCGAGGTCAGCAGGATCATCGCCTGGATCACCGGATAGTCGCGCGCCAGCACCGCGTCGACGGTGAGACGCCCGATGCCGGGGATGTTGAACACGCTCTCGGTGACGACGACGCCGGAGATCAAGAGCGCAAAGCCGGTGCCGATCACGGTGATCACGGGCACGGCGGCGTTGCGCAGAGCATGGCGCATCATCACCGCAACCTCGTTGATGCCCTTCGCGCGCGCCGTTCGCACGTAGTCTTCGCCGAGCACGTCGAGCATCGCCGCACGCGTCATGCGCGCGATCAGTGCGACGTAGATGAAGGACAGCGCGCAGGTCGGCAGGATCATGCGCTCGAAGAACGGACCGAAGCCGTTGAAGATGCTACGGAAGCCCTGCACCGGCACCCAGCGCAGCTCGATCGCGAAGACCTGGATGAGGACATAGCCGACCACGAAAACCGGCACCGAGAAGCCGAGCACGGACAGACCCATCACGAAACGGTCGATCCAGGTGCCGTGCTTCCACGCCGCGATCACCCCCAAGGGAACTGCGACGACGACGGCGAGGATGATGGTGCACAACGCGATCGAGATCGACGGCTCGACGCGCTGGCCGATCATCTTCATCACCGGCAAATTGGAGATCAGCGACGTCCCGAGGTCGCCGTGCAGCAGCTTGTTCACCCAGGTGACGAACTGCACGATCAGCGGCTCGTTGAGGCCGAGCGATTCGCGGATGCGCTCCAGCCGTTCCGGGGTCGCGTTGTCGCCGGCGAGGATCGCGGCGGGATCGCCGGGGGTGAGGCGGAGCAGGAGGAAAACGAACAGCGCGACCACGCCCATCACGGGCACGGCGGCGAGAATTCGGCGAAGGAGATATCCGAGCAAGTTGGATCCGTCAGTTTAGAGTCAAATTGGGCAGGGCTCTTCGGCCAGCCTGCCATCAGCCTAACATTTCAGCAATTCCCGTGCCACGAGGGCCACAGTTTTTGCGGTGCAGCCAATCTTCGTAGGGTGGGCAAAGCGGAGCGTGCCCACCTGCTTTCGGTCGGGAAAACGGTGGGCACGGCGCTTTGCGCCTTTTGCCCACCTACGGGATCGCTTCGCGATCACTCCAGCGTCGCCAGCAGCCCCGCCATCAGCCGTCCTCGCTCAGCGAGACTCTCGACTTCGATATACTCTTCGAGCGTGTGGACATTGCCGCCGCGCACACCGAGGCCGTCGAGCGTGGGGATTCCCATCGCGCCGGTGAAGTTGCCGTCCGAGCCGCCGCCGGAGCTTGCATGCGGTAATTCCATGCCGAGAGATTTGGCAATGCCGCGGGCCTTCTCGTACAGCGCCATGGTGCCGGCATTGGGCTCCCAGACCGGCCGCGTCACGCCGCGCGTGACCTTGAAGCTGACGTCGTTGCTGGTGCCGGACAACGCCAGCATCCGCTCGACGCCGCGGTCGAGATCGGCCTGGCGCTTGGCCATGGAGAGCGCCTCGCCCGTCGCCGTGGTAGCAACGCAATTGACCCATTGGCCGCCATGCACGACGCCGACCGAGAAGGTGCAGTCCTCCGTCGTCATGGCGTCGATCGCGAGGATCTGTCGCGCCATCTCGCGGATCGCCGAGCGTCCCGAGGACAGCGTCGCGCCGGCGTGGCTCGGCCGGCCCGTCGCTTCGAGGTTGAAGCGTGCGATGGCGTAACGTCCGGTGGTGACGCCGTTGTCGGCGCGGCCGGGCTCCGGCACCAGCACGTATTTGTTGCGCGCGGCTTCCGCCTCGATGATGTCGCGCGTGGAGGGCGTGCCGACTTCCTCATCCGGCGTGAACAGCACGGTGATCGGCAATGGGGTCGTGAACGAGGCGCGTGCCAGCTGGCGGATGGCTTCCAGCGAGAGGTAGTTGCCGCCCTTCATGTCGTAGATGCCGGGGCCATAGCACTTGTTGCCCTCGCGCCGCCATTTCAGCTTCTCGATGGTGCCGACCGGGTGGACGGTATCCATGTGCCCGGCGATCAGGATGCCGGGCTCGCCCTGCTTCGGATGGGGGAAACGCGCGCGGATGACCCCGCCGAAGCCCTGGCGGCCGGCGATGCGCTCGATCGTCGCACCCATGATCGCCATATCTCGCGCTGCGATATCGAGCATGCGGTCCACGGCACCGGCATCCCAGGTGGGGCTTTCGCATTCGATCCAGCCGCGCAGGCCTTCGAGCATGGCCTCGGAATCAAAGGGAAGATTGGCAGGATTCATCTCAATGTCTCTCAAGCTTGGAAAGATGGAACGCGCATTGCATTGGCGCGGACGGGACAAGCGGAGGGTGTTGTAGAGCCAAACCGATCTTTGTGGAGCCCGTGCGCGCGCCGCAAGGGCTTGCACCGAAACCGGATTGACGCGCTTCACCCTGTCTGCAAGTCTCGAAAGACGAAGGCATTGCATGAGGTTAGTTCGCCCAACGAACGAACCTCATGCTCAACCAATAACCTGCCTTTGAACAGTTTCACGTCAGGAGAACTTTCTATGTTCCACTTCATGCGCCGGGGGCCTCGCGCGTTCGCCTCCACACTTGCGCTGTCGGTCGTCGCGCTTTCGACCGCGCTGGCCTCGCCGGTGCTCGCGGCCGGCAAGACTCTCACGGCGGTGCTGCATTCGGATTTGCGCATCATCGATCCGATCTTCACCACGGCCTACATCACGCGTGACCACGGCTACATGGTTTACGACACGCTGGTGGCCACCGACTCGAATTTCAAGGTCCAGCCGCAGATGGCGGACTGGAAGGTCTCCGACGACAAGCTCACCTACACGTTCACGCTGCGCGACGGCCTGAAGTGGCATGACGGTGCGCCGGTGACGGCGGAGGACTGCGTCGCTTCGCTGAAGCGCTGGGCTGCGGTCGACGGCATGGGACAGAAGCTCATGGACTTCACCGCCAGCATCGAGGCGACCGACCCCAAGACCATCACGCTGAAGCTGAAGGAGCCCTACGGCCTGGTGCTCGACTCCATCGGCAAGCCGTCCTCGCGCGTCGCCTTCATGATGCCGAAGCGCCTTGCGGAGACGCCGCCGGACAAGCAGATCCCCGAGCAGATCGGCTCTGGTCCGTTCAAGTTCGTGCAGGGCGAATTCCAGCCCGGCGTGAAGGCGGTCTACGTCAAGAACACTGACTACGTGCCGCGCAAGGAGCCGGCGAGCTGGACCTCCGGCGGCAAGGTGGTGAAGGTGGACCGCGTCGAGTGGATCACCATGCCGGACTCGCAGACCGCGGTGAACGCGCTGCAGTCGGGCGACATCGATTTCATGGAGAACCTGCCGTTCGACATGCTGCCGGTGCTGGAAGGCAACAAGGAGCTCACCATCGAGGTTCTGAACAAGTTCGGCTTCCAGACGCTCGGCCGGATGAACTTTCTGCATCCGCCGTTCGACAACGTGAAGGTGCGGCGTGCTGCCTTGCTGGCCCTGAACCAGAAGGACGTGCTCGACGCGCTGGTCGGCAACGCCAAATATCAGAAGATCTGCGGCGCGTTCTTCATTTGCGACACGCCGCTCGCAACCGATGCGGGCTCCGAGACCCTGGTCAAGGGGAACGGCATGGCGCAAGCCAAGAAGGCGCTCGCCGAGTCCGGCTATGACGGCACGCCGATCGTCATCATGGCCCCTGGCGACGTCACGACGCTGAAGGCGCAGCCGATCGTTTCGGCCCAGCTGCTGCGCGAGGCCGGCTTCAAGGTCGACCTTCAGGCGACCGACTGGCAGACGGTGGTGAGCCGCCGCGCCAGCCAGAAGCCGCCGAAGGAAGGTGGCTGGAACATGTTCTTCACCAACTGGGTCGCGGCCGACGTGTCCAACCCGATCGCCAATCTCTCGATCGGCGGCCAGGGCAAGAAGGGCTGGTTCGGCTGGGCGGAGGACGCCAAGATCGAGCAGCTCAAGGACGCTTTCGTCCGCGCGGCCTCGGTCGACGATCAGAAGAAGATCGCCGCCGACATCCAGAAGCAGGCCTATGAGCAGGTGATCTACATTCCGCTGGGGCAGTATCTCATCCCGAGCGGCTGGCGCAAATCGCTGACGGGCGTGCTCGACGGCCCCGCGACGCCGGTGTTCTGGAACATCGACAAGAAGGAATAAAGCATGATCCGGAAAAGTGCGAAGCGGTTTTCCGGAAAGATCATGCGCAAACAACAACCTAAAGCGCGATGACGATCATCCGAATCTCATCGCGCTTTACGCGCCGCGCGCCTTGCAGGTAAATACGAACGGCGCCGCAGTTTCCTGCGGCGCCGTTTTCTATGAGGAGGTCTGTGATCGCGCTCGTCTAGCAGTGGCTGTCGCGCAGCTGCTCGAGCCCTTCACTCACGAATGCCAAGCTCGAGTCCATTCGTTCATCGGAACGAGGCTGCGAAATCGGCCGTTCGATCTCGGACGCGGGCTGATCCGATCTGTTCTCTTGTTCCATCTCGCCAATCCTCTGAATTGCTGCAGTACAACATCGCGAGGGGCGGGAAGTTCCTAGCTGATCGGGCGATGATGCGGCCTGAACAGCCGCCCTTTCTCCACCACCAGCACGATCGCGAGCGCGGCGAGCGTCGACAGGAAGAAGCCGATCGAGAACGGCAGCAGCGTGCCGTCGAAGCTCTGCCCGATTGCCATGCCGACCACGATCCCGATCAGCGTGGTGATCGAGCCGTACAGCGAGGAGGCGGTGCCGGCGATGTGGCCCTGCGGTTCCATCGCCAGCGCGGTGAAGTTGGCGACCATCATGCCGAACGAGAACATCATCAGGGCCGAGAGCACCATGAACAAGGCGAGCGACAGCACGCCGAGGCTTTCCGTCAGCAGCATCACGCCGGCCACGGCCGTGTAGAGCGTCAGCGCGCCGTGCGAGATCACGCGCATGCCGATCCGGCCGACCAGCCTCGCATTGAGGAAGCCGGCGATGGCTGTGCCGGCGGCAATCGCGGCGAAAGCCAGCGGGAAATATTGGCCGAGATGATAGATGCCGGTGAAGACCTGCTGGGCGCAGAAGACATAGGCGAACAGCGCGCCGATGACGCTGCCGGCGGCGGTGGCATAGCCGACGGTCTGGCGATGGGTCAGGGTCTGCCGGAATGCCGAGAGCACGTCGGAGGGCGCCAGCGACCTGCGCTTCGACTCGGGAAGCGTCTCGGGCAGCCGCAGCACGCACCATGCGAGCGCGAGCAGGCCGTAGAGCATCAGCACCACGAAGATGCCGCGCCACGCCGTCACCAGCAGCACCGCCTGTCCGAACGAGGGCGCGACCACGGGCACCGCGATGAAGATCATCATGGCGAGCGACATCACGCTCGCCATGATGCGGCCGACATAGCAGTCGCGCACGATCGAGGTCGCGATCACGCGCGTCGCCGCGGTGCCGAGCCCCTGGAGCGCACGCGCCAGCAGCAGCGTCTCGAACGAGGGGGCAATGACCGCCAGCACGCTCGCCACCGCATAGACCGCCATGCCGCCGAGCAGCACCGGTCGGCGCCCGAAGCGGTCCGACAGGGGACCCATGACGAACTGACCGGCGCCGAAGCCGATCAGGAAGGTCGACAGCACCAGTTGCAGATGGTTCTCGACGGGAATCTTGAAGGCGGCGCCGATATTGGGCAGCGCCGGCAGCATCATGTCCATCGCGAGCGGATTCAGCGCCATGATGGACGCGATCACGATGACGAATTCCGGAAAACCCATTGGGCGGTGTCCCGAGGACACCCAACCGTCGGCATTGACGTCGGACAAGAAGCTTACCCCTGCAATCAAGCGAGTTATCTAGGCCCGATGCTGCGTTGCACAACCCATGTTTCGGGATGGCTGGCAGGCGGAGCAGGAGCGGTCAAAAACGGGTGAGGGCCCGTCGCCGGCCTGATGGGCCATCCGGGACCTCGTCGCCGCGCACATCGAAGCGTTTTCCAAGCCGCGTCGTTGGAGGGCTGGGCCTGCAACCAGGGATTCACCATAAGATCGGGCGCGGCACGCCGGGGAGATGAATCGGCAACCCGTCCTGTCCATTGTCGCTGGAGCGGCTGCCGCAACGGCGCCGCGAGAAGCCAAACAGGGTATCGCCCGTGTCCGACATATCAGGTGCAGCACGATGGTTCGCGCCTGCGGCCAAGGCTGCCAGGCGCAACGTCTGGCTTGCCGGCGTGGTCACGCTGACCGCGCTGCTGGTGCTCGGTAATCTCGCCAACGATGCCGCGCTCGACCTGCCCTATGGCTGGGACGTCCGGGTCAATTGCGCGGCGGTCGATGCGCATGCCGACGGGCTCGATCCCTACTTCGTCAAGAACCTGAAGGGCACCACCTATTCTTATCCCTATCTGCCGGCGACGCTGGACGTCTTCCGTCCCCTCTGCGGGGGCGGCGTTCTGCTCGATCATTACCGAAGCATCTTTCTCGTCCTCGCCGTGCTCTGCGCGCTGCTTCTGCCCGGCCTTGGCCGGACGCGTGCCAGCGCGCGCGATGCTGGCTTGAAGGTGCTCTGCGCGCTCGGCGCGTTCGTCGGTTTCGAATTCGTGGTGGCGTCGGGGAATTTTGCGCTGCTGAGCGGAGTGCTGACCGCGATCGCGCTGAAGCTCCTGCTACGCCCGCTCGCATCCGAACAGAATTCGAACTTTTCCTCGCGCCTCGCCGGCGCGGCGCTGCTCGGCCTCGTGACCTCGTTCAAGCTGGTGTTCGTCCCGGTGCTGGCGGCGCTCTATTTCCTGCCGCTGCCGCGTGGCCGCAAGCTGGCCTTGATCGCGGTGGCCGCGTTCGCCTTCGCGTTGCCGCTCGCGCTGTCGCGCTTGCTGTATCCCGATCTGTTCGCGAGCTGGCTGCTCGCGATCGCAGGACAAATTCCCGGTCAGCATGCCGTCGGTCTCGTGGAGACCAATCCGTCGCTGTTGCTGCTGGCGCGCGACCTCATGGCCCAGGCCGGCTTCGGTGACGGCAAGCCGTCGATGTTGGCGGCCTACGCGTTCGCGGCACTCGCGCTCGTGCTCGTGCCGTTCGCGCTGTCCGTCCTGCGCGCGGCCGCGAGCGGACCGGTGCGCGAAGGGGCATCGTTCCTGACGCAGCTCGATCGCTGGCTGATGGATCACCCGCGCACGGGCATGCGCATCACGGTGCTCGCCATGTTCGCGCTCTATCTCAGCTCGCCGCGTCTGAAGGAATATGCCTTCTTCGAGCTCGCGCTTCTTGCCGCGATCCTTATCGTCGATCTTCCGTCCCTGGCGCTCGCCGCCATCCTCGGCATCGGCCTCGCCTTTCCGGCACTGGTCTCGCTTCTGGGCGCGCCGATCGAGGGCACCTTCATCCTCCTCGTCATCGCGCTGATCTGCTTCTGGATCGTGCTGCTCGATTTCCGCGCAGAGCCCGAGCGCCTCGAGCAAGGGTGATACAAGCTAGTGGTGCGGGCAGCCGGGGTCGAACCGGCACAGCGCTTGCGCACCGAGGGATTTTAAGTCCCTTGCGTCTACCAATTCCGCCATGCCCGCTTGATCCAACGAGATCAAACACTTAAGTCCGTTCCGGCGGTCTGGAATTGGCGCGTTTCGCCGCCGGAGGGACGGTTCTTCCTTAAGCGAGCCGGGGGCGCAAGGCAAAGCCTCAATCCGGACATCTGTTGCTGCTTTAGGCATTCTCAATCCACGGGGGCTATTCATCCGGCATGGCTGCTTCGTTTTCCTTTTCGCTGCGCGGCTTTGGCGCGCTGTTCGCGCTGCTTGCGGCTGGCCTCGCGCTGTCCGGCTGCGCCGGCGTGAGCGAGACGATCGCACCGGCCTTTGCCGATCCCGCCAAATACGAATTGTACGACTGCAAGCAGCTTGAGACCGAGCGCAAGGACCTCGCCAAGCGCACCGCCGATCTGCAGCGGCTGATGGAGAAGGCCGAGACCGGGGCCGGCGGCGCCGTCGTGTCCGAACTCGCTTATCGCAACGATTATATCGCCGTGCGCGGGCAGGTCCAATTGGCCGAGGATGCCTGGCGCCGCAACAGATGCCGGGAGACGCCGCCCGAGGCGCCGCCGCCTCCGGCATCGCCCGCGGCCAGCGCCAAATCCGCGTCGCAATCCGGCAAAGCGGCCCGCTGAGGCGCCGCGCCGGCGGCGCGCCGCATCAAGGCCGCCAGCCGTAGATCCAGTCCTGTCGCGCCAGCATGCGCTGCGGGCCGAGCGCGCGGATCGCAAGATCGCGTGCGAGCGCGAGCGGCCCATTGAGATGATAGATGCGGCCCTGCTGCCGCGCGGTCCGCTGCACCCGCCGCACCCGCGCCTGGCGGGCACGGCCGTATTGCGTCAGCGCGGCGGCAACCGCTTTGCTGCTCTCGGCGGCCTCCAGGCTCAAATGCCGGGCGAGCACGGCGGCATCCTCGATCGCCATGCCGGCCCCTTGGGCTGCGAACGGCAGCATCGCGTGCACGGCATCGCCGAGCAGCGCCACCGAACCTTTGCTCCAGGGGCAGCCGTCCGGCACGCCGAACAGCGCCCATTTGCGCCAGCTGTCGACCGCGGCGAGCAGCATCCGCGCCGCCGGCGGCCAGCGCGGGCCGGCAAAGGCGTCCATCACCTCGCTGATATCGCCGGGCGTGCTCCAGCCCGGCCGGTTCCAGGTGCCCGGCAGCACCGCGACCACGTTGATCTGGCGCCCGCCCGCAATGGGATAGGCGACCAGATGGGCGTTCGGTCCCATCCAGAGCTGCACCCGGCGCGCGGTATAGTCCTTCGGCAATTGCGTGGCATCGAGCGTGCCGCGCCAGGCGATCAGGCCGGAAAAGCGCGGCTGCACCTCGGGAAACAGATGCTGGCGCACCGTCGACCAGATGCCGTCGGCGCCGATCAGCGCGCTGGCGAGATCGCTGCGGCGGATCGTGCCGCTGCGATGGACCACGGTCAGGCCCTTGGCGTGAGGCGCGACGTCCTCGAAGGTCGCGCCCAGCTTCAGGTCGATGTCGGGATGGTCGGCGACGGCGCCGGCGAGGGCCGCTTGCAGGTCGGCACGGTGCACCACCCAATAGGGCGCTCCGGCGCGCAGCGAGGCGGCTTCGCCGAGCGGCATGCGCAGCAGCTCGCCGCCGACGCGCGCGCTCATGATCGAGAGCGCTTCCGGGGTGACGGCGCGCAGCTTGAGGCGTTCGGTGAGGCCGAGCTCGACCAGCACGCGGCTGGCATTGGGCGAGAGCTGCAGGCCGGCGCCGACCTCCTCGAGGCGTTCGGCCTTCTCCAGCACGACGATGCGGAAGCCGCGGGCGGCGAGCGCGAGCGCGGCCGTCAGGCCACCGATGCCGGCACCGGCGACGACGATCGTTCGGGAGAGCGCCACCCCTTAACCGATGGACGCGGTCAGGCCACCTTGTCCTTCAGCACACATTCCGGCGGGCGGGCTTCGCCGGGCTTCAGGTCGGCCGCGAAGCGGTACAGCGTCGAGCAATAGGGGCAGATGATCTCGTTGTCGTTGCCGAGGTCGAGGAAGACGTGCGGATGGTCGAACGGAGGATTGGCGCCCACGCACATGAACTCTTGCGAGCCGATCTCGATGACGGGGACACCGGCATCGTTATGGAAGTGCGGGACGACATGGTCGGACATCGAAGTTCATCCTGGAGTGGCAATGGCGGCAGATACAATCACGAACTTACGCGGCATCTTTGAGGCGCTGCGGACCATACTGGCGGGTACAGGTGATTGCTAGTCCAGCGGAACCGAAAAGCTTCGCAAGCGCCCCATGCTCATTTGCTCATGCAAATTCGACACAATCTTGCGCGCCTAGAGAAGCCCTTCTTTCGTCGGGGACGTTGTGTCGCAATTTTGGCATACTATCTCTGTGGTTGCGTGAAACCGGGACGAAAGACGTAGTGTTCCGCGCAAGCGATCTCAGGGCATCCGGGCTTTCCACATGAAGTGGCTGCGAATCAGTACGGCGTTGGCGGGAATGGCCGTGTGCGGCTTCGTGCTCGCGCAGGTGGCGCCGCATGCCCGCGAGGCCGGCGCGATCCTGGCCGCCCAGGATGATCCGGTCGCGCTCTCCGAGCTGAAGCTCGATGCACTGCTCCGGCACAACGACCGCCTGGTTCAGGACAATATCGAGGCCGCGCTCGCGGCCGGCGATGCCGATCTCGCCGACAGTTTCGTCACGCTGGCGCGCGAGCGCAACATCGCGCTTCCCGACGACCTCTTGAGCCGCGTCGCTGATGCCGTGAAAGCGGAGAATTCCACCGCGCATTTCGCCAAGCGCTTCGCCACGGGTCTCGTCACCGGCAACGCGGACGATGTCGCCAGCTTGTCCGGGACCGTGGCCGGCGATCTCTTCGTGTTCGGCGACATCAGAGACGTGGTGCGCGAAGGCAAGCACCTCGCCATGGGCGAGGACACCGACCGCCTCGTGCTCTCCCTTGCGGCGGCCGGCCTTGCGGTGACGGCGGCAACCTACATCTCCGTCGGCGGTGCCGCGCCGGTGCGCGCAGGACTGACGCTGGTGAAGGATGCGCGCAAGCTCGGACGGCTCGGCGAGGGGCTCGCCGCATGGGCCGGCCGGTCCGCGCGCGAGGTCGTCGATGCGCCGATGCTGCGGAACGCGGTGGCATCGGGCTCGGTGCTGCGCCCTGGCCAGACCGTGAGCGCGATCAAGGCCGCGTTCCGGGCCGAGAAGGCCGGTGCGCTGGTCCGGCTCGGCAAGGACGTCACGCGCGTCGCCGGAAAGACCGGCACGCGCGGGGCCATGGATACGCTCCGCATCGCCGAGGGCCCCAAGGACGTCGCGCGCGCCGTGCGGCTTGCGGAAGCGCAAGGCGGCAAGACGCGCGCGATCATCAAGCTGCTCGGCCGCGGCGCGCTGCTGCTCGTCGGCGGCGCGTTCGATCTGGCGATGTGGCTGTTTGGCGCGGTCGTGACGCTGTTCGGCCTGCTCTCCTCCATCAAGGCGACCACCGAGCGCCTGACCCAGGCCTGGTGCGATCGCAGGCGAGCGCGGCGGCTGCGCCGCGCGCAGATGGCGGCCGATGCTGCTTTGGCCAACGCGGCCGCGACGGCCTGAGGCGCGATCCGCCTCGGGCTATTGTTTGAGCATGATGTTGCCGGAAAACCGCTGCACACTTTGCCGGATCGTGCTCTAAGATCGCGTCATTCCCCTCAACACCTCACGGAACTGCTGATGCCGAGCTTTCACAACGGCGCCGTTGAAATTGCCTATCTCGACGAAGGCGAGGGCGATCCGATCATCCTGGTGCACGGCTTTGCCTCCAGCAAGAACGTGAACTGGGTCTATCCGACCTGGGTGTCGGAGCTGCGCAAGAACGGACGCCGCGTCATCGCGCTCGACAATCGCGGCCATGGCGAGAGCGCAAAGCTCTACGAACCCGCGCAATATTCTATACCCGTGATGGCCGGCGACGTGCTCGCACTGATGGATCACCTCGCCATCCCGCAGGCCGACATCATGGGCTATTCGATGGGCGGGCGGATGACGGCCTGGCTCTCCCTCAACGAGCCGCAGCGCCTGCGCTCGGCGATCCTCGGCGGCATCGGCATCGGCGGCCTGATCGAGGGCAGCGGTCCCGGCGAGAACGTCGCCAAGGCGCTGGAGGCGCCCGCGCTGGACGACGTCACCGATCCCGTCGGCCGCACGTTTCGCGCGTTCGCCGACCAGACCCGCTCCGACCGCCGCGCGCTCGCCGCGTGCCTCCGCGGCACGCGCGATCTCATGACGAGACAGCAGGCCGCGCGCATCGAGGTGCCGGTGCTGATCGCGGTCGGCAGCGCCGACGATGTCGCAGGAAGCGCCAGCGCGCTCGGCGCGATCATACCGGGTTCCGAAGTGCTCGATATTCCCAATCGCGACCACATGCGTGCAGTCGGCGACAAGGTTTACAAGACCGGCGTGCTCGATTTCCTGTCACGCCGCGGCTGAGGCGATCTTGGCTGAGGCGATTAGGTCGTTGCGCGATTATCCTGAAATGTCCCACCACAGGTGGGCCATCTGAGTGACTGCCAACGCCATCATGCGCAGATATCTGGCGTCTGCTAAGGGCCCTGATGAGACGAGACGTCGGCTCGAAGCTGGTAGGATAGGAACGTCGGCAAAGGGCCAGAAACTGACGTTCAGCATAATCATCACAGCAAGCTTCTGCTGCATTTCACATTTGGACTATGCCGACCATTCGACAGTCACTCGGGCATCTTGATTCCTGCCTCCTTCACGACCTTGCCCCAGTGCGCCATCTGCGACTTGATGTGCGCGCCGAACTCGGCAGGCGTACCGCCGGCCGGCTCCGCCGCGATTTTCGCGAATGCTTCGCGCACGCTCGGCTTCGCCAAGGTCTTGTTGGTAGCCTCATTCAACCGGGCGATGAACGCTTCGGGCGTTCCGCTCTTCACTACAAAACCGATCCAGTCCGCGATAACCAGCTCCGGAAATCCCTCCTCGACGACGGTGGGGACGTCTTTTATGGCCTCCATGCGCACTGGCGCCGTAACGGCAAGCGCCTTGAGTTTGCCGGAGGCAATCAGGTCGAGAACAGGCAATGGCGTGACGAACTGATACTGATTGGTACCATTGAGGAGATCCCCGATCGCCTGCGGCAGGGCGCGGTAGGGAACGTGGGTTACGCGCACGCCAGTCTGCAGCCTGAATTGTTCCCCGACGAGATGTGCTGGCGTGCCGATCCCTCCCGATGAGTACGTGACCTTGTCGGGCTGGCTTTTCAGCAAGGCGACAAGCTCCTTCATCGACTTGGCGGATACCGACGGATTAGCAACCAGCACGTGATTTGCCGTCATGATCTTGATAACCGGTGCAAAATCGGTGTCATGACGAAAAGCTGCGTTGGGCAGCAGTGCGGGAGCGGCGGAGGCGCCGAGTGTAAAAGCCAGGATGGAGTGTCCATCCGCCGGTTGCTTGAGAACTTCGCCGGCCGCAATCGTCCCGCTGCCCCCGGGTTTATTCTCGACGACAATTCGCCAGCCCTCGCTCTGCACCAGTTCGTTAGCGATGATACGGGTGATGATGTCCGGCGGCGCGCCAGCCCCGCCTCCGACGAAGATGCGGATCATGCCTGACGGGTAGGACTGCGCGCTCGCGCATTGGCCTATTGCTGTCAGGCTCACTGCCAGCACAACACGCGCCCACAAACGGACGCCATTAAATGCCGCTAACGCCATCTCATCCTCCTCGGCCACTGCCGGATGTTCGCAAGGATTGAGCTTCACTCGGACGGAAGCCACGGAATTCGGCAACGGTTCCGCCAGGCGGAACAGCCCATTCCGCTCTCCGGAACGCTGGACTCCGGGGCGCTGAACGGGAAAACTGGCTGGGCTGACGGACGACGGGAACGGGCCATGCCAAAAGTCGAAACGATCAGGGGATTGGAGCGGGGACTGCAAGTCCTCAAGTTTCTCCACACGGAGCCAATTTCGTCGCTGCACGACATCCATATGGCGACGGCGATATCGAAACCCAGCCTGCTGCGCATCCTCAATACGCTTGAGCAGGCGGGCGTGGTCGCGAGGCGCCTCGCCGATGGTCGCTACCGGCTCAGCGCGTTCACCGACGTGGCACGAAAGCGAGATCGGCACGACCGCGTCTCCGAGGCAGCGGCGCCCGTGATGGCCGAGCTATGCCGCAAAGTGAAGTGGCCGTCCGACCTGTTCGTTCCGGCCGGCAACTGCATGGAACGACGCGAGACAAGCTTTCCGCACAGTCCGTTCGTGCTGCTTGGGCATACTAGCCGGGTCGGTGGACGCGTGGGGTGGTTGATGACGGCAGTCGGCCGCGCTTACCTGGCGTGGTGTCCGGAAAAGGAGCGGCAGGCCACGTTGCGCCTGCTCCACAATTCCAGCAACCCGGAGGATTGGCTCGCGCGCGACCCGAGAAAGCTCGAGCGAATTCTAACCGAGGTGCGGCAGCGGGGTTACGCGACTCGCGACTCAAGCTATGTGGCAGGCCGATACGCGGAAAGCCCGGCTGACGACGGAGCAGCCGCTATCGCCGTCCCGCTGTTCGATGGCAGGCGTGTTCACGGCGCGCTCAATTTTCGCTGGATCAGGAGCGCGTTCACGGTGGAGGAATTCGCCGCCCGGCACCTTGCCGACCTGCAGGACGCTGCGCGCGAGATCCTGGGCTCACTTCAGAGCCGTAAAAGGTAGCTAACCTTGTGCGTGTATGATGGAGCAGTCCGCTATGGTCACGAGCGGACAAATCGGCGGACATCGCGGAAGTCGGCCATGGGCCAGGAGGGGGCTCGCCTACTAATCCCTAGCACCTTTAGCTCAGTTTCCCGGCGCCTCAATTCGGTGACGACCGCTGCCTCATACCGCCTTGTCGCTGAACGCGGCGGGAAGCGTGTTGAGGAATGACATGACGCGCTGCGTGCGCAGGGGCGGGCGGCGGCCCGAGGTGCGCAGCATCCAAAGGGGTTCCCCAGGCGCGCGCCAGGGCGCCATCACTTCGACCAGTCGGCCGGCGCGAAGGTCTTCGCCAACGAGCCACGATGGCCCCCAGCCGACCCCGAACCCGTTCGTCAACAAAGCGAGCGAAGCGTGCGCGTCGTCGCAAATGTGCTTGGGTTTGGGCGTGACGCGAATGGGTCCTTTGCCGCGCGGGTCGGCGAAGCGCCAGGTCAGGATCTGACCGCTTGCGGGATTGCGGAAGCCGACGTGGTCGTGCGCGGAGAGCTCAAAGGGAGTGGCCGGCGCGCCGCGCGCTTTCAGATAGGCAGGCGAGGCGCAAGCGATCCAGGAGAAGGTGCAAAGCCGCCGCGCCTGATGGCCGGGCGCGCGGTCGAGCGGCCCTGTGCGGATCGCGACGTCGACGCCTTCCGCCGCGAGATCGAGTATCTCGTTGCGGAATTTGACCTCGATCTCGATTTCCGGCCGTTCCCGCAGGAACGCGGGCAGTCGCGGCAGGATGCAGGCGCGCGCGAACGAGGCGGGGGCGGTCACGCGCACCCGTCCGCCATCGTCGCGCGCGACTTCGCCGAGTGCGGATTGGACACGGGCGAGACTTTCGGCCAGCGCGCGTCCCGCCGTCATCAGCCTGTCGCCCTCTTCGGTCAGCGCCAACGAATGGGTGGAGCGATGCAAGAGCCGCAATCCGTGAGCCTGTTCGAAGCGGGCGACCGCCTTGGACATCGCCGATGTGGTCGTCCCCGCCCGCCGCGCGGCTTCGGCGAAGGAGCCTGCCTCGACCACGCGGACGAAGGCGAGGAGGCGCGAGAGATCGGGAGGCAAAGTCGTTGTGGACATGAAGTCCACATAATCATGGCCGTGCAGTCACTACAAGCGCCGGCCTCGAACGGCTAAGCAGGGAGCGTCAGCACGCATTCTGCGGCGCTGGAAACGCGGGAAGTCCCATGAACCTCGTCGAAATCACGCTGCAAGCCCTCGACGCCGCCGAGCGCGCGATCCCACCCGGCCAGCCGGTTTATATGCTCAATCTGCTGCGCTACCGCGCGCAGGCGCGTTACGAGGACGGCTTTGACGCCGCGCCCTGCTCGGGCCGCGAAGCCTTTCATGAACGCTACAGGCCGGCATTCCGGCGTCTGGCGGCCGGTAAGCCGATCGCGCCGATGTGTTCCGGGCCGATCCTCGCGAGCCTCGTCGGCTCGCCGGGCGAACGCTGGGACGAAGCGGCGATCAATGAATACGGTGATTTCGCCACCTTCCGCTCGATCGTCGACACCGAGACTTACCGGCGCGAAGTCGCGCCACATCGGCACGCGGCGCTCGAGGAATTCCGCCTGTTCGCGCTGGCCAAGGCGACGTGAAATGACGACATTGCGGTCACCTCGAAAAGACGAGGCGCGTGCTCAGGTCGTCCGAAAAGTCATACGCGATAGCCCTGCGCTAGCGGGAGAGGGGCGTATCTCGTTGTCGCGATCAAACCAAAGTTCATTCCGCTTTGGCATCATCGCCCCAACGCCGCGCCAGCGCCATCAGCACCACGAACGTCGCAACCCACACCATCCGCGCGCCGTAGCGGTCGTGGGGCCCTGAGATCACGCCGCAGATGAAGGCGTTGCCGAGCAGGGCCAGCGTCACGGTCGCCGCCAGCAGCGTCAGATCGTCCAGCCGGCGGTTCGCCAGCGCATGGCCGAGCAGCGCGAGCAGCGCCAGCATCGAGGCCAGCGCGACGGGGACATGCAGCCAGTTCACGACATCGAAATTGACACCCCAGTTCTGCTGCCGCGCCGCGCGCATCGGAACGGCCTGTGCGGGGATGTAGCGCTCGATGATGCCGCGGGTGTGCGGGATCCAGCCGTTGGTGCCTTCGCCGGTCGCCACGTGCAGCAATTGCTGCCCCATCGCGCGGAGTGCCGCGCCTGCCTGCCAGGCCGGATAATCCTTCAGCGACTGCACGACGATGATGCCCATCTCCTCATTCATGCCTGCAAAACGGCCGAGCGTGTTGAACACGCTCTTGCCCCACAGGAATTCGTCGGCGCTCGCCGGCAGCTCGTTGCGGTAGGGGCAGAGCTTGTAGCGTTCGCGCGGGCAACGGTCGTTGAGATATTGCGCAACGATGCCGTCCTGCATCATGCGGCCGAAGGCGACGCCGTAGCCGCCGGGCGTCCAGGCCAGCTTGCCGGACAGCGCATAATTCGCGGACACCAGCATCAGACCGCCCGCAACGATGGTGAGGCTCGCTTGCGTCAACCCGGCGAGCGGCAGCCGCCCGCCCACGAAGGGCCGCACCATCCAGCCGGCGACGCAGAGCCCGAGCAGCACGCCCAGCGTGGCGCTGTGGGTCGCGGCGGCAAAGGCGGAGAAGACGAACATCGCGATCTTCTCGAGCGCCGAGGTGCGGCTTGCGCCGACCACCAACAGGAACAGCGACAGCACCGCGAGCCCGGCAAAGATGTCGGTGAGCAGCATGCTCGCAAGCCAGGGCAACGCGGTCGACAGCATCAGGGAGAGGCTGATCGCGACGAAGCGGAAGGTCTGCATCAAGCCCAGCACGCGAAGCGTGAGCTGCAGCAGCCATAGCGTCGCCAGCGACTGGGCGGCGAGGTTGATCCAGAAGCCGAAACCCTCGCCATAGTGCAAATAGAGGCCGAACACCGTGGAGCGGCTGGGGACGAGATAGCCCTCGTACCAGCGCGCGAGATAGCCGCCGGTATCCCATTGCAACAGCGGATAGCCGTTCCAGACCGCCGGCGCGATCATCAGGAGGGGCAGGGCCATTGCGGCCAGCCGCAGCCAAAAAGAGCCCGCGGCGCGCGCGCGCAGTTGATCGGTGGTGATGGTCAAATCGGCTCTGCCCCCGCTCGGATCATGCCCGCAATAACGGTTGGAGGCGAATTCACCAATAGTTTGACGCCGCCCGGCTTGAATTTGGCGAAACTCTGACCACCTTGAGCCGACCTTGCCGCTCGGGGCGTCAGAAGAAAGTCTTGTTTATCAATGGCTTGGCTTGCTCTCCGAGGCAAGGCACTGTTCACTCTCAGGCAAGCCCGTCAGGACTTTGTCGCCTAGACTGTGCTATAGAGCCAACAAAATCAGCCAATTCGAAAGAGCAGATCCCATGGCAGTGCATCAGGTCAATCCGGGAGGAAAGCTCGCATCGCTCGATCCGATCTGGGACCGGATCCGCAGCGAAGCGGAGGACATCGTCCGCCGCGAGCCGGAGCTTGCGACCTTCATCTATTCGGCGGTGCTGCATCACGGCCGGCTGGAGGATTCGGTGGTCCACCGCGTCGCCGACCGGCTCGATCATTCCGCGCTGTCGGGCGACCTGGTGCGCCAGGCCTATATCGAGGCGCTGCGCGACGACCCCGATCTCGGCAACGCCTTCCGCGCCGACCTCGTCGCCGTCTACGACCGTGATCCCGCGACCTCGCGCTTCATCGATCCCTTGCTCTACTTCAAGGGCTTTCATGCCATCCAGACCCATCGCCTCGCGCACTGGCTCTATCTGAAGGGCCGCAAGGATTTCGCCTATTACCTTCAGAGCCGATCCTCGGCGGTGTTCCAGACCGACATCAATCCCGCCGCGCGCATCGGCCGCGGCATCTTCCTCGACCACGCCACCGGCTTCGTCTGCGGCGAGACGGCTGTGATCGAGGACGACGTCTCGATTCTGCACGGCGTCACGCTCGGCGGCACCGGCAAGGAGAACGAGGACCGTCACCCGAAGATTCGCCACGGTGTGCTGATCGGCGCCGGCGCGAAAATTCTCGGCAACATCGAGATCGGCCATTGCGCGCGCATCGCCGCCGGTTCGGTCGTCGTCAAGCCGGTGCCGCACAACGTCACGGTCGCGGGCGTCCCGGCCAAGATCGTCGGCGAGGCCGGCTGCGCCGAGCCGTCGCGCACCATGGATCAGATGATCAACGCGATGGGGCTCTGAGAGAGCCTTGTTGCTGCGAAGGGTCGGATTCTCCGGCCCTTTTCTTCGCCAAATTCTTTGACAATTCGTGCTGGCGGTTCGCCGCATCTCGTCCTAAAACCCGCCGACCATTTTCGATCGGAGACTTGCCGTGGACGTCAAAGAAGTCAGAAAGTTAGATGCGTATCTGAAGCGCGTATTCGGCAATCCCAAGATCCGCGTCGTGCCGCGGCCGAAGAAGGACGATTCTGCCGAGGTCTATATCGGCGAGGAATTCATCGGCGTGCTCTTCGTCGACGACGAGGACGACGATCGCTCGTTCCAGTTCCAGATGGCGATCCTCGAGGACGACCTGGTCGATCAGGAATAGTTTATCCTCGTCCTTGCGAGCGCAGCGACATTTTCGACGTGTGCGGCGCTCTTTCGTGTCCCGGACGCACTGCAACGCCATCGGCGTTGCGACGCAGAGCCGGAACCCAGAAGCCCACGACGCAGTCGGCACCATGGGCCCCGGCTCAGCAGCGCACCGTCGAAGAGACGCTGCGCCCCGACCAGGGCACGCAGCGAGAATACCACGACGTCATTGCGAGCGCAGCGAAGCGTCCCAGAGCAGGACTTGCCTGGCACGCGTCTTCAATTGCAGACTTCGACACTTCTGTAGCCGCTGCCACTGCTTGTTGTTTCAAGGCGACAGCCTGATCGAACCGGACGACAGATTCCACTGGAACAGACCATTTGACCAGACGACTGCGGCTTCGCGGGTGCAGCTTCGGTTTGCTTGCGCTCCGTGTCTCGCTTTTTGGCATCCTCGCGGGCCGCGACCGGCTTCTTGTCCTGCACCTTCTCGCATTCATTGTCGTCGTTGATGCGATAGCCGGCGCGGCACGCGATCTTGACGCAGGTATCGCCGTCCGCCTTGAAGCCCCGATTGCACACCAGCGGGCAGACCCGGCCCGGCTTGGACTTGATCATGTCGAGCGCCTCGAAGCTCGCGAGCTTGGGGTCGAGCTTCGTTCCCGCATATTGGTTGAACAGCGTCAGTGAGCGCTGTGATGACGCATTCCAGTCGCCGTCGGCGGCGACGGCCAGACAACCGACGCGACGGAGCTCCGACTGAACCAGCTTGGCGGTTTCCAGCGGCGAGAGCGAGGGCGCCGATTGAGCAGGGGCCAGGGCCGCGACCTTCTGCTCAGCGTCACGCTGAGCCTTCTCTTTGGCGGCTAGCTCAGCCGCTGCCTTTTCGCTGGCGATCTTTTCGGCCAGCGCCTTTTCGGCAGCCTGCTTGTCGGCCAGTGCCTTGGCAGCTGCTTCTGCATCTTTCCTGCGCTGCTCGGTGGCCGCCGCCTTGGCCTCTTCGATCTGCTTGGCCTTCTCCGCGGCGATCCGAGCATCTTCGGCAGCCTTGGCCGCTGCTGCGGCTTTCTCCTGCTCGGCCTTCTTGGCCCGTTCGGCGGCGAGCCTTGCCTTCTCCTCCTCGGCCAGCCGCGCCTTCTCGGCCGCGGCAGCGCGGGCGTCTTCGGCGGAAATCCGGTTGAGTTGAGCCTTGGCGAGGTCGGTATAGAAGCCGCTCGGATAACGATTGAGGAATGCGGTCCAAACGTCGCGCGTGCCGAGCTGGAGCGCCAATTCATAGTCGCGCCGGATGTCGCTATCAGGGTTGGCTTGAGGCCCGGTCGCGGCCGGCTTGGCCGCAACCAGGGCCACGTCGTCACCGCCGAGCGAGCCGTACACAAATGGCTCCTGCTTATAGCCAGTATTCTTGAGCACGTCGTCGCGCACGAAGCCGAACGCCTTGCGCAGATCGAGCCCGGGCGTTGGCAGGCGTTCGACGAGAGCCGCCGCGAACGGGCTGTTCTTGGAGTCGCCATCGGACGCCGTCGAGCCCGCTTTGGCGGCGAAGGCAATCATAGTGTTTGGGCTGGTCGGCTCGACCTTGGCAAGGCCGCGGCCGATAGCACGCGAGGCGATGGTACGTTTCATCGTCTTGGCAAACGGGTTGTCGCGACATGCATCGAGGATGATCAGGCGCAGCTGCTTTGCGGGTTCGACCGCGAACAGCGCGCGGTCCAGCGCTATCGTTTCGTCCAGCACGTCGCTGTCGGTCTCCAGCGTCGCGTCGGTCGGGATCAGATAGTTGACACCATCCAGTTCGATGCCATGACCGGCGTAATAAACCACCGCGACCCCAGCATCCCGCGCCTTGCCGCCGAAGTCACGCAGCGCCCGACGCATCTCCGAACCGTTGAGGTCGAGCTTGATGTCGACGGTATCGAACCCGGCCTTCCTGAACATGCCGCCGACCAGGGTGGCATCGTTCGCCGGGTTCGCCAGCCGCGCCACGTTCTTGTAGGCCGAGTTGCCCATCACCAGCGCGACGCGCTTCTCAGCCAGCGCCGGGCCCGCTCCCACGCAGATCGCAAACATCAACAAAACAAACAGCCGAAGCCGCATTCCAGCCCCCGAATGCAATAGCGTCAGATTATTCGCAGCATGGCCAATCGCAATCTGTGCTCAGTGATATCAGTCACACATCCATGCGCCATCCGGGCAACCCCGTGCCAGGCATCACGGCCATCATGCCCTGTTTTGGCCCGATGGGTCAATCGTTATTCGAAAAAAACGAAAAGACTCGATGCTGCCAACGCTTGGCTACTGTGCATGGGGTTGTTTTCGATTTTTTGGTTTGGAGGCTCCAGCCTACAGTAAGCCGACCGCCCTTAGCCACGCGGCCCGCGCAGCTGCGCGGTCAGCCTCTCCATCGCCTCCGCCACTTCGCGCCACTGCGACAGCCAGCTGCGTGGAAAGCGGAAGGTGAGGTCGGCGCCGCCGACGCGGCGCTCGGAGAGGCACATGCCGGGGGTGGCGGCATCGCGCGTGCAGCGCGCGGTGAGCGCGGGGCTCGCAGCCGAATAGAGGTCCTCGCTGCCGTAGGGCGTGTCGGTGCGGAACATGCGCATCGTCAGGCCGTCCGCTGGGCTTGCCGCGGCCGGGTCGAGATAGCGCGGATAGATCGTGGCCGTGCGCTGCTCGGGCGAGAGCGCATCGTGATGGGCGGCGATCGACAGGAAGATGCGGTCGATCGACTGCAGCGCCGCCTCCGCCGTGTCGGAGGTGACGTGCTTGGGCGCGCCGGGCGGCTCCAGCGAGGGATAGAGGAAGTCGAGATCGATGCGCTCCTGCGGCCCCGAGTGCCGCTGGATCTTCATCCGGATCGCGGTCACCGGCAGGTTGAACAACGTGCCGCCGACGCTCACCGGCAGCTTGTCCGGCGCGTTCGCGCCCCGGCTGCCCCAGGTCGGCCACAGCAGGTAGGCGACGAGCGCGACAGCTGCGACCGCCGCCGCGCCGCCGAGCACGATCGGCACGACATGCGCCCGGGTGCGCGTGCGGGGGGACCTGAGGGGAGCTGCCGAGAACAATGCCATGAATTGTGCGAGGTCGACCGGAGGTCGGCCGATGGCCGACGAATCAGCGGCGAATATGCCATGCGACGGCGCTTTCGCGCAGCGTTCCCGGCCGCTTGGATCGGGACGGCCCCTGCATGGGACGGCCGGCCGCGTTAACCTTTCCTTAGGGATAATGTAGCGTTAACGGGTTCTGTTTGTCACAGGAAGGCACGCGCGTTGTGTAAGGGCGGAGCACTTCCGATGACACCTGAAGCTCTCAACACCTTCTTCTCGATCGGCATCGGTTTCGCGCTCGCGGGCGCGCTCGTGAACGGATACCAGGCGCTGGCGCAGCGGCCCGCCGGCTTCGGCCTGCTGCAGGACGGCGTGGCCCCGAAAACCTTCGCGGCAGTTCCCTTCCTGGTGTTCGCCGCGCCCTTCATCATCATGCGCAACACGCTGCGCGGCGTGCGGGTGGAAAGCCGCCGCATGGAATTCGTGATGATGGCGACCGTCATCGCTGCCTTTTGGAGCATGATGAGCGGCACCTTCTTCCTGATGACGCTGCGCGCCGCCGGCCTTCTGGTCTGATCCGAAGTGCCTCGAGCGCGGCCGGCCCTTTGCGTCGCGGCTGCCGTTTGGCTATGCCAATCGTCAACGCGACAGGAGACAGCCAATGGCCATCTACGAGCTCGACGGGCAGGCGCCCGACCTTCCCGCCGACGGCAATTATTTCATCGCCGAGACCGCGACCGTGATCGGCCGGGTGCGCTTGAAGCCGGGCGCGAGCGTCTGGTTCGGCGCGGTGCTGCGCGGCGACAATGAGTGGATCGAGGTCGGCGAGGGCGCCAATGTGCAGGACGGCTCGACCTGCCACACCGATCTCGGCTTTCCGCTTGTCATCGGCAAGAATTGCACGGTCGGCCACAACGTCATCCTGCACGGCTGCACCATCGAGGAGGGCGCGCTGATCGGCATGGGCTCGATCGTGATGAACGGGGCAAAGATCGGCCGCAACAGCATCGTCGGCGCCGGCTCCGTCATCACCGAGGGCAAGGAGTTCCCCGAACGCTCGCTGATCATCGGCTCGCCGGCCCGCGTGATTCGCACGCTCGACGACGCTCAGGTGCAGAAGATGGGGAGCGCGGCCCGGTTCTACGTGGCCAACGGTCCGCGCTTCAAGCAGGGCCTGAAGCGGATCGGCTGACCGGCCCGCCCGGCCGGGCTTCGCCCCAGCCGGGCCACGGCTCGATACCGTAAGAATACAGGTTGGTGCTTTAATCCTCTGCTAGCGCGATCACGCTTATCATCCAGCGTTTTCAACCAGGAGGAGCGGCGCCATGGGAGCTGCGGCGCTGGAATCCGGCCTCGGTGCCGGAACCAAATTCTTGAAGAAATTGGTCCGTTTCGTGCGCGGCGCCGACACGCTGACCGTTGCGGAGAAGGTCTACAGCATCGCCGCCTTTCTCGCGATCGTCACCACTTTCCTGCTGGTGATGTCGGTCCAGTCAGTGCGCCTGCAGACGACGTATCGCCACCTGCATGCCACCTCCGCCGACGCGGCGGTCGGCGTCGGGCGCATCAACGCCCTGATCTACGCCGTCGTGATGGAATCGCGCGGCATCTACATGTCCGCCGATCGTGCCGCGATGAAGCAGTTCGCGGACGGGCTGGTGCGGCGCAACCGCGAGCTCGCCGAGGCCGTGAATAGCATGGAGCGCACGGTGGGCGACGACGACGCCGAGCTGTTCTCTTCCTTCCGCCAGCGCATCCAGCAATTCATCGACTTCCGCCAGGAGCTGGTGCGCCGCGGCGTCGAGATCAGCCCGGCCGCGGCCCGCGAGTGGGGCGACAACGACGCCAATCGCACCCTGCGCAGCAAGCTCAACAGCGATCTCGAAGCGCTCGAGCGCATCTACGAACAGCGCGCCCGCGAGGCGGACGAACTCGCCGACAGCCACCGCTACGCAGCCGCCTATCTGTTCGCGCTGGGGCTCGTGGCGCTGATGCTCGCGGCGTTGAACGTCGTCGTCATGCGGAACTCGGTGGTCGGCGCGCTCGCCGATATCACGCAGGCGACCGACCGGATCGCGCAGGGCGACGTCAAGAGCGAGGTGCCGCATCTGCGCCGTCACGACGAGATCGGGCGCCTTGCGCGCGCGGTGCAGAATTTCCGTGACGCGGTGGCGCGCATCTTCGAGCTCGAGGAGCTCGAGCTCGGCACTGCGCAGGCGCGCGACGCGGCGATGACCGAGCGCGACAAGTTCAACAACAAGTACCAGGCCAAGAAGTGGCAGCTTTCGGCAGCGATCAACAACATGCCGCAGGGGCTGATCATGCTCGACGGCAAGGCCAATGTGGTCGCGATGAACGCCAATTACCGCAGGATCTACAATCTGCCTGAGACGATCCAGACCGGGTCAAGTCTCGAGGAGATCCTCCAGCACAGGGTCGAGAGCGGATTGTTCAGCGGCGACGTCACGAAATACGTCGCGGCGGTGCTCGACCGCATCGCCAAACGCCAGCCGACGTCGTACGAGATCGCGCTGAACGACGGCCGCATCATCAAGATCTACGAGCGCCCGATGGACGGCGGCGGCTGGGTGTCGGTGCAGGAGGACGTCACCGAACAGCGCCACCGCGAACGCATTCTCCAACGGATGGAGCGCTTTCTCGCCACTATCATCGAGAACGTGGCCGAGGGCATCATCGCCAAGGACGCGCGCAATCTGCGCTACGTCTTCGTCAACAAGGCCGCCGAGAAGATGATCGGCATGTCGCGCGGCGAGATCATCGGCAAGACGGCGCGGGAATTGTTCTCCGTGGAGGCTGCCGAATTGATCGAGCGGCGCGACCAGCAGTTGCTCGCACAGCGGCAGCAGCTCGAGCCGATCATCGATACCATCGACAATCCCGTCCGCGGGCGCCGCGTCATCTGCGCCCGCCGCATCCAGGTGGGGGGCGCCGGTGAGGAGTCCCACATGTTCGTGACCATGGTCGAGGATCGGACGGAACGGCCGGCAGCGGCGGCATAGCGGCCGGCGGCAGCTCGCATCTGCCGCGGGCTGCCGATGCTCGCGCGGAAGTGAGACAGTGTGGCTGTCACGAATGACCGACTGACGGTAGCTTGGTCCTGCTTTGAAGCGTGGAGCAACCTCCACGCGGAGGATCGAGTGATGTTACGCAGGATGATGATGACGGCGCTGGCCGTGGCGGCGGTCGGGCTGTCGGCGCCACAAAAGGCCGAGGCGGGCGGCGGTTTCGGACGTGGTGGAGGCTTTCACGGCGGTGGCTTCCATGGTGGCGGCTTCCATGGCTGGGGGCACCGTCATTGGCATGGCGGCGGCTTCTGGCCAGGGATCGGGATCGGGGTGGGTCTCGCCGGCGCCGGCTACTACGGCGGTTATTACGGCTACGGCTACCCCTATTACGGCGGCCCCACCTATTATGGCGTCGGCTACAACGACGGTTATGGCGGCTGCTACGTCGTGCGCAAGCGCGTCATGACCCCGTCGGGATGGCGCTACCGCCAAGTCGACGTCTGCGAGTGAGGCGAAATAGCTGTTAAAAAACAAGGTCGTTGACGCAGTATACCGTCAACGACCTTGCCAGCCCCGGATATTGAAATCGGCTCACGCCATCCGGTAACGGCGAGCATCGCGCGGAATCATACCGGCGAATGTGATCCAGTTCACAAGTGGCGAAAATAAAGTTCCCGCACCGTGCCCGGCTCAGCCGCCCGAGCGCTTGCGTGCGCTGGCGTGGCGGTGCCGCGCCGGTTTCCTGCGGGTAACCGATGGAGTCTCGACCTCAGTCGCCCGTGCGCTGGCAAAGGACTGCCGCAAGCCGTCGATGGATTCGTTCAAGGCCGTAACCTGCTCCGACAGGCGCTTGGTGTCGGCCTGTTGCGCCGCCAGCAGCCGCTTCATCGTCTGAAGCTGGTCCTGCACCACCTGGAGCTGGTCGATCGATTCCTGCTGGGTCGCCTCCAGCCCCTTCGTCTTCTCGACCAGCTGCTCGGAGGCCTGGGCGGTGCGGGCCTGAAGCTGCCGCGAGGCCACCACCCGGTCGCTCTCGGGGGCGGCACCGGTATAGGCCCGCAAGATTGCGATCGACGTCACGCCCGCGATCAGCAGCAGGAGGGCTGCAGCAGTCAGCGCGATCGGCTGGGCGCCAAGGCGAAGGAGGGTGTTGGACGGCCTGTCCTGGGCGAGATCGATCATCGCTGACAAAACCCAAATTGAAACTTGGTGAGTGGCGAAGACCGGCAACCCAGAGGGGTCACCGGGGCGTCCCGAAAGCCTTACGTTTCGGCAAGGAATGGGACCAAAAAGAGGCTGAGCGGCAAAAAACCAGTGATCAGCGGCTCTTGCAGCCCGGGAGCGCCGCACAGGGGGCAGGGATCAAGGCTGAAATTGCGAGAACGGCCCGGAATAGCTCTTTGCGCGCGGTGCCGCATAGGGCCCGAGCCGGGAGGTCCTCAGTCCAAGTCGCACCAGTGATTCCGCCAGCGTCACCGCGGCCGCGACGCCGTCGACCACGGGAAGGCCGTGCGTCGCGGCGAGCTCGCCTGCGAGATCGGCCATGCCGGCGCAGCCGAGCACGATCGCTTCTGCCCGGTCGTCACGGATGGCGGCGGTGATCTCCGCCGAGATCTTGCCGAGCGCATCAATGTTGCGCTCTTCGAGCGCCAGCACGGGGACCTCGGCGGCACGGACGCGGGCACAGCGTTCGGCCAGGCCGTACTTGCGCAGATTGTGCTCGAGCGGCACGATGGAGACGCCGAGCGTGGTCACCACGGCAAAGCGCGCCGCGATCAGGCTCGCGAGGTGGAAGCCGGCCTCGCCGATGCCGATCACCGGCGCCTTGGCGGCGGCACGCGCGGCATCCAGGCCGGTGTCGTCGAAGCAGGCGATGATGTGTGCGTCCGCGCCGTCGCGATCGGCCTCGCGGATGCAGCCGAGCATGCCGGGCACCGCGAAAGCTTCGTCGTAAAACCCCTCGATCGAGACCGGGCCCATCGCCGGCTGACGCGCATCGATCACGGTGCCCGCGAGGGCAACGCTGCGCGCGGCAGCGGCGATCTTCGCCGTCATCGACGCGGTTGTGTTGGGATTGACGACGTGAAGCCGCATCAGAACAGACGAGTCCTTATCTCAGACGAGTCCCTTGCCGGCGTCCGAGCCCTTGGCCGCCTGCCGCTTGTTGAGCACGTGAATGGTGCCGAGCGCAAGCGTGATGACAGTGAACGAGACCGCCGAGATCACGGTGCCGAGCGCGTAGATGTCGGGGTTGGTCACGGTGGTGGTGAGGCCTTGAAGATCCAGCGGCAACGTGTTCACGGCGCCGATCGCCTGGCTGGAGCGTGCGAGCTCGTCCCAGGACAGCGTGAAGCCGAACAGGCCGATGCCGATCACCGAGGGCAGGATGATCGGCAGCACGACATGACGAAAGGTCTGCCACGGTGTCGCGCCGAGATCGCGCGCGGCCTCTTCCAGCCGCGGATCGAAGCGGTTGAAGATCGCGAACATGATGAGCAGCCCGAACGGCAGCGTCCAGGTCAGGTGCGCGCCGAGCCCGGACGTCAGCAGGCCCATCGAGGTCTCGAAATTCTCGTTCCAATGCGCCTTGATCAGGTCGTCGATGATGCGGAACTCGAGCGAGATGCCGAGCGAGGTGATGATCGAGGGCACGATGAGGCTGGCGATCGCCGAGTAGAACAGGATGCTCTGCGCCTTGAACTTGCGCCGGAACGCCATGCCGGCGGCGACCGACAGCACGACGGTGACGATCATCACGACGATGCCGAGCAGCAGCGAGCGGCGGAAGGCGGCACCGAGATCGACGATGCCGGTGCCCTGGAACAATTTTGCGATCCAGAAGGTCGATACGCCGTTCATCGGGAAGGTGAGGCCGCCCTGCGGCCCCTGGAACGACAGCACGTAGATCGCGATCATCGGCCCATAGAGAAACAGCACATAGGCCGCGAAGAAGATCGCGAGCACGTAGAACGAGCGCGGGCGTCCTTCCTTCATGCTCTAGAGCTCCTTCTTGATGTCGACGATGCGCGACATCATGGTGATGATCAGGAAGGTGATCGCGAGCAGGATCACGGCATTGGCTGCGGCGGCGGGGAATTGCAGCGCGTTGACCCGCGTCTCGATGATCTTGCCGGCGGCGGCGATCTGCTGGCCGCCCATCACGCCGATGGTGATGAAGTCGCCCATCACGATGGTGATGACGAAGATCGAGCCGATCACGATGCCGGGCTTGGCCAGCGGAATGATGACGTTGACGAGGGTCTGGAAACCGCTGGCGCCGGCATCATAGGCGGCCTCGATCAGCGACTTGTCGATGCGCACCATCGAGTTGAAGATCGGCACCACCATGAAGAAGGTGAAGAGGTGCACCAGTGCCAGCACCACGGAGAATTCGGAGAACAGCAGCCATTCCACGGGATGGTTGATCAGGCCCGTCTTCATCAGGCCGGTGTTCACCAGGCCGTTGCGGCCGAGCAGCGGGATCCAGGCGATCATGCGGATCACGTTGGAGGTCCAGAACGGGATCGTGCACAGCAGCGACAAGCCCATCTGCCAGGTCTTGGACTTGACGTGGAAGGCGAGGAAGTAGGCGACCCAGAAGCCGACGAAGAGGGTGATGGCCCAGACCAGGAAGCAGAGCTTCAGCGTCTTCAGATAGGTCTTGGCGATGGTGCAGAGCTCAGGGAGCTGCGCGATGCAGCCTTCGAACGTGTCGGTGTAGCCGCGGCCGGAGAAAGCCGGCAGCAGCTGGTATTCGTTATAGTCCCAGAACGAGACGATGACGACGAAGACGAGCGGAATGAGGAAGAACGCGAGAAACACCAGCATCATCGGCCCGGCCTGGAGCCAGGAGATGAAGGACGGCGACAGGCGCGTCGGCTTTGCGGCGCGCGCTGTGCCCGACCCCGGGATCAAGCCCGGGGCTGCCTGTTGCAGGACCTCTTCCGACATGTCCGTTACGCCGCGATGAACTCGTTCCACTTGCGGACCATGTAGTCGTTCTCGTCCATCACGGCGTTCCAGCACGCGACCCCGCCCATGCGATCCTCGTAGGAGCCGCCGTCACGCACCGCGCCGGCCTTTTCCAGCAGCGAGCCGTCCGGCGCCTTGATGTCCATCTCGGCCGGTTTGCCTTCCATCCAGTAGGCCCATTCGTAGGGCTCCATGTGCGCCTTCGCAGTGGAGAGCACGGCGGAGTAATAGCCCTGGCGGTTGAGATAGGCGCCGGCAAAGCCCGACAGGAACCAGTTCACGAATTCATAGGCCCATTCGAGCTTGGCACCCGAGACGCCCTTCGACACGCAGAAGCCGGAAGCCCAGGACCGGTAGCCTTCCTTCAGCGGCTGGAAGGTGCAGGGGATGCCCATCGAGCGCACCTTGGTAACCGCCGGTGACCACATCGACTGAATCACGGTCTCGCCCGAGGCCATCAGGTTGACGCTCTCGTTGAAGTCCTTCCAGAAGGCGCGGAACTGGCCGGCCTTCTTGGCCTCGGTCATCACCTTCATGGTGAGATCGATCTCTTCCTTGGTCATGTTGCCCTTGTCGGCATATTTGTACTTGCCGGAGGCTTCCACGACCATGGCGGCATCCATGATGCCGATCGAGGGGATGTTGAGGATCGAGGCCTTGCCCTTGAACTCGGGGTTGAGCAGCTCGGCCCAGGTGCTGATCGGGCGCTTGATCAGGTCGGGGCGGATGCCGAGCGTGTCGGCGTTGTAGACGGTCGGGATCAGCGTGACGAATTCGGTCGCCGACGTCGCGAACTTCTTGGAGTCCTTGCCTTCGAGATAGAGCACCTTCCAGGGCGCGGTGCCCTGGCCGCCGATCTTCTTGCCGCCGGGCGTCTCGCCCTTGGTGAAGACGGGCGTGATGTTGCCGAACTCCTTGATCTTCTTGGCGTCGAGCGCAAGGATGTTGCCCGACGGCACCAGCTTCTTCAGGGAGAAATATTCGGTATCAAGCACGTCGAAGGAATTCGGCTGGGTCATCACGCGCTTGGTGACGTCGTCCGTGGTTGCGGTGATGTATTCGATCTTGATACCAGTGTCCTTCAGGCATTGCTTGGCGATGTCGTCGCCCTCGTTCACGGCCGTGCCGAGATAGCGGAGCACCTTCGCATCGGCCGACTTCACGTAAGGAAAGCCGGTGATCGCGCCGGAGCCGGCGGCGAGGCCGGCGAGACCCGCGGTGCCCTTCAATAGCGTGCGGCGGCTGACGCCGGTCTTCCTGGTCGTCTCGGTCATTTCGCTCACTCCTCTGTGTTGCGCATTCCGTGGTGAAGGGTGCTATTGCAGGCGTTGCGCCTTGGCGGGATCCCAGGTCGCCAGCACGCGATCGCCCGGACGGAACGGATGCACGTCGAAGGCGGCCTCGGGAACGTGGGAGAACAGGGCGGTGCCGTCGTCGAGCGTGAGCGAGACGGCGATGTAGGAGCCCTGGTACTCGGTCTGGGTCAGCAACGCCGGCGCGCCGAAGGCGCCGTCGACGAACGGCACGATGCCGAGCTGATCGGCGCGAACGGCGATGAGATTGCCGGCGTCGCTGAGCACGTTGTGGCCGCCGATGAATCGGGCCACGAATTCGGTGCGGGGACGATGGAAGATGTCGCGCGCCGTGCCCTGCTGCTCGATCCTGCCGTGGTTCATCACCACGATGTGGTCGGCGAGGGCCATCGCCTCTTCCTGGCCGTGGGTAACCTGGATGAAGCTGATGCCGAGCTCGCGCTGCAGCCGCTTCAGCTCGCCGCGCATCTTGACGCGCAGGAACGGATCGAGCGCCGAGAGCGGCTCGTCGAGCAGGAGGATCTGCGGCTCGGTGATCAGCGCGCGCGCGAGCGCGACGCGCTGCTGCTGGCCGCCGGAGAGCTGCGCCGGAAGACGGCCTGCATATTGGCTCATCGCGACCAGCTCGAGCAATTCGCCGGCGCGCTTGTGCCGCGTCGGCTTGTCGATGCCGCGCATCTTCAGGGCGAAGGCGACGTTGTCGAGCACGGAGAGGTGCGGAAACAGAGCGTAGGACTGGAACATCATCGCGGTGCCGCGCTTGGCGGGCTCGAGGTCGGTGACGTTCTGCGCGCCGAGGATGATGTCGCCTTCGCTGACCGCCTCGTGACCTGCGATCATGCGCAGCGTCGAGGTCTTGCCGCAGCCGGAGGGGCCGAGCAGGCAGCAATAGGTGCCGGCCGGGATCTTCAGGTTGACGTTGTCAACGGCCAGCGTGGCGTCGTAGCGCTTGGTGACGGCGACCAGTTCGAGAGCGGCGGGAATGGCCATGGCGTGTCCGAGGAGGGGCGTTGCGTCCCGCCTCTCTCCGCAAGGTCCGTGCCAACAGCCCGCGACGATGCGAATTTCAAAAACTGTGCAGCGGAGTCAGATCGTTAGATCGATTCCGTCCCAATTTGTCGGGCCGTCACCCGTGCAGCCAGCTGCACACAAAACGGGCGAAGATTGTATAAAGTTTCGCCTGTGATTGGATACAGCTCGTCGACTAACATTGCAGGCCGAACGTTCGTCGATCGAGCCCTCACAATCATGGCCGCCAAGACCCGCCAGAAATCCGATGCGCCAGATGCGATCGATCGCGTCAGCCGTATCCGGGAGGGTGTGACTGCCGCGATCCTCGAGCATCGCCTGCTGCCCGGCACCAAGCTCGGGGAGGACGAGATCGGCGACATCTACGGCGCGAGCCGGACGCTGGTGCGCTCAGCGCTGCAGCAGCTTGCGCATGAGGGCATCGTCAACATCGAGAAGAATCGCGGCGCTTTCGTTGCGCGCCCGACGCCGGCTGATGCCCGCGAGGTGTTCGAGGCGCGGCGCCTGATCGAGCCCAGCATCGTGGACCGCGCCATTGACGCGGTCTCGCCGGCCTGGCTCGATCGCCTGCAGCACCATCTCACGGAAGAACGCGAGGCCGAGTTGCGCGGCGATGCCCGCGCCTCGGTGCGGCTCTCCGGCGAGTTTCATCGTCTCGTCGCCGAGATGAGCGGCCACAGCATCTATCTCGGCTTCCTGAAGGAGCTGATCGCGCGCTCCTCGCTCATCATCCTGCTCTACCGCCGTCACGACACGCCCGCGTGCGGCACCGATCATCATGCCGGGATCGCCGCCGCGATCCGCAAGCGCGACAAGGCGCGCGCCGGCGCCTTGATGCTGTCGCACCTGAACGAGATCGAGGCGGAGCTGTTCCTGAAGGATCCCGCCGCCGACGAATTGCGGCTGGCGGACGTGCTGGGGGCGTGAGAAGGGCGTCGCCAGCGCACGGGATCGGCGGGTCCGGACGCTATTGTGGCTCCAATCCGAGATTCTTGATCGACTCCAGCCAGACCGGCCCTTCTTTTTCGTAGAGGGCGACCGAGGATGCGCGGTCCATTGCCGGCGCATCGACCCCGAAGGCCTCCAGCAGCTTCTGGACACGCTCGGTCTTGCCGCCTTCGACCATGAGCTTGGCGAGCAGCTCGATCCGGTCGGGCGGCGTCGCAGCGGGCGCCACCAGGGTCGTGAAGCTGGTCAGCTGGAAGACCTTGCCGGTGACCCCCTGCTCGGTGAACGTCTTGGTGTCCGGCAGCTTCTTCATGCGAACCAGTGACGGAACAGCGATCGCGCGGCCGACGCCGGTATCAAGGACCGGAAGCGCGGCTTGGTAGCTGCCGGTCGCGGCCTGGATGACGCCGGCCGCCAGGTCCTGCCACATCGGCGCTTCGCCGCGGTAATGCACGATGGAGATGTCGAGGCCGTATTGGCGATTGAGCTCGGCGATCGCGATGTGCGCGAACGAACCGATCCCATACGACCCGGCCGTGACCTTGTTGCGGCGCGCATAGGCGACGAAATCTTCGATGGACTTTGCACCGGTAGCGGAATGGACGACCAGCGGCAGATGACCCGATGGCGTCATCGCGACGATCGTGAAATCCTTGTCCGGATCGTAGGCGAGCGACTTCAGCAGCAGCCGGTTTCCGAGCAGCGTGGACGAGATCGTGTACATCAGCGTATGGCCGTCCGCCGGCGAATCCTTGACCGATTGGGCTGCCAGCGCGCCGCTCGCTCCCGTCTTGTTTTCAACGACGACCGGCTGTCCGAGCTTCTGAGAGATGTAATCGCCATAGGCGCGGGCGAACGCATCGGTGATGCCGCCGGCGGGCGTCGACACGACGATCTTGATTGCTTTGGTCGGCCAGGCTTCGGCCGCAGCCCCGTCAGCCGTGGCCAGCACCAGGCCTGCAATTGCAGCGCCCAGCATTGCGACGAATGTCCTCACTTGCCCCCCCGGTTTTGTTGCGTCTTTGGGCGCCCTTTGGCCGCCGGGCAGAGATGTCACACGAGCAGAGTCAAATACAAACAACATTTCATTGTGTGAAATGGCTAGCTCTTGGCGGCCGCGGACGGGCCTGCCGCAGCAAGCCTGGCGCTGAGCGTCTCGGCCAGTGCGGAGGCGACTTTCTTCATCTGAGGCACGAAGCGCCTGAGACCTTCCTCGGTGCTGACGGCCTCGCGCAGCATCATCACGTTCATGCTTGCGAACAGGCGGTTCGGAACAGCGACGGGAACGCCGATCGCCCAGACGGCGCCGCCGAAGATGCGGCGGCTGTAGCTCTCGTCCATCACTGCGAATCCAGCTTTCCGGATCGCGCGCAGCACCTTGGTGAGTTTGGCGGGATTGCGGGCGAGGTCGTTCCAGGGCTCCGGGCTGAGGGCAAGGCGCGCCGCGATGCGCTCCTGCTCGGCCGGCTCGCAAAATGCCAAATAGGCGCGCCCCATCGAGGTGCCCAGCACGGGAAAGCGAAAACCCGGCGGACGGTAGAAGAGCAGCGAACCGCCGATCCGGGTCGTATGCGCGATCACCATGGATTCCTCGTCGAGCACGGCCACGTCCGAGGGCCACTGAATCTGTTGGCGAAACTTGTTGAGCATCGGTTCGGCGATACCGCCGATCCAATTGGGTTCGTCGTAGCCGGCGCTGAGCAGGAGCGCCCGTCCGGTCGGGGCATAGCTGGGCGGCTCGGCGCGTCGCACCACATATCCTTCATGCTCCAGCGTTTCGAGCATGCGGACGATTGTTGCCTTGTTGAGGCCCGTCGCCTTATGCAGCGAGCCTACGGTCGATTGCCGTTCCTGGTTGATGACGCGCAGGACCTCGAGGCCTCTCGACAACGCGATAACGGGACGGAACGAGGGCATGGCAGCTCTTTGTGAGGACCGTGCCGCTAGTCAATGATGTAATCGCCGGATCAGTCAACAGGCCCGACTCCCGGCCGGGACTTGGACGGTGCCGCATCGGCTCCTCAGCGACCGAGTTCGCTTTCGGCGGCAAGCTGCCCCTCTGCCGTGATCTCGTATTCGCCGTCGTGCTTGGTCATCCATCCTGACCTGACCATCTCTCGTGCAAGCTGTATCGAGCAGATCGGATGATTGCCGCCCGGGTGATACAGCCTGTCGTTGCGGACGAGCAGGTGCCCGTACAATCGCGCCTGGCGCAGCGCCCTGCGCATCCCCGGTGATGGACTTTTCATGCCGGTTCAAGCGCGAGCACGATGAAGGTTCCTAATGAATGCGGCCATCTCATCGGCGTTTCGTTCGATAGCGCACATAGGAACCGTCATTCTGCTGCATCGTTTGCTCTTCCGAGGAGTAGCGCCATGAATGTACGGGATGAGCACACGTGGTCCCTCTGGATGGACGTATCTGTCGCCGAAGCTCCGGTGCTGTCGAGTACGGTCGGCGTGGACGTTGCCGTGGTCGGCTCCGGAATAGCCGGGCTTTCGGTCGCATATGAACTTGCTTGCCGTGGACGTTCGGTCGCAGTGATCGATCGCGGCCGCATCGGCAGCGGGATGACGGCGCGCACCACGGCGCATCTGGCGACCGCGCTTGATGATGGTTATGATGCGTTTGTGCGAGTCCGCGGCCCTGACTGTGCGCGGCGTTACTATCAGAGCGTCGCTGCCGCGATCGATCGCGTCGAGGCCATCCAAGGCGCCGAGCACATCGATTGCGGTTTTAAGCGCGTCGATGGCTATTGGGTACTGGCATCCGGAACGTCCGCATCCGAGCTGGATAGTGAATTGGACTGCTGTCGCAAGCTGCAGATTCCTGTCGAAAATTGCATTAATCCGACACCATTCCATGACAGGGGTCAGACGCGTTCGCTGCGCTTTCCGCGCCAGGCGCGCCTGCATCCGACTAAATATCTCGCCGGTCTGGCGAGCGCACTGCAGCGCCGGGGCGCCCAGCTCTATGCCGACACCTGCGTCGAGAGCATCCAGCAACGCCAGGGTAGCATGGTCGTCACCACCGCCTCAGGCTACGAGGTTCACGCCGCCGACGTGGTGGTTGCGACCAACTCGCCCGTCAATGTTCAGGTGGCGATCCACACCAAGCAGGCGCCTTACCGCACATATGCGCTCGCCGCGAAGATTGCCGCGGGCGCCATGGAGGATGCGCTCTATTGGGATACGCTCGATCCTTATCATTATGTCCGCCTCCACCCGTTATCTGCCGACGAGGACATCGTGATCATCGGCGGCGAAGATCACAAGTCGGGTGAGGCGAATGATGGTGCACAACGCCTTGACGCGCTTGAGCGCTGGGCGCGCGAGCGGTTGCCGGATTTGCGCGAGGTCACCCATCGGTGGTCGGGTCAGGTGCTGGAGCCGGTCGATTTCGCCGGCTTCATCGGCCGCAGCCCCGGCGAGGAGCATGTATTCGTTGTCAGCGGCGATTCCGGGCAGGGGATCACCAACGGGCTCGTGGCCGGCATGCTGATCGCGGATCTCATCACCAGCGGCGCAAGTGCCTGGGAGGACGTCTACGCTCCGTCGCGGAAGATTCAAAGGAACATCGGCGAGTTCATCAGCGAGAACATCACCCCTATCAAGAATTTCGCGGAGTATCTCACCGCAAGTGAAATCGCGAGCGCTGAACAACTGCGGCCCGGCGAGGGGCGCCTCTTCCGAAGCGGCCTGAAGAAGATCGCGGCGTGCCGGGACCGAAGCGGACATTTGCATTTGCATTCGGCGAGCTGCACCCATTTGGGCTGCGTCGTGCACTGGAACTCACTCGAACAGTGCTGGGACTGCCCATGTCACGGATCGCAGTTTGCACCCGATGGCACCGCGCTCAACGGCCCGGCGGTTTCCCCGCTCGGCGAGGCTGAAAAGCCGGCCAATCTTGAAGCGGCAGAATGAGCGGCATCTCTCGGCGTGTCGTGGTCAGGCTTTAAGGGGGCTTGGGCCGGCTGCTGCAGCTTTTACCTGGCGAGCTACATGTGAATCATGATGCGCGCCGATCTGATGTGACTATTCCTCGCAGGCTGTACAGGCTATATCCCTGTCGCCTGTCATTGAACTGTCATGTTACCGCAAATGCTAAAGTCAGATGCTGCGCCGGCTCGCAAGACTCCGGGCGCGCCGGAAGCCAATCCTTCTGTTGGGAACACCAAGAGAACGCAGCTCCTCACTGGCTTGCCGGGGCAACGCGAGGACGTCAGCGTGGAACCCGCGACGGTCGAGGAGCGCGCTGCCATTGAGCAGACGCCATCGCAGGACGTGACGCCCGCGCCGAGCCCGACCCAGCCCGCATCTCCCGCCGCCGAAATCGAGCTCAAGCTGCTCGTTGGTGCCGATCGCATGGCGCATTTCGGCGCAGCGCCCGTCATCGCGGCGAACGCACGCAACAAGGGCACGCGCAAACGTCTCAAATCCGTCTACTACGACACGCCCGAGCGGGCGCTTCGTCGCGCCGGCCTGAGCTTGCGCGTCCGCCAGAGCGGCACGCGTTTCGTGCAAACCGTGAAGACCGAGGTTGCGGACGATCCGTTGCGTCGCGGCGAATGGGAAGCAAGCGTGCCTTCGCTTGCGCCCGATCTCGCTTTGGCGATGCCGTTCATTCCCGAGAAGATTCGCGAGCGACTCAAAGCGCAGCCGCTCGAAGCGGTGTTCACGGCCGATGTGCATCGTCACACGCGCATCATAGACCTGCCATCCGGCACGGTCGAGGTCGCCTGCGACCAGGGCGAGCTGACGGCCGGTGACCGGTCGGTTCCTGTCAGCGAGATCGAGCTGGAGCTGAAGAGCGGCAGCACGAGCGTGATCTACGAGATCGCCCTGCGCCTTGCGGAGCACGGAACGGTGAAGCCGTCCATCCGCAGCAAGTCGGCGCGCGGCTTCGATCTTGCCGCGGACCTGCCGCCGTCGGCTCGCCGGCCGCGCAAGCTTCGTCTCGATCCCTCCGTGACGCTCGACGAAGCCTTCGCGACCATCTTGCGCACCTGCTTCCTTCACCTGCTGCAATCGCTGCCGGCGGCCGAGGACGGCCGCAATCCGGAAGGCGTGCATCAGCTGCGCGTCTCGCTGCGCCGGCTGCGATCCGCGCTCGACCTGATGCGTTCGGTCGGCGCGCTCAGCAATCTCGAGGCGCTGCGTTCGGAGGCCAAATGGCTGGCGCAAGGCCTGTCCGCCGCGCGCGACTGGGACGTGTTCCAGCTCGACACCTTGCCGGCGATCGCAAGAGCCTGTCCTTCGGTCGCGGGCTTCGATGCGCTTGGGCGGGCCGCGGCTCAGCGTCAGGCGGAAGCCTATCGCAGCGCCCGCCACGCGCTCGATGATCGCCGCTGCGCGCTCTTCCTGATCGGCCTCGGCGGTTGGATCGAGACGCGCGGCTGGCGCAACGGCGTCGCGCCCGAAGAACTCGGCCGGCTCGCCGAGCCCGCCCTCAATTTCGCGCAGCGCGTCCTATCGGAACAGCACGCGAAGGTGCTCAAGCGCGGCCGCCGCTTCAAGTCGCTGACGGTCGACGAGCTGCACCGCGTGCGGCTCGCCACCAAGCGGCTGCGCTATCTCAGCGAGTTCCTGCTGCCGCTGTACGAGGATCGCAAGTCCGCGCGAAAATTCGCGCGCCGGCTCGCCGGCTTGCAGGAGGAGCTCGGCGTCTTCAACGACATGGCGGTGACGGCCTCGTTGCTCGACGGGCTCGGCGCTGACGATCGCGACAGCGCCATTGCGGCGGCCGCGATCGCCGGCTGGCAGGCGCGGGCATCGATCGGCGTGCAGCAGGGCTTGCAGGATAGCTGGCGGGATTTTGCCGCCGCACGCGTGCCCTGGTCGCGCCAGGGCCAGCAGAGCTGATCGCGCTTTCCCAAAAAAGTTGCGGCCAGCCATTGGGGGATGGCTGGCCGCGCGCGAACCGGTCTGGGACGGGGAGGGGTGGGGATGTGACCGGGTCGCGTAACCTGTTGTCTCGTTCCTACGGATCTTTCGCGCTGGCGGTGGAGACCGCCGGCTTGGTATCGCCCAGCGAGACCCAGACGTTGGGATCGCTCTGCGACTGGCGCTTGACGAAGCGGTAGCCGGTCTCCGTCCAGGCGAGGACGTTCTCGTTCTGATTGTCGAGAATGAACTCGCCCTTGTCGGTCTTCACCGTCAGCACCGCGTGGCCTTCGCCTTTCTTGTCGCGCACCACGGTGATGAGCAGGGCCTGGCGCGGCCAGCCGGCATCCATCAGCATCTTGCGCTTCAACAGCACGTAGTCTTCACAGTCGCCGTAACCGTCTGACGGCAGCGACCACTTCTCGATCACGCCCCAGTGCTCCTGGTCGGTCAGAGGCTTGACGGTCTCGTTGACCCAGCGATTGACCTTGACGAGGTCGCGCCATGCGGCCTGCGACATCACGATGTCGCGCGGCTGCAGCGGTGCGCCCTGGCACTGGGTAGTATTGTCCGCGCAGAACTCGACCCAGCCGATCGGCGCACGCGTGGTGTCGCCGAGGCTCGCGTAGAGCAGACGGCCTTCGCCGGCCTGCGCTGCCGCGCTGATCCCGAAGAGCATGGCGGCCAGCGCCAGTCCCTTCCCCCGTCCCCTGAAGTCAAACATTGCGGCCCCCGTTTCTTGTTGGGACCACATTTCGCACGGAGCTTTTGAGTTGCCGCTAAGTCGGCCAAGTCAAGTCGAGACGAATGCAAGTAAAAGGCGCGGCGAATTCGATCTATACTTGAATAGAATTCGCGTAAAATTGGATATGACTGCAATTGATTCAAATTTTATCTATTAACGCGGAAGCGCTGGGAGGAGCGTTGTTTGCGCTCATCTGCAGCCCCTCCGTTAACCGCTGGCCATTCGCCGCGGGACATGAAAAAGGCGGCGTCCGCATCGCGGAAGCCGCCTTCGAGCCTGGAAATATGGAGGTTTTCGCGTCCTTGCGCTTTACCGCGCGGTAACGCTCTCTTCGAGTGTCTCCGCCGGCTGCTCGTGCATGAACTCCAGCGCGAAGCCGTCCTCGAGGTTTCGGACCACGCGGCCCTGGACCCGGCCGAGCAGAACCGTCGATTTTAGCGGTGGCCGGTTCTCGGCAGCGATCGCCGCGCCCGACAGCGAGAGGTCGATGATGCGGCAGGTCATCTTGGTGCCGTCCTCGAGCGTCAGCACCGCGATCGGGTTGCGCGGCACGATACGGTCGTGGCGGCGGTCCTCCGGCAGATTGAGGATGTCGCGGTTGGCGAGCCAGGTCAGCTGCGCGGCGAGCTTGTCGCGCTTGCGCGGCGTCGCACCGATGGTCATGGCGAAGCCGTTGTCGATGATCCGGGTGATCTTGCCCTCGACGCGGCCGATATGGTCGAGATAGGCGACCACGCGGTCGCCGACATTGCCGATGCCGGGGGCGAGCAAGGCGAGGCCGCCCGGCGACATGTTGATCACCTGGCAGGGGAATTCCCGGCGGTCCGGCAGCATGTAGCGGCCGAGCAGGTGCACCTTCACCCGCTGGAAGCGCCTGCGCTCCTCGGCGGCCGGAAGAAATTTTTTGTTCGCCAACGCCATTTCCAACACCCGACCCCCGCCCGGGCGGAGTCCTTGCGACCCTAAGGTGCACAGGGTTAATGCCGCGTTAGGATCGGGCGCGCTGGACACGGACAGACACGATGCGCTCGAAAAGCCACACCTTCAGGCGGGGCTCGGCTTCCTCGCGGCGCGCCCATAAAGCAGGCACAGCAGCGCCAGCAGCACGGCGGCCGACAAGCCGAGCGACCAGTGGATGCCGATCGCCGCGCCTGCCACCCCGACCGTGATGCCGCTGAAGGCGCGCATGCCGAGCCCGGCCATGTTGTAGAGGCCGACGACGCGGCCGCGGATGTCGTGCGGGGCGTTCAGCTGCACCAGCGCCTGCGCCATGGTGTTGAAGGAGAGCTCGAAGAAGCCCGCGAAGAACAATAGCGCGATCGCGACCGGATAGACCGGCACGAGCGCGAAGCCGAGCAGCGCCACGCTCCACAGCATCGCCAGCGTGATCGCGGTGCGCGGGGTGCCCTTCAGCCGTCCCCAGGATTCCAGCGCGATGCCGGCCAGCAATGCGCCGGCCGCGTCCGCGGCGAGCAGCACGCTGTAGGAGACGCCGGGATCGCCATGGCCGAGATCGCCGGCATAGCCCGGCATCTGGGCGTGATAGGCGTTGCCGATCATGAAGGAGGTGAGGCCGGCGAGCCACGTCATCGCCGACAGCACGGGCTGGGTGCCGATCGCGCGGATGGTGAGCACGATGTCGGCGAGGCCGCGCACCGCGAAGCGGCGCGCCGCCACGCTCTTGTCCCTGATCGGGGCCCAGAACAGCCAGAGCAGCATCGGCAGATAGAACAGCGTGTTGAAGATGATGCCGTGCGAGGGACCGAGCGTCAGCATGATGAGCCCGCCCACCGCAGGTCCGACCAGGATGCCGAGATAGCGCGCCATCGCGTTCAGCCGCACCGCGCTCGGCAGGTCGGCCGGGCCGACCAGGTCGTAGAGCAAGAGCTGGTTCGGCGTCTGCCAGAGCACGCCGGCGCAGCCATGGATCACCAGAAGCAGCATCGCGTGCCACATCTGGATCGTATCGGTCAGGAAGAAGAAGCCCCAACCGGCGGAGGCGACGATGAACAGCAGCATGCCGCACTGGATGATGCGGCGCGGATCAAACCGGTCGGCGAGGCCGCCGACCGCGACGGAGAACAGCAGGAACGGCAGCCAGTGCGACAGCACGGCAAACCCGCCCAGCGTCGGCGAATGGAATTTCTGGAACACCACCCAATAGCTGATCACATGCTCGATATTGTCGGCCATCATCGCCAGCACGTAAGAGGCGAACTGGAGACGGTAGGGCACGGACCTCATCGCCGCGAACGATCCGGACGCGGCCACGGGATTCTGGGGAAGGGGATTCACGGGATGACCTGAGGTGAGACTCGTGGCGAGTTACACGCTCGCCGGCCGGCGCTCAAGACAATTGGGCGTGCTGGAACAGCAGCCATGCATGCTTGCCACGAGGCCCGTGATCTCAGATGCAAGCCTTGTGAGCTCCGCCTCGCTCTCGTCGAGCCGGGGCAGCGACGCAATCCAGACTGCCCCTGTTGAGGGATTCTGGATTGCTTCGTCGCAACAGCTCCTCGCAATGACGGCGCCTGTAGTGCATCGACGTCACCATCGCGATCATCACGCAGCATCGGCGACCCCATCGTCCCGTTTCGCCTCGGTCAATCGCCGCAAGCCGGGCCGCTCCGGCAGGTTGTGCGGCGTCCTGACATTCCAGACCAACCCGATCGCTTCGAGTGATCGGATCAGCCACCAGCCGGGATCGACCTGTCCCGGCAAAAGTCCGAGCTTCGCCGAGCCCGGATAGGCGTGATGGTTGTTGTGCCAGTTCTCGCCCATGCTGATCAGCGCGGCGAGGCGGACATTGTAGCCTTGGGCCGCGACGCCATCGACGCTCCAGATCTGATCGCCGCTTGTGTGGGAGAAGTGGCCGACCAGCCAGTGGCCGGTGACGCAGACGCTGACGCGCACGCAAATGCCCCAGACCAGCCAGTCCAGCCCGCCGATTGCAAAGAAGAGGAGGGCCCAGGGCAATTGCTGCAACATCCATGTGCGTTCGATGAAGGCATAGAACCGGTCACTGGCAAGCGGCGGCTCGAGCCGGAATCTTGGCGGATGGCGCAGCACCAGCCGGCAATGCAATTGCCACCAGGCATCGCGCCAGAAGCCGGCGCCGTGGCGGGAATATTCATGGCACGCGGGCTGGCGCTGCGCCCAGTCGCGGAAATCGTGCAGGCGGATCATGCCGAACGGCCCGGCCATGCCGACGAGCGTGCCGAGATAGACGAAGAGATGTTCCAGCCAGAGTGGGCAGTCGTAGCTCGCATGGATCAGCTTGCGGTGCATGCCGACGGAGTGCCCTGCGCAGAGCGTGACGGCGCTCGCTGCGAGGAAGAGTGCGAATGCCGACCAGGAGAAGCAGAGCGGCGCGAGCGCGATGGCGGCCGTCGTCATGCCCGCGAGCCACAGCGACTTCTGCGGCGCCCATTGCACATATCCGTCTACCGGATCGGTGTCAGAGGCGACAAAAATTCGTTCCGAACCCGGTCGCAAATCCATGTGATGATCCCGGCTGACCGCGGCGCGAGGAGCCGCGCAGGTCCGAAGCAGGCATCGCTCCGGCACACGCAGCCTGCTCACACAACTGCGGCGTGTCAACGCGCCGCGTTGGTATTTCCAATGTCGCAGGGCTGTCATAGGTTGATCGCAGGCCCGCACGATCAAAACACAACAAGCGGGCAGCGAGGAAACAGCCATGCAACAAATCCGCGTCTGCACCCACGCAGGTCCCGGCTCGGAGCCCGTGATCCGCACCGTGCCGTGGCCGAAGGTCGGCCGCAAGGCTGCGCTGATCAAGGTCGGCGCCTGCGGGGTTTGCGGCACCGATCTCCATATCCTCAAGGGGCACTGGCCGAAGCCGCTGCCCTGGCCGTTCACGCTGGGACACGAGCTCGGCGGCGTCATCGTCGAATGCGGCGACGAGTTCACCGAAGATTTCATGAGCAAGCCGCTCAAAGTTGGATCGAAAGTGATGATCCCGCCCTTGATGCCGTGCGGCCGCTGCTACTATTGCATCCACTATCCGCAAACCGCGAACAAATGCCTGACGCCGGTCTATTACGGCCGCTATCTCGGCTTCGACAAGGCGCCGCATTTGTGGGGCGGCTGGGCCGAATATGTCTATGTCGATCTCGACATGCTGCCGGGCACCAAGATCTACAAGCTGCCGGACGACATGTCGTTGCGCCTGGGTGCGCTGTCGGAGCCGCTGACCTCCTGCATTCGGGCCTTCAATCGTGCGACCCGCGCCGGCGGATTCAGCTGGGGCGACACCGTGGTGATCCAGGGCTCCGGCCCGATCGGCATTCTGGCGGTCGCGGCCGCCAGGGAGATGGGAGCAGGGCGCGTAATCTGCGTCGGCGCGCCGGAGGAGCCGCGGCTCAAGCTGGCGCGTGAGTTCGGCGCCGAGGCGACCGTGAACATCGAGGAGCTGAAATCACCGCAGGATCGCATTGCGCGCGTCCGCGAGATCGTCGGCGGCTTCGGCGCCGATCTCGTGATGGACTGCTCGGGCCACCCCTCAGCCGGCCCCGAAGGCATCGAGATGCTGCGCGACGGCGGCACCTATGTCGAGATGGGCCAGTTCACCGACGCCGGCTCGATCGAGACCTCCTGGCACCGCATCTGCACCAAGGACCTCAACGTGCTGGGGTCGTGGGGCTTCACCGGCAACGACCTCCCGCTCGGCGTCGACATGCTCTACCGCACGCGCGACAAATATCCTTGGGCGAAGATGCAGACGATTTACCCTTTCACGGAAGCAGGCGTCGCGCAGGCGGTGAAGGACGCGGTGGCGATGAAGACGGTGAAGTCGACGATCGTGCCGTGGCCGGAGCTGGTGGAGTAAGAACGTAGCCGAGATGAGCGACCAAATGAAAAACGAAGAGACGGCCGACCCAAACCGGAGCTCCCCCTTCAACGCCATCCGCGCGATCGACTACACCGTCATCTTCGTGCGCGACATGGCGGCGTGCGCTGCTTCTACGAAGACGTCCTCGCGTTCCCGCTCTCGCGCGAGCTGTCGCCGAACTGGATCGAGTACGGCCTCGGCAGCAACACGTTGGTGCTGGCAAGGCCGAGCCGCACCGCCAGCGATGCACCGACGCCAGCGGGCAGCGCCTCGCTGCAGCTGGCCTTCAAGGTCTCTGCTGCAGAGGTCGACGCGTGCGCCGATGAACTCGTGCGGCAAGGCGTGGCGCTGCTGTCACCGCCGACCAACCAGCCCTTCGGCCATCGCACGCTGTTCTTCCGCGATCCCGACGGGAATCTGCTGGAGGTGTACGCCGAGATCTGAGAAATTCTATTTGACGTATCCCGACAACATGGCGTGCGCCCAGTCCGGACGGTTGTTGGCGAGCGCGCGCGCCGAGGCGGCCTCCCAGTCGTATTCGAGGGCCAGCAGCTCGACCTGCCAGCCCCTTTTGCCCTTGGTGAGGATCGCGTAGCGGGCGTGAGGCGAGCGGTGTTCCAGTTTCGCGGCAAAGGGAATGTCAGCGAAAACAGGGCATCCGACGCTGCCGGGATTGAGGACCAGACATTCGCGCGGCCCGTGAACGACGGCCGGGCGGTGGCTATGGCCACACAGCACCACGCGCGCCGCCGGCTCGCTCGCAAGGCGTGCTTCCAGCACGTCGCGGCGTGCCGGCACGAAGCGGCCGTCGTCGAGTGCGTCCTCCAGCAGGCACGCCGTATCGCTGTCGGGCGTGCCATGGCAGGCCAGGATGCCGTCGTCCAGTCGCAGCTGGGAGGGCAGGTTGTGAAGTGCACGACGCTGCTCTGCAGTCAGTGCGTTGCGCGCAAACAGACCTGCCGGCGAGAGCTTGTCGTCCGGAAACTCCTCGATCCAGCGATCATGATTTCCGCGCACGGTCGGCAACGCCAGCGATTGGAGGAATTCGAACGTTTCCCTCGGCCACAACGGGCTGGTGACGCAGTCGCCGAGGTTGACTATCCGATCGACGCCCCGCGTCTTGATATCCGCCAGCACCGCCTCCAGCGCGGCGAGATTGCCGTGGATGTCGGAAATGACCGCCAATCGCATCTTTATTCCCCATATCGCCAGACGTGAGCGTGGCTCGGCTATAGGCCGATCCCGCCGCGCTAAGGTTAATCGAGCTGGCCGCAAAAATCCGCTGCAAGCTTCAGGCGCGGCTCGTCGTCAAGCCATGCATCACGGCTATGGTGATTTCCGGGCGCTTGGCGTAAAGAGCGCCCAGATCAAATCAGCGTGCGGTCGGGCCGTTTGCCGCGCACGCAGCTCGGGGCGCCGGTTCACCGTTTGCGCGCCTGAATCAAACAAGGTTTCCCATCTCGTGTCTCTTCCGGCCCTGACCCCGCCGCTCGCCCGCGCTTTGGCCGAGCGGAACTATGATTCACTGACGCCCGTCCAGCTCGCGGTGCTCGCCCATGAAGCCACCAGCCGCGACCTCCTGGTCTCGGCCCAGACCGGTTCCGGCAAGACCGTCGCTTACGGCTTGGCCATCGCAAAGAACATCCTCGATGACGCCGAGCAGTTCGCACCAGCGGCCGCGCCGCTCGCCTTGATCGTGGCGCCGACCCGCGAACTCGCGCTCCAGGTTCAGCGCGAGCTGGCCTGGCTCTATGGGCATGCCGGCGGGCGTGTCGTCTCTTGCGTTGGCGGCATGGATCCGCGGCGCGAGCAGCGCGAGCTCGCCGCCGGCGCGCATATCGTCGTCGGCACCCCCGGGCGTCTGTGCGATCATCTGCGGCGCGGCCGTCTCGACATTTCCGAGCTCGCCGCGGTTGTGCTCGACGAAGCCGACGAGATGCTCAATCTCGGCTTTCGCGAGGACATGGAATTCATCCTCGAGACCACGCCGCAGACGCGCCGCACCTTGCTGTTCTCGGCGACGTTTCCGCGCGGCATCGTCGCGCTGGCGCGGCAATATCAGCGCGACGCCTTCCGGATCGAGGTCGCCGGCGACGAGGGCGGCCACGCCGATATCGAATACCGCGCGATCCGCATCGCGCCCGCCGACGTCGAGCATGCCGTCGTCAACGTGCTGCGCTTCTACGAGGCGCCGAGCGCGCTGGTGTTCTGCAGCACGCGCGATGCTGTCAGGCATTTGCAAGCCGCGCTCCTGGAGCGCGGCTTTTCGGTGGTCGCGCTGTCGGGTGAATTGACGCAGAACGAACGCACCCTGGCGCTGCAGTCGCTACGCGACGGGCGCGCCCGCGTCTGCGTTGCGACCGACGTTGCCGCCCGCGGCATCGACCTGCCGAGCCTCGACCTCGTCATCCATGCCGATTTGCCCAACGACGCCGAGGTCTTGCAGCATCGCTCGGGCCGCACCGGGCGCGCGGGCCGGAAGGGGACGAGCGTCCTGCTGGTGCCGCCCGCGCGGCGGCGGCGCGCCGAGCTGCTGCTCGATCTCGCAGGGGTCGACGCGGTCTGGGGCACGGCGCCGCAGGCGGAAGACATCCGCAAGCTCGATCATGCGCGCATGAAGGACGTGCTGTTCACGGAGGAGACTGGTCCCGACGATCTGGCTTTGGCGCAATCGCTATTGGCCGAGCGCTCGGCCGAGGACATCGCCGCCGCGCTCGCGCGGCTTTATCGCGCGCGGCTGCCGTCGCCCGAGGACATCATCGATCCCGGCGAGCGAAGCGGCAGGCCGGAACGCGGGCGTGATAGGTCCGAACAGGGCGAGGACCGCGCCAAGCCGCGGTCGAAGGCTGGGAAATCCTCGAAGCACGCCATGGCGGATGGCAGCGTCTGGTTTCGCGCCGCCATCGGGCGCCGCAAGAACGCGGAAGCGCGCTGGCTGCTGCCGATGATCTGTCGCCGCGGCGGCATCGACAAGCGCGACATCGGCGCCATCAGGATCATGGACACCACCACCGAGTTCGAGATCTCCCAGCGGGTCGCCGAATCCTTTGCGGCAAAGATCAAGCGTCCCGACAAGGAAGACAGCATCCGGATCGAGCCGATGACGGATGCGCCGGACCGGCAAGAAGCTCCTCAGGAGCGCCCCCGCGCGCCGCAGCGCGAGGCCGGCGCTCATCATGAACGGCGCGAGGATCGCCCGCGCGAGGCGAGTGGATTCAAGTCGCGCAGCAAGCCTCAGGGCGAGCGCGCGTCGAAATTCGGTGATGCGCGTTCTTTCGGAAAGAAAAAGAAGCACAAGAACAAGCCCGGCCATGCAGAGCCTTCGGTCACGCCGTGGCCTGCGAAGGGCGCGCCCGAGAAAAATGCGAAGAAGAAGCGTCGGGGCTGATCTGCCGCTTTCCGGCCCCGGCCAGACTAACGCCGCCGAAGGCTCGCGCGGTGCGCTATGGCGCAATCAATCAGTAACATGGTGCCATCCGGACGCGCCTGCGAGCCCGCGCCTTCTCGAGTTGGCAGAATCCTTTTCGGCAAACTCAAAGCGGCAAGAGCGGCGCCTGCGGCGAGGCGTCGCTTGAATCGAATTTAATCAAGTCGAGAGTCTGAAAGCGAACTGAAGGTCCGATCCTGGTTGGTCATAGTTGGCATCGGCAGGGGGGCGAGAGCAGCTCATCAGCAGCATCCCTCCATTTTGAGAGTAGGGGCACTGGTTTCCCGGTGCGGCCCGCACCCGGGAGCTTCTGAGAGTCTTCAATCCAACATCTGGTTTCGCGTGAAAGGATGGAATGACGATGCATGATGCCACTGTGAAAGCCGAGACGAATGCCACTCCCGCGGGTGGGAATGGTGGTGCAAGGCTCAAGTTCGACGTGCCGTTTTTCAATATCCAGGAGATCTTCGGCGATCTTGCCGAGCAGGGCGCCGCGCGGGCCAAGGCAAATCTCGAGCAGATGAAGGCGGCTTCCGAGGAGATCACCGACGCTTTCCGCGAAGCCTGTGCGACCAATGCCACGCGTGCCGCCGACTACGGCACCAAGGTCATCGAAATATCGAAAATCAATACCAGCTCCACCCTGGAATTCCTGTCCCAGCTCGCCGATGCAAGGTCGTTTGCGGATGTCGTGAACCTCTCCACCACCCACACCCGCAGGACCTTTGAAATGGCTTCCGGGCATAACCGGGAGCTTTGGGACCTTGCCCAGAAGGTTGCGACCGAGACGGCCGAGCCGATCAAGAAGAGCTTCAACCGGGTTCTGCACAGGGCAGCTTGAATCGAGGCTATCGGCCGCGTGAATCGGCGGACGAGCGTCTTCGCCAGAAGAGACGCCGTCCGGCTGATGACGGCGACGCCTTTCCGTGAAGGGATGCCGAGCTGGAGGAAATCAGATGGGTATGGTGATGATCAAGTGCCCGGAAACGGGCCGAGCCATTTCGACCGGCATCGAGATGGACCGCGAACGATTTCGGTGCAGTGCAGTGTTCTTCTCTCGCACCTATTGCGAGATGTGTGCGGCAACGCACGAGTGGTTTGCCAAGGAGGCCTGGGTCTACGAAACGGGAAGTCCGGGGGTAGGCAGTCGTTCCGCGCGGGGGCGGCGTGAAGAAGCAGCCTGACGGCGTCCTGCGAAGCAATCCGATCAATTTGCCCGGGGACGGGCATTACGTCGCGGCGAGGTCGCGCAGCATGTAGGTCGCGCCGTCGCCGTAGGATGCGAGCTTTGCGTGCAACTCGGCGTCCGCCGTCACGGTCCGAAAGCCGACGCGTTCCCATAGCGGCGGCGTGCCGTAGACCGAGACCAGCGCGAGCGTTCTGATGCGTGATGCACGCGCCAGCTTCTCGATATCACCGACATAAGCGCGCACGACGCCGCCGCGGAACTCCGGCAATACCGCGACGTCGTGGATGTAGAGACAGTCGGCGCGATCGGGCAATGCTTGCAGAAAGCCGTCGAGCGGCGGAATTCGGTACCGCATCCAGGGATGTGCCAGTCCGTAGCCGATGATGCCCTGGTCCGTATCGAGCACGCCGCAGCCGTCCGGGCAAAGCCTGATCTTCTCCGCCAGCACCTCTTCGCGTTCGGGCAACGCCGGATGGATGCGTGCCGCAATCGCGCTGATCGCAGGAAGGTCGGAGGCGCGCGCGGGACGCCAATGCGGCTTGCTCATGTCGATCCGTCGTTCCGTGGTGTCCTTCCAATCTATTCCGCCGCGGCGATGCGCGCAGCGGGAAAGATCCTGGCGGTCGTTATCGCGGATATTCCAGCTGCATCGCCACGAAGTCGGCCGTGCGTGCTCCGTAGCGCGTCTCGATCGCGCGCAGCGTTTCGTCCAGCGCCCGCGCCGGCGGCGAGGCGCCGGAATCCGGCACGGCCTGCTCCGCCGGCCAGCTCCCGGCAATGCGGTCCGGCAGGATGCGAAGACCGCTGCGGCTGGTCCGCGCCTCTGCCGTGGCGGCGAAGGTGAGGGCGCGCGAGCGGTAGGTGCGCGACCACGCATCGGCGATCAGGGCGAGCGAGACCTCGTCGACATCAGGAGTCAACGCGATGCCGAGTTGCTCGCGCTTCCAGAATGCGAGCGTGTTTGCGATCGCCGTCAGCGCGAAGGGGCGTGTGAAGCTGAACGCGTCGCTGCGGTGGCGTGCGTCCCATCGCGCAAGGCCGACGTCGCCGGCGACCGCCTCGGCCTTGGCGCGGCCGGCGATCGCCTCGATCAAGGTCAGGGCCATCGGCATGGATGCGGTGATGCCAGTGGTCGTCGCGACGCCCTGGTCGACGACCAGCCTGCGGTCCGCCGCGTAGCGGATCGTCGAATGCTTCTTCAGATCGCCCACGGAATACCAATGCGTCGTGGCCCGCTTGCCGTCGAGCAGCCCGGTGTTGGCAACAACCGTGGCACCGACGCACACGCCGATCACGATCGCGCCCTTGCCGGCTTGGCTCCTGATCCAGTGCAAGACCGTTGCGTCGTCGTCGCGGCTCATCGCCGGCACGATGACGTAGTCGGCGCCATCGGGGTGCGCGGCATCGAACTCGGCGATGGTCGCATGCGGCTGCACCTTGAGGGCGGGATAGAGCGTGACGGGCCCTGGCTGCGTCGACAAGGTGAGGACGTCGGCAATGTCGGCGCGGGCGAGAATGCCGTAGGGCATCAGGTAATCGGTGGTCTCGCTCATGTCGTTGATGCCGACGATGGCGATTAAGGGGCGCTTGCGTTTCGGCGGTTTCAGCGCCGCCAGGGTCGATTCGGTTTCGTCTCTGGAAATCGCAGGCGCGGGTCCCGAGGCTGGCGCGGCGGGCAGCAGGAGCAGCCAGGTCGCGCCGATCCCTGCCAGCAATGTCATGCCGCCGAGGGCAGTCCACGCCAGATTGCGCCAGCTCATCATGATGTCACCCGCTCGTCTCACGCGGCGCGGAAGCTATCCGGTCGCATCGACGTCAGGAATGACGCAAATCCGGCAAAAACGGTCACGCTGCGCGACGATCCATCGCAGGATCGCCGCACGTCTGCAGGGGCTCTATCGCAGCCCCTCATACACCATCAGCCCGCGCGCGATCTGCAATTTGCGGATGGCGCGCGGCAGGAGTTTCTCCGGCTGGTGCAGGTAGCGCCAGGAAGTGAGGGTGAAGGCGGACAACGTGCCGCATTCGTCGTCGAACGGCGCGAGCACGCCGGTGACGCTGACCGGCGTATGCGGGCGGGCGTTGAAGGGCAGCAGCAGGAGCTCCAGATGCGCCTTGCTGCCGTCCTCGCGCGCGGCGGTGACGCCGGCGATCGCGCCCAGCGTCTCGTCGGCGACGATCGTCGTGATCTCCTCGATCTCGCTGCGGCTTGCTTCTGTGAACAGCGCCGCAAAGCTGCGGTCCTTGAGGTCGGTTCCTGCGAGCGCGCAGACGCGCGTGCCGGCGACGCGGAACGGGAAGCCGAGGTTCGGCTCGCAGGACAGCACGAAGATGTCGCCGAGCAGGCCGCGGACCGCGGCCGGGTCGATGTCGGCCCGGTCAGGAGCCCGTGCAGTGCCGCGCTTCTTGTCCCAATACGCGAAGAATGCGCGGCTCGACGGATGTTTCATGACTGAACGCTCGCCCCGGGGTGCAACCTCGAAGGGACAGACTTGTCCCGCTTCAGTGCACCCGCGATCCCTTCTGTTGTTGTGCAGGAGGGGATTTGCAGCGTCCATGCCGCCGGCGCGTTTTCAGGCTTCTTGGGCCGGCCTTTACGCCGTTAACGTTAAATTAACTATGAGCTTCGTGCCGGCCGCGCGCCTGCTATGGTGACCGCGGTCGCAAGCCTCGCCGCTTTTCTCCAGGTTCTCGGCGGGGCCTGTACAGGGCGTCAAACAGTTTGGTCACGGGCCGCGGGGAGGGGTGGGGATACGCCTTGTCTCTCCGGCCACCGGAAGACCGACACGGACAGGCAGGGCTTCGGCCCTGCCTTTTCCTTTTGTGCACTTGCGCAGGGACGGCAAAGGCGCCTATCTCCAAGTCTGTCGCCCCGATGTCGCCCGAAAGCGAAGCTGCCTTGGATTCCCCGCAAGATTCGTCGCCGCAAGGTCCTGAGCCGGGCCCGCCGGCCGTCGTGGAGGCTCCGCGCGAGCCGATCCTGACGCTGCCTCCGGCGCTGACCGCCTATATCCTGCTGCTGGCGGTGATCCATCTGCACGTGCTGCTACCGCCCGAGCTCGAGAACTGGACCATCGACGTCTTCGGCTTCATCCCGAAGCGCTACGATTCCTCGCTGCTCAATCTGCAGATCCCGGGCGGGGCGGGGGCGAAGGTCTGGACCTTCGTCACCTATTCGCTGCTGCACGCCAATCTGACCCATCTCGGCTTCAACGTGCTGTGGCTCTTGCCGTTCGGCAGCGCGTTGGCGCGGCGTTTCGGCACCGTCAGGTTCTTCGTCTTCCTGGCCGTGACGGCGGCGGCCGGCGCGCTCGCCCATCTCATCACCCATGAGCATGCGGTGGCGCCGATGATCGGCGCCTCGGCCTCGGTGTCGGGCGCGATGGCGGCCGCAATCCGCTTTGCCTTCGTCCGCGGCAGCTTCCTGTCGTTCAGCCGATCGGATGCCGATACCGCCGCGAAAGTTCCGGCGCTGCCGCTGTCCCGCGCGCTCCGCGACGGGCGGGTGGTCGGCTTCCTCGCCGTCTGGTTCGGCATCAACATCATCTTCGGCGTGGGCGCGATCGGGGTCGATGCGGAAACCACGAGCGTGGCCTGGCAGGCGCATATCGGCGGCTTCTTCGCCGGCCTGTTGCTGTTCGCGCTGTTCGATCCCGTGCCGCGCGTGCGAAGCGATGCTGCGGATGCGTCATCACGGGACGTTTCAGACCGTATCTGAAGCGGCGCTTGCGACGCGGCCCGAATTCATCCATCATTCCCGCGAAGAATGTTCCGAAGCGACACGTCCTTAGCGACGATGCTTCGCAAAGCGCACGAGCGTGAAACCGGCGCTGTAACTGTTAGTTGAAGACTCGCGAACAAGTCCGAACCGCCAAAGGCGGACGGCTCGGATTCAGGGAGGCGACGATGACGGTACGTTCCATTCTGAACACCAAGGGCCACCAGATCATGAGCGTCGAGCCCGATGCCAAGCTGGCGGACGCGATCAAGCTGCTCGGCGAGAAGAAGATCGGCGCGGTGCTGGTGATGAGTCAGAGCCGGCTCGAGGGCATCCTGTCGGAGCGCGACATTGTGCGCGTGCTCGGCGAGCGCGGCGCCGGCGTGCTGGAGGCGCCGGTCTCGGAGGTGATGACCCGCAAGGTCGTGACCTGCAAGGAGACCGACACCGTCGCCGAGCTCATGGAGATGATGACGACCGGCAAGTTCCGTCATCTGCCCGTCATCGACAACGGCAAGGTGGTCGGCCTGATCTCGATCGGCGACATCGTCAAGCGCCGCGTCCAGGAATACGAGAGCGAGCAGGAAGCCCTGCGCGACTACATCAAGACTGCCTGATCAGGCCAAGTCTCCCGCTTTCGGCTCGTCCGCTTTCGGCGCGATGCCCGCGGGCGCCGGCGCCAGCACGTGGATCGCCTCCTGGATGGACTCCAGTGCACGCTCCGCAGCGCGCGTGCCATGTGCGATCAGGTCTTCGGAGCGGTGGAAGTCGAACCAGCCGAACTGGCCGACCCGCGGCGTGATCAGCATGTCGGGCGGATCGCCGGCGAGACGGGCGCGGGTGATGCGGTCCTGCATGATGTTGAAGGCGTCCACCATCACCGAGGAGATGCCGGGCCGGCCGTTACCGCCGAAGAACTCGCGCTTCATCGTCTTCTCGGGCGAGAACAGGCGCGGGAAGCGCCGCTTCGCCGTCGGCTCCTCGGCCACCGGTACGACCGGGGCGGGCACTGCGCCGTGCGAATAGATCGTGGTGGAATGGGTGAAGATGTCGCTGGAAAGATTTGCGGCGATGACGATTTCGGCGCCGAGCGCGCGGGCGGCCGAGACCGGCACCGGGTTCACCAGCGCGCCGTCGACCAGCCAGCGGTCGCCGATCAGCACGGGCGCGAAGATGCCGGGCAGGGCGTATGAGGCGCGCATGGCATCGACCACGCGGCCGCGCGTCAGCCAGATCTCGTGGCCGGTGCGAACCTCGGTCGCGACGCTCGCGAACTTGATGGGCAGGTCCTCGATCAGGATCTGCCCGATCGCCTCCTCGAGCCGGGTCGCGAGCTTCTCGCCACCGAGCAGGCCGGAGCCGTTGAGACGGATATCGAGATAGCCGAGAATGTTGCGCATCCCTTGCAGGCTGCGCCCCCATTCCTCGAACGTATCGAGCCGGCCGGCCGCGTGGAGGCCGCCGACCACGGCGCCGATTGACGTGCCGACCACGACATCGGGCACGATTCCATTGGCAATCAGGGTCCTCAGGATTCCGATATGGGCAAAGCCGCGCGCCGCGCCGCCGCCGAGGGCAAGGCCGATCACCGGCCGGCGGATGCTGCCCAGGCCAACTTTTTCGCCGACTTTTTCGCCCACTTTCTCGCCGTTCGAGCCGTTCGCGCCCCGGCCTTTCAATCTGTCCAGCACCGAAACTCTCCTACGCCGGGCCAGCCCGCATCGTCAGACTAGGCATCGCACTTGCGCTCCGCCAGATCAGGCGCGAAGCATGGTTTATGCCGCTTTGGAAAGGGCACGGGGCAGGAATATGGCGAGGGCCGGTTGCCACGGGACTAATCACGCAGCCGTCAAGCCGGTTCCACCGAAGGTCCAGGGCCGTATTTCCTGGGGTTTCAGAGGCTTGAATTTGCCGCGTTTTCGGTGAAAAGCAGGAAGCATGACACGCGGGGGTGACGGCATCGGCGGATGGCGGCGCAGCAGCAGGCTGCTGCCGGCGCTCGTCCTTGCCGTATGCCTCTTGACTTCCGGCCGAAATGCCGCCCAGGCGCAGCTTTTCTCGGATCGTCCGCCGCCGGTACCGCCGGCCTCGGTGCCCGACCCAGGCAACGCTGTCAGCCTGGCGCCGCCCTCCGGGCTGGGCGCGGGACCGCCAAGCCTGCCGCCGACCCTGATGCAGCCGGCGACCCCGAGCATGCCACCGCCCGCTGTCTCGACCGTGCCGCCCGCCGCCCCGCTGAATGCGGCCGTGCCCGGACAGGGCGTGCTGTCGCTGACGGCGAAGTACGGCAAGGACTCGGCCCCGATCACCAGCGGCCTGGTCTGGCGCGTGTTTGCCGACCGGCCCGACGAGAACGGCACCTTCAAGCTGATCCGCGAGGACCGCAGCGGGACGCCGAACATCGTGCTGCCGCCCGGCAATTATGTCGTCCACGTCGCCTTCGGCCTCGTCAGCGCGGTGCGCACCGTCAGCCTGAAGTCCGAGACCAATCGCGAATCCTTCGTGCTGCCGGCCGGCGGCCTGCGCATCGAGGGCCGCGTCGGCACCAGCCGCATTCCGCAGAACCAGATCTCATTCGCGATCTACAAGGGCAGCCAGTTCGAATCCGGCGAGCGCGCTTCCCTGGTGCCGAACGTCGCCGCCGGCGACGTCGTGCTGATCCCGGAGGGCACCTATTACATCGTCTCCAACTACGGCGATGCCAATTCGGTGGTGCGCTCGGACATCCGCGTCCAGGCCGGCAAGCTCACCGACGTCACCATCACCCACCGCGCCGCCGTCATCACGCTCAAGCTGGTCAGCGACAGGGGCGGCGAGGCGCTCGCCAACACCGCCTGGTCGGTGCTGACCCCCGGCGGCGACGTCATCAAGGAATCGATCGGCGCGTTCCCGCGCGTCGTGCTGTCCGAAGGCGAGTACCGCGCCATCGCCAAGAACGAGGGCAAGGTCTACGAGCGCGGATTCAACGTCGTCAACGGCGTCGACGGCGAAGTCGAGGTCATCGCGCGCTAAGGGCAGCCGGCGGCGAGAGGCTCCGGCACGACGATTCTCATCGCGCGCACGGATGTGCATCTTCTGTTACCGTCACCGTCAGTGGGTTTCTGCCAGGTAACCTCGGACCCCTCTCTGTGTTCTGTTGTGAACACTGGTAGCGTCATCATTACGTGCAGGGGCCAGCAAACACCGGCGGCATCGGCTTATTCCAGCAGCAGCGCGTCTTGCTTACGATCGTGGACGGTACGTATTTCCGATAATCAATTTTATTCTCTTTCCATCCTGCTGCGCTATATGTCTGGCGTCCGTCCAACGGGGGGAAGCCGGAGCAGGCTCATGCCTTGCAGGACCGGCATGGAGCAGGGGACCAGGCTTGTCGACATGTTCGAAGTGATCCTCACCAGGCGCAAGCGGTTCGGCTGGCGGTGGCAGGTGTGCGACCAGTCCGGCAAGATATTTGCCGACGGCTTCGAGCGCACGCGCCCGTCCGCCAAATATCAGGGCGAACGCGCGTTGTTCTTCCTGCTGTCCCAGGCCTATTTGCGCAACCGCTCGGCGGCCTCCAGCGAGGATTAGCGGGGTAGGCCACCATCCCTTGCGTTGCCCGACGGGCAAAACACGCGAGCGCTAGGTCAACGCACGCGGCCCAAAATATTTCGCTTTACCGAAATTCGGAAATCGCGTATGTGTCGCGCAACCCGGCCCAAGGAAGAGGGGCGTATCGCGATCGTCACGAACGCGGGCCGGGAGGCGGTGGACGCTGATGGCGTTGGCGCGAAAGGGTTTGCAGGGCGGAGAGCCGTGAGCAAAGACCTCGCGCATACGACCGGTGTCATCGGCGTACGGCAAAATCGTGTGGTCCTGGCGCCCGGGGTCTGTGCGCCAAGTCTTGTGGTGATGTTGCGGCCCAACCGGGCAAGCGCATCAGCCATCCGCGGGGCGACGGGGGCAATAGTGCATCGCTCCCCGGGGAGAGCACGACATAAGCCGTAAAGCCACTGCGCAGGGAAGGCCGGATGTTTGGCTTCACCTGTATGCCGCTGTGCAAATTCTTCGTTGCCACCTTTCGCACAGTGGACCGTGGGTGCCCGGCCGGCACCCGGTCTTCCCTGCGCCCTCTTTCGATTGAGGGTGGGACGACAGGCAAAGCTCGGGCGAGAAATGCCGCGAGGATGCGGAAGCGTGTCCGCGAGCGAAATGCGAATTGAAGAACGGCGCTGCCCACCACACACTCCGTCATTGCGAGCGCAGCGAAGCAATCCAGGAAGGCATCCGCGGAAAGATTCTGGATTGCTTCGCTGCGCTCACGGTGTTGAGGCAGGTGCGCGCCAAAGCTCCGCTCTCGGGCCCGGCTCTGCGCCGCATCGCTTGCGCGCCGCGCTGTGTCCGGGACACGAGGGCAGCTTCGCGCAACCGTCACAGTCTCTAACGCCCACTAACCAACACCTGACTTAAAACTGTCATAATCGCTGAATGGAACCCGCGCCTGCGCGCTTTTTACACGTCGTTAAGCGCGCCTGCATTGGATGCGGCGGGAAAGTGCGTTGGGGACTGCAATGACTGCCGCGAAGAAGATGCCGGGAAAACCGGCCGCCGAAATGTTCGACGACATCCCGGTGCTTCAGCGCAAATGGCGTGCGGCGTTGAAGCCGGGCGAGCGGTTGCCGCGTTACGAGGACGTCATGCTCGGCAGTCTCGGACGGCTCGCCGACCACATCGCGCTCTTGAAGAACGATGGCGTGCTCGAACTGTCGCGCAGCGGACGCTACGTGCAGAAATGGCTCGGCGAGGAGCGCTGGGACATTCCCCTAGCCGAGCTGTCGCCCGATTGCGCCACGGCGCTGTCGGAAGCGGCGGCGAGCGCGCTGGCGGCCGGACGGCCGCACCGGGCGAGCGCGCATTGCGTGCGCGACGGCATGGTCAGGACCTACGACGTGCTGGCGCTGCCGACGTCCTCGCGCTGGGGCGCGACGCTGATCGGCGCCTATGTCAACGAGCGCGGCGCGCAATACAATCTCCTCGACGCCATCTTTTCCGCGACCGACGACGCCGTGGTCTCGCTGGCGACGCTGCGCGATGCCGCCGGCAAGCCGTTCGACCTTCAGGTCGTGCACCACAACAAGAGCGCGGGCGAGCTGCTGAAGGTTGCGGGCGCAAGCCTGTTGTGGCGGCGGATCGGCGAAGGCGGCACGCTGCTGGCTTTCCCCGAGGTGATGGAATTCCTGCTCAAGGCCGTTTCGGGCAGCCGCTGCGAGCAGCTCGAGCTGGAGAGCGAGGGACGCTACCTCAGGCTCAGCGCCACGGCCTTTGCCGACGTGGTCTCGCTGACCATCTCCGATGTCACCGTCCTGAAGCGGCGCGATGCCTCGTTCCGCCTCCTGTTCGACAACAATCCAATGCCGATGTGGGTGTTCGACGCAGAGACCAAGGAGTTCCTCAGCGTCAACGACGCCGCGGTCCAGCATTACGGCTACAGCCGCGCGACCTTCCTGCGCATGAAGCTGCACGAGATATGGCCGGAGGACGAGTGGGACAGCCACGCCGCGGCGCTGGAGCGCCTCGGCGACGCCTACCACTCCTCGCGCAATTGGCGACACTTGCGCGCCGACGGCAGCGAGATCGAGGTGCTCACCTTCGGCCGTCGCGTCGCCTTCGACGAGCGCGACGGCTATCTGGTGGCGGTGGTCGACATCACCGAACGACGCAAGGCCGAAGCGCGCATCGCCTATATGGCCCATCATGACGGGCTCACCGACCTGCCGAACCGCGAGCACTTCCAGGAGCGCCTGAAGCAGGCGCTGGACCAGGCCGCGGGAAAACGGGTCGGCGTGCTCTACATCGATCTTGACCTGTTCAAGAACATCAACGATTCCTTCGGTCATCCGGTGGGCGATCGCCTGTTGAAGCAGGTCGCCGAGCGCCTGACCATAGCGGTCCGCGGCACCAATCTCGCCGCGCGGCTCGGCGGCGATGAGTTCGCCGTCATCTTGGCTGCCGACGTCTCGCCGAACGAGGCTAGCGCCTGTGCCTCCCTGCTGATCGACATGCTCAAGGCACCTTACGACGTCGACGGACAGGAGATGGTGATCGGCGCGAGCGTTGGCATCGCGCTGTCGCCGGGCGATGGCACCACGCCGGAGGAGTTGATGCGCAATGCCGACATGGCGCTGTACCGGGCCAAGGCCGACGGCGGCGGCGTGCACCACTTCTTCGAGCGTGAGATGGACCTCCAGGCGCAGAGGCGTCGCGACATGGAGCTGGATCTGCGCCGGGCGTTCGCCAACGGCGAGTTCGAGCTGCACTATCAGCCGCTGGTGTCGATCGCCTCCGACCGCATCTCCGGCTTCGAGTCGCTGCTGCGCTGGCGTCATCCGGACAAGGGCATGATCTCGCCCGCGGAGTTCATCCCCGTCGCCGAAGACATCGGCCTGATCACCCAGCTCGGCGAATGGGTGCTGCGCGAAGCCTGCACCGAGGCGGTGAAATGGCCCGTCGACGTCAAGGTCGCCGTTAACCTGTCGCCGGCACAATTCCGCAGCCGCAACCTGGTCCAGGTCGTGATCTCGGCCCTGGCGCAGTCCGGCCTGTCGCCGAAGCGGCTCGAGCTCGAGATCACCGAGTCGATTTTTCTGGCCGAGACCGACGCCAATGTCGCCACCTTGCACCAGTTGCGCGAGCTCGGCGTCGGCATTTCCATGGACGATTTCGGCACCGGCTATTCCAGCCTGAGCTATCTCCGCAGCTTTCCGTTCGACAAGATCAAGATCGACCGCTCCTTCGTCAAGGATCTGGCTGAGCGGCCCGACTGCGGTGCGATCGTGCGCGCGATCTCGGGTTTGGGGCGCAGCCTCAACATCACCACGACCGCGGAGGGCGTGGAGACCGAGGATCAGCTCGACTGGCTGCGCGCCGAAGGCTGCAACGAGGTGCAGGGATTTCTGTTCAGCGCCGCGCGGCCGGCGGCCGAGATCGGAAAGCTCCTCGCCGATTTCGGCCAGCGCACCTCACGGGCGGCGTAACGCGGGCGGATAGCAATCGTAGACCAGCGCCTTGAACGCGGGGGTGATGCGGCCGCGCTCGTTCTGGGTCTGCTGCATCATGACGTAGACCATGTCGAGCTTGGGATCGACGCCGAAATAGGTGCCGCTCCCCGAGTCCCATTTCAATTCGCCGAGCGAGCCCGGCGGCGGCGGTTTTGCATTGCCGGGATCGGTGCGCACCGCAAGGCCGTAGCCGTAGCCGAAGCCGTCGCCTGGAAAATAGAAATAGTCGCGTCCGACGCCGGAGCCCGGCCCGATCTGATCGGTCGTCATGGCCTTGAACGCGGCGGGGCTGAGATAGCGCCTGCCCTCGAGCTCGCCGCCGTTGAGCAGCATCTGCGAGAAGCGCTGATAGTCGGTGATGGTCGAGAGGAGGCCGCCGCCGCCCGACTGCCATTCTGGATGGTCCAGGCGGTCGCGCTCGCCGGCGAGCAGGATTGAGTCGCTCGGCAGCGGCCGCGCCATCCGCGCCAGCTCGTCCTCGGTCGCGAGCGTAAATTTGGTGCTGTTCATGCCGAGCGGATCGAAGATGCGGGCTTTCAGGAAGTCGTACAGCGTCTGGCCCGAGATGATCTCGATGACGCTGCCGAGCACGTCGGTGGAATGGCCGTAGCGCCACAGCGTTCCGGGCTGCCGCGCCAGCGGCAGCTTGGCGATGCGATCGGCGAATTCCCTGTTGTCGAAATGGCCCGCGAAAATGTTGGCCATCTTGTAGGCGTGCTCGACCCATTCGCTGCCGATGTAATCGTAGCTGATGCCCGAAGTATGCCGCAGCAGATCCTCGATGTTGACGGGGCGGTCCGGTGGGTCGAGGTCCAGCTCGACCGTGCCGCCTGGTAGGGTCACCTCGCGGCCCACCTTGGTCTCGGCGAACAGCGGGACGTATTTCGAGACGGGGTCGGTCAGCGCAAGCTTGCCGTCGTCGATCAGCATCATCGCGCCAAGGCACGTGATCGGCTTGGTCATGGAGTGGATGGCAAAGATCGTGTCCGGCGTCATCGCGACGCCGCTCCTGGTGTCGCGCACGCCGAAGCACTTCAGATAGACCGGCTTGCCGTGTTGCTGAACCAGGATCACCGCGCCCGGCAGGCGGCCGCTTGCCACCTCGTTGTCGAAGAATGCCGTGATGCGGTCGAGGCCGTCGGGCGAGGGGGCGGGGATGTCCGCGGCCCGGCTTCGCGCCATCGTGCCGGCGAGCATCGCGGCCCCGACCAGAAATTCACGGCGTCTCATCCGCACCTTCCTCCCTCGGCGGGATCAAAGCCGCAAGAGGCTCGATGCGTCAACACAACATCGATTAAAATCGCGTCACGATGTCCGAAAGTGACGGGCGCGGACGGTCTTCGTTCGGCTTGGTCGGCGTGCCGATATGAATGAAGCCGGCGAGCTTCTCATCCGGCTTGAGGCCGAGGCCGTCGAGCACGTCGCGGTCGAAAGAGAACCAGCCGGTCAGCCAGCAGGCGCCGTAGCCGAGTGCGGTGGCGGCGGTGACGATGTTCATGGCGCTGGCGCCCGCCGACAATTCCTGCTCGAACGCCGGCACCTTCGGATGCGGCTTGGTGAAGCTGACGATGCCGATCACCAGCGGTGCGTCCATTAGGCGCTTGCGCTCGGTCTCGACGTCGGCCGCCGGCGCGCCCGGATTCTTCCTGGCGAAGACCCGCGCGATCACCTCGCCGGCACGTAGCCGGGCCTCGCCCTCGAAGATGATGAAGCGCCACGGCGCGAGCTTGCCGTGATCCGGCACGCGCGCCCCGATGGTGAGGATGGTCTCGAGCTCGGCCGCCGACGGGCCGGGCCCCGTCATCTCGCGCGGCTTGACCGAGCGGCGGGTCTTCAGGAGTTCGATGGCATCGGGCACTGCGATATCCTCTTCAAATGGTCGGCGGGCGTGCCATGCCCAGATAAGCATGCACGCCCGCAACCGGAAGCGAATTTAGATCGATTTCAGGATCAAGCGGCGCCGCGCATTCGCTTCACATCCGGCGGCGTCGCCTCGTCGACCAGGGCGGCGATCGCCTCGGCCGTGGTCATCACCTTCTGGCCGTCGCTGCCGAGCCGGCGGACCGAGACCGAATGCGTCTCAGCCTCTTTTTTGCCGACCACAAGCAGGGCCGGGATCTTGGCCAGCGAGTGCTCGCGGACCTTGTAGTTGATCTTTTCGTTGCGCAGGTCGATCTCGACCCGAAGCCCGGCGCGCCGCGCCTGCTCCAGCACCACCTTGGCGTATTCGTCGCCTTCCGAGGTGATGGTGGTGACAACCGCCTGCACCGGCGAGAGCCAGAGCGGGAAGTTGCCGGCATAGTGCTCGATCAGGATGCCGATATAGCGCTCCATCGAGCCGCAGATCGCGCGGTGCACCATCACCGGCGGTTTCTTGCCGCCGTCATGGTCGATGTAGAAGGCGCCGAACCGCTCCGGCAGGTTGAAGTCGACCTGCGTGGTGCCGCACTGCCAGTCGCGACCGATGGCATCGCGCAGAACGTATTCGAACTTCGGCCCATAGAACGCGCCTTCGCCCGGATTGATCTCGGTCTTGATGTGATTGTTCTGCGACTGGATCTCGCGCAGCACCGTCGCCATTACGCGCTCGGCGTGATCCCACATCGCATCGGTGCCGACGCGTTTCTCCGGCCGGGTCGAGAGCTTCACCGTGAGGTCGCCGGTGAAGCCGAAATCGGCATAGGTCGACAGGATCAGATCGTTGATCTTCAGGCACTCCTCGGCGAGCTGATCCTCGGTGCAGAAGATGTGCGCGTCGTCCTGGGTGAAGCCGCGCACGCGCATCAGGCCGTGCATGGCGCCGGAGGGCTCGTAGCGGTGCACCACGCCGAACTCAGCGAGGCGCAAGGGCAGGTCCCGATAGCTCTTCAGGCCGTGCTTGAAGATCTGGACGTGGCCAGGGCAGTTCATCGGCTTGAGCGCAAACCAGCGCTTGTCCTCGGCCTCGTCGCCGGCCGATTGCGCCGCGAACATGTTCTCGCGATACCAGCCCCAATGGCCCGAGGTCTCCCACAGCACCTTGTCGAGGATCTGCGGCGCGTTGACCTCGTTGTAGTCGCCGGAGAGGCGCCGGCGCATATAGGCGATCAGCTGCTGGAAGATGGTCCAGCCTTTCGGATGCCAGAACACGACGCCCGGACCTTCCTCCTGGAAGTGGAAGAGGTCGAGCTCGCGCCCGAGCTTGCGATGGTCGCGCTTCTCGGCTTCCTCGATCTGCTTCAGGTAAGCGTCGAGGTCCTCCTGCTTGGCGAAGGCCGTGCCGTAGATGCGGGTCAGCATCGGGTTGTTGGAATCGCCGCGCCAATAAGCGCCGGCCACCTTCATCAGCTTGAAGGCGCCTCCGACCTTGCCGGTCGAGGTCATGTGCGGACCGCGGCACAGGTCGAACCAGTCGCCCTGGTAGTAGATCTTGATCGGCTCGGTGCCGGGAATGGCGTCGACCAGCTCGACCTTGAAGGCCTCGCCCTTGTCGCGGAACACCTGCTTGGTCTTTTCGCGGTCCCAGACTTCCTTGGTGAAAGGCTTGTCGCGCGCGATGATCTCGCGCATCTTCTTCTCGATCGCGGCAAAGTCTTCCGGCGTGAACGGCTCGTTGCGGAAGAAGTCGTAATAGAAGCCGTTCTCGATCACGGGGCCGATCGTGACCTGGGTTCCCGGCCACAGCGTCTGCACCGCTTCCGCCAGCACGTGTGCGCAGTCGTGCCGGATCAATTCGAGCGCGCGCGGGTCGTCGCGATTGACGAGCTCGATTCCAGCGTCGGCCTCGATCGGATCGTTGAGATCGGCAAGCGTGCCGTCGAGCGCCATGGCGACCGTGCGCTTGGCCAGCGACGGCGAGATGCCCTTGGCGATATCGAGGCCGGTGATGCCCTTGTCGAACTGGCGCTTGGCGCCGTCGGGGAAGGTGAGGGTGACTTTGGCGGCGGGGGTCACGGGCTTCAAATTGGAGAGGCTGTACTGGAAGCCGGACTCGGATTTGGGCTGGTCGGACATTGCTTTTCTCCTGGGGCTCACTCCTGCGAACGAGCGCAGGTAAGCGGGAACGAGCGATATATCAGGCGATTCGGCCTGCGCAATCCGGCATTTCCAAGAAAGTGGCGCGCAAAACCCGGGGCGGAGCCAGCAACTATTTCACGTTGTACCCTTTAACCGGTCGCAGGCCGCCGCTACATGCGTTTGCATGAAAAGCGCCCCAGCCGCCGGCCGTTTCGCGCCAACCGCCCTGATGCTCGGCAATCTCGTGACCGGCTGCTCGGTCTTGGCACCGGCGGGCATGCTGCCGGAATTGTCGGCGGGGCTCGGGATCAGCATCCACGCGGCCGGGCTCCTGATCACCTTCGGCGCGGTGACGCTGTGCGTCGGCTCGCCGCTGACGGCGTGGCTGACCAGCCGCATCGAACGGCGGATCCTGCTCGCCACGACGCTGGCGGTGCTCGCACTCGGCAATCTCGCCTCCGCGTTTGCGCCCGATTACACCAGCCTGCTGATCATTCGGCTCGCGATGCTCGCAGTCGGCTCGCTCTATACGCCGCAGGCCGCCGGCACGGCTGCGCTGATCGTGCCGGCGGAACGGCGCGGCAGCACCATTGCGTACCTCTTCCTCGGCTGGTCGCTCGCAGCCGCCGTCGGCCTGCCGCTCATCACCTTTATCGCCAGCCGCTACGGCTGGCGCGCGGCCTATGGCGGGGTCGGCGCGCTCGGCTGCGTCAGCTTGCTGCTGTTGCTGCTGCGTCTGCCGGCGGGCCTGCAGGGCGCACCGGTCGATCTGAAGACATGGGCCGCCGTCGGCCGAAGCAGGACGATCCTGCTGCTGCTCGCGATCACGATGCTGCAAATGTCGGGGCAGTTCGTCGTGTTCACCTATATGGGCCCGCTGCTCAACAAGCTCACTGGCGCCGGCCCCGATGCGATCGGCTTGGTCTTCGCGCTGTACGGGATCTGCGGCTTCCTCGGCGTCGTCGTCGCCACCCGCATCGTCGACACTGCGGGGCCCTATCGCACCTCGTTGCTGTTCACCTGCCTGCTGCTTGCCGGGATGAGCGGGTGGGCCCTCGGCGCCGGCTCGCTCGTCATGATGGCGGGCGCGGTGACGATCTGGGGCCTTGGCTTCGCCTCGACCAATTCGATGCAGCAGGTGCGGCTGGTCGCGGCTGCGCCGCCGCTGGCGTCGGCCACCGTCGCCCTCAACACATCCGTCCTCTATATCGGCCAGGCGGTCGGCTCCGCGGTCGGCGGCTTGCTGTTCGCCCGCGAGCTCCTGCACACGCTCGGCTTCGTCGCGGTCGGTTTCGTCGTGCTGGCACTGATCCTGGTGGTCGTGACCCGGCCCAGGCGGGCGGCTGCCGCCACCGCCTGAACGCAGCAGGTCGTGCGCGCAAGGCGCTTGGCAAACCTCGCGCGGGAGCGGTAGAAGGCCGGCGTGGGGATCAAAGAGAGTTGACTGAGATGAGGATGATTCTGGCGGTCGCCGCGGTGCTCTATTCAGCCTCCGCATTTGCGCAGACCGAGAAGCCACCCATGGTGGGGGACAAGCCGCTGGTGCAGGTCAAGAAGAAAGGCGCCAAGGAGGCTGTCGCCGCTCCAAAGGGCAAGCCGCAATCGATCGCGGTCCGCCTCCAGACCTGCCTCGAAATCGACGACGGCACCAAGGATCGCCTCAACTGCTACGACGCCGTGATCCCGCCGGCGCCGAAGCCGAAGCCGGCCAAGGCCAAGGGCTATGCCGACTGCCGCTTCTTCAAGGAAGAGGACGAGCGGCTGGCCTGCTTCAACGGCTTTGCCGAGAGCATTCCGAAGCTGCCCAGGAACTGATATTGGGAACTGATATCCCGGCTAGGGATTTGTGGAGGCGACGCGCGTCAGCGCGAGCGACGGCGTCGCCGCCATCTTCACCAGCACGTCCTTGAGCGGATCGCGCGTCCAAGCGCGGGTGACATAGTCGCGATGGGTGATGCCCTCGCCGGTCTCCACGAATACCACGCTGCCGGGTCGTAGCGGCCCGTCCATGTCCTCGGCGACGCTGATGCCCTTCTGGCGGAGCATGCTCATCAGCTCGCGGTCGCGCCGCGCGGTGTGGCGGGTGTAGGCGCTGACGAAGAAGCCGGAACGGTGGCTCTCGATCCAGGACGCGAATTTGTCCATCTCGCCATAGACGGCATCGAGCAGCACCACGCCGCGCACGCGGTCGCTGATGCCACCGACCTCGAGGCTCCACGCCGTCGGCAGGAAGCCGCCGCTATAGGCGACGATCACGATCGGCATGTTGGCGAAGGCGCGCGCGCTGTTGGGATCGCCGGTGAGGCGCGCAAGATGGTCGGCCGATTCCGCCATGAAGCGCTTGAAGCCGCCCGGCTGCCAGAATTTTCCGGCGCTGGAATCGGCGGCGTCGACCGCCATCTGCGGCGCAAGCAGGATCGCATTGGCGCCGGAATCGGTGACCTGTTTCGGCACCATCTGCCGGTCGCGGACGTCGCGCTCGAGCGTTGCGCCATTGCCGTGGAAGAACACCACGATCGCGCCCGGCTTGCGCAGGTCGAAATGCTCGGGCACGTGCACCAGCACGCGGCTGTCGCTGTAGGTCTCGTCCTGCCAGTAGACGCGGCCGGAATAGCTGCGGTGGCCGCGGCGGTCGCCTTTGGAAATGTTGAGGAAGGGCGCGTCGGAGGCGGGATTGTTGCCGAAATAGGGAAAGGCCGACGACTTCATGCTGACGAGTGTCGTCAGATCCTCGCGGGCGGGGCGCTTGTACGGCACTTGCGGCTCGAGCGAGGCCACTTTGTAGGGCGCCTGCTCCGGCTGAGGCTGCACGGCGCGCTTGGGCGAGAAGTCCGACATCTGCCGCTGCAGGAAGCTCTCACTCGCCGAGGGAAAGCGCTCCCTAAACTGCGGGGCAGGGAAGCGATCCTCGAACGTGTCGCCGCTTGCCACGCGCGCGTTCGAACTCTGCGAATTGGTCTTGGCGACCACCTGGACATTCGCCTGGGAGTTCGCCGCCAGCGCCGCCGGATCCGGCGCCTTGCCGCATTGAACCAGCGTCAGCGACAACGGCATCATGACTGAGATCAGACCGGCCCGGAGCGCACGATCATGCCGACCGGACATTGTCCGATCGGCACGATCATCAGCTCTCAGTTTAGGAGCGGCCCCGGCCATCCACCCATGACCCCAAAGTCACGACCCAAGTCTTACGTCCCAGGTCACACGTCCAAGTCACACGTCCATCGGCAAACTTGAAACAATTGAGCCGACTGGCGTTTAGGCGACGTTAAGCGTCCGGAGAAACTTCCCCACATCCGGAACGCTCGAAAGGACCATGCAATCGTGTCCTGATTGTGGGGGAGCGGAACGGACAATCCCGGGTGCATCCAGAGACATCGTCCAAAGAAGCGCCTAGGCGGTGGTCAGGTACCTACCTCCGTTGCCTCATTTAACCCTTGTTAACCCTGCTTGAATTGACTGGGCCAAAGTGCACGATCGGCCCATTAGGCGAAGCGCCTGAGGTTAAGGACCCCGATGACGGCATCAGATGCGGGTACCCCGCCCTGGACGGACCGGCTGACCGGGAGGGGGGCCGGGGTCTCCGTTCCGGTCGCCACCGCCATCGTCGTCGCCGACATGATCGGGGTCGGCGTCTTCACCAGCCTCGGCTTCCAGGTCAAGGACATCCCGTCCGGCTTCTCGATCCTGCTGCTCTGGACGGTCGGCGGCGTCGTCGCGCTGTGCGGTGTGTTCGCGTACAGCGAGTTGGGCGCGATGTTTCCGCGCTCGAGCGGCGAGTACAATTTCCTCGGCCGTGCCTATCACCCGGCCTTCGGCTTCCTCGCCGGCTGGGTGTCGGCCACGGTCGGCTTCGCGGCGCCGGTCGCGCTCGCCGCGATGGCGTTCGGGGAATATGCCAAGTCGGTCGTACCCGATCTGCCGGCGATTCCGCTCGCCATCGGCGTGGTGTGGCTGGTTTCGCTGGTGCAACTGACCGGCGTCAGGCACTCATCCACGTTCCAGTTGATCTCGACCGTCCTCAAGGTCGTGCTGATCGTCGGCTTCCTGGTCGCCGGCTTCGTCATCGCCGTGCCGCAGCCGATCAGCTTCACGCCGCAGCCCGGCGATATCGCTCACATCGTCAGCGCGCCGTTCGCCATCGGGCTCGTCTTTGTGATGTATTCGTTCTCGGGCTGGAATGCCGCCACCTACATCATCGGCGAGATGAAGACGCCGCAACGGAACCTGCCGCGCGCGCTGCTCGCGGGCACGCTGATCGTGCTCGTGCTGTATGTCGCGCTGAACGCGGTATTTCTCCATTCGGCGCCGGTCAGCGCGCTCGCCGGCCAGCTCGACGTCGCCAGTGTCGCCGGCACGGCGATCTTCGGCACCCTCGGCGGTCGGATCGTCGGCGCCATGATTTGCTTCGGTCTGATCTCTTCGATCAGCGCGATGATGTGGATCGGCCCGCGCGTGATGATGACGATGGGGGAGGACATTCCCGCCTTGCGCGTTTTCTCCAAGCGGTCCGTGAGCGGCGCGCCGGCCTATGCCATCCTGTTCCAACTGGCCATCGCCAATCTTCTGTTGTTCACGCGCAGCTTCGAGGCGGTGCTCGATTTCATCCAGTTCGCGCTGTTGTTCTGCTCGTTCTTCACGGTCGCAGGCGTCATCAAGCTGCGTATCACCGATCCCGATCTGCCGCGGCCCTATCGCGCCTGGGGATACCCGTTCACGCCGCTCGTGTTTCTGCTCGTGACCGCGTTCATGATGTACTACCTTCTGACGGAGCGGCCGCTTCAGTCGCTGTCGGGAATGCTCGTCATGCTCTCCGGCCTTTTGATTTACGCTGTTTTCCGCAGGCGGCCCGTCGTCGCTGCCGCATCACCGCATCGCGAATAGACATGCTCCGCCCCCTGAGAATTGCGGCCGTTGCTTTCGTCCTCCTGGCTGCGGCCGTCTCGTCCGCGCGTGCCGCAGACGTCACCTTCGATGACACGGCGCGCTTCCTTGCGGGCATGCAGCCTTCGGCGGACTCGCCGCTGGTGCCGCTCACCAGGGACCCGGCCTGGCAGCGTCACGCCAAATTCTTCGACGGCGCCTTCGCTCAGCTCGAGCAGCGTCAGCTCTCGAAGATCCGCAGCTGGGCCGACCTCAATCTGGCCGCGCCCCGACCGACCATGTTCTACTTGTTCAGCGGCCCCGATTTCCTCTACGCCGACGCCTTCCATTCCAAGGCCAGCACCTACGTGCTCGGCGCGCTGGAGCCGGTCGGTGCGGTGCCCGATTTGACGCGGCTGCCGCGTGGTTCGGTCGGCGCTGCGCTCTACAACGTCGAACGCTCGCTCGGCTCGATCCTGAGCTTCTCGTTCTTCATCACCAAGCAGATGAAGGTCGACCTGAGCGCCAACCAGGTCAACGGCACCCTGCCGATCCTCTATGTCTTCCTCGCCCGCTCCGGCAAGACCATCCGCAACGTCGAGATGATCGCGCTCGACGACAAGGGCGGGCTACATGTCGGCGGCGACAATCCCGGACGGAACGCGACGCGCGGCGTCCGCATCAGCTTTGCCGGCAGCGACGGGGAAGCGCGTACGCTGTATTATTTCGCAACCGACCTCTCAAATTCCGGCGCACGTGCCACGGGCTTCCTGAAATTCTGCGAGACGCTCGGGCCCGGCAACAGCCTGCTCAAGAGTGCGTCCTACCTGTTGCACTCCGGCAATTTCACCGTCGCACGCGACTGGTTGCTCGCCAACAGCGCCACCATCATCCAGGACGATTCCGGCATTCCGCTTGCGAACTACAATGCACGGCAATGGCGGTTCTTCCCGTTCGGCCGCTATCTTGGTCCCATCGACGAATTCCCCGGCCGCTACCAGGAGCGCTACGCCGAGCTGTTCACGCGCGCCCAGCCGATCGATTTCGGCGTCGGCTATCGCTGGCGCATGCGTGAATCGAATTTGCTGCTGGCGGTGAAGGTGCCGGGCAGCGAGACCGCACCGGCTGCAGAGACCACTTCGGCCGCCGAGCCGGCGCCAAAGCCGCCGCGCCCGAAGCGGCTACGACCGCCGGAGTCGATCCCTCCATCACAGGGACGGTTCTACTGGTTCCGGTGACTACCAATGCACGCTCTGGCTCGGCACGATGAACGTCGTCGTGCTCGGCTGTGTCGCAAGGCTCCTCTCAAGATACCAGCCTGAGCCGAGGACGAGCGCAAGCAAAGCGATGATGGCGAGCAGGTCGATGGTTCTTGGATCGTGCGCCCTGTGATCGAGATTCGGACCGGGCTTAGCGTGAAAATGCGGGCTGATTTTCCAGCGCATTGTTGTTTCCTCCCGTGGGGAGCATCAAGACAACGCGGGCGGAAAGTCTAAGGTTCCGGTCAGGGCGGCGCTGTTCAGAGCACCGCAGGTCAGGACGCGTTAACTCCGCGCCAGCGGCCATAGCGCCAGGGGAGATACCAGCGTGCGCCTTTGGGCGCCGTGAGAGGCACGTTGTCGATGCCGGACGTGCCGAAGGGATGGCAACGGAGCAGGCGCGCGAGCGTCATCCAGCCGCCGGCCCACAGCCCGAACCGTTCGATTGCCTCATCGCCATAGACGGAGCAGGTCGGCAGGTGCCGGCAATTGTAACCGACCAGAGGTGACAGCGTGTGGCGATACAGCCAGATCAGTGCACGGCCGAATCTGCGCGGCAGCCGGAGCACACCATCGACGGAACTGGAACAGCGCTGGCAGGCTGAATGCTTCATGTGCGTTGTGCTGCGATGTTGAGCGAAGCTTTGCCCGGTTCCGGTGCAGGGAACCATAAGTTGTTGTTTCCACGCCATATTTTGCGTGTTTTTTGGGAGCAGTGCAGCAAGTATCTGTGGACGATCTGTATTCGCCCGGATACCATTTTTATGACGGTCGTGTGTAGAAACATACGCCTGTATGATGGACTCAGGTAGCGCCACCGGGGATTGTTTGGGGACCTTGGGGCTTTGGGGCTTGGGGAAGGAACCAGATTGAGACTTCTGAACTCCCTTAAACTTCGCGGCTGGTTGCTGGTGGGAACCGCCGTCTGCGGAGTCGCGCTGGCTGGCGCTGTCGCAACATTCGGATCGTCGGCCCGCGCCGGCGCTGCCCTCGAAGAGCGCAAGCTGCCGATGAAGTTCAGCTGGGTCGCCTGCGAGCCGAACTGCCGCGGCTGGATCAGCGCGGTCGGCATCATCACCGCCGATACGCCCAAAGAATTCGAAGAGTTTTCGCGCGGCCGCCAGCTCGGCGGCGCCACCGTAGTGCTCGATTCCAGCGGCGGCTCCGTCAATGACGCGATCACGCTCGGCCGGCGCTTCCGCAATCTCGGGCTTTTGACCACGGTCGGCGTGAGCCTCCGCGGCGGGCCGTCGACACGGCCGGCCGTCGCGCCGGAAGCGTATTGCGAATCCATGTGCGCCTTCCTGCTGCTGGCCGGCAAGAAGCGTTACGTGCCGGAAGCCGCTCATGTCCGGGTTCACCAGATCTGGATGGGCGACCGCGCCGATGATGCCAAGGCGGCGAGCTATAGCGCGCAGGACCTGATGATCGTGGAGCGCGACATCGGCCGCCTCGCCAAATACACCTTCGATATGGGTGGCGCCGGGGATCTGTTGTCGCTTGCGCTCAGCGTCCCGCCTTGGGAGGACCTGCACGAGCTCGATGCCGGCGAGCTCAAGCTCACCAATCTGGTTACGACCGATCTCGTGGCTGACGTGCTCCCGCACGTGGATATCTCGGCGCCGGCAATGGCGGAGCTTGCACCGAAGACGCAGGCGAGGTTCGGCGCGGAACCGGAGCAGGCTTCCAAGTCGACCAAGACGGCGGAAGCCCTGGTGCCGACCGGTAGTGTTGCCACACCGGCTGCTGCGGCGGCGCCGAAGTAAGCTCTTAAATCTCGGTAGTCATCCCGGGGCGCGCGTCAGCGCGAAGCTTGGTGAGCAAGTGCGTACCTGGGGTGCGCAAGTTCGCCCGGAATGACGGAGAGGGGGTCAGCCTTGCGCTGCGGCCGGCTGCTTGGTTCTGGCCTCGATCTGGCCGATGGCATCAACCACGGCATCGAAGGTGAGAAGCGTCGAGGCATGGCGCGCCTTGTAGTCGCGGACCGGCTCGAGGAACTTGATCTCCTCCCATTTTCCTTGAGGAGGCGCACCATTCTCCTTCAGCATCTTGCGAACGGTTTCGCGTAACTCACGGAGTTCGCTCGCAGTCGAGCCGACCACGTGACTTGCCATGATGGATGAAGAGGCCTGGCCCAAAGCGCAGGCCTTCACGTCATGGGCGAAGTCGGTGACGGTATCCCCGTTCATCTTAAGATCGACCTTCACGGTCGAGCCGCACAGCTTGGAATGGGCGGTGGCGGAGGCATCGGGGTCCGCCAACCGTCCGAGCCGCGGAATATTCCCGGCCAGCTCGATGATCCGCTTGTTGTAAATGTCGTTCAGCATGTGATGGAGTCCAACGCGTCACACCCGCTTCCAAGCCGGATCGGCCTTGGCGGGCGCCGCCCACGGTCCTATATAGGGGCGGAACTGGTGGAAAAACAGTCCGGGGATGCGGTGGCGGTGATCCAGATCTAGGCTGCCGGCGTTGTGACCTCGGGACTTTTGCACCGAAACTGTTCTGTTCAGGCGTCCGGCGGCTTGGCCGCCCCGTCTGCCGGTGACACTCCGGCCGTTAGGCCGTCGAACGGAGAAGATATGGACGCTGCAATCAAATCCATCCGCCCGGGTAAGCCCTCCGACCGGCAGCCCGAGAACCGCCCGGCCGAGCTTGATCCTGCCGAATTCCTCGCGGCCGCCGTCCGCGCCGACCAGCCGCGTCCCGCGCGCGCCGAGGCGGAAGCGGCGGTGAAGACGCTGCTCGCCTATATCGGCGAGAACACCGAGCGCGAGGGCCTGCTCGACACGCCGCGCCGCGTCGTCGAGGCTTTCGACGAGCTCTATCAGGGCTACCACCAGTGCCCGGCCGAGGTGCTCGACCGCACCTTCGGCGAGACGGCGGGCTATGACGATTTCGTCCTGGTGCGCGACATCGAGTTCACCTCGCAATGCGAGCACCACATGATGCCGTTCTACGGCAAGGCGCACATCGCCTATACGCCGGTGGAGCGCGTCGTCGGCCTGTCCAAGCTGGCCCGCCTGACCGACATTTTCGCCCGCCGGCTCCAGACCCAGGAGCACCTGACCGCGCAGATCGCCGCCGCGATCGACGAGGTCCTCAAGCCTCGCGGCGTTGCCGTGCTGATCGAGGCCGAGCATACCTGCATGTCGGTGCGCGGCGTCGCCAAGCATGGCGCCTCTACTTTCACCAGCCGCTTCACCGGCATGTTCCGCGACAATCCGGCGGAGCAGGCCCGTTTCCTGTCCCTGGTGCGAGGCACGACGCGCTGACCTCGCGACAAACCGGCGAGAGTTGCTGTGTCCGCTCATTCCCATGAGATCGAGGAGGGCCTCGCCTTCCTGCCCAGATTTGATGCCGCTGGCCTCGTGACGGTCGTCGCCACCGACGTCGCCACCGGCGACGTGCTGATGGTCGCGCACATGAACGAGGAGGCGCTGCGCAAGACCATTGCGACCGGCGAAGCCTGGTATTTCAGCCGCTCGCGCAATGCGTTGTGGCGAAAAGGTGAGACGTCGGGTCAGACCCAGCGCGTGGTCGAGATGCGCACCGATTGCGATCAGGATGCGGTCTGGATCCGCATCGAGCAGATCGGCGCGGCCTGCCATACCGGCCGGCGGTCGTGCTTCTACCGCAAGGTCGAGGCCGAGGGCGGGGGAGCGAGATTGGTCTTCACTGAGGCGGACCGGCTGTTCGATCCGAACGACGTTTACAGGAAGTAGCAGCCTGGCATTCCGGGTTCGCGCTGTCGCATGCCCCGGAATGACGCGGAGCGTCAGTTAACCCCGCCTTAACCATACCTGTCCCACGGTGAGACGATGGGCGCCGAATTGCCGGCGTCGCTCAGCGCCGCGCGGGGCGGGCCCTCCACCATGTCGATCGACAGTTTCAGTGCCACGCAGACGGCCGGCCTTGATCCGTCGCGCGCGCGTGTCGCCGGTGCGATCAAGCAGGCCTCGAACGTCACAGGCGTCAGCTTCCAGTACATGCTGACCACGGCCAAGATGGAATCGGACTTCAATCCGACGGCCGCCGCCACCACCTCGTCCGCGCAGGGGCTCTACCAGTTCATCGACCAGACCTGGCTCGGTACGGTGAAGGAAGCGGGTGCCCAGCTCGGCTATGGCAGCTACGCCGACGCCATCACCAGGACGTCATCGGGGACCTACACCGTCGACGATCCCGTCAAGAAGCGGTCGATCATGAAGCTGCGCGACGATCCCGAAGCCGCTTCCGCCATGGCCGCGGCGCTGACGCAGTCGAACAGCTTCAAGCTCACCGGCCTGCTCGGGCGCAGGCCGAGCGACAGCGAACTCTACATGGCCCATTTCATGGGCGTCCGCGGCGCGGCGAAATTGATCGCCAATGCCGAGGACAATCCGCAAGCCGTCGGCGCGCGGCTGTTTCCCAACGCGGCGGCCGCCAACCGCCCGATCTTCTACGCCAAGGACGGCCGCGCCCGCAGCGTCTCCGAGGTCTATTCGGTCCTGGACAGCCGCTATGCCAGCGCGGCCAATTCAAAGGTAACCCGCAGCGCGATGGCGATGTATGGCGCCACGCCTTCGACCACGCAGGTCGCGAGTGCCAATGCAGTGGTGCCCACTGCGCCTGTCGTGGACAACGCCGCCTATCTCCAGACCTTCCCGAATGCCCGCACAGTGACGCCCGTCAGCGCGACGTCGTCGACACATGTCGCGGACAATCCGACGGGCACGCCGGTGTTTCGTTCGATCTATCAACCCGGCGATGCCACGCAGCCGGTCTCGACCACGGTGCAGAAACTATGGGGCAACAATGCCTCGCTCACCTCGGTCGCCTCAGTGACGCCGGACGTGCGGCCGCCGCAACCGCTCGATCTCTTCAGCGATCGCAGCGGCACGTTCTCGAGCTAGCTTCGCTCTTGCTCCGGACGCCGCGTTACGTCCGTGCACAAGATCGAGACTGTGTGCGCAGCTGCGTCAACACCGTCATTGCGAGCGCAGCGAAGCAATCCAGAATCTCTCCGCGGATACAGTCCTGGATTGCTTCGCTGCGCTCGCAATGACGGAGGATCAGCGAGAGCTCGTCGCGTGTGCCGCGCGTGGCGGCTTTGTTCCCTTAACAAATCATCAACAAAACCAGCCAGTTATGGTGAACGCTTTGTTAAGCGTCGTGGTTTATTTTGTGTTGCAGGTGACGAGCGTCATCGTTTTTCGTTTGTTGTGTAAGCCGGAAGCAGCATGATTGTTCGGCAGTTCATTCATTGGATCAGGACGGCGCCCGCAGGCGAGCGGGCCGAGGCAACACGGGCGCTGGCCCGGGCCTGGCTGATCTCGGACCTTTCTGCAGACGATCGCATCGCCGCCGAAGGCGCGCTTCTGATGCTGCTCGATGATGCCTCGCCGCTGGTCCGGCAGGCGATGGCCGAAGCCTTTGCCCGCAGCCTCGATGCGCCGGCCGCAATCGTGCGGGCGCTGTCGGCCGATCAGCCGACGGTCGCGCTGCCGGTGCTCGAACATTCCCCGCTCTTGATCGACGCCGATCTCGTCGACATCGTCGCGACCGGCGGCGAGGAGGTGCAATGCGCAGTCGCGCGCCGCATCGCATTGCCGGTGTCGGTGTGCGCCGCGATCGCCGAAGTCGGCTGCGCGGCTGCCGCGCTGGAGCTGATCGAGAATCCCCATGCCGAGCTCGCCCCGTTCTCCTGGGACCGGATCGTCGAGCGTCATGGCCATCTAGCCGCGATCCGCGAGGCGATGCTGGTGCTGGAGGATCTGCCGGCTGCAACGCGTGCTGCGCTGGTGGCAAAGCTCTCCGAGACGCTGGCGCAATTCGTCGTGGCGCGGAACTGGCTGAGCGCCGACCGCGCCGACCGCATCACCATCGAGGCGCGCGACCGCTCAACCATGAACATCGCGGCGCGCTCGCGCGGCGATGACATGCAGGGCCTGGTCCGGCATTTGCGCATCACCGGCCAGCTGACCGCGGGCCTGATCCTGCGCGCATTGCTGTCGGGCAATCTGGGCTTGTTCGATGCGGCACTCGCCGAACTCGCCGATCTGCCGCTGGCGCGCGTCTCGGCGCTGCTGCACGAGCGCGGCGGCAACAGCGTGCACGCGCTGCTCCGTCGCGCCGGGCTTCCGGAGGCGACGTTTGCGGCGTTCCAGGTCGCGCTCGATGCCTGCCACGAGCAGGGCTTCGTCGATAGCGACGACGGCGCGGCGCGGCTGCGCCGGCGCATGGTCGAGCGCGTGCTCACCCATTGCGAGTCCGATCGCGGCGCCACCGAGCCGCTGATGGTCCTGCTGCGCCGCTTCGCCACTGAATCCGCGCGCGAAGAGGCACGGCTGTTCTGCGACGAGATTGTCGCGGATGATGTGGTCGATCCGCTCTATGACGATCTGATTGCGGCGTAGTTCGAAGCTCGCGACAAGGCGGGCCGGAAGAGAGACAGGCTCCGTCATTGCGAGCGCAGCGAAGCAATCGAGAATCCCTCCGCGGGGACAGTCTGGATTGCTTCGCTGCGCTCGCAATGACGAGAGGAGAGAGTTCGGCCTTATTCCGCCGGCGCGATGCTCGGCGCCAGGATCACCTCGAGATGCTCGGGGCGGTCGCGGTTGACGTAGGCAAGATAATCATCGGCGACCTTGCGCAGGCGGCGGCTGAGCTCGGCCGAGACGCTGATCCTGTCCAGCCTGGTGTTCTCGTGCACGATGGCGAGAATGGCGTTGATGTGGTGCGTGAACAGCTCGGCCGGCACCTTTTCCAGGTCAGGCGCGTGCTCGATGACGAGGCACAGGCTTTCGGCGATGCCTGCGGCTGAAGGAAAGCCGAATGTCGCCGCATCCCCCTTGATGTCATGCGCGGCGTGAAACAGCTCGTCGCGCAGTTTCTTCGTGAAGCCGTCGTTCTGCACGGCCGTCCAGGCGGCGGACAGTCGCTGGGCCTCGATCGCCATCCAGTCCTTGAATTCGCCGGAGAGGCTCGCGAGCGCCTGCTCGGCGCGGGCGACCGGGTCGTCGAGGTCTTTTTCTTCGACGCGGCGCAGGACCTTGCGCAGCGGATTGGGCTGCGTGATGACTTGGTGCGTGGCGAAGGCCTTGACCTCGATGTCCTTTGCGCTGTTCTTCGCCATGATGCCTGCCTCGTCTGAAGCGGTTGCGCTAGATGGTGGAGCGGGCCTTGTCGAGCAGCGAGGGCTGCTGCAGCACCTCGTGCTTTTCGCCGACGCGGCGCTCCGGGCCCATATAGGCGGAGTTGGTGTTGCGGCGCCGGTCGGGGCCGAAATAGGTCTTGGTCTTGATGAAGGGGCGGGGATTGGCGACGACGTTGAGGATGCGCTGATAGAGCCCCTTGGCCGAGATCGGCTTGGCCAGAAATTCGGTGACGCCGGCATCGCGCGCGACCGTGACGCGACGTTTCTCCGAATGTCCGGTCAGCATGATGATCGGTGCATAGGGATTGCCCTTGGATTCCGGCTGCCGGATCATCTGCGCGAGCTCGAGCCCGTCGAAGATCGGCATGGCCCAGTCGGTGATGACGATGTCGGGCACGTAATGGCTGTACATTTCGAGCGCCGTGGCGCCGTCCTCGGCCTCATAGACCTCGCGCGCGCCGAACGAATGCAGCAGCGTCCGCAGGATGCGGCGCATGTGCGGATTGTCGTCGCAGACGAGGAAGCGCAGCTTGTTGAAGTCGATACGGAACATGACGCCCGGGCCAAAAGCGGGTCAACCTTCGTTAACCATATCGTGCCGGGAGTTAACGAAGGGTTGCGGCCAGGGGTGGGCCGGCAGGACACTCAGTAGCCGAACTGCTCCCGCAGGATACGCTCTTCCAGGCTGTGGCCAGGGTCGAACAGCATCCGCATCGAGATGCTCTTGTCCGAAAGCACTTCGACGCGCCGGACCCTGCGCACCTCCTCGTGGTCGGCGACCGCTGCGACGGGGCGCTTGTCGTCTTCCAGCACCTCGATCACGACATAGGCGGTATTGGGCAGGAGGGCGCCGCGCCAGCGCCGCGGCCGGAAGGCGCTGATTGGCGTCAGCGCCAGCAGGGCGGCGTTGATTGGGAGGATGGGTCCTTGGGCGGAGAGGTTATAGGCCGTCGAGCCTGCCGGCGTCGCGACGATAATGCCATCGGCGATCAGCTCCGGCATGCGTTCGCGCTCGTCGATAAGTATCCGCAAGCGCGCCGCCTGGGAGGTCTGGCGGAATAAGTAGACCTCGTTGATGGCGTGGTGCAGGTGAACGCGGTCGTTGACGTCGGTCGCGCGCATCAGGAGCGGATTGATCTCGGATTCATGCGCCGTCTCGAGCCGTTGGCGCAGATCATGCGTCGAGTACTCGTTCATCAGGAAGCCGACCGTGCCGCGGTGCATGCCGTAAATCGGCTTTCCCGTACGCATATGGTGGTGCAGCGTCTGCAGCATCAGCCCATCGCCGCCGAGTGCGACGACCACGTCGGCCTCATCGGGATCGCAATTGCCATAGTCCCTGGTCAGCTGGCCAAAGGCGGCTTGCGCCTCGTTGCTCGGGCTGGCGACGAAGGCGATCCGGTCGTATCGCGCAGGCTTGGTCATGGCTTCTCGGCAGGGCCGCTGGGTCGAGGAAGGTTCCGCCGGGCTCGTCTATACGAGGTAGGCCCGTATTGTCGAGGATGACCGCCCACCAAAGCTAATGGGGACGGTCCAACCGGACTTAAGCACAGAACCGGGCAATTTGAACCCGGCCGGCCGCTTCAGGGCCCGCACCGCCAATGATTCCCCAAACCGTCGTAATTTGGCGCTACCTTTCTGACTCCCCGGCGGTCACGGCCGGACACGGAGGATGATCATGGTCACGACTTTGCCGGCGCTCCGCCGCGCGGGCCTGGTGTTGGCGGTGTCGGCTTTCGCGTTCGTCGGCCTTGCACACGCAGATGATGCGCCGCAGCCGCGCTCCGAGGCGGCCGCGCCGGCCGGACAGAAGGGGGGCCGCGGCGGTGGCGCACAAGGCGCGCCGCAGACGTCGTCGTCCGCGGCCGAGCCGCACCGTCTGCCGCCGGATTCGACCACGAAACAGACGCTCGATCTGCCCGGCCGGACCCTCAACTTCACGGCCACCGCCGGGTCGATCCGCGTGTTCGATGGCAAAGGCGAGCCGTTGGCCGACATCGCCTATACGTCCTACCAGCTCGACGGTGCCGAGCGCGCCACGCGTCCGGTGACGTTCCTGTTCAACGGCGGGCCCGGTGCGTCCTCGGCCTGGCTTCAGTTCGGCGCGGCCGGGCCGTGGCGGTTGCCGCTCGATGGCGAGGCCCTGTCGCCGTCGGCCTCGCCCGAGGTGAAGCCCAATGCGGAGACCTGGCTCGACTTCACCGATCTCGTCTTCATCGACCCCGTCAGCACCGGCTACAGCCGCTTCGTGGCGAGCGGCGAGGATGCCCGCAAATCGTTCTACTCCGTCGATGGCGACGCCAACTCGATCGCGCTCGTGATCCGCCGCTGGCTCGAAAAGCACGAGCGGCTGACTTCGCCGAAATACGTCGCCGGCGAAAGCTATGGCGGCATTCGCGGCCCCAAGGTCTTGCGCCAGTTGCAGCTCCAGCACGGCGTCGGCGTCAGGGGCTTGATCCTGGTCTCGCCGCTCCTGGATTTCCGCGAGTTCACCGGCACGAGCCTCCTGCAATATGTCGCGACGCTGCCGAGCTACGTGGCAGTGGCGCGCGAAGCCAAACGTCCGGTCAAGCGTGCCGACCTCGCCGACGTCGAGGCTTACGCGCGCGGCGAATTCCTGACCGATCTCGTCAGGGGCGAGGCGGACAAGGAGGCAACCACGCGTCTGGCCGACAAGGTCGCCGAACTCACCGGCATCGACCAGGCGGTGAGCCGCCGCCTCGCCGGCCGCTTCGACGTCGGTGAATTCCGCCGCGAATTCGACCGCAAGAACGGCAAGGTGACCGGACGCTACGATGCCTCGGTGCGCGGCTTCGATCCCTATCCGAATTCGAGCAGCTCGCGCTTCGGCGATCCCTCCGGCGATCCGCTCCAGGCACCGCTGACGAGCGCCGCGGTCGACGTGCTCTCGCGCAAGCTCAACTGGCGGCCCGGCGGCTCATATGAAGTCCTGAACGGTGCCGTCGAAGGGCAATGGGATTTCGGCCGCGGCATCAACCCGCCGCAATCGGTTTCCGAGCTGCGCCAGATCCTCGCCACCGATGCGAAGCTGAACGTGCTGGTCACGCACGGCCTGTTCGATCTCGCCACGCCCTATTTCGCAACGAGGCGGGTGCTCGACCAGCTGCCGGCCTTCGTGACGCAGCGCGTGAAGTTCGTGGTCTATCCCGGCGGCCACATGTTCTATTCGCGCGACGGATCGCGGCAGGCGTTCCGAAGCGAGGTCGAGGCGCTCATTCGGGAGTAGGCCGGCGCTTGCGCGGCGGATACCGGCGCGCGATCTCGCGTGCGACGACTTTTTTTGGCTTCACGTTCGCGCCGGCAATCCAGATGTCGCTGACCTTGCCGCGCTTGTCACGGACCCGGCGCACCGGCTCGCCGTGGCTGGAATAGCCGGCAGCCCAGGCGAGCTTGCCGGTGTCGCGGCCGGTCACTTCGATTTCGGCGGCATCCATAAACGGGTTGTTGAACTGCGGGTTGGCGACGAGCACGCGGTTGCCGGCGGGGACGAGATCGGTCGCGCCCCAGATCGTCCACCAGCGCCCGGTCCAGTCGCGCACGCGCCGGTCGGGGGCGCCGCGGGTCTGGAAGACGCGCAGGATCTGCATCGCGCCGTCCATCCAGAACGGCGCCGCGCCGTCGATCGAGTTGCTGAGGATGCTGATTGCAAGCTCGCAAGCGGGAATGGAGCAGGTCCGCGAGATATAGCCCTGGAAGCCGCCGCCATGGCCGAACCAGTCCCAGCCATCGGTCTTGCCGGCATTGACGCCCAAGCCGTAATAGGCCTCGAAGCTCTGCGGGATGCGCCAATGGTTTCGCGTCATCTCGCGGCGGCTGGCGACCGACAGCACGCTCTTCTTCGCGTTGGGCGCCAGCTGCGCGAAGAAGCGGGCGGTGTCGGCGGCGGTGGCGACGAAGCCTGCGGCAGATGCCATTGCATGGGCGGGATTGTCGCCCGGGATCACGCAACGCTCGCCAAAGGGCACCCTGCGCGTGTGGCCGCGCGCGAACGCTGCGCCCTTGGGAAACGGTGCGTCAGGCTCCGTCTCGCGCAGGCCGGCGGGCGCAATGATCTCGCGCTTGATCCAGACGGAGTAGGGCTCCTTCGCAACAGCCTCGATCACGAGGCCGAGCAGGCCAAAGCCGTGATTGGAATATTTGAAGCGTGTGCCGGAGTCGATCGCGGTCGGCAGCTTCAATTCTGCAAGCAGCTCCTTGGCATCGAGATAGGGGCGGCTGTCGATGAACTGGCCGGAATCGGCGCCGTCGCGCGTCAGCCCCGCGCTGTGCGACAGCACTTGCGCGATCGTGGTCTCGGCGACGCGCCGATCAAGGCCGCCGACATATCGGCCGACATGGTCGTCGAGCCGGAGCTTGCCCTGCTCGCGCAGCTTCATGATGCCGGCCGAGGTGAAGCTCTTGGAGTGCGAGGCGATGCGGAAGCGATGGCGCGGGGTGAGCTTCTCGCCGGTGTCGAGATTGGCGAGGCCGAACGCATGCTCGGCGACGACCTCGCCGCGATGAGCGAAAGCCACGATGACGCCCGGCTGCTGGATCGTCGTCAGCTGGTATTCGATCCAGGAGCCGATGTAGTCGATCGCGGATCGCAGCCACGTATCCATTGCGCTACCGGTTTGCGAGGGAGGTCGGTGCGAAAGCTAGCCGAGAAAGCAGAACGGGCACAACCTGAAAGGTTGTGCCCGTTCGCGTCGTTCGAAGATGCGATGCCTTCAGTAGACGAGCGTCGCGCCGGTCGGCTTGTCGAGCGCTTCGGCCAGCGAGCGATATTCCGAGCTGCCGGTGCCGGCGAGCGAGGCGATCTTGTCGAGGTGGTATTGCGCCTGCTCGCGGTTGCCCTGCTCGAGCTGCCAGAGGCCGTAATATTGCCAGGTGCGGACGTGGTTCGGATCGTCCTTCAGCGCCAGCTCATAATAGGCCTTCGACGACTGGTAGTCGCCGAGCTTGCGATAGGAGTAGCCGATCAGGTTGGCGACGTCCGCGACGTCGTTGCGCTTGAGCGACTTCAGCTGGTCGATCGCGCCCCTGTAATCGTGCTTGTCGTAGATCGCGGCGTAGGCGGTGCGGTAGGCCGCGAGGAATTTGGGGTCGCTGACGGAAGAGCTCTTCTTCTTGCCCTTCTTGGTCGAGGTGTCCGATTTCGGCGGCGACGAAGGGTCGTCGCCGGCGGCGGCATACGCGCTGGACAGCACCGGCGCGGCCGCCAGTGTCATAGCGACGAGTCCCGGCACAACGAGCATTGAGAGTTTGCGCATCTAAGTTCTCCGGTATGGAACGTGGCGATCCTACACGATTGCCCGAAGACCGGAACACCTCTCGGGCAAAAACATTCCCGCGTCGCACGATCTATTCGCCCGGCCGTGGATGACAAACGTGTCATCGAGATGAACGGAAGCCTGCAAGGGGCTTCAGATTGGGTTCAGTGCACCCCGCTTATGTTCCTTCCCACGATCGATGGGGGCGAGAGGGCGCCGCCTGATGATCCTTCCAAGAGGAGACCACCATGTTGAAGACCATTTCTGCAGCCTTGCTCGCAACCTCCGTGATCGCAGCCCCGGCGTTCGCCGCCGAGGCCGGCAAGACCACCACAGCCGCGCCCGTGATCAAGGCCGACCAGAGCCAGACCAAGGCGGCGACCACTGCCGCAAATCCGGAACCCGGCGTCAAGGCCGACGCCAAGACCGACGCCAAGACGGACGTGAAGACGACGGACGCGAAGGCTTCCGATGTCAAGACGGACGCCAAGGTGGATGGCAAGTCGAAGGCAATGGACGCCAATGCCGCGGTCACCACCGACCAGCACAAGAGCGTGAGCAAGCATCGCCATCACGACAAGCAGGTCACGGCCAAGGAGTCGCAGAAGGCGCAGCCGGATGTGACCAAGCCCGCGACGTCTGACAAGCGCAACTGACGACTGATCGCGCGCGGCGGCATCCCTGGCATTGCCCGCCGCCGCGCGCGGACGTCAGGCCCGGCCCGTTGCCACGCCTCGGGCGGAAGCCCGAGATGTCGGCGGCTGGCCGGTGCGCTGTTTGCGCCGCTGCAAGCGAATTCCCTTCATCCCGGCTTGGGGCTAGAACGTCTCCTGATCTGTTCGAGCGGAGAGCGGGGCCTGTGGGGCGATTGGCGAGATGTGCGGTGATCCTGGCGTTGCCGCTGGCGCTTGCGGCATGTTTCGGCAGCGACAGTGACCGTCCGACTTTCATGGGCGGGACCCAGGCCGGCGGGCCGCAGCCGTTTCCCGACAATTTCCGGAACGACACGGTGGCGTTGATGCGGGCCTACCTCAACAATCCGGTCGGCGTGCGCAATGCCGCCATGGCCGAGCCGGTGCAGCGCGAGGTCGGCGGCCGGCAGTTCTATGTGAGCTGCCTGCACTTCACCCCGCGCGAGACGGATGGGAGCTACAAGGGCATGCGCGAGCGGGCCGTGATCTTCGTCAACGGCCGGGCGGACCGCGTGGTCGACCAGACCAGCGATCTCTGCGCCGGTGCGGTTTACGCACCGTTTCCGGAACTGGAAAAGATGACGCGGTAGCGCAAAGGCAGCCTTTATCGCCCGGTGTTAGACAGAAGGAGCCGGAGCCGCTGGATCACATTTCGGCGAGCTTTGAACGGGGTGGTTTCGTCTTGCGACAAATCGTGGCGGCGGCCTTGCGCAGCCGAATTGACGGAACAAATTCGTGTTGTTGCCACGCCGTCACAGTCACGAACGATCAACGTTCCGGCATTGCCGCGAAGCAACCCAATTCACGCCACGTTGTTTCCCGAGTGTCGTAATGAAAGAACGGGGATGATCATGAAGTCGATCTTGCTGGGTGCAGCAGCTCTGCTGGCGCTGGTTGCGCCGGCCGCAGCGGCCGACATGCAGCCGCGCGCCTATACCAAGGCTCCGGTCACGCCGCCGCAGGTGATCTATAACTGGACCGGTTTCTATATCGGTGGCCATCTCGGCGGCGCGTTTGCCGGCGACAACAGCTTCCAGTCGAGCGACGCGCGTTTCCTGGGCGGCGTGCAGGGCGGCTTCGACTACCAGTTCGCGCCCAACTGGGTGGTGGGTATCGAGGCCCAGTATTCCTGGCTGCCGACCAACAACAATGGCGCCATCTTCCCGCTGGGCACGCAGGTGACATCCAACACCGACCAGATCGGGTCGGTGACCGGTCGCATCGGTTACACCTGGGGACCGACGCTGCTTTACGCCAAGGGCGGTTATGCCTGGCGGAATAACGGCCTTGGCGTGAACATCGCCGGGGTGCCGCAGGCCTTCACCACCACCGGCAACAACAAGGACGGCTATACGGTCGGCGCCGGCCTCGAATACATGTTCGCGCCGAACTGGTCGGCCAAGGCCGAGTATCAATATTACAATTTCGGCAGCACGACCTTCACCTCCGGCCCGGCTGACATCGTCGGCGTTCGTGGCCGGGAGGACGAGCATACCGTCAAGGCCGGGGTGAACTATCGCTTCGGCTGGGGCGGCCCGGCCGCCTCGCGGTACTGACGGTCAGCGCCGACCCAAGATCTGAAGATCCAAGACCTGAAGATCCAAGACCTGAACATCAAGACCTGACAAAGGCCGGCTCCGCCGGCCTTTCGTTTGCCGGCCTGCCGCCTCCGGCGCCTGCTTTCTTTGCATTCCGTGAACCATTTGGCGCGTCATTTGCTTGCAAACGATGCTGGCGCGCCTTCTCACGCGCGTCATGGGGCTGGCGTAAAGCAAAAATAATTTTTGCGGTTTACGGAACTCGCGCTCCGGAACGCGTTATATGACAATTACCGGGCAGGTGGGACGACGGACATGCGTATCTTGGTGTCGGCAGTGGTGCTCTCGTTCTTCGGCTGCCTGCCGTGCTCTGCACAGACAATCCTCAGATCCGAGCCTCTGATGTTGGCACCGTACGAAGTTGCCTTCGTCAAGGACGCTTCATGTCCGTCGGGCAAGGTCATGAAGGTCACCGGCGCCATCCGCGGGCTGCACCGCCGCAAGGCCTGCGTGACTATGCCGGGCGAGCAAGCCTCGCTTGTGGCGGCCACCCCCTGAGCTTTCGCTCCGGCTCCGTGCCGGAGCTCAGGAATTCAGCTCGAGCTCCATTCTGGACTGCCGATCGGCCTCCGCCTTGTTCTTGGCGGGGTCCTCGCCTTGAGCCGCCTGGCACGGCTCGATCTTGTAATCATTGTCGAGCACCCGGCGCGGTCCCGGCCGCTCGTCGTCCGCCGTCACGTCCACGACGAGACCACTCCGCTCGGCGAGCTTCCAGACGTCGGCCTCGCTCGGATAGGACTTGCTGATTTGGGCGTCATTGCAGAAGAGGGCGTAGGGCATGCATCCCGACTCCAGGAATGCCCGTTAACGAGCTTACGGGGGGAGGGTTCCGGCCACCCGCCCGATCACGCGCCCGTGATCGTCGTGGACGGCCCTTGAGTCCTTAACGAGTCCTGAATCCCGGAAAAAAGAATCCCTGGGACTCTTCGGCCGGAATCAGCGGATGTTTTCGGCCATGACGAGCGACCTGAACACATCCTGCGGGCACATGCTCCTGCCGCTCACGCTGGCGCTGTTCGGCGCCTGCGCGGCCAATCTCTGGCTGGTCTGGTCGTGGTTGTAGGGTCCTGGCTGTAGGGCCCTGGCCGGGCCTTATTCGGCCGGCGGACCTGAGGCGTCGCGGATGGCTGCACGCAATTTGGTCAGGGTCGCCGCACAATATTCCTCACGTTCGCGCTCGAAGCGCTCCTGGTGCTTGCGGAAATTGGCGATGCGGGCCTGCATCTCGGCACGGAATTCGCCGCTCGTCCGCGTCGGCAGAGGCGCGGGCCGCGGCGGAAAGGGGGCTTGCGGCGGTTCGATCTCGACGGTGACCGCCTCCACGGTGACGATCTCCATCGCGACGGCCGGGCCAGATGCGGGCGCCTCCGGCTGAAGGACGTCATCCTTCCTGCCGGTCACCGATTGGACGAAAGCCAGCGTCTGCGCGATCAGTGCGTCGCGCTCCCTGATCCATTTCATGATCCACCTCAGCCGCGCGTATTCCAGCAAAGCGGCTGCTTCGAATCAAGGCTGTTTGCAAGGGTTGCATATTTTTCCCGGTAGCCCGACACTGGGCAGATGGATGCATCGAAAGAAAGACCGAACGAGGCGGAGGGCCTGAGGCTCATCCGCGCGTTCCTGACGCTGCCGCCCGACAAGCGGGCGGAGGTGATCGCGTTTGTCGAGGAATTGGCGCGTGTCCACGGCCGGCCCGAGGAGGGCGCCAAGGCCTCGCCGAGGTGAGCAAGGCCTCGCCGAGGTGAGCAAGGCCTGGCCGAGGTGAGCGCTACCGCTCGCGCGGATTGACGTTGGGCTCGAACGGCGCGCCGACCACCCGAACCGGGATCTGAGCTGGCGTGCGCGGAGTGGGGTCGATCACGGCTCTATCGGCGACCAGCTTATCGGGCGCCCGCCCCGGCGCCGGCTCGAACAGCGCCAACGTCCCGGCCACGGCGCTACAGCACAGCGTCACCGTCGCCAGCAGAATCATGTTTCGGTTTTCTTCCCGGATCCGCATGCGCTGACAACGGCTGGCGCCGGAGCCGGTTCCGGGCCGGCGATTTTCGATGCGAAAACGGGGGGCTTTAGATCGCGCCTAGTGCGACAGCACAAGGCCGAGCGCAAGCACGAAAAGCATGGCCGTCGTGACGACGGCCGTCACCGCGCCGGCGACGATCTTGGCCTTCTCTTTGGGCGTGGTGGAGCGCATCGTCTCGACGAGACGAATGACATGCGTAGGTTCGCTGCCAGGCAATTTCGAACAGTTCGGCCGGATTGTATAGTGTACCCGCGCCGCAAAAGGCTCGCCCAATGACCGCCGATCGTCCCCCCGTGCTTGCGCACGAACGCTTCGTTGCCGACCGTGACAATTTCTCAGGGCTGGATCTCGCCGCGCGGTTCGCGCGGATCGAGCGGACCAACCTCTGGGGCGCGGCCACTTCGGTGTCCGGCCTCGGCTCGGAGGATGTCGCCACAGCCGCAATCCAGCAGGCGCTGCCTGCATTGCTGCAACGGCTCGGCGCGCGCTCGCTGCTCGATGCGCCCTGCGGCGATGCAGGTTGGATCGGCCGGCTCAAGCTCGATGTCGATTACACCGGCATCGACATCGTACCGTCGCTGATCGATGCAAACCGCCGGCGTGTCGCAGCTGACGGTTCGTCCGGTCGGTTTCTCGTTGCTGACATCACGCGCGATGAGCTGCCGCACGCCGACGTCATTCTCTGCCGGGATTGCCTGGTGCATTTGAGCTTTGCGAACATCTATCGCGCGCTCGCGCAATTTCGGATGAGCGGCGCGCGCTTCCTGCTCGTCACGACCTTTCCGGAGTGGGACGACAATCACGATTGCGAGGATGGCGACTGGCGCGCGCTCAACATGGAGAAAGCGCCGTTCGGCTGGCCGGCACCGCAGGCAGTGATCGACGAGCGTTGCGAGGAGGGCGGTGGCGGCTGGCGCGACAAGAGCCTCGGGCTCTGGCGGCTGGATGAGCTGCCGGAGAATAGCTTCGCGTCAGAAGCTGGTGCCGGCTGAGGGGATTGAACCCCCGACCTTCGGTTTACAAAACCGCTGCTCTACCGCTGAGCTAAGCCGGCGATGCCTCAAGAGGCAGGGCAGAGCTCGGCTCGCGCCGGGCCCCGTCTACCCGTGCGCGCCGCAATACCAGACTTAATCGGAAAGTGCCAGAACCGGCAGGTCGTCGTCGCAGGACGTGAATCGGGCGGCCGCGCGGGCCGCCCGATGTGTCGCGTTCGGCTCAAGCCGGCTTACTGGCAGAGCTGCCGGCGGCCGTCTGCGCCCTTGAAGTACGTGCCGGGCGTACAGACGAAGCCGTTGCGCTGGGCATAGGTGCGCCTGTCCCAGCTACGATTGTCCCAGCCGCGGTCCCACGAATTGTCATAGGCGTAGGAATTGTCCCAACCTCGGAATGGGGCGGTGGCAATCGCGCCGGCGGTGCCGATCGCGGCGCCCGCGACGCCGGCCGCCGTCCCGACAGCGCCCGCCGCAACGTCGGTCGGCCAGAAGCCAGTGGGGCTTCTGTTCCAGTCGTTATTCCAGTCGCGGTTGGTCTGGCGATAGGTCGCGCGGCGGTGGCGGTAGCCGCTCTCGGTGGTGGCCTGTCCCGGTCCGAAGGTCTGGCAATTGGCGTTCGGGAATTGCGCCGAGCAGCGGCCCTGATTGGTGACGACGGTCTGCGCCATGGCAGAGCCTGCCAGCATGGTCGCTGCGATCGCCGTGGCCCCGAGAAGCTTGATGGTCATGGTTGTTCGCTCCCATTTTGTTGACAGGAGCTAAACGCTGACGGCGCAGGACGTTCCGATGCAACCTTGGGATTTTTCGGATGCGAGCCGTCAAACCGATGTGAGCAGTACGCTGTTCCAGCCGCGCGGTTCCGCGCCGTTAACGCTTCACTAGCTCGCCGTGCAACATTTGAGCGGCGCGCAATCCTTGCACGTTAGGCTTACCGGAATTTGGTGAGCAGGCCTTAACTCTCTCTGCGTCGCGATCGGTTAGGTTGCGCCCGGATAACCGGGGTCTCCTCATGCGTGCCGTGGCGCTCGCCGCCTTTCTGATCGGACTGCCTGCAACCGCGTTTGCAGCCGGCTTCGAGATCGTCGTTCCCGGCCGTCCCGGCGTGCCAGTAATCATCAACAACATCGATGCGTCCTACGCCGTCGTCGAGGGCACCTGGGGCCTCGGCAAGGGCCAGCAGGTGCAGCCCACGATCTATGGCGGACGCTATATCGCCGAGCGGCAGCCCGACAACGTCGGCCATTATTATCCGACGCTGGGCCTGCGGCCAGGCTACGGCCGGCTCGAGGTCGAGCCGCCGGCGAACCGCAAATTGCCCAAGCCCGCCGAGAGCTACCACCAGAGCTGGGGTGCCTCGTCCGCGCCGCTGCCGGCGCAGATGGATCCGCCCGTCGATCCGCCGCCGGTGATCTACGCGCCCGAGATCAACGACCGTCCTCGGCCCCCGCGGCCGCGGCCGCGCACAGAGATACCCGGCAGGCCGCCGGGTTGAGAAACGTGAAAACCAAAAACGGAAATCAACAGGAGAGAGTAATGCGTCAAATGATTTCGGGACTGGTCGCGGCAACTGCCGTGATGTTCGCCGCCACCGTGCCGGCCGCGGCCTGCGGCTTCAGCACATGCGCGCCCGTTGCGCCGGTCTATGCCGGCTGCAACACCGGATGCGGCGGATATGGTTATGGCTACGGCTACGGCTACGGCGCCTATGAGCGTCTCGCCGAGCCGACCACGCAGTATTATTACGTCAACCAGGGTCCGACCTATACCGGTCCGGGCGCCTTCGCGCCGTACCCGACCTATCGCGAGGACGCGGTCGTCGCGCCCGCCAATTACGGCTATGGCTATGGCTATCGTGCCGCTGCGGTCGCGCCGCCGGCCGCTTATCCCTATCGCCGCCCGTACTTCCGTCCCTATCGCTACGGCTACGGTCCCCGCTACGGCTATCTGCCGCGCGTTCACTACGGCCATGCTCACCGCTACGGCTACGCCCACCGCCATGCGCCGCGCTATTATGGCGGTCACCGCGTGCTGCGCCGCTATTACTGATCTCTGATCGGTTGAGATTTGCGAAGCGCCCGTTCGCGTGATGCGGACGGGCGTTTTGCTTTCTCTTCAAAACAACCCCATGCACAGTAGCCGGGAACAGTGAAATCAAGGACTTGAAGCGCAATGTGCCCGAGATGAGCGAGCATCGCTCATTAGCTCATTGTTCGAACCCCAAATTTCGGAAAAACAGAGACTTAGATTGATCCGTCGGGCAAAACAAGCGTAGTCTAGCAATCGTCCGGATATGCGCGGCGCCTAAAGCGCTAGCGCTTCATCAGCCCCAGCCGGCTCGCGCCGACATAGAGCGAGAGTACGGCCGCATTCGAGACGTTGAGGCTCTTGATCTCGCCGGGCATGTCGAGCCGCGCCACGACGCTGCAGGTCTCGCGCGTCAATTGCCGCAAGCCTTTGCCTTCGGCGCCGAGCACCAGCGCGAGCGGCTCGCGCAGTGTGACGTTCGAGAGGTCCTCGGTACCTTCGCTGTCGAGACCGACGGTCTGGAAGCCGCGCTCGTTCAACGCCGTTAAGGCGCGGGCGAGATTTTGCACCGTGACGACAGGCACAAGCTCCAGCGCGCCGGAGGCGGCCTTGGCGAGCACGCCCGTCGCCTCGGGGCTGTGACGCGCGGTGATCACGATCGCCTTCACCGCGAAGGCCGCTGCAGAGCGCAGAATTGCGCCGACATTGTGCGGATCGGTGATCTGGTCGAGCACCAGCACCATGCCTTCCTGCTTGAGCGTCTCGATGTCCGGCGAGGGCAGGGGATCGGCCTCGGCGAGCAGGCCCTGATGCACGGCGTCGGGCGAGAGCAGGCGGTCGATCTCCTGGGGACGGACGATCTCGGGCGCGATGCGGGTCGCGATGTTTTCGTCCGCCAGCCGCCGCGCGGCGTTCTCGGTTAGCGTCAGCTTGCGGATCCGCCGCTGCGGGTTGGCGAGGGCCATGGTGACGGTGTGCCAGCCATAGAGAATGACGGGCCCGTCGGGGTGCGAATCGCGTTCGCGCCAAGCCGGCCGGCCGGTCGATTTCCCTGGTTTGTTGAAGGGCTTAGCCCCCCTGCGGGGGCCCCTCGGGGCGAATTTTTTGTCCTTCATGGGCTCGCTTGTGTCACGGGGACCCCAATATGGCAATTTGAGTGGCTTCGAGGGCGATTTTAGCTGCTTGCCTCGGTTGACTTTGCCCCACCGCTTCGCCCATAAACGCGCCCGGTCGCGCCCCGATACGGGTTGCCGCGGCCTTCACGTTCCATGGCCGTCTTCGGTCCGCCGGCAAGGTCCGGCCCGATTGTGCTGCCGTCGAGCGGGGGAGTGTCCCGAGTGGCAAAGGGAGCTGACTGTAAATCAGCCGCCTCATGGCTTCGCAGGTTCGAGTCCTGCCTCCCCCACCAGCCTTCGCTCGCTTCGCGAGCTACGGCTAGGCGAGCCAGCATAAGTGTTCGTGGCGCGAAGTGAGCGAAGGCTGTCGCGCCGTAGCCGCAGGGCGTAGGCGGACCGAGACGGTCTCGAAAGCACGCTTACCCCATCATCTCCCGCACCATCGGCACCACCTTCCGCCCGTAGAGCTCGATGCTCCGCATCAGCTTCTCGTGCGGCAATGGCCCCGCCGAATACTTCAACTGAAACCGCGAAAGCCCGAGCGCCTTTGCGGTCTTCGCGATCTTGCGCGCCACCGTTTCCGGCGAGCCGACATAGAGGGAGCCGTGCTCGGCCTCATGGACGAACTCGTCGCGTCCCATCGGGGGCCAGCCTCGCTCCTTGCCGATGCGGTCGCGCATCGCCTTGTAATCGGGCCACAGCTCCTCGCGTGCCTGCGCGTCGGTCTCGGCGACGAAGCCCGGCGAATGCACGCCGATCGGCTGGGCCGGGCGGCCGAACTCCCTGAAGGCCCGATGATAGAGCTCGACATAGGGCGCAAAGCGCGCGGGATCGCCGCCGATGATCGCCAGCATCAAGGGCAGATCGTAATGCGCGGCGCGCACCACCGATTGCGGACTGCCGCCGACGCCGATCCAGGTTTTCAGCTTGCCGTTCTCGACCGGCGGATAGACCAGCTGATCTTTCAGCGGCGGGCGCAGCTTGCCTTGCCAGGTGACCGGCTGCTGCGACAAGAGCGCGGCGAACAGATCGAGCTTCTCCTCGAACAGCTCTTCATATTTGCGCAGGTCGAAGCCGAACAGCGGGAAGGATTCGGTGAACGAGCCGCGGCCGAGGATCACCTCGGCGCGTCCGTTCGAGACCGCATCCAGCGTGGCAAAGCGCTGGAACACGCGGATGGGATCGTCCGAAGACAGCACCGTCACGGCCGAGCCGAGATGGATGCGCCTGGTGCGCGATGCGATCGCCGCGAGCACGGTCTCCGGCGAGGAGATCGCGAAATCGGCGCGGTGATGCTCGCCGAGACCGATGAAATCGAGACCGAGCTCGTCCGCCAGCACCGCTTCGTCGACCACGTTGCGGATCACCTGCGCATGCGGAATCATGTCGCCGGACGCATCTCTTGTGACGTCGCCAAAGGTATCCAGTCCGAATTCGAGCGGTGGGGTCATCGATCAGGTCTCTGTGGGAGGATCGGCCACATCTAAGGGACCGCAGCCCGGTCACAAGCGCACGTGCGGAAATGCTCGGTTTCCGTTTGTGGATCTTATCGCCCGATGCGCAACACCATCTTGCCGAGCGCAGCGCGCGTCTGCATCGTCTTGAATGCCGCGCGGAAATCCTCGAAGGCGAAGACTTGGCCGACCACGGGCTTCAACTGGCCATCGGCAAGCCAGTCCGTCAATTGTGACATCAGGCGCTTCTGCACATCGGGCTCGCGCGTTGGAATCTGCGCGAGATCGACACCGAGCAAGGCGCCGCCTTTCAGAAGCGGCAGATTGAACGGCAGCGCGGGAATGGCGCCGGCGGCAAAGCCGACCACGAGATGGCGTCCGCGCGAGGCGATGGATCGAAATGCCTGCACCGAGATTTCGCCGCCAACGGGATCGAAGATCACGTCCGCGCCACGTCCTGCCGTCAACTCCTTGAGCGTGTCGCGCCAGCCGGCCTGCGTATAGTCGATCACCGCATCGGCGCCATGCGCCTGCGCAAACTCGCGCTTCTCTGGTGTTGATGCAGCCGCGATGACGCGAGCGCCGAGCAGCTTTCCAATCTGGACGGCCGCAATCCCAGTGCCGCCGGCGGCACCCAGCACGAGAAGCTGCTCGCCTGCGGCCAGCGAAGCGCGCGCGCCCAGCGCATAAAGGGCCGTCAGGTAATTGGCGCGAAACGAGGCGGCGACCTCGGCTGCGACGCCATCCGGCAGGGGATGGACCGCTTCAGGCCTGACGACGATCTCCTCGGCAAGCGCGCCCGAGCGCGTCATCCCCATCACGCGCATGCCGGGCTGGTAGCCGCCCGGTGCGCCGGGCGCGTCCGTCACCACACCCGCGAATTCCGTGCCGGGAATGAAGGGCAGGGGGTCCTTGGTCTGGTAGCGTCCCTCGATCTTCAGGCCGTCGACGAAGCCAATCCCGGCAGCTTCCACCCGGATGCGCAGCTGTCCCGCCTCCATGGACGGAGGCGGTACGTCCTTCAGCTCGATCTGATCGATGGGGGCGTATTGCTCGACGACAACGGCTTTCATGTCGGACCTCTGTTGTTCCAGTTATCCTGACAGGTCTCGACACTAGCCTCTTGTGTCTACCGCCACATCCCGCGCATCCTTGCCCCGATGTCGATCTTCGGCCCCTGCGCCGCGGTGCGCGCGGCACCGCTTGCTGCCTTCGGCCAGGCGGTGCGCTCGAACAGGTAGACCAATTGCTCCGGGATGAACCGGGTGCGCGAGGCGTAGACGTGGCGGTCGCCCCTGGCGGCCTGACCGTGCACGAAGAAGCGCTGCGGCACGACGAGATGCAGATCGTCCTTGGCGCGCGTCATCGCGACATAGAGCAGGCGGCGCTCCTCCTCGATCTCGGCGCTGGTGCCGGCGCCGAGATCGGACGGCATGCAGCCGTCGACGACGTTGAGCACGAACACCGATTTCCACTCCTGGCCCTTGGCGGAGTGGATGGTGGAGAGGATCAGGTAGTCCTCGTCGCGCAGGGGTGGCCCTGATTTGTCGCTGGTCGCATCCGGCGGATCGAGCGTGAGCTCGGTCAGGAATTTCTCGCGAGAGGCATAGCCGCTCGCGATCTGCTCGAGTTGCATCAGATCGGCGCGGCGCGTCTCGGCATCCTCGTGCATGCGGTCGAGATGCGGCTCGTACCAGAGCCGCACCCGTTCGAGATCGACGGGCCATTCCGAATAGCGCAAGTTTTCGACCGTGCGGACGAAACAGGTCCAGTCCTCGCCGGTGCGCGCCGGCCCCGGCAGCCGGCCGAGCGCGGCAAGCGGGTCGGTGCTCTCCGCCATCTGGTCCAGCACGCGCTGTGCGGTCGCAGGCCCGATACCCGGCAGCAGGTGCAGGATGCGAAAGCCGGCGACGCGGTCGCGCGGATTCTCGGCGAAGCGCAACACGGCCAGCACGTCCTTGACATGCGCGGCATCGAGGAATTTCAGGCCGCCGAACTTGACGAAGGGGATGTTGCGGCGGGTCAGCTCGATCTCCAGCGGACCCGAATGCGAGGAGGTGCGGAACAGCACCGCCTGGTGCTTGAGCAGCGCGCCTTGCTCGCGGTTCGCCAGCACCGCCTCGACGATGTAGCGCGCCTGGTCGGCCTCGTCGTGCACGGTGACGAGCTGCGGCTTCTGACCTGAGGTGCGGTCGGTCCAGAGGTTCTTGGTGAAGCGCTCGCGGGCGAGGCCGATCACGCCGTTCGCCGCCGACAGCACCGCCTGCGTCGAGCGGTAATTGCGGTCGAGCGTGATCATCTCCGCGCGCGGCGAGAAGCTCTGCGGAAAGTCCAGGATGTTGCGCACGGTGGCGGCGCGAAACGAATAGATCGACTGCGCGTCGTCGCCGACCACGGTGAGGCCGCGGCCGTCGGGCTTGAGCGCCAAGAGGATCGAGGATTGCAGACGGTTGGTGTCCTGATATTCGTCGACCAGCACGTGGTCGAAGCGGCCGCCGATTTCTTCGGCGATCAGCGCATCGCTCATCATCTGCGACCAGTACAGCAGCAGATCGTCGTAATCGAGCACGTGCTGGGCCTGCTTGGCCTCGACATAGGCGGCGAACAGACCCTTCAGCTCGGCGGCCCAGCCCGCGCACCAGGGAAAATGCTGGGCGAGCACCTTCTCGATCTCCATCTCGGCATTGACGCAGCGGGAATAGATCGACAGGCAGGTGCCCTTGGCCGGAAAGCGGCTCTCGGTCTTCGACAGGCCGCGCTCGTGCCGGACCAGGTTCATCAGGTCGGCAGAATCCTCGCGGTCATGGATGGTGAAGGCGGGATCGACCCCGATCCGCTCGGCATATTCGCGCAACAGCCGCGCGCCGATGCCGTGGAAGGTGCCGGCCCAGGTCAGCGCATCGCGCATGATCGCGGCGTTGTTCTCGCCGAGCACCTTGCGCGCGATGCGCTCGACCCTTCCGGCCATCTCCGCCGCCGCGCGTCGGGAGAACGTCATCAGCAGGATGCGGCGGGGATCGGCGCCTGCGACGATCAGATGCGCGACGCGGTGGGCGAGCGTGTTGGTCTTGCCGGAGCCGGCACCGGCGATGACGAGCAGGGGACCGCCCACGATGGCCCCTTCGGCCACGCCATGCTCGACGGCGCGGCGCTGCTCCGCATTGAGCGTGTCCAGATATGTCGCCACGAATCGCCCCGGTGAAAGGATGAGACTCGGCGATCCCGGCGCGAATCGCAATGCGGCTGGACGGAACTGGAATTAGGATTTAGGGGAAGATGGCCCTTTGGTTCCAGCACCCCATGGCGAGATGACCGAGCTCAAGCCCGAACAATTCGAGATGCGGCGGCTGGAATCGCTCAGCAACACCATTTTCGGCGTCGCCATGACGCTGCTGGCCTACGACCTGCCGAAGGCGGCAGTGTTCAGTGGCGCACCCGACTGGAACGATCTCGCGCGGGTGTATTCCGGCAAGCTTGCCGGCTTCGCGCTCAGCTTCATCATCGCCGGGGTGTTCTGGATCAGCCATCACCGCCGGCTGGCACGTCAGCCCGTCGGCAGCCGCGGCATGGTGGTCCTCAACCTTTTCTTCCTGCTCTCGATCGTGCTGCTGCCGGTCACCAATGGGCTCTACACCAACTACGCCATGAGCAGCGCGGTGGCGGTGCTCTACGGCCTGCACCTGACCACGATCGGCGGCCTCAATGCCTTGCTGTGGTGGACCATCCTGCGCGGCTGGGGCCGCGAGATCATGGCTTCGCTGTTTCCGGTCGCCGTGTTCATCCCGGGCACCATCGTTGCGGCGTTTGCGCCGCATATCGCGCCCTACATCTGGTGTTTTGCCTTTGGCGGCCTACTGATCCAGCGCTTCTATGTCGCGCCGAACCCATCGGCCGGCACGTAAAGCTTGACCGGGCGGATCTCGTACACCGCCGTCGGATTGACCGCGCGCAGCTTCCGCGCCGCTTCGATCGCCTCCTCCTCGGTGGCGCATTGCATCAAGTGGAAGCCGAGAAGCTGCTCCTTGGTCTCGGCAAACGGCCCGTCCAGCACCATTCCCGCGCCGGGGCCGCGCAAGGTCCGGGCCTTGCGGGTCTCATCCAGCCGGGCCGCCGGACCAAACTGCCCGCTGGCCCGCAGCGGCGCCTGAACCTCGATGACCTTGGCGACGACCGCGGCGTCCTGCTCCGCCGTCCAGGACAGGACCTCGTCTTCCACGTGATAGGCCAGGATGGCGTACAGCATCGTCACCTCGTTCTTTTCTGCTTTTGTTTCTGCGCAAGTCCTGAGGACGTGGCACGGCGGCCCGTGCCGACACTTCCGAAGCAAAATATTGCGTGGCCCGCAAGCGGCGAAACCGTCCTGAAACCCGATTGCGTCCTCGCCGATGTGAACGCCGCCGGAACTGGTCGCGACTGATGGACCATAAACAACAAGTTCTTTGCTGGAGGCGGCAATGTCGGGTCATACCATCAAGATCATCTGCGACGCGCGGCGGGCAGGGCAGTCGGAGCCGGCCGATCTGCACGACCAGGCCGGCCATCACCGCTATTACGGCAGCTCGGCCGAGAACGGCGGCGAGCGGATCGTCGAAAGCCGGCGCGGCAAACGGCGGCGCGTGTTCAACATCTTCGGCTTCTGAAGCCTTGCGGCGAGGCCGGCGTTCGAAATGGACGTTCTGCAGATATCGATCGCGGCGATGCCGTTCCTGCTCGCGCTGATGAGCCGGACCTCCAAGGCCATCGTCCCGTGCCTTCTGACCAGAGGTTATGTTTGAGCATGATCTTTTCGGAAAACCGCTACAAACTTTTCCGGATCATGCTCTGGTCACGGTGCTGCTCGGCGAGGAACCGCACCGCGCGGTCGTGGCCTGGTGCGTCGGCATGCTGATCGCCGCCGTCGCGCTGCGCGAGCGGCTTCGCGCCGGCTGACGCCGTATTCGTCATTGCCCGCTCAAGACCTGCTTGACCAGCGCCTCGCGCAGCGAGGCCAGCTCGCCGCTCGCCTGCATCTGGGCGATGACCTTGCCGACCTCAGGCACCAGATCGCGATGACGTTCATGCAGGTAGTGGTTGCAGGCGATGCGCGCCAGCCGGATCGTGTCCTGCGCCAACGCAGGGTCAGTGGCGAGCAGCGACAGGCAGGCGACGGCTAGCCGCCAAAGTTGGCGCCTGCACACCCGGTCGCAACGATCATTGCGCGCTCGTCCCGCGAGCCATACCGGACTTTCACCGATGACATTTTAGCACGAGCAGTGATAATTTGCCCAGCAGTGCCGCTGCGGGGGCGGAAGACGTGACTTGCCGACTTCGAGCTCGCGGGCCGACGGGACGTCGCTTGCATCGGGTGACGAGACGGGCGCGTCTCAGCCCATGGATTGCTCGAGACTGCAACCGCTCGACCGCAGCAGCGAGCCGCCATTTCGGGAACATGGTGCATGGCCAACGCAGCTGACGAGGACGCCAAGCGCAGCCACGCCATCGCGCCGACGGCGGCGAAGCCTGGTCTGACCGACATCGAGACGCTTGCGGCCATCGCCGAGTACGTCAGCAAATACAGCCTGACCCGGCCCTCACCGCCGTTACGCCTGGAGCGCCGGCCGCCCTCCGATGCCGACGAGCTGGACAAGGTGATCGAGGCTTTCAACGCGATGTGCGCGAACCTCCAGCAGGCCTATGGCGAGCTGCGCGAGGCCAATGCCAATCTCGAGCGCGATTTGACCATCCGCCGGCGCGCCGAAGCGGAGGCGCGGGCGAGCGAAGAGCGTTTCCGCGACTATGCCGAAACCGCGTCCGACTGGTTCTGGGAAACCGGGCCGGACCACTGCTTCACCTATCTCTCTGACCGGGTGATTGCCTTCGGAATGGATCCCAAAGTGCGGATCGGCACGCGTCGCATCGATACTGCGCTCGATCGGGATACCGAGGCCGAGAAATGGCGCGCGCATCTGGCGACGCTGGACCGTCACGAGCCGTTCCGCAAATTCGAGTATCGCGGACGCGACACGCGCGGGCGGATGCATCATTTCAGCGTCAACGGCAAGCCGGTTTTCGACTACGATGGACGCTTCCTCGGCTACCGCGGCTCCGCGACCGACCTCACCGCGCAGCACGAGATCGAGGAGCGGCTGCGTCAGTCCCAGAAGATGGACGCGATCGGCCAGCTCACCGGCGGCGTGGCGCACGATTTCAACAACGTGCTCACGGTTATCACCGGTACGATCGAGATCATCCAGGAGGGGCTTGCGGACAAGCCCGAGCTGGCCGCGATCGCGCAATTGATCGATGATGCGGCCGCGCGCGGAGCGGAGATCACCTCGCAACTCCTGACCTTCGCGCGCCGCCAGCCGCTGGAGCCGCGCGAGATCGACGTCAACGCGCTCGTGGTCGAGACCGCGAAGCTGCTGAGGCCGATGCTCGGCGAGCAAATCGAGATCGAGACGCGGCTCGCCGACGAGGCCTGGTCCGCGATGGTGGATCCGTCGCAGCTGTCCTCCGCGATCGTCAACCTCGCCGTCAATGCGCGCGACGCGATGCCGGGCGGCGGCAAGCTCACCCTCGAAACCGCGAACCGCGAGCTCGACGGCACGGGGACCGCTGGTGAGGGCGTGCGCGGCGCCTTCGTGATGGTTGCAGTCGGCGACACCGGTCACGGCATTCCGGCCGATATCCGCGAGCGTGTTTTCGAGCCGTTCTTCACCACCAAGGGGGTCGGCCGCGGCACCGGTCTGGGGCTGAGCATGGTCTACGGCTTTGCCCGCCAGAGCGGCGGCACTGTTGCGATCGAAAGCGAGGAGGGGCGCGGCACCGTGATGCGGCTGTTCCTGCCGCGGGCAAAGGGCGAGGCGGTGGCCAGGACGGCGCCGGTTCAAGCGCCCGCCACGGCGCGCGGGCGGGAGACGATACTCGTGGTGGAGGACGATCCGCTGGTCCAAGGCTATGTCATCGCGCAACTCGGCGGCCTCGGCTACCGCACGCTCGCTGCGAGCGACGGCGCGTCCGCGCTGGCGCTGGTCGACCAAGGTGCCCGATTCGATCTGCTGTTCACGGACATCATCATGCCCGGCGGCATGAACGGGCATGAATTGGCCGAAGCCGTCAGGCTCCGCCGGCCGGGCGTGAGGGTGCTCTACACCTCCGGCTATACCGACAACACCATCGTCCACGACGGACATCTCGATCCCGGCGTGGCGCTGCTGTTCAAGCCATACCGCAAGGCGGAGCTGTCGCAGAAGATTCGCGAGGTGCTTGCCGGCGAGCCCCCCGTCTGACCCGCGCCGACAGACGAAAAAGGCGCGGCGGGGAGGCCCCGTCGCGCCCGATTTCTTGCTCGCTGGTCCAGGGCTGAGAGCGCCCCGATGCCAAGCCCTACTCGAAGCCTAGCGGGCGATCCCAGCGAGGTGACAGCGCTTGAGATAAGACACTGGATCACCTCCTTTCGTTGGTTTCGGAAGTCTTCAATATAGGCGGCGATCCCGCCGCTGTTAAGGGGCGGCGGGTCCGCAGGAACCCGGGTCGTTCGCAAGGCCGCCGAAGACGCCGGAAAGCGACCTCCTGGGCAGTTGAGACCGCAGCCCGGCCGTGTTAGGGAGCCCCCAACGCGGGTGTAGCTCAATGGTAGAGCAGCAGCCTTCCAAGCTGAATACGAGGGTTCGATTCCCTTCACCCGCTCCAGAACCTGTTGGACGCGATATCCCAGTAGGGCGTTTCCTCGATAGCCGCCCGTGGCTTGACGGCCGATCAGCTATTCCTCGTCCCGTCGCTCGCGTTCCTTCCGTGCGCGATCGACCGCGCCGCCTCGAGGCTGTCCGCTGACCTTCACGCCGGGGAGATGATCGACCTTGTCGGCCTCGTCGCCGCGCTGAAGTTCGCAATCAATGATGTCGCGTGATCCTTCGGCCGGTTCCTTGTCGAATGGGCTCTTGCTCTCGATGCGCATGAATGATCCTGCTTGACCGCGTTGATTGCTAAGGCAAACCCAGCTCGGCGCTATCGTTCCTGTCCAAAGCAGCCGCTTCGTGCAGGCTCTATCCCCTGTGGCCATCGATTTCGGCGGCGACCTGTCCGTAGTTCAGCAGCGCAACCAGGGTCGTTCCGCCGATAATATTGCCGAGTAGCGTGGGTATGAAGAAGTCGGAGGTATATTGGCTGAACGAGGCCAGGCCGCTCTGCACCAGAAAGGCGCACTCGATCGAACCCGCGACGATGTGCAAGAACTGGCCGAGTGCGACCACATAGGTCATCACTACGATGATGTGTGCGCGCGAGCCTTTGGTAGCCGGAAGAAGCCAGGCCATCGAGGCGATCAGCCAGCCGGCGAAGATGGCCCTGACGAAGGTGCTTGAGAACGTCCCCTCGATCGTCGGCCGGCTGAGATCGATGAAGGCGTCCACGATGCGAGGTTCGAAGATGCTGGTGCGAGCGAGCACGGAGGCGGCCGCCCAGGTCCCTGCGATATTCGAGGCGAGAACCAGGATCCAGAGCTTGAGCACGCTTGCCAAGGTGCCGAGATCCCTGTTGTGCAACAGCGGCAGGATCGGTGTCAGCGTGTTCTCGGTGAAGAGCTGTTGTCGTCCCAGCACGACGACCAGGAAGCCGACGGTGTAGCCGAGCGGAGCAACCAGGCGGCGGGTCGCCTCATCCGAGATCAGCGCATGCAACTCGCCCTGAACGATTAGCGACAGGCTTATCGAAAGGCCGGCGGCAAAACCGGACAGCACGATGGCCCACCATCGCCGCTCCAGCTCCTGCTCGCCTTCGGCGCGGATCGTCTCATGGATCAGCGCGGCGCTTGGCCTGCTCTGGGATTCGATCTGCCTGGTCTGGCGCCGCGACACGCCGTCGAGCTTGGATGCTGGGTTGAATGAGGCGCCGTCGCCAGACTGATCCACGCTGCGGTCTCCGAAAGGCTGATCCAGTCAAGACTTCCGGATGTCCCATTCAGTTCCCCTTGCGCGGTGCAGCCTCGCTCCAGGCGCGATGCAGCACGCGGAGGAACCTTCGCCATGAGCGGGAGTTCGCCGTGGGGGCAAGGGCGAAAGTCACGAGGCCAACCGTGCAAGACGACGTGCGCGTGCGTTCCACCGCGCAGATCGCGGGTCATCCGATTCATCCGATGCTGGTGCCGATCCCGATCACGTGTTTCGTCGGGGCGCTGCTGACCGACATCGCCTATGTCGCCAGTGCCGAGATCATGTGGGCGAATTTTTCGGCCTGGCTGCTGCTCGCCGGAATCGTCTTCGGCGTGCTGGCGGCGATCGTGGGCCTGATCGACTTCCTCGGCAATCGGCTGGTGCGGGCGCAGGCGCCGGCCTGGCCGCATCTGATCGGCAATGTCGTGGTGCTGATCCTTTCGATGGTCAATCTGATGATCCACATGCGCGATGGCTGGACTTCGGTGTGGCCGAGCGGGCTCGCCTTGTCCGCGCTCACAGTGCTGATCCTGCCGATCACGGGGTGGCTCGGCTGGGCTCTTGTCTATCGCCACGGCGTGGGAGTTGCACGATGATATCTGCGATGATCCGCGCGCTGTTGTGCGCGTCGCTGCTGGGGCTGGCCGGCTGCAATGACGGCAGCGGCGATCCCAACGCGCAGGTCGGCGCCAATCCGGCACTTCCCGAAATCCAGCAATATCTGCTGCCGCCGGTCCACATTGCCCGCATCGTCGGCTGGAAGAAGGACGAGACGCCGACGGTCGCGCAGGGCCTGCAGGCCAAGGCCTTCGCCACCGGCCTGCAGCACCCGCGCTCGCTCTACGTTCTCCCCAATGGCGACGTGCTGGTGGTGGAATCCAAGGCGCCGAAAGGCGCTCCGATCAAGCGGCCCAAGGAACTCGTGATGGGCGTCATCCAGTCCTGGGCGACCTCCGGCGGCGACAGCGGCGCGAGCAACCGCATCACGCTGCTGCGCGACAGCAACGGGGATGGCGTGCCGGAGACGCAAAGCGTCTTCCTCGACCATCTCAACTCGCCGTTCGGCGTCGCGCTGGTCGGCAACGATCTCTATGTCGCCAACACCGACGCCATCGTCAGATATCCCTACACCGAAGGGGACACGAAGATCACCGCGCCGGGCACGGTGCTGACGCCGCTGCCGGGCGGTCCGATCAACCATCACTGGACCAAGAGCCTGGTCGCCAGCCCCGACGGCTCGAAGCTCTACGCCGGCGTCGGCTCCAACAGCAACGCTGCCGAGAGGGGCATGGAGGCCGAGCACAATCGCGCCGCCATCCTCGAGGTCGATCGCGCCAGCGGCCGCTGGCGCGTGTTCGCAAGCGGCCTGCGCAATCCCAACGGCCTCAGCTTCGAGCCGCAGACCGGTGCACTCTGGGCGGTGGTCAACGAGCGCGACGAGCTCGGTCCCGATCTCGTGCCTGATTACATGACCTCGGTGAAGGACGGCGGCTTCTACGGCTGGCCCTACAGCTATTTCGGCCAGCACGTCGATCCCCGCGTCAAGCCGGAGCGGCCGGATCTCGTCGCCAGGGCGATCGTGCCGGACTACGCGCTGAGCTCGCATGTCGCCCCGCTCGGGCTCGCCTTCAACACCGGCACCAGCCTGCCGGCCGGCTATCGCGGCGGCGCCTTCGTTGGCGAGCACGGCAGTTGGAACAGGCAGGTGCTGAGCGGCTACAAGGTCGTGTTCGTGCCGTTCACGGACGGCAAGCCGAGCGGCCCGCCGCAGGACGTCGTCAGCGGGTTCCTCAACAGCGACAATAAGGCGCGCGGCCGCCCCGTTGGTGTTGCCATCGACAAGACCGGCGCGCTTCTGGTTGCGGACGACAGCGGCAACACGGTCTGGCGAGTGAGCGCGACCCATCCGCAGCTGACGCAACGTTAAGCGCGCAGGCGCGTTGTCGTGCAGACCTTTTCTCTGAAATCTAGAGCCAGGAGTTTGGACAATGGGCCTTGCGCAATATGCCATCGTGCCGGTGCGGGACGAATGGGGCGTGCTGCACGACGGCGACGTCAAGAACACCTACGCCACCAAGGAAGCCGCGTTCGAGTCCGCAGTCGCCGCCGCATCCCTCGCGCTGCGTGAGGGACATGAAGTTCAGGTCAGCGTGCCCGGCCGCGAGGCGGGAGGCAACGCGCTCGGCGTCCGGGACAACGCTTGAGAAGGAAGACGCGATGACCAAGCCCCGTGAGCCCAACGGCGTCGAGCCATCCCGCTCCGAGGACGACATCCAGCGCGACCAGCTCGGCCCGCGCGGCGTGCCGGGCGCGCCCGATCCGGCCAAGATGACGCCGCAGCGCGAGAAGAAGACGCCGAAGCACGTGGATCCCGGCCACACCGCGTGAGGGGCTCCGCTGCGGCCAACCGACCAGACGATCAATCGCCCGCGGCGGGCGGCACTCCTCCGTCATTTCCGTAGCGGCCTTTGAATCGAGGTAGTCGCCTCATCGAGGTAGTCGCCTCGAGGTCATCGCGCGCGCCGCCGCCAGCCGCACGGCTACAGCAGGCCGGGCGACCGCAGTTCCGACCTGATTCAGACGAAAAGGCCCTGTCGCTGCGATCGACGGATGTTGCGGCGACAGGGTTTCACTTGTAGCAAGACTGGCCGAACGTTATGCGCGCGAGCGCGAAGATCATGAGGTCGCTGGATGAACCCCGCTGTCATTGCCGTCGCCATCACCGGCTCCGTTCCGCGCAAGAAGGACAATCCGGCGGTGCCGATCCTGCCCTCGGAGCAGATCGAATCGACGCACCAGGCCTTCGAGGCGGGCGCCACGCTTGCGCATATCCACGTCCGCAACGACGACGAGACGCCGTCCTCCGATCCCGAGCGTTTTGCCCAGGTGCAGGAGGGGATCAAAAAGCATTGTCCTGATATGATCGTCCAGTTCTCGACCGGCGGGCGTGGCCGCGATCCCTCGGCGCGCGGATCGGCGCTCTACCTCAAGCCCGACATGGCCTCGCTCTCCACGGGATCGGTGAACTTTCCGACCATCGTCTACGAGAACAGCGCCGCGCTGGTCGAGACGCTCGCCACTAGCATGAAGACGAACGGCATCCGGCCGGAAATCGAGATCTTCGATCTGTCGCATCTGCATGGCGCCCGCCGCCTGATCGATGCGGGCCTCATCGACGCGCGTCCGCACGTGCAGTTCGTCATGGGCGTCAAGAACGCGATGCCGGCGGACGAGCATGTGCTCGACATTCTCCTGGGCGAGCTCAGGCGGCTGATCCCGAAGGCAACCTGGACCGCAGCCGGAATCGGCCGTCATCAGGCCGAGGTCATGGGGTGGGCGCTCGCCCGAGGGGCGGACGCGGTCCGCACCGGGCTCGAGGACAATATCCGCATCGACAAGACGCGCCTTGCTGCCAGCAACGCCGAGCTCGTGACCTTGGCCTGCGAGGCGGTCGCGCGCCACGGCCGGCGCGTTGCGACCGCGGCTGAGGCGCGATCGCTGCTCGGCATCGCAGGGTAAGCGGCTTCCTCGTCCTGACATGCTCCCGGCTGCCGCCTGCCATTCGGCGGCCGGCGTTCCCGTGCGCCGTTTCTCCGAGTAGACAGATGCTACAGGCGTACTCGGCGCCTGCCGGGCGGGCGACGTTTGGAATGCAGTTCTTGAAATCCGACCGCAGGCTGATCGGCGTGCTGCTGGTGCTTGCCATCACGCAGTTGGTCGGATGGGGCACGATCGGGCTTCCCGCCGTCGTCGGGCGCGAACTCGCCGCCGATCTCGGCATGAGCCTGCCGGCGGTGTTCGCCGGAACGTCCGTTCTCTACGTCTCGATGGGGTTGTGCGGCCCGTTGCTCGCCAAGTCGTTTGCGCGGCATGGCGCGCGGACGGTGATGATGGTCGGCACGATTGTGACGGCGCCTGGCTTCGTGCTGCTGTCGCTGGCGCAAGAGCCGGTATTATACTTCGCCGCCTGGATCGTGCTCGGCATCGCCGGCAGCGCCACGCTGTCGACCGGCGCCTATATCATGCTGAACGAGATTGCGGGGCGGCAGGCCAAGAACGCGATCGGTGCGCTGATGCTGGTGACGGGCCTGTCCAGCAGCATCTTCTGGCCGACGACCTCGTTCCTGAGCGGTCACCTCGGCTGGCGGGGGACGTGTCTGGTCTATGCGGCGATGATGCTCCTCGTCAGCCTTCCGCTCTATGCGTTCTGCGCGCCGCGCCGACAGATCGCAAGGGACGAAGGCGCCGCGCCGGCCACGCGGTCGCCGCCGCCCGCGATTGCGCGGAGCACGTTCGGTCTCGTCGTCGCCGCGATCACGCTGAACGCCTTCGTCAATTTCGGCGTCAGTGCGATCCTGATCGAGCTGTTGCGGGCAGAGGGGCTGGCGCCGGCTCAGGCGCTTTTGTTCGGCTCCATGCTGGGCGTGATCCAGGTCAGCGCTCGCGGACTGGATTTCCTCGGCGGCGGACGATGGGACGGCATCACGACGGGGCTCGTCGCCGGCAGCGCCTTGCCGGTGGCCATGCTGCTGCTGATGACGGGCGAGGGTGCCACCTGGGCGGTGGCGGTCTTCATCCTGCTCTATGGCGCCGGCAGCGGCGCGATGGCGGTGGCGCGGGCGACCATCCCGCTGGTGTTCTACGACCAGGCCGAGTTCGCCAAAGCGATGTCGATGATCGCGCTGCCGCTCAACTTGGCCTCCGCGATATCGCCGCCGCTCCTCGTCGGCCTGCTCACGGCGTTCGGCAGCCGCGGCGCGCTCGGCCTCACGCTGGTGTTCTCCTGCGCGACGGTGCTGATCCTCGTTCTGCTCGCTCGGCGCCGGCCGCGGCTGCCGGTTGTTGTGACCTGAGCCGATCACGCAATCTTCGCCGCGCGGAAAGTTGCTGACGGCGACGACCTCCGGTCCGGCCGGAGATAGCCGTATGCCGCCAGTGCAGTGCTCAGGGCGCGAAAATGGTGGTATCGGCAGGGAGCGCGGCCTCGCGATCCCGCCGCCGCGCCAAGATCCAGTTCTCCGGAGGAAATCGACATGTCTGCCCTGCCGCTCTCAGGCATCAAGATCCTTGACCTCACCCGCGTGCTGGCCGGGCCGCTGTCGGCCCAGATGCTGGGCGATCTCGGCGCCGAGGTGATCAAGATCGAGCGGCCCGGCACCGGCGACGACGCGCGCGCCTTCGGCCCGCCTTACCTGACCGACCCCGAGGGCAAGGCCAACAACAACAATTCGTTCTACCTCTGCGCCAATCGCAACAAGAAGTCGGTCACCGTCAACATCGCCAAGCCCGAAGGGCAGGCGATCGTCCGCGAGCTCGCCAAGGATGCCGACGTCTTCATGGAGAATTACAAGGTCGGCGACCTCAAGCGTTACGGCCTCGACTACGAGACCATCAAGGCGATCAATCCCGGCATCATCTATTGCTCGGTGACCGGCTTCGGCCAGACCGGCCCCTATGCGCCGCGCGCCGGCTACGACGCCATCCTGCAGGCGATGGGCGGCCTGATGAGCGTCACCGGCCATATCGACGGCGAGCCGGGCGAGGGCCCGATGAAGGTCGGCCCGTCGATCGTCGACTACATGACCGGCATGAACGCCTCGATCGGCATTCTCTCGGCGCTCTACCATCGCGACGCCAGGGGCGGGCAGGGACAGCACATCGACGTCTGCCTATTCGATACGGTGATCGCATCGCTGTCGCACTGGCTGCAAATCTATCTCGTCAACGGCAAGATCCCACCGCGCCGCGGCACCTGGGGCAATGGCGGCATGCCGGCCGGCGTGTTCCGCTGCACCGACGGCGAGCTGATGGTCGTGGTCGGCAATGACGGCCAGTTTCAGCGCACCTGCGCCGTGCTCGGCGCGCCCGAGCTCGCAAGCGATCCGCGCTTCGTCAAGAACAACGACCGCGTCGTGCACGGCAAGGAGATCATGGCGATCTTCGCCGGCCTGTTCCTGAAGCAAAAGGTAGCCTACTGGCTGGAGAAGCTGGAGGAGGCGGGGGTGCCCTCAGGGCCGATCAACAATTTCGAGCAGGTGTTCTCCGACCCGCACGTCCAGTCGCGCGGCATGCGCGTGAAGGTCAACCATCCCTTCGAGCCCGATCTGTCGCTGGTCCGCAACGCGCTGACGCTCTCGGAGACCCCGATCAAGGACTACCGCGCCCCGCCGCTTCTGGGCGAGCACACCCAGGAGGTGCTCGGCGGCAAGCTCGGCTATGATGCCGGCAAGATCGAGCAGCTGAAGGCGCAGGGCATCATCTAGATTCGACGAAGCGGCGCCGGCTTTCCCTCTCCCCTTGTGGGAGAGGGTGGCTCGCCGCAAAGCGGCGAGACGGGTGAGGGGTTCTCTCCGCGTGCAAAGCTGCAGTCGAGTTCGTCGAGAGAACCCCTCATCCGGCGCTTCGCGCCACCTTCTCCCACAAGGGGAGAAGGGAAGAGGGCCGCGCTTGTGGAAACGGCGAGAAAATCGGGGCGCCATGCCGGGGCTTGCGTGAAGCTTGCCCGCAATCCCCAGCTAATCCCGGTCCGTAGTCGCACAGGCTTCCGCTTTGCCTCCGACTCTGATTCGATCTCTCCACTTGAGTTCGGGGAGGGAAGTGAATGTCCTACACGATCGGGTTCCAGGCCAAGGACCAGAAGGCCATTCTGGCGACCGAGGCGGCCACCGCCAATCAGGCCGTCGCCATCATTGCCGCGCTGCGGCAGAGCGCTGACGAGATCAAGTTCATCCGCTCGCCGCAGGAAGGCGAGATGGGCATCGAAATGCTGCTGCTGCTCGCCAAGGAAGAGGCCGAGGAGATGCCGCAGCGGGCGTAGTCCCGCCCACCAATCATTCTTCGACCAGATCGACTGCATCGCCTGTTGTGAGGTGAATGGCGCTGACTTCACCTCTCCCCGCTTGCGGGGAGAGGTCGGATCGCCTCGGCGATGCGAAAGCATCGTCCGGTGCAATCCGGGTGAGGGGGTACAGGTCTCCCCGAAGACCGCACGTGTGGAGAGAGGCCCCTCACCCCAACCCCTCTCAGCGCGAGCAAAGCTCGTCGCGGCCCCGTAAGAACGGGGCGAGGGAGCGCACCGCGAATGCAGCTTCCAGCTCCGTACCGTCAACGCCCATCTGCGCTAACGCGCCGCCACCTTTGAAGAGACCTTCGGCTCCATCCGTCCCGCCGTCAGCGCCATCGTCGCCACGCTGACGACGCGCGTGACCACATCCTCGACGTCGTCGAGGTCGCATTTGCCCTCCGAAAGCTTGGTCAGCCGCTCGCTCTCACGGATGGTGTGATGCGCCATGGCGAGCGCGAAGTTGAGGCCCCAATAGATATCGACGTCACTGCGGTCGGGCAGCGACCGCCGCATCGCGCCGACGAATTTGCGCAAATGGTCGATCTCGCGGTTCTTGATGCGCCGGATCGGCGGCACGGATTCGATCGAGGCGCGGATCATGAAGCGCGCGGCGGTCGAGCGCTGGTTCTCCGGCCCCAGGCAGCCGCGCAAGGTCGGCCCGACCAACGCGCGCAGGATGACCTCGATCGGCGCGCGGCCGCCGCCTTGCTCCTCCGCCGCCTTCAACTCGTGCAGGCGCTCGCGGTTGGTGGCGATCGACCGCGTGACAAACAGTTCCGCGATCAGCTCGTCCTTTGAGCCGAAATGATAGTTCACCGCGGCGAGGTTGACGCCCGCCTCCGCGACGATGTCGCGCAGCGTCACGTCGCCGAAGCCGCGATCGGCATAGAGCCGCTCGGCGGCGGCGAGAATGGCAGACCTCGTATGATCGCTGGCCATGGATGCCCTCGGGGAGGGGAGTTGCAATTCAAACAGTTGTATGAAACTATCGTTTGAAGGTCGGGAAAAGTCAATCCGCAATCGGGACTCGTTCGCAACTGCAGCCGGGTTTCGACAGGTCCGCAAGGACGCGCATTCGCGCTTGCGGGCCGCGCAAAGCGGGAGGACAGTCCGGCGCAAAAGGACCAGTGAGAGAGAGGAGCGTCGCATGGACTTCGATATGTCGCCCAAGCAAAAGGAATGGCTCGACCGCGTGCGGTCCTTCATGGCCAAGCACGTGCGCCCGGCGGTGCCGATCTACGATCAGCAGGACAAGAGCGGCGACCGCTGGAAGGTGATCCCTGTTCTCGAGGACCTCAAGAAGAAGGCGAAGGCCGAAGGCCTCTGGAACATGTTCATGCCGCCGTCCGAGCATGAGGACGATGAATTCCGCGGCGCGGGACTGACCAATCTCGAATACGCGCTTTTGTCGGAAGAAATGGGCCGCATCACCTGGGCCTCGGAAGTGTTCAATTGTTCCGCGCCCGACACCGGCAACATGGAAGTGTTCATCCGCTACGGCACCAAGGAGCAGAAGCGGAAATGGCTGCGGCCGCTGATGGACGGTGAGATCCGCTCCGCCTTCCTGATGACGGAGCCGGCGGTGGCCTCGTCCGACGCCACCAACATCGAGACCCGCATCGAGCGCGACGGCGACCATTACGTCATCAACGGCCGCAAATGGTGGTCGTCCGGCGTCGGCGATCCCCGCTGCAAGATCGCGATCCTGATGGGCAAGACCGATTTCAAGGCCGCCAAGCACCAGCAGCAGTCGCAGATCCTGGTTCCGCTCGACACGCCCGGCATCAAGGTCGAGAAGATGCTGCCGGTGTTCGGCTTCGACGACGCCCCGCACGGCCATGCCCAGGTGCTGCTCGAGAACGTGCGCGTGCCGAAGGAGAACATCCTGCTCGGCGAAGGCCGCGGCTTCGAGATCGCGCAGGGCCGCCTCGGCCCGGGCCGTATCCATCACTGCATGCGAACCATCGGCAAGGCTGAGGAGGCGCTGGAGAAAATGGTGAAGCGGCTTGCCTCGCGCACCGCGTTCGGCAAGAAAATCGTCGAGCACAGCGTGTGGGAGCAGCGCATCGGCGAGGCCCGCACCAACATCGAGATGACGCGTCTTCTGTGTCTCAAGGCGGCCGACATGATGGATAAGGTCGGCAACAAGACCGCGCAGGCCGAGATCGCCATGATCAAGGTCGCTGCGCCCAACATGGCGCTGAAGATCATCGACGAGGCGATCCAGGCGTTCGGCGGCGGCGGTGTGTCGGACGAGGCTGGCCTTGCCAAGGACTACGCCCACATCCGCACGCTGCGGCTCGCCGACGGCCCGGACGAGGTGCACAATCGCGCCATTGCCAGGCTCGAACTTCGGAAGTATGCAAACTCTCCCAATCACTAAGCGGGGGAGCCCTGCGGCGCTCCCGACTTGAAGAAACGACGGGACATGATCCAATTGCGGTAACCGCTTGACGCAAGTGCGTTAGCGGTTACCGATTAGGATCATGTTCGGACTGAAGAGGGAGCGTGACCGTGGCTGACGGCGTCAGGAAAGACGAGGAGTTTTCGGGCACCAAGCCGGTCGAGGAGCGGCATCGCTTCGACGAGATGCGGCTCGAGGCCTGGATGCGCGAGCACGTCGAAGGCTTCGAAGGCCCGCTTGTGGTGCTGCAGTTCAAGGGCGGGCAGTCCAACCCGACCTATCGCCTCAACACACCGAACCGCTCCTACGTGATGCGCCGCAAGCCGTTCGGCAAGCTGCTGCCGTCGGCGCATGCAGTCGACCGCGAGTATCGCGTCATCGCGGCGCTTGGCAAGCAGGGCTTTCCGGTCGCGCGCGCCTATGCGCTGTGCCAGGACGACGGCGTCATCGGCGCGGCCTTCTACATCATGTCGATGGAGGAGGGGCGCGTGTTCTGGGATCCGACGCTGCCGAGCCAGGAGCCGGAAGCGCGGCGCAAGATCTTCACCAGCAAGATCGAGACGCTGGCCAAGCTGCATATGTTCGACCCTGTTACCATCGGGCTCGGCGACTTCGGCAAGCCTGGCAACTACTTTGCCCGCCAGATCGACCGCTGGACCAAGCAATATCGGGCCTCCGAGACCCAGCACATTCCCGAATTCGAGAAGGTCGCCGAATGGCTGCCGAAAACGGTGCCCGAGCAGGCGCGCGTCTCCATCGTCCATGGCGACTATCGCCTCGACAACATGATTTTCCACGCGACGGAACCGCGCGTGCAGGCGGTGCTGGACTGGGAGCTGTCGACGCTCGGCGATCCCATGGCCGATTTCACCTATCTCTTGATGCAATGGATCATGCCGGGCCTCGACGGTGCCGACCTCAAGGCGCTCAATATCCCGAGCCTCGAAGAGGCCGCGCAGATCTATTGCAACGTCACAGAGATGACGGTGCCCGATCTCAACTGGTACTTCGCCTACAATTTGTTCCGTCTCGCCGGCATCACCCAGGGCATCGCCGGCCGCGTCCGCGACGGCACTGCCGCCAACGCCAAGGCGCTCGAATCCGCCAAGCGCACCGTGCCGCTGTCGAAGGCTTCCTGGGAATACGCGCAGAAGGCGGGGGCGGTGTAGGAAGAACAAAGGCGCGGCTGATGGCCGCGCCCTTTTTTGTTTTGGTAAGGCGCTGCTCCACACGCGCCGTCATTGCGAGCGCAGCGAAGCAATCCAGATTCTTTCCGCGGTGGCCCCCTGGATTGCTTCGCTGCGCTCGCAATGACGAGGAGGCGGAATCCAAGACTCGCAATTCACACCGCGCAAGTGCCTTTCGCAGCGACCGAGTCCTTGTATCCCTTTGCCCAATCCGCCCCGGGAGACCCGCGCATGATCGACCACACTACCCTCATCACCTACGTCCTCATCGTGCTCGGTTTCGTCTTCATCCCGGGACCAGCGACGCTGCTCACGATGGCGCGGGCGGCAAGCTCGGGAACGAAGGTCGGCATCGCCACGGGTGCGGGAATCGCCGCTGGAGACCTGGTACATACGGGGATGGCGATTGTCGGACTCTCGGCGATCATCGCGACCTCGGCGCTGCTGTTCAGCATCGTCAAATATGCCGGCGCTGGCTTCCTGATCTATCTCGGCATTCGGGCCATGCTGGACAAGGCGCCGATCGCGCTGAACGGCGGCGCCCCTCCGATCGGCGCGGGCCGTGCCTTTCGCGAGGCCGTGCTGACCGAGGTGCTCAATCCCAAGACCGCACTGTTCTTCCTGGCGTTCCTACCACAATTCGTGAAGCCGGAGCACGGCGCGCCCGCACTTCAGCTTGCCATTCTCGGTGTCGTCTTCGTGCTGCTCGGTCTGCTCAGCACCATCGTGTTTGCTGTCGGCGCCGGCCGTCTGGGCAACCTCCTGCGCCGCCATCCGGCGGTGGTGAAGTGGCAGGGCAAGGTGGTCGGGACCATTTACTGCGCCGTCGGCGTGCGGCTGGCCCTGCAGGAGCGGTGAGCCCGCAGTGGATGAGTACAGCGATATCCGGGCAGGAGGTTCCTACACGCCCGTCATTGCGAGCGAAGCGAAGCAATCCAGAAATCATTCCGCGGTCGCAGTCTGGATTGCTTCGTCGCTTTGCTCCTCGCAATGACGAGCTACCCCTTCGCACAATGCGCGATCAGCCGCTCCACGAACCCCGCGCATTTCTCCAGCTCCGCCATCTCCACGAACTCATCCGGCGTATGCGCCTGCGCGATCGCGCCGGGGCCGATCACCACTGAGGGGATGTCGGCGATGCTGGTGAACAAGCTCGCCTCGGTGCCGAACGCGACCTTGGCGTGGTCGTTGCGTCCTGCGAGGCTCTTGGCCAGCGTGACGATGGCGGCGTCGGCGGCGGTGTCGAGCGCGGGATAGTCGAGGATCTCCTCGAAATCGATGCCGCAATCCGGATGTCTCGCCTTCATCGCCGGCTCGATCTCGGCCTTGGCCCAGGCGACGATCGCATCGGTCACCTCCTTGGACTCGGTGATGCCGATGCCGCGGCATTCGAAATCCACGGTGCAGGTATCAGGCACGATGTTCAGCGCTGCGCCGCCGTGCACGATGCTGGTGAGCAGCGTCGAATGCGGGACGTCGTAGAGGCTGTCCGTCGACCGCACGGCCGCCAGCGCCACGGCGCGGCGGCGGATCTCGACGATCAGCTCGGCGGCATATTCGATCGCATTGACGCCGTCGGGCGCGATCGAGGAATGACGCGCGAGCCCATGGAACGCGGCGCGTACACCGTGCTTGCCCTTGTGGCCGATGATGACCTGCATCTGGGTGGGCTCGCCGATGAAGGCGCCGAGCGGCCGGACCCTCTTCTTCGCGACCTCGTGCAGCATCGGCCGCACGCCGACGCAGCCGATCTCCTCGTCATAGGAGATCGCCAGATGAATCGGCGTCTTGAGTCTCGCCTCCACCATCTCCGGCACCATGGCGAGGCACACCGCCACATAGCCCTTCATGTCCGTGGTGCCGCGGCCGTACAGCTTGCCGTCACGCTCCACCAGCTTGAACGGATCATGGCTCCAGTCCTGGCCCACCACAGGCACCACATCGGTATGGCCCGACAGCACGAAGCCCGGCCGATCCTCCGGCCCGATCGTGACCCAGAGCGAAGCCTTCTCGCCGGTCTCGTCGACGATGCGCTCACCCTTGAGGCCGAACGCGGCGAGATAGCTCTCGATATGGGCAATCAGGGGCAGGTTAGTGCGGTCGCTGACGGTGTCGAACGAGACGAGGTCGGCGAGGAGTTTTCGGATGCGGTCGGGTCTTGAGCTTGGCATTGTCTCGGTCTTGTCAGGGAATGGAGGCTGAGTTGCCTGCAGGAACCATACCAACGTGAGCCCCGGTCGAGCAAATCAACACAGTCCCGCAGCCCGGATGCTGCCCACCACACGACCGTCATTGCGAGCGCAGCGAAGCAATCCATAGTCTTTCCGCGGAGGGATTCTGGATTGCTTCGCTGCGCTCGCAATGACGGGTTGAGGCAGCTGTGTACCTGAAACTCACGTCTCGTGGCCCGGACGCTGCGCAGCGTCTCCCCGGCGATGCGAAGCATCGTCCGGTTCGACGATGCGCTGCAGAGCCGGGGCCCGTGCAGCAGCGAGCGACGTAGCCTGCTGGGTCCCGGCTCTGCGCCGCACCGCTTGCGCGCTGCGTCGCGTCCGGGACACGACCTGCGAACTAAACCGGCTTGCCCGTATACGGCATCGATGCCGTCAAGCCGCCGTCGACCGGGAACGCCTGGCCGTTCACATACGAAGCCTCGTCGCTCGCCAGGAACAGTCCCATCGCCGCGAGCTCGTGCGGCTGTCCCGGCCGCTTGAGCGGGTTGAGCTGGCCGATCTTGTCTTGGGTGCCGCGCTCCTTGGCGCGGTCGAAGATCGGCTTGGTCATGCCTGTTTCGATCAGGCCGGGGCAGACCGCATTGATGCGCACGCCGGTGCCGGTGAGCGAATACGCCGTGGTCTGCACCAGGCTGATCACGCCGGCCTTGCTCGCGGCATAGGGATGCCCGCTCGCGCCGGCCTTGAGGCCGGCGACAGAGGCGGTCAGCACGATTGCGCCGGACTGCTGCTTGACCATGTGCGGCATTGCGTACTTCACCGCGAGGAACGGCCCGATCAGGTTGACGCGCAGGATTTCCTGCCAATGCTCGACGGTCTGCTCGGCGAGCGGAACGAGTCCGCCGGAGACGCCGGCATTGGCCCAGATCACGTCGAGCCGGCCGTGCGTCTTCACCGCCTTGTCGATCACAGCGATGACGTCTTGTTCGGAGCCGGCATCCGCAACCATCGCTTCCGCGACGCCGCCGGCCTTCTTGATCTCCTCGACCGTCTCCTTCACCGCCTCGGTGCGATCGACCGCGATCAACTTGCCGCCCTCCTTGGTGAACAGCAGCGCAGCCGCGCGGCCGATGCCGCTGCCGGCGCCGGTGATGATGACGGATTTGCCTTGCAGGCGACCCATGCGTTTCTCCCTTTTGCTCGTGCACGACGCTTGCCGCGCGACGGAATTTCAAACAAGATTTCAAACGGCAAAGTGTCTTGAGACGCGTTCACTACTCACGTACAGCGACAATAGACGGGATGGAAGGGTTTCGATGGCAGGTGCAGACAAGCCGAACGTGGTCATCACGCGGTGGTGGTGGGTCCGTCACGCGCCGGTGCGCAACGACGGCGGCAACATCTACGGGCAGAGCGACATCGCCTGCGATACCAGCGATACTTATGTGTTCAACGCTGTTGCCAAGGTGCTGCCACGCCAGGCGGTCTGGTATTCGAGCAATCTGATGCGCACCCATCAGACCGCCGAGGCGATCTGGGCCGCGGGTTTTCCAAGGCCGGCAGCGCTGAAATGGGAGGCGGATCTCGCCGAGCAGAACCTCGGCCGCTGGCAGGGCATGAACCGCGCCCAGTTCATTGCCAGCCGCCCCGTCGGTGCGAGCTGGTTCGCCGACATCAACGAGCCCGCGCCCGGCGGTGAAAGCTTCATGGACCTGTACAACCGCACGCGCCGCACCATCGAGCGGATCAACGCCGAGGCGGCCGGGAAGGACATCATCGCAGTCGCGCATGGCGGCACTATCAGGGCGGCAGTGGGGTTCGCGCTCGGCGGGCAGCCGGAACGCGGGCTGTCGTTCGACATCGACAATTGCTCGGTGACGCGGCTGGATTATTTTGCGAGTCCCGATCGCACGGTCTGGCGGCTGCCGATGGTCAATCAGCAGCCTTGGATCGCCGATCCAGCGCACGCGGCGATGCATCAGCCGGCGGGACCGGAAGTCAAGAAGCTGGCCTGATACTGAATACGAAAATCAATCTGGGAGAGAAACATGACCTTGTTCGACATGAAGGGGAAAGTCGCCGTCATCACCGGATCGACGCGCGGCATCGGACTTGCGATCGCCGAGCGCATGGCCGAGCACGGCGCCAAGGTGGTGATCTCCTCGCGCAAGGCCGACGTGTGCGAGCAGGTGGCGAAAGGCATCAACGACAGGTTCGGCAAGGGCACTGCAATTGCGATCGCCGCCAACATCTCGTCGAAGGAGAATCTGCAAAACCTCGTCGACGAGAGCAACCGTGCCTTCGGCAAGATCGACGTGCTGGTCTGCAACGCCGCATCGAATCCATATTACGGCCCGCTCGCCGGCATCTCCGACGATCAGTTCAGGAAGATCCTCGACAACAACATCGTCGCCAACAATTGGCTGATCTCGATGGTGGTGCCGCAGATGATCGAGCGCAAGGACGGATCGATCATCATCGTCTCCTCGATCGGCGGCCTCAAGGGCTCGACCATCCTCGGTGCCTACGCGATCTCGAAGGCCGCCGACATGCAGCTCGCGCGCAACCTCGCCTGCGAATACGGCCAGCACAACATTCGCGTGAACTGTATCGCGCCGGGCCTGATCAAGACCGATTTTGCCAAAGCGCTGTGGGACAATCCGGAGAACCTGAAAGCCTCGACCTCGCGCTCGCCGCTCTTGCGCATCGGCATCCCCGACGAGATCGCCGGCGCGGCGGTGTTCCTGGGCTCGAAGGCCGGCGACTTCATGACCGGCCAGACCATGGTGATCGACGGCGGCGCGACGATCAGTTGAGATAACGACCGTGTCCCGGACGCCAGCGTGTAACGCTGCGCCGCAGAGCCCGGATCCAGAAGGCCGAGAACGAGATCGTGGATGCACGGGCCCCGGCTCTGCGCAGCAACGCTAAAGGGCGTTGCAGCGCGTCCGGGGCACGAGATCTCACTCCACCGCCGCGTACACCAGATCCCGTACCAAGGTCCGCGTGTAGTCGCGCTGTCCCGGCCCCTGGCTCATGAACACTGCGAACAGGTCCTCCTTCGGATCGATCCAGAAGAAGGTGCCGGCAATGCCGCTCCAGAAATACTGGCCGACGCTGCCGGGGAAGGGTGCGATGCCTGCCTCGCGACGCACGGCAAAGCCGAGGCCAAAGCCATGGCCGGGCGACAGCAGCGTGCCGTTGGTGGGCACGCCTGGCCCGAGGTGATCAGAGGCCATCAGCTCCAACGTCTTGCGGCCGATGATCCTGTTGCCGTCGAGTGAGCCGCCGTTTCGCAGCATCAGGCAGAAGCGGGCATAATCCATCGTGGTCGAGACCAGGCCACCGCCGCCGGACTCCATCACCGGCTGCTCCAGCATGTTGAACAGGGCGACCTTGTCGCCGGTCCAGGGGTCGGCCGCGAACGGCTCGGCGAGCCGGCCGGCATTCGCCTGGCTCGTCGAGAAGCCGGTTTCGGCCATTTGCAGCGGCGCGAGCACGCGCTCTGTGAGGAACGTGCCGAGCGATTTGCCGCTCACCACTTCGATGATGCGGCCCAAAATATCCGTGGAGCGGCTGTAGTTGAACTCCGCGCCGGGCTGGCAGACCAGCGGGAAGCTCGCCACCAGCGCGGCGTGCTCGGCATTGGTGATCTTGCGGCTGCGGACGCGGGACTCCTGGTAGAACTTGTGCACGGGGCCGTCGCCCTGGTGCTCGTAGGTGAGGCCGGAGGTGTGGCGGAGCAGGTCCTGCACGGTCATGGGCCGCGCCGGCGGCACCAGCTCCAACCTGCCGTCCTTGACGACGCCGACCTGCTGGCTCGCGAACTCCGGGATGAACTTTGCGACGGCATCGCTGAGCAGGAGGAAGCCGTCCTCGACCAGCGCCATGATGCCGACCGAGACGATCGGCTTGGTCATCGAGAAGATGCGGAAGATCGAATCGCGCGCCATCGGCGCCGCGCCTGCCGGGCTCTGCCTGCCGAGTGCCTCGAACCAGCCGATTTGGCCGCCCCTCGCCACCAGCACCGTGACCCCGGGCACGGTTCCCTTGTCGATCTCGCGCTTGAAGGCGTCCGACATGGCCTGGAGCCGCGGTCGCGACAGCCCGAGCGTCTCCGGGCGGCCCTCTGGCAAAGCTGGGGTGTGGGGCGCGCCTGGAGCCTGTGAGGCGGCAGTGGCGGTCGCTAGTGCGGTCATGGGCACTCCCGATTGTTTTTCGTTATGGCCGATGGACTGTGGCCCAGAACCCCCGGCACAAACAAGCGAAGCCGGCGCGGTTCACCCTTGCAAATCGGCCGCTCTCTGTGCTTGAAAGCGCCCTTGGTCCGCGGCGACGCGGGTTCGTAGGAGTGTAGCTCAATTGGTAGAGCACCGGTCTCCAAAACCGGGGGTCGCAGGTTCGAGCCCTGCCACTCCTGCCAGCCAAATCAATCACTTACGTTCGATGCTGGCGGGATAGGGACGGTAGCGTCCCGCGGACGAATCGCCAGCAGCGGGTCCTGATCTTCGACGTCCTAATGCCAGGCCCGCCCTAGCGCGCCGGGATCCGCTCGCGATCGCCGGGAACCTGGCTGAGATCGACGTTCCGGATGGGAACGCGGCGCAGCAGGGAAAGGACGGTCCCAGCTCGAGATAGGTGCGCAGCCGCAGCGCGCGCGATGAACCCTTCAGCTCTGCGTTCAGGCTCACCGGAACCTGGGCGTAGGTGAGGCCGAGCTGGAGCAGTGAGATCAGCGCACAGATTCCGCGCTGCGGTGCCGATGGCGCTGCATCTGTGCCGGGATTGCGGCCATCTCCAGATTCTCCATGTCGGCAATCCGGAGATCCAGTACCGAAACTACGTCTATATCACCTCGCTCTCGCTCGGCCTGCGCGAGCATTTCGCCGGCTATGCCAACGACGTCGTGAGCCGTTTCGGCATCGCGCCGGGTTCGCTGGTGGTCGAGCTCGGCAGCAATGACGGATCGCTGCTCGGCTTCTTCAAGGAGCGCGGCATGCGGGTGCTGGGCGTCGATCCCGCCGTCGAGATTGCGCGGCGCGCCACGGAGGCGGGCATCGAGACATCGGCGATTTCTTCACCGATGCCATCGGTCGCCGCATCCTCCAGAACCATGGCGCGGCGAGCGTCGTGATCGCCAACAACATGATTGCCAATGTCGACAATCTGGATCCGCTGGTGATCGGGGTTCGCGACGTGCTCGCACCGGACGGATTGTTCGTCTTCGAAACGCAATACGGCGTCGACGTCACCGAGAAGAACCTGCTCGATACCGTCTATCACGAGCATCTGTCGTATTTTAACATCAAGCCGCTGATCCGTTTCTTCGCCCGGCTGGGCATGGAGCTGATCGACGTCCAGCACATCTGGACCAAGGGCGGTTCGATCCGCGTGACCGTGCAGCGCGCCGGCGGCGCCAAGAAACCGTCGGCCGAGGTCGCGCGTTTCGTTGCCGAGGAAGACCGGCTCGGCGTCGATCAGCCGGCCTATTATGTGCCGTACGTGAAGAGGATCGCCGCCATCCGTGACGAATTGGTCGCGATGGCAGATGCCGCCCATGCGCGCGGTGAGCTGGTCGCCGGCTATGGCGTCTCGGTGGGCACCACGACGCTGCTGCCGCAGTTCGGCCTGGAGAACAAGATCGACTTCCTGGTGGACGACGATCCCAACAAGGGGAAGGTGATGGCGGGCCCCGGCTATGACATCCCGATCCTGCCGCCTGCCGCTCTCTACGAGCGCAAACCCGCGTTCGTCGTGGTCTTCGCCTGGCGCTATGTCGACCCGATCCGGGCCAAGCACGCCCGCTATTTCGCCGAAGGCGGGAAGTTCGTGGTGCCGCTGCCGGGGATTTCCATGGTCGACCGGGCCGACTGACGGCTCCCGATAGCCTTGCCGGGGATGGGATGGCGCGTTCCGGGCGGTCGACAAGTCCTTGATCCACATGGCCTCTGCACGACCCTCGGGGGGAGGGCGGCCTGCCCGGGCGAACTCTCTCTACCTTGACCTTTGGCCGCATCCGCAGTAGATACCCGGCACTCGCAGCCGGCCCGTTAGACGCGGATTTCCGGCGCGGCCTTGAAATCCCCGAACAATCGAGCCCGGTTTCCGGCTCATCCTTCGAGACAGAGGGCTGGGCCAACGGCGGCTGTTCGGATCCCTGAAATTCATTTGCGTCTGTCGACGGACGCTGGACCTCAAGCGATGGCAGTCAGCCCGTTCAAGTTCTTGCAGGAAGTGCGCTCGGAGACTGCCAAGGTCACCTGGCCGACCCGCCGTGAGACCACGATCACCACCATCATGGTGTTCGTCATGGTCGCGGTGGCTTCGATCTTCTTCTTCGCCGCCGACCTGATCATTCGCTACCTCGTCACCTTCCTCCTGGGCATTCAATGATGGCAACAGCAACCGCTCAAGTGTCCGACAAGCGCTGGTACATCGTCCACGCCTATTCGAACTTCGAGAAGAAGGTCGCCGAATCGATCCGCGAGCAGGCCAAGCAGCGCGGGCTCGAGGAGCTGTTCGAGCTGGTGCTGGTTCCGACCGAGAAGGTCACGGAAGTGCGCCGCGGCCGCAAGATCGACGCCGAGCGCAAGTTCTTCCCCGGCTACGTGCTGGTGAAGATGAAGCTGACCGACGAGGCGTTCCATCTGATCAAGAACACGCCGAAGGTCACGGGCTTCCTCGGCGCCGAGAACAAGCCGATGCCGATCTCGGAAGCCGAGGCCATGCGCATCCTGCACCAGGTGCAGGAGGGCGTGGAACGGCCGAAGGCGTCGGTGTCGTTCGAGATCGGCGAGAACGTGCGCGTGGCCGACGGCCCGTTCGCCTCGTTCTCGGGTGTGGTCGAGGAGATCGATGAGGCGCGCTCGCGCGTGAAGGTCGCCGTGTCGATCTTCGGCCGCGCGACGCCGGTCGAGCTGGAATTCGGTCAGGTCGAGAAGGTCTGATCGGGTAACGCGGGAGGCTTCGGTCTCGCGCAACAAGAGGCCGTGGGAGGGAGGGGCGGTTGCCAGCCGCATCCGACCCAGACCACGAACCTGAAACCGCCGGTCCTGCCGGCACAACAGGAGTGATACATGGCAAAGAAAGTGACCGGATACCTGAAGCTTCAGGTCCCGGCCGGCGCGGCGAATCCCTCGCCCCCGATCGGTCCCGCGCTCGGTCAGCGCGGTCTCAACATCATGGAGTTCTGCAAGGCGTTCAACGCCCAGACCCAGAAGGAAGAGAAGAACACCCCGATCCCGGTGATCATCACCATCTATGCGGACCGTTCCTTCACCTTCGAGATGAAGACGCCGCCGATGTCCTACTTCCTCAAGCAGGCTGCAAAAATCCAGTCCGGCTCGAAGGCGCCGGGCCGCGACAAGGCCGGCAAGGTGACCAAGGCGCAGGTGCGCGAGATCGCCGAGAAGAAGATGAAGGACTTGAATTGCGACACCATCGAATCGGCCATGAAGATGGTCGAGGGCTCGGCCCGTTCGATGGGTCTGGAAGTTGCGGGGTAAGCGGCCATGGCAATCGGAAAGCGTTTGAACAAAGCCCGCGAAGGCATTGACCGCGAAAAGCTTTACCCGCTCGCGGACGCCATCAAGATGGTCAAGGAACGCGCGAAAGCGAAGTTCGACGAGACCATCGAGGTCGCGATCAATCTCGGCGTCGATCCGCGCCACGCCGACCAGATGGTCCGCGGTGTCGTGACCCTGCCAAACGGCACCGGCCGTACGCTCCGCGTCGGCGTGTTCGCCCGCGGCGCCAAGGCCGATGAAGCCAAGGCCGCCGGTGCGGACGTGGTCGGCGCCGAGGACCTGGTCGAGAAGGTGCAGAACGGCACGATCGATTTCGACCGCTGTATCGCCACCCCCGACATGATGCCGCTGGTCGGCCGCCTCGGTAAGGTGCTCGGCCCGCGCGGCCTGATGCCGAACCCGAAGATCGGTACCGTGACCATGGACGTCACCGGTGCGGTGAAGGGCGCCAAGGGCGGCTCGGTCGAGTTCCGCGTCGAGAAGGCCGGCATCCTGCAGGCCGGCGTCGGCAAGGCCTCGTTCTCCGAGGAGAAGCTGGTCGAGAACATCAAGGCTCTGGCTGACGCGGTCTCCAAGGCGAAACCGGCCGGTTCCAAGGGCACTTACATCCAGCGCGTTGCGGTGTCCTCGACGATGGGCCCGGGCGTGAAGGTCGAGCCGGGCACCATTCTCGGCTGAGGTTTGGAAATTGCATGAGGCGAGGGGCGGGATCGGGTGACCGATTCCGCCCCTCGTCGTTTGTGGCGGCGCTCTTCGGAAACAACAACAATGGCTGACAAGGTCCTGATCTACTCGCGCTTTCCCAAGTCGATGATGGCGCGCTTCGCCGAGCGGTTCGAGCTGCTCGACACCGGCGGCAAGCCCGTGCGGGAGGTGTTTCCGGCGGAGGAGCTGGGCGGCATCCGCGCACTGCTGACTGCTGGCGGCTCGCCACTCGGTGCGGAGGCGATGGACCTGTTTCCGAAGCTCGGCGCCATCGTCTGCTATGGGACTGGCTATGATGGCGTCGACTTGAAGGCGGCGGCCAGCCGGAACATCGCGGTCGGTCACAGCCCAGGTGCCAATGCGGCTTCTGTCGCCGACATCGCGATGACCTTGATGCTGGCGACGACGCGGCGGATTTTGGTGGCCGACCAATATGTCCGCAGCGGCGATTGGGCGGCCTCGAAACAGTCGCCGATGATGCGTCCCCAGGCCGGCATGCCCGGCCGCCGCATCGGCATCTACGGCATGGGTGAGATCGGCCGCAAAATCGCCGCGCGCTGTGCTGCTTTCGAGAGCGAGGTCGGCTATTTCAGCCGCACCCGGTATGATCTGCCCTATCAGTACTTTCAGACCCTGGAGGCGCTCGCCGATTGGTGCAGCGTCCTGATGATCGCGGTGCGGGCAGGGGCCGAGACCCAACATGCCGTCAACGCCGATATCCTCAGGCGCCTCGGGGCGGAGGGCTACGTCGTCAACATCTCCCGCGGCTCCGTCATCGACGAGAAGGCGCTGGTCGCGGCGCTCACCGACAAGACGATCGCGGGGGCGGGCCTCGACGTCTTCGAGAAGGAACCGCACGCGCCTGACGCCCTGACCGAACTCCCCAACGTGGTGTTCGCCCCGCATATCGGCGGCCACACCCTGGATTCGCACGTCGCGATGCAGAACTGCGTGCTGGCCAACCTGACCGCGTTCTTCGAGGGCAAACCGCTGCCGTATCGGGTCAAATCGGCCTGAATCGGCCCTTGTTGGGCCATCTCAAGCCCAACCGCCAATCGATTGGAACTGGTGTGAATTTTGCTCTTGGCAAGCAGGCTCCGAGCGGTTAAAGAACCGCCTCCGGACGTGCCGGCCTCGGCTGGCGCGTTCGTGCACGCATTCCGAAAACCCGACACGACAGGAGATCATTCCTTTTCAGGACGTCCGTGAGGATTTGCCCGAAAAGGAAGGAAGATCCGTCTTTTGGCAGGGATGCGGGCAGAGGTCGGGCGGTTCGCCGGCTGACCTCGTCCTGTCCAAGACTGCAGGCGCCCGCGGGGAATCTCGATTCCTCAACGGCTTAATCGCATGGCCTGCATAGACGGGTGAAGACCGGATTTCACTTCGCATCCAGCTTTAAGGGCTGGTTTTGCGAAACGGGTCTGGTTCGGACCTCGACACGCCGTGGGCCCTTGGGCTCCCGGAGGGCAGGCTTTGAATTGTCGTCTTGCCCGGCGTGTCCGATGGGTTTTTGACCCGGAGGTTCAGGTTTGGGCGGGACGATGGGTGCAACCCGGCGGTCCCGCTTCTCGCGATGACCGCCAACCGGAGAGAGCTTGCTGTGGAACGAGCGGCAAAAAAAGAAGCGGTCGAACAGCTCAACGAGGTCTTCAAGACCACGAGCGTCGCGATCGTTGCTCAATATTCCGGCCTCACCGTCGCCCAGATGCAGAAGCTGCGCCAGCAGATGAAGCAGGCGGGTGCCGCGGTGAAGGTCTCGAAGAACCGTCTCGCCAAAATTGCTCTTGAAGGCACTGACGTCGTTGCCATCGGCCCCATGCTGAAGGGGCCGACCGTGATCGCGACTTCGAACGATCCGGTAGCGGCGCCAAAGGTCGCCATCGAATTCGCCAAGGCGAACGAAAAGTTCGTCATCGTCGGCGGATCGATGGGGAAGACCGTCCTGAATGTCGATGGCGTGAAGGCGCTTGCCTCGCTGCCGTCGCTTGACGAACTGCGCGGCAAGATCGTCGGCCTCATCGTGGCCCCGGCGACCAAGCTGGCCCAGCTCGCCAACGCGCCCGCGGGCAAGCTCGCGCGCGTCATCCAGGCTCATGCCTCAAAGGGCGAAGCGGCCTGACGCCCTTCGCAAAACTCAAACCCGAACCAGACTTACAGTTAAGGAAACTGAACAATGGCTGACCTGCAGAAGATCGTTGACGACCTCTCGAGCCTGACCGTGCTCGAAGCTGCCGAACTCGCGAAGCTCCTCGAAGAGAAGTGGGGCGTTTCGGCTGCCGCGGCTGTCGCCGTGGCCGGCCCGGCCGCTGGCGGCGGCGGTGCTGCCGCTCCGGCGGAAGAGAAGACCGAGTTCACGGTCGTTCTCGCCAGCGCCGGCGACAAGAAGATCGAGGTCATCAAGGAAGTCCGCGCCATCACCGGTCTCGGCCTGAAGGAAGCAAAGGACCTCGTCGAGGGTGCTCCGAAGCCGCTGAAGGAAGGCGTGAACAAGGACGAAGCCGACAAGATCAAGGCCCAGCTCGAGAAGGCTGGCGCCAAGGTCGAGCTCAAGTAAGCACTGCTTACTGGCGGGATCCCGGGCGGGCAACGGCTCTGCCCGGGATCCTGGTCCCCCTTCGAGAGGGTGGACCGGAATGCAAAAGGCGTGCGACGGAACGATCCGACGCAGGCCAAACACGAAAAAGTGTGGGGATTTGAGGGTTTGACCCTCGAATCTGCACTATTGTCGCCCCATATCGGGTCGGCAGCACGAAAGCGCGGTGGGCAGGGATGCCGGATTTCCCTGTAAGCCGTTGGGAGAGCAGGCTATTTCGGGCTTTTGCAGTCCGTGAAGATGATCGTTGTGACGGGCGGGCGCGCATCTGCGCCCCGCGCGTCGTTTTGCGTTTTGAAGGTCTGAAGAACAGATTCAGGACATCGGCGCCTGAAACTGCGTCTCCGGCCCCCCAAGACGGGTTCGAAAATTCAACCCGGAAAGCGGTGGCAGCCGCGGTCCGGACGGTGCGCCCAGGGCGGGCGACGAAAATGAGAGGCCACGATGGCGCAGCAGACATTCACCGGTCGCAAACGCGTTCGCAAGTTCTTCGGACACATCAAGGAAGTCGCCGAGATGCCGAACCTCATCGAGGTTCAGAAGGCGTCCTATGACCAGTTCCTGATGGTGGACGAACCCCAGGGCGGACGTCTCGACGAGGGTCTGCAGGCGGTGTTCCGCTCGGTGTTTCCGATCTCCGACTTCTCCGGCACCTCGATGCTGGAATTCGTCCGCTACGAGTTCGAGCAGCCGAAATACGACGTCGACGAGTGCCGCCAGCGCGGCATGACCTTCGCTGCGCCCCTCAAGGTGACGCTGCGCCTCATCGTGTTCGATATCGACGAGGAAACCGGCGCGAAGTCGGTGAAGGACATCAAGGAGCAGGACGTCTACATGGGCGACATCCCGCTCATGACGATGAACGGCACCTTCATCGTCAACGGCACCGAGCGCGTCATCGTCTCGCAGATGCACCGTTCGCCCGGCGTGTTCTTCGACCACGACAAGGGCAAGACCCATTCCTCGGGCAAGCTGCTGTTCGCCGCCCGCGTCATCCCGTATCGCGGCTCCTGGCTCGACATCGAGTTCGACGCCAAGGACATCGTCTATGCGCGTATCGACCGTCGCCGCAAGATTCCGGTGACGTCGCTGATGTTCGCCCTCGGCCTCGACGGCGAGGCGATCCTCTCAACGTTCTACAAGAAGATTCTCTACAAGCGGACCAAGGAAGGCTGGCGCGTTCCGTTCGACGCCAACCGCTTCCGCGGCTACTCCACGGTCAACGACCTGATCGATGCCGACACCGGCAAGGTCGTGCTCGAGGCCGGCAAGAAGCTCACCGTCCGCGCTGCCCGCCAGCTACAGGAGAAGGGGCTGAAGGCGCTGCGCATGGCCGACGAGGAGCTGGTCGGCAACTACGTCGCCGAGGATCTCGTCAACCCCAAGACCGGTGAGATCCACGCCGAGGCCGGTGAGGAGATCACCGACAAGCTGATGAAGGCGCTCAACGAGCAGGGCTACAAAGAACTGCCGCTGCTCGACATCGACCACGTCAATGTCGGCCCCTACATCCGCAACACGCTCTCGGCCGACAAGAACATGACGCGCGAGGACGCGCTGTTCGACATCTACCGCGTGATGCGTCCGGGCGAGCCGCCAACGCTGGAATCGGCGCAGGCCATGTTCCAGTCGCTGTTCTTCGACGCCGAGCGCTACGACCTCTCCGCGGTCGGCCGCGTCAAGATGAACATGCGCCTCGACCTCGATGCGCCCGACACCCAGCGCACGCTGCGCAAGGAGGACATCCTCTCCGTCATCAAGACGCTGGTGGATCTGCGCGACGGCAAGGGCGAGATCGACGACATCGACCATCTCGGCAACCGCCGCGTGCGTTCGGTCGGCGAGCTCATGGAGAACCAGTACCGCATCGGCCTGTTGCGCATGGAGCGCGCGATCAAGGAGCGCATGTCCTCGGTCGACATCGACACGGTCATGCCGCAGGACCTGATCAACGCCAAGCCGGCCGCCGCCGCGGTGCGCGAGTTCTTCGGCTCCTCGCAGCTCTCGCAGTTCATGGACCAGACCAACCCGCTCAGCGAGATCACCCACAAGCGCCGCCTCTCGGCGCTCGGACCGGGCGGTCTCACCCGCGAGCGCGCTGGCTTCGAGGTGCGCGACGTGCACCCGACGCATTACGGCCGCATCTGCCCGATCGAGACGCCGGAAGGTCCGAACATCGGCCTGATCAACTCGCTCGCGACCTTCGCGCGCGTGAACAAGTACGGCTTCGTCGAGACGCCGTATCGCAAGGTCAAGGATGGCCGTGTCACCGACGAGGTCGTGTACCTGTCGGCGATGGAGGAAGGGCGCTATTCCGTGGCCCAGGCCAACGTGCCGGTCGACGCCAAGGGCCGGTTCACCGAAGACCTCGTGGTCTGCCGTTCGAGCGGCACCCGCGACGTCGTGCCGATGACGCCCGACAAGGTCGACTACATGGACGTGTCGCCGAAGCAGCTCGTTTCGGTCGCCGCGGCGCTGATCCCGTTCCTCGAGAACGACGACGCCAACCGCGCGCTGATGGGCTCGAACATGCAGCGCCAGGCGGTGCCGCTGGTTCGCGCCGAGGCGCCGTTCGTCGGCACCGGCATGGAGGGCGTGGTTGCCCGTGACTCGGGCGCTGCGATCGCGGCGCGCCGTTCGGGCGTGATCGACCAGATCGATGCGACCCGCGTCGTCATCCGCGCCACGGAAGATCTCGATCCGACCAAGTCGGGCGTCGATATCTACCGCCTCATGAAGTACCAGCGCTCGAACCAGTCGACCTGCATCAACCAGCGTCCGCTGGTGAAGGTCGGCGACGTCGTCAGGAAGGGCGACATCATCGCCGACGGTCCTTCGACCGATCTCGGCGAGCTCGCGCTCGGCCGCAACGTGCTGGTCGCGTTCATGCCGTGGAACGGCTACAACTTCGAAGACTCGATCCTGCTCTCCGAGCGGATCGTGAAGGAGGACGTCTTCACCTCGATCCACATCGAGGAGTTCGAGGTGATGGCCCGCGACACCAAGCTCGGACCTGAGGAAATCACCCGCGACATTCCGAACGTCTCGGAAGAAGCGCTGAAGAACCTCGACGAAGCCGGTATCGTCTACATCGGCGCGGAAGTGCGCGCCGGCGACATCCTGGTCGGCAAGATCACGCCGAAGGGCGAAAGCCCGATGACGCCGGAAGAGAAGCTGCTGCGCGCCATCTTCGGCGAGAAGGCCTCCGACGTCCGCGACACCTCGCTGCGCGTTCCCCCGGGCGTGCAGGGCACCATCGTCGAAGTGCGCGTGTTCAACCGCCACGGCGTCGACAAGGACGAGCGTGCGCTGGCGATCGAGCGGGAGGAGATCGAGCGCCTCGCCAAGGACCGCGACGACGAGCAGGCGATCCTGGACCGCAACGTCTACAACCGTCTTGCCGAGCTGCTCGAGGGGCGGCAGGGCATTGCAGGTCCCAAGGGCTTCAAGAAGGACACCAAGATCACCCGTGCGGTGCTCGAGGAGTATCCGAAGTCGCAATGGTGGCTGTTCGCTTCGCCGAACGACAAGCTGATGGCCGAGATCGAGGCCATGCGGAAGCAGTACGACGAGTCGAAGAAGGGACTGGAACAGCGCTTCCTCGACAAGGTCGAGAAGCTTCAGCGCGGTGACGAATTGCCGCCCGGCGTGATGAAGATGGTCAAGGTCTTCGTCGCGGTGAAGCGCAAGATCCAGCCCGGCGACAAGATGGCCGGCCGCCACGGCAACAAGGGCGTGGTGTCGAAGATCGTGCCGATCGAGGACATGCCGTTCCTCGAAGACGGCACGCATGCCGACATCGTGCTCAATCCGCTCGGCGTGCCTTCGCGCATGAACGTCGGACAGATCCTCGAGACCCATCTCGGCTGGGCCTGCGCCGGCCTCGGCAAGCGTATCGGCCAGACCGTCGATGCGTACCTGTCGAGGCAGGACATCAAGCCGCTGAAGGAGACCTTGAAGAAGGTCTACGGCGAGGACGAGACGATCAAGTCGCTCAACGACAACGAGCTGCTCGAACTCGGCCATAACCTCAGCCGCGGCGTGCCGATCGCAACCCCGGTGTTCGACGGTGCCAAGGAAGCCGATATCGAGGAGATGCTGAAGCTCGCCGGTCTCGACGCTTCGGGTCAGTCGACCGTCTATGACGGCCGCACCGGCGATCCGTTCGATCGCAAGGTGACGGTGGGCTACATCTACATGCTCAAGCTGCACCATCTGGTCGACGACAAGATCCATGCGCGTTCGATCGGTCCGTACTCGCTCGTCACCCAGCAGCCGCTGGGCGGCAAGGCGCAGTTCGGCGGCCAGCGCTTCGGCGAAATGGAGGTGTGGGCGCTCGAGGCTTACGGCGCGGCGTACACGCTCCAGGAGATGCTGACGGTGAAGTCGGACGACGTCGCCGGCCGTACCAAGGTGTACGAGGCGATCGTGCGCGGCGACGACACGTTCGAGGCCGGTATTCCGGAATCGTTCAACGTGCTGGTCAAGGAAATGCGCTCGCTCGGCCTCAACGTCGACCTGCACAACTCCAAGATGGGACCGGCGCCGACGTCGGAAGCGGCCGAGTAATTCGACCTGTCATGCCCGGCCTTCGCGGCCGGGCATCGGCGCCCCGCCCGAGGCCTTGAGGGCAGGGCGCCATGCAGAAGTGATTTTCGAATTTGCGGCCGGAGGCGACCGGCACGCGAGGAGAAGACGATGAACCAAGAAATTATGAATCTCTTCAACCCGACGACGCCGGCTCAGGTCTTCGACCAGATCCGGATCTCGATCGCGTCTCCAGAGAAGATTCTGTCCTGGTCCTACGGCGAGATCAAGAAGCCGGAGACCATCAACTATCGTACCTTCAAACCCGAGCGCGACGGCCTGTTCTGCGCCCGCATCTTCGGGCCGATCAAGGACTACGAGTGCTTGTGCGGCAAGTACAAGCGCATGAAGTACAAGGGCATCATCTGCGAGAAGTGCTCGGTCGAGGTCACGCTGTCGCGCGTCCGGCGCGAGCGCATGGGTCATATCGAGCTCGCAGCCCCCGTCGCGCACATCTGGTTCCTGAAGTCGCTGCCCTCGCGCATCGGCCTCCTGCTCGACATGACGCTGAAGGATCTCGAGCGGATCCTCTACTTCGAATATTACGTCGTGCTCGAGCCGGGCCTCACCGCGCTGAAGGACCGTCAGCTGCTGTCGGAAGACGAGTATCTGAAGGCGCAGGACGAGTACGGCCAGGACAGCTTCACCGCCATGATCGGCGCCGAGGCGATCCGCGAGCTGCTCAAGGGCATGGACCTCGAGAAGCTCGAGGCCTCGCTGCGTGCCGAGATGCAGGAGACCGACTCCGACATCAAGCACAAGAAGCTCGCCAAGCGTCTGAAGATCGTGGAAGCGTTCCGCCATTCCGGCAACAAGCCGGAATGGATGATCATGACCGTGATCCCGGTGATTCCGCCGGACCTGCGTCCGCTGGTGCCGCTGGACGGCGGCCGTTTCGCGACCTCTGATCTCAACGACCTCTATCGCCGCGTCATCAACCGCAACAACCGCTTGAAGCGGCTGATGGAGCTGCGCGCGCCCGACATCATCATCCGCAACGAGAAGCGCATGCTTCAGGAAGCGGTCGATGCGCTGTTCGACAACGGCCGCCGCGGCCGCGTCATCACCGGCGCCAACAAGCGTCCGCTGAAGTCGCTCGCCGACATGCTCAAGGGCAAGCAGGGCCGCTTCCGCCAGAACCTGCTCGGCAAGCGCGTCGACTATTCGGGCCGTTCGGTGATCGTGGTCGGTCCCGAGCTGCGCCTGCATCAGTGCGGCCTGCCGAAGAAGATGGCGCTCGAGCTGTTCAAGCCGTTCATCTATTCGCGGCTCGACGCCAAGGGCCTGTCCACCACCGTGAAGCAGGCCAAGAAGCTGGTCGAGAAGGAACGGCCCGAGGTCTGGGACATCCTGGACGAGGTGATCCGCGAGCATCCGGTGCTGCTCAACCGCGCCCCGACGCTGCACCGCCTCGGCATTCAGGCATTCGAGCCCGTGCTGATCGAGGGCAAGGCGATCCAGCTTCACCCGCTGGTCTGCTCCGCGTTCAACGCCGACTTCGACGGCGACCAGATGGCCGTGCACGTTCCGCTGTCGCTCGAAGCGCAGCTGGAAGCGCGCGTCCTGATGATGTCGACCAACAACATCCTGCATCCCGCGAACGGCCAGCCGATCATCGTGCCGTCGCAGGACATCGTGCTCGGTCTGTACTACGTCTCGATCATGCGCGAAGGCCTGCCCGGCGAGGGCAAGGTGTTCGGCGACATGGCCGAGCTCGAGCATGCGCTGCACGCGAAGGTCATCCACCTCCACACCAAGATCAAGTACCGGTGGGAAGGCATGGACGAGACCGGCAAGGTCTCCAAGCGCTGGATCGAGACCACCGCCGGCCGCGTCATGCTCGGCAATCTGCTGCCGAAGAACCCGCGCATCTCCTACGAGATCATCAACAAGCTGATGACCAAGCGCGAGATCTCCGGCGTCATCGACCAGGTCTACCGCCACTGCGGCCAGAAGGAGACGGTGATCTTCTGCGACCGCATCATGGCGCTCGGCTTCTACAACGCGTTCAAGGCCGGCATCTCGTTCGGCAAGGACGACATGGTCGTGCCGCACGGCAAGTGGAAGATCGTCGACACCACCCGTACGCTGGCGAAGGATTTCGAGCAGCAGTACAACGACGGCCTGATCACCCATGGCGAGAAGTACAACAAGGTCGTCGACGCCTGGTCGAAGGCCACGGAAGAAATCGCCAAGGCGATGATGAAGGAGATCTCCGCCACCAAGAAGACGGCGAGCGGAGCCGACGCCGACATCAACTCGATCTACATGATGGCTCACTCCGGTGCCCGCGGTTCGCCGGCCCAGATGCGCCAGCTCGCCGGCATGCGCGGCCTGATGGCCAAGCCGTCGGGCGAGATCATCGAGACGCCGATCATCTCGAACTTCAAGGAAGGCCTCTCGGTGCTCGAGTACTTCAACTCGACCCACGGCGCCCGCAAGGGCCTCGCGGACACCGCGTTGAAGACCGCGAACTCCGGCTACCTGACCCGTCGTCTCGTCGACGTGGCGCAGGACTGCATCATCACGCAGAGCGACTGCGGCACCAAGCTCGGCATCAAGATGCGCGCCATCGTCGACGCCGGTACCGTGGTCGCCTCGCTCGGCTCGCGCATCCTCGGACGCACGGCCTGCGAAGACGTGCGTGACAGCTCGGGCCAGGTGATCGTCAAGCGCGATACGCTGATGGAAGAGAGCCACGTGGATGCCATCCACCAGGCCGGCATCCAGGAGGTGAAGATCCGCTCGGCGCTGACCTGCGAGCTCGTCAACGGCATCTGCGGCAAGTGCTACGGCCGCGACCTCGCCCGCGGCACGCCGGTCAACCACGGCGAAGCGGTTGGCGTCATCGCGGCGCAGTCGATCGGCGAGCCGGGCACCCAGCTCACCATGCGCACCTTCCACATCGGCGGTGCGGCGCAGCTCAACGAGCAGTCCTTCGTCGAAGCCAACTTCGACGGCAAGATCGTGATCAGGAACAAGGCCATCGCCCGCAACAGCGAAGGTCACCTTATCGCGATGGTGCGCAACATGGTTGTCGCGATCGTCGATGCCGACGGCACCGAGCGTGCGACGCACCGTATCCAGTACGGTTCGCGTCTGCACGTCGACGAGGGCGACATGGTCAAGCGCGGCCAGCGCATCGTCGAATGGGATCCCTACACCCGTCCGCTGCTCACCGAGGTCGAAGGAACCATCGGCTTCGAGGATCTGGTCGAGGGGCAGTCGATCTCGGAAACGCTCGACGAGGCCACCGGTATCGCCAAGCGCGTGGTCATCGACTGGCGTTCGACGCGCGGCGGCTCGGACCTGCGTCCGGCCATCGTGGTGAAGGGCAAGGACGGCAAGGTGCTCAAGCTCGCCCGTGGCGGCGATGCCCGCTACATGCTGTCGGTCGACGCCATTCTCTCGGTCGACATCGGAGCCAAGGTCCAGCCGGGCGACATCCTCGCCCGTGTCTCGACCGAAAGCGCCAAGACGCGTGACATCACCGGCGGTCTGCCGCGGGTGGCGGAACTGTTCGAGGCTCGGCGCCCGAAGGATGCGGCGATCATCGCCGAAATCGCGGGCACCATCCGGTTCGGGCGCGACTACAAGAACAAGCGTCGCATCTCGATCGAGCCGATGGACAAGACCGACGAGCCGCGCGAGTACCTGATCCCGAAGGGCAAGCACATCCACCTTCAGGACGGCGATGTCGTCGAAAAGGGCGACTTCATCGTGGAAGGCAACCCGGCGCCGCACGACATCCTTGCGGTCAAGGGCATCGAGGAGCTGGCGGCCTATCTGGTCAACGAGATCCAGGAGGTCTACCGGCTGCAGGGCGTGCTCATCAACGACAAGCACATCGAGGTGATTGTCCGTCAGATGCTCCAGAAGGTGGAAATCACCGATCAGGGCGACACGGACATGATCTCCGGCGAGCAGGTCGACAAGATCGAGTTCGACGCGCTGAACGTGAAGGCCAAGGAAGAGGGCAAGAAGCCCGCCACGGGAACGCCGGTTCTGCTCGGCATCACCAAGGCGAGCCTCCAGACCCGCTCCTTCTTCTCGGCGGCATCGTTCCAGGAGACCACCCGCGTCCTCACCGAGGCGGCGGTCAACGGCAAGATCGATCCGCTCGAAGGCCTCAAGGAGAACGTCATCGTCGGCCGGCTGATCCCGGCGGGCACCGGCGCCTCCATGGCCAAGATCCGCGAAGTCGCCATGAAGCGCGACAAGCTGATCCTGGACGAGCGCGAGAAGCAGGCCGCCGTCGTGTCGCCGGCGCCGGAAGCCGAGCTTCCTGCGCTGCCGCCCGCGGAATGATCGTTCATCCGTAGGAATACCGAGGACAATGAAAAGGCCGGCTTTTGCCGGCCTTTTTGCTGCTTTGTTGCGATGCGGGATCAACCTTTGTTCATCTTTCCTTCAGCCGCAAAAGCGCTTGTGCTATGGCGCCTTAGACCGGTGGTCCCGCCAAGGGGGCAGGGCCGGAAGACCACGGAACTCTCATGCTTGATCTCGCAATCGTAGGCGGCGGCCCCGGCGGGCTGATGAGCGCCTGGTACCTGAAGCGCAAGCTCGGCGACCTCTGCCGCGTCACCATCTACGAGGCCTCCGACAGGCTCGGCGGCAAGATCGTCACCCGCAAGTTCGATTCGGCGCCCGCGATGTACGAGGCCGGCGTTGCCGAGATCTACGACTACTCCATGACAGGCCCGGATCCTCTGCGCGAGCTGATCCAGCATTTCGGCCTTCAGACCATTCCGATGGATGCCGAGCAGGTGCAGTTCGGCGGTGAGCTGCTCAAGGACGTTCCCGGCATACGCCGCAAATACGGCGCCAAGACTGCCGCCGCGATCGAAGCCTTCCGCAAGCGCTGCGCCGAGGTGATGTCGCCGGTGGAATATTACGAGGGCGTCGGCGCGCACGACAACGAACATCCCTGGGCGTACAAGACCGCCGAGCAGGTGCTCGACGAGGAGGTCGAGGACGTCACCGCAAAGCGCTTCTTCAAGGTGATGGCGCGTTCCGACATCGCGACCGAGAGCCACAACACCAACGGGCTCAACGCGCTCAAGAACTATCTGATGGACGTCGACGGCTATATCGGCCTCTATTCCATCCAGAACGGCAACGAGCAGCTGATCGAATGCCTGCAGTCGGAGGTCAATGCCGACATCCAGCTCAATCACCGCGTGCTCACCGTCGGCAAGGCGCCGACCGGCCGGTATCAGCTCAAGATGATGAACGGCAAGGGGCCGGAGACCCGTGACTTCGATCTCGTGCTGGTCTGCCTGCCGCATTCCTGGCTCGCCACTCTCGGCTGGGAGGGCGAGCAGCTGCGCAGGTCGATGGTCAAGCACGTCGCCTATTTCGACCGGCCCGCGCACTATCTGCGCGTCTCGATCCTGTTCGACGAGCCGTTCTGGGGCGACAAGATTCCGGGCGCCTGGTTCATGTCGGAAGCCTTCGGCGGCTGCTGCGTCTACAACGAGGGCGCACGTCACGACGTCGGCAAGCATGGTGTTCTGAACTGGCTCATTCCCGGCTCCGATGCGCTGGCTTTTGCCAATCTGTCGGACCAGGAGCTGATCGAGGCCGCCCTGAAATCGCTCCCAGCTTCTCTCGGCGATGCGCGTCTGCACTTCATGGAAGGCAAGATCCACCGCTGGCTGTCCTCGGTGAACGCGCTGCCTGGTGGTTTGCCCGCGCGCGACGTCATGACCAATCACCGGCCCGAGCCGAAGGAGCACCCCGGCATCGTGGTGGTTGGCGACTATCTGTTCGATTCGACGCTCAACGGCCTGCTGGATTCCTCGGACGCGGCGACCGACATCATCCTGACCGAGATGATGCGCCTGCGCCGCCAGCGCGCGCAGGACGACAAGCCGCTCTCGGACAAGATCGATCGCAAATATTTCGAGAATTATCGCGGTCTCGGCCCCTATCATCAGGCGTGGCGGCACTTCACCGATCCCGACTACCTGACGAAGCTGATCGGCATCGTCTGGGGCAGGGCGGCGGGCGCCAAGCTGCTGGTCGCGGGCTCCGCCAGCGGCGAACTGGTCGGCGCCCTGCGCGATCGCGGCATCGATGCATGGGGAATCGAGAACAACCGCGCGATCCACGCCAGGACGCCGAAATCGCTGAAGAAGTACAACAAGCTCGGCACGATCACCGACATGCCGTTCAAGGACGGCACGTTCGACTTCGTGTTTGAGACCAGCCTCTGCCACGTGTCCCCCAAGCAAGTGGTCCGCGCGATCCGCGAGCTCAACCGCGTGGTCAAGACCGGCCTCGTGTTCGGCTCCATCACCTCGGACATGGCGCCGGCATTGATCGACCGCTACGACCTCTTGCGCGGAGTCAAGAAGCTCGGCACCTGGTGGGAATGGTCCGAACTGTTCTTCGGCAACGGCTTCGACCTGTCGATGCACCGCAAGGATTGCACCGATGCGCTGTGGGAGGCGACGCTCGCCGCCAACAAGGGGCCGGGGCAGTGGTACGCCGACGCGGACAGCTTGCGCTATTCCTTCTTCGACAAGGTCGAGGACGAGGACTAGCCCGGGGGACGCCAACCGAATTCGCCAATTGTTTTGCCGAATTCATCTTGATCGCATAGAATCGGTGCAATAGCGGTTGCCGCTATTTCCTGCGTTCTCTGCGGTCATGCCGGCCGTCAGCATCGGTTGGTTTCATGGCATCCAAGCCTTTCTTGCCTGGCGACAAGCCTGTATCTCCCGATCAACAGAAGCTCGCCGCGGAGGAGGCGGCCGGGCTCGATGGCAAGCTCGCCGACGCTGCCAAGCCGGATCTCAAGGACGACGAGGACGCCGAAGACGAGGGGGATGACGAGCTGGAGCTCGACGAGGACGATGAGGACGAGGACCTCGTCGTCTTTACCGCGCGCGAAGCCGCCGGGGCCCTTGCGACCATTGTCGGGTTCGTCAAGCCCTATCTCTCCAACTACAAGCGGATGCTGTCATTCGTGGCATTCGGCGTCGTGGTCGAGACGTTGTTCAACGTCATCATGCCGCTCAGCCTCAAGTTCCTGATCGACGATGCGCTCGGCGAGGAGGATTTTCAGGCGCTCTACAAGATCCTCGGCGTGCTCGCCGTCGCCGGCATTTTCACCTCGATCGTTGCAGTCTGGTACGAACGCTGGGACGCGCGACTTGCCGCTTGCATCATCTCCGATGTCCGCACACGCCTGTTCGAGCACGTCCAGGACCTGCCCGCCGCCTATTTCGGCCGCACCAGGCGCGGCGAGATCCTGTCGCGCTTCTCGGTCGATCTCTCGGCCTTCGAAGGCTCGGTCAAGACGTTCGCCAACAGTGCCGCGCTGCCGTTCCTGGAGCTGATCGCCGGCATCATCCTGATGCTGTTCCTCAACTGGCAGCTCGCCGTCGTCGCGCTGCTGGTGTTCCCGATCACGCTGATCGGCCCGCGGATCCTGACGCCGAAGGCGGTGCAGGCCAATTACGAACAGAAGCTCAATGAATCGGCGTTGCTGGGCCAAGTCCAGGAGAACGTGGCCGCCCAGGCGGTCATCAAGGCGTTCAGCCTGCAACGCAAGATGTTCGGCTTCTTCCGGTTGCGCAACGACGAGACCCGCAACAAGATGGCCTCGGCCACATTCCTCTCGACCATGGTGGAGCGGACAGTCACCATCTCGGTGCTCCTCCTGCACCTTGTGGTGCTCGCGATCGGCGCGTATCTGGCGACCAAGGGCCATATCACCATCGGCACCTTCGTCACCTTCGAGAGCGCGTTCTGGGAGGTCTCCTACAACATCGCCCATGTGATGCATTTCATCCCGGTGTCGATCTCCTCGGCCGCCGCGATCCGCCACATCCAGGAATTGCTCGACGAGCCGACCCGCAGCGCCGATCGGCCGGGCGCGCCCGATCTGCCGCGCATCACCCACGACATTACCTTCGATCACGTCACCTTCCAGTACGAGGGCAGTCAGACGCCGGTGCTGGACAATCTCAGCCTCAAGCTCGATGCCGGCAAGCGCATCGCGATCGTCGGTCCGAGCGGCTCCGGCAAGAGCACGCTGCTCAATTTGATCCTGCGGCTCTACGTGCCCGACGAAGGCCGCGTCACCATCGACGGGGTCGACGTCCGCAAGGTGACGCTGGACTCGCTGCGCCGGAGCATGGCGGTGGTGTTCCAGGAGAACATGCTGTTCAACATGTCGATCCGCGAGAACATCCGGCTCGGCAAGGAGGGCGCAACCGACGAGGAGGTGGAGGAGGCGGCCAAGAAGGCCGAGATCCACCGCTACATCATGAGCCTGCCGCAGCGCTACGACACGCCGGTCGGCGAGCGCGGTGACACACTGTCGGGCGGCCAGCGCCAGCGCATCGCGATCGCGCGCGCGATCATTCGCAACCCCTCCGTGCTGCTGCTAGACGAAGCCACTTCGGCGCTGGACCAGACCACTGAGGCCGCGATCAACCGCACGCTGCTCAAGGTCGCCAAGGGCCGCACCATGATCTGGTCGACCCACCGCCTGACCTCGGTGGTCGAGATGGACGAGATCATCGTGATTTCAGGGGGCAGGGCGATCGAGCGCGGTTCCCATGCCGAGTTGCTCGCCAAGAATGGCACCTATCGCAAGCTGTGGAGCGACCAGATCCACCAGCCCCATGGCGCGGCAGCTCACGCCGACGCCGACCGCGATGATGACGACGAGGACCAAGCCCTCGATGACGATGAGGACGACGAGGAGGAGTAACCGCGGGCAGTCAGCTTCGAGGGGCCGCGTCTGGTCGTCTCGTCTCACAGGCAACACGCGGTTCAGCGCCGACTGGTCGATTCTCTGATGCAAGGCGTTCGGCCGCCGCGACGCCGCTTTTTTTTCGCACGCATGGTTTGGGGCAAGCGCCATTCGCGGATCGACCAGTCCGGGCTGAAGCCCCGTCACACCGGGCATCGCGGCGGGCCGGGAAAAGCTGGTAGACCGGCCACCAGCCAGCAAACCGAGCGCAGGCAGGAGAAAAGCCCCTCAGCTTGGTAATAAAACTACATTAGACCCGGGTATAATTGTTTCAGATCTGGCAGGTCAGTCGCCTCGCTCCTATATCAGGCAGGCGCGGGGAGGCGGCGAAGAGGCGATTTTTTGCAGGCGCATGAAGCGCTTTGTGACTGTCGTTTCACCTTGACTTGACCGATTCCCACTTATAGAAAGCGCCTCACTTAACGACAGGCGGTGAGCATCGCCAGCGTCGGAACGGGCCACCCGTTGATCCCCAAAGACTAGATCTGCCAGGGGTCGCAAAGACGGGCACCAACCTCGACGAATGCCGCTCAAACGCTGTCGATCATAGCTAGGCAATGCCAGTGCGACTTTAGTTCTCTCGAGCACGTTCTCTTGAGATCGAATTCGGATGCATGACCTCAGTGCGCGGGCCGCGGCGTTACGCTGAACGGCTTCGAGACTGCGGTCCTCTGTGGCGTCGAAGCGCTTTCCGCTCGTTGATGGAGCGGTTGGCGCAATTTCGCTTTGCGCGGGTCTTTCGCGCCAGGCGGCCCGTTCGGGCGGGTAGCTCGAGCAGAATTTGCGGACCCGGTGACGGGCCGCGGCAAGACAGCGGACCCGAGAGGGGCCGCAGCAGAAAAAGGGTGAAGGCCAGAATGCCGACGATCAACCAGCTGATCGCTCAACCGCGGGAAGTGCAGAAGTCGCGCAAGAAGGTGCCGGCGCTGCAGCAGTCGCCGCAGAAGCGTGGTGTTTGCACGCGCGTCTACACCACGACCCCGAAGAAGCCGAACTCGGCGCTTCGTAAGGTTGCCAAGGTGCGCCTGACCAACGGCTTCGAGGTGATCGGCTACATCCCTGGCGAGGGCCATAACCTCCAGGAGCACTCGGTGGTCATGATCCGCGGCGGCCGCGTCAAGGACTTGCCGGGCGTGCGCTATCACATCCTCCGCGGCGTTCTGGACACCCAGGGCGTCAAGAACCGTAAGCAGCGTCGTTCGAAGTACGGCGCCAAGCGTCCGAAGTAAGCGGGAACCAAGCCTATGTCTCGTCGCCACTCTGCGGAAAAGCGCGAAGTTCTTCCGGATCCGAAATTCGGGAACATCATCGTCACGAAGTTCATGAACTCGGTGATGTACGCCGGCAAGAAGTCGGTTGCGGAAGGCATCGTCTATGGTGCGTTCGGCATCATCGAATCCAAGACCAAGCAGAACCCGCTCGGCGTGTTCGAGCAGGCGCTCGAGAACGTCATGCCGACCATCGAGGTCCGCTCCCGCCGCGTCGGCGGCGCGACCTACCAGGTTCCGGTCGAGGTCCGCTCGACCCGCCGGCAGGCGCTCGGCATTCGCTGGCTGATCGCGGCTGCGCGCGAGCGCAACGAGAAGACCATGACCGAGCGGCTCTCGGCGGAGCTCTTGGACGCATCGAACAACCGGGGGAACGCCGTCAAGAAGCGCGAAGACGTGCACCGCATGGCGGAAGCCAACCGCGCCTTCTCGCACTACCGCTGGTAACGGCGACACACTCGGACTCGCAAGGAACGACCCATGCCCCGCCAACATGCCATCGAGGACTACCGTAACTTCGGTATCATGGCGCATATCGACGCCGGCAAGACCACGACGACCGAGCGCATCCTCTATTACACCGGCAAGAGCCACAAGATCGGCGAAGTGCACGAAGGTGCCGCGACGATGGACTGGATGGAGCAGGAGCAGGAGCGTGGCATCACGATCACCTCGGCTGCGACCACCGCGTTCTGGAACGGCAAGCGCCTGAACATCATCGACACTCCCGGTCACGTCGACTTCACCATCGAAGTCGAGCGTTCGCTCCGCGTGCTCGACGGTGCCGTCTGCGTGCTCGACTCCAACCAGGGCGTCGAGCCTCAGACCGAGACCGTCTGGCGCCAGGGCGACAAGTACAAGGTTCCGCGCATCGTCTTCGCCAACAAGATGGACAAGATCGGTGCCGACTTCTTCAAGTGTCTGGCGGACATCGTCGACCGTCTGGGCGCCAAGCCCGTCGCGATCCAGCTTCCGATCGGTGCCGAGAACAACTTCAAGGGTCTTGTCGACCTCGTGAAGATGAAGGGCGTCGTCTGGAACGACGAGTCGCTCGGTGCCAAGTTCGACTATGTCGACATTCCGGAAGACCTTGCCGACCAGGCCAAGGAATACCGCGAGAAGATGGTGGAAGCCGCCGTCGAGCTCGACGACGATGCCATGGCCGCCTATCTCGACGGCAAGGAGCCGGACGAGGCGACCCTGAAGCGCCTGATCCGCAAGGCGGTGCTGACCGGCGCGTTTTATCCCGTGCTGTGCGGTTCGGCCTTCAAGAACAAGGGCGTGCAGCCGCTGCTCGACGCCGTGGTCGACTATCTGCCGTCGCCGCTCGACGTGCCCGCGATCAAGGGCACCGACGACAAGGGCAACGAGATCGTGCGCAAGGCGGACGACAAGGAGCCGCTGGCGCTGCTCGCGTTCAAGATCATGGACGACCCGTTCGTCGGCACCATCACCTTCTGCCGCATCTATTCCGGCATCCTGCAGAGCGGCACCGGCGTCGTGAACTCGACCCGCGAGAAGAAGGAGCGGATCGGGCGCATGCTGTTGATGCATGCGAACAACCGCGAGGACATCAAGGAAGCCTATGCCGGCGACATCGTCGCGCTGGCCGGTCTGAAGGAAGCGCGCACCGGTGACACGCTGTGCGATCCCGACAAGCAGGTGATCCTGGAGAAGATGGAGTTCCCCGAGCCGGTCATCGAGATCGCGATCGAGCCGAAGTCCAAGGCCGACCAGGAGAAGCTGGGCGTGGCGCTGGCCAAGCTCGCCGCGGAGGATCCGTCCTTCCGCGTGTCGACCGACCACGAGTCCGGCCAGACCATCCTCAAGGGCATGGGCGAACTCCACCTCGACATCAAGGTCGACATCCTCAAGCGCACCTACAAGGTCGACGCCAACATCGGCGCGCCGCAGGTGGCGTTCCGTGAGCGCATCACCAAGCGGGTGGAGCACAGCTACACCCACAAGAAGCAGACCGGCGGTACCGGCCAGTTCGCGGCCGTGTCGTTCATCGTCGAGCCGAACGAGCCCGGCAAGGGCTTCGAGTTCGAATCGAAGATCGTCGGTGGCGCGGTGCCGAAGGAATACATCCCGGGCGTCGAGAAGGGCCTGGAGAGCGTGCTGTCGTCCGGCGTGGTCGCGGGCTTCCCCGTGGTCGACGTCAAGGTGCAGCTGGTCGACGGCAAGTATCACGACGTCGACTCGTCGGCGCTCGCCTTCGAAATCGCCTCGCGCGCCTGCTTCCGCGAAGCGCTGCAGATGGGCAAGTCGGTCCTGCTCGAGCCGATCATGAAGGTCGAGGTGGTGACCCCGGAAGACTACACCGGCTCGGTCATCGGCGACCTGAATTCCCGGCGCGGTCAGATCCAGGGGCAGGACATGCGCGGCAACGCCAACGTCATCGACGCGATGGTGCCGCTCATGAACATGTTCGGTTACGTGAACAATCTGCGCTCGATGAGCCAGGGTCGCGCGACCTTCACCATGCAGTTCGATCACTACGCAGAAGCGCCGGCCAACGTGTCGGCAGAAGTCCAGAAGAAGTTTGCCTGATTGTCGTCGGTTGAAAGCTGACGATTGAACGGAGAGTCAAATGGCCAAAGCAAAGTTTGAACGTACCAAGCCGCACTGCAACATCGGCACCATCGGTCACGTCGACCATGGCAAGACGTCGCTGACCGCGGCGATCACCAAGGTTCTCGCCGAAGCCGGCGGTGCGACGTTCACCGCGTACGACCAGATCGACAAGGCGCCGGAAGAGAAGGCCCGCGGCATCACCATCTCGACCGCGCACGTCGAGTACGAGACGCCGAACCGCCACTACGCCCACGTCGACTGCCCCGGCCACGCCGACTACGTCAAGAACATGATCACCGGCGCTGCCCAGATGGACGGCGCGATCCTGGTCGTGTCGGCCGCTGACGGCCCGATGCCGCAGACCCGCGAGCACATCCTGCTCGCCCGCCAGGTCGGCGTGCCCGCGCTCGTCGTGTTCCTCAACAAGTGCGACATGGTCGACGATCCGGAGCTGCTCGAGCTCGTCGAGCTCGAAGTCCGCGAGCTGCTCTCCAAGTACGAATTCCCCGGCGACAAGATCCCGATTATCAAGGGTTCGGCGCTCGCCGCTCTCGAAGACTCCGACAAGAAGCTCGGCCACGACGCCATCCTCGAGCTGATGAAGAACGTCGACGAGTACATCCCGCAGCCGGAGCGTCCGATCGACCAGCCGTTCCTGATGCCGGTTGAAGACGTGTTCTCGATCTCGGGCCGCGGCACCGTCGTGACCGGCCGTGTCGAGCGCGGCGTCGTCAAGGTCGGCGAGGAAATCGAGATCGTCGGTCTCCGCGCCACCCAGAAGACCACCGTCACCGGCGTCGAAATGTTCCGCAAGCTGCTCGATCAGGGCCAGGCCGGCGACAACATCGGCGCGCTGCTCCGCGGCACCAAGCGCGAAGACGTCGAGCGCGGCCAGGTTCTGGCCAAGCCGGGTTCGGTCAAGCCGCACACCAAGTTCAAGGCCGAGGCCTACATCCTCACCAAGGAAGAGGGCGGTCGCCACACCCCGTTCTTCACCAACTACCGTCCGCAGTTCTACTTCCGCACCACCGACGTGACCGGTGTCGTGCACCTGCCGGAAGGCACCGAGATGGTGATGCCGGGCGACAACATCGCGATGGAAGTGCACCTGATCGTGCCGATCGCGATGGAAGAGAAGCTCCGCTTCGCGATCCGCGAAGGCGGCCGCACCGTCGGCGCCGGCGTCGTCGCCTCGATCATCGAGTAACAACGCGAATAGGGAATGGCGAGTGGCGAATAGTTTCTATTCGCTATTCGCTACTCGCCACTCACTAAGAAAGATTCGGCAATGAACGGCCAAAACATTCGTATCCGTCTCAAGGCGTTCGACCATCGTATCCTCGATACGTCGACCCGTGAGATCGTGAACACGGCGAAGCGCACCGGCGCGCAGGTCCGCGGACCCATTCCGCTGCCCACCCGCATCGAGAAGTTCACCGTCAACCGTTCGCCCCACGTCGACAAGAAGAGCCGCGAACAGTTCGAGATGCGCACTCACAAGCGCCTGCTCGACATCGTCGATCCGACCCCGCAAACCGTCGATGCTTTGATGAAGCTCGACCTGGCCGCCGGTGTCGACGTCGAGATCAAGCTCTAAGATTTTGGATCCCGTTCGCCAAAAGCGGACAAAGAGAACAGGAAGCAAGCCGATGCGCTCCGGAGTGATCGCACAAAAGGTCGGGATGACGCGGGTCTTCACGGAGGCCGGCGAACATATCCCCGTGACCGTGCTGAAGCTCGGCAATTGCCAGGTCGTAGGCCACCGCACCGAAGAGAAGAACGGTTACGTCGCGCTCCAGCTCGGTTCGGGCAGCCGCAAGACCGTCTACATGCCGAAGGCCGAGCGCGGCCAGTTCGCGGTCGCCAAGGTCGAGCCAAAGCGCCGGGTCGAGGAATTCCGCGTCACCGCGGACGCCATGATCCCGGTCGGCGCCGAGATCCAGGCCGACCACTTCGTCGTCGGCCAGTTCGTCGACGTCACCGGCACCTCGGTCGGTAAGGGCTTCGCCGGCGGCATGAAGCGCTGGAACTTCGGCGGTCTGCGCGCCACGCACGGTGTGTCGATCTCGCACCGCTCGATCGGTTCGACCGGTGGCCGTCAGGACCCCGGCAAGACCTGGAAGAACAAGAAGATGCCCGGCCACATGGGCGTCGACCGCATCACCACGCTCAACCTTCGCGTCGTCCAGACCGATGTCGAGCGCGGCCTGATCCTCGTCGAAGGCGCCGTTCCCGGCTCCAAGGGCGGCTGGATCCGCGTGCGCGACGCCGTCAAGAAGCCGCTGCCGAAGGAAGCCCCGAAGCCCGGCAAGTTCAAGGTTGCTGGCGACGCGGAAGCCGCTCCGGCTGCGCAGGAGGCGTGAGATGGAATTGAAGGTCACCACCCTCGAAGGTAAGGAAGCCGGCTCCGTCCAGCTGTCCGACGCCATTTTCGGCCTCGAGCCGCGCGAGGACATCATCGCGCGCTGCGTGCAGTGGCAGCTCAACAAGCGCCAGGCCGGCACGCACAAGGCCAAGGGCCGCGCCGAGATCTGGCGCACCGGCAAGAAGATGTACAAGCAGAAGGGCACCGGCGGTGCTCGTCACGGCTCGGCCCGCGTGCCGCAGTTCCGCGGCGGCGGTCGTGCCTTCGGTCCGGTGGTGCGTTCGCACGCCACCGACCTGCCGAAGAAGGTTCGTGCGCTCGCTCTGAAGCATGCGCTCTCGGCCAAGGCCAAGGACGGCGATCTCGTCGTGATCGAGAAGGCCGCGCTGGAAGCCGCCAAGACCAAGGCGCTGCTCGGTCACTTCTCGGGCCTCGGCCTCACCAACGCGCTGATCATCGACGGTGCCGAGCTCAACAACGGCTTCGCCGCTGCGGCTCGCAACATCCCGAACATGGACGTGCTGCCGATCCAGGGCATCAACGTCTATGACATCCTGCGCCGTCAGAAGCTCGTTCTGACCAAGGCCGCCATCGATGCGCTGGAGGCGCGCTTCAAATGAGCAAGAACATCGAGCCTCGCCACTACGACGTGATCCTGTCGCCGGTCGTGACCGAAAAGGCGACGATCGCCTCGGAGCACAACAAGGTGCTGTTCAAGGTGGCCGCCAAGGCGACCAAGCCGCAGATCAAGGAAGCGATCGAGAAGCTGTTCGACGTCAAGGTCAAGAGCGTCAACACGCTGGTCCGCAAGGGCAAGGTCAAGGCCTTCCGCGGCACCATCGGCTCGCAGTCGAACAGCAAACGCGCGATCGTGACCCTCGAAGAGGGTCACCGGATCGACGTCACCACCGGTCTGTAAGGTCGTACGACGATGGCACTGAAGACATTCAATCCCACGACGCCGGGCCAGCGCCAGCTGGTCATGGTCGATCGTTCGGCCCTCTACAAGGGCAAGCCGGTCAAGGCGCTCACCGAAGGCAAGAAGTCCTCGGGCGGCCGCAACAACACCGGCCGCATCACCGTGCGCTTCCGCGGCGGTGGTCACAAGCAGACGCTGCGTACCGTCGACTTCAAGCGTGAGAAGATCGACGTGCCCGCGACCGTCGAGCGTCTCGAGTATGATCCCAATCGCACCGGTTTCATCGCCCTGATCAAGTATCAGGACGGCGAGCAGGCCTACATCCTGGCGCCGCAGCGCCTGGCGGTGGGTGACACGATCATTGCCGGCAATTACGTCGACGTGAAGCCGGGCAACGTCATGCCGCTCGGCAACATGCCGGTCGGCACGATCATCCACAACATCGAGGTCAAGATCGGCAAGGGCGGCCAGCTGGCGCGTTCCGCCGGCACCTACGCCCAGCTCGTCGGCCGCGACCAGGACTACGTCATCATCCGCCTGAATTCGGGCGAGCAGCGCCTGGTGCACGGTCGTTGCCGCGGCACGATCGGCGCGGTGTCAAACCCGGATCACATGAACACCTCGATCGGCAAGGCCGGTCGCAAGCGTTGGATGGGCCGCAGGCCGCACAACCGCGGTGTCGCGATGAACCCGATCGACCATCCGCACGGCGGTGGTGAAGGTCGTACCTCGGGCGGCCGCCACCCGGTCACCCCGTGGGGCAAGCCGACCAAGGGCAAGAAGACCCGCACCAACAAGTCGACCAACAAATTCATTCTCCTAAGCCGCCACAAGCGGAAGAAGTAAGGAACGCCGGACATGGTTCGTTCAGTCTGGAAAGGCCCGTTCGTCGAGGGTTCTCTGCTCAAGAAGGCAGATGCCGCGCGCGCGTCCGGCCGTCACGACGTCATCAAGATTTGGAGCCGTCGCTCGACGATCCTGCCGCAATTCGTCGGCCTGACCTTCGGCGTCTACAACGGTCAGAAGCACGTGCCGGTGGCCGTGAACGAGGAAATGGTCGGTCACAAGTTTGGCGAGTTCTCGCCGACCCGGACCTTCCATGGCCACTCCGGCGACAAGAAAGCCAAGAAGGCTTGAGGATTAAACGATGAGCAAACCTAAGCGCGAACGGAGCCTCGCCGACAACGAGGCCAAGGCGGTCGCCCGGATGCTGCGGGTGAGCCCGCAGAAGCTCAACCTGGTCGCCCAGCTCATTCGCGGCCGGAAGGCGTCTGCCGCGCTCGCCGACCTGCAGTTTTCGCGCAAGCGGATCGCGGTCGACGTGAAGAAGTGCCTGGAATCGGCGATCGCCAACGCCGAGAACAACCACGACCTCGACGTCGACGATCTCGTCGTGGCGCAGGCCTTCGTCGGCAATGGCCTCGTGATGAAGCGCTTCGCCGCCCGCGGCCGCGGCCGCTCGGGCCGTGTCTACAAACCGTTTTCGCAGCTGACGATCATCGTTCGTCAGGTCGAAGCTGAAGCCGCCGCTTAAGGGCGCAGGAGAACACGATGGGTCAAAAGATCAATCCGATCGGTCTGCGTCTCGGCATCAACCGGACCTGGGATTCCCGCTGGTTCGCCGGCAAGCAGGAATACGGCAAGCTGCTGCACGAGGACGTCAAGATCCGCGAGATCCTGCACAAGGAGCTCAAGCAGGCGGCCGTCGCCCGCATCGTGATCGAGCGTCCGCACAAGAAGTGCCGCGTCACCATCCACTCGGCCCGTCCGGGCGTGGTGATCGGCAAGAAGGGCGCCGACATCGACAAGCTGCGCAAGAGGGTCGCGGACATCACCTCGTCCGACGTCGTCATCAACATCGTCGAGATCCGCAAGCCGGAGCTCGATGCGACGCTGGTGGCCGAATCGATCGCGCAGCAGCTCGAGCGCCGCGTGGCGTTCCGCCGTGCCATGAAGCGCGCCGTGCAGTCGGCAATGCGTCTCGGCGCGGAGGGCATCCGCATCAACTGCTCGGGACGTCTGGGCGGTGCGGAAATCGCGCGCATGGAGTGGTACCGCGAAGGCCGCGTGCCGCTGCACACGCTGCGTGCCGACATCGACTACGGCGTTGCGACCGCGTTCACGACCTTCGGCACCTGCGGCGTCAAGGTCTGGATCTTCAAGGGCGAGATCCTCGAGCACGATCCGATGGCCCAGGACAAGAGAATGGCCGAAGGCGAGACCGGCGGCAGTGGCGATCGCGGTGGCCGTCAGCGCCGCGAGACGGCCGCTGCCTAAGGCCAGACAGGAATTTGAGGGCTTAAAGCCATGATGCAACCTAAGAAAACGAAGTTCCGGAAGGCGCATAAGGGCCGCATCCACGGCGTTGCGTCTTCGGGCGCGACGTTGGCGTTCGGCCAGTTCGGCCTGAAGGCGACCGAGCCTGAGCGCGTCACCGCGCGCCAGATCGAAGCCGCCCGCCGCGCGCTGACCCGCCACATGAAGCGCGCCGGCCGCGTCTGGATCCGCGTGTTCCCCGACGTTCCGGTGTCGAAGAAGCCGGCCGAAGTCCGCATGGGCTCCGGCAAGGGTTCGCCGGAATTGTGGGTCGCGCGCGTCAAGCCGGGCCGGGTGCTGTTCGAGATCGATGGCGTCAACACCCAGACGGCGCGTGAGGCGCTGACCCTGGCGGCCGCCAAGCTGCCGATCAAGACGCGCTTCGTCGAGCGCATTGCGGAGTAATGGCCATGGCACAGATGAAGATCGAAGACATCCGCGCGATGAGCCCCGACCAGCAGGATGAGGCCATCCTGAACCTGAAGAAGGAGCGCTTCAACCTGCGCTTCCAGCGCGCCACCGGGCAGCTCGAGAACACCTCGCGCCTGCGCGAGGCCCGCCGCGACATCGCCCGGATCAAGACCATCGCCGCGCAGACGCGCGCGAAGAAGAAGTAAGAGGCTTACGAAGATGCCGAAACGTACTTTGCAGGGCGTGGTCGTCAGCGACAAGCAAGCCAAGACCATCGTGGTGCGCGTCGACCGCCGCTTCACGCACCCGATCTACAAGAAGACGATCCGCCGTTCGAAGAACTACCACGCGCACGACGAGAGCAACCAGTTCAAGCCGGGCGACATGGTGTGGATCGAGGAAACGAAGCCGATTTCGAAGTTGAAGCGCTGGGTCGTGATCCGGGGCGAACACAAGAAAAGCGCCTGATCTGTTGGCTTTAGCCGACTGACTTCAGGGAAATGTTGAGCGCCGGCTGGGCTGGCGCAAAGAGAAAGAGGACGAGGTGCATCAATGATTCAGATGCAGACCAACCTCGACGTGGCCGACAATTCTGGCGCACGCCGTGTCATGTGTATCAAGGTGCTCGGAGGCTCCAAGCGCCGCTACGCCACGATCGGCGACATCATCGTCGTGTCGATCAAGGAAGCCATTCCGCGTGGCAAGGTGAAGAAGGGCGACGTGATGAAGGCCGTCGTGGTGCGCGTCCGCAAGGACATCCGCCGCGCCGACGGCTCGGTCATCCGTTTCGACCGCAACGCCGCCGTGCTGATCAACAACCAGTCCGAGCCGGTCGGCACCCGTATCTTCGGGCCCGTGCCGCGCGAGCTGCGCGCCAAGAACCACATGAAGATCATCTCGCTCGCGCCGGAGGTGCTGTGATGGCTGCGAAGATCCGCAAGGGCGACAAGGTCGTCGTGCTGACCGGCCGCGACAAGGGCCGCACCGGCGAAGTGTTCGAGGTTCGCCCCGACGCCGGCACCGCGCTGGTGCGCGGCATCAACATGGTCAAGCGTCACCAGAAGCAGACGCAGGCCCAGGAGGGCGGCATCATCTCGAAAGAGGCGCCGATCCAACTGTCCAACATCGCGTATGTCGGCAAGGACGGAAAGCCGACCCGCGTCGGATTCAAGATTCTGGCGGACGGCAAGAAGGTCCGCATCGCCAAGAGCTCGGGAGCTGAGATCGATGGCTGAGGCCGCTTACACGCCGCGCCTGCGCGCGGAATATGACGCGAAGATCCGCACGGCTCTGACCGAGAAGTTCGGTTACGAGAATGTCATGCAGGTTCCGCGCCTGGACAAGGTTGTGCTGAACATGGGCGTTGGCGATTCCGTCAACGACCGCAAGAAGGCCGAGACCGCCGCTGCCGAATTGACCCAGATCGCCGGCCAGAAGGCGATCGTCACCTATTCGCGCATCGCGATCGCGACCTTCAAGCTGCGTGAGAACCAGCCGATCGGCTGCAAGGTCACGCTGCGCAAGGCCCGCATGTACGAGTTCATCGATCGCCTGGTGAACGTCGCGCTGCCGCGCGTGCGCGACTTCCGCGGCCTGAACCCGAAGAGCTTCGACGGCCGCGGCAACTACTCGCTCGGCATCAAGGAGCACATCATTTTCCCCGAGATCGACTTCGACAAGGTCACGGAAGCCCGCGGTATGGACATCACCGTCTGCACCACGGCCAAGACCGACGAAGAGGCGAGGGCCTTGTTGACCGCTTTCAATTTCCCGTTCCGGCAGTGAGACGCTGACTTAGAGCCTCTCAAACGCGGATACCCAGGAGCCAAGCATGGCAAAGAAGAGTTCAGTCGAGAAGAACAACCGGCGCAAGCGGATGGTGAAGAACGCCGCCGCCAAGCGCGAGCGGTTGAAGGCGATCATCGCCGACAAGACGCTGCCGATGGAGGAGCGGTTCGCCGCGACCCTGAAGCTGGCGGAAATGCCGCGCAACTCGTCGGCGACCCGCATCCGCCTGCGTTGCGAGCTGTCGGGCCGTCCGCGCTCGAACTATCGCAAGAACAAGCTGTCCCGTATCGCGCTGCGCGAACTTGGCTCCAAGGGCATGGTCCCGGGCCTCGTGAAGTCCAGCTGGTAAGGAGGGTCGTTTAGATGTCTACGCACGATCCAATCAGCGATCTGATCACCCGTATCCGCAACGCGCAGATGCGTTCGAAGACCAAGGTCTCCACGCCCGGCTCGAAGATGCGCGAGAACGTGCTCGAGGTTCTGAAGGCTGAGGGCTACATCCGCGGTTACGCCACGCTCGAGCACTCCTCGGGCCGCAGCGAGATCGAGATCGAGCTGAAGTATTTCGACGGCGAGCCCGTCATTCGCGAGATTGAGCGCGTTTCCAAGCCCGGGCGCAGAGTCTACGCCTCGGTGAAGAACCTGCCGCGGGTGAACAACGGTCTCGGCATTTCGGTGTTGTCGACGCCGAAGGGGATCATGGCCGACCACAGCGCGCGCGACGCGAATGTGGGCGGTGAAGTCCTCTTCACGGTGTTCTGAGAAGGATTTTTCATCCATGTCACGAGTTGGCAAAAGGCCTGTGGCGGTTCCGTCGGGTGTGACCGCGACCGTCGATGGGCAAACCGTCAAGATGAAGGGGCCGAAGGGCCAGCTTCAGTTCGTCGTCCACGACGACGTCGAGGTGAAGCTCGAGAACGGCCAGGTCAAGGTCAAGCCGCGGACCGAGACCAACCGCGCGCGGGCCCTCTACGGCACCGCTCGCGCCCAGGTCGCGAATCTGGTCGAAGGCGTCACCAAGGGTTTCGAGAAGAAGCTCGAGATCACCGGCGTCGGCTATCGCGCCGCGATGCAGGGCAAGAACCTGCAGCTCGCGCTCGGCTACAGCCATGACGTGATCTACCCGATCCCCGAGGGGATCACGATCACCGTGCCGAAGCCGACCGAGATCACGGTGGCGGGCAGCGACGTCCAGCGCGTCGGCCAGGTCGCCGCCGAGATCCGCTCCTATCGTCCGCCGGAGCCCTACAAGGGCAAGGGCGTGAAGTATGTGGGCGAATTCATCTTCCGCAAGGAAGGCAAGAAGAAGTAACGGAGCCGGTCATGTCGAAAGCCAAGGTTACGAATGCCCGGCGCAAGCGGAGTGTGCGGCTGAAGCTGCGCCGTTCCGCCGGCGGCCGTCCGCGCCTGTCGGTGTTCCGCTCGTCCAAGCACATCTACGCCCAGGTCATCGACGACCTGAAGGGCGAGACGCTGGCCTCTGCTTCGTCGCTCGAGAAGTCGATGCGCGACGGCGGCAAGACCGGCGCCGACATCGATGCGGCGAAGGCGGTCGGCAAGCTGCTGGCTGAGCGCGCTGCAGAGAAGGGTGTCAAGGAAGTCGTGTTCGATCGCGGCAGCTATCTCTATCACGGGCGCGTCAAGGCTCTTGCCGATGCAGCGCGTGAGAGTGGGCTGAGCTTCTAACAGAATTTGAGGATTGAGGCGTAAGTCTCTGAAGGATTAGAAAAATGGCAGAACGCGAACAACGTGGTGGACGCGATCAACGCGGCGGCGGACGTGAACGCAGGGAGCGCGAGGAGCGCGACAGCGAGTTCGTCGACAAGCTCGTCCACATCAACCGCGTGGCCAAGGTCGTCAAGGGCGGCAAGCGCTTCGGTTTCGCAGCGCTGGTCGTGATCGGCGACCAGAAGGGCCGCGCCGGCTTCGGTCACGGCAAGGCGCGCGAAGTGCCTGAGGCGATCCGCAAGGCGACCGAGTCCGCCAAGCGCAACCTGACGCGGGTGTCGCTGCGCGAGGGCCGCACGCTCCATCACGACATCGCCGGCCGTCATGGCGCGGGCCGTGTCTATCTGCGTGCAGCTCCGGCCGGTACCGGCATCATCGCCGGTGGCCCGATGCGCGCCGTGTTCGAGACGCTCGGCGTCCAGGACGTGGTGGCGAAGTCGATCGGCTCGTCGAACCCGTACAACATGGTGCGCGCGACCTTCGACGCGCTCAAGCACCAGGATTCGCCGCGTTCGGTCGCAGCCCGCCGCAACATCAAGGTGTCCACCCTCCAGTCCCGTCGTATCGGCGGCGATGCCGAGGCGGCCGCCGACTAACGGAAGCTTTTCGGAGTAGACTCCCATGGCCAAGACCGCAAAGACGATCAAGGTCGAGCAGACCGGCAGCGCGATCCGCCGCCATCACTCGCAGCGTTCGACCCTGATCGGGCTCAAGCTCAACAAGATCGGCCGCACCAGCGAACTGCCGGATACCCCGGCGGTCCGCGGCATGATCGAGAAGGTTCACCATCTCGTCCGCATCATCGACGAGAAGTAAGCAAAGGCGCACGGTCCCGGAGAGCGGGAAGCGGTTTTCGGTGAAGATCGTGCGCAAGACACAAGGAGAAGGGCGATGAAGCTCAGCGATATCGCCGACAACGCCGGCTCGCGCAAGAAGCGTATGCGCGTCGGCCGCGGCATCGGTTCCGGCAAGGGCAAGCAGTCCGGCCGCGGCGGCAAGGGCCAGACCGCGCGTTCGGGCGTGCGCATCAAGGGTTTCGAAGGCGGCCAGATGCCGATGCATCGCCGTCTGCCCAAGCGCGGCTTCAACAACATCTTCCGCGTCGAGTTCGCCGAGATCAATCTCGACCGGCTCCAGGAAGCGGTCGACGCCAAGAAGATCGACGCCGGCAGCGTCGTCAATGTCGAGGCCCTGGTGAAAGGCGGCGTGCTGCGCCGCGCCAAGGGCGGCCTGCGGCTGCTCGGCCGAGGCGAGCTCAAGTCCAAGCTCAACATCGAAGTGCACGGCGCCAGCAAGACCGCGATCGCCGCGGTCGAGAAGGCCGGCGGTTCGGTGAAGATCCTCGCCCAGCCCAAGGAAGAAGGCGAGGCGGCGTAACAACTGCGTCATTGGCCCGCGGCGCGCGGGCCTTTACGCATGCGGGACGTGGACTTATCGAAGCCGAGCCCCAGATAATGTCCGGCGTCCGCTAATTCAGCCCGGCCGCGGGCATCAACGGCGCAATAGGCGGCGGGAGAAAGTCCAAGATGGTCTCTGCAGCGGAACAACTGGCAGCCAATCTCAATTTCGGCGCGTTTGCCAAGGCCGACGAACTGAAGAAGCGCATCTGGTTCACCCTGGGTGCGCTGCTCGTTTATCGGCTCGGGACCTACATTCCGCTGCCCGGCATCGACCCGAGCGCCTGGGAACAGGTGTTCCGCTCGCAGGCCGGCGGCATCCTCGGCATGTTCAACATGTTCGCCGGCGGCGGCATCAACCGCATGGCGATCTTCGCGCTGAACATCATGCCGTATATCTCGGCCTCCATCATCATCCAGCTGTTGACCACGGTGTCGCCGCAGCTCGAAGCGCTGAAAAAGGAAGGCGAAGCCGGCCGCAAGACGCTGAATCAGTATACCCGCTATCTCACGGTGATCCTGGCCGCGTTCCAGTCCTACGGCATCGCGGTAGGACTTCAGGGCGCCGGCAATGTCGTCAGCGAACCTGGACTGTTTTTCCTGCTCTCGACCTCTATCACGCTGACCGGCGGCACCATGTTCCTGATGTGGCTCGGCGAGCAGATCACCTCGCGCGGCATCGGCAACGGCATTTCGCTGATCATTCTGGCCGGCATCGTCGCCGAGTTGCCCGCGGCACTCGCCGGCATGCTCGAGCTCGGCCGTCAGGGCGCGATGTCGACCGGCCTGATCCTGGTCGTCATCATCATGGCCGTCGTCGTGATCGCCTTCATCGTCTTCATGGAGCGCGCCCAGCGCCGCCTCTTGATCCAGTATCCGAAGCGCCAGGTCGGCAACAAGATGTTCGAGGGCCAGTCCTCGCATCTGCCGCTCAAGCTCAACACCTCCGGCGTGATCCCGCCGATCTTCGCATCCTCGCTGCTCCTCTTGCCGACGACGGTTGCGAACTTCAACACGGGTAGCGGGCCGGAATGGTTCCAGTGGATCACGACACAGCTCGGCCATGGCCGTCCGCTGTTCCTGATCATGTATCTGGCGCTGATCGTGTTCTTCGCCTTCTTCTACACCGCGATCGTGTTCAACCCGACCGAGACCGCGGACAATCTGAAGAAGCACGGCGGTTTCATTCCCGGCATTCGCCCGGGCGAACGCACCGCGGAATACATCGACTATGTGCTGTCGCGCATCACCGTGCTGGGTGCGATTTATCTCGCCATCGTCTGCTTGATCCCGGAAATCCTGATCTCCTACGCTTCGGTGCCGTTCTATTTCGGCGGCACCTCGCTGCTGATCGTCGTCAGCGTCACCATGGACACGGTGGCGCAGGTCCAGGGCTATCTGCTGGCGCACCAGTATGAAGGTCTGATCCGCAAGTCCAAGCTGCGGGGCCGCCGTAGATGAGCAGGGAGCTCGCGCGCCGAATCGCTTTCACGATCGGCGCGCTGCTCCTTTTCAGGCTCGGCACGCAGATCCCGATTGCGGGACTGAATCTCTCCGACGTCTCGCCGGCGCTGGATCTCGTCTCCCGGCTTTCGATCTTTGCGCTCGGCCTCGTTCCCTATCTGACTGCGGCAATCTTGATCCGGCTGCTGTCCATGGTGTGGCGCGGCCCGAATTCGCTCGAACGATCCGGCGAGGGCGGACGGCGTAAGATCGCACGTGCCACGCTCGGGCTCACACTCGGAATTGCGGCCTTTCAGGCCTACGGCATCGCCTCGGCACTGACGTCGATCCCGGGCCTCGTCAAAAATCCCGACGGCTGGTTCGTGACGACGGCTACGGCCTCGATGGTCGGCGGCGTCGTCGTGCTGGTGTGGCTCAGCGAACAGATGACCCGCTACGGCATCGGCAATGGCTTGGCGCTGATCTTGAGTGCCGGCTTCATCGTCGCCGTTCCGCAAAACATTGCCGGTATCGCGGATCTCGTGCGGAGCGGGACGATCTCGGGCAATCTTGTGCTCGGCCATGTCGTGTTTTGGATCGCGATCGTCGTCGTGATCGTGCTTGTCGAAGGTGCGCGGCGAAATATCCGGGTCCAGTTCGCAGCACAAAGCGTCGGTACGCGGCAGCTGCCTGTGCGCGATGCAGTACTGCCGATTAAGCTCAACAGCGCCGGGTTCGTGATTCCCGTCACCGTGGCGCCGTGGATATTCTATCTGCCGCTTGCCTTTGCGGGCTTCATCCTGGGAGGCGATCATCCCCTGGTTGCCGCAACCTACCGGCATCTCCAGCTGGGGCAGCCGGCGCACCTCATTCTCGTGTCGATCGCCGTGTTCGTGCTCGCCTTCGTCTACACTGCTTATGTGATTGATCCCGAATACACCGCCAAATCCCTGACCCGCCATGAGGGCGCAATTCCCGGTGTCGCTCCCGGCGAGGCCACCGCGGACTATCTCGATCGCGTCGTGTCATTGACGACAGTCGTCGGAGCCGTCTACCTGACGGCGTTGCAGTTGATTCCGGAGGTGTTCGAGCTTTACGGGATCGGCCTGCCTTATAGTATGGTCGTCAATGGTGGTGCAGTGCTGGTTGTGGTTTGCACCGTTCTTGATATCAAAACGCAGGTGCGCGAGGTGTCGCTCACCAATCCGGGGGGCGTACGCCGATGAGAATTATACTTCTGGGACCGCCGGGGTCGGGCAAGGGGACCCAGGCCCAGCTCCTGGTGCAGCGCTATGGCATCGTCCAGCTCTCGACTGGCGAGATGCTGCGTGCCGCGGTTGCGGCCGGCACCCCGGTCGGGTTGAAGGCCAAGGAGATCATGGCGAGCGGCGGCCTCGTGCCCGATGACGTCGTGGTGGGAATCATTTCCGACCGCATCGAGCAGCCGGACGCCAAGAGCGGTTTCATCCTCGACGGTTTCCCTCGCACCGTGCCGCAGGCCGAGGCGCTGGACGAGCTGCTCAAGCGCAAGCACCTCAAGCTGGACGCCGTGATCGAGCTCCGGGTCAATGAGAGCGCGCTTCTGAGCCGCGTCGAGACCCGCGTCGCCCAAATGCGGGAGCGCGGCGAGGAGGTCCGGCTCGACGATACCCCGGAGGTCCTGACCAAGCGGCTGGCCAGCTATCGCAGCCAGACGGAACCGCTGATTCACTACTATTCCGAGCGGCGGAAGCTCTCGACCATCGACGGCATGATGACCATCGACGAGGTCACCCGCGCCATCCATCGCCAGCTGCTGGCTCTGGGGGCGGTCGAGCCCAAGACGCATGCCCGGAGCGCCGCCAAGGCGGCGCCGGCTAAAAAGGCCCAAGCGGGGAAGAAGGCGGCGGCAAGGCCGGCAAAAACGGCCAAAAAGGGCGTCAAATCGGCTAAAAAGGCCGCCAAATCGGCGGTGAAAGGCCCAAAGAAGGCGGCCAAGAAAGCCTCCAAGAAAGCCACCAAGAAAACCGTCAAGAAAGCAGCCAAGAAGTCGGTCAAAAAGGGTGCCAAAAAGGCCGCAAAAAAGGTCACGAAAAAGCGAGCCAAGCGCTAGCAGCGGTTGACGAAAGCCCCCGGAATCCCTTAATAAGCCCGCATCCAAGTCGGATAGTTTCAGACGATGCCGGGCCCCAGGAAGACCGGGGGTGGGCGTCGTGTTCGCGTTTGTGAACACCTGCCCGAGAAAGCAAGCACTTAAAGCCCGATCCCTGACGAGGGATCGGCAACAGGAGAGAAGGCCGTGGCCCGTATTGCCGGCGTGAACATTCCCACCAACAAGCGCGTGCTGATCGCGCTCCAGTACATCCATGGCATCGGCCAGAAGATCGCTGGTGAGATCCTCGAGAAGGTGAAGATCCCCGTGGATCGTCGCGTCAATCAGCTCAGCGACGCCGAAGTGCTCCAGATCCGCGAAGTGATCGACCGCGACTATCTCGTCGAGGGCGACCTGCGTCGTGAGGTCGGCATCAACATCAAGCGTCTGATGGACCTCGGCTGCTATCGCGGCCTGCGTCATCGTCGCGGTCTACCGGTGCGCGGTCAGCGGACCCACACCAATGCGCGCACGCGCAAGGGCCCGGCCAAGGCCATCGCCGGCAAGAAGAAGTAAACTGGCGAATTGGACGTGGCGAGTGGCGAGTAGGGGGCTTCCCTATTCGCCACTCGCTACTCGCTATTCGCTTCCATAGGTGTAGCCGCTGGCATTACGGCGGCGTTTGAGATCTTCAGGAAAGGGACTCAATGGGCAAGGAAGCCACCCGCGTTCGTCGTCGTGAGCGCAAGAACATCGCCTCCGGCGTCGCGCATGTGAACTCGTCGTTCAACAACACGACCATCACCATCACCGACGCGCAGGGCAATACGATCGCCTGGTCCTCGGCCGGCACGATGGGCTTCAAGGGCTCGCGCAAGTCGACCCCGTATGCCGCGCAGGTTGCCGCCGAGGACGTGTCCAAGAAGGCGCAGGAGCACGGCATGCGCACGCTGGAAGTCGAGGTCGCCGGTCCTGGTTCGGGCCGCGAATCGGCGCTCCGCGCGCTCCAGGCTGCCGGCTTCACCGTCACCTCGATCCGCGACGTGACCACGATCCCGCACAACGGCTGCCGTCCCCGCAAGCGTCGGCGCGTTTGATTTTGACGAGCTGCGGGCGCGTCGGCGCCCGCGGCGACTTTGCAAGAAGCCGCGGGAATGATCTGCGGCCTTTCTCCAACGCCAGTATTTGCACCGTCAAATTGACTGGCCTGTATGGGTGAAACAGTGACGATCCAGAAAAATTGGCAAGAACTGATTCGGCCGAACAAGCTCCAGGTCACGCCCGGCAGCGATTCCTCGCGTTTCGCGACCATCGTCGCCGAGCCGCTCGAGCGTGGCTTCGGCCAGACCCTCGGCAATGCGCTGCGCCGCATCCTGCTCTCCTCGCTCCAGGGCGCGGCGGTGCAGTCGGTGCACATCGACGGCGTGCTGCACGAGTTCTCCTCGATCGCGGGCGTCCGTGAGGACGTCACCGACATCGTGCTCAACATCAAGGACATCTCGATCAAGATGCAGGGCGAGGGCCCCAAGCGCATGGTCGTGAAGAAGCAGGGCCCGGGTGTCGTCACCGCGGGCGACATTCAGACCGTCGGCGATGTGGTCGTGCTCAACCCCGATCTGCAGATCTGCACGCTCGACGAGGGCGCCGAGATCCGCATGGAGTTCACGGTCTCGACCGGCAAGGGCTACGTGCCCGCCGAGCGCAACCGTCCCGAGGATGCGCCGATCGGCCTGATCCCGGTCGACAGCCTGTACTCGCCGGTCCGCAAGGTCTCCTACAAGGTCGAGAACACCCGCGAGGGCCAGATCCTCGACTACGACAAGCTGACCATGACGATCGAGACCAACGGCGCGATCACGCCGGATGACTCGGTGGCCTACGCCGCCCGCATCCTGCAGGATCAGCTCAACGTGTTCGTCAACTTCGAAGAGCCGCGCAAGGAAGTCGCCCAGGAGATCATCCCGGACCTCGCCTTCAACCCAGCCTTCCTCAAGAAGGTGGACGAGCTCGAGCTGTCGGTGCGTTCGGCCAACTGCCTGAAGAACGACAACATCGTCTACATCGGCGACCTCGTGCAGAAGAGCGAGGCGGAAATGCTCCGCACCCCGAACTTCGGCCGCAAGTCGCTGAACGAGATCAAGGAAGTGCTGGCCCAGATGGGTCTGCACCTCGGCATGGAAGTGCCGGGCTGGCCGCCGGAGAACATCGACGAGCTCGCCAAGCGCTTCGAGGATCATTACTGAGCGAATGGCGAGTAGGGAGTGGCGAGTAGGGGAAGAAGATCTATTCGCTACTCACCATTCGCCACTCGCAGCCTAGGGCGAACGCAGGAAGCCCACCTGAAAACCAGTCGCTGAACCACCGCGACACAATCGAAGAAGGACTACACACATGCGTCACGGCAAGGTTCATCGGAAGCTCAACCGCACGGCCGAGCACCGCAAGGCGATGTTCGCCAACATGGCGGCCGCGCTGATCAAGCACGAGCAGATCGTCACCACGCTGCCCAAGGCCAAGGAGCTTCGCCCGATCGTCGAGAAGCTCGTCACCCTCGGCAAGAAGGGCGGCCTGTCGCTGCGCCGTCAGGCCATCTCCGAGCTGCGCGACGTCGATATGGTCAAGAAGCTCTTCGATACGCTCGCGACCCGCTACAAGGACCGCCAGGGTGGCTACACCCGCATCATCAAGGCGGGCTTCCGCTACGGCGACAACGCCGCGATGGCCGTGATCGAGTTCGTCGATCGCGACGTCGACGCCAAGGGCCAGGATTCCGGCCCGGTGCAGGAGAAGGAAGCCGAGGCGGCGTAAAGCCCGACCGGCATGACGTTTCAAAAGCGGCGCCTTCGGCGCCGCTTTTTTGTTGGAACGGTCGGGTGGACAAAGGGCGCGCTCTTGGCGCGCCGTGCCCACCATTCACGCTCCTCACGCGTCGGTGAGCCCTGATTGCAGCTGAGGGAGCCGCTTCCGATATCTCCATCCGCATCCATGGAGATATCGCATGAAGATCGACCTTTCCGGAAAAACCGCCCTCGTCACCGGCTCGACCGCCGGCATCGGCCACGCCATCGCCAGGGGGCTCGCCGGCTCCGGCGCCAGCGTCGTGATCAACGGCCGCGGCCAGGACAAGGTCGATGCGGCGGTGCGCAGGTTGGAAGGGACGGGCGCCAAGGTCCGCGGCATCGCAGCCGACGTCTCGACCGCGGCAGGCTGCAAGGCACTCGTTGCGGCGCTGCCCGAGGTCGACATCCTCATCAACAATGCCGGCATCTTCGAGCCCAAGGATTTCTTCGACATCTCCGACGAGGACTGGAGCCGTTTCTTCGAGGTCAACGTGATGAGCGGCGTGCGGTTGTCGCGCGCCTACATGAAGGGCATGCTGAAGCGCAATTGGGGCCGCATCGTCTTCATCTCCTCGGAATCCGGGCTCAACATTCCCGTCGAGATGATCCATTACGGCATGACCAAGACGGCCCAGCTTTCGGTGGCGCGCGGCCTGGCGCAGCTCACCAGCGGCACCGGCGTCACCGTCAATTCCGTGCTGCCGGGCCCGACCATGTCGGAAGGCGTCGAGACGTTCGTCAAGGATCTCGCGAAGCAGAACGGCCAGTCCGTGGATGAAGCCGCCGCCAACTTCGTCAAGCAGCATCGTCCGAGCTCGCTGCTGCAGCGCTTCGCCAGCGTCGACGAGATCGCCAACATGGTGGTCTATGTCGCCTCGAAGGAGGCATCCGCCACCAACGGCGCAGCGCTGCGCGCCGAGGGTGGCATCGTCAACACGATCGCCTGAGGCGATGCGCATGGCGGCCTATGTGATCTCCGAGGTCGAGGTGCGCGATCCCGCCGCATTCGAGGCCTATCGCGCCCTGGCTGCCAAGACGATCGCGCAGTACGACGGGCGTTATCTCGTCCGCGGCGGCAAGGCCGAGCTTGCCGAAGGCAATTTGCCGCCGAAGGCCATTATCATCGTCGAGTTCGCGTCGATGGCGCGGCTGAAGGAATGGTACGCCTCGCGGGAATATGCCGAAGCGCTCAAGGTGCGGCAGACGGCGCTGGAGCGGCGGCTGTTGTTCGTTGAAGGGACGCCGGTGCCGTAGGGTGGGCAAAGCGAAGCGTGCCCACCATTGTCGCGACTAGAGAGAGATGGTGGGCACTGCGCAAGTGCGCGTTGCCCACCCGACGAAAGCTACCATCCCTCCAGCACGATCTTGCCGCGCGACTTGCCGCTCTCCAACAGCGCGTGCGCGCGCTTCAGGTTGGCTGCGTTGATTGTGCCGAAGGTCTGGTCGAGCGTGGTGCGCAACACGCCCTTGTCGATGAGGTCGGCCACGTCATTGAGCAGATGATGCTGCGCGATCATGTCAGGGGTCTGGAACGAGGAGCGCGTGAACATCGATTCCCAATGCACCGAGATTGCCTTGCCCTTGAATGCGGCAATCGTGAACTCCGGGGGATCGTCGATCAGGCCGAACTTGCCCTGTGGTGCCATGAATTCCGCAATCGCCTTGTAGTGCTGGTCGGTAAAGGTGAGGCTGGCCACCAGCGCAACCGGCGGCAGCTTCAATTTCTCGATCTGCTCCTTCATCGGCTTGCCATGGTCGATCACCGCATGCGCGCCGAGATCGATGCACCATTTCTGCGACTCCGGCCGCGTCGCGGTGGCGAGCACCGTCAGCCCGGTGAGGCGGCGGGCGAGCTGGATCAGGATCGAGCCGACGCCGCCGGCGCCGCCCGTGATCAAGAGGGTACGCGGATCGACGCTCTTGCCCGGCACTGCGCCGAGCCGGTCGAACAGCAGCTCCCAGGCGGTGATCGAGGTGAGGGGAAGAGCGGCGGCTTGGGCGAACGACAGGCTCTTCGGTTTGGCGCCGACGATGCGCTCGTCGACCAGATGGAATTCGGCGTTGGTGCCCTGGCGCAGGATCGAGCCCGCGTAGAACACCTCGTCCCCTGGCTTGAACAGCGTGACCTCAGACCCGACCGCATCGACCACGCCGGCCGCGTCATAGCCGAGGATCTTGGTCTCGCCCTCGGGCGGGGCGGCGCGCTTGCGCACTTTGTAGTCGACCGGATTGGCCGATATCGCTTTCACCGCGACGCGGATGTCGCGCCCTTTGGGGTCGGGTTTAGCGGTCTCGAAATCGAACAGTGATTCCGCGTCCTCGATCGGAAGCGATTTCTTGTAGCCGACGGCTTTCATGGCGTGTCTCCATCAGATGGCTTTGTTCGCCCGCTGCCCTAACTGTCGCTCTGGCTCCGATTTGGCAAGTACTGTAAATTTGGGGATATAGTCCCTGTTTGGATACTATTGGGAAAAAGCCGCATGAAACGCCGTAACTTCGCCCGCCGTCCAGGCTGCTCGGTCGAGGCGACGCTGGACCTGATCGACGGCAAGTGGAAGGGCGTGATCCTCTACCACCTGCAGAGCGGCACCCAGCGCTTCGGCGAATTGCGCCGCCGGATGCCTGGCATCACCCAGCGCATGCTGACGAAGCAGCTGCGCGCGCTGGAGGAAGACCGGCTCGTCATCCGCAAGGTCTATGCCGAGGTGCCGCCGCGGGTGGAGTATTGCCTGTCCGAACTGGGCGAGAGCCTGAGGCCCGTGATCGACATCCTGAAGGCCTGGGGCGAGAGCCACCAGGAGCGGTTGTCCTGCGCGCCGCCGCCCGTGGTCGTGAAGAAGAAGCGCGCGGCGTGATCGTTCGGGAGCGGACGCTGCCGCTCCCGAACGAGCGCGTTCTAAAGCGCGATCGCGCTTTAGGTTTTGTTTGAGCATGATCTTTTCGGAAAACCGCTTCACACTTTTCCGGATCATGCTCTAGAACGCGAACTGCGTGCGCATCGCGACCGCGTCGAACTTCGAGCCGACGTCGGCGGTCGAGATCGGCGAGGCCTGTCGCGACACCGTGCCGTGCAGATAATCGAGCATGAAGCGCACGTTGCCGTTGACGTACCAGTTGAGCGCGAGCGTATAGACGGTCTGCCGGCCGCCTGCGACGCCGCTCGCGGTCGCGAGCTGATCGTTGAGGTCGATCGTCGAGAACCGTCCTGCGATCTCCCACGCGCCCCAGCCGCCGCCGTCGAGCGAGAACGGATGTGCCGGCTTGACGCCGCTATAGGCCGCGTTCGCCGCATTGTAGGAGCGGCCTTCGCCGGTCAGCACATAGCCGGCCTGCGCGTAGCCGCCTTGGAATTTCAGGCTCGGTGCACCCGTCAGCGGCACGGCCGTGTTGGCGGTGCGATCGACATTGTACCAGAAATACTCGCCCTGGACGATGAACGGACCGTAGGTCGCCGCCGCCTCGACGCTGTAGACCTGCGCGCCCGAGGCATTGGCGATAGCGCCGGTCGAGATCAGCGTGGTCGGGTCGAGCCGCAATTCCGGACGATCGCTGAGCGTGACCGTCTGGGTGTTGGCGATGAGATTGCGCGGCGGCTGGATCAGCCATTGCGCATTGGCGCCGATATGCACCGAGTAGTCCTTGGTGCTGATCGGATTGCCGGCGACGCGCGCCACGGCACCATATTGCTCGCTGGTGCCGGGCGGCGCCGCGCTCGAGGCGGAATGGATCGCACCGGTCGTCGGTCCCGTGACATAGCCGCCGATCCAGAGCTGGTCGTTGAACCAGCGCGCACCGGCTGCGGAACGGAAGTCACCGGCGGCGATGTTGGTCGCGATCACGCCGGGCGAGGCGCGCTCCATGAACATGATGTCGTTCGAGCTCGTGGCTTCATCCATGGTGTAGGGCAGGTCCATGATGCCGGCCTCGATCGCCATCTTGCCGCCGAACGGCTTCAGGCCGGTATAGCTGATATAGGCGTTCTCGACGCCGGAGACGCCGCCGCCGGGCAGCGATCCCGGCGCGGCGCCGCCAAATCCGTCGGACGAGCCGCCGAAATCGTAGACCAGTGCGAAATTCCAATCGTGGAAGAACTTGCCGGTGACACCGATGCGCGCGCGGCGGACGTTCTGGCCGCTATCGAGCTTTTGCGGCACGGTGGCCGCGGTGTTGGGACGATAGTCATAGCCGCCGACATCCCAATGCAGGCGGCTGGTGATGGCGACGCAGTTGGCCTGGTCGGCGGTGCAGATCGTCGGCCGGTTGTTCGGCATCGTCACGACGACGCCGGACGCCGGCGCCGGCCCCTTGACGGGGATTGCCGCGTTGGCATTGGCCACCGCGGCCTTTGCCTCCGCGCGCGCCTCGGCCTTTGCCTCTGCCTTGGCTTCGACTTTCGCCTTTGCTGCGGCTGCCGTGTTCGCCGCGGTCTGGCTCTGCAGCTTGTCGAGCTTCTGCTCGAGCATCTTCAACTGCTGCTTCAACAGCGCGATCTCCTGCTCGCTGCTGCTTGCCGACTGGGCCTGGGCCTGCGAGGCCGCCAGCGCGCCGGCGAGACCAATCGCGGTGGCCGCAATTCTTGTTCTGCTCACGTTACGCTCCATCATCTGACTGTTTTCCCCAAGTCGCGAACGGAGAGCCTAGGTGTGATCGATGACTGCCCCGCGACGCTGCGAGCGGTTGCGTCGGTTCCTACTGATGCAAATTCGCCGCAACCGAATCCGCCTCACACCACCATGCAAGATGACGCACATCATGCCAATCCGCCGCCGGGCAAATGGCCGATTCGCACGGCACCCTTGCATCCCGGACACGGCTTCGAGGCGGCCGAATATTGCCCTCCGGCGCTCTTCTATTGGGGGGCGAACGCGCCTATATTCCGGCGTCATTTCCAAGAGGTAGGAATGTTTCGAGCGACCTGGACTGCCGCCCTTACGGCGCTGTGCATAGCCTTTTCGGCCACCTTCAATCCGACTGCAGCGCAGGACCGTCGGGTCCCGTCGTCGCCGGCCGAGCTGCGGATGTCCTATGCGCCGATCGTGCAGCGGGTGCAGCCGGCGGTCGTCAACGTCTATGCCGCAAAGGTGGTGCAGAACCGCAATCCGCTACTGGACGATCCGATCTTCCGCCGCTTCTTCGGCGTGCCGGGCCAGCAGCCCGAGCAGATGCAGCGCTCGCTCGGCTCCGGCGTCATCGTCGATGCCTCCGGCCTCGTCGTCACCAACGTCCACGTCATCGAGGGCGCCGACCAGGTGAAGGTGTCGCTGTCGGACAAGCGCGAGTTCGAGGCCGAGATCCTGCTCAAGGATTCCCGGACCGATCTCGCCGTGCTGCGCCTGAAGGACAGCAAGGAGAAGTTCCCGACGCTGGACTTCACCAATTCCGATGAGCTCTTGGTCGGCGACGTCGTGCTCGCGATCGGCAATCCGTTCGGCGTCGGCCAGACCGTGACCCAGGGTATCATTTCGGCGCTGGCGCGCACGCAAGTGGGCATCACCGACTATCAGTTCTTCATTCAGACCGATGCGGCGATCAACCCGGGCAATTCCGGCGGCGCGCTGGTCGACATGGGTGGCAAGCTCGCCGGCATCAATACCGCGATCTATTCGCGCTCCGGCGGCTCGCAAGGCATCGGCTTTGCGATTCCCGCCAACATGGTGCGCGTCGTCGTCGCCTCCGCCAAGAGCGGCGGCAAGGCGGTGAAGCGGCCCTGGCTCGGTGCGAAATTGCAGGCGGTGACGCCCGACATCGCCGAGAGCCTCGGCTTGCGCTCGCCGACCGGTGCGCTGGTCGCGAGCGTGGTGTCGAACGGTCCGGCGGCGAAAGCCGGCCTGAAATCCTCCGACCTCATCACCGGGATCGACGGCCAGATCGTGGATGATCCCAACGCCTTCGACTATCGCTTCGCAACCCGTCCGCTCGGCGGCACCGCGCAGCTCGACGTGCAGCGCGGCGGCAAGTCGGTGAAGCTCACGGTAGCGCTGGAGACCGCGCCCGACACCGGGCGCAACGAGCTCGTCGTCACCGCGCGTTCGCCGTTCCAGGGCGCGAAGGTTTCGACCATCACGCCGGCCGTCGCCGATGAGCTGCGTCTGGATGCCGACACCGAAGGCGTCGTGATCACCGATATCGGCGGCGATACCGCGGCTGCGAGTGTCGGCTTCCAGAAGGGCGACATCATCCTGGCCGTCAACAATCAGAAGATCAGCAAGACCGGCGACCTCGAGAAGGCTGCAGGTGAACGGGCACGGATCTGGCGCATCACGCTGGTGCGTGGTGGCCAGCAGATCAACGTCACGCTGGGCGGATGAGTCCGAAGCGACCAACGGAGACACCGACTCTCTTTGCTGCGGCGGGGCTCGAACACGATGCTCCGCATCCGCTGCCGGACCGGCTGCGCCCGCGCACGCTGTCGGAGGTCGTCGGCCAGGATCACATCCTCGGCCCGGACGGTGCGCTGACGCGCATGCTGGAGACGCGCACGCTCGGCTCGCTGGTGTTCTGGGGCCCGCCCGGCACCGGCAAGACCACGGTGGCACGGCTCCTGGCTGACGCGACGGATCTGCATTTCGAACAGATCTCGGCGGTGTTCTCCGGCGTCGCCGACCTCAAGAAGGCGTTCGATGCCGCGCGCGCCCGCCGCGAGACGGGCAAGGGCACGCTGCTGTTCGTCGATGAGGTGCACAGATTCAACCGCGCCCAGCAGGACTCCTTTCTACCGGTGATGGAAGACGGCACGGTCGTCATGGTCGGCGCCACCACCGAGAACCCGTCCTTCGAGCTCAATGCGGCGTTGCTCTCGCGTGCGCGCGTGCTGGTGTTTCGCTCGCTCGATGCCGCCGCGATCGAAAAGCTGTTCGTGCATGCCGAAGCCGTCGAGGGCAGGAAGCTGCCACTCGATGCGGAGGCGCGCGCGGTGCTGGTGCGCATGGCCGACGGCGATGGCCGTGCGTCGTTGACGCTCGCCGAAGAAGTCTGGCGTTCGGCGCGGGCGGACGAGATTTTCAATGCCGAGCAGCTGCAGGAGATTCTGCAGCGCCGCGCGCCGATCTACGACAAATCGGCCGACGGCCACTACAATCTCATCTCGGCGCTGCATAAATCGGTGCGCGGCTCCGATCCCGATGCCGCGCTGTATTACCTCGCGCGCATGCTGGACGCTGGCGAGGACCCGCTGTTCCTGGCCCGCCGCGTCGTGCGCATGGCGGTCGAGGACATCGGGCTGGCCGATCCGCAGGCGCTCGTCATCGCCAATGCCGCCAAGGACGCCTTCGACTTCCTCGGCCATCCCGAGGGCGAGCTCGCCATCGCCCAGGCCGTGGTCTATCTCGCCACCGCGCCGAAATCGAACGCGGTCTACACCGCCTTTGGCAGCGCGATGCAGGTCGCCAAGCAGGCCGGCTCGCTGCTACCGCCAAAGCACATCCTCAATTCCCCGACCAAGCTGATGAAGTCGGAAGGCTACGGCTCCGGCTACACATACGACCACGACGCGCCGGACGCCTTCTCCGGCCAGGACTACTTTCCGGAGGCCCTGGGACGTCAGACCTTCTACGACCCGCCCGAGCGCGGTTTTGAACGCGAGATCAGGAAGCGGCTGGATTACTGGGCCAAGCTGCGCAAGGAGCGGGGCGGGACTTAGGGCTACAGGGCGTATATTTACGGTTTACGTAACGCGTAAATCTTGCTACTCGCCGGGGAAACTCCCATGGCTCATACACCAACACATCCCGGTGAGCATCTCGCCGAAGAACTGCGCGAACTCGGCATTTCGGCCGCAGAGCTGTCGCGTCAGATCGACGTACCTGTGAATCGCATCACCGGCATCATCAACGGGCAGCGCGGCATCACCGCCGACACGGCGTTGCGCCTGGGTCACTGGTTCGGCACCAGCCCGCAATTCTGGATGAACCTGCAACAGCAATATGAGCTGCGGCTGGCGGAGAAGGAGGTGGGCGCGCAGGTTGCGTCGCTGCCCCGCCGCGCCAATGCGCAGTCGACGCGAAAGCTTGGAAAAACCGCATGAGTCGCCGCATCAAGAGAATGAACCCAAAGCCGCGTTCGCGTGACGAGCGCGACGACTCGCGGGCGCATCAGGCGCGTAGCGCGAAGAAGGCCGGGCCGCGTCCGGGTGGCAAGCCCGGCGGGAAGCCGCCGCGCTTTGTCGGCGAGCGCGCCGAGCGGCGTCCGCCCAAAGCGGTCCAGGAGAGGCCTGCGCCTGAAAAGTCGGTCGAGGCGCTGCTGCCGACCAAGGTGCAGACCGTCACGGTCACGGCCGACGAGAACAACATGCGCGTTGACCGTTTCCTGGAAGCGCGCTTTCCCGGCCTGTCGTTCTCCCACATTCAGCGTGTCGTGCGCAAAGGCGAGCTGCGTGTCGACGGCAAGCGCGTCGACAGCAAAGACCGGCTGGAGGAGGGACAGAGCGTCCGCATCCCGCCGCTCAAGCTCGATGCGCCGAAGGTCGTCGGCGAGCTCTCGGAGGCCGCGCAGAAGACGCTGAAGGCGCTGAAGGAGATGACGATCTGGGAGGACGACGACGTCCTCGTCCTGAACAAGCCGGCCGGCCTTGCCGTGCAGGGCGGCTCGGGCATGACGCGGCACATCGACCAGATGCTGGAGGTGATGCGTGATGCCAAGGGCCAGAAGCCGCGTCTCGTCCACCGTATCGATCGCGAGACCTCAGGGTGTCTGCTGATCGCCAAGACGCGCTTTGCCGCCTCGCATCTGACCGGTGCATTCCGCTCGCGCTCGGCACGAAAGGTTTATTGGGCCCTGGTGCCGGGCCTGCCGAAGCCGAAGCAGGGCCGCATCTCGACCTTCCTTGCAAAGGAGGAGGGCGAGGACGACACCATCATGCGCATCGCCCAGCATGGCGATGAGGGCGCCAGCCACGCGGTGACGTACTACGCCGTGGTCGAGACCGCCGGCAACAAGCTGACCTGGGTGTCGCTGAAGCCGGTGACGGGCCGCACCCACCAGCTGCGCGCCCACATGGCCCATATCGGCCATCCCATCGTCGGCGATCCCAAATATTTCAACATCGAGAACTGGCAGCTGCCGGGCGGCTTGCAGAACCGGCTGCATCTGCTCGCACGCCGGATCGTCATCCCGCACCCGCGCGGCGGCGTGATCGACGCCACCGCGCCGTTGCCGCCGCACATGCAGCAGTCGTGGAACCTGCTGGGTCTGGACGCAACCAGATTTGATCCGATCGAGAACGCGCCGGAAGAATAGTGAGGTTGAATAGGGGCGGCAGGCGCACGACATGTTCCCCCATGAGACGATTGTCGATCTGCTTTGCGCTCTTGGCTACTCTGTTGGTAGAGCCGGCCGCCCGCGCGCATGTGTGCGAACTAGCAGCACTCCTGGTCCTACTGGCAAGGTCGTGACGACACTGGTAATTCGACTGACGACAGGAACAAAAAAACGACATGCGCGAATTGTTCGAAGAAGCAGCAAGGCAGCCTGCGCCTGATCCCCGGGAATCGGCGCGCGGGTCCGCGCGCACGCCGCTGCGCAAGCGCTTCTACAAGGAGGCCGGCGTCGTCGACGCCGAGGGCGGCTTCGCCATCACTCTCGACGGCAAGCCGATCCGTACGCCCTCCGGCCGCCAATTGGTGATCCCGACGCGCGCGCTCGCAGATAGTGTCGCCGCAGAATGGTCCGCCCAAGGCGAGGCGATCGATCCCGTGACCATGCCGTTGACACGCATCGCCAACAGCGTGGTCGAGGGCGTTATCGATCGCGTCGAGCTCGTCAGCGACGACCTCGCCAAATATTTCGAGTCTGACCTGCTGTTCTATCGTGCCGGCCATCCTGAGGGACTGGTCGCCCGGGAGGCCGCGCATTGGGATCCTGTGCTGTCCTGGGCGGCGCAGACGCTGGGTGCGCATTTCATCCTGTCCGAAGGCGTCATGCACGTGAAGCAGCCGGACGAGGCGGTGAAGGCCGCACGGGCCGCGCTGCCCGGCGACCCCTGGTCGGTCGCCGCGCTCCACATGGTGACCACCCTGACCGGATCGGCGCTGCTCGCGCTGGCGCTGGACCAGGACGTGCGCGATGCCGACCAGGTCTGGGCCGCCGCCCATGTCGACGAGGACTGGAACGTCGAGCAATGGGGCTTGGACGAGGAGGCGGCCGCCCGCCGCGCCGCCCGCCTGAAGGATTTCCAGGCCGCTGCGACGGTTCTGGCGGCGGTGAAGCCGCCGGCCGTGCCAGGTTAACGAGAGGTTTACGAGGCAGCGGTTACGGTAGCCAGCATTCCCCTAGGGCTGCCGAGATGCCGACGCCGGTCACCCCCATCGCTCCCGTCAACGCTGCCAGCCGCCCGGCTGATGCGGCGACGCCGGATCTCGTGCTGCAAGCCGGCAGTGTCGTCGATGCCAGGGTGGTCAGCGTGCTCGCCGACAATCTGGTGCGGATCGCGATCGCCAACCTGGCGATGGACGTGATGTCGGAGGTGGCGCTGACGCCGGGGCAGAATCTCCAGCTCGCGGTCTCGCAGAGCAACGGCACCATTCGCCTTGCAGTCATGGCCGGGGCGGGCGAGGCGACGGGAGATCAGGTCACGCTGACCCCGCGCGCGGCCTCGCTGGTGGACAGCCCGCCGCTGGCGCCGTCGGTGGCGACGGCACGGAACACCCTCACTCCGTCCGAGCAGGTCGCCGTTCAGACGGCCTCTGCCGGGGCCGTGACCAAACAGGGCAGCCAGGCGCCGCTGTTTGCCAACCTGGCCTCCGTCGTGACGAGCAGCAATCTGCCCGCCGGGCTGAAGCAGGCGGTGCTCGACGTGCTGGCGCAGCAGACGCCGCTCAACACCGCCCTCGACGGCGGCGATATCGAATCCGCGTTCCAGAAGTCAGGGCTGTTTCTCGAGGCGTCATTGGCCGCAGGCACAACGCCGTCCTCCGGCACGATCCCGGACTTGAAGGCCGCTCTGCTGGTGTTGCGCCAGACCCTGGCATCGACTTCCGGCGCGCCGCAAGCAACTGCGCCAGGTGTGGCGCTGCCGGCGAGTGCTGCGGCAACGACGCAGACCGCAGCCTCCGCGCTGGCGGGCGAAACGGCCCAAGCGGCGTTGCCGGAACTCGCCCAACCGGCGCAAGCGTCGCGCGGTGCGCTCGCTGTCGCCGTGCTGGCCCATGCGGCGGGGAACAATCCGCAAGCCTTGGTGTCGCGCACCATGTCCGGGGGCCTTGCCGCGAGCCTGCTGCAGGAGGTCACGGAAAACCTGCCGCGCCTGACCGGCAACGTGCCGGGCTCCAACAAGTCCGTGCCGGACGCCCATATCTTCGAGGCGGCCGCACACTCGACACCTCCGCCGGTCCGCGGTGCGCTGCCGGCGCCTCAGTCCATCGCCGCGCCGTCGCTCGCACCGGATACGCCGCTGGCTGCGACCGTGCATCGTCTGCTCGATGACACCGATGCCGCGATCGCGCGGCAGACGCTGTTGCAAATTGCCTCGCTTCCCGATCGCACCGACGCCAGCGGCCACCGCATCGATCCGGCCGTGCCGCAGTGGAATTTCGAGATTCCGTTCGCGACCCCGCAAGGTACCGCGATGGCGCAGTTCGAGATCTCGCGCGACGGCGGCAATGAGTCGGACGATCCCGCCAAGCGCGCCTGGCGCGCGCGCTTCTCGCTCGATGTCGAGCCGGCCGGACCCGTGCATGCGCTGATCACGCTGAACGGCGACAAGACCTTCGTTCGGATGTGGGCGGAGCGGCCGGTCACGGCGCAGCAGCTCCGCGCCGGCATCGGTGAGCTCAGCCAGGCATTGACGAAGGCCGAGCTCAAGCCCGGCGATATCGTGGTCCGCGACGGCACGCCGCCGGCTCCGGCGCCCGCTCGCGCCGGCCACTTCCTGGATCGCGCCACATGAGCGATCCCTCCAAGCTTGCGATCGCGCTGCATTACGAGAAGGGATCTGGCGCGCCCATCGTCGTCGCCAAGGGCAAGGGCACGATCGGCGAGAAGATCGTCGAGATCGCCAAGGCCCACGACATTCCGATCGAGGAAAACGAGCTGCTGGCCGGCGCGCTGTCGAAGGTCGAGCTCGGCGACGAGATCCCGCCGGATCTCTACAAGGCCGTCGCCGAGGTGCTGGTGTTCGTGCTGCGGCTGTCGGGCCGGGGGCGGTAGAGCATGATCCGGACCCGAAGGGCCGCGCTAGCGCAAAGTGTGTAGCGGTTTCCCGAATAGATCATGCTCAAGATGTAACCTGTCATCGTTTCAACACTTAGCGGCTGCATGGTCGCGCTGGTTTTCACTGCTCACGGATCTCGCTTTTGCTGACCCGCCGTTCCACCCTCGGCCTCCTCGCCGCAACCGCGATCCTGCCTCGACGCGCGCGCGCCCATGTCGCGCCGCCGCGCAATGAAATCCGCGACGCTCTTGCAAAGCGCTTCACCGACCTCGGCACGTCGGGCACCTTCGTCGGCTACAAGGTCGAGGACTATCTGATCGTCGCCAGCGACAAGGAGCGCTCGGGCGAGGGCAAGTTGCCGGCCTCGACCTTCAAGATTCCCAACTCGCTGATTGCGCTCGAGGCCGGTGTCGTCACTGACCCCGACAAGGACGTGTTTGCCTGGGACGGCGTCAAGCGGCCGATCGAGACCTGGAACAAGGATCACACGCTGCGCAGCGCGATTCTCGTGAGCGCGGTGCCGGTCTATCAGGAGATTGCGCGCCGCATCGGCGAGGTGCGTATGCAGCAATATGTCGACGCGTTCGACTATGGCAATCGCGACATCGGCGGCGGCATCGACCAGTTCTGGCTCACCGGGGCCTTGCGCATCGATCCGGTCGAGCAAGTCGATTTCGTCGACCGGCTGCGCCGCCGCTCGCTGCCGATCTCGAAGCGCAGCCAGGATCTCGTCGCCGACATCCTGCCGGCGACCAAGGTCGGCGACGCCGTCATCCGCGCCAAATCTGGTCTCCTGGGCGCCGAGCGCGGCGAGCCGTCGCTCGGCTGGATGGTCGGCTGGGCCGAGAAGGGCGAGGCACATACCGTGTTCGCGCTCAACATGGATTGCAAAGAGCCACGGCACATCGAGGCTCGCATGACGCTGACGCAAGCCTGCCTTGCCGAGATCGGCGCGATCTAGCGCGACCGTGTGGTTGATGGAGAAGCAACCCGATCCCACACGGTCAGCTTAAGCGCGCGGTTGCAGATCAGCCGGCACCTGAACCTCGGTCGTCGCAATCAGGCGCCAATCGGCGAGCGCGGCCAAACGGTGGGGCTCGGCCTCACGCCGGTAATCGGAGCTCAAGACGATCGCTCGAAAGGTCGCGAAGTCAGGGTAACGGACGATTGCGGCGTCGTGCCAGGCTTCGCCTTGCGCGGCCACCAGCAGAGCTCCGACAGATCCAAGCCAAGTTGGCCTGACCCCTTGCGGAGTCGCGATCTTGCGAAATGCGGGGACATAGCGCGTGAAATAGGCTTCGCGGCCGCAACAGGCCGGAAGCTCGGACTTGTCCCGGTACAAGGCCTCATTCCGATAACGGAGAAGATTGATCATGAAGATAGGTTGATCTCCGGGCAGGCTCGAGCCTGCCATCGCGAGTGATGCATTATCGATATCGACGAACATTGTTCTCTCCGGTCGTGGGTTCTTGCTGCGCTGATATCGCTTTCGAACGCCCGGCCTTGTAGTGGTTTCGGTGTCACCGCTATGATGACGTCATGGCAACACCACGCAGCCATCGGCAACTCCTCGGCAATTCTGAGCGCCAACCCGGCGGTCCAGCTCGAGCTGAAAGTCGACGATTTCGGGGACGGAGTTCAGGCGTTGTCGGGTTTTGCCGTGAGCGCCCGGTCAATCGCAAAGCCGCCGATCTCGCTCATGGCCTGCGAGATCGGATCACCGCGCCGGGCAAAGCCGCTGGAGAGATAATCGAACTGCGTCCGCGCCAGCCGCAGCACTTCGATCGGCACCGAGACCGCGGTCTCGTTGAGGCTGTCGACGGAGGCGCGCAAGCTGTCGAGCTCCGTCGTGAGCTTGCCGATATGTCTCTCGGCATGCTGCATCAGCTCGAGCAGCTTGCCGCGCTCGGCATCGAAGGCGGCGCGCTCGGCTGCGGTCGCGGCGGTGAGCTCGGCGAGCTGTGCCCGCAGCGCCGCGATCTGGTCGACCATGGCGTCGGAGGCGAGTTCGGCGGACTCGCGCAGCACGGCGCTGCGCGTGCTCTCTTCCTGCGCCTGATGATAGAGCCGCTCGGCCGACATCGCCCGCTGGCCGAGCTGTTCGATCATGCTGGCTGCGCGCAGCAGCATCTCGCCGTTCCGCCCCGACACCATGCCGGCCATGCGGCGCAGGAAGTCGATCGTTTCGGACGCTGGGTTCGGCGGCAAGGGGACGACCGTCGCGGACATCTTGCGTGATGCCAGTAGGTAGATGCTGGAGCTAGGGCATGATGATCACCGCCGTACCGATTGGGCTCACGCAACATTCGGCGCCTGATCTGACTCGGAGCAAGCCTGAATCGGTCGGCCCGGTCAACCCGCTGGTGCGACAAATGCGGTCCTGTAGCCCGGATGGAGCGCAGCGAAATCCGGGGGAATCGCGCCCGCGCTGCACCGTCCCGGATTACGCTCCGCTCCATCCGGGCTACGCACTCAGCCGGAAGGGAGATCAGGAGTCCCTCTGCCGCCCAATCCGCCCCAGGTGGGTGAAGCCGAACCCGGCGGAATATTTCAGGCCGTAGCCGAGCGCCCGGTCGATGCCGATATGGGCAAGCCAGATCAAGGCGATGGAGAGGGTGAGGGGCGAGGCGAGGGCGAAGCCCAGCGTCAGCAGCGCCACCGGCGCCAAGTAGCTGTGGGCGGCGTTGTAGACCATCGCGCCGAACCTGGCGTCGGACAGGTAGGCCAGGAAGCTCAGATCGGGTACGAAGAACAGCAGCGCAAACACCAGCCACGACCCGTCCCAGGCCGTATAGAGCGTCACCATCCCTGCAAACAGGGTCAGGCCCTCCAGCCGCAGCAGGATGTTGACGCCGCCTGTCGCAGCGCCCGTCTCGGCCGTTCCTTCGCTCACGCTCGCCTCCTGGGCAAAACTTTGTAATTCCTTGCGCTTTCCCGCTGCGGCAGGGCAGCCCTGCGACCGCGAAACCGGCTTTCCGGGCCGCAAAATGCCGTGTTAGAACCCGCCCATCACTTAAGAACTGGCGGGAGCAAATGAAACACATCCTGGACGCCCTTGAAGATCGTCGTGCCGGCGCAAAGCTCGGCGGCGGGGAGAAGCGCATCGAGGCGCAGCACGCCCGCGGCAAGCTGACGGCGCGCGAGCGTATCGAGCTGTTGCTCGACAAGGGATCGTTCGAGGAGTTCGACATGTTCGTCGAGCACCGCTCCACCGAGTTCGGCATGGAGAAGACCAAGGTGCCGGGCGACGGCGTGGTCACCGGCTGGGGCACCGTCAACGGCCGCAAGACTTTTGTCTTTGCCAAGGACTTTACGGTGTTCGGCGGCTCGCTCTCGGAAACGCATGCGCTGAAGATCACGAAGCTCCAGGACATGGCGATGAAGGCGAGGGCGCCCATCATCGGCCTCTATGACGCCGGCGGCGCCCGCATCCAGGAAGGCGTCGCGGCGCTCGCCGGCTATTCCTACGTCTTCCGCCGCAACGTGCTTGCCTCGGGCGTGATCCCGCAGATCTCCGTCATCATGGGCCCTTGCGCCGGCGGTGACGTCTATTCACCGGCCATGACCGACTTCATCTTCATGGTGAAGAACACCAGTTACATGTTCGTCACGGGCCCAGACGTCGTGAAGACCGTGACCAACGAGGTCGTCACCGCCGAGGAGCTCGGCGGCGCCTCGGTGCATGCGACGCGTTCCTCGATCGCCGACGGCGCCTTCGAGAACGACGTCGAGACGCTCTTGCAGATGCGCCGCCTGATCGACTTCCTGCCCTCCAACAACACCGACGGCGTGCCGGAATGGCCGAGCTTCGATGACATCGAGCGGGTCGACATGTCGCTCGACACGCTGATCCCCGACAATCCGAACAAGCCCTATGACATGAAGGAGCTGATCCTGAAGGTCGTGGACGAGGGCGACTTCTTCGAGATCGCGGAAGCCTTCGCCAAGAACATCGTCACCGGCTTTGGACGCATCGCCGGGCGCACCGTCGGCTTCGTCGCCAACCAGCCGATGGTGCTGGCCGGCGTGCTCGACAGCGACGCATCGCGCAAGGCGGCACGCTTTGTTCGTTTTTGTGATGCCTTCAACATTCCGATCGTCACCTTCGTCGACGTCCCCGGCTTCCTGCCCGGCACCGCGCAGGAATATGGCGGCCTGATCAAGCACGGCGCCAAGCTCCTGTTCGCCTACTCGCAATGCACCGTGCCGCTCGTCACCATCATCACCCGCAAGGCCTATGGCGGCGCCTTCGACGTCATGGCCTCCAAGGAGATCGGCGCCGACATGAACTACGCCTGGCCGACCGCCCAGATCGCGGTGATGGGCGCCAAGGGCGCGGTCGAGATCATCTTCCGCAGCGATATCGGCGACCCCGACAAGATCGCCGCCCGGACCAAGGAATACGAGGACCGCTTCCTGTCGCCGTTCATCGCCGCCGAGCGCGGCTATATCGACGACGTCATCATGCCGCACTCGACAAGAAAGCGCATCGCGCGGGCGCTGGCGATGCTGAAGGACAAGAAGACGGAAATGCCGGCGAAGAAGCACGACAATTTGCCGTTGTAATAGGAGGTAGCCCGGATGAGCGCAGCGAAATCCGGCCCTTTGCCGAGGTCCCGCATGTCGCTTTGCTCATGCGGGCGACAGGCTCCTTCTGATTTGGCACGCTCGATCCAATGACCGAAGACGATCCGACCGATGAAATCTCCGATATCGAAGATCGGATCGAAGAGCTCGCCGAGATCGCTGAGCGGTGCCGCAAGTACATCCTGGCGTCCAAGATCGCGATCGGTGGCGGGGCGGCGCTGCTGCTGGTGACGATCCTCGGTCTGTTCGGATTTGGTCAGACTGCCGCGCTCGGATCGATTGCGCTGGTGCTCGGCGGGATCGTCTCGCTCGGCTCGAATGTCTCGACGTTGCGGCAGACGGACGAGGCCATCAGTGCTGCGGAGGCGCGGCGTGCGGCGTTGATCGGCAGCATTGACCTCAGGGTCGTTGCCGATGCGCCGCTGAAGCTGGTGTGAGGTGTAGGGTGGATTAGCGAAGCGTAATCCACCAAGGTGTGCGTCATCGGATGGAGAAGTGGCGGATTACGCTATCGCTAATCCGCCCTACGCATCAGACGCCTCCAGCGCCAGCAAGCCTCACGCGGCCTGCTTGACTGTCAGCTCCGACAATTCGGCGCGGCATTCGGCGGCGTAGGCCTGGAGCCGGTCGGCGGTCTGCCGGTCGAGGATGGCCTTGGCCAACCGCTCGGCGCGGGCGATCTGTCGCTTGAGATATTCGATGCGGACCATGGGTCACCTGTCGAATTGAATCGTTCCGATGCCGGCGACTCTATGCCAAGCACAGCATCGATTATGTGAGGTGCATCACGCCCCACGCGCCTTATCCGCCGCGGCGAAATGCGCCAGCTGGTCGGCGTGGGCCTTGGCGAACGCCGGACGTCCGGTGGCGCGCGCGACGTAAGCGCGGCAGGCAGGACTATCCGTCAGCCCGTTGAAACCATCGACGACGCGCAGCACGTCCGCCATCAGGATGTCGGCGACGGAGAAGGAGCCCGCCAACCATTCGCGGCTGGCCAGCACCGCCTCGAGATGCTTGAGCCGAAGCTTGAGGAAGTCGTCCACGAATTTCCATGCTGCCGTGTCGGTCGGATGTCCCATGAATTTGGACATGCCCCAGGGCAGGCTGGCCATCTCCACCGAATTGAGCGCCGCGAACACCCACTCCGCCGCTTCAGTGCGGCCGCGCTGGTCCTTTGGCATCAGCCTCTCGCTGAGGCCGCCGAGATGCAGCAGGATCGCGCCGGTCTCGAAGATCGAGAGGTCGCCGTCGGTCAGCCACGGAACCTGGCCGAACGGCTGGTGGGCGAAGTGCGCGGGCCCGCGGTCGTCGAATGGCACGCTGGCGACGCGATAGGGCAAGGCGGCTTCTTCCAGCGCCCAGCGCACGCGGAAGTCACGCACGAAGCCTCGCGGCGCTGCGGGAACCCAATCGAAGGTGGTCAGGGTGAGCTCGGCCATTTTCTGTCTCCGTGTCCTGGTTCGATGCAAAGGACGAACGAAGAGCGCCCGTTCCGACATCCAGGCCAACTCTTTTTGTCGCCGGCGGCTTAACCGGCTAGGCTCGCCCCAAACAACAGGAGGAAATCCGATGCCAGCAGCCTTCTTCGTCGTTCGCGCCGTCGTCTCCGACGCCGAAAAGCGCGCTGCGTTCGACCGGTGGTACGAGACGGAACACTTGCCCGACGCAGTGAAGGCCTTCGGCGTGAGCAAGGCGTGGCGGTTCTGGAGTCTCGACGATCCCTCGCTGCACCAGGCGATGTATCAGTTCGACGACGAGGCCAAGCTGAACGCGATTCTGAAAGGCGACGCGCTGAAAAAGCTCGTCGCCGATTTCAACCGCGACTGGCCCGACGTGAAGCGCTCGCGCGAGACGCTGGTGCTGGCGCAGGAGTTCGCGACGTAGCGAGGTTCTGTAACCCGGACGGAGTTACGAATTTTTCATCTCGGCTCGCATGAATCTGAACGCCGGCTTCAGCTTCGGTTCATGGCGTTGCAGCGACATTCCTTCTGCATCACGTGCACGATGATCCAAGAAGGAAGAAACGATGGAGCGCCGGAACTTTTTGAAACTTGCCTTGGGATTGACGGCGGGCGCCGCTGCCTTCGCCGCGACCGCGGCACAGGCCGCGCCGCTGTCACCGCAGCCGCTCGCTGATCCCACTCACGCGCCGCAAGGCAATCCCGACGCTCATCCCGCTGTCACGACCAGTGAGGAAGCTGCGCAACTCGCTCCTGAGCAGGTTCACTGGCGTGGGCGTGGCCGCCACTGGGGCTGGCACCGCCGTCATTGGCGCCGGCACCGTCGGCGCTGGCGCCGCCGCCATTATTGGTAAGCTCGCGACCATTCGCGGACTCAACGGGGATCGCCGCTGGCGGTCCCCGTTTCGATTCTGGAGACGCCCGGCTCCGTGGGCGAAAGTCAGAGCCCCAAAAGAAAATGGCCGCAGCGGATGCCGCGCGGCCATTCTGGAGTGCGAAGAAGATCAGTAAGGACGGCAGCGGCCGGCGTACCAGCGGAAGCCGTAGGGGCAGACGCGCGCGCGGGGCACCACGACGACCGGCGGGGCGACCACCACGGGGGCGGGGCGCACGACGACCGCGCCACGCATCGGGCGGCACTGACCATAGGGGCCGCGATAAAACCCTCGGCCGCAGCCCTCGGCGGCGCTGGCCGCCTCGCTGAAACCGACGACGGCCGCGCTGGCGAGCATGACGGCGGCTAACAGGTATTTCATTTTTGATCTTCCTTCTCGTCCTGGGGGCAGGCTTAGGGGGATGGCGCTTGTGGCGCACAATGAATCAACAGACACGATTCGACACGTTAAAATTGGAGAAACGTGCCGGCACGTTGCGATCCAAACCTGCCAATCATGACCTGAATGCGGCATGAACGTTCCCCGCATCTGGTCCCGGACGACACGCTGGTGTCGCTAGCGGCCGAGAAAGCCCAGCACCAGTTCCTTGTACGTCTCCGGCGCCTCCAGGAACACGAGATGGCCGGTGTCGGGGATCACCTCGGCCCGCGCGTTCGGCATCTTCGCGGCGAGCTGCTTCGCAAGCTCTGCGTTCTGCCCCATCTTGGCCCGCAGCGCCTCCGGCGCGAGCGGCCGGCCCGGCGCGTTGTGGTCGTCCGCGCCCATGATGAACAGAGTCGGTGTCGCGATCAGCGGGATCTCGTGCGCCACCGGTTCACGATAGATCATCTGGCCGGAAGAGACGAAGGCGCGCAGCCAGCGCGGATAGTCCGGGCTGCCCTTGATATTGAAGCGGGCCTCGATGAACGGCGTGATCGCCTCGGCCGGCAGCTTGATTGCGTAATTGGTCTGGAGCTGCTTGCGATAGCCGTCGGCGGTGAGCTTGTCCTCGGTCTCGATCATCTTCTCGGTCGGCGTCGGCGGCACGTAGAGGCGGTAGTCCTCGAGCCCGATCGGCGCGGTCAGCACCAGATGGGCGAGGCGGTCCGGATAGGCGCGAGCGATGCGCACGCCGAGCATGCCGCCGAGCGAATGCGCGACGATCTCGGCCTTGTCGATTTTGAGGTGATCGAGCAGCGCAATGGTGTTGCGCGCCAGATTGTCGAAATGCAGCTCGCCCGCCGGCTTGGAAGACTTGCCGAAACCGACCTGGTCCGGCACCACGACACGAAAGCCGGCCTCGCTCAGCATCTTGATCACGGGCGCCCAATAGCTCGACGGAAAATTGCGCCCGTGCAGCAGCACGACGGTGCGGCCGTTCGGCCGTGCCGCGGCGACATCCATATAGGCCATGCTGAGCTGCTCGCCGTCGTTGACGACGGGGAGCAAGTGCACGGGGTAAGGATAGGCAAAGCCTTCGAGCGCGATGCCATAGGGCTCGCGGGGCGTGGCATCGGCGGCGTAGGTCGATGTGAGTTGGAAAGTAAGAAGGGTGGCGGCGAGCGCGGCCAGGAAGATGCGGTTCATCACAGTCTCCGTCATGCCCGGGCTTGTCCAGGGCATCCACGTGCCAGCCGCAATAAAGACGTGGATGGCCGGGTCAAGCCCGGCCATGACGGAAGCGAGAGGGCACACGCAAAAGTGTGATCAGTCCTTCCCATTCGCGAACAGCGCAGCGAACTGCTTCTCGCCGGTACGGGTGAAATTCACGATACGGCTGCCGGGCGTGGGATCGCGCGCGGCCCATTTCAACTCGGCGAACCGTTGCATCATGGCCGCGCCCAACGTGCCGGCGAGATGGTGCCGCCGCTCGCTCCAGTCGAGGCAGGCCTTGCAGACCGGGCGGCGCGGATGGCTGAGCATGTCGGGCGAGATCTGCAGGTGCTTCACAAGAAAGCGCTCGCCCTCGGCGGTCAGCTCGATCTCCTGCTTCTTCTGCCTGACCAGATGCCGCTCGCGCAAGGAGTCCAGCATCTGCACGCCGAGGTCGCCGGCGAGATGGTCGTAGCAGATCCGCGCGCGCCGCAGCGCAGGGTCCTTCGGCCCGGTGCGCACGCGCATATGGCCGGTCCGCGCGGCAAGGCCGGCGAGCCCCTCGAGCACGCCGGCGACGTCGTCGTCGGTGAGGCGGTAATAGCGGTGGCGGCCCTGTTTCTCCGGCTCGATCAGGCCGCCGGCCTCGAGCTTCGACAGATGCGAGCTTGCGGTCTGCGGCGTGATGCCGGCCTCCTGAGCCAGCTCGCTCGCCGTGAGCGCACGGCCGTTCATCAGCGCCGTGAGCATATTGGCGCGGGCGGGGTCGCCAACCAGCGAGGCGACCATGGCGATGTCGGGTCCTGATTTCATGCTTCGATGGTAACCGAAGCGTTGGTGTCGGGCAAGGGCCTATCGTGTCACCACGTCGTCATTGCGAGCGTAGCGAAGCAATCCAGACTGCGTCCGCGGAGGGACTCCTGGATTGCTTCGCTATGCTCGCAATGACGGCGAAAATAAAGGAGCCCATCATGTCCGTCACCGTCTTCATCCGCTACCAGCTCGATCCGTTCAAGCGCGCGCAGTTCGAGGAATATTCGAAGCGCTGGCTCACCATCATCCCAAGATGTGGCGGCGAGTTGATTGGCTACTTCATGCCGCATGAGGGCACCAACAACATCGCGTCCGCCCTGATCTCGTTCGAGAGCCTGGCCGCCTATGAAGCCTATCGCAAACGGCTGCGCGCCGATCTCGACGGTATGGCAAACTTCAACTTTGCCGAGGCGGAGAAATTCATCCTCGCCGAAGAACGCACCTTCCTGCGCAAGGTGGTATTGTAGGCCCACCAACAGCAGGAGACGCCCATGATCGCCGTGATCTTCGAGGTCTGGCCCAAGCCGGAACACCGCCAGACCTATTTCGACCTTGCAGCCGATCTGAAGCCGTTGCTGCAGACCATCGACGGCTTCATCTCGGTCGAGCGCTTCGAGAGCCTGACGGAGAAGGGCAAGATCCTGTCGGTATCGTTCTGGCGGGACGAAGCGGCCGTCCAGGCCTGGCGCAACACGATGGAGCACCGCCGCACCCAGGCCAGGGGCAGGGCGCAGATCTTCGCCGATTATCACTTACGCATCGCCAGCGTCATCCGCGACTACGGCATGAACGACCGCGACGAGGCGCCGAAGGACAGCCGCGCCGTGCATGACGCGCACTAGCGGACTCGAAAACGCAGCCTTATCTCTGCGCGGCTAACAAGGGAGAGAAACATGCACGTGACGACCGCTGACAAGCGCGCGACGTTCAGGAAGATGCACGAGAGCGGCTGCTTCATCCTGCCCAATCCGGTCGATGTCGGCAGCGCGAAAGCCTTGCAGCATCTCGGTTTCAAGGCGATCGCGTCATCGAGCGCCGGCTTTGCCTGGACCATTGGCAAGGCCGACAATCACGTTACCGTCGAGGACGTCTGTCAGCATCTGGCAGCATTGAGCTCGGCTGTCGACATCCCCGTGAACGCCGATTTCGAGGGTGGCTTTGCGGTCGAGCCCGATAAGGTCGCGGACAATGTCGAGCGCGGTGTGCGCACCGGCGTTGCGGGCCTCTCGATCGAGGATTCCACCGGCGACAAGGACAAGCCGCTCTACGATCGCGCGCTGGCCGTCGAGCGCATCAAGGCCTCGCGCAAGGCGATCGGCGACAGCGGCACGCTGCTGGTCGGCCGCTGCGAGGCCTATCTGTGGGGCGTGACCGATCTCAAGCTCGTCATCGACCGGCTCACCGCCTATGCCGATGCCGGCGCCGACTGCCTCTATGCGCCGGGTCTGAAGAGCCGCGAGGACATCGCCGCGGTGGTCAAGGCGGTCGCACCGAAGCCGTTCAATCTTCTGATCGGCGGCTCCGGCCTGTCGCTGCAGGAAGCCCAGGATCTCGGCGTGCGCCGCATCAGCGTCGGCGGCTCGCTCGCCCGCGCCGCCTGGGGCGGCTTCATGCGCGCGGCCAAGGAGATGGCGGAGAAGGGGACCTTCACCGAGCTCGGCGGCGGCTATCCCGGCGGCGAGCTCAACAAGATGTTCGGGTAGGCAAACGAAAGCGGCGGGATGTTGCATCCCGCCGCTCTCGCGCATCATTACGAAATGTTACTTCGCGCCGTCGGACGGAGCTGGCGTATTCGGGGCCGGCCTGTTCGGCGCTGCACCCGTGGTCACGCCCGGCTCGGCGTTGCTGCGCGGCGTCACGTCACGCATGCCGGGAGGTGCGGCCGGATTGGTCGGCTGCGTCTGCGCAGTCTGCGAGGCCGGTGTGTTGCTGGCCTCGTTGGTGGTGCTGGAATTGTTCAAGCCGTAGAACACTGCGCCCAACACCAGGGCGACAGCGACCGCAAACAGCGCGATCTTGCCGCTGGAGGCGGGGCCTTCCCCGAGCTCGGGATCGGCCTGCAGGTCGGCATCCCGGCGCGCCGCGCGAGAGTACTCATCGTCGGCGAGGTTCGGGCGGTACGGATCGTTGGGAAAACGGTCGTCTGCCATCGATTTGGTCTCCTCGGTTATGACCCGGGACAACCCTCAGGTGCGAGATTCTGTTCCGCCGCCTTGATGCTTTCGTCGCATGTTGCCTCGGTGTGGGGAATCGGGAACCTGTTCCATGGGAACCCGCGCCTGAGTTCGAGGGCCACGGAGAGGGAACACGCGATGTGGAGCCTGCCGCCTACCGATAGCTTGCTGCATTTCCTGTCCCTGGCTGCGGTGGCCGCGCAGGGCATGACGGCTGCGCTCGCTGCCGGACGCCGCAGCATGGATTGGCTGGGCGTCTGCTTCCTCGGCTGCATCACCGCGCTCGGCGGTGGCACGTTGCGCGATCTCTTCCTCGGACATTATCCGCTGGCCTGGGTGCAGAACCCGATCTATCTCGCGCTCGCCGGCGGCGCCGCCTTCCTCACCATCCTGTTTGCGCGCCTCGTGCACCGGCTGAAGGTCGCCTTCATCGTGCTCGATGCCATCGGTCTCGTCGTCTTCACCATGACCGGCTGCGACGTTGCTTGGCAGATGGGTGCTTCTCTGCCGATCGTCATCGTCTCGGGCATGGTGACGGGCTGCGCCGGCGGCGTGTTGCGCGACGTGCTCTGCAATGACGTGCCGCTGCTGTTTCGCTCCGAGCTCTATGCCAGCGTCTCGGTGGTGACGGGACTGTTCTATGCGACCGCGTTCGGTCTCAAGCTCAACGCGGAGCTCTGGACCATTTTGACATTTGTCCTCGGCATCAGCTTCCGCCTGCTTGCGGTGCGCTACAAATGGGAGATGCCGAAATTCGTGTTCACGGGGGATGAAGAGCGGTGAGCGCTGTCGCGCGCGAATGGCGAATAGCGAATGGTTCTGGGCCATTCGCCACTCGCTATTCCCCATTCGCCTCTCGCTTCCTTGCTTTTGCCACCTGTGCCGGTGTCACCAGCGGGCCGGCATTGCCCCAGGAATTGCGGATGTAGTTCGTCACCGCGGCGATCTCGGCGTCGGACAGCTGCTTGGCGTAAGCCGGCATCTCGCCGGTGTTCGGCGCGCGCGGCGTCGTCACGGTGTGGGCACCGTCGAGGATGATGCGCAAGGTCGAGGACGGATTGATCGATTGCAGCAGCGCATTGCCCGGCAGCGGCGGGTAGATGCGCGGGCTGCCTGTGCCGTCGGCCTCGTGGCAGGCGATACAGAGCTTTGCGTAGACCGCCTGGCCGGCCTTCATCTCGGCAGCGTCCGGCGGCGTCACGATGGTCTCGCGCCGGGCCGGCGGCAGGCTCTTCAGATAGATCGCGATCGCGCGCACGTCGGCATCGCTCATCTTCGAGGTCGAGTTGACGACGACCTCCGCCATCGGCCCGCCGGCGTGGCTTTTGGCGTTGCGCCCGCTTTGCAGGTACTCCGTGATATCGGCCTCGCTCCAGGATTTCAGCCCGGTGCGGGCGGCGCCATCGAGCCGCGGTGCGAACCAGCCGCCGACCGCGTTGCCGGACAGCGCCTGCGCATCCCGGTCGGCGCCGAAATAATTCTTGGGCGTGTGGCAGGCGCCGCAATGGCCGAGCCCGGTGACCAGGTAGCCGCCTCTGTTCCAGGCCGCGCTCTTGGTCTGGTCCGGCTCGAACAGGCCGGGCTTGAAATACATCGTGTTCCAAAGCCGCATCAGGCCGCGATAGCCGAATGGCCAGCGCAGCTCCGGCGGCTTGTTGCGGCTGGTGACGGGCGCCAGCGTGGCGAGATAGGCGCGGATCGCCAGCGTGTCGTCCTTCGTCATCCTCGTGAAATAGGGGTAGGGAAACGCCGGGTAATAATTCGAGCCGTCAGGCGCGATGCCGGTGCGCAAGGCGCGGGTGAAATCGGCATCCGTCCAGCCGCCGATGCCGGTGTCGCGGTCCGGCGTCAGGTTCGGCGCATAGATCGCGCCAAAGGGCGTGTCGATGCGCTTGCCGCCCGCGAACGGTTTTGCCGGATCGGCAGTGTGGCAGCCCGCGCAGTCGCCGGCCTCGGCCAGCGCCTTCCCATAGGCGATCAGCTCGGGCGATGGTCCGGCGGCGCCGGCCGCGCTTGTGACCGTACTTGCAACCGCACTGCACAACGCCAGGCCCACAAGCGCCAGGCCCGTCAGAATCGTCCGCATCGACAGCCTCCCCTGCGACCCATCGACCCTACCTGCGTGAAGGGAAGCGTCGATTCATTTCGCAACGATGGGGGTATGGTGACACAAACTGAAAATCGCCAACGTGTTTCAGGCCACGAAATTGCGATTTTTACCCGAGGCCTCCTTTGGTCCAGAATTGTGATGCGGAGCATGAAATATCCGACATAGAGTGGCGGAGGTGGTCGGCGCGCCCTAGCTAAAACCAATGGGCAGGCAACGACTTAAGTCAGCAAGACCTGAACAGGGCGCAAGCGAGGACAGCATGGGCATCAACCAGGGTCCGATCAGTCTCGATCAAAAGTACACCCAGCAGACCGGACACGTCTTCACCACGGGCATCCAGGCCCTGGTCCGCTTGCCGATGGCCCAGATCCGGCGCGACCGCGCCAACGGCCTCAACACCGCGGGCTTCATCTCCGGTTATCGCGGCTCGCCGCTCGGCGGCTACGACCAGCAGCTGTTCGCCGCGCGCAAGCATCTCGAGCAGTACAATATCAAGTTCCAACCCGGCGTGAACGAGGACCTCGCCGCGACCGCGGTATGGGGCTCGCAGCAGCTCAACCTCTCGCCCGGCGCCAAATACGATGGCGTGGTCGGCATCTGGTACGGCAAGGGCCCGGGCGTCGACCGCTGCGGCGACGTGTTCCGTCACGGCAATGCCGCGGGCTCGGCCAAGAACGGCGGCGTGCTGTGCCTTGCCGGCGACGACCACGGCGCAAAATCCTCCACCGTCCCGCATCAGTCCGACCATGCTTTCATGTCGGCACTGATGCCGTATCTCTATCCCTCGAGCATCCACGAGATGATCGAGATGGGCCTGCTCGGCATTGCGATGTCGCGCTATTCCGGCTGCTGGGTCGGCATGAAGGTGATCACGGAGACGGTGGAGACCACCGCCGAGATCGACCTCACCGACGAGATGAAGCCGTTCATCATTCCCACCGATTTCGAGCTGCCACCCGGCGGCCTCAACCTGCGCTGGCCCGACGACCGCTTCGAGCAGGACCGCCGCCTGCAGGACTACAAGGGCTTTGCCGCCATCGCCTTTGCCCGCGCCAATAAGGTCAACCGCGTCACCATGGATTCGCCGACCGCCCGTTTCGGCATCATGGCCTCTGGCAAGAGCTACGAGGACGTTCGTCAGGCGCTGCGCGAGCTCGGCATCACCGAGGAGGTCGCCGCCAAAATCGGCCTTCGTCTCTACAAGATCGGCATGCCCTGGCCGCTCGAGCCGGAAGGCGTGCACGAATTCGCCGTCGGCCTGGAGGAGATATTCATCGTCGAGGAGCGGCGCGAGATCGTCGAGAACCAGGTCAAGCAGGTGTTGTTCAACTGGCGCGACGATGTGCGCCCGCGCATCGTCGGCAAGATGGACGAGCACGACAAGCGCTTCCTGACCTTCGCCGCCGAGCTCAGCGTCGCCTCGCTCGCGACCTCGCTCACCGAGCGCCTGCTTCGACTTGATCTCAACCCTGAAATCGCGGAGATGCTCCGCGCCAAGGCCGATTGGTTCAACGGCCGCCAGGCGACCCAGATGCAGGCGGTCGCCCCTGTCTCCCGAACCCCGTATTTTTGCTCCGGCTGCCCCCACAACACGTCGACGAAAGTCCCCGAAGGCAGCCGCGCGCTGGCCGGCATCGGCTGTCACTTCATGGCGCTGTGGATGGACCGCTCGACCGAGACGTTCACGCATATGGGCGGCGAGGGCGTGCCCTGGGTCGGCATCGCGCCCTTCACCAACGAGAACCACATCTTCGCCAATCTCGGCGACGGCACCTACTTCCACTCCGGCATTCTCGCCATCCGCCAGGCGATCGCCTCCAAGGCCAACATCACCTACAAGATCCTCTACAACGATGCGGTAGCCATGACCGGCGGCCAGCGTCATGACGGCGATCTCTCGCCGCAGCAGATCACCCAGCAGCTTTACGCCGAAGGCATCCGCGAGCTCTATCTGGTCTCGGAAAACCCCGACGCTTACCCGGCCGATACCATCGCGCCCGGCGTGAAGAAGTATCACCGCGACGAGCTCGACAACGTCATGAAGATGTGCCGCGAGTTCAAGGGCACCTCGGCGATCGTCTTCGTGCAGACCTGCGCCGCCGAGAAGCGCCGTCGCCGCAAGCGCGGCCTGATGGAGGACCCGGCGCGCCGCGTCATGATCAATCCGACCGTCTGCGAAGGCTGCGGCGATTGCTCGGTGCAGTCGAACTGCATCTCGGTCGAGCCGCTGGAGACCGAGTTCGGCCGCAAGCGCGCTATCAACCAGTCATCCTGCAACAAGGACTATTCCTGCCTGAAAGGATTCTGTCCGTCGTTCGTCACCATCGACGGCGGCGCGCCGCGCCACCGCGCGCCAGCCGAGCTCGCTGAGATCGGCACGCTGCCCGAGCCGGCCTCGCGCCCGACGCTCGACAAGCCCTATAACATCGCCGTCGGCGGCGTCGGCGGCACCGGCGTGCTCACCATCGGCGCGCTGCTCGGCATGGCCGCCCACATCGAGGGCAAGGCCTCGATGATCCTGGATATGTCGGGCCTCGCGCAAAAGGGCGGGGCGGTGCTCAGCCATGTGCGGCTATCAGATCATCCGGCCGAGGTGACCTGCTCGCGCATCGTCACCGGCACGGCCGATCTCGTGCTCGCCGCCGACGAAGTCGTCGCAGTCGCCAAGGACACGATCACCCTTTGTGACACCAGCCGCACCCACGGCATCATCAACAGCCACGTCATTCCCACCGCCGATTTCATCCTCAATCGCGATTTCAATTTCCAGACCCGCAAGCTGAACGGGCTCCTGGAAACGGCGCTGCACAAGGATTCGGTGTTCTTCGACTTCACCAAGCCGGCTGAGCAGCTGCTCGGCGATGCCATCGCCACCAACATGATGATGATGGGCTATGCCTATCAGAAGGGTCTGTTGCCGCTCTCCGCGGAAGCGATCGAGCAGGCGATCGAGGTCAATGGCGTCTCGATCAAGATGAACAAGGAAGCTTTCCGCCTTGGCCGTCTCGCGGTCGCCGACCCCAAGCGCCTTGCGGATATGCTGAAGGGCGGGGACGAAGTGGCCGCGCCGAAGGCGCTCGATGCCATGACGCTCGACGAGGTCATCGAGCACCGTGCCAAGCATCTGACCGCCTACCAGAACGCCCGTCTCGCCAGGCGCTATCGCAAGCTGGTCGACCAGGTCCGCGATGCCGCCGCGAAGGGCGGCTATGGCGATGCGCTGCCGCGCGCGGTTGCCGTGAATTATGCAAAGCTCCTCGCCTACAAGGACGAGTACGAAGTCGCGCGCCTCTACACCGACGGCGCCTTCGAGCAGCAGCTTCGCGACCAGTTCGAGGGCGACTTCAAGTTCAACTTCAATCTCGCGCCGCCGATCCTCAGCAGCGGTGTCGATGCGCTGGGGCGCCCGAAGAAGCGCGCCTTCGGCCCGTGGATGCTGAAGGTCTTCCGAGTGCTGGCCAAGTTCAAGTTCCTGCGCGGCACGCCGTTCGACATCTTCGGCCGCAGCGCCGACCGCAAGCTCGAGCGCGATCTCATCGCCAGCTACGAGAAGGACGTCGCCACCGTGCTCGGCCTGTTGTCGCCGCTCACGATTGACACCGCGGTCGAGCTGCTCTCACTGCCCGACCGCATCCGCGGCTACGGCCCCGTGAAGGAGAAGGCCGTACACGACGCCAAGGCCCGCTACGCCCAGCTCGCCGCGGATTTGGCCAACCCGCCGCCGGCGCCCCGGCAGATCGCGGCGGAGTAGGCGCTCCCGTAGGGTGGGTTAGCCTTGTGAATGCGCGAAGCGCGTTCGCGGGGCGTAACCCACCGCTTCTGCCGCCGCTGAGAGCGAAGCGGTGGGTTACGCCTTCGGCTAACCCACCCTACGACACCACCCCTAGCACTACGCGTCGGGCAAAACACCCAAGCCATGGTCAATCCGCGCGCGCAAAAACATTCCGCTTTACCGAAATTCGGAATTATCGTATCTCTCCGCCACCTCATCCCTCTCAGAGGGGCGTATCGCGATCGCCACGAAACGCGGGGTGAGCGGCGGTGGACGCGGGCTGCGTCGCGCGAGTCTTTCGCGCGCACGACGGGCGCGGTCTCGCGTACGGCAAAATCGTGTGGTCCTGACGCCCGGGGTCTGTGCGTCAAGTCGTGCGGGTCTCTCTCGCAAGGCGACGGGGGCAATAGTGCATCGCTCCCCGGGGAGAGCGCGACATAAGCCGTAAAGCCACTGCGCAGGGAAGGCCGGATGTTGGGCTTCACCTGTATCCCGCTGTGCATCTGTTTTTCGCGCAATTCGCGCACAGCGGACCGTGGGTGCCCAGCCGGCACCCGGTCTTCCCTGCGCCCTCTGTCTTCGGAGGGAGCAAGACGGGAGCAAAACTCGGGCGAGATGTGCCGCGAGGATGCGGGCGTGTGTCTGCGAGCGAGTCTTGAGTTGAAGCAGCGCCATCAGTGGCAACAAACTCCGTCATTGCGAGCGTAGCGAAGCAATCCAGAATTCCTCAATGGAGGGGCTCTGGATTGCTTCGTCGCAAGGGCTCCTCGCAATGACGACGCGGCGGGCAGGTTCGCTTGCTATCTGGGGCGGATTTTCGGATGTGCTCCCCTTGCGCCAATCCGCTACCCTCTCGCGGGGCGGAATATTTCCGCGCTTGCCAATCAGCCCGGTGCGGTTCAGAAAAAAGAGCCAAAAAAAGAGCCACGAACGAGACGCGAGCGGAGACTGAAGTTTTGACCATCAAGGGCAAGGCCTACATTGCCGGGATCTACGAACACCCGACCCGGCATGCGCCGGACAAATCCACCGCCCAGCTCCACGCCGAGGTCGCCAAGGGCGCGATCGAGGATGCCGGGATCAGCAAGGATGATATCGACGGCTATTTCTGTGCGGGCGACGCGCCCGGCGGCGCCTGGCCGATGGTCGATTATCTCGGCCTGAACACCAAGAAGCTTCGCCACATTGATTCCACCGAGACCGGTGGCTGCTCCTACATCATCCATCTCGGCCATGCCGCCGAGGCGATCGCCGCGGGCAAATGCTCGATCGCGCTCCTGACGCTCGCCGGCAAGCCGCGCACCGGCGCGATGCCGCCGCGCGCTTCCGGCGCCGAGGTCGATTTCGAAACCGCTTACGGGGCGACCACGCACAATGCCTATGGCATGTGTGCCATGCGCCACATGCACGACTATGGCACCACCTCCGAGCAGCTCGCCTGGATCAAGGTCGCGACCTCGCATCACGCGCAGTACAATCCGCATGCGATGCTCAAGGACGTGGTCACTGTCGAGGACGTCCTGAACTCGCCGATGATCTCCGATCCCCTGCATCGCATGGATTGCTGCGTCGTCTCCGACGGCGGCGGCGCGCTGATCGTGACGACGCCGGAGATTGCCAAGAGCCTGAAGAAGCCGCTGGTGCGCCTGATCGGCCATGGCGAGGCGATGAAGGGCCCGCGCGGCGGCAAAGATCTCGACCTCACTTACTCCGCCGGCGTCTGGTCCGGTCCGCGTGCGTTCGAGGAAGCCGGCATCACGCCGAAGGACATCAAATACGCCTCGATCTATGACAGCTTCACCATCACCGTGCTGATGCAGCTCGAAGACCTCGGTTTCTGCAAGAAGGGCGAGGGCGGCAAGTTCGTCGCCGACGGCAACCTGATCTCGGGCGTCGGCAAGCTGCCGTTCAACACCGATGGTGGCGGCCTCTGCAGCAACCACCCCGTCAACCGCGGCGGCATGACCAAGATCCTCGAAGCCGTCAGGCAGCTGCGCGGCGAGGCGCATCCGAAGGTGCAGGTCAAGAACTGCGATCTCGCCATCGCCCACGGCACCGGCGGCCTGCTCGGCGTCCGCCACGCCGCCTCGACCGCCATTCTGGAGCGCGTGTGATGAGCGAAGTGAAAAAGTATCCGGCCCCGGTGACGAATCCCGAGACATCAGCGTTCTGGGACGCGGCGAAAGAGGGCAAGTTCATGATCAAGCGCTGCACCGCCTGCGGCGAAGCGCATTACTTCCCGCGCTCGATCTGCCCGTTCTGCTACTCCGACAAGACGGTGTGGGAACAGGCCTCTGGCGAGGGCACGATCTACACCTACAGCTTGATGCGGAAATCGCCGACCGGCCCTTACGCCATCGGCTACGTCACGCTGAAGGAGGGGCCATCGGTGCAGACCAATTTCGTCGACTGCGATATGGAGAAGCTCAAGATCGGTCAGAAGGTGAAGGTGGTGTTCAAGCCGACCGACGGCGCCCCGCTGCCGTTCTTCACGGTGGCTTGATTGCTTTCTTCCTTCCCCCCTTGCGGGGGAAGGTGGCGCGAAGCGCCGGATGAGGGGTTCTCTCCACGGAGAGAATCTTCAACGTGGAAGCAACCCCTCACCCAAACGCGTATGTGGCCGGCACCTCGGAGCCCTCTCCCGCAAGGGGAGAGGGCGCATCAGTAAGCGCCGGTGAAATCCCGGGAGAAACCAGAAGAATGTCCGCCAGATACGAAGAGCTCAAAGGCCTGAAAAATCTCGGCCAGAAATACGCCTACACCGATCGCGAAGTCATGCTCTACGCCTACGGCATCGGCCTCGGTGCCGATCCCATGGACGAGAACGAGCTCGCCTTCGTCAACGAGGGCACGTTCACGCCGCGGCCGCTGAAGGTGGTGCCGACCTTCGCCTCTGTCGCGGCCTGGGGCTCGGGCCCGGGCGAGATGAATCTCAACCGCGTCATGGTGGTCGACGGCGAACGGGACATCACCTTCCACCAGCCGCTGCCGGTCGCCGCCAACATCACCGCCGACTCCTCGGTGCTCGAAGTCTACGACAAGGGCAAGGACAAGGGCGTGGTCATCGTTCACCAGACCGTGCTGAAGAACGAGAAGGGCGAGAAGCTGGCAACGCTGGTCGCCTCGCGCTTTGCCCGCGGCGATGGCGGCTTCGGCGGGCCGAACCTGACCCAGCCCGATCCGCACAAGATCCCATCGCGCGAGCCGGACAAGACCATCGACATCACCACGCGCCCCGACCAGGCGCTGGTCTATCGCCTCTGCGGCGACCGCAACCCGCTGCACTCCGATCCCGAGTTCGCCAAGAAAGCCGGCTTCCCGCGTCCGATCCTGCACGGCATGTGCACCTACGGCATCACCTGCCGCGGCGTGCTCCAGACCTATGCCGACTACGATGCGAGCGCCTTCCGTCAGCACGTCGCGCGGTTCTCCTCGCCGGTCTATCCCGGCGAGACCGTGACCATGGACCTCTGGAAGGACGGCAACGTGATCTCGTTCGAAGCCAAGGTGAAGTCGCGCGGGGTGACGGTGATCAAGAACGGCAAGACGGTGCTGGGTTAGTGGGCACCGGCGTTTCACTCCCTCGCCCCGCTTGCGGGGAGAGGGTGGGGTGAGGGGCTCTCACCACGAGTCGGGACGGTATTGAGACCTGTACCCCCTCACCCGATCGCTACGCGATCGACCTCTCCCCGCAAGCGGGGAGAGGTGGAAGAAAAACAAACAGGGAGACGCCACCATGGGACTACTCGACGGCAAGGTCGCGCTGATCACCGGCGCGGGCGGCGGGCTCGGTGAGGCCTACGCAAAGCTGTTCGCGCGGGAAGGGGCCTCGGTCGTGGTCAACGATCTCGGCGGTCCCCGCGACGGCTCCGGCGCCGACAAGTCCATGGCGCAGCAGGTCGTGGACGCGATCAAGGCCCAGGGCGGCAAGGCGGTCGCGAACGGTGCCGACATCTCCACCATGGAAGGCGGACAGTCGGTGTTCGACGACGCCATCAAGCATTTCGGCCGGGCCGACATCCTGGTCAACAATGCCGGCATTTTGCGCGACCAGACCTTTCACAAGGCCAGCGAGGCCGACTGGGACAAGGTCATCAAGGTCCATCTGAAGGGTGCCTTTTGTTGCACCATGCCGGTGTTTCGCTGGATGCGGGAAAACGGCGGCGGCGTCATCGTCAACACCTCCTCGACATCAGGGTTGATCGGCAATTTCGGCCAGACCAACTACGGCGCCGCGAAGGGCGGCATCTGGGGCCTGTCCAACGTGCTCGCGATCGAGGGCCGCAAGTACAACATCCGGATCTGGACGCTGGCCCCGGGCGCCCTGACCCGCATGACCGCAGACCTGCCCCGCTATAAGGAGAACCCCGGCGCCGCGCTCGGGCCGGACGGCATCGCGCCGGCCGTGCTATACATGGTCAGCGATTTGTCGGGCGACCAGACCGGCAAGGTGCTGGGCGTGTCCGGGCCCCGCGGCGTGCGCGAGATGCGGATGATGGAAATGGAAGGCTGGAAGCCGCCGCACTCGGGCTGGAACGCCCAGGACATTGTCGATCATGCCAAGGAGATCTTCTTCTCCGAGGAGCAGATCAAGATGGGGGCACGGCGGTTTTAGAAGGCCGTCATCTCGGGGCACGCGAAGCGTGAGCCCGGGATCCATACTCCGGATCGTGGTTATGGATTCCGGGCTCGCGACTGCGTCGCGCCCCGGAATGACAGATTAGAGAAAGACGAGGACCGATGAAACTCACCGCCGACGCCAAGGGCACCTTCGCAATCGCGCCGACGCCGTTCCACGGCGACGGCCGGATCGACGAGCGCTCGATCGACCGCCTGACCGATTTCTACGAGGAGGTCGGCTGCGACGGCGTCACGGTGCTGGGCATTCTTGGTGAAGCCCCCAAGCTTGATGCCGTCGAGGCCGAGCAGGTCGCGGTGCGCTACGTCAAGCGCGCCAAGAAGATGCAGGTGATCGTCGGCGTCTCCGCGCCGGGCTTTGCCACCATGCGTTCGCTGGCCAAGGCTTCGATGGATGCGGGCGCGGCCGGCGTCATGATCGCGCCGCCGCCCTCGCTTCGCACCGACGACCAGATCATCGGCTATTTCAAGCAGGCGGCGGAAGCCATCGGCCCTGATGTGCCCTGGGTGCTGCAGGACTATCCGCTGACCTTGCAGGTGGTGTTCACCCCCGCCGTGATCCGCAAGATCGTCATGGACAATCCGAACTGCGTGATGCTCAAGCACGAGGACTGGCCGGGCCTGGAGAAGATCTCGACACTACGCGGCTTCCAGAAGGACGGCTCGCTCCGTCCGCTCTCGATCCTCTGCGGCAATGGCGGCACCTTCCTGGACTTCGAGATGGAGCGCGGCGCCGACGGCGCCATGACCGGCTATGCCTTCCCGGAGCTCCTGATCGACGTCGTGAACCTCTCCAAGGCCGGCAAGCGCGACGCGGCACATGACATCTTCGACGCGCATCTGCCGCTGATCCGCTACGAGCAACAGCCCGGCGTCGGCCTCACCGTGCGCAAATACGTGCTGCAGAAGCGTGGTATCATCGCTTCCAGCGCGCAGCGCAAGCCCGGTGCGACGATGACGGCGACGGCGAAGGCCGAGGTCGACTATCTCTTGTCGCGGGTCGCCCGTTTCGACAAGCGCGCCAATCTCGGCCCGCAATCCAGCGCCGCAGGCTAGTTGCATGGCCGAGACATCAGCATCACGCCCGGCCTCGACGATCCTCCTGCTGCGCGACGGCACTAAGGAAATCGAAGTCTTCATGATGGTCCGCCATCATCAGATCGAGTTCAACTCGGGCGCGCTGGTGTTTCCCGGTGGCAGCGTCGATGCCGGCGACAACGAGATCGTCGCCCGCGCCGACCTCTATTCGGGCGGCGAAAGCCTCAGCGAAGCGGACCGCGGCTTCCGGATCGCCGCGATCCGCGAGACCTTCGAGGAGAGCGGCATCCTGCTGGCGCGATCGAGGCAGACTGGCCTGGCGGTCGATGCCAACCGCGCCGGCGAGATCGCTGACGCGCACCGCGTTGCCCTCAACGAGCACAAGATCAGCTTCCTGAAGATCCTCGACGACAATGGCCTCCAGCTCGCGCTCGACACGCTGGTGCCTTACGCACACTGGATCACGCCGGAGGGCATGCCGAAGCGCTTCGATACCTGGTTCTTCCTCGCGGCCGCGCCGCCCGACCAGCTCGGCGCCCACGACGGGCGGGAGTCCACCGATTCGATCTGGCTGTCAGCGCGCGAGGCGGTGGAGGGCGGCGAAAGCGGCCGCTTCAAGCTGCCGTTCCCGACCACGCGCATTCTGATCCGGCTCGCCAAGCAGGGAAGCGTGAGCGCGGCGCTGGAGCACGCCCGCGGCCTCTCGATCGTTACGGTGATGCCGGTGATGACCAAAACCGAAACCGGCCGTCAGCTCCGCATCCCCCGCGAGGCCGGCTATGACGGCGAGGTGTTCGACGTCGGCCCCGTCGGCTAGCACACTTCGACAGGCGGCGAAGTATCGATGAATCCCGGCGCGCGGGGCGGCCAGCGTCAAACTGTCGTAAAGCTGAAGCGGGCGGCAAGTCCTGATATTAACGATATTCCGCGTCCCGAGGCATGTTCCCCCCGGGCAGGAATACGTCGTATATTGGACCTCCAGCAGTCCGGTCCTCAAACCACCAATGTCCGCCGAATTGACGCCGCCCCCTGAGAAAAGGCGAACCTTCTCGCTCTCCATCGGCCAGCTCACCTTCGGTAGCTTCCTGTTGGTGCTGGCGGTGATCATTGTCACCTCGACTGCGAGCGTGATTGCGATCCGGCACATCGATTCGACCTTCGCCGAGCTGCAGCGGCTGCAGAGCGTCGGTGACCTCGCCGAGGACATCGATCGCCGCATGAACGAACTGCGTCTTGCCGCGCGCGACTTCGTCACAGATCCCGGTGCCGGCATCCAGTTCCAGCAGGTCGGCGAGGCGGCCTCGACGCTCAGCGACATCCTGAAGAAGACCCGCATCGAGCTCGCGCCCGAGCAGCAGGACATGCTCGACGGGGTCACCGAGCGGCTCGCAACCTATCGCTCCGGCCTCGAGCGGATCTCCACGCTGATCGACCGCCGCGCCCAGCTGCTCGCCGGACTGCCGCCGCTGCGCGAACAATTCGACGCAGCGGTTGAAGGCACCGCGGACCGCGAGCTGGCGTCCCGCCTGTCCGAGGCACAGGGCCGGATCGCGATCGGGCTGCTCGCGCGCAACCCGTCCGCAGCCGAGCAGGCTGCACAGGGAATGCGGGGGCTCGATATTGCCGATGCCAAGCTGAAGTCGGCGGTGAACGACTATGCCGAGGCGATCATGGCCGTCGCCGTCCGCGAGCGGCAGATCGCCGACATCGATCGCGAGGTGCTGGGAACGGAAGGACGGCTGATCGGCCGCGTCACCGAATTGCTGCGCGAGGTCAGCTCCCGACGCGGTCACGTGCTGTCGCGCGACTTCGCCCGGACACTGACCGAGGCGCGATGGCAGAGCATCGTGCTCGGCACGGTCGGCGTGCTGATCGGCATCGGCGCTGCCTGGTTCGTCGTTCGCAGGACGGTGCGTCCGCTCGCCCAGATCGCGCGATCCATTCGCGCGCTTGCCGCCGGCCGGAAAGATGTCTCAATTCCGTCCGCCGACCTTGGCAACGAGATCGGCGACATTGCGCGGGCGGCCGAAGTGTTTCGCCGCGCGCTGGAGGAGGCCGACACCGCGCGCGAGGCGGCGGTGCGCGCGCTCACCGAGCAGCGGCTCGCCGAGGAGAGCTATCGAAAACTGTTCGAAGGCTCCATCGACGGCATCTACGTGACGACCCCGGCCGGTGACCTCCTCAACGCCAATCCCGCGCTGGCGCGCATGATGGGCTACGACAGCCCGCAGCAGCTGATCGACAGCATCAGCGACATCGCCCACACGATCTACGTCCACCCCGAGGCGCGCGCCGAATACCAGCGGTTGATGGCGCGCGACGGCATGGTGCGCGAGTTCGAGTATCAGGTGCGCCAGCGCAGCGGCGACATCCTCTGGCTCTCCGACAGCGCCACGGGCGTGCGGGACGAAGCGGGCAACATCATCCGCTACGAGGGCACGCTGCGCGACATCACCGACCAGAAGCGGGCGGAGGAAGCCATCGCCGAAGGCCGGCGCCTGCTCCAGCAGGTCATCGACACCGTGCCGGCGGTGATCAACGTCAAGGATCGCAATCTGCGCTACGTGCTGATGAACCGCTACATGGCCGGCATCTTCGGCATCGAGCCCGGCGAGGCGCTCGGCCGCACCACGGCCGACCTGATGTCGCGCTACGGCGCATCCAAGTCGGACGAGAGCGACAAGCGGGTGCTCAAGCTTCGAAAAGGTCTCGGTTTCTACGAGGAGGAGTATCAGGACGCCTCCGGCAACATGCGGCAATGGCTGGTCAACAAGTTGCCGCTGCTCGACGCCGAGGGCGAGATCGAGCGGATCGTGACCGTTGCGCTCGATATCGGCGAGCGCAAGCGGGGCGAGCAGGAGATGCGCAAGGCCAAGGAAGCCGCCGAAACCGCGCTGCGCAATCTCCGCGAGACCCAGGCCTCCCTGATCGAGGCCGAGAAGCTGGCCGCGCTCGGGCGCCTCGTCGCCGGCGTCGCCCACGAGGTCAACAATCCCGTCGGCATCAGCCTCACCGTCGCCTCCGCGCTGGAGCGCAAGACCGCCATGTTCACCGCCGAAGTCGAGCGCGGCGAGCTGCGCCGCTCCACGCTCAACGACTTCCTCAGCACCAGCCGCGATGCTTCCTCGCAGCTCGTCTCCAATCTCAACCGCGCCGCCGAGCTGATCCAGTCGTTCAAGCAGGTCGCCGCCGACCGCAACTATTCGGATCAGCGTACTTTCGATCTCGGCGACCTCACCGAGCAGGTGGTGATGAGCCTGCGGCCGGGCCTGCGTAAGCATAATCTGACGCTCAACGTCGAGTGTCAGCCGGACCTGACCATGAACAGCTATCCCGGCCCCTACGGCCAGGTGCTGACCAATCTGTTTCTGAACTCGGTGGCGCACGCCTTCCCGGACGGCCGGCCCGGGACGATCGAGATCCAGGTGCGCGAGTCCGGCAAGGACAACGTCGAGATCATCTTCTCCGACAATGGCTGCGGGATGTCGCTCGACGTCCGTCGCCGCGCCTTCGATCCGTTTTTCACCACGCGGCGCGACCAAGGCGGCACCGGCCTCGGGCTGCACATCGTCTACAGCATCGTCACCAACCGGCTCGGTGGCCGGCTCGATCTCGATTCCGAACCGGGTGGCGGTACGCGCATCCAGATGATCCTGCCGCGTGTGGCGCCGCTCGAACAGGCCGCGGAATAGCTAATCGACGTCTGCAAGCTTGTGCAGCGTCGCGCCGAAGATCTGGCTGGCCTTGCCGACCAGCGCGGTGCCGGTCATCTGTCCGCGCGTGTCCGTGAACGTGCCGGTGACGCCGATGCCGACAGGGGCAGGGCCGCCGAACAGCGGATTGTCATCGCCTCGAGGCGAGGTGTGCCGTTGCACCAGCACCTCGCCCTTGAAGCTGTTGTTGTCCTTCACCGTGTAGCTGCCGGTGTAATACAGGTAGGCATCGCCGCCGAGAATCTTGCCGTCGCGGAAGAGAATCACGCCGCTGCCCTTGCCGACTCGACCATCGAGCAGGGTGACGTGAATTGAATAGAGGCCGTTTTTCATAACGTCCCGTAGGCCGGCCGCCATCGCCCAATGGCGCAACCGGTCCCGCTTTTATGCCAAAGCCCATCCCTGCGCGCAACGAGGCAGTTTGCCGGCCGGTCGCGGCGGCTGGGAGCCGTAGTTGTTCCGGTTTGTCCATGACACCGTCGTGACGCTCTGATGGTGAGGCGAGGCCCGACGTTGCCAATCAGAGTTGGCCCGCGAAATGCATAACCATTGTTGCACTGGCCGCGGGGTGCTGGAGCAAGACGAACGTGACCAACTGGATCGATTCCGGCGGCGATGAGCCGCGTCTGTACGGTGCGCGTCCCACGAATTGCAAAAGCGAACAACGGCGGATTGGCGATGCGATACGCCGGGCAAACCTGACGAGGCTGGCGCCCGCGTTGGCTTTGATCGCGCTCGCAGCCCCCTCGGGGCACGCGCGCGACCGCGGGCAGTTCGCCAACACCAATCCCGAATTGAAGGCTTGGTTCGACAGTCTGCGCAGCGGCAAGGGGCCTTGCTGTTCCGATGCCGACGGTTCGGCGCTCTCGGACTCCGACTGGGACAGCAAGGACGGGCATTATCGCGTTCGCGTCCCGCGCTATGGCTATGCGCTCGATGGCCAGCAGCAGGAGCTCGTCTGGGTCGACGTGCCCGCGGAGGCCGTGATCTCGGAGCCGAACCGGGTGGGACGCACCATGGTCTGGCCGATCTACGGCTACATGGGTGTTACCATCCGCTGCTTTATGCCCGGTAGCATGACTTAGCCTTCTGCCGTGACGTTGTCGCCGGCTCGGATGCCTGGACGGCGGGGCGCTCCGTCGCGTCAGGTATATTTCTTGTCGCGCTCGAGCAGCTCGATCGAGATGCCTTCAGGCCCGCGGATGAAGCAGATGCGTACGCCGGGACGAATGGTCGTCGGCTCGCGCGTGAACGTGACACCCTTGGCCTTGATCTCGGCGGCGACCGCGTCGATGTCCTTCACCGTCAAGCCGAAATGGTCGAGGCCCTGATGCGGGTGCGGAGGTGGCGGGCTGACGGCGCTGTCGCTCTCGAGCGGCGCGATGAAGATCCTGGCTCCGCCGAGGTTCACGTCGATTCGTCCCGGCGCGCGCACGATCTCGCCACCAAGGATGTCCTGCAGCCAGGCCGCGGTGGCCTCCGGATCGGGGCTGCGCAGATGGACGTGATCCCAAGCGACGGCGAACGGCATTTCGTACTCTCCCAACGGGTCTATTCGATGCTACGGCGCATGCTAGCAGTATCGCCGGTGGCCACCACCGCCGTTGCCGACTCGCATGACGTTGGGGGAACCTTAGTTCGTCGCCCGAATTAAGGTAAGCTGTCACTAAACCCATGTTCGATTGGTGCTGCGGTCGCGATCGGTGTGCAACCATGAATGCGAGGCTCGACCGACTCGGATTGGGGCGCTTGGCCGGCACCGGCGAACGACTGGCGCGGGCGGTGACGATTGCGAGCGTCTCATTTGGCCGAAGCCTTCTATGGCTGCTGGCGGCAATCATCGTCGGTTGCGGCATCTGGATGCTGCTACCTCTCTCCAAGGGCAACAGTGCTGAGCCGGTGAGGCCTGAGCTGGCGGCTGTTGAAGCGCCTCCCTCCGGCGATGCGTCCAAAGTAGCCTCGCCTGTGTCCGAAGCTCAGGTGCCGGCGACAGCAGAACTTGGTCGTCTCAGGATTTCATCACAGACCTGGCGTCGCGGCGGCCTCGGCTCCAAAGCCCTGGTGACGTTCACGCTGCGAAACGACAACGACTATGCCGTAAAGGATGTCGAGATCGTCTGCGCCTTCACGCGGCGCGATGGAAGTCATCTGACCGACCGCAGCCGCGTGCTGGCGGATCCGGTCAGCATGAAGAGCCGCAAGACCTTTGTGCGTATCCCGATCGGCTTCGTTAACGTGAATGCCGATCAGGCAAAATGTTCCCCGGTTGCAGCACGCCGTGCTTGAAGGCGACTTGTCCCGGTAGCTGAAAAGTTACCTTCTGCAGTCCTTGGCCGAAAACTATGCATCACCATTTGAACCGAACGGCTGGGCCAGGAACCAATTGGAAGATCGCCTGTTGAGGCGAGCAGAGCCCACGCGGGGATGCGGGGGGCGGAGCGCGGCCAATGCCCATCTTTAGGTATTTCATCTTTGTCGGTGGAGCTTTGCTCACACTGCTGTTCGCGGCGGATTTCGTTCTCCCGGCGGCGCCCGTAGCGCAGGCCGTCGCGACCGCAAGCAACGACCAGCCGCTGATCCGAATCCGGTCCGACCGCCATCTGCCTGAGCGCGTCGTCCTCGACACGAGCCAGCCGACGATTGTCGCACCCGCGGTTCAGACTGCCGCAGTTGCGGCTCCCCAGCCACCGTTACAGGAGAGCCTGTCGCCGGCTTTGGCCGAGATGTCTGCCAAGACGCGGGTGCGCGAGACCTTCGCCCAGTTCACGCCAGAGCCGAGGGCCGGGACTGCCGCAGCGAGGAAGTCCGACGCGGGCCAGCCCCAGACGTTCCAGGCCCAAGCGTCTCCTGTCCAGGCTCAGCCCAAGCGTAAGATCGTCAGGACGCAACCGGCGCATCAGCCGGGCCGCCCCATGATGCTGGTCGCTCAGCAGCCGCATTTCGGCCTCTTCAACACGACCTGGTAACAGCGCCTTCGGCTGCCTCGATCGAGGTGGGAAGGGCTTTTTATTGGCCGGCCTCTCTGCTAATTCGAACCAATCCGACCGCCGTCGGGTGTACTGGCTCCTCGCCAGTGCCGGCCGGCGGATTTCGGTGGCCCGCTACTCGGGCCAGGGCGCTCGTAGCTCAGCTGGATAGAGCATCGGATTTCGATTCCGAGGGTCGGAGGTTCGAATCCTTCCGAGCGCGCCAGTCCTCTTTGTTCCATATATGTTCTAAAGCGGCGAGGATGCCGGGTCACCGCCGCGAGGGCTTGCGGCGTCCATCAGCCTGCCGGGACACCGCTTTGCCGGCCGCGTGCCAGCGTGTCGGAGGGCGCCTCGTGGAAGATCGCGCGGTAGGCTGCGGCAAATTCGCCGAGATGATGGAAGCCCTGGGCACGTGCGCAGGTGGCCACGGTGACGCCGCCCTTGAGGAGGCGGGCGCGGGTCGCCCACAGCCTCTTCAGGCGAATGTACTGGTGCAGGCTCATGCCCCGCACCTTGCTGACGGCGCCGCCGAGCGTACGGATCGAGACGTCGAACTCGCGGGCGAGATCGGCTGTATAGATCGGTGCGGTCGGATATGTAGCGACGTAGTCGTCGATGCGCTGCACGAGCTTGATCGCCCGCTCGCCGTGGACCGAGGTGCTCCGATCCGACGTCGAATCGATTCGAAACAAATCGTCGAGCGCGAGCAGCAGGCCTTCCTGCAGATGGGCCGCAATCTCGGTCGTCTCGAACAGGTCTGGCTGCACTGACGCGGTGCGCAGGATATCGAGCAGGAACTGTCGGGTGTGGAGCAGGGCGGGCCGGTTCGCGACATGGGCGCGCAAATGGTCGGCGCGGTCGAACCAGCCCCGGTCTCTCAGCTCGGGGGAGAAGATGATCATGGCGTGATGATTGGTCCGGGGCTCGACGAAATGGCACTCATCGTCCCCGTGGAGGGCAGCGAAGAAGCGGGCGTCGAGATCCACACCTTTGAAGTTGACCTGAAGATCGTCGCTCATCGACAGGATCACCATCCCGCTCGGCATGCGATAAGCGGTATCTAGGATCCGCGCGAACGATCTCATCACGATGATGCGGCACGCCGGCAGGGAGACGATGGCTCGGGCCGCCGCGAAGTTCGGGATGTCGAGCGGAATGCTCCTCGCATCCTCCATCGTCTCAATCGGCCGAAACGCATCGACATCGGAGAAGCCGATCAGTTGAAGCGCAGAGGAGGGAGCGAGGTCGTCGAACAACATGATTCTGGCCGGCCGCTGAAATGAGACAATCAAAGGAACATCGCTGCATCATCAATGGCGAAGCATCGAGTTTCAGTAAACCGAATTTCAGGGCCGTAGTATTGCGGACATCATGCCATGAGGTACGTTGGATCATCGCCGTTTCTCAACGCTCTGCACCTTCATGTTGACAGCACCGAAACACGATCGGTTAAATCGTCATAAGTGACCTTTTCGGCTGATCTCATCTTTGATCTAGATCAAACATGAACGGCTTGGGGCCAGTGATCCACTGCGCAAGACATGATCTCGCAAAAGCGAAGGGGCCCGAAGGCCCCTTCAAACGTCACCAGCGGCGATAGCCGTAGTACCCATAATGGCGCGGCCCGTAATAGCGCGGCGGCCCATAGTACCGCGGGCCGTAATAATATGGCCGCGGCCTGTAGTAGTAGCCATAATAGTTCGGCCGCCACCAGCACCGTCCCCAGGCGTCGCAGACCATGCGGACCTGCTCGACGCCGGAGACCTGCGGTGTCGCAGGTGCAGGCGCGATGGGCATGGCGGATGCCGTCGACGATGCAACGAGGGCGCCGAACAGGAACGCGGCCAATCGGCCAGTCGTGAGGTTCATGATGTCTCTTCCTTCGCTTACGCGATGCAGGATATCGAGGTTGTTCTGATCAAATTGTGGCCGAACCGAAATGTAATACAGATGAACAGGCGAGCTGACCCTTACTTCACGGCTCGGCAGCGGGTCGTAGGCCGGGCAGGCCGTGTCGTGACTTGAGCTTGATCCTGCGCAATTCGCAAGTTTGCCTTGGCTCTTACTGTCGCCGTCATGGCAGCGGCGTGGTGCCTGCTGCCGGGCAAGGTGAGCTGAATGCGAGTCATTCCAGATCTGTCGATCTCGCCGGAGAAGGTGTTCTTCGTCATCTCGAAATCGCGCCGGTCCGACAGCGAAGCGGGCGGGGGTGGCGTCATCCTGGACTTCGGCGACGACGACATGAGCTACGGCCGCGGTGGGCGCGGCGAAAGCACCGACCGTGCCGAGCTCGCGGGCTTCATCCGCGCTCTCAATGTTGACGAGCAGATCGATCTCGTGGCGCTGACCTGGCTTGGCCGCGGCGACAGTGATCCCTCCGATTGGCGTCAACTGCGCGCCCAGGCCGCCCAGGCGCACAACCAGCGTACCGCCTCCTATCTGATCGGTACGCCAATGCTCGCCGACTATCTGGAGGAGGCGATGACGCAATTCGGCAAGTCCTCCGAGGAATTCGAAGAACAGCTCTGATGCCGGATGCGGCGTCTGCAAGTGTCAAGGAGAAGTTGCGATGGACAAGATGAGAATGGACAAGGGTGACTGGCTGGTCGTGTGCGACGGGCGCAAGGCGCTCATTCTGGAAAACCTCGGCGACGAGATGTTTCCGAACCTCCACACCAGGGAGGTGCACGAGCAGCCCAATCCCGCCACCGCCGCTCAGGGGGCCGACGCGCCAGGCCGGTTGCATGGCGCGGTCGGCGGCTCACGCAGCTCGGTCGAGCAGACCGATTGGCACGACGAGGCCGAGCGTGCCTTTCTGCGGAGCCTGGCCGGCCGGCTCGATGCCGCCGTCAGCTCCGGTGAGACGACGGCCCTGACCATGGTGGCCTCGCCACGTGCGCTCGGCATGATCCGCGCCGACTATTCGGACGGGCTGCGCAAGGCGCTTCAGGGGGAGGTCGGCAAGGACCTCGTCAAGCTGCCGGTCTACGAGATCGAGAAGCAGTTGCTGCGGTCGGGCGCCCCCAAATAGAGGAGCCGCAGCGGCCGCGGCGCCTCAGTAGCAGGGGTGCCGCCGGCCGTCCTGACCAATATAAGCGGCCGCGCTGCGGTAGCAGTGGTTGGTCGCCGGGCCGTCATAGTAGGCGAAGGTGCCGGGGGTGATACCCGGGCCGTAATTGTGCAGGTAGCTGATCGGGTAGGGCAGCGGGCTCGCGTAGGAGCGGTGGTACCGGTGGCGGCCGTTCGCCTCCGCGAGGGCGGGGGCCAGGACCGCAGCCGTCAGGGCCGCAACCGCGGCGACACGCGTCAACTTGCTCATCTCGATTCTCCGGAACCCGCTCGAATGGGTCAGCCTGTTATAGCAATTTCGAGCGGCCAAGCATCGCTCCGGAGGCCAGAAATCAAGGCCAATCCCGCAGATTTCCGGGTGGGTGTGACAGAATTGCCGGACATGCGGCCAAAGCTGCCCATTTTTGGCCTTTTCGGGATGCTTAACGAATTCCCCACACAAGTATGACCAAAGACTATTCGGTTCAGAATTCTTCCGCCGGCCCGGGGGCATTTGCCGGCCCCTCGAGTCCGGTACATTCCTGAAGGCCTTCGCCGTCATCTCGCCATGCGCATCACGCTTCCGAGTCTGCTGTTGCTCTGCCTCGCCGCCGCCACGCCGGCGCGCGCCGAGCTGCACATCACGCGCGACCACGGCGGCTATGTCGAGGAGTACAAGGCCAAGTACAAGCGGGTGCGCGAAAAGGGCGAGCGGGTCATCATCGACGGCATCTGCAATTCGGCCTGCACGCTCGTGCTCGGCATCGTGCCGATGAACAAGATCTGCGTGACGCCGCGCGCGAGCCTCGGCTTCCACCAGGCCTATTACGACAAGGCGTTCACCTTCGGCATCAAGGTCACCAGCGCTGAGGGTACCTCCGATCTCATGTCCTACTACCCCGACACGGTGAAGGACTGGATTCGCCGCAATGGCGGGCTCACCACGGACATGAAGAAGATCAAGAACGGGGTCGAGCTCTGGAAGATCGTCAATCCCTGCCCGGACGAATGGTGAGCGGCTGAGACGGACCGCGATCCTCCGTCGCAGCGCAGCATATCGTCACCACGAAATTCGCATTGCCGCATGGCCGAGGGTCGGGCAATGAGGGCGGCAATGAATCATAATCAAGAAGCCCTGGCCGCCCGCGCCGCGCCGATCCTGTTCGTGCTGCTCTGGAGCACCGGATTCATCGGCACCAAATACGTCGTCAACAATGCCGATCCCTTGACCTATCTCGCCATCCGCATGGCGATCGTGGTCGGGCTGATGGCAATCATCGCGGGAATCGCCCGGCCGAAATGGCCTGATAGCGCCGGCATCGCGCACAGCGCCGTCGCCGGCATCCTCGTCCACGGCTTCTATCTCGGCGGCACCGCGATTGCGATCGCGCATTCGATTCCGGCCGGCCTGTCGGCGCTGATTCCAGGTCTGCAGCCGATCCTGACCTCGACCATCGCCAATCGCTGGCTCGGCGAACGGGTCACGCCGCTGCAATGGGCCGGGCTCGTGCTCGGCCTCGGGGGGGTGGTGCTGATCCTGCACAACCGTCCGATGACCGGCGAAGCCGGGCTCGGCTGGCTCGCCTCGGTGGTCTCGCTGGTCAGCATCACGCTCGGCACGCTCTATCAGCGCCGCTATTGCAATCACATCGACTGGCGCGCCGGCAATCTCGTGCAGTACGTGGCGGTCACCATCTTCTTCGCGGTCGGCGCCTTCCTGTTCGAGGATCGCGTGGTGCACTGGACACGGGAGTTTGTGCTTGCGCTCGCCTGGCTCGCGGTCGCGCTCTCGATCGGATCGATCGGGCTGTTGTACTGGCTGATCCGCCACGCCGCGGCGACCTCGGTCGCGAGCCTGTTCTATTTGGTTCCGGCCGTCACGGCCCTGATGGCCTATCTGCTGTTCGGAGAAAAGCTGGATGCGATTGCCATTGCTGGCATGGCGCTCTGCGCCGCGGCGGTCTTTGTGGTCAATTGGCGGTCCTGACGGCACGCAGTTCGGCTCGCCGGAAACGCGGAAGTGCTTCAACGCCGAGCAAGCGGCGAGGATAGATGCGGGCTGTCTCCGGGCGCGCCCGCACCCGGAGACGTCTTCCGGTGCGATCAGCGCTTGGCCTTCTTGGCCTTCTTCTTCGACTTGCCGGCTTTCTTGGTCGCCTTTTTCGCAGACTTTTTCGCGGCCTTCTTGGACGACTTCTTTGCGGCCTTCTTCGTCGTCTTCTTCGCAGCCTTCTTGGCTTTCTTCTTGGCCGCCTTCTTCGGCGCTACTTTCTTCGCGACCTTCTTGGCGGCTTTCTTCACCTGCTTGACTGCGGTGACTGCCGCGTCCTTGGTCGTTTCCACGGCAGTGGTGATCGTCTCCATCGCCTGTTCGGTGATCGGTTTCTCGTCGTCCATATCGTCCCCCACGGTTTGCATGGAGCGATGACGATAGCGGGTTTCGAAATCGTGTCAAAGCGACGCTCAACCTTTGCGGATCTTTGCGTAGGCGGCGAGCGCGCGTTCGCGTGCCCTGGCATGATCGACGATCGGCTGCGGATAGGTCTTGCCGATCGTGATGCCCGCGCTCGCAAGCTCGATCGGCGTTGCCTGCCAGGGCCGGTGGATCAGCTTGGCGGGCAGGGCCTTCAGCTCCGGAACCCAGCGTCGAACATAGGCTCCATCAGGATCGAACTTCTCGCCCTGAAGCTGCGGATTGAACACGCGGAAATAGGGCGCAGCGTCCGCGCCGCAGCCGGCGACCCATTGCCAGTTGGCGGGATTGCTGCCGGCGTCCGCGTCGACCAGCGTGTCCCAGAACCAGGCCTCGCCCTCGCGCCAGTCGATCAGGAGGTGCTTGACCAGGAAGGAGGCCACCACCATCCGCACCCGGTTGTGCATCACGCCGGTGTGCCAGAGCTCGCGCAGGCCGGCATCGACGATGGGGTATCCGGTGCGCCCGCGCTGCCAGGCGGCGAGCGCTTCTTTGTCGGGCTGCCAAGGGAAGGCATCGAAGTTCGTCTGCAGGTTTTCGGCGGCAAGGTTGGGGTGATCGTGGAGGAGGTGGCGGCAGAATTCGCGCCAGCCGAGCTCGCTCAACAATTTTTCGACGCCTTGCCCGCGTGCCGGATCTTCCGCCGCGGCAAACCGGGCGGCGTGCCAGAACTGACGCGGGCTGAGTTCGCCGAAGCGCAGATGCGGCGACAGCCGTGAGGTGCCCTCTCGGTCCGGACGGTCGCGGTCGCCCACATACATTCGAACAGTGTGCTTGAGGAAGTCGCGCAGGCGCAGATGGGCAGAGGCGGCACCGGGGCTCCATGCCTCGCGCAGGCCGCCCGCCCAATCGGGCGTGGTCGGCTCGAGCTTCCAGCTCTCCAGTCGATCGCTCGCGATGCTCGGTGCAGGGCGCAGCTGCTTCGGCGCGGGCAGGGGCTTTGGCGGGTCGCCGAGCGAAAGTACGCGGCGCCAGAACGGGGTGAACACGCGCAGACCCCGGCCGTCCTTGGTGCGTATCGCCGCGGGCGGGACCAGCAGGTCGCCGGGAAAGCTCTGCGCGTGCATGCCCAGCTTTGTCAGGGCCGCTTCGAGCTGTCGTTCAACCGCCTGATGCGGCGCCTGCGCGATCTCGTTCCAGTAGACGGCGCGGGCACCGCTCTGTCGCACCACCTCAGGGATCACCTTGGCCGCCGATCCTCTGCGCAGGACAAGCGAGCCGCCGCGCGCGGCGATCTCGGCTCCGAGCGCCCGCAGCGACTGCGCCAGCCACCAGCGTGCCGCGCCGCCCGGCGCTCGCCCCGCCGCCTCGTCCAGTACGTAGAGGCAAAGCACCGGCGCTCCGGACGTGGCGGCGGCGTGGAGGGCGGGGTGGTCGGACAGGCGGAGATCGTCGCGAAACCAAACGATGACGGGCGGGGTCAGGGCAAGGCCTCGTTTACCAATTGGAAACCATGCCGCGCGGGGCGGTGGGAACCGTCGTTAATGCGGCTGTAAGTCAATTGCACCAATATGCAGGAATTACGGGGGTCATTCCATCCATGTCCAATCTTCTAACGGCGAAGTTCCTGCCGCGTTTCAAGCTCGGCACCAAAGCCGTCCTGTGCGCGGTGCTGTTGATCGCAATGAACACGGCGCTCGTGGTCGGCGCCGGCTATTGGTCACTGACATCCGCCTTCAATGACCGCGCCCTGCGCGACATCGAGGTCAATCTGCGCACGCTGGGGCTGGCCTTTGCGGAGACCGTTCCCGAAGCCAAGATCACGATCCGAGACGGCGCGGTGGTCCGCGCCGAGATCCCCAAAATGCCCGACTTCAGGGATCACGCCATCGTCGACCGGGCGGTGTCCTATGTCGGCGGCAACGCGACCCTGTTCGTGTTCGACGCGGCGAGCGGACAGTTCATCCGCCGCTCGACCAACGTGAAAAAGGAAAACGGCGACCGCGCCGTCGGGACCCAGCTGGCCGCCGATCATCCGGGGCAGGCCCCGCTGCGCCGTGGCGAGGCCTATAAGGGGCCGGCCACGCTGTTCGGCAAGACGTTCATGACCGCCTATTTCCCGATCGCCGATGGCACCGGCAAGGTCGCCGGCATTCTCTATGTCGGCATCCCCATGGTGCAGTTCGAGGGCATGCTGTCCCAGGCGATGGAGAGCATGGCGGCCGCTGCCGGGCTTGCCGCGCTTCTGGTGCTGGTCCTGACCCTGCTGGTCGTACGCCGCATCACCCGGCCGCTGACCTCGGTGACGCATTCGCTCACCGCGCTTGCCAACGGTCAGAGCGACGTCGCGATCGAATGCGAGGACCGGGCCGACGAGATCGGCGAGATCGCCCGCACGGTCGCGGTGTTCAGGAGCAACTCGCAGGAGCGGGCGCGCCTGCGCACCGAGCAGGCAGCGGCAACCGCTGCCGCAGCCGAGCAGCGCAAGGCCGAGCTGCGCAACTTCGTCGAGGGGTTCCGCGGCAGCGTCGGCGGCATTCTCGACAAGGTGCTGGCATCGTCCGGCGAGTTCGAGCGCGCCGCGCGACAACTCACCGACGCCGCGCGCTCCACGGCTGATCTGTCAGCGCAGTCGGCAGGAGCATCCGAAAGCGCCTCCGAGCATGTGCGTTCGGCGGCGTCCGCTTCCGACGAGCTGTCTCAATCCATCTCCGAGATCACCCGCCGGGTGCAGGAATCGAACGAGATCTCCGCCGAGGCGGTGCGGCAGGCCGAAGCGACGGACCAGCGCATCGCGCAGCTCTCGGAGGCCGGCTCGCGCATCGGCGACGTCGTCAAGCTGATCACCTCGATCGCCGAGCAGACCAATCTGCTGGCGCTGAATGCGACCATCGAGGCTGCACGCGCGGGCGATGCCGGCCGCGGCTTCGCGGTGGTGGCTCAGGAGGTCAAGACGCTCGCCGGCCAGACCGCGAAGGCGACCGACGAGATCTCGAACCAGATCGAGAGCATGCAGCTTGCGACCGAGGAATCGGTCGCAGCCATCAAGGCGATCAGCCAGACCATCGAGCGCATCAGCGGCATCGCAGGCTCGATCTCGGCGGCGGTCGAGCAACAGAAAAGTGCGACGCACAACATCGTGGCCAGCGTGCGCGCCGCGGTGTCAGGCACGGCCGATGTCGCGGTCAATGTCCGTCACGCCGCCAAGGGCGCCAGCGAGACGGGCGAAACGTCGAGCCGGATGTTTGCTTCCGCCCAGGCGCTGTCGGGCGAGAGCCTGCATCTGAAGGCCGAGGTCGAGAGCTTCCTCGACCGCGTGCACGCGGCGTGATTCTGGGTCTTCATCCCGGGATGGTCCTAAGGACCAGCCCCGGGATCTCGAGATCCCGGGTTCGATGCTGACGCATCGCCCCGGGATGACTTTTTGGGGCCGCTATCCGCGACCGCCAAAAGTCATCTGGGCTGCGGGACGATGCGGATGTAGGGCTTCGGCTCCTTCCAGCCCTGCGGATAGATCGTCTTGGCCTCGTCGTTGGAGACCGAGCCCGCGATGATGACGTCGTCGCCCTGCGACCAGTCGGCCGGGGTGGCGACGCGATGCTTGGCGGTGAGCTGGAGCGAGTCGATGACGCGCAGGATCTCCTGGAAGTTCCGGCCCGTCGTCATCGGATAGACCAGCACCAGCTTGATCTTCTTGTCCGGGCCGATGATGAAGACGTTGCGGACGGTTTGGTTGTCGGCCGGCGTGCGGGTGAGGGGATCGCCAGAGGTCGAGGCTGGCAGCATGCCGTAGAGCTTGGAGACGTTGAAATCGGTGTCGCCGATCATCGGGTAGTTCGGCGCGGCGCCTTGGGTCTCCATGATGTCTTCCGACCATTTGGCATGACGGTCGACCGGATCGACCGAGAGGCCCATCAGCTTGACCCCGCGCTTGTCGAATTCCGGCTTCAGCTTGGCGAGGGCGCCGAGCTCGGTGGTGCAAACCGGCGTGAAGTCTTTCGGGTGTGAGAACAAGAGGGCCCAGCTGTTGCCGATCCAGTCGTGGAATTTGATCTTCCCTTCGGTGGTTTCGGCTTCGAAGTCAGGGGCGGTGGCGCCGATCGGAAGTGTCATGATCTTACCTCATCTCATTGAATCTAATCGAGAATTCGTCTCCGGCCGTCACATCCATTATAAGGGCTTCGCCGGCCTAAGTGAACGCCAACTGAACCGGCTCAAGTAAAATGTGAATTCCTTCTTTGAAGAGCCGATTTTCTAGCAACTTATTGTTACAGCGGCAGCTGCGGCGAAACAGCTCCAACCGGGGTCACACGGTCTCGCTCGCCCCGATAATGCCTTTTATGACTTTCATCACGCTCGCCCGGCGCGTTCTAGAACCAGATTGGTCCTGATAGCGACCAATTGGCAACCATCTAGAAAAGTCGCGATCCCCGTATCGAATCGTTAACCACCCCTTTACGCCGGCATGGAAATGCTGGTCGATCAGAAGAAGTCTGGAAGTGAACTATGTCCGCCGCTGCGCCTAAGCCCACCGAGCCGTCGTCCCTCGTGCCGTCCTGCCGCGATACTGCAGCTCATGCCCTTTCCGTCGTGCGGGACGGCGTGATCACGGGCGAAGGCCCGACCACCAAGGGACGGGTGCATTTCTCCCGCTCGCTCGACGCCGATGACACCGCCTGGTGCGTGCGCATCCTCACCGCCACCGCCGTCAACGACCAGCCGGTCAGCCGCGCCGAGGCCGAAGTTCTGTTCGAGATCAACGAGGCCGCGACGGAGCGCACCGATGGCGGCCGGTTCGACGACCTGCTTGCCAAGGCGGTCGCCCATTATGCCGCGAGCGCCTCGGGCCTGAAGGTGCCGCCGCGCAGCGTCGCGCTGTCGGCCGACACCGAGATCGAGAGCTGGGCGCCGTCCTATGCCTCCAAGGTCAACAGCGAGATGCTGGAGTGGATCGCCGGCCAGATGCGTGGCAAGCGCCAGAACAACCGTCGCCTGATGGCGATGGTGGCGACCTTCCTCGGCGCCACCGCACTGCCTCTGGCGGGCCAATTGCCGAACGTGTTCGACATCGGGATGTAAGGCAAATGGGCCGCGGTCGCGGCTCGCAGATCGTGTCACGCTCGTGTCCGGGGCGCGAGACTACCGCATTGTGACACCGCTGTCTCAACAGCGTCATTGCGAGCGCAGCGAAGCAATCCAGAATCCCTCCGCGGATACATTTCTGGATTGCTTCGCTGCGCTCGCAATGACGGAGCAAGTTGCGACACCGCGTCTCTCCAATTCGCATGACTCGCAGGCACGCTGCCGCATCCTCGCGGCGCATTTCGCCCGAGCTTTGCCTGTCGTCCGACCCTCAATTGAAAGAGGGCGCAGGGAAGACCGGGTGCCGGCCGGGCACCCACGGTCCACTGTGCGAAAGGTGGCAACGAAGAATTTGCACAGCGGCATACAGGTGAAGCCAAACATCCGGCCTTCCCTGCGCAGTGGCTTTACGGCTTATGTCGTGCTCTCCCCGGGGAGCGATGCACTATTGCCCCCGTCGCCTTGCGGATGGCTGATGCGCTTGCCCGGTTGGGCCGCAACATCACCGCAAGACTTGACGCACAGACCCCGGGCGCCAGGACCACACGATTTTGCCGTACGCCGATGACACCGGTCGTATGCGCGAGGTCTTTGCTCACGGCTCTCCGCCCTGCAAACCCTTTCGCGCCAACGCCATCAGCGTCCACCGCCCCCCGGCCCGCGTTCGTGACGATCGCGATACGCCCCTCTTCCTTGGGCCGGGTTGCGCGACACATAGGCGATTTCCGAATTTCGGTAAAGCGGAATATTTTGGGCCGCGTGCGTTGACCCATAGATTGGATGTTTTGCCCGTCGGGCAACGCAAGGGATGGTGGCTGCATCCATTCAATCCGGCGCGGTCTGCGCCGTCGGTGGATTCGGTGCAAGCGCCTGCGCCGGCTTCGTCGCGGCCGGATAGAGCTCGGTCTTGGCGAGATCGCGCCGGAGCGACGATGGCGCCGCGTGCAGGGCAAAGGCGATCGCGATCTGCGTTCTGTTCTGAAGCCGGTACTTGCGCATGATGTTGCCGATATGCGCCCGCACCGTGTTCTCCGAGATGTTGAGCTCGTAGGCGATGTTCTTGTTCTGCATTCCCCGCGCGATCAGCGTCATCAGCTCCCGTTCGCGCGGCGTCGGTGCGATCAAGTCCTTCGGATCCGAGCTCATGGCTGATGCCTCCCTGGCCTTTGCGAACATCCCGGCATGCTCTCACTCCGTCTTGAGCGCCTCGATCGGGCTCAGCTTGGACGCCTTGTGGGCTGGATAGAAACCAAAGACGAGGCCGGTCGCGATCGAGAAGACGAGAGACAGGCCGATCGCCTGGCCGTCGATCGAGGTGACCCAACCGGCCATGCGGGCGACCGTCATCGAGAGCGTGATGCCGCCGGCGACGCCGATGGCGCCGCCGAGCAGGCAGAGGACGAGCGCTTCGGAGAGAAACTGCAGACGGATGTCGCGCATTCGCCCACCGAGCGCCCCGGGCGACGGTCACACCACAATGGTCCAGGACGAGAACGGCACGTCGGTGATCACGCAGAGCGGCGATCGGCAGAAGGAGCCCGGGCGCACGACGGTCACTCGCCGCAGCGGCGGCAACACCGCGATCGTGACACAGGGCAGCGCAAGCCCGCAGGACATGCTCGACTGGCTGCGCAAGCTGCAGGGCCACTGACGCACGAAGCCCTTGAAATGAGAGAGGAATTCCGGGCGTTCTGCCGCACCTTGTTCCCGGTTATTCGCGTGCCTTAACCAATAATTAATTATACGTTTGCGGGTGGGCGACAGCCCGGCCTAGCCTCCTTTCGGGGAGCCGCTATCGCGAAGCCAAACGAGTGTGGTGCGTATCATGATTGCCAGATCATATGGGGCGTTGTTCGCCTCGCTCAGCGCAGCTGCGCTGCTGTTCAGCTCCAGTGACAGTCTTGCCGGACCCGCCGGCGCCACTGCGTCAGGCGTCGCAACTGCCGCCGCGCCGCCGGCTGCGGCACGTCCGGCGATCGGGCCGGGCGCCAGGTTCCACCGCCGCAGCGCTCCCTGGGTCTATTGGCCGGGCGGCGGCAGCTACTTCTACGACGGCGCCGGCTACAGCCAGCCCTTCGCCGACGTGAACCAGTCGCTCTCCGCCGATGTGCGCTACACCTACACCTATGATGTGCCCTGGGACTGGACGCATCGCTATCCGCCGAACGTCGTGCCGTCCAATCGGCCCTACGTGCCGAGCTGCCCGACGGAGCAGGTGACGGTGCCCGGCCGTGGCGGCAGCGAGCACACCGTCAACATCATGCGCTGCTACTGAGTTAACCCAACTCGAAGCTGGTGACGCCGAAGACGCGGTCGAGCCGCAGCGGCGCGATCTGCCCCGTATACATCCGCGCCGTCTCGAACACCGGCTCGAGGCCGAGCTCCTCGGCGAGCGCGATCGCGACGGGATTGACGGCGGGGACGTCGAGGAAGACCTCGCCGGCGCCCGCGCTTCCGAGCAGCGCCTGCACGACTTGATCCGCGGCGGCGCGATCGTCGGCGACGAGCGGGCCGATCTTGTAGCCCGTCCGGCAGGGCCGGATCACACCCCATGCAGCGAGCCTGCCCTCGCGCAGCAACGCGCGGCCGACGTGGCCTCGTGTGTTGATCCAGGCGCGCAGGAAGGCGCTGCGCGCGGCGGGGAATACACGGGCGTCATCGGCGTCCACCAGCGCAAACGGGAGCTTGTCGAGCGCAACGACATCGGCGGGCGGCTTCACCGATCCCGCAACGGTGCCGCCATAGCGGATATTGGCGTAAGCGAGCTGGAAACCCGACTTCTTGTAATTCTCCTGCTGCGCCACGACGCCGTCGAGGCCGATCACGCGCGCGCCTGCATGCGCAATCGCGGCATTCCAGATGCGCAGGCCATGGCCCGCGCCGCGAAAGCGCTCGCGCACGATGTAGAACCCCAGGAAGGCGAAGTGGTCGTCGTAATTGACGCAGGAGACGGTCGCGACCGGCTCGCCGTCGATCTCGCCGACGAAGAAGCCTCGGGCATCGGGGATCGCGAAGCAGGCGGCATCCGCCAGCCCCGGATTCCAGCCCTCCGCCGCGGCCCAGTCAACGGCGAGGGCGATTTCGTCGGGACGCAAATTGCGGATCTGCAAATCACTCATTTCAAGCCACTCATGATGGATGCCTTCGGCCATGGACCTGCCGACGGGTCTGGCTGTAGAAGGCCTCATGATAGGCCGAGCCTGCGGCTCGCCTCAACTGAAGGGATCATCGGATCATGGCAGTAGAGAAGGTTGCGCTCGTCACCGCCGGCGGCAGCGGCATGGGGGCGGGGGCTGCGCGGCGGCTGGCGGCAGACGGGTTTCGCGTCGCGATCCTGTCGTCCTCGGGCAAGGGCGAGGCGCTGGCGGCCGAGCTCGGCGGGCTCGGCGTTACCGGCTCAAACCAGTCGAACGACGACCTGAAGCGCCTCGTCGAGGCTGCGATGGCGAAGTGGGGACGGATCGATGTGCTCGTCAACAGCGCCGGGCACGGGCCGCGTGCCCCTATCACCGAGATCACCGACGAGCAGTGGCACACCGGCCTCGACACTTATCTCTTGAACGTGATCCGTCCGACCCGGCTGGTGACGCCGCTGATGCGGGCGCAGAAGGGCGGCGCCATCATCAACATCTCGACCGCCTGGGCGTTCGAGCCCAGCGCGATGTTCCCGACCTCGGCGGTGTTCCGCGCAGGGCTCGCCGCCTTCACCAAGATCTTCACCGACACTTACGCGGCCGACAATGTCCGCATGAACAACGTGCTGCCGGGCTGGATCGACAGCCTGCCGCAACAGGACGCGCGGCGCGATAGCGTGCCGATGAAGCGCTACGGCAAGGTCGAAGAGGTCGCGGCGACAATCTCGTTCCTGGCCTCCGACGGCGCCGCCTACATCACCGGCCAGAACATCCGCGTCGACGGCGGGCTGATGCGCTCGGTCTGAGCGGCGGCCTCAATGTGAGGCGATGAGCCGCGCCAGCTCCGGCAGGATCTTGTAGCGGGCGATCTCGTGCGGATACTCGCCGCGATTGGCCAGCAGGACGATGCCGATCCGCCGCGCCGGCACCAGGCCGATATAGCCGGAGGCGTTGTTGAGTCCGCCGGGCTTGTCGACGATGGTGACGCCTGGAACGCGCACGGTCTCCCAGGCCAGGCCCTGTCCGAATCTTTCGTCGACGCGGAAGGCCTCGCGCTGCGTCAGCCGCAACGCCTCGCGCAAATGCGGGTCGATCGCGCGGCCGTCGACGCAGGCGGCCGCGAAGGCGGCAAGGTCGCGGGCGGAGGCGAACATCTGGCCCGTGCCGGGAAAATCGAAGTAGCTCTGCTGGTTGCCGATCGGCCCGATCGCCATGCCCTGGTCGGAATAGCCCTGGACCACGCGCTGCATCGCCGCCGCGTCCATGACGGCGCGATGGTCCGGACCGCGCTCGGGGAGGAAGGTGGAGCCCATGGCGAGGGGGCGGAGAATGCGGTGCTGGATCAGCGCATGGATCGGCTTGCCGTAGCAACGCTCGAGCACGAGCTGAAGCAGCACATAGCCGGCATGGGTGTAGACGCGTTGCCGGCCAGGTGCGATGCCGGGTGCCGGCGTGAAGGCGTTCAGCAGGGCGATGAACTGCTCGCGCGTAAACTCTTCGTTCGGCCAGGGCGGATGGTCGGTCGGCAGCAGCAGGCCCGACGTGTGCGTCGCCAACTGGCCCACAGTGACGTTGCGGATGTAGTTGCCGCTCAGCTCGGGCAGGTATTTCGGCAGACGATCGTCGAGCCGCAGCTCGCCGCGCAGCACGCCGAGCGCCACGAGCGTGGCCTCGAACGGCTTTCGCAACGAGGCGAGGTTGAACAGCGTGTCGGGCGTCACCTTCCGTCCGCTCGCATCGTCGGCGAACCCGTAGCTGAAGAACTCGACATGGCGGCCGGCATAGAGCGCTGCGGCGAGGCCGCCCGCATGGTCCGCCGTCGCGGTCGGCGCCAGCGCGCCGGCGACGATGTCGCGCATTTGCGCAATCATGTCGGAATCGGCCGAGGCGCGGCGCTGGCAAAGCGCCATCGCCATCGCAATGGACGCGGCCTGGGCGAAGACTCGCCGGGTGATCGGGGATGAGATGACAACGGGCGCCACGTGCTCTGATCGATCATGCTGATGCGCCCCCGGGATGTTTTAGTGAGGAGGGCGCGAGGTCCCAACTCACGATTGCGCGTTGTGGGTTCCCGCCAATCGAGATTACAAAACTGAGCCGTTCGGCTAACAATTGTTGACGTCCGCGATCCTGCGTGTATAGTTAGCTTCATGGCTAACCAATTATCCAACCTCGACCAGATCTTCGCCGCGCTCGCCGATCCGACGCGGCGGGCGATCGTGATGCGGCTGTGCGCGGGCGAGGCGTCGGTCGGCGAGCTCGCCGGTCCCTTCGACATGGCGCTGCCGAGCTTCATGAAGCACATCCATGTGCTGGAGACGAGCGGGCTCGTTCAGTCCGAGAAATCGGGACGCGTGCGCACCTGCCGTCTCAGCGCGGATGCGCTGGTCGGCGCCGAGGATTGGTTCCAGCAGCAGCGCGCGGTCTGGGAAGCGCGGCTCGACCAGTTCGAGGCCTATGTGATGAAGCTCAAGAAAGAGAAGGAAAGGGCGGCCGCCAAGCGGCCGTCCCGCACAACCGAACGGAAAGGTTCCTGACAATGACTGGTTTTGCAAATCCCGCTCTGTCGCAATGGTCGCTCGACCGCGAGATCGTGATGTCGCGCGTGATCGACGCGCCGCGCGATCTGGTGTTCGAGGCATGGTCCGACCCGAAGCATCTGCCGCAATGGTTCGGCCCGAAGGGATTCAAGGTCGAGACCTTCGAGATCGACGTGCGCGTCGGCGGCGTCTGGCGCTTCAACATGATCGGGCCCGACGGCACGGTCTATCCGAACCGGATGCGCTTCCGCCGCATCGAGCGGCCGTCGCTGATGGAGATGGATCACGGTACCGACCAGGATGACGATCCCCGCATGTTCCGCTTCACCGTCACCTTTGCCGAGCAGAGCAACGGCAAGACCGTGCTGATGATGCGGCAGCTGGCCTCGAGCACCGAGCAGCGCGATGGCATGATCGGCTTCGGCGCCGTCGAATACGGCTACCAGACGCTCGACAAGCTCGCGGCCTATGTGGCGGGCATGAAGCGGTGAAGGCAGTCCCGCCATTCCCGGGCCCTGAGATGGCGAGCCGGGAATGACGGCGTGCGCGAACGCATTCTGATCAAGCCGCCGTCGAAATGGCGGCTTGCCTTGTACAGGTCAGGTCAGCGCGTTGGTGACCGGCGGCTCCTGCATCTGCTCCACTTGCGCGGCGCTGTCGGGACGTGCGGGTCCAAGCACGGGCTCGTCGCCGAGCGGCTCGAAGGCGGGGCGGAAGCTGAATTCGCCGCGGCCGTCGAGCGACGGACCTTGGTTGTAGCGGCCTGGCTCGAGCGGCGCTCCGCTGCGCTCGGTACCCATGAACATGTAGCTGAACTCGGTCGCTTCCTTGCTCCGGTCGAAGCTGTTCGGAATCGGCAGCGCGGCATCTCCGCCCAGCTCCTCGATCACGGCGAGCCATTGCTGTTGATGCATGGTGTCGCGCGCGATCAGGTAGCTGAGCATGTCCTGCATGCCCGGATCGCTCGTGGAGTTGAAGAGGCGCACCGCCAGCGTTCGGCCGGTGGCTTCGGCGGCCACGTTGCAATACATATCGGCGGCGAGATTGCCGCTGGCGTAGATGTGCGAACAATCGAACGGGACGCCGTCGGCGTTGGCCGGGAAGGCCGCCATGCCCGTCGACAGGATATGCCGATGCAGCATGCCCTCGATCACGTGCCGCGGCCGCTCGCCGCCGGACATCACCGCGCCGACGATCGGATTGCCCTGCATGCTGCTCTCCTGCATCGTCGCCGGTGCATTTTCCAGGTTCAGGGCGACCGCGGTCGAAAGCATCTCGATGTGGCTGATCTCCTCGGTTGCGGTGTTGAGCAACACGTCGCGATATTTGGCCGGACCGCGCGCGCCCCAGGCCTGGAAGAAATATTGCAGGCAGACGCGGATCTCGCCCTCCACGCCGCCGATCGCCTGCTGCAGCTGGCGGGCGAAGATCGGATCGGGCTTCTCGACCCTGACCGGGTATTGTAGTCGCTTGTCGAAATAGTACATGCGCAACTCCTTTTGTTCTGTCGTATTGGCGCAATGAAGCCAGTGGAGTTGCGTTCCTAATCATCTGCAATCGCAGTTCAGATCGCTTCGAAATTCGCGGACCGCAAAGCCGAAATTGACGCGGTCCCCCACCACCACTTCTATGCGCGTCGATGGGAAGGTACGGCGACCTCGTCGAACAACTCGGCCAGAGCATCGAGCGCAACGCGCATCGCCGGTCCTTGCATCGCCGCGCCATGGCCGGTCACGACGATCTCGGGAGCAAGCGCGGCAAGTTCGCGCACCGAGGTTTTTGCGCTGGCCCAATCCGGCGTGAAATACATCGGCGGCCCGTGCATCTCTGGCGTTTGCGTCATTGCCGCGTAAACTGACTCCTGCCGGGTGGTGATGAAGGCGTCGCCGGCGATCAGGACGCGGTCGCGCTCACGCCAGAGCGAGACATGACCGGGCGTGTGGCCGGGCGTCGGGATCCACCGCCAGTCTTGCATGAAGGGCACGCTGTGGTCCGAGGGCAGATCATAAAGGCGGGATGCGACGTTGACCGGTCTTGTCGGAAACAGCGGAGAGAGCAGGGCGAGCAAGCCGCCACCGACACTCGGATCGGCTGGCGGATAGGATTGCGTGCCGTCGAGATAGGGATGCTCGGCGTGATGCGCATAAACCGGGACGTCCCACTCGTTCGCCAGCGTCTCGAGCACACCGACGTGATCGAAATGAGCGTGTGTCATGATGATGCAGGCCGGGCGGCCGTGGCCGCCGAACCGAGCCTTGGCGGCGGAGCGAATCGCCGGTGCCGCTCCGGGGATGCCGGCGTCGACCAGTACCCAGTTGCCGTCGCCAGCACCTTCGCGGCCGACAAAGATCACGTTGACGATGGCAAGCTGCCGGTAAGCAACGTCGGCCACGATCTGTCGTGTGTTGTCGTTTCGCTCGAGGTCGAATTCGGGGTTTTCCGCCTCGGCCGCCGGGGAAAGAGGAATTTGCGTCATGCCGGTCCGTGTCGACCCAGTCTGATGTGTCATCGTTCTATCGTGCCCATCCGCCGGATTTTCTTCTGGAGCAGCATCACGCCGTAGAGCAGCGCTTCCGCGGTCGGCGGGCAGCCGGGGACGTAGATGTCGACCGGCACCACGCGGTCGCAGCCGCGCACGACGGAATAGGAGTAATGGTAATAGCCGCCGCCGTTGGCGCAGGATCCCATCGAGATCACGTAACGCGGCTCGGGCATCTGGTCGTAGACCTTGCGGAAGGCCGGGGCCATCTTGTTGGTCAAGGTGCCTGCCACGATGATCACGTCGGATTGACGCGGTGAGGCCCGCGGCGCAAAGCCGAACCGCTCGGCGTCATAGCGCGGCATCGACATCTGCATCATCTCGACGGCGCAGCAGGCGAGTCCAAACGTCATCCACATCAGCGATCCCGTCCGCGCCCAGGTGATCAAATCCTCGGCGGTGGCGGTGAAGAAGCCCTTGTCCGCGAGGTCATCGCGGATCTGCATGAAATAGGGATCTGAGGCGTTGTCCGGCTGCCCCTGGCCCGGACGCGGCACCGGGAAATTGCTGGCGGGTGAAGGACTGTCGGTCATTAGATCATCATTGTCGCTGGGGTGAGGGCGCAACGTCGCGCTGTGACCACGCGCTGCTGTGAACGGCGGGGCGCAGCCGGCGTTCCCGCGGTCGAAGACCACGTTTGCGTTTGGCTATCGCAGGTTAGCGCTGGGTCCTTCGGCCGGAACAGGCAACGAAGACATGGTCTCTCCTGCGGCAATCAGCGCGGCCGTGTTAGGAACAATCGCCCGTGCTTCCCGGTTGCGCGAACGACGCCAGTCAAATGGAGAACAGGAAAATGGCCAATGCAGCCCGCGATACGTTCGTGGTGGGACTACGCAATGCGCATGCGATGGAAGTGCAGGCGCGAGAGTTGATGGAGCGCCAGTCGGAGCGGCTGGACGAATATCCCGAGGTCAAGGCGAAGATCACGGCGCACCTTCAGGAGACCAATGAGCAACTGCGTCGCCTCGAAAAGTGCCTGGAAGCCTGTGGCGAGAGCACGTCGAGCCTGAAGGATACGGCGCAGTCGGTGATGGCCAACATGATGGCCATGGCGCATTCGGTTGCCGGCGACGAGATTCTGAAGAACACTTTCGCGAACAACGCCTTCGAGAATTTCGAGATCGCCGCCTACAAGTCGCTGCTCGCGCTGTGCGGCGCGGCCGGCATGCCGGAGGCGAAGGAGCCGCTCGAGACGTCATTGAAGGAGGAGCAGCGCATGGCGGCCTGGATCGATTCCAATGTCGAGAAGGTCACCATGGAGTACCTCACGCATCAGCGCCAGGCCGCGTAGTTCTTCGCGTTCCTCGCTGACAGCGAACCACCGGCGCGCCCCGCGGCCGGTGGTTTTTTCGCGCCGCCGGGTTCCCTGCCATCTGCGCGTGAGCCTAGGAACGATCGCTGCGATCAGGCTTTGGAAGTGATGACGCACATCATCTTCAGCGATTACCGCAATCCCGCGGCGGAGCAGGCCTACGAGATCGCCTGGGACTTTCTTACGCGAACGGGCGCCATCAGCGACGAATTCGACGCCTGCGTGTTCCTGGCGCAGCGCATCACCGTGATGGTCGAGGAGGGACACACGAATCGGATCCGCATGGCCAACCGCGCGATCTCCGAATACCAGCGCCATGCCGCGGAACGCGACGATCTCATCCGTGGCGGCGGCCGTTACGCCGAAAGGCGTTGAGCGCCGGCGAAGCGGGTTCACTCCCTGGCTTCGTCCGTGACGATGTCGCCGAGCTTCTGCCAGCGCTGGCCGTCGAACTGCACCATCTGGAACTGCTTGTTGACGCGATAGTCCGTCGGCGTGGTCGTGACCGAGATCCCCGGGAGCGTCAGGTCGAGCTCGACGTTCTTGAGGTTGGCCGCCTGTCGCATCACGTTCTCGCGGGTCAGATCGTCGCCGCATTGCTTCAGCACTTGCACCAGGAGCTGCGCGGTGATGTAGCCGTAGACGTTCAGGTTCGAATCCTTGTCGCCCTCAGGATAGTACTTGGCCATGAAGGCGAGGTAGCGCTTCATGCCCGGGTCGTCCTTCCATTCGGGATCCGCGGCATCCTTGACGTATCCGACGCTGATGATGCCCTTGGAATTGTCGAGCCCGGCGGGCTTGAGCACGGCGCTGAGCGAGGAGGCGTTGATGTCGATGATGTGCAGCGCCTTCCAGCCGATCTCGGCGACCTTCTTGATGGCCTGCGCGGCCTGCTTCGGCGTGGTCGCGCTGAACAGCACGTCGGCGCCCGCATCCTTCAACCGCAGGATCTGCGAGTCGATCGTCGGCTCGTTGATCTCGTAGGAGGTCTCGGCGACGACCATGCTCGCCTTGTTGCCGAGGCCCGCCTTGAGGCCGGCGAGATAATCCTTGCCGAGATCGTCGTTCTGGTAGAGCACGCCGATTTTGGCGTTCGGATGGTTCTTCAGGAGGTATTGCGCATAGATCCGGCCCTCGACGAGGTAAGAGGGGTTGAAGCCCATGGTCCAGGGGAAGTTCTTTGGATCGGTGAAGCGTGCGGCGCCGGTGGCGGCGAAGAGCTGCGGGATCTTCTTGGCGTTGAGATATTTCTGCACGGCGACGTTCGGCGCGGTGCCGATGATCTGGAAGGTCAAAAGCACTTCGTCGCTTTCGACGAGCTTGCGGACCTGCTCCACCGTCTTCGGCGGCGAATAGGCATCGTCATACTGGATCAGCTCGACCTTGCGGCCGTTCACGCCGCCCTGGTCGTTGATCATCCTCAGATAGGCGGCCTGGGTCTTGCCGATCACCGCGTAGGCCGAGGCCGGGCCGCTGAGCGGCACGGTCTGGCCCACCTTGATCGCGGTGTCGGACGCGCCGGGATCGTATTTCTTTTGTGCCTGCGCTGCCGCGACCGAGAGGAGAAGGGCGGAGGCTGCGATGAATTTGGTGACGACGTTTTTCATGTCGGTTTCCTCCAGCAATCCTCATTCGCCCTTGAGGCCGGCGTCGCGGATCAGCTTGGTCCATTTCTGCGTTTCGGCGTCGATGAACTTGCTGAACTCGGCGGCGGTGCCTGGGCGCACTTCGAGGCCCTGCGCGGTCAGCTTGTCCTTGATCGCAGGCTCGGCGAGCGCCCGCAGAACCTCAGCCTGGAATTTGTCCACGATGGCGCGCGGCGTCGTGGACGGCACCATGAAGCCGTACCAGCCGGCCGCAGCCACATTGGGAAAGCCCTGCTCGCGCAGCGTCGGTGCCTGCGGATACAGCGCGCTGCGCTCGGCCGAGGCGACGCCGAGCACGGTGAACTTGCCGCTCTGGATGTAGGGCAAGGCCGTCGGCAGCGCGGTCAGTGTGGCGTCGACGCGTCCGGCGAGCAGCTCGGTGTAGGAGGCCGCATCGCCCCGGAACGGGATGTTCAAACCCTTGACGCCGGCGTCGCGGAACAGGAGCTCTCCGGCAAGATGCGGCTGCGAGCCGGCGCCTGGGGAGGCGAAGGTGAGGCCGTCGGGCTTGGATTTGCCGTAGGCGATCAGGTCGGGAAGCGTCTTGAACGGCGCCTCGGCGCTGATGATGAGGAACAGCGGCGCGATCACCACCATCGCCACCGGCGCCAGATCCTTGCGCTCATAGGTCAGCTTGCCGAACAGCGCCTCGGCGGTGGCGTAGGGCGCCGCGACATAGAGGATGGTGTAGCCGTCGCCCGGCGCATGGGCGACCATGTCGTTGGCGATGCGCGTGCCGGCGCCCGGCTTGTTCTCGACAATAAACTGCTGACGCAGGCTGCGGCCGAACTCTTCGGCGAGCAGACGCAGCGAGATGTCGTTGGACCCGCCGGGCCCGTAAGGCGAGATCAGACGGACCATGCGCGAGGGCCAGGCGTCCTCGGCATGTGCCCTCATGCCTGAGCCGGCCGCGAGCCCGCCCGCGATCGTGCCCAGCAGAGCTCGCCGCGTCACCTTGAACGATGCCACTGTTGTCTTCCTCCCTGTATTTGTTTCTCTTTTATCTGCCGCTCTTACGACCTCAGATCACCTTTCGTTGGGTGAGCTGCTCGATCCTGGCGTCCGAGAGCCCGAGCCAATCCCGGTAGACCTCGTCATTGTCCTGGCCGACGTCGCCCGCGGCATGGCGCAGGCGCGCGGGAGCGACGGTGAAACGCGGCACGACATTGGTCATGGCGACCGTGCCGAAATCCCGGTCGGCAACGCGCGTGATCACCTCGCGCGCCTTCACCTGCGGGTCGTCGGCGATCTGGTCGATCGAATAGATCGGGGCGAGCGTTCCCTGCGCGGCATTGAATCTCGCGAGGACCTCGTCGAGGGGATGCGCGGCGCACCAGGCCGCGAAGATGTCGTTGAGTTCGACGGCGTGCTTGACGCGCTGCTCATTGCCGGCAAAGCGCGGATCCGCGATCAGATCGGGGCGGCCGATCGCCCGGCAGTTCGCTGCAAAGAGCGCGTTGGTCGAACCTGCGAGCGTGACCCAGTGACCGTCGCGGGTGCGAAACACCGCGGCCGGTGCTGAATAACCATTGGCGTTGCCGATGCGGCTGCGAACGGTGCCGAGCTGGTCGTGCTCGATGGCGAGGACGTCGAGCAGGCGGAAGGTGGCTTCGGTCAGCGCGAGATCGATCTCCTCGCCCGGCGCATCCGGGTCGCGCGCCCGCTTCCACAGCGCTGCCAGCACGCCGACGGCGCCGAACAGGCCGCCGATCGAATCCCCGATCGGGTATCCGGGATGGGTCGGTTCGCCGCCGCTCTCGCCGGTGATGTAAGTCAGTCCGCCCATGGCCTCGAAGATGCGGGCGAAGCCGGGGCGCTCCCGATAGGGACCATCCTGCCCGAAGGCGGTGGCGCGCAGAATCACGAGACGCGGCTGGATCGACCACAGCACCTCCTTGGGAAGCCCCCAGCGATCCAGCGTTCCCGGACGAAAATTCTCGATCAGCACGTCGAAGCGTGGAAGCAGCTGCTTGAACAGCGCAAGCCCTTCCGGCGTGCGCAGATCGAGCGTGGCAAACTTCTTGTTGCGGTTGGCGGCCTTCCACCACAGCGGCTTGCCGTTCTTGAACGGCGGAAACGACCGCACGCCGTCGCCGTGCCCGGGCATCTCGATCTTGAGCACGTCCGCGCCGTAGTCGGCCAGCAGCGTGGCGGCGAACGGCGCGGCGATGATCGTCGCGATGTCGAGAACCTTCAATCCTTCGAGCGGTCCAGCCATATCATGTTCCGGCGCTTGTGATTTTCTTGGTTTTGCGCGGCGGCGGCTTGAGCTCGGCCTGCCCGACCATGGCCCGGATGCTATCGGCGAGCGCCGCGATGCGCGGACCGATTTCGCCCTCGAGCTGCCCGGGCTGCAGCCGGAAGGCGGGGATGCCGCAATTGATCGAGAATGATTGTTTCGCTTCGCCGATATGAAACAGCGGCGCGGCGACGGCATGGATCGAGGCCATGTACTCGCCCCAGCAGGTGCAGAAGCCGCGGCTTTTGCATTGCGCGATGCCGGCGCGGTATTTGTCGCGGAGCGCCGACCACAATCCGGCATCCTCGGCGGCGAGATTGCGTTCCAGCCGGTCTGCATCGGCCGGCGGCAAGGTCGCCGCCGCGGCGCGGCCCATGGCGGTCATCACGACGGGAATGGGCATGCCGATGTCGGGCACGTGCGGGCCGACATCGCCGGAGCGCGCGGTCTCGACATAGATCATCGACGTCGCATCGAGCAGGCCGATCGACACCGTGCCGCGGACGCTGTGCGCCAGCTCCTGCATCATCGGCCGCGCCACCTGGCGGAATTGCATTCCGGCGAGCAGGGGATGCGCCATCCGCAGCGCCCGTGCACCGACGCGGTACTTCGACCGCTCGGCGTCGTAGCGGAGATAGCCGAGCTCGGCCAAGGTATGGGTCAGCCTCGCCACCGTCGGGCGCGGGATGCCGGTCAGCGTCGACAGCTCCATGTTGCCCAGCAGCGTGCTCCCGGCCTTGAACGCCTCGAGCACGACGAGCCCCTTGGCCAGAGTGGTGGCGAAAGCGGCGTCATCGGCGCTCTCGGCCAGCACGGCTGCGGCAGAGGAGAGCGGGCGCTGCGGCTTGGGTGAGTCAGTCGGAGCCATCCCCGAATATCAGACGGACGGATTTCGAATGTCCAATAGATTCGCCATTCATGAGAAAATTGTCCGATATGTGGACACTCGGCTCGCAGCGCTTCTTGCGCCTTCCGAGCACCGCTGGAACGACCGGGCACACAGATTTTTGTCGTGATTGCCTGTCGTTCTGTGACAGGATTATTACGACGACGTGTCAGATCGATATTTTTGCGGAGCGGTTCATGTTGCAGTGGCAGGCGCGGTCAAATCCCCTGGCGTGGTGGTGGGGATCCCTCACGCTTGTGAGCAGCGCCAATATCCTCGTCTGGTTCATGCTCTATCGTGAGTTCTATCCGACGCCTTCGGCCAGCCTCGGTGGCGGCTCGGACATCGGGCTGATGTTCCTGCTGTGCGCCGGCTATGTGTTCGGCTGCGCCTTCCGTTCGGTGCTGCCGCGCGCCGACGTGCAGCGCATCTGCCTGTTCGACACCTGGCTCTCCAGCGTCGCCGTCGGCCGGACGGTGGCGACGGTGGCCGAGCTCTGCTTCGCCGCGCAATGGGCCATCATCCTGCATCAGCTCGGCAAGATGACGGGCGCGGAGACCGCGGTGAACATCGCGCTCGTGATCGTGCCGATCATCCTCATCGCGGAATGCTTCTCCTGGTACGCGGTGGTGACGACCAACTTCCTCTATAACGCGATCGAGAATTCGCTGTGGGCTGTGACCTTCTTCCTGGCCGGCATCGCGCTATGCCGTCTGATGCCGGAATTCCAGGGCGTAGTGCGCTGGGCGCTGATGTCAGGCATCGTCGGCATCGCCTGCTTCCTTGCCTTCCTCATCACAGTCGACGTGCCGATGTATCTCAGCCGCTGGCGAGCAGGGCATGAAGAGGGCAACACATTCCTCGGCTTCCTCGAAGGGCTGCATGACGTCTCGACGCGCTGGGTGGTGACCCACGACATCGCGCACTGGAAGGGCGAGCTGACCTGGATGTTCCTGTATTTCAGCGCGGCGGTGTGGTCGAGCCTCGCGCTCTGCGCGCTCTACGCGATGGAAGGCTATCTGACGCGCTATCTCGCCTGACGGTCAGATTCCAACTTGACGCGTTCTCTGAAGCGAAGCGGTATCCACTTCGCTTCAAAGCGCTTACTTGCCGACCAGGCTGCATTTGCTGCGATCGAGCGGGCGGAAGGCCTGGTCGGGCGGGATCGTCGCGACCAGCTTGACGAAGTCCCACGGACCCTTGGATTCCTCCGGTGTCTTGACCTGCACCAGATAGAGATCGTGCACCATGCGTTGGTCCTCGCGGATGCGGCCGTTGGGGGTGTAGGCGTCCGACACCGGCGTCGCCTTCATTTTGGCCATCACGACGGCGCCCTCATCGGAACCGGTGTCCTTCACGGCCTGCAGATAGTGGCGCACGGCGGAATAGACGCCGGCCTGAATCTGCGAGGGCATCGCCTTGCGGCGAGCATAGAATGCATCGGAGAATCTCCGGGCGGCCGGCGAGACATCCTCGAAGAAGGAGGTGACGATGAGATCACCGCGCGTCGCTTTGAGCCCAACCGCCTCGATGTCGACGTTCTGGAACGACATCGGCACGATCTTCATGCCTTGGCTGGCGAGGCCGAACTCCTCGGCCTGCTTGATCGCGGTCGCGTTGTCGCCGGCAACGTTGATGGCCAGGATCTTGGCGCCCGACGACTGCGCCTGGAGCAGGAATGAGCTGTAATCGGGCGTGCCGAGCTGCGCCTTGACGCTGCCGGCGACCTTGCCGCCGAGTGCGGCGATGCGCTCGCGTGCGGTCACCTCGATCGAATGGCCGAAGGCGTAGTCGCCGGTGATGAAGAACCAGGGCTCCTTGCTGGTCTGCATGATGCCGGAGACCACGGCGGTCGCGGTGGAATAGGCGTCCTGGGTCCATTGCACGCTGGTTGGCGCGCACGCTTCATCGGTCAGCTGGTTCGCGCCGGCGCCGGAGATGAGGAATATCTTGCCGTTGCCGCGCACCAGCTCCTGCACCGCCAGCGCTGCACCGGAGCTGCCGCCATCGGCGACGGCCTGGACCCCGTCGCTGAACCATTTTCGCGCCAGCGATGCGGCGAGATCCGGCTTGTTCTGGTGATCGGCCTGCAAGATCTCGATCGGCTTGCCGTTGATCTTGCCGCCGAACTCCTCGGCGGCCATCCGTGCCGCTTCGACCGAGCCCGGACCCATGGCGGTTGCAAACACGCCGTTCATGTCGGTGAGGACGCCGATGCGGATGGCCTCGCCCTTGATCTCGGCCCGCGCGGGGAGGGGCGCGAGCGCAAGTGCGATCAGGAGGGTGGCGACGGAGGTGGTGCGGGTCGTGCCCATGGCGTTTCCTTGATGTTATCGTTGATTGATCGATGTTGACGGTCAGGCCAGTTCGGCGATCACAGCGTTGCGCAGGGTGCCGATGCTGGAGATCTCGACCTCGACGGTGTCGCCGGGGCGCATCCACAGCGGCGGCGTGCGCTTGGCGCCGACACCGCCTGGCGTGCCCGTGACGATGACGTCGCCGGGCAGGAGCGGGCAGATGGTGGAGATGTAGGCGATCAGCTCGGGGATGGCGGTGATCAGGAGATCCGTCGTGGTGTCCTGCACGACGTTGCCGTTGAGCCTTGTCTGCAAGGTGAGTTTTGACGGATCCGGAATCTCGTCGGTCGTCACCAGCCACGGACCGAAACTGCCGCTCTCGGCAAAGGTCTTCCCGGCGAGGAATTGGCTGGTGTGGCGCTGCCAGTCGCGGATGCTGCCTTCGTTGTAGCAGGAATAGCCGGCGACGTGGTCGAGCGCGCGGCCAGGGGGGATGTGACGGCCCGCCTTGCCGATGACGAGCGCGAGCTCGCCTTCGTAGTCGAAGTCGTCGCTCACCCCAGGTTTGACGATGGGCTGGAGATGACCGACCTGGCTACAGGCGAAGCGCGCAAACAGCGCCGGCTTTTCGGTGACGGTGCGGCCGGTCTCGGCGACGTGATCGCGATAGTTGAGGCCGACGCAGATGATCTTGCCGGGATCGGGAATCACGGGCGCGAAGTTGATCTTGTCGAGCGGATGATCAGGGGCCGCGGAGGCGGCCAGCCTTGCCGCCTCGGCGAGCTGACCGGCTTCGAGCAGCTCCCGCAGCGTGGTGCACGCCGCCATCCGCGCGCCGAGATCGACGACGCCGTTGTCCTTGACGGCGCCGAAGGTGGGGCGTCCGTCGGCGAGGAAAGAAAGCAGCTTCATGAAATTGTCCTTGACAGGGTTCGGTCAGGCCGCGGAGGGCGCTTGGGCTGAAGGAATTTGGGTTGCAGGCGCGATGGCGGCGATGAGGCGGTCGAGCTCGGCCTCGTTGCGGGCGGAGCCGCGGATGTAACGGTCGGGACGAACCAGTGCGGCGATGATGCCGTGCTCGCGCAGCCAGGGCCCAAGATCGTTGGCATCGTCGCTGGTCAGGATCTTGATCCCCGTCTGCGACAGCGCAAGACGCGATGAGAGTGCCGCCGCCGTCTCGACGAGCAGTACGTGGTTGTAGCCGGTCCGGTCATCGCTGCGGCTGGCGTCGGTCAATGTGAACTGCGGCGCGAGATGTCCGGCGAGCGGCAGGTCGCCGAACACTAGTCCGGGGCCGAGCAGGGGCTTCTTCACGTCCAGCTTGACCGGCGCGTTCTCGCGCGCTTCGCCGGCGGCAAGGCCGGCCTCGATCGCCTTGGTGTTGATGACACCGCCGAGGCGAATGGCGAGCTCGATGAACTCGCGCACATGCGGCAGGCGTTCGCTCTGATAGGTGTCGAGCAGATCGGGCGCGGCGCCTTCGCGGATCACGCTCGCCAGCTTCCAGGCGAGGTTGGCGGCATCACGGATGCCGGCGCACATGCCCTGGCCGAGGAAGGGCGGGGTCTGGTGCGCAGAATCGCCCGCGAGCAGCAATCGCCCGTTCCGCCATTGCTGCGCGATGACCGAATGGAACGTGTAGACCGCGGCGCGCTCGATCTCGGCATCGGCGGGCGTGATCCAGCGCGACAGCAGCTCCCAGACCTTCGCGGCTTGCGCGACGTCCTGCGAATCCTCGTCCGGGAGAACCGTGATCTCCCAGCGGCGCCGCATGCCGGTGCCGCGTACATAAGTTGCCGGCCGCCTGGGATCGCAATGCTGGAGGCTGTAGTCACCGAGGTCGTCGCGCGCGCGATTGAGCAGGACGTCGATCACGAGCCAGCGCTCGTGGAAGCCGAGGTCGTCCATGCCAGAACCGATGAAGCGGCGCACTAGGGAGCGGGCGCCGTCGCAGCCGATCACGTAGGCGGTTCGGACCTCGCTGAGCCTCCCGTTAGAGAGGTCTTCGCAGCGGACGCGCACGCCGTGCTCGTCCTGATCGAGCGCGAACACCTCGCAGCGGTTGCGCAAGGTGACGTGCGGCCAGCGGGCGAGGCCACCGATCAACGCGTCCTCCAGATCCGGCTGGTGGAAGCGGTAGCTGAGATGCCAGCCCATCGGCGTCAGCGTTTGCGGACGGGACCAGTCCAGCAGCATGCGGCCGGCTGCATCGAGAAACAGCATGCCGGGACTGAGAATGACGTGCGGCAGGATCGCCTCGGCAAGCCCGATGGTCTGGAACACGCGCATGCATTCATCGTCGAAATGCACCGCGCGCGGCAGATGATAGGTCCGCGCCTCGCGCTCCAGCACCAGAGTCCGCACGCCGCACAGGCCGAGCAGGTTGGCGAGCGTGGCGCCCACCGGCCCGCGGCCGACGATCACGACGTCAAACTCTTCCGGGGTGGATTTATCTTGCATGGGGTATCTCTTCCCCAAGCAGGGCCGGCGCATCAACGCCGGCGCGGCAAGTGTCCGCCCAGCGGACGGCCTCTATTCCGCAACAGGAATGGCCGACGCCGTTTCCAGCAGCTGGCTCGCAAACTGCGCGACCGCTTCCTCGATCCCCAGCGCCGAGCGGATCCAGATGATCGAGATGCAGCCGAATACGGCGCCGTCCCGCACGATGGCAACGGCAATCGAAGCCGTCTTGGGATTGTATTCGCCCTCGGTTCGGATCGCGTAACCTCGCGCCGCGGTCTCGGCGATCATGCGGTCGAGCCGGCCCTGGTCGAGGAAGGGGCGGTCGTCGGCCTCATCGATGCGGCGGAGATGATTGATGATGAGATCGCGTTCGCGCGCAGGGCAGGCGGCGAGATAGGCGCGGCCCGCAGACGTGCGCAGCATCGGCAGGCGCTTGCCGATCATGCCGCGGTCGATCGAGAGCGGGCTGCGAGAGTGGGTGGTCTCCTGCACCACCATCGCCGCGTTCTCGTAAGTCGAGAGATCGACCGGCCAGACCAGCTTCTTGCTGAGATCGGCGAGATAGGGCGCCGCCGCCTGGCAGATCACCACGCCGGGATCGTAGCCGTCGCCGAGGCTTAGGGCACGCCGGGTGACCCGAAATCGGTCGTCGCTGGCGCTGCGGGCGATATAGCCGAGCTCCTCCAGGGTTTCGAGGAGGCGGTAGACGGTGGGTCGGGGCAGGTCGAGCGCGCGGGCGACGTCGCCGGCGCGGATGCCGCCGGAGCGGTTGACCTCGTGCAGCACGTCGAGCCCGCGCTTGAAGGCACGGACGCCCTCAGACTGCCGAGGCTGGCCGTTCCGCGTCCGCTCCTTGGACACTTCCTATTTCCTCCCTTGTGGCACATCGCGGCGCGCTTATTGTCGCCTGCGAACGCGAGGCGATTGCGGAACGCCACCGTAGGATCGCGCGCGGCCGGTATCAAGCTCGCCGCAGTACGGTGATCGCGTCGCCTTCGGGAGGAGTTCGATGGAAATCGCAGCGCTCGGCTATATCGGAATCAGTTCATCCCAGCTCGAGCAGTGGAGCCGGATGGCGACCGGGCTGCTCGGCATGCAGCAGGTCGATCGCGGCGGCAAGATGCGGGCCTTTCGCATGGACGACCGCAAGCAGCGGCTGATCGTCGACGGCGGCAGCGATGCCGGCCTTGCGGTGATGGGATGGGAGGTTCCTTCGACCGCCGAACTGGATAAGCTGGCAGGACGGCTCGAAAGCCATGGCATCAAGGTGGCGAGGGGCTCGCGCGCACTCGCTGACGAGCGGCATGTCGCCGAGCTGATCGCGTTCACGGACCCCGCCGGCAACCGGCTGGAGGCTTTTTGCAAGCCGGAGCTTGCGAGCGAGCCGTTCAGGCCGGGTCGCCCGATCTCGGGCTTCCGCACCGGCGCGCTCGGCATGGGGCATGTCGTGCTCAATGTGGAGGACGTCGAGCCGCTGTTGCCGTTCTATCGCGACGTGCTCGGCTTTCACGTCTCCGATTTCGGGCTGAAGCCTTACGGGCTTTATTTCTTCCACGTCAACGGCCGCCACCACTCCTTTGCGATGGTCGGCTCGGGGCGAAAGGCGATGCATCACTTCATGGTCGAACTCGGCTGCCTCGATGATGTCGGGCAGGGCTACGACCTCGCGCAGATGGACGAGGGACGCATCGCCTACACGCTGGGCCGGCACACCAATGACCACATGACCTCGTTCTACGTGAATACGCCGTCCGGCTTCTTCATCGAATATGGCTGGGGCGGCCGCGTCATCGATCCCGAGACCTGGCAGCCGCACGAGACCTTTGATGGGCCCTCGCTGTGGGGCCACGAGCGGCTGCATATGCCCGAAGAGCAGCGCACGCGATTGCGCGAGATGCGGCTGGATGCGGCTGCCCGCGGCGTGCGCGTCGCCGATCCGCGCGTGCCGCCACTCAACTGCGCGTGGCTGGACTCGGTGGTCGCACGTGAGTGATCTGCGGCGACGCCGCGATCAGGCTTCGCCGAGATCAACCTCCGTCAAGATCCCCTGGCGCAGCGCCAGCCGGACCAGCTCGATGTCGGAGCCAACGCCAAGCTTGTCCTTGATCAGCGAGTGCAGGTTCGCCACCGTCTTCGGGCTGACATGCAGCGTCTCGGCGATCTCCTCCGTCGTGTTCTCGGCGAGCAGCAACCGCAGCACCTCGAACTCGCGTGGCGTCAGCACGTCGGCGGCGGAGCTCTCGCCGCTGATGCGGCTCAGCGCAAGCTCGTGGTCGATGTCGGGGCTGATGGCGATCTTGCCGGCGAGCACGTCCTTGACCGCGCGCACCAGGGTCTCGGGCGGGCTGGTCTTGGTGACGTAACCCCGTGCGCCGGCGCGGATCGCCTGCACGGCGAAGCCGGCGTTCTCGTGCATGGTGAAAACGAGAATCCGTGCCGCCTTGTCCCACTGCCTGATCCGCCTGACGGCCTCGATGCCGCCGATGCCGGGCATGCTGAGGTCCATGATGACGAGGTCGGGCGTCTCGGATTTGTAGAGGCGATAGGCTTCCGCTCCGTCGGCCGCCTCAGCGACGACGCGCAGGCCCGGCTGCTTCTGCAGCACCGAGCGATAGCCCTCACGGACGACGGAATGGTCGTCGACCAGCAGGATGGTCGCTTCCGCCGTGCTCATGCAGCGTGCTCCAGGGCCTCAGAGGCGGCAGCCGGGAGCGGAATGAATACGCGCAGCGAGGAGCCCTGAAGGCCGGTCTCGAAGCTGAGCCGGCCGCGAAGCGCGGCGACGCGCTCGCGCATGCCTAGCAGGCCCATTCCGGACTTAGCGGCAGCTTCGTTCGGCCGGCCATCGTCCTCGATCGCGAGCGCGATCTCGCTGTCGGCCATGGTCAGATGCAGGCTAACCTTCGTTGCACCGGCATGCTTGGCCGCGTTGGTGAGTGCCTCCTGCACGATGCGGTACAGGTTGGCACTGACAGAGGCGGGCACGCTGTCGAAGGCGCCGTCGAACCGGATATCGAAGCGCGGCTGGCCGCGGCTGCGGCCGTTCCACCCCGAAACCAGGCCTTCGAGGCTGGCGACCAGGCCGAGCTCCTCGACATCGGGCGGCCGCAGCCGGAACAGCGCACCGCGCAGCGTCTCCATCATGCCGGTCGCGGTGCGGGCAATGCTGTCGCATTCGCCGAGCAGGTCGGGACAGTCCTGCGCCGCAGTCTGGCGGGCGGATGCGGCCAGCGCGCGGATCGCGGCGAGGGACTGGCCGAATTCGTCGTGCAGTTCGCGGGCGAGATGGCGGCGCTCCTCGTCCTGGAGCGCGATCAGCTTCCGCGTCAGCTCGTTGCGCTCGGCAAGCGCAGTGTCGAGGCTTTCGGCGAGGTGGTTGAAGACGTCGCGGATGGCGGAGAGCTCGGCGAGATCGAACGGCGGCAGCCGCGTGGTGAGGTCGCCGGCGGCGATGCGTTCGAGGCCGCTGCCGATCATGCGGGTGGGGCGCAGGGCACGGGCCAGTGCGGCATAGACCAGCGCACAGAGCAGCGGCAGCGCGATCGCAAGCGCGATCATCAGGCGGCCGGCCTCGTGCCAGGCCTCCGCCGTCTGCACCGCCGGATCGATCGAGACCACGGTCTCGCCGAGCTTGGTTCCGCGCACGATCACGGGCCGCGCCGCCTCGCGGCCCGGGTCGAACAGGCTGCGATAGAAGGCCGAGAAGGCTTGCGGCGGCGGGCTCGCCGGGGCAGGCGCGCCGCTACAGAAGCGCTGCAGCATGTCGCCGCTCGCGCTGCGGAAGCCGAGGCAGAGGCCGGGCGTCATCACATGGGCCGACACCGGGTCGAGGTCCGGAAAGTCCGAGCGGGGGCTCGCCCCCCATTGCACCTTGCCTTGCTGCAGCTCGAGCGTCTTGGCCACGATGGCGGCGATCCCGTCGATCCGCGCATGCGCGGCGTTATCGGCGGCGACGAGGAAATAGGTCGAGATCACGGCGAAGCAGGCAGCCGAGATCGCGGCCACGCGCAGCGTCAGACGGACCTTGAGATCGAATCTCGGGCGATTCCACATCGGCTTGCACCTGGTGCGAACGGGCTTGTCGCGCCTCATTAAAGGGCAGAACGCCGGCGGCGGGAAGCGTTCCCGACTTGCCGCACCGCAATGTCGTGAAAATTTCCCGGCATTGGTCGGGACAGTGACGGCTGCGGAGCCTCAGGCGGCCCGTCCAGATTTTCGTCCCATCCACGAGGTCCGTTCATGCACCGCTGCCGCCTGGTTCTCTCCGCCTGTCTCCTCTTCGTCGTCTCTTGCTCGCCCCTCGCTGCGCAGGCCGCCATCGGCGTCGCCATGGACGATTTCAGCTACACCGACACTTCGGGCGAGCCGACCGACCAGACCGCGGCCCACGAGCGGCGGCTGGCGGCGTTCATGGCCGCGCTTCGAAGGGACATCGAGGCAGACCAGCGCTACCGCTTGGTGCGATCCGTCCAAGACGGAGCGGTGTTCAAGGTGGTCGGCGGCATTCAGAAGACGAGCACGCTGGTGCAATGGGCCAAGGTCGCCGTGATCGACGTCGGCACCAAGACGCTCGTGCTGGACAAGCTCTACAGCTTCCGCGGCGACAATGACGAAGCATGGGAGCGCGCGCAGATGTTCGTGTCTCGCGAGGTCATGGCCGCGCTCGGCACGCCTGCGCCGGTCGCGCTTGCCGTGTTCGATTTCGAGCTCGAGGACATGACGGCCGCCTCAGCGGGGACGTCCGGTGCGTCGGATGCGCCATATCTCGCGGAGGTCACTGGCGGTGTGCGCGAGGCGCTCGGCCAATCCGGCCGTTACCGCATCGTCGAGGTCGGCGCAGAGGCGGGGAAGGCCGGCGCTTTGCGGGATTGCGGCGGCTGCGAGGTCTCCATTGCGCGCAAGCTCGGCGCGGACCAATCACTGATCGGTGTGGTGCGCCGCGTCAGCCGCACCGAATACACGCTGGGCTTCCAGGTGCGCGATGCCAGGACCGGCGCGGTGCTGGCGCGTGGCGACAGCGGACTACGCATGGGCGCCGACTATTCCTGGAAGCGCGGGGCCGTGCGGCTGGTCACCGACCGGCTGATCGAGGGGCAACAGGCCAACGACGCGCCTAGAAGGTAAGCTGGACCTTCATCGACTGCGCGCGGTCGCTGGCGAGCTCGAAGGCCGCGGCCGCATTCTCGAACGGCATGGTGGCCGTGATCAACGGCTTGACGTCGATCAGGCCGTCGCCCATCAGGCGCACCGCGAGCTCGAATTCGGGATCGAAGCGGAACGTGCCGCGCAGCTGCAATTCCTTAGCGACGATCGTGTTGATCGGCAGCGTCATCTCGCCGCCCAGGCCGAGTTGCACCAGCGTCGCGCCGGGCCTCAGCACGTCGAGCGCGGTGCGAAGCGCGGCCTGGTTGCCGGAGGCCTCGAACAGCGTGTCGAACACGCCCTTGCCGGCGCGCCAGGGATCGAGCGCAGTGGCATTGGTCGCGACGTTGATGGCATGCGTGGCGCCGAGCTTTTTCGCGACCGCGAGCGGGGCGTCGGCCACATCGGTGACAACGATCTCCGACGCGCCGCCGAAGCGCGAGACCAAAATCATCAGCGCGCCGATCGGACCGCAGCCGGTGATCAGCACGCGCTTGCCGAGCAGGGGACCGGCCTGCTTGCCGGCATGCAGGCACACCGCAAGCGGCTCGGCGACCGCGGCTTCCGCCAGCGACAGCTTGTCTGAGATCGGCACGGCCTGCGTCGCGTCGACCGTGATGAACTCGCGAAAGCCGCCCTGCACATGGGGAAAGCGCATCGCGCTGCCGAGAAAGCGCATGTCGAGGCACTGGTTGCGCATGCCTTCCTGGCAATGCAGGCAAGCCCCGCACGGTTTGCTCGGGTTGACCGCGACGCGCGTGCCCGGCCTGACATTGGCGACGCCGTCACCGACGTCAGCGACGACGCCGGCGATCTCGTGACCCAGGGCCATCGGTTGCTGAATCCGCACGACACCGAAGCCGCCGTGATGATAGTAGTGCAGATCGGAGCCGCAGATTCCGCCATTGGCGATCTTGACGCGGACCTCGCCAGGGCCGGCGGCGGGATCGGCATAGTTGTCGATCCGCAGGTCCTTCGGGGCGTGGATGACGACGGCGCGCATGGCTTGCTCCTTCGTGGTCTTGGCGATCACATCGCGGCGATCATGCCGCCATCGACATAGATGATCTGGCCGTTGACGTAGGTCGACGCATCCGAGGCGAGGAAGATCGCGGCGCCCACCAGCTCATCCGGCTTGCCCCAGCGCTTGGAGGGAATGCGGCCCATCAGCCAATTGTTGAAATCGGCGTTGTTGACCAGTGCCTCGTTCATGTCGGTGAGCATGTAGCCGGGGCCGATCGCATTGGCCTGGATGCCGTGCTGGGCCCATTCCACCGCCATCGATCGGGTCAGGTTCTTGATGCCGCCCTTGGCCGCGGTGTAGGGCGCAATGGTGGGGCGGGCGAGCTCGCTGCCGAGCGAGCCGATATTGATGATCTTGCCGTGCTTGCGCGGGATCATGCGCTTGGCCGCCTCGCGGCCGATCACGAAGGCGCTGGTGAGGTTGGTCTCGATCACCTTGCGCCATTCGTCGGTGGTGAACTCGACCAGCGGCTTGCGGTGCTGGATGCCGGCATTGTTGACGAGGATGTCGACGGCGAGGCCTTGTCTGTCGAACTCGTTGAAGGCGGCGACGATTGCGGGCTCATCGGTGACGTTGAAGGCAGCGCCTTCGGCCTGATGGCCGGCGGCGCGAAACTCGGCGACGGCCTGCTCGACTCGCTTGGGATCGACGCCGTTGATGATGATCTTCGCGCCGGCCTTGGCCATGCCTTCGGCGATGGCGCGGCCGAGACCGCGGGACGAGCCGGTCACGAGCGCGGTGCGGCCGGAGAGATCGAAAAGGGAAGTGCTCATCTCAAGAATTCCTCAGACGTTGGAGCGGCGCACGGTGAGATCGGTGCGCTCGAAGACGGCAGGCAAGAGGTCGGCGCCCAGGCCGGGGCCTTCCATCGGAAAGACATAGCCGTCCTTGATGGTGGGCATCGTGGTGACGAGCTCATTGTACCAGCCCTTGTAGAAGGCGCGCACGGATTCCTGGATCAGGGTGTTGGGCTGGCTGAAGGACATGTGGATAGCCGCGATGAAGCCGATCGGGCCAATACAGTCATGAGGAGCAAAAGGCCGGTGATAGGTCTCGGCCATTGCCGCGATCTTGCGGCCTTCGGTGAGACCGCCGGTCCAGCACAGATCGGCCATCACCACGTGCATGGCGTCGCGGTCGAGCATGTCCTTGTAGGGGAAGCGCGAGCCCAGCGTCTCGCTGGCGCAGACCCAGACGTCGGTCGAACGGGCATATTCGGCCAACGCCTGCGGCGAGTTCATCCGGATCGGGTCCTCGTACCAGGTCGGCTTGTAGGGCTCGAGCGCACGGGCGATCTGCTTGGCGGTCGGCAGATTCCAGAGCGAATGGAGCTCGACCATGATCTCCATCTTGTCGCCGACGGCTTTGCGGATCTTCTCGAACGGCTCAATCGCCTGCTTCATCTGTGCGGCGGTGATGTAGAGGCCCTTGTTCTCCTGCGCGGCGGGATCGAACGGCCAGATCTTCATCGCCGAGATGCCGCTTTCGAGCAGGCTTTCGGCGAGCGCATCGGCATGGTTCATGAAGCCGTCGAGATCTTCATAGGGCCCCTTGGAGGCGCCGAGATTCCAATTGGCCACCGGGCTGATATTGGTCGAGCGCACATATTGCGTGCCGGCGCAGGTGTTGTAGATGCGCTGCTTGTCGCGGCAGAGGCCCCCGAGCATCTGGTGCACCGGCTGACCGCAGACCTTGCCGAATAGATCCCACAGCGCGATGTCGATCGCTGATGCCGCGCGGTATTCGACGCCGGTCGAGGACTGCGCCATCGGCAGGTTCAGCATGTCGCGATGGATCGCTTCGATGTGCAGGGGATTGCGGCCGAGCAGGCGGCCGGCAAAGGTGTCGTGGATCTGCGCTTCGACCGCGCCGGCGCCATAGAAGGTTTCGCCGAGACCGATCAGACCAGTGTCGGTGTGGATGCGGACCCAGATGACGTTGGAAAATTCCTCGGCGCGCAATGTCTCGATCGACGTGATCTTCACGGCAAGTATCCTCCCATCGAACGGCGCTTCGCACCTGACGTCTCATTTTGCGCTGCAGCATGCTGCAGGTCGTGCCGACGTCTTACGCTTGCTTGTAATATATCACAACATGTTTTAAGGGTACCACGAACAAGGCGCCACCCAGCAACGAGAGCGCGGGCTGACGGGAGAGGACGGCATGGCACGGCGCAAGCGCGCACTCGCGGTGGTGAGACACGGCGACGGGGAGGGCAGGCCCTCCCGGCGCAACCGTCTCAACTTCTTCGAGCTGGCTTATCAGAGGATCGAGGAGCTGCTCGTTCACTGCGAGCTCAAGCCCGGACAATTCATGACGATGCTGGAGTTGCAGCAAATCACCGGTTTCGGCCGCACGCCGGTGCATCACGCCGTCAATCGTCTCTCCGCCGACACCCTCATCATCATCCGGCCGCGTCACGGCCTGCACATTGCGCCGATCGATCTGGCGCGCGAGCGCATGCTGCTGGCCTTACGCCGCGACATGGAGCGCTTCGTGATCCGCCTCGCGGCCGATCGTGCCAGCCTGTCGCATCGCAATCAGGCGCTGCACATCGAGCGCCTGCTGCGCGAGCGCCGCGCCAGCCTGACGCTCGACGAATTCAATCATATCGACCGCCGCATCGATGCGCTGGTGCTGGAGGCCGCCGGCGAACCTTTCCTGGTGCATACGCTGCGGCCGCTGCACACGCTGTATCGGCGCATCGGCTACATCCATCATCGCTTCATGCCGGGGCAGGCGGATCTGTCAGGCACGATCGATCATCATCTCGCCATTCTTGCAGCCGTTGCCAACCGCCGCGTCGAGGAGGCGGTGAAGGCGAGCGACGCGTTGATCGACTACATGGGCGAGATGTTTACGGGCATGGAGGCGGGGATCGATCCGCGCCTGCTCGATTGCAGCATCGAGCCGCTGCTCGGCGCGTAGGGCTTGATCCGGAAAAATGTGAGGCGGTTCTCCGAAGAGATCATGCGCAAGACAACAAGCTAAAGCGCGAGGAGATCCTGATCTCATCGCGCTTCAGAGAGTTGTGACGAAAGGAAGAAGAATGTCAACGATGGCGATGCCACAGGCGACCGCGAGCGAAGCCGCGGTCCGCTACCTCATCACGAACTACAGTCCCAAAGGCAACAAGGTCGGTTGGCTGATGATGGCCTCGATCCTGGTCGAGGCCTGGGACCTCTATTCGATCGCCTTCGTGCTGATCTTCATCAAGGAGCAGTACAATCCCGATCCGCTGATGCTCGGCCTCGCCGCCGCGGGCACGCAGGGCGGTGCCTTGATCGGCGCGCTGCTCGGCGGCTGGCTGTCCGACAAGATCGGCCGCCGCGTGATGTTCCTGGTGACGATGGTGCTGTTCATCGTACTGGCGCTGGCGCAGGCCTTCGTACCCAGCGTCGGCTGGCTTGTCGTGATCCGCTTCCTGCTCGGCATTCCGCTCGGCTCCGACATCTCGACCGGCTACACCTACATCATGGAATCCATGGCCAAGGGCGAGCGCGAGGTCATGGGCAATCGCTGGCAGTTCATGTTCGCCGTCGGTGAAGTTCTCACCATCGGCGTCATCGTGATCTTCCTGCTGGTCGACATGAACCACGAGATGCTGTGGCGCGTGACGCTCGGTCTCGGTGCGGTGCCGGCACTGATCATCCTGATCATGCGTCACGACGTGCCGGAGACGGCGGTGTGGCTGGTGCAAAAGGGGCGCTACCGCGAGGCCAAGCAGGTCGCGCGCGAGATGTTCAACGACAATCTCGATATGCTGCCGGATCGGGACGTCGAGGTTCCCAAGACCAGCACGCGCGCATTCCTCGCTGACCTCAGGAAGGATCCGATTCGCTGGCGTGCCACCCTTTATGGCTGGATCGCCTGTTTCGCCCAGGCGAGCGAGTTCTCGACCTTCGCATTCTATCTGCCGGTGCTGTTTGTGATGGTCGGCGTATCGAGCGTGCTTGGCATCAATGTGGTGACGATGGCGCTGTTCTCTTTCGCCGCCCTGTCGGGCTGGGTCGGACCCTTGCTGACGCCGAAGATCGGCCATCGTGGCATCGCCATCGCCGGCTTCGGCATCGTGCTGGTTTCGCTGCTGGTCGCGGCCTTCGCGCTCTACACCGACAACAAGATCCTGCTGCCGTTCGCCGCCGCCGGCATGCTCTGGGGCCATTATTGGGATGCGTCGAACTGCATGACGATCCCGACCATGGTCGCCCGTCCGCGATATCGGGGCACCGCAAGCGGCTTCGCCTACATGTTCGTGAAGCTGCCGTCGTTCCTGGCGATCTTCCTGTTCCCAACGGTGTTTGCCGCGATCGGGCAGGCGAACGCCACGCTGATGGTCGCGATCTTCCCGCTGGTAGGCCTGCTTGCCGCGATCTTCATCCTGCCGGAAGTCTACGGCTACGAGAACGACTGACGATGAGCGCTATCTGATCGCGGCGGCTAACGCCGCGATCAGGGCCGGCGGCGTCACCAGCAGGCCGAGCTTGAGGAACGGCCAGGCGCCGACCTCGATCTTCTCGCGGCGGAGCGCGACCAGCCAGAGGATGGTGGCGAGCGAGCCGGTGACCGACAGATTGGGGCCGAGGTCGACGCCGATCAGGATCGCGCTGACGACGGGCACCGGCAGATGATCGCCGGCGGCAACCGAGCCGGCGACGAGGCCGACCGGAAGATTGTTGGCGATGTTGTCGGCGAGCGCGGTGGCAATGCCCACGCTCCAGGCCGCCTGCGGGACCGATTGAGCTACCGCCTGGTGCAGCAACGCGTTGAGCTGCGCGATCACGCCGGTCTTGATCAACGCCTCCACCATGACGAAGAGCCCGCCGACGAGCGGCAACACGCTCCAGGACACCCCGCGCAGCACGGGCAAGGGTGATTGCCGGCTGAGCAGCAGCACGATCGCGGCCGTCACGCCGCCGCAGATAAAGGTCGGCAGGCCGAGCTGCTTGTCGAGCGCTGACGCCGTGACCAGCACGATGCCGATCGCGACGATGCCTATTGCGGTGAGCTTGCCGCCGCGGCCGAGCTTGGGATGCGGCACGCTGCGCGCGATCGTCTCTTCCTTCAGCGCGTGGTGCTGGGTCAGGCGCAGCACGATGTAGGTCAGCAGGATCGACGCCGCCGAGGGCAAGGCGAACAGGCGTAGCCATTCCGTCAGGTGCGGCATGCGCGCGCCGAACACGACGAGGTTGGCGGGGTTGGAGATCGGCAGGACGAAACTCGCGGCATTGGCGATGAAGGCGCAGACGAACAGATAAGGCAGCGGCTTCGCGCCGGCCGCGCGCGTCGCGGCATAGACGGCCGGCGTCAGCACGATCGCGGTAGCATCGTTGGAAAGCAGCACGGTCACGAGCGTGCCGACGAGATAGATCAGCAGGAACAGCCGCTGCGGCGAGCCGCGTGCGTATTCCACCGCGAGCGCGGCGAGATAATCGAACAGGCCTTCGAGCCGCGCCAGCTCGGCGATCAGCATCATGCCGATCAGGAAGAGATAGACGTCGAGGCCTTTCTCGATGCCCGTCAGCGCCTCCTGCCAGGGCAGCAAGCCTGATAGCACCAGGGCGCTCGCGCCGATCGCGGCCCAAATCGCCTCGGGCAGGCGAAACGGCCGGATGATGACGCAGGCGGTCGCGACGAAGATGATGCTCCAGGCCCAGATGGCGTCAGACGGCACGTTCAGTCCTTGAGGTTCGGTCAGTCATTCGGCATCGATAACCGATGCGGGAAGGGCTGTCTTCCCCTAGAGTCTTGCCGCGGCAACAGACTGGAATTCGTGGCTGCTTCTCGCGAATGTGACACTCACCTTGCGACTGACAGCTTCTCCATGATCGCCTTGCGCAGGATGCGCGAGAGCGACTCGACGGAATAGGGCTTCTGGATCAGCTCGAAGCCGCGATGGGCGTTTTCGGCGAGCACGTTGCTGTAGCCGGACGTGAGCACCACGGGCAGGCCCGGATAGCGCTCGCGGACGATGCCGGCGAGCTCGACCCCGTTCATGCCGGGCATGATGACGTCGGAGAATACGAGGTCGACGGCAAATTCATTCTCGCCCAGGATCGCCAGCGCCGCGTTGGCATTGGCGACGCGGCGGACGACATAGCCGAGATCCTCCAGGAGCTCGGTGGAGAAGCGGCCGACCTCGTCGTCGTCCTCGACCAGGAGCACGCGATAGCCACGCCCGGTCGTGGCCGCCTCGTGGCTCAGCGCCGCGGCTTCCTTCTCCGTGGTGGGGCTTTGCGCCTGCGGCAGGTAGATGGTGAAGGTGGCGCCTTCACCTTGCACGCTGGTCACCGCAATGTCGCCCTCGGACTGCTTGGCGAAGCCGAAGGCCTGGCTGAGGCCGAGGCCGGTGCCCTTGCCGACCTCCTTGGTGGTGAAGAACGGCTCGAAGATCTGTTCGAGATGTTCCGGCGCGATGCCGCTGCCGGTGTCGGTGACGGAGATCGCGACATAGTCGCCGCGGCGCGCCGATTGTGCGCGCAGGCTCGGTATTCCCGAGACCTTGCGCACGGCGATGGTGAGGCGGCCTTCGCCGTCCATGGCATCGCGAGCGTTGATGGCGAGATTGATCAGCGCTGTCTCGAACTGGGCGATGTCGGCCACCGTGAAGCAATCGGCATCCCGAACCTCGACGGCGATCTCGATGCGGGCGCCGACCAGCGGCCGCACCAGCTGCGCCACGCCCTCGACCTGGCTGCCGACGTTGAAGATCTGCGGCTTCAGCGGTTGCCGGCGCGCGAAGGCCAGAAGCTGCGCGGTCAGCTTGGAGGCGCGCTCGACCGTGTCGGAGATAGCATCGACGTAGCGGCGGCGGCGCTCCTCCGGCAGCTCGCGGCGGCGCAGGAAATCGGTCGCAGAGCGGATGATGGTGAGGAGATTGTTGAAGTCGTGCGCGACGCCACCGGTGAGCTGGCCGATCGCCTCCATCTTCTGCGATTGCCGCAGCGCTTCCTCGCCGCGGCGCCGCTCGGTGATGTCCACCGCCTCGGGCACGGCGCCGGTGATGTTGCCCTGGCGGTCGAGCACGGGACGCATGCCGAAGTCGAAATCGCGCTCGCCGATCGGAAGGCGCAGGCGCATCTCCAGCCGCACGGGTTCGCCCTTGAGCACGGTGTCGAAGGCCTCGCGCACGGCGGCACTCATGCCCTCCGTGCCGGTGAACCAGGGTGTGTCCCAGAACGGCTTTCCGACCACGTCCGCGGAATTCGCCTTGATGCCGGCGAGCGCGGTCTTGTTGGCGTAGACCAGCTGGCCCTCGAGATTGACCAGGCCCTGATACTGATTGCTCGTCTCCAGGATCGCGCGCAGCCGCGCCTCGTTGGCTTCGAGCTCGGCGGTGCGCTCGGCGATGCGCTCTTCCAGCGTCTCGTTCAGCCGCCGGAGATCGATCTCGGCCTGCTTGGCGACGGTGACGTCGTGGGCGACGCCGATGAAGCCGATATGCTTGCCGGTCGCATCCCAGCGCGGCTGCGATTCCGAGCGGAGCCAGCGCCATTCGCCGCTGGCGTTCTTGTAGCGCGCTTCCAGCACGAAGGGTTTGAGGGACGCTTCACCCTGGACGGATTGCTGCAGCACGTGCGGCAGGTCGTCGGGATGCAGCACCTTGCGCCAGTCGAAGTCGATGGCCTGGTCGTAGGGCAGGCCGACGAAATCGACATAGGCCTGGTTGGCGAAGGACCGCTTGCGGTCGAGCTTGGTGACCCAGATCGGCACCGGCGCGCTGTCGGCGATCAGCCGGAAGCGCTCCTCGCTTTCGCGCAGCGTCTCGCGCGCCAGCGCCTGATCGGTCATGTCGATATGAGCGCCGACGAGCCGGATGGCGCGGCCGTCCTTGTCGCGCTCGATCTTTGCGACGACCCGGATCCAGCGGGTCTCGCTGTCGCTGGGACGGATGATGCGGTATTCGGCGCTATAGTCCTCGCTCGCTCCGGCGAGCGCTTCGAAGAAATGCTTGACAGTGGCGTCGCGGTCGTCGGGATGGATACGGTTGACCCAATCCTCGTGCGACTCCTCGGCGGCTTCCGGCGGAAGGCCGTGGATCATCAGATATTCGGGCGAACGCCGGTTCTTGAAGCCTTCGCGGAAATCGACCTCGACGCCGCCGACCTTGCCGATGCGCTGGATGCGCGCCAGCTCGGCCTCGCGCTCCTGCAGCGCGCGATAGGCATTGTCGCGCTCGCGCGCGACGTCTTCGAGGTGCTGGCGCAGCCTTTCGGCGGCGATGGTCTCGGGCAAGGGTTCGTTCAAGGCATCGGCCGTTGTCATGCAGGTGCGCACGTGCCGGACCGATATTCACACAGACGGAGCGTGATGGCCATTGTTTAGAGGGCAGGTGGTGCCGGGAAATGGGGGCGCGCGCCTGAACGCAGAGAAGTACGCGGTGGTAACGTCCGGTCTGGCAATTTGTTCCGAATACTGGAACGATCGGCGGATTGAGGCGTCGTCGCGAGGTGCCAGCGCGCTCATAGGCTTTCCTTTCCCACGAGGCTAAATCTTGAAGCTCTTTATCTGCCAGGCCTGCGGCAACGTCCTCTATTTCGAGAACCGCGCCTGCGAACGCTGCGGCCATCGGATCGCCTTCCTGCCAGAGAAGGAGACGATGTCGGCGATCGAGGCCGACGGAGACGCCTGGAGCATCCTCGCCGACAAGAGTGAGAGCCGGATGCTGTGCCGGAATGCCGAGTACGACGCCTGCAACTGGCTGACCGACGCAGGCGATAGCACCGGCTATTGCCGCGCCTGCCGCCACAACGGGACCGTGCCGAACCTTTCGGATCCGGCGCAGCTCGCCGGCTGGCGCGAGCTGGAGGTGGCCAAGCACCGGCTGTTCTATTCCCTGATCCGCTGGAAGCTGCCGCTCCAGACCCGCCAGGACAATCCCGAGCATGGCCTGATCTTCAACTTCCTCGCCGACGATCCGCACAGCGGCGAGAAGGTCATGACCGGCCATGACAACGGCCTGATCACGATCGCGCTGACCGAGGCCGACGACATCGAGCGCGAGCGGCGCCGGCTCGAGATGGGCGAGCCGTACCGGACGCTGCTTGGGCACTTTCGCCACGAGGTCGGACATTACTTCTGGGATGTGCTGGTGCGCGATGGCGGCAAGCTCGACCAGTGCCGCGCCGTCTTCGGCGACGATAGCGCCGATTACGGCCAGGCCCTGCAGCGCCATTATGCCGAGGGCGCGCCGCCGGACTGGCAGCAGAACTACGTCTCGGCCTATGCCACGACCCACCCTTGGGAGGATTTCGCCGAAACCTGGGCGCACTACCTCCACATCGTCGATGCCCTGGAAATGGCCGCCGAGTTCGGCATGGAGGTGCGTCCCAAGGTCGACCGCGACGGGGAGCTGACGGCGCGCATCCGCTTCAACCCGTACGAGGCCAGGGATGTCGAGGTGCTGGTCAACGCATGGCTGCCCTTCACCTTCGCCATGAACAGCGTCAACCGCGCCATGGGCCTGCGCGACCTCTATCCCTTCATCCTGTCGCCCGCGGTGGTCGGCAAGCTGGGCTTCATTCATGACCTGGTCCGGGACGCGGCCAAGGCCGGAAAGTCCTAGGGATGCCGCACGGCAGGCGCGCCGGGCCCATTTCGGTCTTGCGCTGGTACGCCAAAGGCGGCCCGATTTAGACCGTTGCCTCCGGCCCATTTTGATGTACCACGGGAGCCACACGGCCCCTCCCAAAGGCCCCAACGGCCAGGGAAGGGTCCCGCCCAAGGTCGAGACTCAAGAAAAGCATGTTCAAACGCATTCTGATCGCCAATCGCGGCGAAATCGCCTGCCGGGTCATCAAGACTGCCCGCAAGATGGGAATTCAGACGGTCGCGGTCTATTCCGAGGCCGACCGCGATGCCCTCCACGTCGAGATGGCCGATGAGGCGGTGCTGATCGGCCCGCCGGCCGCGGCCGAGAGCTACCTGGTGATCGAGAAGATCGTGGAGGCCTGCCGGAAGACGGGTGCCGAGGCTGTGCATCCCGGCTACGGCTTCCTGTCCGAGCGCGAGGCGTTTCCGCGCGCGCTGGAAGCCGCAGGAATCGTTTTCATCGGCCCGAATCCCGGCGCGATCGCCGCAATGGGCGACAAGATCGAGTCCAAGAAGGCCGCCGCAAAAGCAAAAGTCTCGACCGTGCCGGGCTATCTCGGCGTCATCGAGGACGACAAGCACGCGGTGCGGATCGCCGACGAGATCGGCTACCCCGTCATGATCAAGGCCTCCGCCGGCGGCGGCGGCAAGGGTATGCGCATCGCCCATTCCAAAGCCGAGGTTGCCGAGGGCTTCAACCTCGCCAAGGCGGAGGCAAAGGCCTCGTTCGGCGACGACCGCGTCTTCGTCGAAAAGTTCATCGTCGATCCCCGCCACATCGAGATCCAGGTGCTGGGCGACAAGCACGGCAACGTGATCTATCTCGGCGAGCGCGAATGCTCGATCCAGCGCCGCAACCAGAAGGTCATCGAGGAAGCGCCGTCGCCGCTTCTGGACGAGGCGACCCGCCGCAAGATGGGCGAGCAGGCGGTCGCGCTGGCCAAGGCCGTGAACTACGATTCCGCCGGCACGGTCGAGTTCGTCGCAGGCCAGGACAAGAGCTTCTACTTCCTGGAGATGAACACGCGCCTCCAGGTCGAGCATCCCGTCACCGAGCTCGTCACCGGCATCGATCTCGTCGAGCAGATGATCCGCGTCGCGAGCGGCGAGAAGCTCGCCATCGCGCAGAAGGACGTCACGCTGACCGGCTGGGCGGTGGAATCGCGCCTCTATGCGGAAGATCCGTTCCGCAACTTCCTGCCCTCGATCGGACGCCTCGTGAAATATCGTCCGCCGGCGGAGGCCAGCAAGGACGGCATCACCATCCGCAACGATACCGGCGTGCAGGAGGGCGGCGAGATCTCGATCCATTACGATCCGATGATCGCCAAGCTCGTCACCCATGCGCCCTCGCGCGCGGCGGCGATCGAGGCGCAGGCGACTGCACTGGACTCGTTCTATGTCGATGGCATCCGCCACAACATCCCGTTCCTGTCGGCCTTGATGCATCATCCGCGTTGGCGCGAGGGACGGCTCTCGACCGGCTTCATCGCCGAGGAATTCCCCAAGGGTTTTGCGGTGCGTGTGCCCGAGGGTGAGGTCGCGCGTCGCATCGCCGCGGTCGGCGCCGCGATCGATCACGTGCTCGGAGCGCGCAAACGGCAGATCTCCGGCCAGATGGGCGGCCGCGTCGTGCAGCGCGAGCGGCGTCGCGCGGTTTGGCTCGACCGCCAGGAGATACTGCTCGAGGTCGCGCGCGAAGGCGAAGCGATCACGATCCGCTTCATCGACGCCGACGGCAAGGCCGGCAACACGCATCTGTTGCAGTCGCCGTGGAAGCCGGGCGATCCGGTCTGGCAGGGCACCATCGACGGTCAGTTCGTCGCCGTGCAGACCCGCCCGATCGCCAACGGCATCCGCCTCGCGCATCAGGGCGTCGAGGTGCCGGTCTATGTCTGGACCGAGGCCGAGGCGGCCTCCGCGCGGCTGATGCCGGTGACCACGGCCTCCGACAGCGGCAAGAAGCTGCTCTGCCCGATGCCGGGCCTCGTCATCTCGATCGCGGTGAGCGAGGGGCAGGAGGTCAAGGCCGGCGAGACCCTGGCGGTGGTCGAAGCCATGAAGATGCAGAACGTGCTGCGCGCCGAACAGGACGGAACCGTGAAGAAGATCCACGCCAGCGCCGGCGCGACACTCGCGGTGGACGCGCTGATCCTGGAGTTTGCGTAAGATAAAAGATGTGAGTGGGGGTCTTGCCGGGCCCCAAGCTCACCGTCATTGCGAGCGCAGCGAAGCAATCCAGACTGCCTCTGCGGAAAGACACTGGATTGCTTCGCTGCGCTCGCAATGACGGAGTACGTTGCGGCTGCGTCGCAATAATTGGGAGGGCAACCATGGCCTTTCGTTCCCGCCGCGAGAAACTGCGATCGATCCTGTCGGGCGGGACGTGCGTCCATCCCGGCTCGGTCTATGACGCGATCTCGATCCGGATTGCCGAGGATCTCGGCTTTCCGCTTGGCATGTTCGGCGGATCGGTGGCTTCGCTCGCCGTGCTCGGCGATCCCGATGTCACGCTGATCACGCTCACCGAGCTTGCCGAGCAGATGCGGCGGATGTCGCGGGCCTCGGCGCTGCCGGTGCTCGTCGACGCCGATCACGGCTATGGCAATGCGCTGAACGTGCGCCGCACGGTGCAGGAGCTGGAGACGTCGGGCGCGGCCGGCCTCACCATCGAGGACACACTGTTGCCGGCCGCATTCGGTGCGACGAAGGCACAGCTGATCTCGCTGGAGGAGGGCGTCGGCAAGATGGAGGCGGCGCTTGGCGGCCGCAGCGATCCCTCGCTGGTCATCATGGGCCGCACAGGCGCAGCCGCGATCACCTCGATCGAGGATGCGGTGCGCCGCGCCCAGGCTTATGAGGCCGCCGGCGTCGATGCGCTGTTTTTCACCGGCATCAAGTCGCGCGCCGAGCTCGAGGCCATCGTCTCCGCCACGCGGCTGCCGATCGTGCTCGGCGGCGCGTCCGAGGAATTGAGTGGGCTCGATTATCTCCAGGGCCAGCGCGTGCGCATCGCGCTGCAGGGCCATGCGCCGATCGCCGCCGCGACGCAAGCCGTCTACGAGACACAGAAGGCGTTGCGCGAGGGCATGGCGCCAAAAAGCCTCAAGGGCCTGGCATCGTCGGAGCTGATGGCGCGCGTTACGCGCGAGGCCGCGGTCAAGGCGCGCAGCTCCGATTTGCTCGGATGGAAGAAGACATGAGTCGGGCGATTCTCCAGGTCATGATCCGCGGCCGCGTGCAGGGCGTCGGTTATCGAGCCTGGGTGGAGTCTCAGGCCATCGCGTATGCCCTCGAAGGCTGGGTCCGCAACCGCCGTGACGGCAGCGTGGAAGCGCTGTTCGCCGGCGCGCCGACGCACGTTGCCGACATGGTCGCGCTGTGCCGCCACGGCCCGCCGTCCTCGCGCGTCGACAGTGTCACCAGTGAGACGGCAAGCGTGGATGAACTGAGTTTGCGCAGGGCAGGGGAAGCGTTTTCGGTGCTGCCGACGGTGTGATAGTTCACAAGAGATCGTCATGCCCGGGCTTGTCCCGGGCATCCACGTTCTTGGTGCCCGTGTCCAGGCGTGGATGGCCGGGACAAGCCCGGCCATGACGGCGAGTTGGCCTTGGTAAGCGGTGAACATTCACCTCGGCAATTTCGCGATCGCCTCGCTCAGCTCGTGGATCTCATAAGGCTTGCGCAGAATCGGGAAATCGCCGCGGACGCCGGCGGCGACCTCGCTGTAGCCGGTGGCGAGCAGGATCGGCAGGCCGGGACGGATCTGACGGAGGTGATGGGCGAGGCTGAGGCCGTCCATCTTGCCGGGCATGACAATGTCCGAGAACACGAAGTCGACGCCATCGCTCTCGATCTCACGCAATGCCGCTTCTGCATCGGCGACACGGCGCACCCGGTAGCCGAGCTGCTCCAGAAGACCGATGCTGACCAGCGCGACATCGGGATTGTCCTCGACCAGCAGCACCGTGCCGCTGCCGCGGAACGCCGCTTCCGGTACCTCCCGCGACGGCATAGCGTTGCCGCGCGGCAGGACGATGGTGAATGTCGTGCCCTGGCCGAGCTCGCTCGCGACCTTCACCGTGCCGCCGGCCTGGTGGGCGAAGCCGTGGACCTGCGAAAGGCCGAGGCCCGTGCCTTTTCCGATCGGCTTGGTCGTGAAGAACGGCTCGAAGATCTTGTCGAGAACGTCGGAAGGAATTCCGAGCCCGGTATCGCGGACGTCGATTGCGACGAAATCGCCGACGAGGGGCGCCTCGTTCAGCGCGAGATTGCGCGCACCTATCGTCACCGTGCCGCCGTCCGGCATCGCGTCGCGGGCATTGATGACGAGATTGAGCAGCGCGGTCTCGAGCTCGGAGACGTCGGCCTTGATCGGCCAGGTGTCGGAGTGGATGTCGAAAGCGAGACGCACGGAGCTGCCGACGCCCGCGTCGAGCACCTCGCGGATCGCCGCGACGCGGTCGGCAAAATCGATCGCCTGCGGGTTGACGCTTTGCCGACGCGCGAAGGTGAGAAGCTGGTTGGTCAGCGCTGCGCCGCGCTTGGTCGCGGTGTCGATCGCCGAGATGGCGCGCTCGAGCTTGGGATCGTCTGCGGCGCCTTTCTTCAGGATGTGCAGGCTGCCGCTGATGATCATCAGAAGATTGTTGAAGTCGTGGGCGACCCCTCCGGTGAGCTGCCCCAGCGCATCGAATTTCTGCGACTCGGCCAACTGCTTCTGCATCGCCTCGAGCTTGAGCTGGGCATTGCGGCGCTCTGTGATGTCGCGTGTGATCTTGGCGAAGCCGATCAGCCTGCCGTCCTCGTAGATCGGGTCGATCACGACGCTCGCCCAGAAGAACGTGCCGTCCTTGCGGACGCGCCAGCCTTCCTCCTCGTATCGGCCTTTTTCCCGCGCGATGCCGAGCGCCCGCGCCGGCTTGCCATTGGCGCGGTCGGTCTCGGTGTAGAAACGGGAAAAATGCTGGCCGAGGATCTCCTCGGGGGAGTAACCCTTGATGCGTTCGCCGCCGATGTTCCAGCTGGTGATGATCCCGTTGGGGTCGAGCATGTAGAGGGCGTAGTCGGCAACCCCCTCAACCAACAGCCGGAAACTGCGCTCGCTCTCGAACAGGTCTCTCTGTTGACTGAACTTTTCGACCATTCCCGGACCCCGCCTCGACGGGAACAACGCGGCATCCGCGAGATGGTTCCCGCCCTCTGGGACATTTCTAGGCAGCGAAAGCGCGCCGTATGCAAGCCTTCCCCTTGACACGAAACCGGTTTTGTCTGACATTTCTGTCATGACAGAAATAACCGGAAAAAAGAAACTGCCCGCGGCCGTCGAGCGCTTCATCCTGCACTGGGGCGACATGGGCGACGAGTGGGGGGTGAACCGTTCGGTAAGCCAGATTCATGGGCTGCTTTATCTCGCCGAGGCGCCGATGACGGCCGAGGACATCGCCGAGACGCTCGGCTTGGCACGGTCCAACGTCTCCAACTCGCTGAAGGAGCTGCTCGCCTGGAACCTGATCCGGCGGGTGCCGATCCTGGGCGACCGCCGCGACCATTACGAGGCCGAGACCGACATCTGGGAGATCGCCGCGAGGATCGCGGCGCGGCGCAAGGAGCGGGAGATCGACCCGGCGATCGCGGCGCTTCGCGCCTGCGTATCCGATGCCACGGACGATCCCGGCATCAGTCCCGTTGCAGCCAAGCGCCTCAAGGAGATGCTCGCGTTCTCCGAGCTCGCCGACCACTGGTTCATGCAGATGCTGAAGGTGCCGCGGCCGCGGCTGGTCGCCTTGATGCGACTTGGCGAGAAGATCGCCAACCTGCTGCCGATCGGCAAGGTCAAATAGCATCGAGGAGGTTGCGATGACGTCGGCAAGACTATCGGGCTCCAACGCATCGACCTCCGCTCACGTAAGACTGCTCGACGACCGACGTTTCCGCACGCTGCTGTCGGACGAGGATTGGGGCCGCTTGCCGCTCGCCACCTGGCGCCGCTTCTCGAAACGCGTCGCCGACGGCGACAGTATCGTCTATGTCGGCGTGGTCGACGAGCTCGCCTTCAGCGATTTCGGCTGGTGGTTCGCGCAGGCCGCGCGCCTGATCGGCGGACCGTTGCCGGCCGGCCGCGATATCGGTGTGCCCATGATCGTCACGGTCACCGAGGACGGCGCGACCGGCGGCCAGACCTGGACGCGCATCTGCGCGCGCAAGCGCGGCTTTCCGCAGGTGATCCATTCCGCCAAGCGCTTCGCCGGTCCGACCGGGCTTGAGGAATATGTCGGCTTCGGCGTGTCGATGGCGCTGCGCATTGCGGTCGAGGATCAGGTACTGATCTTTCGCAGCGCCGGCTACGGCCTCCAGCTTGGACGGCTGTGGATTCCGCTGCCGGGCTGGCTGACGCCGGGCGAGCTGATCGTGACACATCGAGATCTCGGCGAGGGCGCCTTCCGCTTCACGCTCGATGTCACTCACCCGCGTCGCGGTGCGCTGATCCATCAGTCCGTCCTGTTCAGGGAGGCCGTATCATGACTCCGCTGTTGTGGACACTCATCGCAATCCAGATCGTGATGGGCGTGTTCGACACCTTCTATCATCACGAATTCACCGAGCGCCTGGCCTGGCGGCCCTCGCAGCGCTTCGAGCTGAAGCTGCACGGCATCCGCAACATGCTTTATGCGCTGCTGTTCCTGGTGCTCGGCTGGCTCGAGGTTCACGGCGTGCTGGCGCTGTTGATCGTCGCGGTGCTGGTTGCCGAGATCGTCATCACCTTGATGGATTTCATCGAGGAGGACCTCAGCCGCAAGCTGCCGCCGAGCGAGCGCATCAATCACACGCTGCTTGCGATCAATTACGGCGCCATTCTGGTGCTGTTGATGCCCGTGCTAATCGCCTGGGCGATGCAGCCCGCCGGCGTGATCGTCGTCTATGAGGGCCTGCTCAGCATCGCCGCGACCGCCTGCGCATTTGGCGCGGCACTGTGCGGCCTCAGGGATTTCGCGGCGGTGCGGCGGCTCGCTCGGATGAAGGGTGTTCCCGCAGCCGGGCTTGTCGAAAAAGTTGGTGGCCGCAAGACCGTGCTAATCACCGGCGCCACTGGATTCATCGGCAGCCGGCTTGCGGCAAGCCTCAGCGGGGCAGGACATCACGTCATTGCGCTGATCCGCAATCCGGCGAAGGCCGAGATGCTGCCGCCGCCGGTGACGCTGATCACCAGCCTCGACCAGCTCGCCGCGGACACGCCAATCGACGCCATCGTCAATCTCGCGGGTGAGCCGATCGGCAACGGCCTCTGGACCGCAGCGAAGCGTGCGAAGATCATCGGTTCGCGCATCGACATGACCACAGAGGTCGTCAAGCTGATCGCGCGGCTCGCGCGCAAGCCAGAGGTGCTGATCAGCGGCTCGGCGATCGGCTGGTACGGCCTTTGGGCCGACCAGGTGCTGACGGAATCGGCAAAGTCGCATGCCTGCTTCAGCCACGAGCTGTGCGCGGCCTGGGAGACAGCGGCGCGGCCGGCGGAGGAGCTCGGCGTGCGCGTGGTGTATTTGCGCATCGGCCTCGTGCTCGGCACGGAAGGCGGCTTCGTCACGCGCATGCTGACGCCATTCGAGTTCGGCCTCGGCGGCCCGCTCGGCACCGGGCGGCAGTGGATGTCCTGGATCGAACGCGACGATCTGATCCGGCTGATCGCCTATCTGATCGCGACGCCGGATCTGTCGGGTCCCGTCAACGCCACGGCGCCGATCCCCGTCACCAACGCGAAATTCACCAAAGAACTCGGCCGCCGCCTGCACCGGCCGGTCGTGTTCCGCATTCCCGGCGGCCTGTCGCGCCGGATCGGCGGCGGCTTTGCCGACGAGCTTCTGCTCGGCGGCCAGCGCGTGCTGCCGAACAAGGCGTTGAGCCGCGGCTTCGTGTTCCGCCACGAGACGCTGCGCAGCGCGTTCGAGGCGATCCTGTGAGGTGATGATATGTCTTGCGCGACTTGCGCACGAACAAGGCGAGGTTGGCTTGACGCCCTAAGCCGCCACGCTCCGGAATGTCGCCGCCACCGCACGCAGCGCGGCAAGTTTCGCGGGATCGCTGACCTTCGAATGCAGCATCACCTTCGAGCTGCCGAGCTTCGGCAGCTTGTGCGCAGGACCGATGTCCATCAGCCCGGGCGGCGCGATCCGCCGCGCCAGCGGCGCGATCGCAAGCCCCGCTAGCGCGGCCGCGACCACCGCGGTGACGCCGCCACCGACGAAGCGCTCGCGCCAGGAGATGCCGGCCTTGTCGAGCGCGCGCACCGCCACGGCGCGGACGCCACAGGGTGGGGCGAGGGTCGCAAGCGGCAATGGTTCGCCTTTCGGCAACGTGAATCGGCGTGCGGCGAACCAGCCAAACTCGTCCTCAGCCAGCTTCTCGCCGCCGCGGCGGCTGCCTTCCTGGCGCACGATCACCGCATCGAACTCGCCCGAGTCATAGGCATCCTGCATCTCGCGCGAGAATCCGATGGTGACGGCGAGGGTGAGGCTGGACGACATCGCGTGCAGGCGTTCCAGCAGCGGCACCAATTCGGGGCCTGCGGCGTGATCGGAGATGCCGAGCGAGAGCGACTGCGTGGCCGGTGCGTCACCCGACAATGCGAGATCGTGCGCCGTCATCAGCGCGCGGGCGCGACCGAGGAACGCGGCGCCATCGGCGGTGAGGCGGACTGCGCGCGGCGAGCGCTCGACGAGGCGCTTGTCCAGCAAGGCCTCCAGCCGCTGCAGCTTGAGACTGACCGCGGCCTGCGTCGTGCCGAGCGCTTCGGCGGCGCGGGTGAAGCTCTGGAGGTCGGCGACCAGAAGGAAGGCCTGGACGGTGGCGATGTCGAGTGTGGCGTTCATTACAAATAATTATCACTGGTATCAGTATAGATAAGATACCAAAATGACGGCGGCAGGTCTAGTTTCTCCCCAACGCGGCGCAAGTTGCGCAGCTTATCGAGGAGAACGACCATGCCCCTGATCACCGTGTCCTACACCACGTCCCGCCAGTCGCCGTCGCTGAAGGCCGACATCGCGAGCGCGGTATCCGAGCTCACCGCAAAGATCCTGCGCAAGGACCCCAAGGTTACCGCCATCATCGTGAAGTCCGTGGATGCGGGCGACTGGTTCGCCGGCGGCAAGTCGCTGGCCGAGCAGAAGCTCGCCAGCTACTGGATCGACATCCACGTCACCGAGGGCACCAACACCAAGGACGAGAAGGCGGCCTATCTCGCTGCCATGTTCAAGCGCATGGCCGAGATCCTGGGCCCGCTGCATCCCGAGACTTACCTGCATGTCGACGAGGTCAAGGGCGACGCCTACGGCTTTGGCGGCCTGTCTCAGGAGCGGCGCTACATCGCCGGCAAGCTCGAGGTGTCGCTGCAGGCGGCGTGATGCGGGAGGCCGCGGGTGAGCGATCTCACCCGCGGCCCGAGGCCATCAGCTTGCGGCGCGGAACTGCACATCGGCGTTGTTGATGAAGCACGTCTTGTCGAACAGTTTCAGGTCCAGCGGGTTCGGCAAGCGGACATCGCCGAGATCGGGGCAGGGCTTGGCTGCGGGATCATAGGATCGATCGATCTGCGAGATGAAGACGACGATCAGTCCCGTGTCGCGCGCGAACGACTTCAGCGCGCGCACCTGCACGGCGAGGTCGGGATTTTCCCGCCTCTGATCGAGCAGTTGCAGGTAGTCGATCACGACGAAGGTGCCGCGCGGCGCCGCCACCATCTGCTTGACGACGTAATCGGCGCTGATTCCGTCGGAGCAATCCACCTCGAACAGCTTGTCGAACTGCGCCGGCTCCACGCCGATCGCACGGAGGCGGTCCAACACATCCTTCTCGGTATATTCGAGCGAGAAGAACGCGGCGCGATGGCCGAACTTCATGGCTTCGATGGCAAGTTCGAGGCCCATCAACGTCTTGCCCTGGCCGGGACGGGCCCCGACCAGCACCAAATCGCCCGGCCGGAATTGCGGGAACAGTTTGCTCGCCGGCGTCAGTGCGGCTGCTTTCGCCGCGAGCATGCTCCAGGCGGAAAAGCCCTCCGTCGCAGCGATGCGGTCAAGCGCGTCGTGGAGCGGAATGCCGGCCTCGCGGGACAGGCGCCTGGCCTTGCGCTTCAGATGGTAGATGGGCGCAGACAGTTTCATCGTCAAAACCTCCCATTGCGAGCATGGATCGCAACCCCTCCTTATGCCTGGCGCTCGAACAGTCGGCCGATGATCAACTCGCCCGGCATGAGGTCTGCTTTCCCGGCGGAGGGGGGAGGCGTGGGCGGCACCGAAATGAAGCGTAGCTGATTCCGCGGCGGGCGGAGAGCGGCGCGGTCGGCTCAAACAAAAAAAGTATTAGACTGCCGCTTCCGGCAGCAGCGCGCGGGTCGGTCCGAACAGCTCTTCGAACGCCTGCCTGAGCGCGATGTCGACGTCGGCCATGGTCACGAGCTGGCCGAGATCGACCAGCGAGGTGACGCCGTAACGGGGGTCGACGACGCCGCAGGGCACGATGCCGGCGAAATGCGACAGCTCCGGCTCGACATTGATGGCGATGCCGTGAAACGAGACCCAGCGCTTCAGACGGACGCCGATCGCCGCGATCTTGTCTTCATGCTCAGGTCCCTTGTCGGGTCGTCTGACCCAGACGCCGACCCGGTCCTCGCGCCGCTCGCCGCGGACGTTGAAGGCGGCGAGCGTTTTCAGGATCAGCTCCTCCAGGCTCGCGACATAGGCCCGCACGTCCGGCCGGCGGCGCTTGAGGTCGAGCATGATGTAGGCCACGCGCTGGCCGGGCCCGTGATAGGTGAGCTGCCCGCCGCGCCCCGCAGCATAGGTGGGGAATCGGGCATCGAGCAGGTCGCTTTCCTTGCCCGAGGTGCCGGAGGTGTAGAGCGGGGGATGTTCCAGCAGCCAGACCAGTTCAGGGGCCTCGCCCGCGGCGATCGCCACGACACGCGCCTCCATGGCGGCCACGGCCTCCGGATAGGGCACCGGGGCATCCGAAATCCGCCATTCGACGACTTCGCCGCCCGCGGCGGAAAACGACGTCAAATCGAGGTCTTGGCGGTGGCTTTCAGGGGAATTAACCATTGGCTAACCATAACGTGGTGATGATCGCAGGTGCAAATGCCAAGTCCTTTGGCCCAAGTCCCAAGTTGCAGCGGTCCTGACAGTGCCCACTCTCGACAAAGTCACCGTGGATCTCATGGTCGTCCTCGGAACGACCACCATGCCGATCCATCAGGTATTACGTCTTTCCCGCGGCGCCATCATCGAGCTGGACGCAACCGAGGCCGACGAGGTCAAGGTGCTCGCCAACAATCTGCCGGTCGCCTCCGGGGTCGTGCTGGTCGACCGCAACAGAATCGCGGTCGAGGTCAAGCAGATGCTGCCGCGCTCGCCGGGGACGCGGTAGCGGTCCCGGTCACACGGGACCGGGCAAGCGGTAGCGGCCTGGGTATCCGATAAGGCCGATCTCCCGGGGAAGGGCGGCGTTTTTCCTGCCAAGCTTGTGGAATTCAGGGCTTTTGCAGGCTTGTATCCCCCTGATGGATTTGTTAGATCGGCGCCGCTGATCCGGCCGCCCGAACGACCTCAGGCCGGCATCTCCTAGCGCTCGTGGCGGAACTGGTAGACGCGCTGCCTTGAGGTGGCAGTGGGTAACACCGTGGGGGTTCGAGTCCCTCCGAGCGCACCAAATTTGCAGATCGCTGGCGGGTTGCCCACCGTGGCGGTGAATACGAGTGTACCAGAGCCGTCGAAAGTGAACGCAAGCTCACTGTGTGGCTTGCTCGTTGCCTTCAAAATTTCACCCCCATCCTAAGTAATGATGAGTTTCGGCGGACAGCTGGCCGCAATGACCTCACGCCCGTCGGGCACGTTGCGGACGATTGGTGGCCGGGCAATCCGGGAAAATGCCTGGCATGCTCGGCAAGTTGCCGACGCTGCTGTTGAGCTCGCCAAACAAGCGGCGGATCGCGCCCACGTTCTTCGTCCTCGAGTAGAGGTTGCACACGTTCAGGTCTCGGGAGGTGCCTGGCGAGGACGGTTGTCAGTTGCGGGTTGGGCATGCGCCAGCTCGCGGGTCGGTCAGACAAACCCAATTGGAACAGAATAGGAACGAAAGAGCCGATACCGTCGCTTGTTATCGACCGGGGCCACCAATGTTCTCCTCGCCCGTTGGGTATCGATGAAGCGGTCCTACACTAACGGAGATCCAGAAGAGCGCTTGCAATTCCATGCTGGCCTTCAACTCCAGGGAGCATAGTCGTCACAAATGCCCTGAACTGCGGATGCCTTGCATGCGATGTCTCATGCTCGGCGGCCTCGGGCGCGCGATGCCGACGTTGACCGTCGTCTTTGTCCCGAGCGCCGTGCTTCCGCCCTTCTTACTTTCTCGCGGAGCCGCCTCAATTGAGCCAGCAGGCTGACGAGCTCGATTCTTGTGTCACGCAGAACAGCCAGGCTGGAAATCCCACTACTCACTACAACACCCCCCAAACAGGCCTTTGCCGAATTCGTGACGGAAGCTCGGATTTGTGGCGACGTGCCAACAACGTCTAAGCGATGGCCACCGGGGGCGTCGGTTCGTTTTACGACAATGCGCGAAAATATTCTAAATGGTTGCAATGCGTTGCAACAGCAACGCGCTATCGGAAGGGGAATATCAACACACTCTCCGAAGCGCGCGCGTCATTTGCATCAGCACGTTGGCGCTGTACGAGCTACCTCTACTGTTCTGACGATCGGCTCCTCGACCCAGGCCTCGCGGGCAAACCAGTTGTGATTGGCCCGACAGTCCGGACAAAGAGTATTGCCGAAAAACACGATGCTTCGCAGGAAAGTCTCACGATCGGATTTGATGCCGGTCGGAATCGCGCGGCCGGATTGCGGACACTTGACCATGATCATGCCCATACGAGCCTCCCTGAAACACGTATTTGTCGGGTAAAAGGGCCGGCCGGCTGGAGTGCGCTCTCGTCGGTGCGCGTGACTTGGGGGGCATCGCACCTAGGGTCGTTGTTCGAGCAAAAGGGCAGCTTGCTCGTGACGACGCTTCTCCAACCGACCGGATTCCTGCTTGGCGAATTCTTGGGATAGCTGCGGGCTTTCGCCGCAACTCTAAATAATGTCCGACCTCAACCGAACGCTTCTGGGAGGCGCCTAATAACCGTCATGTCGAAATACCCGCGACTTCGTGTCGAACGTTCCCCCTGCGACGAAACCATCAATTTCCTCTCGACGGACAGATCAGCCAACCGCATCACTGGTGTCACTCCCCTCGGTGCAGTCCGTTAACTATTCTCTTTTTTATTATTTGTGCAAATTAAAACTCGCCTTGTCGGTCTGATTTACGACTCTCGGCTGATTTATTTTTTTTGCGCGGCGCGATGCATTGCCGAAAAACGTCAGTCCCCTTTTTCTCCGTAGGCTTCTGCAGGCCATTATTATTCTCGAGTCGGTTCGGCACGTGGTTGCGCTTTGTCCGCGATATTGAATGCTCACCCGAAGTTCAAATATGAAACAAATTTTGATTATAAGCAAAATCTATAAATCTCGTTGGTTAATTGCTGCCGATCACGTAAGGTACACTCGTCCAGGTTTCTTCGGCTGGAGGAGACAATGTGGGAATTAATTCTTAACGAGTGCAACCTCACCTCGGAGACGCTGCAGCTGGCTCAGATGCGCGCAGAATTGGTCAGCATTGGCGAGAAGGAGCGCATTCTAAGAGAACGGAGTGCCGATCGCGAAGCTTATCGGTACCTATTGGATGCTCATCGGTCGATCGCCAGGCCGAGCCTCATGGGAGAGCAGGGGTTGAACATTTCTCCTCAAGACGGGGGCAAGGACGGTCAGCTCGCGGCATGACCAGCCGGATTGACATGTCCAAACGAGCCGGACCGGTGGCGTGTGTTCGGGTGAACGAAATCGCAGGCGCCGCAGGCCAGGCTAGATTGAGTCTCGCAGGGGGCGGCGGGTCCGCTTGTCCGGTGCCGCGACAACATCGCATCCCGGAGGCTGTCGCCGCCTCGCCGGTACAGGCGAGGCAGAATGGTTCACATTGGTGGAAGCCGTGCTGGAAAGATCGTCGGCAGAGATAGTATTGAGACCGGCTCCGCATGCAGTATTCGCGCTGTTGGATGGTCGACCAATGATCTTCAGCGAAGCGGGGCAGAAGATTTTTGAACTCGACCGAGTAGGGGCATTCATCTGGTGCAAGTTAGGGGAAGGCTCCTCGCTTGGAGACATTTATCGGGGGCTTGCGGCGCAAGGCATTGACGAGCACACGGCACGCCAGTTCACGCGACAGGTCGTAGATGTCTGGATCGATCGTGCGTTGCTCGAAGTCGATTGGCGAATGCCGACCGATTGCGCCTTCTCAGCTCATCTGGGTCGCCACAGAATAGACATCCGGGCTGCAAATCCGGACCTCTTGAGGCGGCTGCTGTCGCCATTCAGTGTGTCGGACCAGAGTGCCGGCGGCGACGGCGACATCGCGATCGAGGCAATGATGCTGGATGAGCAAGTGTTCTTGCGCGCAGGGGATTCCAGCATTTCCAGATGCGAAGTCGATGCACTAGCTCCTACGATCAAAGCTCACGTCACCGAGCGGCTTATTCGAAACATTCGTTGGGTGTTCTCCCTTCATGCCGCGTCTCTCGTGAACGACGGCATGGGCCTGTTGTTATGCGGCCATCCGGGAGCAGGAAAGTCTACCCTCACACTGCAGCTGGTGGACGCCGGATTTCGGTACGCTGGCGATGACGTCGCGCTGGTTGGCGGTGACGGAACGATCTGCGGAGTCCCGTTTGCGCTCACCCTCAAGGAAGGATCGTGGGACTTGCTCTCGCGACTACATGGCGACCGCTACGATGCGACGCATTGCCGCTCCGACGGCGTTCGGGTGCGGTACGTACCCATTCCTGATGCGCAGAACGAAAGCTTCTCCGCAGGCTGGATCATCTTCTTGAACCGGGTCGCGAGCGGTCCGACCGAACTAACCGAAATAGATCGTTTGGCTTCGATGAAGCGGCTCATCGAGCACGCATTCGCCGGCGATGGTAGACTGTCGCAGACTGGCTTTCTTGCTTTAAGGCGGATTGTCGCGGGTGCGCGATCGCTTCAACTCACCTACTGCGAGGCCGGAGAGGCTCGGCGCCTGCTTGTGGATCTGTGCAATGGCAAGGCATAGCAGCGCGGTCAGGAGCCTCTGCAATTGCTTGCGAGGCATGCCGCCCGTCGACGTAGAGTGGACGTCCGTCATCGGGCTCGCAAATCAGACCCTGACGACGCCGGCGCTCATCGACTTTGTCGACAAATTCGCGTCGGTGCTGCCGGAGGACGTCTGCGCCTATATTCGCCATATCCACCGCCGAAACGCGCTGCGCAATGACCGCCTCGTCGCTCAACTCGAAGAGGCCGTCGTTGCGCTGAACGGTCATGGCATTACGCCGGTCCTACTCAAGGGGGCTTCGACACTGGCGACCGCGCCCCAGACGCGAAGAGGCGTTCGGATAATGTCGGATCTGGATATCATGGTCATGCCGGACGACGCCAGAACGGCAGTCACCGCGCTATCTGGCATTGGGTACGATATCCATAACCAGACCCCTCCCGAAAGCCCTAGATGGTATGCCGATCTGAATCGCCCCCAGGATGTCGGGTCCATCGACCTGCAGCAGGCAGCTCCAGGTCCTGCGTACCTCTACCAGAACTTCGGGCATGCGCTGAACCATTGTATTCCTGCGCCGCTCGGACGGGCACGCGTATATATCCCCACGCCAACCTTCCAAGCGCTGATGTTGATCATCCATGACCAGTTTCAAGACTATGGTTATTGGCTCGGCGACCTCGACCTGCGGCACCTTGTTGAATTGCGCGACCTAAGCCATTCAGCCGAGCCTGTCGATTGGGAGCAGCTTACCTCTCGTGTCTCGGGCGACTTGATGAAGAACGCGGTTGAAACCCAGCTGATCGCCGTTGCCGAGCTGCTTGGCGTCGATATTCCACACACGTTGCGCTCCCGACTGATTCCTCGCCTGCAGTTCATGCGTCAGTTGATGCAAGCACGCTTTCCGGCTACGCGCGTGCCTCTCCTGGCGATGAGCCTTCTTGACTTCAGAAACTACCGCAGAGAGGCAACTATCCTCTCGACAAAAACAGGGGCGAACCGACGGGGATTGTGGACTGTGCCAAGAGCTAGCACCTTACGACTTCTTTTGAACGCGACGACCGCAGCTCGTGCGGGCAAGGTCTAAGGCCAGCGAACGTCAGCGCTTTCGCGATTGAGGCGTCGGTTGGCCAAGCGGGTTTTCGATCCGCCGCCTGTTCGAGGTGGAATTCGCCGCTCGGGACGCACGGTGGAAGTTCCCAGCTCAATGCGGTGTGTCCGACTTTCGCGCATCTAGGAATGCTCTCGACCACCAGCATTCCGTTCGGACGATTCACCGTTCTCGGGGATCTTGAACTCCTCGAGCGTATGGCCCGATTGCAGGGCGGCAACGAGCCAGCGGGGCTGCTTACCACGTCCGGACCAAGTCTCTGTTGGCTGAAGCGGATTGAAGTATTTCGGCACGACCTTCGGGTATTTGCGACGGGGCGGCTGGCCCGTTCCCGCCTCAGTCGCCCCGCTTTCAGCTCCGCCGAGTTGATCCGGCTGGTTGAGCTGCGCAAGACGCTTTTCTAGCTCTCGCTTTTCGGCGGTGATCTTTTCGGCGAGAATCTTTGTCAGCTCCTCGTGAAGGAGCCAAAGTTCCTCAAAATCCATGGCTTCGAGATCTTGCCTTCGCATTAGCATCTCTCGACTGACCCGTCGTCATCCAGCCATTCTTCGTCCGAGTGACGAATGAATGTTTGACCAAATCAGTGCTCAAATTGACCATACAATAAATCTATTATATATTATTTAATAATTATTGCGACGATTATTTTATTAATTGATCTCGGTGGCAAAGAATCTTGCGAAGATGCGTAGAAGGCATGGTTTGATAGAGTATCCTCTTGAACGTCTTCAGGATTCAGTCGGCCGGTTTGCGGCTCCGTCGACGGTGTTGTCCGATATCCGGGCCCTGAGCTTCCAAATCGAGCTCAGACGGCGCGCGCTGAAGGATATTGGGATTATTAGCTGCCGTTTGCGTCTCTGGAGAGGCCGCAAGGCGGTAGGCCAGCCGAGGCTTAACAAAAGCAGTCCGGCGCGTCAGCATCTAATGCTGCGGCGTGGCAGGTCCCTGACGGGATCGGCTCATTGCCATCTCTGATGGGGCTTGAGCAGTTCCCGCGCGGTGATTAAGCAAATAGATGTGCGTATGTCCTGTCCGCGGTTGAATTGTGCGGATCGCTCATTTTCTCGGCTTGATTATTAACGTGGACCCAGTTATCTGGAGCGCCAGTTCCAGTTCGGTTCCAAACATTCTTCTGGGATAATCGGGGCTCTCTGTCTTGATTAATATATCGACAGAGGCAATATTGGGTTGGGCGCAACTACACGGTGAGATCATGGCGGCTAAGAAACTTGAGTTAGAAGCGATGTCCCTTGACGATCTCTGGTCGCTTCATGAGGAAATCAGCGGGATCCTGTCTGACCGGATCAAGGCGGAAAAGAACGAGCTGGAAAAGCGCTTAGCGGCACTTGGGGGCGGGATGGCTGTTTTGGCGGATTCGAGCCCGGCAGGCGTGTCTTCGACCGGCAAGCCGAGACGCAAATATCCTAGGGTGCTGCCGAAATATCGGAATCCGCAGACGGCCGAGACCTGGTCGGGACGTGGTAAGCGGCCGCGCTGGTTGGTTGCCGCAATGAAGTCTGGCCGGAGAATTGAAGAGTTTCGCATTGGCGAAGCAAGTCCGAAGCTTCGCCAGCGTGCGTGACTAATCGGCAATTGGCAGGAGTGTAAGGGCCAATAAGAGGCGCTACTCGCATGATCTGTGCTCTAGTAGGCATTGCGCCCTCGCAAGACCTCTACCGGAGTTCGCAGGAGGATTGCGAGATCCAACCCAAGACTCCAGTTGTCGATGTACCAGAGATCATATTGGACACGTGTTTCGACCATGACTGCTGTGGGAGTGGCGCCCCGGCAGCCATGGACTTGAGCCCAGCCAGTCAATCCTGGCCTGACCCGGTGCCGAAGCGCGTAGTTTCGCACAAGCTTGTCAAATTCACTGTCGTGAGCCACGGCGTGAGGACGCGGGCCCACGAGCGACATGCTGCCATCGAGAACGTTTAGCAGTTGCGGCAATTCATCGAAGCTCAAGCGGCGCAGCCATTTGCCGACGCGGGTAACGCGTCGATCGGCGCGGTTGGCCTGAAGGATTACGGGCCCGTCCTCGAGCACACGCATGGTCCGGAATTTACGGATCAAGAAGATTCGGCCGTTAAAGCCACAGCGTTGCTGCCGAAAGAATACAGGGCCCGGGGAATCTAGCTTGATCGCCACCGCGGTGAGCGCAAGCAGCGGGGCGAGCATCGCCAATGCGAGGCCCGCACCGATAACGTCAATCGTCCGCTTGATCGCGCACTCCAGCGGTGTGAGGGGGCCACGCTGGAGCTCTACACAAACGGCGCTTCCAAGACTCCGCTTGGGGTGCCGCAGCAATTCGGATGTCGTGCCAACAGGCACGAATATAATCGGGAAGGGCAAAACGCGCAGATCGGCAACAAAGGCTCGCAGTTCGGGCCATCGCTCCGGTTCAGCTTCCACCACCACCTGATCAAGATGGCAGGTGCGGATGTAGTCGATGACGCGCGTCGTGAGCCGCCTTCGGCAGGCAGGACCAAAGCCTAACGGAGGCAAGCTGAACCGTTTCTTGACGAGATACCCGTGCATCGACAAGGTCTCGGACAATCCCACATTCTTCGCCAATAGTTGATCGCTGATCAGAACAATGTTTGTAGTGGCGAACCTCCTGCCGCTCAGGGCCCTTCCGAGAAGCGCCTTGACTCCCCACCGTTCGCCCAAAAGTAAGCTCAGGCCCAAGACGGCGAAGAGCAGGCCTGGGTGCTGAGAGGTCTCCGGGCGAATTGCGAAGCCGTACACCGCCAAGATGAAAAGTACTGAAGACATCCAAGCTAAACAGACCGCGCGCATCTGGTTTCGGAGGACGAGGAGCTCAACCGGCTGATAAAGGCCGTAGGTCTTCAGCAGGCAAACGAGACAAGCTGCGCTAACCAGCGCCAAGCCAAGGGCGTTGGCCAAGTTAGCCGCGGCTTCCCCATACTGAGCTTGGTAAAGCAATGTAGAGACGAGACTGGCCAACAGAATAGTCGCAACATCAGCACCGAGCACCACGTGCTCGACCGCGTCATAACGGAGGGGCCATTTGGGCTCGCGGGATACCGTCGGTTCGGGACTGAGGCGATCCGTAACCTCCCGATTGGGGAAATATCGGTTCACGAAATTCATGTGCCGGGGGCTCTGCGATTTAATATTTAATTATTTATTAATTAATCGCGCTTATCAAGCAAAAACCCATGTTCCGCGCATTTAATGGCGTGCGCCCCTTTGTCGCCGATCTGCGATCGTGGCTTGGGCTGAAGGCGCGGCTCTTGAGGTTATCGAGAACCCCTTTTGGAACTCTGCGCGTGCACCTGGTCGAGGAACGTCGGATCGAGTTCCGAAATCAGGCCTTCGAAATACATCTTACCATCAGCCGAGGCTGACCGGTACGCGGTCACAAGGGCTGGCTTGAGGGCAGGGCGATGCCTAACGACGAGGCTGACGTCCCGTTTGATCAATTCCCGCAGGTCGGGCTCCCGCACCATGACATCTGCGGCGAGTGCGACCGATACGCGCAACGGAAGCAGGTCCAAATCATTCGGCGCAGTATAGTATGACATTCTGAGCATCGCTGCCGTGTTGGGCTGGGGCGAACTGTGCTTCGACGTCGCCGCGAGCAAGAGCCAAATGTCGCCGCGGAGTGGCGAAGAGCGCAATGCACGGGCAAACTCGTCCGAAGTCATGGGAGGAGCTGTCCTTTGTTCGTCGGCAGCCAGAGCTGAATCCCGGTTGAATGTTGATCCCCCTCGGATCAATAAATCTTTGCGCGCTGCCGCAAGGGAAATCGTCTTCGACATCGCGCTCGGCCCTGCTGCTGCAGTCGGCAGAACTGCCGGCAAAGACGATCTTGCACCGAGATACCGCTCAGGAAGGGCCATCCACGCTGCCTCCACGATCAGCACAATACCAAGTACCATCAGGCTAACGCGGGGCCAAATGGCGACTAGCGTTGGGGTCAACGTTCGGCGAGGCGCAGGTGCTTGAACTGCAATTTGGTCAGACGTCGCTTTCGGCTCAGAAGATATGGCGTCACGTCCCGCGTCGGAGAGGCTTTGACCGAACGCCAGCCCAAAAAGCGCAGCGACCAGAAGCGATGCTCCTAAACTCAGAATTCCATGATCGGAGAACGCCAGTATCGTCACTGCAATCAATGCACCGGCGCCCAGCGCTGGGAAGACGTAATCGTAAGCACGCGACAGAGCACATCTGATCAGCACAGAAGCGCAGAGCAAGGCAGCAACCACGACCGCGCAGAGAAAAGCCCACCCCATGTCTATGACGATCGTGGCGGCGGCGGTTGGCCTTTCCGGCGTATCGCCAACTCCAGCGTCCTGGTAAATCGGCAAAAGTACCGTCGAAGCACCCGCACCGGATCCTGCCGGCGCGACGTCCTGCAGCATCCGTTCTGTTGCGGCCTGACTGCTCGTTGACAGGACGATCGTCAGATCGGTGTTCGTTCTGAAGGGAATGACCGTAGCCGTGGCAATGAAGACAATTGTGGCAGTCGCAAGGACGCCAGCGGTACCCCACAATCCCGGGAACCACCTGCGAACCGCGAACACCGAGAGCAAGATTTCTGAGCCGAGGAGGGCCGAGACGAGTGCAGTCGAGTTGCCCCGAATGAGCAGCGCCGCCATACAGACAATCAATGCGATGGTCGCGACGGACAACGCAGGGAGAGGGCCTAGCGCAATTGTTCCTGGCCGACTGCGTCGGAGTATTTGATCGACCGCACGAATGGCCGTTGCGCAGGAGAGCAACATACCGAGCACCGCGACGGTTGAGCCATCGGGCCCAGCCACACCGGTTATTTCCCTGCCGAACCACAAGGCGGTAACGATTGCAGCTATCGACAGCAGAATATGTAGCAGTAGCGCTGCGCGATGTCGGTCAAGCGCGATGACTGCTGCAGTGAGAGCTGCAGCAAGCACGGCGCAATACTGCACGAGCGAGAACATGGTCGCCGTGGTGTCGACTGTGATTTTTTCGGCAAGGGGCTCGTTTAAGGTCGCCGATGCAGTAGCCCAAATGGGATTGCCGAGTTTGCCAATCGGCATCGGCACCGCTTGCAAAGCCATCCAGAGCGCCGGAGCCGCGAGTACAACGACGAGACTAGGGCGGAGCAGTTTAGCAAGCCCGAGGGAGGAGGGAGGTAGAAAGATCGCGACCGTTAGCGCCGCTGTTGCGAGTATCACAGATATCAATACCCAGGCCTGCAGGCTTTCTGGCATTGCAAACGCCGCGGCAATCGCCACCAACTCGGCCAATATGACAAGCCGGACCATCATGTGAACACCCGTGGTGTTGTGCGGTCACTCCGCTGGTCCCTCAGGCCAGCTAAAGGGGCAGGCCGCTATGAGCCAGCCTCAAGAGCCAGAAAGACCATAACGGATGTAATGGCTATCATGGTAATAGTAGCTTCGATGACCGTCATATCGAGCCATCGCCTTGGTATCGGTCTTGCTGAGAACTGCCCCAATCAGAGATTCGTGAACGTTTGGTGCCGTGTGCAGTGCGTGTTGCACGACATCAATCTTGGTCCGGCCCCATTCAACAACGAGAATGTAGCAGTCAATCAGGGATGAAGTGGCTCGAACATCCACCAAGGGCGTCAGGGGCGGAAGGTCGACGATGATGTAGTCATACTCGGCCCGTAAACGGTCGAAGAGTTTGCTTATCGAGTCCGCGCAAAGAATTTCGCTGGTGTGGAGCAAAGGTCCGCGACGCACGGCGGGCAGAAATGCAAGATTGGTCGTCGGGTCCCTCCAGACAGCTTCGGCGAGCGACCGGCTACCGTTTGCAACTTCGATGATCCCGCAGGCCGCCTTGGGCGCGAAGATGCCGGTTAGTGAGGGATTCCTGAGGTCGCAATCGACGATGATAGCTCTTTTGCCGGTGTGCCCGATCAACTGTGCGAGCGAGGCTGCAATCGTGGTCTTGCCCTCATTCGGTAACGCAGAGGTAATGCCGACGACCTGGGAAGAGATTTTCGCCGGGTTGTGGTCGATCGCTAGCTTGATGGAACGAATGGCCTCCGTATATCGAGATAGTGGCATCCCCACCACGGTCTGATGAATTGCAGTTGGAGACGAGGCTATCCGTTGCTGAACATCATCATCGGTCTTCTGAAGGCGGATTGGTGGTTTGGAAGATTTGCGGGCCGGCAACAACGGGACCAAAGATAGACAAGGCAACTCCAGTACGGTTTCCACCTGTGAAGAGGTCCGAAAGACACGGTCCATGAGGTCTCTGAGGAGCGCCAAGCCGATGCCCAGCGCGAGACCGCCGAGAATGCCAAACGCCAGGATCAACCTTGCTTTCGGCTTGCTCTTGCTCGCCGGCGGCGAAGCCGGAAAAAGTACCCGCGTATCCGAGGTGGGAAACGTCTCCTGCTGTGTAGAGCCCATGTAGCGCTGAAGGAAGGTCTCGTACAAGCTATGCAGGCCCTTTGCCTTGCTTTCCAAGTCCTTGATGGTCAGCTCAGCAGAATTCACCGAACGGGATTGCGAAACGGCTTTGGATAATTGCTTTTCGATTTCGTCCTGGCGCTGTTTGGCCAGTTCGAATTCGCTTCGGCTGACCTCGGCAAGTCTCTTGACCTCGTCAAAAATGGAGGCCCGGAACTCTCGCGCGCGGTTCCGGATATTGACGACTGCCAAGTGGTCACGACCGACCCTCGCGGCCAACTCGGCCTCACGTCTTGTGAGCTCCAGATATTGCTGGCGCAGCCCGGTAATAATCTGGCTGTTCAGCGCATCCGTCCCGATAGCATCCAGATTGTCTATCGAGGATGGTTTTTTCGGGTCGACGGCAAGGAGAGTTTCATAGCGAGCCAACTTGGCGGTGGCTTCAGATGTCTGAGCCCGTGCGGCGGCCAATCGATTGTTGATCTCCGTGATCTGCTGCTCGTCGATGGGCTTTCCACCCAGAGAAACAATGTTGTGCTGAGCCTTGTAGACGTCGACAGCACGTTGCGCGGCGAGGGCTTGGTCGCCCAAATCACGTAGCCTCTCCTGCAGCCAACTGGTTGCCTTGCGATTAGCGTCAAATTTTGCATTGAGCTGGTCTGCAACATAAGTGTCGGCTATCGCATTTACGATCTCCGCGGCCCGAGCTGCGTTGCTCGAGCTGTAGCTGATCTCAATGACCCGGCTGTACCCGACACGTCCAGCGGAAAGCCGACTGAGAAATGCGTCTACGAGAGTGTCCGATGGTTCGCCATTCGTCTCGGGTGGCGCATCCTTCTTCGATCTAGTCGAGGGCCATGGCCAAATTCGTTGCCAGAGCGCCTGCAAAGAGAGGCCGGATGCACTAAAGTCCGGATCCTCGCCCAGTTTCAACTTGTCAATTACTGCAACCGCATTGGCCTTTGATCTCAGGAGCTGAAGCTGTGTCTCGATTTGACTGAGATCGAAGGCCGGCTCGGCGAGGAGTGATTGCTGCTGGACAAATTGAGGCCTGGGATTGGCCAACAGGATCTGAACCTGCGCCGTATAGGTTGGGGAAGCCAAACGGAGATAGAGCAAGCTGGCCGCAGTGGCGAGTACGGCGGTAACAAGGATTACGAGATACTGACGCCGTAGAAGCCCGATGCCGAAATTGATGACGTCGGTGATCCCTCCACCGTCCGCCTGGGCGGGTTGAGCCGGTCCGTTCACCGGCAGCCGCATTCTATCCGCATGTTGAAGATTGTTCTGAAGCATCACGTACCTGTCCGACGATTGGTCACATTGCGCCCGCCCGCCCGCAGGCGGCATTTAAAGCGATCTGCGAGATGGTATGAAATTATATACCTTATAAAAACCTGCTTGCCAAATTAAATAGACAATATATTAATCGAAGCGGAGATGAAAAATGCAGGTGTGGCGGTTTTGCTCAAAGGGCGTTTGCTAATGCCCTGCGATTTCCGTGACTTGCAGGCTGATCTAACGGCTTTCGCCGAAATCGTGGGACCGTTTCGTGGTTTTGTGAGCGTGAAAGATTAATCTCGACGGAGATTATGGTCCGCCTCATCGAATTGAGAGCGGACAGAAGGGTACCCAATGTTGGAGCTGCGGTCCTTGGCGATCCCTGATGTCAAAATCATTCGCACAGATCGGTTTTCCGACGCCCGCGGTTACTTCTCTGAGACCTTCCAGCGATCAGCGTTTGCAGAGAAGGGAATTCTCCATGACTTTGTTCAAGACAATCAGTCCAGCTCGGATCGGATCGGCACGGTGCGCGGCCTGCACTTCCAGCGGCCGCCCTTCGCCCAGGCGAAGTTGATACGGGTGTTGAGCGGGGCGATTCTTGATATTGCAGTTGACCTCCGGCGTTCATCGCCCAGCTTCGGCAAGCACATCGCGATACAGCTGGATAGTGAAACCGGCGAGCAGGTGTTCATCCCGAAGGGGTTCGCGCACGGCTTCTGTACGCTGCAGCCCAAAACCGTCGTCTTATACAAAGTCGACCAGGTCTATGCCCCAAGTCATGACGGCGGCGTTTACTGGGCTGATTCAACATTAGCAATCGAGTGGCCCGTGACGCCCTCAGAAGCCCACGTGTCGCCAAAGGATCAGACTCTTCCTACGCTCAGCCAGCTCGGTTGCGTTTTCGACTAGTGGAGACGAGTAGAATGCGTATCTTGGTGACCGGCGGAGCGGGCTTTATCGGTTCTGCGGTCTGTCGCCGTTTGGTGCTACAGACTGGTGCCGCAGTGATCAACATAGACAAGTTGACGTATGCAGCCAATCTGGCTTCGCTCGCGAGCATCGAGAGGCTGGAGACTTATGCGTTCCTGCAATCCGACATCTGCCATCGCGCGGCCATGGATCTTGCGTTCGCCGACTATGAGCCTGACGCGATCATACATCTGGCCGCCGAAAGCCACGTCGACCGCTCCATCAACGGACCTGACGCCTTCGTCAATACCAATGTGGTTGGCACCTACACGCTCTTGGAGACGGCCCGAGCCTACTACGAACGTCTACCGGCTTCGAGGCGGAAGCACTTCCGATTCATCCATGTGTCGACAGACGAAGTCTACGGCTCGTTGGGACCAGATGATCTATTTCGCGAGGATGCGCCCTACAGGCCGAGCTCGCCCTATTCGGCGAGCAAGGCCGCCGCGGACCACCTCGCACTCGCGTGGTTTCGGACCTACGGCCTGCCGGTGATCGTGTCGAACTGCTCGAACAATTACGGGCCCTATCAGTTTCCGGAAAAGCTCATCCCGCTGACGATTCTCAATGCGATCGACCGGAAGCCTCTGCCGGTCTATGGCGACGGAAGGAATATCCGCGACTGGCTTCACGTCGATGATCATGCTGCGGGCTTGATACGACTTTTGCACGAAGGAAGGCCCGGCGAGAAGTACAATTTCGGCGGAGATGCCCAGCGATCCAACCTGGAGGTCGTCACCCGGATCTGCGACGTTGTGGATCGCTTATCTCCGGGCGCGGGGTGCAGACGTTCTCTCATTACGTTCGTGCCGGATCGTCCCGGGCATGATGCCCGCTATGCAATAGACGCATCGAAAGCACATCGCGAGCTCGGCTGGAAACCGATCAGAACCTTCGAACACGGCCTGTTCGAAACCGTCGGATGGTATCTCAAGAACCGCGCCTGGTGGGAGCGTGCTCGCAGCGGCGTTTATGACGGCTCGCGTCTGGGTCTCCTGGCCGCCCAAAACTGAGGTGGAGATGACAGATCGACCAATCCTCTTTGCCGGACGGAATGGTCAGCTGGCAATGTGCCTTCGTGATCTTGCCACAACGCGCGGTTTGCCTGCGGTAGCTCTCGGGCGCCCAGAACTCGATTTAGAGAATCGGGAAGGTATCGACAAGCTCATTGCGTCGATCGGGCCGTCTGCGATCATCAACACGGCCGCCTATACGGCGGTAGATCAGGCCGAATCTGAAGCGGCGAGGGCCTTCAGCATCAATCGCGATGGCGCGGCCGCGCTGGCGGATGTCGCGTGGCAAATGAACATTCCGCTCATCCATATCTCGACCGACTATGTATTCGACGGTGCTAAACCCGATGCGTACGATGAAAGCGACATTCCAGCGCCGTTGAACGTCTACGGCGCATCCAAGCTTGCCGGGGAGGCTGCTGTATTGGCAGCGCACCCGCTCGCGACCGTGATCAGATGCTCCTGGCTGTACAGTCCCTATGGCAGCAACTTCGTCCGAACGATGCTGCGGCTATGCGAGACGCAGCAGGTCGTGAGGGTTGTCAGCGACCAACATGGTAACCCGACTTACGCGTTCGACCTCGCGGAAGCCGTCCTCCGGATCGCACAACAGTCAGCAACGGAAGACCGCAGGGCCACGGCCGGGATCTTTCATCTCGGCGGCCAAGGCGAGGCAAGCTGGCACGATTTTGCGCAGGCAATCTTCCACGAGTGTTCCCGTCGTGGAGCGCGGATTCGGGCGCTCGAGGCGATCACGACTGAGGAGTTTCCGACCGCTGCGCGTCGGCCTCGGAACTCGCGCCTGGACTCATCCAAGGCCGAACGCGTGTTCGGGATTCGCCTGGCGCCTTGGCGCCATTCACTCCAAGCTTGTCTGGACCAGCTGGTCGGAGAAGGAGAAACCGATGCTGAAGGGAATCGTGCTGGCTGGCGGCAGCGGAACGCGCCTCTATCCGATCACACGAGTGGTCAGCAAGCAGTTGCTTCCGATCTATGACAAGCCCATGATCTACTATCCCCTGTCGACGATGATGCTGGCAGGGATCCGCGAAATTCTGATCATCACCACGCCTTCGGATCGGTGTCAGTTCGAGGGATTGCTAGGCGACGGCAGTCAATGGGGGATCAAGCTTAGCTATGCTGAACAAACCCGCCCCGCTGGTCTGGCAGACGCGTTCATTGTCGGAGCCGATTTCATCGGAAGCGATCGCGTAGCGATGGTGCTTGGGGATAATATTTTCTTCGGCGATGGCCTGAGCGAGTTGCTTGCCAGGGCGGCAGGTCGCTCGGAAGGCGCAACCGTCTTTGCCTATCACGTGCGAGACCCAGAACGATACGGCGTGGTCGCGTTTGATGAAGCGGACCGCCCCGTATCGATCGAAGAGAAACCCAAACGGCCGGCTTCGAACTGGGCAATCACGGGGCTGTATTTTTTCGACAACCGCGTCGTCCGCTACGCTCGCCGTGTCGAGCCATCGGCGCGCGGCGAGCTCGAGATTACCGATCTTCAGATGCGTTACCTTTCGGCCAATGCGCTCCACGTTGAACGCATGGGGCGGGGATTTGCGTGGTTGGATACCGGCACGGTCGAATCTCTCATCGACGCGGGGACGTTCGTCCAGACCCTGGAGAAGCGCCAGGGAATGAAGATTGCGTGCCTCGAGGAGATCGCGTTCAGACTTGGCTTCATTGATCGCGATCAACTCCTAGCGTTGGCTCAACCATTGGAGAAGAGCGGCTACGGCAAATATCTGAGCGAAATCACGCGACTGCCGCAGTTTGCCTCGCGTTAGCACCACTCGGCCGATATCGAGGCCGGCTTAAATTATATGCATTGAATTGACCGTAGTTTAAAATGCGATTAAAATATTAAGAGGCGATTATTCATTTAATCGGTATGCTCATGCTGATTCAAAAGGCGACCGCCTTCGGCCGGGGAACTCGGCACGTTTTTTGGGAGCAGGATATTCCAGCCCTTTGGCAGGAATCGGCGTTCGCGAGCGCTTTCGCGGGTTTCGACGCACTTGGCCTCTGGGCTCCGCGGGTTGTTGATCGATCAGTAAGCGGATCATTCGCTCCAGGGAGTGACGCCGCGTTCCTCAAACAGGCGCATCGGACCGACTCGGCGGGCTTGCGCGGCGTTATGCCCGCTCTCTTCGCTGCACCTTCCAGGTCGCGATTGCCTGCGCTGCTATCTTCGACGTCTTTGACGAGCGGTCATAATGGCCTGGCGCCAACGTTCTCATCTGTGGCGGGCGAAGCAGCGCAGAAATCACAATCGGCTTCCACTCCCGGCGCCACTCACTGGGTCCATCCGACTGACGGCGCCTGGAATGTCGCAGCGAACTGGAGCGCCGGGCTCCCAGGCGCCATCGACGCTGCCTTCCTCGATGCGGCAGGAACGTATGTTGTCACGAGCTCGGCCGGTGTTGATATTGGGAGTCTGATCCTCGATGCAGGTGCGACGCTTTCGTTGAATGCCGGCTCGCCGTTTATCGTCGAAGGCGATGTGCTGAACAATGGGACAGTCGAGGTTGGAGCGTTCCTCGGCAATCGCATTCCGACCGGGGAGTTCAGGGGTGACGTCAGCGGCACTGGATCTTTCGAGATTGCAGACAAGGCGATCCTGGAGATCGGAGGTTCGGTTTCCGGCCAGTTCTTGAATGGATCGTTCTCCGGCATAACGGTGTCGTTCGAAACGGAAACTGGCACGCTTGTCCTCGATCAGTCGGCCAACTTCCACGGCTTGATCGCCGGTTCGTCGCCGGGAGCGCCGCTTGCGCCAGGCAACCTCATCGACTTGAAGGATCTCCCGTTTACATCGTCGATGTCGGCGACCGTCCACTACGACAATAGCTCGAATATCAGCACGGTCGATTTCAGCAACGGTGCGGCCAATGTCTCCTTGCTGTTCTCGGGGATGGACTTGAATTGGAAGTTTGAAAGCGATGGGCAGGGAGGCACCATTGTTTCCGATCCGCCCACGAATCCCATTGTACTGGAAAACCAGAAGCCAGGTACGCCGAAGAGTGTCTGGCAGATTCAGCCGGGTGAGAATTCAACTCTGACCGAAGGGTTTGCGACAGCAATCAGCACTAATGTCGGGGGAACGAGCAGTACCGGCACGCTGCTGGCGAGCGCGACGTTCACCAACGAGGGCAGCAGTGGCTGGCAGACCGTCACATTCAACAATCCCGTGTCCATCTCGGCTGGCACGACCTACGTGGCGAGCTTTCACAGCAATGGCCATTATGCGTCCACCACCAACTACTTTACCACCGCGCGCACCAGCGGTCCGCTCACGGCTCCTGCGAGCATCAACGGCGTCTACACCTACGGCACCGGCAATCTGTTCCCGACCAGCACGTACAACGCCAGCAATTACTGGGTCGACGTCGTCTCCAACGGAACCAGCGGCAGCAACCAGCAACCGGTGGCTACGGCTGACAACGGCTTCCACGCCACTCAAGGCGTCCCTTTTACTATCGACGGGGCGGCGCAGCTTGCCAACGATACCGATCCGAACGGAGACGCTCTGACGATCACTGGCGTGAGCGGTGCCGCCAATGGGACCGCCAGCTTCAACGCCCAGAACAATTCGGTAACGTTTACGTCAGCGAGCGGCTTTACCGGGCCGACTTCTTTCGACTACTCCATCTCAGACGGCCGGGGCGGCACTGCAAGCGCCTCCGTCAACGTGACGGTGCATGCCCCATCGTCCAACGTCGTTAGCCTGTTCAGCTCCAATCCCACGCCGAGTGTTGTATCGGCCAACGATGGCCAGGCGATCGAGGTTGGAATGAAATTCCAGGCCTCCGCCCCAGGTGATATCATCGGGCTACGTTTCTACAAGGGACCGTCCAACACGGGTACGCACGTTGCCGCTTCTGGCGACGGCCACGTTCACCAACGAAACGGCGAGTGGTTGGCAGCAGGTCAACTTCAGCACTCCGGTGACGATCGCGGCGGGGACCACGTATATTGCGTCTTACCACAGTGCGGGAGGCTATTCTGCGGATCCAAACCTCTTCGCCAGCTCCCTCACGAATGGACCGCTAACGGCTCCGTCGTCGTCGTCGAGCGGCGGCAACGGCGTTTACGCGTACGGGACCGACAGTTTGTTCCCCACGAGCAGTTTCAACGCGACGAGTTACGCCGTGGACGTTCTATTCAGACCTCAGCTAACAGCATAGGAGACGTAAGATGCACGCCGAACTTTATACCGATGGTATCGAAGAAATTACCGTCAGCGGAACCATCGTCCGCGTCGATCTGGTCAGTCTTTCACCGACAGAGCGTGACGCCAACAACGCCCCGAAGCGCGTATTTTCTCAGCGTCTGATCTTTTCGGTCGAATCTTTCGCCAACTCGGTCGACGTGATGCAGAAGGCGCTTCAGGGCCTGGTTGATGCGGGCGTGGTCCGGCGGAACCAGCCGGCTCAATCGCACAACGGTGCGTCGGGAGTACGTGATGCGCTGCCGCCCAACACACGGTCTCTGAATGTCTCCTCGAATTTCCGCTGACGTCGATGCCGCTGGCGGCGCGAACGACCGGGTTGCGGACGCGCCCGCGCCCGGATTGTCGACCCAGACGGCATTGGAATGCCTGTCCAAGGTTTCCAGTCACCATGGCATAGATCTGCCGGTCGAACGCTTGAAGCATGCGTATGCGGTAGCCGACCCGCTCTCGTTGAATCTCCTGCTGCGCATGGCGAAGGATGCAGGCCTGCGCGCGAAGAGCACGAAGCTGGATTGGGGCGCGTTGATTCGTCTTGGAGAGGCCTATCCGGCGCTGGCGAGGCTCGCCAATGGCAACTGGATCGCTGTCCTTGGCGCGGGACGGCGAACTGATGGCACCGAGGTCGTCAGCATCTTCGACCCGCTCGCCGATCGCAAGCACGAGGTCTTGGTTGTCGAGCGCGATCGATTCTGTGCGCAGTGGCCCGGTGACACGATCCTGATCAAGCGCGAGCAGTTGACACAGGATGGTCGAGGGAGTTTCGGCCTCCGGTGGTTTGTGCCGGAACTGCTTCTTCAATGGCGGCTGTTCAGGGATGTCGCCATTGCCGCCATCCTGCTCTATGCGTTGGGCCTCGTCATCCCGATATTTTTCCAGCTCGTCATCGACAAGGTTTTGGTTCACGAAAGCTTCACCACTCTGTACGTACTCTCGACAGGAGCGGCCGTAGCGCTTGTCTTTGACGCGATATTCGGCTTTCTGCGGCGCTACTTGTTGCTATATGCGACCAATAGGGTCGACATTCGCGTCGCTACGAAGACGTTCGGTCATCTCCTCGGGCTACCGGTCACGTTTTTCGAACACATGGCCGCCGGGGTCCTGGTCAGGCACATGCAGCAGGCGGCGAGGATCCGTGAGTTTCTGACCGGGCGCTTGTTTCTGACGACCCTCGATGCGCTTTCGCTATTCGTCTTCCTGCCGGTCCTTGCGCTTTATAGCGTCAAATTGACTTTGATGGTCCTGGCCTTCACCGCCGCGAGCGGCGCCGTCGTCGGCCTGCTCATGGGTCCATTTCGACGACGACTGTATGATCTATATCAAGCAGAAGGTGCGCGGCAGGCTCTCCTCGTCGAAACAGTTCACGGCATGCGCACCGTGAAATCGCTGGGGATGGAGCCAGCGCAGAGCAGGGTTTGGGATAGCCGCTGCGCGCAGTCCGTGACCATGCGATTCGGTGTCGAGAAGATCTCCGCAGGCGCCCAGGCGCTTACCGGATTTCTCGAGAAGATCATGACGCTCGGAATCATCTCCGTCGGGGCACTCGATGTCTTCGCCGGCGAAATGACAATCGGCGCGTTGGTCGCCTTCAATATGCTGGCCGGCAGGGTCTCCGGACCGCTGGTCCAGCTCGTGACCATGGTGCACGAATACCAGGAGGTGGCTCTTGCCGTGAAAATGCTCGGCGAGGTGATGAATCAGAGGCCTGAGCGCGACGGTCGGAAAGATGGGCTGCGGCCCGACCTTGCCGGCAAAATCGAGTTCGAAAGTGTCTCTTTTCGCTACGGATCCGAGGGATCGCCGGCGCTTGATGATGTCTCCTTCACCGTCGAGCCAGGATCGATCTTCGGAATCGTGGGACGGAGCGGCTCAGGCAAGACGACTCTCACCAGGCTGATTTCGGGCATGTATCCGGTGCAGCAGGGGCTGCTGCGCATCGACGGATATGACTCCAGGGAGCTCGACCTCGCGCATCTGCGCCGAAACCTTGGGATCGTCCTGCAAGACAATTTCCTGTTTCGCGGGACGATTCGCGACAATATCGCCTGCGTGAAGCGTGATGCCACCTTTGCCGAGGTTGTCGCTGCAGCGCAGCTCGCAGGCGCCGACGAGTTCATCGAACGGTTGCCGCGTGGCTTCGACACCATGCTTGAGGAGGATGCCTCGAACCTGTCCGGCGGGCAGAAGCAGCGGCTCGCGATTGCGAGAGCTCTGATCGTCAATCCAAGGATCTTGATTTTCGATGAAGCGACGAGTGCCCTCGATGCCGAAAGCGAAATGATCATCAGGCGCAATCTCCGCCGTCTGGCGGCAGGACGTACCGTTATCGTCGTCTCGCATCGGTTGTCTATGCTGACCGAAGCAAGCCAGATCCTGGTGATGGACCGCGGCCGGATCGTCGATATGGATCGCCACGATCACCTCCTATCGAAATGCACTATCTACAGGCATTTGTGGAATCAACAGATGAAGCAGATTGCATGAGGGAGACAGGTCCATCACGCGCGGATGTGAAGCCGAACGGTCTCGTTCCGGCCAGATCTGTCGAGCGCCGCCGCAGGCTATTCAGGCAAGGGCCGAGGCGAGCGCCGATCATCGCCGAATTCCAGTCCGATGCGACCGAACTCGAGCAGCAAGCGCCACCGCGGCTCGCGCGCTTCACCCTTTACGGCGTACTTGCACTAATTGCTTTCGTGGTCATCTGGGCTTCCGTTTCGCAGGTGGAGATGATCGTCACGGCGCAGGGAAAACTTACCACGACGCGTCCCAACCTGGTCGTGCAGCCGTTGGAAACGTCGGTCATACGCGAGATCCACGTCAAGGCCGGTGATCGCGTCAACCGCGGCGACGTTCTGGCGACGCTCGATCCGACGTTTTCGCAGGCGGATTTCGACCAACTGCGCGGCAGAGTGGCTGGATTCGATGCGTCGATCGATCGTCTGAGCGCTGAATTGAACGGAATCGAGTATGCCATCAAAGAGCTGACGAACGCGGATCAGATCCTGCAAGGCAAGTTGTTCTTGCAGAAGAGAGCCGCCTACGAGGCGCAGATCCAGAACTACGACGCACAGATCGCTTCCGCGCAAGCCAATCTCAAGACAGCACAGAATGAAGAGGCGGTTCTCCTTCAGCGGCTCGACACAATGCGTTCGATTGAGGCGATGCGAACCACGCTGATGGATAAAGAGGTCGGCTCGAGGCTGAACTTCCTACTGTCTCGCGATGCTCGGCTCGAGGTCGAAAGCAATCTGGCGCGTGTCCGCGGCAGTATCGCCGATAGTACCCATCGGCTGGAGAAGGCCCGCGCCGACCGAAAAGTATTCGCCGAGGAGTTGCGTCGCACCACTTATCAGGAACTGGTGGAGACGCTGCCGAAGCGCAATAGCGCAGCAGAGGAATTGAAGAAGGCCGAGCTTCGTCGACAGTTGATCATCCTGCAGGCGCCGGCAGATGCCGTAGTGCTGGATATCGCGAACCGGACAGTCGGCTCGGTGGTTCGCGAGGCCGAAACGTTGTTTGTTCTGGTTCCGCGCGACGTGCCGCTTCAGGCGGAGGTCAACGTCGAGGGGCGGGATATCGGTCAGGTGGCGCTCGGACAGTCGGTTCGGATCAAGTTCGAAGCGTTTCCCTTCCAGAAGTATGGAACTGCAACGGGAGAAGTCCGCGTCATCAGTCAGGATACGTTCTCCCCGGATACGAAGGCCGAAGGTGCGCGCCGCGCGCCAGCTCCTTATTACCGCGTACTGGTCGACTTGTCGGACACGCACCTTCGGCTGCCGGCTGAACGCATTCAACTGATTCCGGGTATGGCGGTGACGGCCGAACTGAAAGTCGGCAAGCGCACCGTGATCTCCTACTTCCTCTATCCATTGCTACGCGGACTGGATGAAAGCATCCGGGAGTACTAGGTAATTCAGCGTAGATGCCGGTTCAGGTAGATCAGTCCTCATCCGGAGAGGGCGCGCGCTCGCGAGAGTCGAGCTACGCCCTTTGAGGCTTGGTGCTGCAGCCCGAACATGGCCGCCGGGCGCACACCCATCGTCTGGATGGATGTTTCCCGACCAATAAAATCCCTCGCAGGATGCGTGATCTCCGAACGCTCAATGTGTTGCTTGTCTGTCCACCTGCCGCCTGAGAGCACTAGGCCTTAGCAGATACTTCGTCCAACATCCCTCAGCTGACTGCACTTCAGGGCCGAAGTATGCCTTCGGGGTGGTATTACAGGCGATTGTCGAAGAGTGCTGCGCGCGCTGTCGGGTGCGCGTGTCGGAACTTGCATCGAACTGACGGGGCGCGTCGCGGTGGTTGAGGGCAAGCGCCGCACGCTGTTTCATTCCATATCGTCAACCGCGGGGCCGAAAGCTTCAAAGTCGCGAACAAAAATCGCGAGAAAACAGGGATGGATCTAAAAGTTTAATTTAATTATCTCCTTGAAAATAACCGCTCGGGCGGTATTATAGAATAATAATTAAACGCCGTTTAATTGAATAATACATTTCTCTCCAAGGGGCTGCGGTGCGTGCGTGGATGTTGCGATGGTCCTTCGATACTCAAGGTATGGCCGACACGGTCGATCTCGCGAGCGCGGTTGTGGGCTGGCCGGCGTTCGACATCTTCGCATGCGCAGTGAACGTCGCCTCGTATGTAGTTCCACCACGAATGGCCGGACCGCATTTGTCAGGAGCCAAGTCGCGTGTGGTGGCGGTGCGTCACCTTGTTCGCATGTCAAACGTATCTATGAAGGACTCGCGTTATGATTTTCGTAACAGTCGGAACGCAAGTGCAATTCGACCGTCTGATCCGAACGGTCGACGAATGGGCCGGTGCACGCGCAAGGAGCGATGTTTTCGCTCAGATCGGGCCATCAAACTGTCCATTCAAGCACATCCGTACCGAGCGATTCATTGACCCAAGTCGATTCAAAAGTTGCGTCGAGGCGGCAAGCGTGGTGATCGCTCATGCAGGCATGGGCTCCATTATCACCGCCCTTGAGCTCGGAAAACGAATTATTGTCATGCCACGTCGTGCGAGCCTGGGTGAACACCGAAACGATCATCAGATAGCAACGGCAAAACAGTTCGCGGCGCAAGGCCGTATTGAGGTCGCTTTCGACGAACGGGAATTAACGGACAAATTGGATCAGTTGGACATCGTCAATCGATGCGAACGCCTCGGTGGTGAAGCATCGCCGCAGCTGATCATGGCAATTCGGAGTTTCATCGAAACGGGACATGTTCGTTCCGGACCTAACAGCGCTTCAGCTTAGGCGGTGGATATGAAAATGCGATACGGCCGAGCCTTTTCTCCTGTCCAGTCGTGCCGTAACGATGACGGAGACCTCCGCCTAAGCCAGCGACGAAGATTGCCAAAAGCGCACAGCCCTGCTCGACGTCGCCATGGCAACCGTGAGCTGGAATGTCGTAGACACACTGCGCGTGTGTCCGTGTTCATTTGGCCGCGAGGTCAGCGGTGTGGCCATCGCCAGGGCTGCCGAACTAACCTAGCAAGTTGAAAAAACCTCACGCGAGTTTTTGATCACGGTGCAGTTATGTCGAACGATACAGTTGGCATTGGGGTTGTCGGATACGGCTATTGGGGACCGAACCTGGTCCGCAATTTCGCTGCTCATCCTTCGGTACGTCTAGTTGGTATAAGCGACCTTGATCCGGAGAAGCTCGCGACCAGCAAGCGTCTATATCCGGGAGCGATAACGACGTCCTGTTACGATGAACTGTTCAAGAACCCGGCCATCGATGCCGTGGCCATCGCTACGCCGGTTCATACACATTATGAATTGGCGCTATCCGCGCTCAAGGCGGGAAAGCACGTTCTGGTTGAAAAGCCGCTGGCACAAAGTTCAGATCTGGCCCGACGCCTGATCGATGAGGCAGCTCGGCGCGGTCTGATACTGAGCGTGGATCATACTTTCGTCTATACGCCGGCCGTACGGAAAATCCGCGAGCTCTTGCTTAAGAAGGAGCTCGGTGAAGTCTATTACTACGACAGCACGCGGGCCAGCCTTGGCCTGTTCCAGAGCGACGTCAACGTGATCTGGGACTTAGCGGTGCACGACATTTCGATTATCCACCATATCTTGGATGAGAGGCCTGTTGCAGTTTCGGCGACGGGATCGTGCCATGTGGCCGGCTCGCCGGAAAGCATGGCCCATATCACATTGTTCTTCGATAGCGCATGCGTTGCCCATATCAGCGTCAACTGGCTCTCGCCAATCAAGGTCCGCCAGACGTTCATTGGAGGCAGCAAGAAGATGATCGTCTATGACGATCTTGAACCGACGGAAAAGATCAAGGTGTATGACAAGGGTATCACCGTGGACGGCCCCTCCGATCACGCCCATCATTTCCGGATCGGCTATCGGGCTGGAGATATGTGGGCGCCCCACGTCGCCCCTAAGGAAGCGCTGCAGGTCGAGGTCGAGCATTTCATCGCTTGTGTGCGCAATGGGACGCCACCGATCTCGAGTGGCATGTCCGGACTGCGGGTGATCGAGGTCCTGGAGGCTGCATCTCGGTCGATCGCCGAACACGGCAAGCCGGTCCTACTGAAACGGCAGGAGTACAGGAGTCCGGAACGTGCGACGGCGACGGTTTGAAGCATTGGCGGGCGACACGCTGTCCGCGAACAGCGCGACGGTCTCGCGATGAATTCGGTAGAACGTTCCATCCTGTTTTCAGCGGCCGACCGCTATGGCAGCCTTATCCTGGTCTTCGTTGCCACCGCTATCCTCGCTCGTCTGCTTTCGCCGGCAGAATTCGGGGTCTATGCAGTCGTCACTGCCATCACGACGGTGATTGGCGCATCCTTTCTTGAGTTCGGGGGCGGAAACTATCTGATTCAGAAGCGTGAATTATCCACGGCGGACGTTCGCTCCGCGTTCACCATCACGCTCGGAATATCGGTATCAATTGCGCTTCTGCTGTTCGTGCTTGCGGGCCCGCTCTCGGAGCTCTTTGCCCAGGACAGTCTCAGAAAGGGCATCCAGGTGTCGGCGCTGAATTTTGTTCTAGTCCCGTTTCACGGGACAACATCCGCTCTGCTCCGCCGCGACATGAAATTCGGCACGCTGGCCGTGTGCAACCTGGCAACCGGAGCGGCGACGGCCCTCGCATCGATCGTGCTTGCGATGGCGGGATTCAGCTACATGGCGCCAATCTGGGGCGGATTGGCGGGGAGCATTGTATTCACCGTGATGCTGCTTGCCAATCATCGGGACTGGGGCGCCTTGCGTCCATCGCTGCTTGGGCATCGCGAGGTAGTCAACTTCGGTCTTTACTCCAGCGCGGTCAGCGTCATCAATCTCGTCTACAATCTGGCGCCGCAGCTGCTGCTCGCCAAGATCCTGGATTTTGGATCTGTCGGTCTGTACACCCGGGCCACCAATCTGACACAAATGTTCGACCGGCTCGTCGCGCAGGCTCTAAATCCTGTCATTATGCCGGCGATTGTCGCACAACGCAGGGCAGGGGCGGATCTGAAGGCCGTCTATCTCGAGGCCGTTGAACTACTTTCGGCTGTGCAGTGGCCGTTCTTGATTTTTGTCGCGCTCATGGCTCAGCCGATCGTTCTGATTTGGCTCGGGCAGACGTGGCTGGAGATAGTTCCCTTGGTCCGCATTCTCTGCATTGCAAATCTTGCGCTATTCGCCGCTTGCCTTACCTATCCCGTGTTCCTCGCGGTTGGAAGCGTGCGCGACGCCTTGGTGTCTTCGCTCATCTCGCTACCACCTTCGCTTCTGGTCGTTCTGTGCGCATCCTTTTTCGGCGTAGAGGCTGTCGCAAGCGCGGCCCTCGCAACACTGCCGTTCCAGACAGCCGTGGTGATATATTTCCTCAAACGTCATCTGGCCTTCAGTTCAGGGGAGTTTTTCCGCGCCTCTCTGAAGAGCGGCCTGGTGACGTTCGCTATGGCCCCCGGTGTACTGGCTTGCGCCGCATTGATCGAAGCGGGCATGCTTACTTCCCTGACCGGCCTGATACTGTCGTTCCCCATTGCCGGCCTCGGCTGGTGGTGCGGATTGATAATGACCGGCCATCCGCTGCTGCATCAGCTTCGCCACGTTGTAGACGGGCTCTTCCGGAGTGCGCCGAGGCTGCGTCGATCACGTCCGGCATAATCTGGAGGACAACCGTGCCTATAACGAAGGATGTGAAGCTAGGCCGCGACGTCAGGATATTTCATCCCGAGCTGGTCAACCTGTATGGTTGCGCCGTTGGCGATGAGAGCAAGATTGGAGCCTTCGTCGAGATTCAGACGGGGGCAAAGATAGGTGCGCGTTGTAAGATTTCGTCGCATACCTTCGTCTGCGAGGGCGTCACGATCGAAGACGAAGTTTTCATCGGCCACGGTGTGATGTTCACGAACGACAAATATCCGAAGGCGACAACCGCAGATGGTCGTCCTCAGCTGGCTTCGGACTGGACACTTCAGCGCACTCACGTTGGTAGGAGAGCTTCCATCGGCTCGAATGCGACCATTCTATGCGGCGTGACGATCGGAGAGGGGGCCTCCGTAGGTGCGGGAGCAGTGGTGACAAAGGACATTCCCCCCGGCGCCGTCGTGGCCGGCGTGCCTGCTCGGATTCTGTCCGCCGCTGACGACGGGGTGCCAAGCGGTCGTAGCTCAGCAGAGCCGCTTCAGAAAGACTACCACCGGTAATATATATTCTGCTTGAATTTAACGCTTGATTAAATTTAATAGTCGGATTTAAATAGCCGATATAATGTCGATCAAATCAAGGCTTTGAATCTTGATACCCTTCCTGGACCTGAAAGCGCAATACAGCCAGATCAAGCCGGAAATCGACGCCGCGGTGGCGAGGGTCGTCAGTAGCGGGCACTTTGTGCTCGGACCCGAGGTCACAGCCTTCGAGGAACGCTTTGCAAACTATTGCAGGACCACCGCTTGTCGCGCGGTGAACAGTGGCACCTCGGCGCTTCACCTTGCCTTGCTGGCGGCCGGCGTCGGATCCGGTGACGAAGTCATCACGGTTTCCATGACGTTCGTCGCAACAACCGCAGCTATTCTCTACAGCGGCGCCAGGCCGGTATTTGTCGACGTTGACCCGGTAACATGGACGATGGATCCCAGCTTGATCGAAGCTGCGATCACACCGCGAACCAAGGCGATTCTGCCAGTTCACCTCCACGGGCTGATGGCCGACATGGATCCGATAATGGCCATAGCGCGTCGTCACGGGCTGGTCGTCATTGAGGACGCCGCGCAGGCGCACGGCGCGGAATATCGCGGACGTCGCGCAGGCTCGATCGGCGATCTGGGATGTTTCAGCTTTTACCCGGGCAAGAACCTCGGGGCGTTTGGCGAGGGTGGGGCGGTCGTCACCGACCGGCCTGAATTCGCACGCCGTGTGTCCCTGTTGCGGGATTGGGGGCAGGAGGCGAAGTACGACCACGTCATTGCCGGATACAACTATCGCATGGACGAAATCCAGAGCGCGGTACTGAATGTCAAGCTGGACTTTATTGAGCATTGGACGGATGCACGTCGGTCGCTGGCTGAGCGATACAATGCGCTGCTTTCTGGTCTTCCATTCGCGCGTCCCCAGCCGCCCCAGTACGCCCGCCACGTGTATCACGTCTATGCGGTCAGATCGGAGCGCCGCGACGACGCGCTGAACCGATTGCGTGATGCCGGGATTGGCGCCGGAATTCACTATCCCGTCCCAGTGCATCTGCAGAGGGCATATGCAGAACTCGGCTATCGGGTCGGTGATTTCCCCGTCACTGAGATGCTCGCGAACGACTTCCTCTCTCTTCCCATCTATCCCGAGTTGCCGCCGGAACGGACGGCCGAGGTTGTCGGAATATTGAGGAGTGCGGCGCTGCAGCCTAGCGCAGACATCAGCACCCGGTCGGAGCATCCACAAAGCTTCATGACATGGTCCCACAACAGGAGAGCGTCTTGATCGATATCAAGGGTAAACGCGTTCTGGTCACCGGCGGGGCGGGATTTATCGGCTCCCACATCGTTGATCTGCTCTGCAACGAGGGCTGCATCGAGATTGTTGCCCTCGACAACATGATCAGAGGCCGGCCGGAAAATCTCCGGCGGGCGCTCGGGCGTGGACCCGTAAGGCTGGTTCACGGCGACATTCGCGATCGCAAGCTGATGGAAGCGTTGGTCAAGGCTGCCGACATCGTCTTTCACCAGGCCGCGCTCCGCATTACTCATTGTGCGGCCGAACCGCGCCTGGCCAAGGAGGTCATGGTGGATGCCACCTACGACCTGCTGGAGCTGTGCATCAAGCACGATATTGAGAAGGTCATCGCGGCCTCTTCGGCATCGGTATATGGCATGGCTGAGGAGTTTCCGACGACAGAGCGGCAGAATGCCTACAATAACCGAACCCTCTATGGGGCCGCCAAGGCGTTTAACGAAGGGCTACTGCGGGCTTTCAACGATGCATGCGGCCTCGACTATGTGGCATTCCGGTATTTCAACGTCTATGGCAGCCGGATGGACATCCACGGACGGTACACCGAGGTCTTGATCCGCTGGATGGAGCGGCTGGAAGCCGGATTGCCTCCCGTTATCTTTGGCGACGGCCGTCAGACCATGGATTTCGTCCACGTCCGCGACGTCGCGCGTGCCAACATCCTTGCCGCCAGGGCAAAGATTACCGATGAGGTCTTTAACGTCGGGAGCGGCACTGAAACAAGCCTGACCGAGCTGGCTACGGTACTTGCGTCGGTGATGGGACACCGCGGCCTCACGCCCGAATTCGCGCCGGAGCGCTCGGTCAACCCAGTACCGCGACGGCTGGCCTCGACGGGTAAGGCAGAGCGTTTGCTGGGCTTCCGCACCACGGTTTCGCTGGAGCAAGGGCTCGCAGATCTCGTGAAATGGTGGCGATCCGAGCGCGAGCTCGCTTCGGAACATCAGCGGCAGGCGGCGGCGTCGTGATTCCGATCGCAATGTCGCTACTTGCAGATCAAGAGACCGAAGCGGCGCGCCCGGCCGCTCTCTCTGCTTGGGCGTCGGAGCGTTCGACGCCGAGGCGGAACGCGCGGCCCTGCCATCCGGCTAGGTTCGGTAGAGTCCGCAGACGGGGGTAAGCACGGGTTCGCCCCTGTAGTCGGCTCGGTCGATGCCTGTGGGCGCCCGCGCAAAGCCATCGCCTGTGAGGCTGAACCACCCCATGAGGCTGATCGAACCTGTGGCAGCCTCAGATACGCAAATTTGATCGATCTCGACCGGACCATTCATGATTTCGATCGTCGTCCCAGCCCACAATGAGAGTTCTGTGATCGCACGGACGTTGAGGCAATGGGTTGGCAACTCAGCTTCGGACCAGATCCGTGTGATCGTCGTCTGCAACGGGTGCTCAGACGACACTGCGAACGTCGCCCGGCGTTTCGGCCCAGCCGTCAATGTTTTGGAATCGAACATCGCAAGGAAAACCCACGCTCTGAACCTTGGCGATCAAATCGCGGACGTTTTTCCGCGGATTTATGTTGATGCCGATATTCTGATTACCGTTGATGCCATTCTGGCTTTGGCAAGACGCCTCGATGAAGGTGGCGTTTTGGCGGTCGCGCCTACAGCCGACATCAATCTGGCAGGCTGTTCCTGGCTCGTCCGTAAATACTTCGGAATCCGGTCACGGCTGCCATCTTCGCGGGAGGGTATCGGCGGTTCTGGCGTCTATGCCTTATCTGAGGCGGGACGCAAGCGGTTCGGCCAATTTCCAGACATCACCGCTGATGACACCTTTGTTCGACTTCAGTTCAGACCAGAAGAGCGGGAGACACTGCCCCGCGTTAGGTCCACGGTATTCGCCCCACGCACTCTGCTGCAGCTTCTCGCCGTCAGAACTCGTGCCTACAGGGGAACATTCGAGCTCGCCCGGCGCTTTCCTGAACTGCGCGTCAACAAAGGACCGGCGAATGGCCGGGCGCTCATTGCGCTGTTCAAGGAACCTCGCTTATGGGCCGGACTATTGATTTATTGTGGGGTCAACATTGCCGCTCGCTGTAAGGCTACCCTGGGTTCCCGACTTGGAGCTCATCGTTGGCAACGCGACGACACTTCCCGTGCGGTACTATCAGATTCAATCAAGTAAGATTCCAATGCGGCTGGCATGACAGGAAATCGGACGTGCTCCGCATATAAATCGCTTGATTTTAAATGGCGGCCTGTTAATTTAAATTAAAACATTAAATGCAGGCACCGAGGACCCGATCCGTTGATGGGAGCTTGCGAGCTTGCAGCGTTCTAGGGAGGCCAGCCCATGCTTCTCAGCCCGGTTTTTCACCGCAAGACGTTGCTCAAGAATAACACGCCGCGGTCACCCGGCACTCGGCCGAAACTGCTGGCGGTCTCTTCGGGTGGGGGCCATTGGGTGCAGCTGTTGCGGATCAAACCCGCCTTCGAGCATTGCGAAGTCACGTTCGTCACCGTCCACGACTCCTATCAAGCGCAGGTGCCCGACCACAAATTCTACCTTGTCAATGATGCTAACCGGTTGACCAAACTCGCGCTGTTGAAGGCGGCGCGCAGAATGGCCTGGATCGTTTGGAATGAAAGGCCGGACATCGTCGTTTCGACGGGTGCCGCTCCGGGATATTTGGCATTACGGTTTGGACAAATGATGGGTGCGCGCACTATCTGGCTCGACAGCATCGCCAACATCGAGCAGCTTTCGATGTCGGGCGACCGGATTGGTCATTGCGCCGACCTCTGGCTGACGCAGTGGCCCCATCTGGCGCGACCTGAGGGACCTCATTACACAGGCGCGGTGCTATGAGTATCCTGGCGGTCGGAATGCCGTCACAGCTGGACCAGCAGCTCCATGTCTTCGCGCATCGTGATTTCTCGTGACGGCCTTGCTTGCAAGATTACCTCGAGCTTGAAAGTGGATGATAGTCATGCCTCCTCGAGGGGGACTCGATCGCGGTTTCCCCCGGGCGACCATCTGCGCTGACGCGGTTGTGTCGCGTGAGGTTCGGCTACGCGACCGTAGTGTCGTGCGCATCGGCTGCAAGGAAGCCAGGTTGGCGCCTGAAGCTGTCCCCGACAGTGTCGGAGATCCACATTAGATTTAATTATTATCGTTTGGTTAATTGACTTAATTATAATAATCTATGACAAATAAATCGCCACACCGCATCGCGCTCCAGGATAGGAATAGTCCTTGATGCCCTTGTCAGGTTTGAAAGCTCAAGATCATCGGGCCAGTTCTGAGATCGATGTAGCGCCAGGTCCGGGGGCGGGGGGTTGGTGTGGGCGGCTCGCCAGCAGGAGGGCGATAATCCCGTGATTCCGATCGCATTACCGTTGCTTGCTGAGGAGGAGGCCGACGCAGCTCGCGCAGCTGTACTCTCCGGCTGGGTCTCGCAGGGCCCACAGGTGGCAGCCTTCGAGCGCGATTTTGCGGCCCTGGTCGGTGCGCCTTATGCCTGCGCCGTTTCCAACTGCACAACCGCCCTGCATTTGGCGCTCGTCGCCCTGGAGATTGGGCCTGGCGACGAGGTCATCACGGCCAGCCACTCGTTTATCGCCACGGCCAATTGCATCCGGTATTGCGGCGCGACTCCGGTCTTTGTCGACATCGATCCCGGTACATACAATATCGACCCTAACCGGGTTGCCGAAGCGATCACTCGGCGCACACGCGCGGTGATCGCCGTCCACCAGATGGGTATGCCCTGTGATCTGACAGCCCTCGCCACGCTGGCCGATCGCCAGGGCATCATCTTGATCGAGGATGCGGCCTGCGCAGCCGGCAGCCAGATCCGAGTGGATGGCAGCTGGGAGCGCGTCGGCAAGCCGCATGGGCGGATCGCCTGCTTCTCCTTTCACCCCCGCAAGGTCATCACGACCGGCGAGGGTGGGATGCTCACCACCTCCGATGCGAAGCTCGACCATAAGTTCAGGCTGTTGCGCCAGCATGGCATGAGCGTTCCGGACATCGTGCGGCACGGCTCACAGCAGGTGATCTTCGAGGACTATCTGGTAGTCGGCTACAACTACCGCATGACCGATATACAGGCCGCGGTCGGACGCGAGCAGCTCGAGCGGCTGCCTGCACTGGTGTCTCGACGCCGCGCGATCGCGGCCCGCTATCGAGAAATGCTCGGCAATTTCGCAGGCCTGAGACTGCCGATCGAGCCCGATTGGGCGCGGTCCAATTGGCAGAGCTATTGCGTTGGGCTGCCGGACCGCGTCGACCAGCTCAAGATCATGCAAAGCCTGCTCGATCAGGGCATCGCGACTCGACGCGGCATTATGTGCTCGCACCGGGAAGCGCCCTACGCCAAGGACAAGCACCGCCACGATCTGCGGCACTCCGAGTTCGCGCAGGACAATTCGATTTTGTTGCCAATTTACGCGCAGATGAGCGAGGAAGATCAGGAGCGGGTCGCCTGCGCGTTGCGAAGGGAGCTCCAAGCCTCTGCATTGTAATAGGCCGCGTTCCTCAAGGCCCAAGACGCCCTGTGCGCTCTTCATGGCGCGTCATCGGGCGAGTTACGGCTTAGGCTCTTCAAAGTGCGGATCCACAATAGGCGAGTTATTCCAAATGCAAAAGCCGCTTGTTAGCTTTGTCGTCCCTTGCTACCGACTGGCTGCTTTCTTGCCAGAATGTGTCGACAGCATCCTCTCGCAGACCTTTGAGGATTTCGAAATCCTCATCATGGATGATTGCTCTCCGGACAAAACGGAAGAAGTTGCCAGAACATTCACAGATAGCCGAGTTACCTATGTCAGGAACGAGCAGAATCTGGGAGCGCTCCGGAATTACAACAAGGGAATACTTTTAAGTCGAGGGAAGTACGTTTGGCTTATATCGGCCGATGATCGCTTGCGCCGACCGTACATACTGCAAAGATACGTCGAAACCCTGGAAAATCATCCGGAGGTCGGTCTTGCCTTCTGCCCCGGGGTTAGCCTGAGACGTGGAAAAGAAGGTGCAGTGATAGATTACTCGACCTATGGAGACGTCGATACGATCGTCAGGGGAGAGGAGATCATCAAGCACTCATTGAAAGTAAAAGGAAATGCGATTCTGGCTGCGTCGGTGCTTGTTCGACGTGACTGTTACGAGAAACTGAGCCTCTATCCGGTCGACGTGGTATGGGCCGGAATTCCGGTCGATTTCATTTGGGGCGGCGATTGGTACATGTGGTTATTGTTCTCCTTGAACTATCACGTCGCATACTTTGCAGAGCCGATGGTGTGTTACCGTGAACATGAACTCAGTATGACAAACGCCATCACTCAAGAGAAGATCGATATCTGCTGGCACTCCGAGTTGGCCGTCATCACGATGATATCGCAGGCTGCCAAGGAGAAAGGCGCCCTGACAGTATACAAGGCTTGCTTGGGTGCGCTCGCCAACTTCTATGCCAAACATTGTGCCTCAAAACCCTATTCGTGGATGGGGCAGACATCCTGGTCCACTATAGATCTTCAGCAGGTGGAAGCGACACTCGATCGCAGCCCTTATACTGAGCAGGAGAAGACGTGGATCCGTTCACGCATCATGGTGGCGCTGGCTGAGATCTATTATTCAGAGGGCGATTCTATATCAGCGAGATCATATTATTTGAAGGGATTGAAGCTGAAGCCTTTCATGCTGCCGGTGTTCTTGAAATTGATTGTTCTTTCATTCGGCGGTCCAGGCCGGCAGGTTCGCGAGTTGCTGCGAACCGCTCGAGAGCATTTGGTGCGAGGCTAAGGATCAGATTCCGAGTTTAACCGACTCTTTTGCTGTAAGTTCGATGAAGAAGACCCTAGTGATCAGCGACAGGTATCCTCTGCCTGAGAAGTTTGGCGCTGACATCAGAACCATGAATCTCGCACGGTACTTTGCCGGCCTTGGGCCCGTCGATATTGCGTATCTCTCGGATTTGCCCTCCGGTCTGCGACAGATGGCAGGAGCGGGGGGGCATCTCGAAAAGGATGACGTATTCTCTGGGAAATATTGTTTACAGAAGCTGGAGTACCCTAGAACCTTGCGGGGACGGTTCGGAATGTCGGTTCGTGGCTTTCCGTATCCCGTTAGAGAGTATAGCAAAGCCTCGATGGAGAAGTTGGTCGCGCTAATAGAGTTTGGCGGCTACGATTTTGTGCTGGTGCGATACCTCAGGAATACCGCCGGGTTTTTTGGATTGTCACAGACGGCGAAAATGAAGGTCATCGTTGATATTGATGACGTCCTGACTCTTTCGCTCTATGATACGCTGTTTACCCCGACGAATAATGCCTTGAGGAAACTGTTCCGTGCCATCAACAAGGTGCTCCTGACTTACTATCAAACTCGTTGTGTGACCGCCTTTGGCGCCTGCTTGGTATGTTCCGAGAAGGATAAATTGGATCTGTGGGGTGAAATGGCCTCTGAAAGTATCTTCGTTGTGCCAAACACGTTGGGGATGAGAGGTCCAGGAGAACTCCCCATGGGGAGCGGGTTCGCCGGCCGACACATTTTGCTGTTTATTGGTGCGCTTCACTATCAGCCTAATGTCAGCGGCTTGCTCTGGTTTTTGGAAAACGTGTATCCGCTCTACAGGAATGTGTACCCCGATGCCGTTCTTTTGGTTGTTGGACGTGACCCATTGCCAGAGGTGATCGAAGCTTGCGCTCGCTCAAAGGGAGTCGAGTTGCATCCCGATGTCCCTGATGTCGTCGAGTACTACAAGGACTGTAGAGCGGTTGTTGTGCCATTGCTCGAGGGTAGCGGGACGCGGTTAAAGGTTTTGGAGGCGGCACTCTTGGAGAGGCCCATTATCTCTACAAGGAAAGGTGTAGAAGGGCTGGATGTCGTCTCTGGCGTTCATTTTTTGGAGTTCGATGATGATCGTAGCTTTTGCGAGGCGTATAGGGCCTTAAGCAACGAAACGGTCTATGACGCGCTTGTGGCAAGCGCTGAAAGCATGGTTCTAGAAAGATATTCAAACAGCGCTCTTTCTGCTTCAATGAGCAAGGTGGTTGCACATATCGATTCAAGGAAGGCAAAAATGTCCTCGCCGAGGTCTCACACCCCCGCAGGGCAACCTTCCGGTGAAGCTTTCAATTAGCTACGAATTCTCATCCGTCCAGAGCGGGGCCGGGAGGACCCTGCAGTCCGCGCCGCATGTCGCAGGCTTGGCCGATCTCTTAGTCAATCGCTCTCATGCCCTTGCACTTCAAGCGTGAGCCTCGGCTTGGACTTACGGTGATTCAGCCCTAGGCAGCGTTCAGCAGGAAAGCTACCTGATCGCCTTGCTGTTCAGTATTCAGCTTTGCCGCCCTCTTGGCAAACCCTCTCATTTCCCGCCGGCTGAACACATCATCTGGTCTGGATGATGCCAGCGGCTTGGAGCTCTTGTACATTTCGCTTCCCCAGAACTGAAATGCAGTCGAATCGTCGATTGATTGCCTAACACGCAAACCGCAGCGCTCCGCCAATGCATTCATTCCCTTGCGAGAGGGTATCACAACGTGGCGCGGCGCATCCAGTTGCACCCAATTCGGGCCGTACTCTCTCCACGCATGCGAGGATGAGGTTGGGATGCGAACCAGAATGCGGCCGCCGGGCGCAAGCAACCTTCTTGCATTGCTAAGACTTTGGTCCGGCTCGGGCACGTGTTCTAACGAATGATTGAACATGATGAAGTCAAACTCGCCGGACATACTCTGAAGGTCCGATTTTTGAATCGTCACGGCACCTGCTGCTGGCTCGACAATGTAGGGATCGACTCCTGTAAGATTCTTGAACCCTGCCGCAGACATTCTGTAAAGAAGTTTCCCGGACCCGCAGCCTACGTCCAGCACTCGAGAACTGGGATCAATTCCAAAGCATCCGATGACCGCTACGATGGGATCGTACCTCACAAAGGACGCCACGGCTCCCAATATGCTCTTAGTGCCGAGTGCGTGCGCGTCCCTGACGGCAGTAACACGCGAATTTCGCGACGGTCTGGAGAATGAGTAATACCCATCGGGGTAAAGGCGACTCTCATCGGCTACGTCCGATAAGCGCTGGATCGTCCCACAATCACTACATTCCTGATACTCAAACCGCTCTTTTGTGCCAAACATCATCTCAATAAAGACGTGGTGGCGATGTTCGCTGTCTGACAAGCAAGTTTTACAAATCATATCGAGTACCTAGCCACAACGGCGGATCGACTGCCGGCTAAGCGATCGGTGAGGCCGTAGAGGTGCAGTGTCCTCACTATGACGCGAAACTGACGAGCTTGCCGATGCCTTCGGCTGATCGCTCTGTCCAACCTTCTTGATCGGGCTGTCACTTTGCATGCGCCGCCTTTCGTTCTCGCCGGGTCGCGGCCCGCGGGCAATCAAGCGGAACTCGGTTGGCGAAGCTTCGTGTATCTGCAATGAATATAATAAATAAACTGAAGGCTGTCCAAATTAAATAGGCAAAGATCGCATGTTTTAATTCCGAGGGCTTCCTCTAAAGTTCAACCGAAGCCCGCGTCGCCGGGATTAGGCTGCGCCGGCGTGGGCTTTGCCGGCCGCACCAGTAAACGTGGAGCTTGGTCAGGGCGCGAGGCCGGTATTTCAGTCGAGGCTCGATGTTATAACATAACCAAAGCGCGTCTCTAATATTTAAATGGATGGCGATTGAAATTTAAAAGCGATTTAATTATGTTTGGATACGGAGGGCCTTCCGAGGGGCTCCGGGGCTGACAGGCGTATGCCATGCCTCCTGAGACGACGCGGAGTTTTATTCTTGAGTGCAGACAAAGCGGTGAGTAGGCGGAATTTCATGTGCTTACGGACTGGGCCTCCGGCGGAACCCGAGAAAGGCCATTCTTGGTCTGCGCGCTGAAGAATTGCAAAAGTCTGGCCAGCGAACCGGGAGGTCGTGCAGATGGCGCCGGCGTGTCAGGCCCGACTGACTAGGAGCGTTTCGTGATGTCCGAGGCACATCCGCCCAAGGCTGGAGGAATGGCTGAAGAACCCTTGGTCACGGTCGTGATGTGCGTGTACAACGCTGGTAAATATTTTCGACCGTCGCTGTTGAGCATAATTAATCAGACATACAGGAATCTGGATATTCTCATTGTCGACGATGGTAGTTCGGACGGCTGCTTCAGCTCAGTTCAGGATTTGCTGGTAGATGAGCGTGTTCGCGTGATCCATCAAGCGAACTCAGGCAAGCCTGTTGCTATCAATCGAGCGCTCGATCGGATCCGCGGCGAGTTTTACGCAATTCAAGACGCGGATGACATCAGCTATCCAACTAGAATCGAAAAGCAGGTTCGTGCGCTGCTCAACAGTCCGCATTTGGCTGCCGTGTTCTGCGGCAACGAGCTCATCATCAACGAGAGATTCATGGCACCCGTGTTTTCGCCGAAAAGCGAGAGCGACTGCCAGTCCGAGATCAGGGCCTTTCAAATGCCGGCTCTCGATCCCACGGGAATGTTTCGAATGTCATTGGTTGGCGATATCCGGTTCGAGCCGTCGTTAATGGTTGCCGAGACCTGCGATTACATATGGAGAGTCGGGGAGGTGCATCCGATGATCGTATTGGGGGAGTGCCTTTATGCCTACCGCATTCTTCCCAATTCCCTCAGCCGACGGGCGCCAACCTGGCGGAAGCAGTTTGAGGTCGATGTCTTCAGGCGAGCATGCGAGCGGCGCGGTTTGCGGTTTGAGCAGGGTTGCGCGGATGCGATGTGCGGCTACAGAGGATCTAACAACAGTTTATTGGACAACAACATCGCCGCCCATTTCATCAAGAGCGTGCTGGATTGGCGTAGGTCGAACCGTCGGTTGTCGGCATTAAAGACGGGTTGGCAATGTGCGTGTTTGCACCCAGCGGATCCGCACTACTACAAAGCGCTGGTTTACGCCTTGATTTCACCCAGCGTAGCGAGCCGCCTGCGTCGTGACTTCCTGGCGACTCCCCTGGAGACCACGAAATGAAGCGCCTCGTAGGGAGGAATTGTCGCTTTGTGCGGCGCCTCGGCTTCGAGCGCGCTACTTGTTTGCAGAACGTCTCAGATATTTGAGGTACTCGCGTTGACCCGCAAAAGCTTAGAATTGGAATCGGGTTCTCAGCTTACGTATCTGTATGGTCGGCAGTGGAGTCCAGTTGGTCGCGCCGCGGGGGCGCCGCGTTGGGGGACGGAACTGTATCTGAAGCTATTGTTGGTCGCGATTGTCTTGCCCGAAGGATTGTCTTTCTTCGTCGGCGATTTTCGCCTCTCGGTTGCTCGAGTTCTAATTTTCTGTTCCTTCATCGCCGCGCTACAGCAGCTTGGACAGCGTCTAGGCGCGCGAACCGTCGTCTGCGTCCCATCGGATATCTTGGCCCCGCTCACGGGCGTTTGGATGATGTTGGCTGCCACAGTCACTGATGGTCCTGCGGGTTTTAAAGGGGCTGGAATCGAAGCGCTCGAGTTTGTGGGCGCATACCTGACGTTCCGGTTTCTTCTTGGGCCGGTCGATAGTTCCGTTCGAATAGCACGGTTCTCCTGCAAGCTGATGATCTTGATCGTCGGCATAGCGCTTCTTGACCCGCTGAGTGATAAACTGTTCACCTATGAGTTCATCAAAGGTATTACCGGCTATGCGAAGCTTAGTTACGATGGACCATTAGCAATCAGGGCTGACACGTTCTATCGGGACGGTGTCGTTCGCGCCATGGGGCCGCTCGAGCATTCGATATTGTTCGGTGCTGTTTGCGTTTGGTTTGGGGTCGTGGCCTTCACTACGTTCAGGCACCAGGTACTCGGCTGGGGTGTGGCGGGCATCGCCCTCATCGGTGTGTGGTTTTCGCAGGCGCGCAGTCCATTGTTGGCCTATCTGATCGGATTTGCGCTGGCGAGTTTCTATGCCGCAAGCCCTCGCTTCGCTGCCCGATGGAAGTTGGTCGGGTTGTGTGTGACCGCTCTACTCCTTGTTGTTTTCACTTTCTCTGGCAGCCCGGTCGCAACCCTTGTGCGACTTAGCGGAGTAAGCCCAGAGGCGGCCTGGGCCCGTCAAGCGATTTGGGACACGGGAGGACCTGTGGTCCTCGGTTCGCCGATCTTCGGAATTGGTTTGAATGGCGACTGGAATTGGCAGTCGCATGGCGCGCTCGTGAGTTCGAGCGTGGATGCCTTTTGGCTTGCCACCGCAATGTCGTATGGAATTCCGGGAAGCGCGTTGATCCTTTTGACAATTGCCAGCGCATGCTGGCTTGGCTCGATCGACAAATCGCCTCACCTTACTCCCGAAGAGAGACGGCTGTCAGTGGCGCTCGGAATTGTAATAGCGACGATCGCGTTTCTAGGGTTCATTGTGCACTTTTGGGGCATTTGTTGGATCCTCATCGCTGTGTTTACCGGGATGCGAGCGAACCTCGCGGAGACCGCCATATTGCGCGAAAGAGGTGCGACCCGATTACCGGAGACATTTGAAGACGGGGGACCGCGAGGTCATTAGGCTGGCAGGGACGCCGATCAGGATTTCTCGCTGCGCAGGACTAAAGCATGAAGGTTTCCATTATCATACGAACTTACAATCGTGCGTACATCATCGGGGAAGCGATCGAGAGTGCCTTGAATCAGACGTATGCGAATTTCGAGATAATCGTCGTTGATGATGGATCCACAGACGGCACGGCCGCAACGGTGAAAAAGTTTCGAAGCGACAAAGTGCGTTACATTAGGCATGATCGCAATCGCGGGGTGAGTGCGGCAGGCAACACGGGTATAAAGGCCGCCAACGGCGATATCGTTGCTCATCTGGATTCGGATGACCTGTGGAAGCCGGAGATGCTCAGCAGTCTCGTCGATGTTTTGCGGCGTCATCGTCAGATTGGCGCGGTGTTCTGTGACGTTGAGGTCGACCGTGGCAGATCCATCTCGTCAATTGTCTCAAGCATGCGTGCATTTCCGAAACTGCTCGCATCGCGCGCGCGTTCTGATTTCGATGTCTTTCTCTTCAGCAGCCGTGAGATGTATCTGTGTTTGCTGGAAGAAGTGCCTATCAAGCCGACTGCGGTATTGATCCGGCGCACTGTTCTGGATGAGTTTAGAGGTTATAATGAATCATGGTGTTCGGGCGAGGACTGGGAACTGTACCTGAGAATCTCGAAGCATCATGGATTTGGATACGTCGATCGCAAGCTCGCAGTTATGCGGGTGCTCGAGGATTCAACCCTATCGAAACTCCAGGAGGAGGATAAATCGTCCTTGCTGCAGCTGGCAGTGAGCGAGAAGAAGGGGCTTCGGCGAGATCGCGAAGCGCTCGAAGCGGCAAATCGTGCAATCGCTCGGCATTGCAAGGATTTGGGATGGATCTATCTGCACTCGGGAAGACGAATGAAATCGATCTCAACCTACGCTCGCGGATTTGCCGAAACGGGACACGTACCTCTCGTTATGAGAGCCGGCGTGGCTCTTATGCCTCTGTCGCTTACTGCGGGTTTGAAAAAGCTACTTCTATCCAGCGATCGCTCGCTCGCTCCATGAGAGATCTTTCCGGCGAAGTGGTCGATGGTCCGTGTGTGCGGGAATAGAATGACTCAGAACCACATCTCCGACAGGCCGGCGGCACGGCGGATTGCATTCGCCACGATCGGGGATGGGCGCCTGGTCAGGTTCTGGTCCGGTACCCCGTTTCACATGTCGAGATCGCTCGCAGGTGAAGGTCACGAGGTGGTCCATATCGGTCCGTTGAGCGCACCGATATTGCCCCTATACAAGACGTATTCCAGGCTTTGCCGTGCCTTTCGCAGACGCGGCCGTTCCCCGTTGCATGCGGGGGCGGTCGTTGCACAATATGCAGCGGACTCTGCGCGTAAAATCCGAGCGGTGTCGCCCGATATCGTCTTCGCGCCGGCCGGCTCTACCTTTGCATGGAGTGTGCCTAACGGCGTTCCGCTCGTCTATGCGTCCGACGCGACCTTTCGGCTCATTGAGAACTACCATCCTAACTATCGAAACTTGTCGCGAGGTGCTCGGGACATCGCTGAACGCGTGGAGCGGGACACGATCGCGCGCGCGGATCTGATCCTCTACCCGTCGGAATGGGCAGCCGAATCTGCCATCAGGGACTACGGTGCCGACCGTAGCCGGGTGCATGTCATTCCTTGGGGCGCCAACCTCGAAGAAGCGCCGGATCGTGCCTCCGTGCTAGGGTGCCGCAAGCCGGGTCCCTGCCGTCTCCTCTTCATCGGCGCCAACTGGGAGGAGAAGGGCGCTGACATCGCGGTCGGCGTCCTCGCTGAACTGAGGAAGAGGGGCATGGAGGCGGAGCTCGTGATCTGCGGATGTACTCCGCCGAAGTCAGTTGCTCAGGATGGCCTGACGATCATCCCTTATCTCGACAAGTGTGATCGCGAACAGCGCAACCGATTGGATCAGCTCTATCGGGACGCGGATCTATTTCTGCTGCCGACCCGGGCGGATTGCTATGGAATCGTGTTCTGTGAAGCCGCGGCCCATGGAGTACCGAGCATTGCGCCGGCCACTGGCGGCGTCCCCTGCGCTGTCCGCAACGGGGAGACGGGCTTGTTGTTGCCACCGGAAGCGACGAAGGCGGACTATGCGGCGGTCATCTTCGAGACCTTTGCTAACCAGGATCGGCTGGCACGCCTGAGACAATCGAGCCGCGACGCCTTCGAGGCCCGATTGAACTGGCAGGCTTGGGCCCGGCGGGTTTCAGATCTGATAGAAACTCTATGATCGTCTTGAATTATCATGAGCTGGTGGAAGCCTCGCCTTCGAACGCGTGGTGCCTGACTCATGAAACGTTCGAAGTGCATCTCGCACTTTGCGGGGAGGCACTGGTCTCGCCCCAGAAGTTTCTGGAGCATTGCTCCGATCCGACATCCCACGGCACCGGCGCGGTCCTGTTGACTTTCGACGATGGATTTATTTCGGACTATACGCATGTCTACGCCCGTTACATGACGACCGGTCGTATCCCGGGTTTCATGTCCTTTATCCCGGTAGACTTTGTAGGCTCGCCGGGACGTATGAGTTGGGACATGATCGAGGAGCTTGCCAAGGGGGGTGTTGCGATCGGCTCACATGGCATGGCCCACGTCGATTTGACGACTGTCTCGGACGCAGAACTCGAGCGCGAGCTCGGTGTGTCCAAGTCGATGCTTGAGGATCGCCTCGGTCGACAGGTAGCTCTCTTCGCTTTCCCATATGGACGGTTTTCCCGACGGGTCTGGGAGGCGGCGCTGAGGGCTGGCTACACACACCTCTTTACAATCCAGCTTGGATATCATCGCGGCTTCGAATCGTTTTTGTACTCCCGCCTTTGTATGACGAACAACATGGATGCTGAGTACATGCGCCGCCACTTGCGCGATCCGGATGCGATGCGCGGCGTTTCCTGGAAAATCAGCACAAAGCTCGGGCTCTATCGCCAACTCATGCGCTTGCGGTATCACTAGCGCTTTAGTATTTGGGCGGTTTCAGTGCTGTGCAAAGCCAGGACATCGCCCGTTGAGTCGTCTTGGCCTCGTCGATCACCTCGAATGCTCGTTTTGCCTCCCGCAACACTGCCAATGATCGCCGCGATGCGGTGTAGTTCGAGACGATGATGCAGCCTCCCGGTTTGAGTGATTGCGCGTAACGCTCGAGCGACCGAACGGGGTCGCGCAAATAGAAAAGAGACTCGTTAAAGACGATGACATCGAAACGGCCGTCGGGCTCGTACACGTCGCCGTCAGCCTGAGAAAAGTCAGTGCGATCATCGTTGTACAGACGGAGCTTCTCGATTGCCACGTCAGAGATGTCCACTCCGACATAGCGTTCATATCCAAGCTGCTTGAAGCGCTCGAATAGCATTCCGTCTCCGCAGCCGATCTCCAGGTACTCGCCGCCACGTCTAAAAGCGTCCATGAAACCGATGAGTGTCCAGTAGCGAGCTACTTCGCGCTGCATGTAGGTCCAGAGGCCATCGCTGTACTCGGCGTCCCAAGTGGATTTCGCTTTTGGGCTGTCACCGAACCCCTGCGCAGTCTCCCACTCGCTAACGGCACGCCCCAGCGCGTCGCCAAAAGGCAGCCGGGCCAATCCGAAGGCATAGTACGCGGCGCGCACCCGGCGCCATGCGTGGTAGTGAAGTGCTGCAAGCATTCCCAACCTGCCAACGCGTATTCGACGTCAGATAGTTTAATACAGGTGAAGTTATCGACAGATCAAGTGTGTACGGCGGGCGAGAACTGCAGATTTCATAGTACCTGTGAGGTGAGCTTTCGCCCGGCCAATTCGCCTGCGCATCTCGGACCCTTGTCCGTGAGCCGCCAGGGAACGATTACCGCAAACGTCTTGCGCTCCTATCGTTCCGTGATCGGATCGAGAGTACCACGCCCCGCAGAATCACAGCACGTCCCCAATGACTCACCCCCGCTCCCAACGCGCGGGCATCATCAGGTCGTGGCTGGACGCTGCCACATCGGGTCTTCCGGTGCCGCGGATCCGGTCTAAAGCGTTGTTTCTACCTGAAAGCCGGCCGGGAGTATTGTCCGCGAGAAGGTAGTGCTTTTGGCAGGAGCTACACACCCCGAATATTCGGAGAAATGGGTTGGCTTGTGCAATGCAGAAATTAAATGCCTATTAACAGTTGACGGATGTATTTAAGTGCGCCTATCATTATTTGTTTTTGCAATTTGTCACAGAAAATCAAAGCCATGGATAGTGGTTTTGCGGAAGCGATAATTTCCCTTTCATTGCATGCATTGCCGGGGCGGTTGCGCCTAAGCATTAAACCCGGAGCGCTCGGTTACCGGGTTCGCCGACCGATTTGTCTTAAGTCGCTGTTCACAGCTGGTGGCCCATCGCTGTCCGCTTGGCATGCTAGCCCCCGACCAATTTTCGCTTGAAGAGAGTTGTCATGCAGATCGGGCCGGCGCTTTCAGGTGTATTAGGTACCACGACGATTGAGGAGTTGCGGCGCCCGGGAGCGCAGGATGCGATCGTGATCGGCGGGGGAGCCGCCGGGGGATTGGCGGCGCTCTTACTCGCCGAGGCTGGCCTGCGCGTGCTTGTGCTTGAGGCCGGGTGGCAGAATTCGCCGCGAACGACTGGGATACGCCGAGCTATAGCCAGCATGACCCGTAGGCTCGCGGACCCTGCGACACTTCGCTTGCTCCCTCCTGCGGTTGTTCCCTTTGGCAAGATGGCCTTGAGAGGCCTCGGCATGTTGCGCCAGCCCATCCAATCTCGCTGCAGCATCTGGGGCCGAGCGCCGGACTCGTTTGTTGACGATCATGACCTGCCTTACGTGACGCCACGGAGCCAACCTTTTGTCTGGATACGAGCGCGAACGCTCGGCGGACGCGTGGGCCTTCCAGGGCACGGCCGGCAATACTATCGGCTGAACTCCTCCGACCTTGCGCCGTGCGATGGATTGAGCGCGCCTTGGCCGCTAGAGCCGGGTGAGTTGGACCCCTGGTATTCGATGATCGAGCGACGGCTAGCGCTTGCCGGTGCCATGGATAGCGTACCATGGCAGCCTGACAGTCAGCTCTCGCGAGAACTTGAACCTTCACTGAATCAGTTCGCGCTGATGGCAGCTATCCGCGCACGGTGGCCTCACTCGCGGCCGATGCTCACGCGCTTTGCCGCACCGCTGGATGCCTTGGAAACTGCTGCTCTTACAGGGCGCCTTCGATGCCGTGAGGGCGCAGTCGTACGGCAAATCGATGTTGATCGATCAGGTCGCGTACGCGGCGTAGTCTGGTTCGATCAACAAAGTGGAACCGACGTACGCGCTTGCGCTCCGTTGGTCTTTCTGTGCGCGTCCTCGTTAGAGTCGACACGAATACTCTTGCTTTCGCGTTCATTCAAAGGGGGCCAAGGGCTCGGTGCAGGATCTGACGCGCTGGGGCGCTACTTGATGGACCATATTGTCGTAACTGGGTGGGGTGGAGGTGCGCCGCTGAAGCCCAGCCCAGTGCTCGAAGATGGGTGCGCGATTTACCTTCCACGCTTCGATGCGCGCGACAGGCCCGCGCCCCTCGGCGGGCGAGGTTTTGGCGTGCAGTTGTATCAATTTCCAGGAGGGCACGGGCGTTCCCATTTTACTGCGGTTAGCTTCGGTGAAATGCTTCCTCGTGCCGAAAACCGAGTAGCGCTACATCCTACACGACGGGATGTATGGGGAATCCCCGTATTGCATATCGACTGCCGCTATAGCGAAGCGGATTTGGCGCGTGCCCGCGATCAGGCAGCTGCCATACGCGAGATCGCCGCAACAGCTGGCGTGACGTTGAGCCGGGTTAATGAACGGCCGGCCCCGCCTGGCTCCGCGATTCATGAGTGCGGGACCGCCCGGATGGGTATCGACCCCGCGACCTCCGTGCTCGATCCAAATAACCAGTGCTGGGACGCACAGGGATTGTACGTTACGGATGGTGCCTGTTTCCCGTCCCAGGGCACGCAAAATCCCACGTTGACCATTCTCGCTCTGACCGCGCGCGCATGCCATCACGCGGTGAGCACCGTCGCCCAAACAAGGCGAGAAGCTGCATTCGGACTAGCCGGAGGCGCGTCATGACGGTGGCTGCTGCCGCGCCGTTTCGAGAAATCCTTCCGCGAAACATGCTCCCCCTAGGTTTTGGATCCGGCGCACTGTTGAGCAAGCGACGAACCCGCCGTGAGGCTCTTAAGTTGCTCGAAGCAGCTATGGATTGTGGGGTCACATATTTTGATACTGCGCGAATGTATGGTGCCGGTCGCGCAGAGGGCATTCTGGGAGAGTTGGCGGCGCGAAAGCGGGAGCGCCTGGTTCTGGCAAGCAAGGCGGGCATTGTCCCACAAAGTCGCGCACTTCATGTCCGCGCAATGGGTCGTAGCATTCGTCTTCTGCACAATGTCGCGCCAAGTTCAAAGAATTACCTGCCTGTGCCGTCCAACTATCTGCCGCGTTTCGGAGCCTTTGGTCTCGTGGAATTCCGAGAAAGTGTCGAGACTAGTCTCAAGGAATTGCGTACAGATTATCTCGATGTTCTACTCCTGCACGAGTGCAGCGCTGCCGACGTAGAGGAAACGGACCTGATCCGTCTTCTCGATGATCTCAAGCGTGAAGGGAAGGTCCGCGCCGTTGGCATAGCGACAGGCATAGAGGAGACGGTGTCCATCCTCCAAAGATATGCAGCGCTGTTCGACGTTGTGCAGATTCCAAATGCCATCTGGAATATGAACGTCAGGAAAGTTCCGGCAACTAACCGCCTCGTGATTACGCATTCGTCTCTTACCAGCCGATTTAAAATACTGCTCGATAGATTGTTGTCCGATGAGCGGATGGCGGCTGAATGGCGTTCGCTGACGCAGGTAGATCCACGCGATTCGACAGAGCTGGCTCATCTACTGCTGGCTCATGCGCTGAATGCAAATCCAAACGGGATCGTCATCTTTTTCTCGTCCAATCCGTCGAATGTTGTGGCAAACGTGAGATCTGTCAGCAGTCGAGCTATCGACGAGAAGCAGATCGCGGGTTTGAACGCATTATTGGCGAGAAAGCATGTTGCCGAGTTTCTTGACGCGAGCTTCCGAGATCTGAGTTTCTGATCGGTGCAGACCGACGACGGTGGCTTGACTTTGCATCAGTCAGACGCGGCGGAGTATGGTTAGGTCGTCGGCAGGACCTGATCGAACATCTTGTTGCGACCCTGCCGGGGGAGCGGGTGACTGTGTGCTGGGTTCGGGGGACATCAACGATCAGGATGATCGGTGCGCGCTCGTAACTCTCGATCTGAATGGTGTGTCCGGAACGGCATTTGCTTTGCTTGGCGCGCTTTGCGGATGGCGCTGGATTGGCCGTTACCTGAATCGGGCAATACGGGTTCGGATTGTTCGCAGCGCGATGTGTGCTCAAATGCTCTTGCTGGACGCTCGCGCTGTTGATTGTCTGGACAAAAAATTATGTCGTGTTTGGCGGCAGATAATCTTGTGGATCGAAATATTTAATTTGTTTTCTGCTGTGGCGCCGTCGACGACACTTGGTAAGCTGTTGTCTAGTGGCGAAGGCGTAACATCGATTCCGGCATACTTTTGTATATCTTCGACCGCTCCGTGTGGCCCTCGTTCAATGCGGTGCACGAGTGGTTGATCGGACTGAAGAAATTTCCGGCATTTAATTCGCGCGATGCGAATGTGTCTAGGGTAGCTCAGGAAATTACCTTGGGTGAGCCGTCGTGTCGTCGCAAAAAAGCCTCCACCCGCCGGGAAGACGCACCCCAACGGCGCTGCGCCAGCAGAGTCGCACTTGGGGTCGCGTCGCTTGGGGAAACAATTGGGCGCGTGCCAGGGGCAAACCAGATTGAAATTAACAGGAGAAAACTAGATGGCATCCATTCCTCTGACATGGAATGATCCGATGTTTAGCGACCAGACCAATTCGGGGACGGTCTGGCTTGGAAATGGAGAGACGATTTCGGGTGTGAGCATTTCCGACCAGAGCGACACTGTCGCCGTCGGAGGGAGCGGCTCGTTCACCATCGACGACGTCCGTATTTCTTCAAGGGAAGGCGTGCGCATTGGGGGCAGCGGTGATGTCACCATCAACAATACGTACATCGAGACAACGGGACTGTCGGGCGATCACGCCGACGGAATTCAGGCCTATGCTCCCGGCGCCACCGGGAATCTGACCATTACAAACTCGACCATTGTATCGCACGACCAGAATGCCACTGCTGGGCTGTTCATCGCAGATGGTTATAGCGGAACGTTCACTTTCAATAACGTGGTGTTCGACGGTGGCCCATTTGGTCTGCGCATTGCCGCGGACGCAGGAGCCGGTCACGATGACTACCTCGCCCTCAAGGACGTGTATTTTGTGGGGCCATTTGCGTATGGCGCGCTTTGGTTGGAGGAGGTCAATGCGAACATACACATCACGCAATGGGAGAATGTTCGCTACGCCACGATCGTGGACGGTCAACTCATTCCCGGCGATCTTATCCCGCCTCCCCTTCCGGTTGAAGGACCGACCGCACCCAGCACGCCGACCGCGCCGGATGCTCCGACTATCGCGTCGTTCTCGACCGACAGCGGCACCGCTGGCGACAAGATTACCAACGACAATACCATCGAGCTCAAGGGCACCGCGGCTGCCGGCAGCACGGTCAAGATCTACGACGGTACGACCCAAATTGGTTCGACGACTACGGACTCGAGCGGCAGTTGGGACTACATCACCAAGATCCTGACCGACGCCAAACATACGCTGACCGCAACGGCGACCAGCTCGTCGGGTCAGACCAGCGCGGCGTCGTCTGCGTTGGCAATCACTATCGATACCAAGGCTCCGACTGCGCCGACCATTGCCAGCCATACCGTGAACACCGCCAATCAGGTGGTGATGTCGGGCAGTGCCGAAGCGAGCAGCGTCGTGAAGGTGTTCGACGGCACGACCCAGATCGGGACCGCGACTGCCAACAGCACCGGCGGGTGGAGCTATACAACCAGCGCCCTTGCGGCCGGCTCGCACAGCCTTACCGCGAAGGCAACGGATGCAGCAGGCAATACCGGCCCGGCGTCCACTGCGTTCACCGCCAGCATCACCGGCACCTCGGCGCCAGCCACACCGACCTCGCCGACTGCCGGCACGGTGGTCGAGTCGGCTGGCGCGACAGCTCTCGTTGAGAGCGGCGGCAAATATTACCTCAATGGCAGCACCGGATCGGGCCCCACGCTGAAGGACAACGGTGTGCAGTTTGTGAAAGGGTCGGATGGCACCTGGACTCCCATCGGTGCGGAGAAGACGGCGACGGGCTATGTGGTTGCGTGGAAGGAGACGAGCACGGGTCTGTACACGGCGTGGAACACCGACAATAACGGCAACTACGTGTCCCATGTCAGCTCCCTGACCGGCTCCACAGACGGTGGCTCGGTGTCGGGTACTGACTCTGGCCTTAAGTCGCTCGAGACGAGCTTCCATCAGGATCTGAACGGTGACGGGCAGGTAGGTACTTCCACTGCGACCATCCCGACGTCGCCAACCCCGACGACTGGCAAGGTCGTCGAATCGGCTGGTGTGACAAGTCTCGTTGAGAGTGGCGGCAAATACTACCTCAACGGCAGCACCGGCACTGGCCCGACGCTAAAGGATAACGGCGTGGATTTCGTGGGCGGGTCCGATGGCACCTGGACTCCCATTGGCGCGGAGAAGACGGCGACGGGCTATCAAGTTGCCTGGAAGGAGACGAGCACCGGTCAGTACACGGCGTGGAATACCGACAATAACGGCAACTACGTGTCTCATGTCAGCTCCCTGACCGGCTCCACGGACGGTGGCTCGGTGTCGGGTACGGACTCTGGCCTCAAGACGCTGGAGACCAGCTTCCATCAGGACCTGAACAGTGACGGGCAGATCGGTACGTCCAGCGTAGCTACGTCATCCACTGCAACCGGTAGCAACGCGGCTATTGCGGGCAGTACGTTCATCGCTTCGCCGGGCAACACGACCCTGACCAGCACTTCCGGCGATGACACCTTCGTTGGCAGCAGCCAGGCCGATACTTTCGTGTTTGGCGCGAACTTCGGCAACGACGTCATCAAGGGCTTCGTTGCCCGCGGACCTGCTCACGACACGATCGAGTTCAGCAAGAGTGTGTTCGACAGTTTTGCCAGCGTTCTTTCCCACGCGACGCAGTCAGGCACCGATGTCGTGATCGCGACGGGGAGCGATACGCTCACGCTGAAGAACGCCAAGCTCGGCTCGTTGACCAGCAACGACTTCCACTTCGCGTAGGGGACGGCATCCACAGAGAGCAATCTTCAACAACTGCCTTGGGGGATCTCTTGAGGGATCTTCCAACAAAGGCGCGTTTCAGGGGCAGAAGCCATGATTGACTTTGGACGGCGGGGGGTATTCCCCCCGCCCGCAAATCTCTATCGAATTCCAGTTCTTTACATATCAGGACTCTGGTCAGCCGGACGGCAGTGGGCGGAAAACGCTCAACTGCAGACGCCGCAACTGATCGGCTGGGCAAAGGGCCTGATCGAAGTGCTGCGGTCACGGATATTCGCTGGTCGACCCCGGCCAGTGGATCACTATGACGAGTCGCAGTCAGAGTTGTCGGCGTTCCTGCGGTCTTGCCGCCGGATTTTCTGGGCGCTAGCGGCATTCAGCGGCATGAGCAACCTTCTGATGCTCACCGGCTCGTTCTTCATGCTGCAAGTCTATGATCGGGTGCTGCCCGGACGCAGCATACCGACTCTTGTCGCTCTGTTGGCTCTGGCAACGGTGCTCTACCTGTTTCAGGGCGGGCTCGACTTCGTCAGGAGCAGGATCAGCGCCCGGGTGGGCCGGTATTTCGATGAAAGTCTCGGGATTCGCATCTTCGACGCTCTTGTTCGCCTGCCTTTGAAGACCAGAGCGGATGGCGACGGCCTGCAGCCGGTGCGGGACCTCGATCAGGTCCGCAGCTTCCTGTCGAGCGGAGGGCCGACGGCGCTCTTCGATCTGCCCTGGATGCCGATCTATCTCGGCGTCTGCTTCCTCTTTCACTTCTGGATTGGCATCACTGCGCTGGCTGGTGCGTTGGTGCTGGTCGGCATTACGATGCTCACGGAAACGCGTACCCGAGGTCCGGCAAAGGCGAGCTCGCGTCTTGCCATTTCGCGAACTGCCCTCGCGCTCGAGGGACGGCGCAACGCCGAAGTTCTGCAGGCCATGGGTATGCGGCAACAAGCGGCTTTGCGTTGGCAGGATGCCAACGCAAAGTACCTCGCAGCCCATGAACGGGCCAGCGATGTCGCAAACGGACTCGGTGGTGCCTCGAAGATTTTCCGCGCGATCTTGCAATCGCTGGTTCTTGCCGTTGGCGCCGTCCTCGTCATCAACCAGGAATCGACGGCCGGCATCATCATTGCCGGATCGATCCTCACCGCGAGGGCCCTTGCGCCTGTCGAAATGGCAATTGCGAACTGGAAGGGGTTCGTCGCGGCGCGCCAATCGGGACAACGGCTCGATTATTTGCTGAAGCTTCTTCCTCAGGAGGAGGAGCGGTTGGCATTGCCTGCGCCTGTGGAAACCCTTAGCGCCGAGAACCTCTATATCAGTGCTCCGAACTCCGAGAGACCCACTCTCAGCGAAGTGTCATTCCAGCTGCGGAGTGGGCAGGCGGTCGGAATCATCGGTCCGAGCGGATCCGGCAAGTCGACGCTGGCGCGTGCGCTGGTTGGCGTGTGGCCGTGCATTCGAGGCAGGATCCGGCTCGACAACGCCGCCCTCGATCACTGGTCTTCTGACGACCTCGGCAAGCACATCGGTTATCTGCCCCAAGACGTAGAATTGTTCGACGGCAGCATTGCGATGAACATTGCACGCTTCGACCCGAACGCAACCGCCGCCGCTGTTCTGGAAGCCGCCCGCGCCGCGGGCGCGCATGACCTCGTCCTCTCACTGCCGGACGGGTACAGCACGAAGATCGGCGAGGGAGGGCTGGCGCTGTCGGCGGGGCAGCGGCAGCGTATCGCGCTTGCGCGCGCTTTTTACGGCAAACCCTTCCTGGTCGTGCTTGACGAACCCTCTTCCAATCTAGATGCGGAGGGCGAGGAGGCTCTGACAGAGGCGATCCTGAACGTGCGACGCCGCGGAGGGATTGTGGCCGTTGTCGCTCATCGGCCGAAGGCGCTGGAAGGTGTGGACCATGTATTGTGCCTCGGCGAAGGCAGAGTTCAGTCCTTCGGCAAGCGAGAGGAGGTACTCAAGAGAGTGCTGCGGACTCCGGTGCCGCTGAAGGTCGTCGCAGAAGCTCAAGGAGGCGGCCGATGAACGATCAGATTGCGCCGGCGTTGCAGTCCATCCAACGTTACATGATCGTCGGAATGATCATGTTCGCTTTGGTGACTTTTGGGGTCGGCGGCTGGGCGACGACTTCCCAGTTGTCGGGCGCGGTGATCGCGCAGGGCGTGGTCGTGGTGGATTCGAGCGTCAAGAAGGTCCAGCACGCCACGGGTGGAATCGTCGGAGAGTTGCGCGTGCGCCAGGGCGATCGGGTCAATGCAGGCGACATTCTGATCCGCCTCGACGAGACGCAGACGCTCGCGAATGCGACGATCGTCACGAATAGCATCGACGAATTGCTGGCACGGCAGGCCCGTCTCGAGGCCGAGCGCGATAGTGCCGAACAGGTCGTGTTTCCAAAGGTACTGCTCGACCGGGCCAAAGAGAGCAACTCCGAGGCAAGCCGTGCAATCGCCGCGGAGCGGAAGCTGTTCGACCTGCGTCGTCAGGCGAGGAGCGGCCAAAAAGCGCAGTTGCAGGAGAAGAGCGCGCAGTTGGAGAACGAAATCAAGGGCTATATGGGGCAGACGGAGGCCAAGCAGAAGGAAGTGGAGTTCATCCGACAGGAGCTGGAGGGCGTGCGCAGCCTCTGGCAGAAGAACCTGGTGCCGATCACCCGGCTCAATTCCCTCGAGCGCGACTCCGCCCGCATCGAGGGCGAGCGCAGCCAGCTCGCAGGAATGATCGCTCAGTCGAAGGGCAAGATCTCCGAAATCGGACTCCAAATCATTCAGATCGACCAGGACCTCCGTACCGAGGTCGGCAAGGACCTGATCGAAACCCGCTCGAAACTCTCCGAGCTGGGCGAGCGCAAGACTGCGGCGGTGGATCAGTTGAATCGGGTCGATATCCGGGCGCCACAATCCGGTCGCGTCCACGAGCTCAGCGTCCACACGGTCGGGGGGGTGATCTCTCCGGGCGAGCAAATCATGCTGATCGTTCCTGACGCGGACTCGCTCGCGGTCGAAGTCAAGATCGCACCGAAGGATATCGATCAGGTCTACGTGGGGCAGACCGCGACAATGCGCTTCGCAGCATTCAACCAGAAGACCACGCCCGAAATCGACGGCGAGGTCAGCATGGTCTCGGCAGACATCACGCAGGATCAGCGTGCTGGCACGAGTTACTACACAGGCCGCGTCTTGCTGAAGACGGAAGAGCTGGCGAAGCTCGGCTCGGCCAAGTTGCTGCCCGGCATGCCTGTCGAGGCCTTTATCAAGACGGCGGGGCGGACCGCGTTGTCCTATCTGCTCAAGCCGCTACACGATCAGGCGCAGCGCGCATTCAAAGAGCGCTGAGCCCTTTGGATTTGAAACGACACAGCCCCGAGCGCACCCGCACTCGGGGCTGAGAGGAATCTCAAGAGTTTGTCCATTGCTGCGAATAACATTGATGTTCAAGACGAAAAAGAAGCCCAAATGAAAAGATAACGACGGGCTTGCAGGCGTGCCGTGAGCTGGGTGAACACCGAGGAGAGCTGCTCGCTGCGGATGGCTCGCCGCTCGTCGCATTGCATCCGAAGCCTATCGTTGGCTTCGACCGCCCGGAGCTCAAGATTGCGCCGCGAGATCGATCGAGTCGATGCGGGGCAGACCGCAACGTTGGCCGCATCAACGAGCACCGAGCTGACGACGAGCCCCTGCAATGCGGCTGGAGACGGACGGCGTGGCTTGAGGGGGCTCTGGCCGCCAGGAACGAGCCACAAGGGTGGACAGCTTTCGCCCCTTCGTCAGGCCTGATTGGGCGTGTCTGAGCAGCCGCCAGAGATTGGCTGGGGTGAGCCTGGCAGTACCGATCCACGTCGGCAGTGCCGACAGCAAAGCTCCGGCGCGCGCACGGACCGAGTATGGCGCGGGCTCGCTGTGTTGGCAGGCGGACCAGCTAACCGCCCGGCGGTGCAGCCCGCTCAGCACATCCATTCGCTTGCTGCGCAGAGTCATCGCTGTGACGAAGACAAGCAGGATGGCTTCAGCCCCCAAAATGACGAGCAGTTCTTCCGGCATGTGCAATCTCGATTGTGAGGCGGAGAGGTCGTTCGGAATACGATCTGCCGGAGGGCGCATTGAATCAACGATTAATTCGTGGGAATCGTTAAATTGGCGGCTTATTTCTGAACGCTGCGGAGCAGCTCATAGCGGCCGGCGATGCGGCCGGGCCGGGACGCGTCTGCGGGGGCGATCTGCTTGTTGGCTGTACTGAATAATGCGCAAACGCATTATTTCTTCCCGCCGCTTATATTTAATTGACAATTAAATTAAATAAATTAAAGATGAAATATGGTTGCCGCGGGACTGTCGGTGTCAGCCTGCCAGCGGATCCGAGCCTCAGTTTTGCGTTTGCGAGGGGATCGGCAGATGTATCGAACCTTCGGCTCCGTCGTGGCGGTCGCTATCATGCTCAGAGGAGTTCAATGGGCCGGGGCGGGGCGCATGTCCTTGCCGGCTACGCCGCGGTCAGGGCAGCACATCGAACTGGGAAACCCGACGCTGCCGCCCCTTGCGTACACGGTGTTCTGCCTGCGCTACGAGGCGGAATGTCTTCCGCCGCGCTCGTTTCGCGGTGGGCCGATCCGGCTGACCGAGGACCGCTGGGCGGCTCTGCAGGAGGTCAATCGCGCGGTCAATTTCGCCATCGTGCCGACGCGCAACGAGCTCGGCCTTGCCGGCGAGGAATGGGTCATCAACCCGAAGCACGGCGATTGCAATGACTACGCCGTAAGCAAGCGCCACGAATTGCTTCGACGCGGCTGGCCTGCGCGAGTCCTGCTACTGAGCGAAGTCGTCGTCAGTTCCGGAGAGCACCACCTCGTGCTTCTCGTGCGCACGCGAAATGGCGATCTCGTCCTCGACAATCTATCACCCGAAATCAAACCATGGTCGCGCGTTCACTATCGCTGGGTTCGGGTGCAAATGCCACGCCACATTCTGTGGGCGAGAATCGAAGGGAAGGGAGCATGAACCCGACAACCATTCAGTGAAATATCTCTGGTTAAGATCGCCTGCGGTCTGAACGCGCAATTCCGCATGGTCGCAATCATTTGAAGGGGAAATCTGTGAAGAAATTATCGCGTTGGCGAGGCTTTAGCTGGGCGCAAATAGCCGCCGGCTTGTGTTACGCCGGTTCCGCACTGGCGGATCAAACACTTTCCTCCAGCCAAGCGGCAGGTCCTGCCTCCTCGCGGCTGCCTTCTCCTGCGTCGGCTCCTCCACTCTCATTTGATGACCCCCGCTTTGCTGGAAATACCTCCGAGCCATACACCCGTTACGGGAAGTTCTTCAGCAACGGTGAAGTCGTCGAGCATCGGTCCTGGGATCACAACAACGATGGAAGCTCCGTCGTTTGCGGGGATTGCACTCTGAAAAACTCCCGCATTCGATCCAACGAGGGATTCCGGTGTATTGGCTCCGACGGTATTGGCGGCATCAACATGGACGGCGTCTACATCGAAACCAAGGGTTTGCCGGGCGATCACGCAGACGGGCTTCAGTGTTATGATCCTGGCAAAACCAACGCCATCACGGTTCGCAATACAACATTCAAGACCTACAACAACACGAATGCAACGGCCGGTTTCTTCTACGCTGATGGATTGGGGGGCTCAGTTAGCTTTGAGAACGTCTTGTTCTGGGGCGGACCTTACGGGTTGCGAATGCATCCCGATGGCATGAACGTCACTGTTTCCCTTAAGGATGTGTATTTCGTTGGTCCGTTCCTGTACGGCGCATTTCTGATTAACAATGCGGGCGGCGGAACAATGACGATCACCAAATGGGAAAACGTCAGGAGTGCAACCATCGTCAATGGCCAGCTCGTCCCGGGGAGCTTGCTTCCTCAGCCTCGGATCCGCTGATCCATTTTCCTGCCCCAGTCCCGCGCGGCTTGCATTCTCGGATTAAGGTCGCTCGTCCGGAAATAACAACTTGCAAATTAAACCAATTTAACAATATAAATATTTAATCGTGGGTTCCAGTCGGTTATGCCATACAGAAGACGAGGAAGGCTGCGCGCACTTAGCATGGCCGAGCCGGGTCGCCAGGCACTCACCACATTGATGAGCCAATTCCGGATGGTTTGCCGACCATCAGGAAGGACGGGCCTGACAAATCGCGTTCGAGCAAGATGGTTGTCGAAGATGGGTTCGGTCGAACATTGAAGGGGGCCTGACGTATCGCATGAGGCTGAATCCCATGTCGGATGCAATTTATCGGGCCGCTGAGCCCGACATTTCGATCATCATCGTGAGCTACAACACGCGCACCATGACGCTCGAATGTATTCGATCTGTCTTGGCACAAACAACGACAGTACTCTACGAAGTCATCGTTTTCGATAACGCTTCAACAGACGGATCTCCGGAAGCCATTCGCGCAAACTTCCCTCAACTCGAGCTCATCGCGTCGCAAGAAAATCTTGGGTTTGCCGGCGCCAACAACATCGTCGCGATGCGGGCGCGGGGACGCCGGTTTTTGCTGCTCAACCCGGACACCCTGATCTTGAATCGCGCAATCGATCATCTGCACGAGTTCGCCGATGCGAATCCGCGCTTTGGGATCTGGGGCGGGCGCACCGTGCTGTCTGACGGCCGCTTGAATCCTGGCTCCTGTTGGGGAGATGCCACCTTATGGAGCATCTTCTGTTTTGCTACTGGTCTGACCAGCTTGAAGCGCAGCAGCTCGGTTTTCAATCCCGAAGGATACGGTGGTTGGAAGCGTGACAGCATTCGTGCAGTCGACATTGTCACGGGCTGCTTTCTTCTCATAGACCGCGAACTTTGGAAGCAACTTGACGGCTTTGATCCCGAGTTTTTCATGTACGGTGAAGAAGCGGACTTGTGCCGCCGGGCGCGCAAGCTTGGTGCATCCCCAACCATCACGCCTGCAGCTACCATCATTCATTACGGCCAGTCTTCCGAGCCCGATCAAGCAGAGCAACGCATCAAGGTCCTTGCCGGCCGGATCACGCTGCTGCGGCGTCACAATTCTGCTGCGACGATTCTCGCAGGCAAGACACTGTACATGCTTCTCCCCCTCCTGCGCTTGCTTGCGTACGGAACGGCCGGCCTGGTCTCCGGCAGAAGTGATCTGCGTGAAAAGGCGCGAAACTGGCGCTATGTCTGGCAGCATCGTCAACGCTGGGTGAATGGCTGGAGCAATGTCGGCGTGAGGAGCGCGCGCGGCAATCCGCGCAACAAGCTGCCAGAGGAGGTAGCGGCTGTGGAACGTCCGTTAGGGGACGCGTTATCCCGCTCGCGCCAGGGATAGCCACTGATGCGGCGCGACGTTACCATTGTGGTCTATCATCATATCGCGGACCGTGAAGACCCGTTAACCAGCAAGCTTGGAGTTGTTACAAGGCCAGAGGTTTTTGAGAAGCACGTCAAGTATTTCGCGCGTCATTTTGACGTGGTGAGCGGATCGGACCTTGTAAATGGCACTCTGCCGCGTAAACCTTTGCTGATCACCTTCGATGACGCATATCGCTCAGTTCTCGATACCGCAAGTACTGTCCTTAAAACGGCAAATGCACCTTCGCTGTTCTTCGTCAATCCGACAACGCTGCTGGGAAGCAGATTGCCAGTGGATAATATCTTATCGTTGGCAGCGGTGGTGCTCGGTAAACAGCAACTGATAGCTCTCCTGAACATCAACGAAACCGGACCAACATCAGTCCCTAGGCTCATCGCTAACGTGATTTCAAAATGGACTCAGGCGCAAATTGCCGAGGCGAAGCAGCAGCTGTGTACCGCAATGGGCACCAATGAATTGGAACTCCGGCGTACATCGAAGCTTTTTCTTAATATCACCGATATCAAGCGGTTTGCGAGCTTAGGGATAGAAGTAGGAAACCACTCGATGAGCCACACGTTCTTTCGTTCGCTTTCATCGAGCGAGTTGGAGACCGAGATCGTGCAAAGCCGAGAGCTTCTGGAGAAGTTATCGGGACAAACGGTTCAATGCCTGAGTATTCCCTATGGGAATGCATTGGACGCGACCGAAGGTGCGCTGCGCGCCGCACGGCGTAATCACAAGGCGATCTTTTTAGTGCATGCGAAAAGCAACCGCTTTAAACCGGCGGCTGACATTTTCTATCGGATTAGCCTGGGGAACGCCGCGCCAGAAGAGATTCCGTTCAAGCTCCGGATTATGCCTGTACTACGGTGTGCGAGAGATTGGCTATGGTAGCTGGGCAGCCCGAACAAAAGAGAATAGTGATTCTGACGCGGGATGGCCCAGAACATCGCTATGTCGCAAACATGCTTTGCGCTGGACTCGCCATTGACCGCATCATTGTGGACCGGTCAGCACGGAGAACAAGACTGCGGCGCGCCGTACGGAAGGGGTTGGTGCATTTCTTAGGAAAGGCAACCCGTGCTGTCTTTCTCAAGATGATTCGAGACGATGAGGCCCGGACCCGGTCACTTGAAAGTCTGTTGGGGCAAAAGGCTCAAACATTCTATGCATCTGATCGAATCGTCTATGTCGAGGGCATAAACGGCACCGCAAGCTTGGAAGTCCTGCGGCAGAGACGCCCCGATGCGATTCTTAGTTACGGCACGTCGGTCGTGAAGGATGCGGTCCTCGACTCTGCAACCGATATCTGCATCAATCTGCATACAGGTATTAGCCCCCAGTATCGCGGAACCGCGTGCAGCTTTTGGCCTGTAGTCAACGACGAGTTGGACATGCTCGGTGCGACCATTCACGAATGCACGTCCGGCGTCGACAGCGGGCCGATCTTTGAGACAGTGCATTCGAGATACGAACCAGGGGACGATTTGCATAGGATTTTTGGCCGAGCCGTGATGGTCGGTGCCGAAGCGTATGTACGAGTGGTTCAACGCTATGTGGCGGGCACCTTGAGCGGAGTTTCGCAAGATCTCAGTCTTGGGCGCGAGTACCGTGGAGCCGATTTGACCATTGGTCCGGAATTGGTGGCGCGACGCCGGCTCGCCCGTCTGAGGTCCATCGCCGAAATCTCGATCATTGGTCAAAACGACAGGTAGTTCGCTGACGGGCAATCGTGCAAAAGCTCGCCTTATCGACCGAAGTCGTAAGCCGCCCCAGCAGATCGTCATCGATGGGGAAAGCAGTGACCGGCGCCTGCTAGGACGACGCTGCGAGCCCCAGCGCCGTACCCGCTGAGGGGTCGACCCAACGTCGGATAGTGCCGTCAATCAAATTGGCCCCGTACATCCAGCCGTCGGGCCCCTTCTGCATGTCGACGATGCCTTGTACGTTGTCCACCAATTGGACGCTGGTGACCTGCCGGCTTGCGTTCAAGGTCGCAGCGAAGATCGTTCCGTTCTGGACATCGTCGAAAAAAATCGTGTTCTGATTATAGAAATCTCCCGCGGTAATCACGTGGGCATTGTCGGGGGCCCCATGGCTTAGAGACAGGATCGGAAATACCGCGGGCGGGTCTGACGTATTGTTCCGATTGCCATTGTTATAGAAGGTGATCGCCTGCGCGAGATTTTGGTAGCTGCCGGTCCTGTCGGGGCCTTCGAGATAGGGCCATCCAAAGTTCGAGCCGGCTGGCCCCGTATTCAGCTCTTCCCAGCTGTTCCAGCCCACATCTCCGAGCACAGGAAGATTGGTAACTGGATCGAAGCTGAAGCGGTACGCGTTGCGAACACCGTAGTAGAACACCTTCGACGCATTACTGTTTGGATCGCTTGCCTGATAGAACGGATTGCCGGGCACTCCCTCACCTGTAACGGGATCGATCCGCAACAACTTGCCCGATAGATTGTGGATGTCTTGGACGCGCACTCCCCGGGGGTCGACGAAGTTGTACGACACGCCATCGCCGACGGTGAGGTAGAGATAACCGTCCGGGCCGAAATGAACAGCGCCTACGCCGTGCGAATCGCTATCAGTCGCCAGATAGTCACGAATGTTTTGGTTCTGGATGCCGGTCCGGTCCGGATCGTTGTCCTGCGATCCACTCTCGATCTGGCTCGCCGGAGCTGTGATCGTGGTGCCGTTGACGATGCCGGAAGGAGCGATGCTCGGATCGCCTGTGCTGTTTACGTCGGGACGGCTCGTATAGGCCCAGATGCTGTTCTTTCCGACCAGCACTACCTCGCTCGCCGGATCGGCAATCATTGTGGTTGGGTCAACGGTGACCCTCACCAGGCGAGCCGGTCGGTTGCCGGCCTGATCGGGGCCGGCAAGGCCAGGCTGGCCCGCCGTTTCGGGTGGATCGTAGGTATAGAGCAGGTAGACATAGGGGTTCGTTGCGAAATTCGGGTTCACCGCGATACCCAGCAGTCCGCGATCATTGACGTCATTTACCTCGCTCGAAATGTCGATCAGCGGAGTTGATCGAAGTTCTCCGTTGTCCACCACACGCACCACACCGTCCTTTTGGGCAATCAGCATGTAGCGGCCGTCTGGAGTCCAATCGATCGCCGTTGGCCCGCCGGCATACCCCTGGCCCAGTCCCGTCACGTACGTCTCGCCCGCCAGATTGCCGAGATTGGGGTTGTCATTATCCAGGATTTTCACAGTCGTCGTTGTCTCGGCGCCGAGAGTGGCACCGGTTGGGTTGCTCAACGTGACCGTGAAGGTCTCATCATTCTCCGGTGTCGCATCATTGAGGATCGGTACCGTGATCGTCTGGGTCACCTGGCCAGCAGCGAAAGTCACCGTGCCTGACGAGGCGGTGTAGTCGGAACCCGCGAGGGCGCTGCCGTTGCTTGTCGTGAAGCCGACAGTAGCTGTTTGGCTGGTGCTGCCGCTGCGCAGCAGCGTAATCGTTGCCGTCTGTGTATTCTCGGTAACGCTTATCGCCGCGTCCGCCATTGAGATCGCGACGGGCGAGTCGTTGTCGATGATGGTCACGAGCACTGTGCGCGGGGTCCCGAGGGAACCGGAACCGGGATTCTGAAGCCCGACCGCGAACGTCTCGTTACCCTCGGTGAGCTGATCTTTCACAATTGAGATGGTGAAGCTCTTGGTGCTCTCTCCGGGGTTGAAGACGACCTGACCAGTGTTCGACCGGCCATTAAACGTGGGCTGGATGAAGTCCTCGCCCGCGGTAGCTGTGCCGCCGGTGCCGATTTCGTTCGTCGTGTACTCCACGGTTGCTTGAGATTGGAGGTCGCCGGAGCGTACGACGGTGATGGTAGCCATCCCTCCCGTCTCACTGACATAGACTGTGGAACTGCTAAGTAGTGAGATGACGTTGCCCGCAGCGAACACGACGTCGCGGAAATAGTTTGCATTCTGATAGACATTGGTGGGGAAGGCGCCCTTGGACAGGTCGAAGAGGCCGGCACCCACCGGGGCGTTCAGGCCACCATTGCTGATGGCTGAGGCGAAGCCCTGCGTGGTGGAGACGTAGTTGCTGTTGATGTTGACGGAGACGATGTAGGTCGTGCCGGCCTGGATGGTCAGGGGCGTGGCGAGCGCCTGCTGCTGCCAGCCCGATGCGCCTTCGTTGGTGAACGTGACCGTCGCCAGCTCCTGGCCGGTAGCCGACCAGATGTGGCCGATATGCGTGCCCGTCTCGCTCGGAGCCTTGTAGTACCGGATTGCCTGGATCGAGCCGGAGGTGTCGCTGGTGAAGCGCATCCCCAACTCATAACCTACTCCGTCGCTGGCATTGGTGATGACAGGCGTCTGGGTGGTGAACAGCGTAGTGGTGGCACTCGCAGCGGCAACCGTCGCCGTGGCCGCGCTGGTCACGTTCTCGCTGGCGCCGAACAGGTCGGTGTAGGTGCCATTCACGCGGATCCGCTTGCCGACCAGGCTGCTATCGAGGGTGAGGCTCGAGGTCGTGGCGGCCAGGTTCGTCCAAGTGGTGCCGTCGGGGCTGCTCTGCCAGTGATAGGTGATGCTGGCGGGCGC